>NZ_BAAHAD010000002.1:0-1368775 GCF_054777855.1 Spirosoma jeollabukense
CGGTCCGATTCTTGATCACGTCATTCACCCGAGGTCGAGTCCAAACCGCTCCCGAAAACCCATGATGCTCAGTTCCTTTGTTGAGTTCAGCAAGCAGTTGGACGACTTGTTGATCGGTTAAACGACAGTCGGGTCCACTGGGCCTTCGCCAAGCTAAACCAGCCTGGCCCTGCTGGCGATATTTGGTCAGGGTTCGACTGACCCAGCCCTCAGTAAGTCCCAATGCTTGAGCAATTTTAGACTGCTTCCAGCCTTGGCCTTTCAATTCGGCACATCGCCGACGTAACAATTCGTAGTCAGATGGTTTGTATGCTGCCATACAGAACCAAAGAGGCAATCTTTACAAGCCTACTCACAGATCAATAATTAGGTCGTTCCGGTATGGTTCTGGGTAGCTCTTACGTATAGCATCTCGATAGCTACTATAATTGTCATTCCAATACTTCGGATGCAAACTGAATCCGGTAGCCACATAGGTTGTTTTTCGGCTTTTGGTAATACGAAGCCAAAACGGATGAGACCCATCAGCAAGGGTTTTAACGTTACGGTAAATTACCTTTACGGTTGCCTTTCCTTCTTTAGATTCCGTTGTCCGTCCCATTGTTGTACCCAACGCTTTTAGGTACAACGTTAGGTACAACAAATATAATAAATGGTGTTGTACCTACAATAAAGGATAATAAGTTAATATTAATTAAATGGCTGATTTTTAGGTATTTAACAAAGAGAAATAAACGATAATTAACCTAAATATCACGCTTTGGGAGCAGGAGGTCGTAGGTTCGAATCCTGCCACCCCGACATTCATAATCCCAGATAATCAGCCAGTTAGTCGAAAGATTGACTGGCTTTTTTATGTTTATGCCGGTTTGCACGGCGGTTGAAACATATAGGGCAGTTTATTCAAAGGAGTATAAGAGTATTAAACGGGTCAATATCTAACAGTCGCTTTTGACCCGCCCCGTTTCAGTCATAATATGTAATCATATAGTATGCTTTCGCCCGAGCTATTGCTTCTACTTCTACTAATTAGGTAAAGCGTATTTACCATTCACCCTGAATTCTTGTCAATTCGCCCCATTTTTATGACCGATTAATAAATTCAGTAAGAATAACTGAAAGGATGCGCCTTCTTTGTTAGAAATACCACACCCATGAACATCCCTTTACCTACTTCGCCTTCATTATACTTTTTTGTTTTCTTCTATTGCCGACTTGTTCAGCTCAGTATACACTAATTAACCATCTAATAACTTTGTGCCAAAAGAAAGCCTATGAATAAACTGTGTACGAGCCTTTTTTTCTCTTTATACTGTTTCTGCGCGAGTGCTCAAGTAACCTTTAATCAAATACCCCGCGATCTGCAATTATATCCACGTGATGCTAATAGTCAAGCCGAAGTTACTGTAAGTGGTACCGTAAATAGTACTGGCTATGCAAAAATTGCCATGCAAGTATTGCGTGATAAAACTGTGTCTAAAGTAGTTAGTCAGTCTATTGTGCCAGCATCTAGTAATACCGTGTTTAGATTAAGCACAGTCATTAAGGCTGAGCCAGTTGAATATTCGTTCCGGATTTATCTGTATAAAGGATCTGATTCGACCCTTGTCGCCGAGCGTAAGCGGATTGTTTGTGGAGATGTATATATCATACATGGTCAATCTAATGCTTTAGGCTGGGCAGGTCTTGACACTACGTATTCTACTAATTTTGATGATACCTACTTACGTACCTGTACCTATCCTGACTCATCGAAAAATATACCCGCTGAAATGGCCTGGTATCCAGCTAAACAGCCTTATCGTAGTGTAGGAGCAATAGGACTTACTTTGCAGAAGTTAATTCTTCAGACCTATGGTATTCCAACTTGTGTGCTGAATGGAGCGGTGGGCGGTGCGAATATTGACGATTTGATAGCCCGTGACCCTAATAACCATGCAAATACTTTTTCCGCTTATGGACAATTACTCTACCGAGCGCAGTGGGCCAACGTAGCTAAGCAAGCTAAAGCTATTATCTGGCGGCAGGGGGAAGCAGAGACAGGAGGAAATCCAGCCGGATATGATGAGAAATTCAAAGTGTTGTATAATCAATTCAGGGAAGACTACGGTGATGTTCGTCTCTATGTAGGCCAAATTAACATTTTGGCTAATCCACAGAATGGTTCTGCCGCCTTGCGTGATTTTCAACGACGAACAAAATTTTTGTTTAAAAATGTAGAAACTATTGCAACTGTAGGAACACCCGGTTACGACGGTATACATTACACTCCTGCTAGCTATCAGCGATTAGCATTTGAGCAGTTCCGGCAGATAGCCCGTGATGTATATGGTTCAAAAGATACGATTCAAATCAATTCGCCCGATATTAAGAAAGCATTCTACAATGCCCGAAAGGATACGATTACGCTGGTTTTTGACGACCAGATGCAAATGGTCTGGCAAGGTGATACGACACTTTACAATACAAAGACGGGCGCAAAAGTAGTTACACGCTACCAAAAAGATTACTTTTCGCTCGATGGTAATCCATGGTGGGTTACTAATGGATCGGCTAGTGGTAATCGTATTATATTGAGTCTTTTTGCCTCTGCTAGGGCTAAGACCATTCGTTATTTACCTGCTTTTTTCTCTGACAACTTCTCCGCTTTTTATGATGGGCCAACCCTTCGGAATACACGTGGTATGAGAGCTTTTTCATTTGATGAGGTACCAATTGCCGACGCGCTAGCGCCAGTGACATCCCTATCGGCGAAGGCTCTATCGGATAAACAAGTTCAGTTAACCTGGACAAGTCCATCTGCCGATCAAAATCAGATTCTGGAACGGGCCAATGGTGCACCGACTAATTTTATAAAGATTGCCTCACTGAATGGGACAACTGCAATTTATAATGATGCTACTTTGCCCGACCCTTTAGGGACGTATTATTATCGACTTCGCCTGTATACAAATGCATCAGAATCGCCCTATAGTAATATTGCGAGCGCTCGACCATTGATATTAGGTGTGGAACCAAGCGAACCTGCTGTACAAATGTATCCTAACCCACTGCTGACAGATCGGCTGCTACATTTCACTGCCGACAAAATCACCTTTACAGGTATCATAATTCGAGATATTCTGGGTAAGGCGGTCAAGAGCTGGAGCGGAGTGGCAAGGAATAGTTTTTCAATTGGGCTGGATAACCTGGAGAGTGGTACGTATGTAGCCGAGGTACAAACCGCCGATGATCGTATTTTACGCCAAAGGATAGTGATTCGTTACTAAAAGCTTATGGGCTAATATATTTTCCAGCTTTTACTGATGTACCTGGGAAGTAACAATCTTTAAAGCTGATCAAGGGATTGTCCATTAATTAATATACGTCTCTATGGCTTCGATAGTAAGTTCTGGCGAAGAGCAAATTGAACATCTGATTGATAATTTGAGCCAACTACCCATTTTTACTATTGGGCGAAAGATGGATAATGCAATTATAATCACCAATGGAAAGGTAAGTGGACAGCATGCGCGTTTAATTAAGTGTACAGATACCAGCTTTGTACTAGAGGACCTCGCGAGTAAAAATGGTACGTTCGTCAACCACATGCGAATTACTCGCAAAGTCATTGACAGGAAAGATATAATACGGTTAGCTGACACAAATTATACAGTTGATCAACTACTTGATTTCTTAACTATCAACCCAGCTAAACAGGTAGCGTTAGGCCAATCAGCTCAGGCGGTTAGTAACCCTAATCCAACTGAGGAAAAAGCCCCGCTAGATTTTACAAGTGAGTTTGCCGAGCTTCAGCAAGTATATAATCAGTATCCAAAACTTCGGAAGGATTGTCGAAACCGAGAAAAAATGATTCGAACGGGTAGCGTTATTCTATCCTCTCTTATTGGAGTAAGTGCTGTATTGACAACAGGTGGTGGCGCTTTACCTTTTATTCAGATAATGTCAGGTGCTGGGTTAAGCATGTTAATACCAACCCTATGCTCGACCTTTTTGTCAATAGACGAAAAGTTAGAAATCATTGACAAGGAGTATAAAGAGAAGTATCGGTGCCCTAATCCAACCTGCCGTGATCCCTTTATAAGGCGAGAATGGGAATTACTGGCTCAGCAGAAAACCTGTCGGCGTTGTCAGGCTATTTGGGTCAAATAAAAAACTTCGCTATTCTCATTCACCTTTTCCAGATAAGTCAGATAAATAGACATCATTCACCTTTACCTGTTTCAAGCTACCATGGCACAACTTTCTGACCAAACTGACTTACAAACCGATACGTATCCATTAGCCCAATCCACTACGTCAACCAAAAGTGGTCTGAATACTGTACAAAAGAAACGATTGGGAATATCAGCGGCTGCTATGCTATTAGGAGGAGCCGCCTGGGCAGTCGTACAAAAGATTAAGGAACATAGCTCCAAAGACGGAATACCTTTTGAAATGCCCGATGTACTAAAGGAGTCTTTTATACAACTGCCACGTGAAATTGATGTAGCGGGAAAAGTAACGGACACGATGTCGTTTGAGGAAGCCTTTGCCGCAGCTCGTAGTGAAGTCGGTATGTTTGGCGTGTTTGGCTGGCATGGTCACTGGTATAATACGTTTCTGAAGGACGAATGGAATGAATTGTCCATACAGCAGCGGCTGGATTTTACCGAACTAGTTACGCATGAGCAACTACCAGTTAAGTCATACGACCCGACTACTATCATTAAGAGCGACGTTCCAACTCAAACAGTACCAGCACCGGAACCTACCATTATTGAAGGCTATTTGAATGGCCAGCGCGTAATGGGGCTTGATTTCGATCAGGATGGCATTATTGATACGTTGGTCATGGATGGAGCTGATGGGCACACCTACCGGGTCGTGGATGCGACTGGTGATCAGGGTTTAGATACCGTCTACCGCTATGACTCACTAGATGGTGAATTGACTGGAGTAGTCCAAGTTGATCACGCATTTGTGCTTTCTAATGATCAGTTTAGTCAGAGCCTGGAAGAAAGCATGTCAAAAGAAGTGGTCGATTCAATCCTCACACCGGATGTCTCAACACAGGATGCATCTACCCCAATCCCAGTAATAGATACTATTGAGGAGTCGCACGAAGCCGATGATGAGGATACTATCTACATGGCTGATGCACATCAACCAGACGATGATACGTATGTCAATAATGGCGATGTACACGATATGGATGAATAATGCATATGAGCGGATTCAAAATAACACTTATTGATTGCAAGAAATGTGGTCGACGGATTATGGTTCGGGCTGCCGATGCGGAGCGGGGATCGATTACTTGCTCACATGTTGGGTGTGGTGCGATTAATGACCTACGAACGGCGTTTCAGTATGATGACGCCATTGCACAGGGGTTGCCGGATTTTGGTCAGTTGACTTATATGGGCAAGCCCGAAAAAATATATCCGCTGCAATGGGGCTGTAACATTATTGGTACAGCGGACTCATGTACTATTCAGGTAGAACGTCTTGTACACAACGGGCGATGTTTTATTAGCCGTCGACATTGCACATTAACCGTTACGTTCGATAAGTGGAGCGGTCAATTACGTTATCAGCTTCAGGATGGGGCCATGGATGGCAATCAACAGGAAATGAAGTACAGTCTCAATGGTACGTTTTTAAACGGCATCCAACTACAGAAAACAGAGAACATTGATGTTGAAAATGAAGGCATTATAACCTTAGGTGGAATTGACAGTTTTCGCCTGACTCATTTTGTAATTCCTGCTGCTATGCTTGAAACGTATAAAGTTGACCTGGCATTTAATCCCGATCGTACTGAGTAACTTATGCTTATTAAGTCAAATTTACCCTTTGCTTTTTCCCACATTGGACAACGGTCCATTAATCAGGATACATTATTTCCTGATGGGAACACCGCCGACGAGCAGACACAGTTATTCGTCGTTTGTGACGGAATGGGTGGTGCCGATAGAGGAGAGGTCGCTAGTCAATTGCTGTGTCAGGGTGTAGCAAACTATGCGGAGTCAATGGGATATCCTGTTTTTGATCTGGTGCATTTGCAGGCCGCTCTCGATCAGGTTTATAGGGCCTATCATGACTATTTGCGACAGCATTCGCTGATCAATCGAATGGGATCAACACTAGCCTTACTTCAATTTCATCACTACGGCGTTACAGTAGCGCATATTGGCGATAGTCGGATTTATCAGCTACGAGCGGGGAAGGTGATTTTTCAGACGAAAGACCACAAGCAGGTAAATGATATGGTGGAAGCGGGGGTTATTACAGCCATACAGGCGCAAACACATCCCTGGCGCAATCGACTTAGTCGGGCTGTAGTGTTAAATTCCGGCGAAAGCCCGAGTTTATCAACTCGCGTAATACCGGACGTAACTAGTATAACCGATATCCGGCCAGGAGACTACTTCTTTATGTGTACCGATGGCGTATTAGAACAAGTAGACGAATATGCCTTGGAAACCATAGTAGCTGGCAGTATGCCCGATCAGGCGAAAATGGCGTCGTTAGTCGCGCTATGTGATGGGCAGACAAAGGATAACTATTCAGGCTATTTGATAAGTATCAACAGTGTTTTACAGTCAGAACTAACGGAAACGGTTAGTACTTCCCAATATTTATGCTAACGTATTGGCTACTGGGTTTATGCTTATGGTTCAATGTCCAGACAATGGCCATTGGACGGACCTATGCAGTGGTCGTGGGGATTTCTGATTATAAGGCTCTTTCTTATGCAACAGGGGATCTACATTTCGCGGATAGAGATGCCCGACAGGTCGTTCAATTTCTGCGAAGCAAATCGGGGGGTAACGTAGCGGCTTCTCATATTCGGCTTCTAACAAACCAACAGGCAACCTGGACAAATATTCGACTGGCATTAACCTTGTTTCGCGATGCTGACGCAGGTGACCGTATTATTCTCTATTTCTCAGGTCATGGCTTACCAGATAGTTTTGTGCCTTATGATGTCGTGCCCGGATGTACAAATAAATTATTGACGCATCGCGACATTAAATCCGCTTTTCATGCGTCAAAGGCAACGACCAAATTGTGTATTGCCGATGCTTGCCTGTCGGGTAGTATGACTCAGCAGACAAAGCAACGTAACGTAGCACAGGTGATCACGAAAGAAACTGGCTCCACTAGTAATGTAGCTATGTTACTGGCCAGTCGGTCGACCCAGTACGCGATTGAGACTAGTCAGTTGGCGGGGGGAGCGTTCACCCACTATTTATTGAAAGGTCTCTACGGGAAAGCTGATCTTGATCACGATAAAATTGTAACCATACGCGAGCTTCATCGCTACGTGTCTCCTTATGTCCGGCAAACAACGCGGGGGCGTCAGGCTCCGGTATTCTATGGTCGGTTTCCAGATAGCCTGGCTTTATCTTATCTTTGAATTATAACTTTTTACATAGATAGTATAATATAATTGTAAACTATGGCTCAAACGTTTACTTCATTTCAAGAATTTAAACGACGCTATCCAATCCGCCCAAACGATCAAGGGGCTTTATTGGGTAGTGGTTCTTATGGCCGTGTCATTAAAGTTGAAGATCAGGTTGATACCGAGTGGGTTGCCATTAAAATCAGTGAATTCAAAGGGAATGACATAAGGTCGCTAAAAGCTGAAGTTGAACTAGCCCAAAGCGTTCCCCGTCAGACTAATATTGCCCGGTATGATGCCTGCCATCGACTTGAAACCGATACGAGTGTCAGTGACTTTGCCATCATGAAGTACTACCCGGATGGTAATCTGGCTGATTTGCTCCGGCACGTGAAGTTGACAGCTAATCAGATTTATGATATTACGCGGGGTATCCTATTGGGACTGCAACATTTACATCGTCATCGCATCGTTCACCGCGATTTTAAACCGGCTAACATTCTAATTTCCCGCGATAATGCTGGGCGCTTTATCCCTAAAATCGCTGATTTTGGCCTAAGTAAATTGGTAAGTGATGACGAACTGGATAGTTCAGATTTCGATCTGAGCGACGGCCGTGGTACGCCATCGTATAAGGCTCCAGAACAGATTGAAGGCAGCAAGGTTAGTTTCAACCTTGACCTGTGGGCTTTTGGCATTATCCTGTACGAAATGCTTACGGGCGAGAAACCCTTTCGATCTGACTTAAGGAACGCTAGTGAACAATCTGTTCGGCGCGAGATAGAAAAGAAAATCATAACGGTTGAGTTGCCTGCTCGCCTACATCAGGTTAGCGAACCCTACCAGTCTATGATTCGGCGCTGTTTAGTCCGTGATATTCATAAGCGGGCTCGTAAAGAAACAGAGTTGCTGGATTTGCTGGACGGTATTCCACAACTAATGGAGGAGGCCCAAAAGCTAGTTAATCACCATGATTACAATCAGGCTATTTCGTTATATGAGCAAGTGCTTGGAAAGCGAGAGCAGCATCCGGAAGCTGAAAAAGGAATCGCTGAATGTAAAGCTGCTCTTGACCGGCAGCATATAGAGAGTTTATTAACCGAGGCTGATGTTCTAATTGCGCACCAACAGTTTGAAGATGCAAAGATCCGCTATGAGCAGGTGCTACAGCTTACTCCTACTCAGGAAACAGCCGCTCGTGGCTTAGCTTTTTGCATAGAGAAACTTCGCCCCAAGCCTGTCGTTGCGGAGTCAGAATTAACGGATGCCTATCAGGAAGAACGCACGGATGTCTACGTAGCGCCAAGTGCACCAATTATTGTTAAAACAGCCACAAAATCAACTTCAGGTTTTGAAACTGTTACTCCTGTAATAAAAAATACAAATCCGACTTTTCAAAGTGCAGCATCGCCTAAGGCTATTGTTGCCCCACCAATAGTTAATCCGACGAGTCGGACTTTCCCTTGGCGAATTGTGGTTCCTGTGGCGGTAGCAATAAGTGGGTTTGCGCTGTATATTAATTTGAGGGGTACAGCAGAAACAGGGGAGAAGCAGAAGCCTGAGCAAGTATTAACCGCAACTGTTATTCCCCCCATTGATACTAAACCTGTCTCTCCACCAACTACAGGGAAAACCATTATAGAACCCCACGGTGAGACAAAAGGTGAAATAGATAAACATGTTAACGAAAAACTCGACAAGGCAAGACGAGCTTATCGAATAAAAGATTTCGAAAAAGTTTTAATCCTAACTGAAGGAGCAATGAAACTTGATCCTACACGCCAGGATGTATCGGCATTGCATACGGCAGCATTAAAAGAAATCCAGAAGAAAGCGGCCGAAAATGTTACGCTAGCACCAGTACTACCAAAAGTAGTTGCCCCAACTCCAGAAACAGAAAAATTAAAACCTGCTGAGCCAATTCTCAAAGAAAATCTGACGAATGCTAAACTGGAAGCCCAGAATAAATATGACCAACTTATTGAAGATGGACAGCAGGCAATTTCGAAGGGAAATAATAAGGGAAAAGCTATAGACAACTTTACAAATGCTCGTTCGCTGGCAAAAGAGCAAGACCTGAACACAGCGAAGGCCGATGCTGCCTATGCCTCCTATATGACAATCGCGAATAGAATTTTTGATCGTGATGAATTAGAAGGAGCAAAAGGCTGGTATCAGGTAGCGCAGGCGCTGAAAGACACCGAAGAAGTTCGCCGAAAAATCAAACAATGCACCAATTAGTAATCCAATTTTATGAATAAACCACTACACCAGTTCATTCTATTCCTCTTCCTGTCATTTGTTTTTTCACCGTCCATTAACGTATTGGGTGGTACGTCAACATCGTCTGTTACTGTCGATGATGAATACGACCGATACAAAAAACGAGGTGACGATTTTTTTAGAGAAGGCAAGTATTTCGAGGCCAAACGGCAATATCAGAACTGTCTGGAAGTGCCCGGTTTTGAAAATGATAAGTATGCTAAAGAGCAGATTGAAGAATGTGCAACCGGATTAGCACTACGTCAAAAGGTTGAGGATGCAACACGGCAGGGCAAAAACACACAGGTAGTTGACCTGTTGAGTCAACTGCTGAATCTCAACCCCGACGATGCTATCACTAAAAATCAGTTTGCCGATTATTACGAGCGTGAAGGGAATCAGCTATTCAATCAGAAACGGTATCAGGACGCCAGGAATAATTATACAGAAGCCATCAAGTTTGCCAACACGACTAAAAAGGAAACGCTACTAATTCAAGTTCGGACTATTGACGACCTTCTGCGGCCTAAGTACTCCAAACATATTGGCTTAAAAGTATTTACGGGAATCGTTGCTGTTGGCGCAGGTGCGTTTGCCGTATTGCTACGTAGTGATTATCAGACTAAAATAGACGCGCTCAATCAGATTAGTAAGTCGGCCGATCCTAGTGGTACTGGTATTATAGACAATCCTGATACCTTCCGTCAGTATAACGACGCCTATAATGCTGCCGAATCTGCCAAACAGAAGAACGGTTTATTTACAGCCTGTATTGGCGTTGCTGCGGTAGCCACTATTGCCGAAGTGTACTTGCTGGTTCATAAGCCGAAACCTCGCAAGACCGCTTTAAACATCCATCCATCCTCCCAGTCGTGGGGCTTAGCTGTCCGTTATACATTCTGATTTTATCCACACAAGGCGACCTTTCCGATTAATAATGAAGACGATATTCACTTTTTTAGCAAGCGTTGCGTTCGCCTGCCTTATTTCGAGTCTACTTTTAAGCTGCGACAAATGGGAGTTACCCACGCGTAAAACTCAACGTAACTGTGTGAAACCGTCGGGTACACTAACGGCGCAACCACAGCAACGTAAGGTTGATTTTTCAATTACAAATAGTACTGGAACGATTGATAAAGTAACCTGGGATTTTGGCAATGGAAGCACTACTGCAACTACTGGATTAACAGCCACCTATACATATCCAACGTCAGGAACCTACACGGCCAAAGCTACTCTGTCCAATTCCTGTGGGCAAGAAACAATAGCATCGTTTCCTGTTTCAGTAGCTGATGCCTCTTCACCGACAGTAAGTTTACAAACAGCTACTAGTATTTCACTTAATTCCGCAGTGTTTGGTATGACTGTAACGTCCAAAGGAAATGCCAATATTTCTCGATATGGTATCTGTTATTCAAGGATTAATATGAACCCAGAATTGGGCAAGGACAGTGTATATGTAGTTGATAAGCCAGGGGATATAGATATAAATACACCTGTTCAATTCGCACTGCCTAACCTTCAGCCGAATACAACTTACTACGTTCGCAGTTTTGCAGTTAATTCTTCTTCCAAGATGGGGTACTCTGATCCAGTACAAACGTTCAAAACTGGGTCCGAGCCTTCGGTCAGTGTTGCAGGTTCACCAACGTTAGGGGTTACGACGAGTACGGTTGGTATGGTAATACTCAATGTAGGCAATCCGGCTGCCATTGAATACGGCATTTGCTATTCATCGAGCAATACTACGCCAAGAGCAGAGAATTCAATGACCAAAGCTATAGCCAATCCTGCAGCTGGAGCTAATATAAACGTGGATTTGGCCAACTTGACTCCAAACACTCGGTATTATTACTGTGCTTATGCTAAGCTTCCAGATGGGACTTATAAATATAGCTCAGTACAGTCTCTTACGACGCAAGTAGACACATTAGTTCAAGATTTAATTGCTTCAGTGTCATTCACTGATGGTTCGCGCTCTGACATCAGCGGGAATAACAACAATGTAAACCCAGTTGGCAACCCTACATTTACTAGTGATCGTAAAGGAAAGTCAAACGCGGCTATTCTATTAAATGGCCTAGGCGATTATTTATACATGAATGACAGCCCTACACTAAATCAGACCAATGCTATATCTATTAGTATATGGATTAAGCCTATTTCACTTTCGCTTGATCCGACCGGATGGATGCAGATTTATAATAAATCAAATTTCGTTAACGGCACTTCAGAAATGTACAGTGCGCTAATTCGACCTACGATAGGTGCTCCAGGTATTACAATAAACACTGACATCAAACAAGGAAGTCAATGTCAAAGTGGTAAATGGCAGACACTTACGGTCGCTAGTGGAATTGAACTTAATAAATGGTATCACATTGTATTTACATACAGTGGAACAGTTGGGCGCATGTACATAAACGGACAATTATTGTACACAAAAACCGATTTCTCTGCTAATGGTATAGATTATTGCCCTGGTGGGGAGTTGAAATTTGGAGCACAAGGAAAAAGTGATACTAATTATTTTTATGGAGCGCTAGACGATATTCGTATGTATCGTCGGGTATTGACAGATAGCGAAGTACAAACGTTGTTCAATCAATAAAATCAGACTAGTGAATCCTGTTCAGTACTTTTTGTGCTAGGGCTTTAAAAGGGTTGGCTTTTTCCGTACTGATTCGTTTCAGGATGGGAAAGGCCAACCTTTTTTGGTTATTCTTGACGTAAGCCAATGCTAAAAACCATTCTACTTTCTGTCGGAGTTCGGGCAAAGGAGTTTCCTGCGCTTCTATCAACAGAGGAATTGCCTGATTTGGTTGTTTATTGGCCAGGTAGCTTAAGCCTAAAAAGTAGTCCTTATAATGAATCGTCTGTTTGTCGTCGGGCAGCGTTTTGAGTTGCTCAATGACCTGATCATACTTTCCGGCCTCATAGTTTTTAAACGCGGCTAAAAATTGGGTACGCGTTTCAGGTGCAATATGCTCAGAAGGGAAGCTTTTTATAAGCTCATCGTTAGTGCCAGAAATAGCCGTTTCGGTATAGGCCAGATCGGTTTGTCGGCTTTCGGTTTGCTGATACGCGTAATAGCCAATGCCCAAAACGACTACCACCGAAGCTGCCGCAGCCCAATACCGCCACGAAGATACTGACCGCACAACGGTTAGTTTCGGGGTGGCTGACGTAGCTGTTGGAAGTGATGCTTCATACTGCGTTTTTGCTCGTTGAAGCGCTCGCTGGATGCCTAAAGCTTGTAAGCCCATCCGAATGTCGCGCTGACGATCAACCTCCATCTGAAGTGCTTCATCAGCCCGTATGTCGACCTCAAATGAAGTCCGATCCGTTGGTGATAGTTCGTTTTTTAGATAAGCCTCAATTAATTCATATTGTTCTTCCGTCAATCTCATAGTTCTGATTGCTTAGCGGTTTGCAGGTAAGAAACCTTTCAACTTTTCGGCGCATTGGTATCGTTTTGATTTAATCGACTCTTCTTTCATTCCAAGTCGATCTGCAATTTCTCGTAAGGATACGTCGTCTACGTAAAACCATTCGAGTAATTTTCGGCAATCTTCTTTAAGCTGTCGTAGCGCTAGCTGAACGGAATTGATAGTATCCTTTCGCTCCAAATCCTTGATTACGTCCCTGGTATCTGCTGTATCTATATGATCAGGCATAACTCCGCGGTATTTCAATCGAGCAGAGCCTAATTCCGTAAACCAGACTTTTTTGCAATACTCGAATGCCACCGTAGTAACACGTGTACTTTCTTGAAACTCATATTTTCCTGATTCAAGATTAAGTAGAAAATTCATCAATCCTTTCTGAAAAGCATCTTCCGCATCCATATCTGTACCATTATTTCTAAGTATCCAGTACTGAAACTTAGGGAAAACATCGGCATAAAATAGCTGATATGCGCTTTCATCACGACGTTTTAGTGCATCGTAAAAATCATGATCCGTTGCGTAAACAGGTAAGGTGCGGGTTATCATAAGACTGGAGTGTGAACGAAGATAAAACCTGATAATATCTTATTTTACTCAGCAGCTATGTAGTAATAAAAGGAAATACAAACTATAATGGAAGAGGTCTTCATGAGCATAAATTTTTGTATGCTCATGAAGACCATTACTTCTTCGACAAATACTTTCAGCCTATTAAGCGGGGCATTCAGGCAAACTTAATAGATTGTCGGGTTGTAGTCCGTCATTTTTCGTCTTCAAGTACTTAGTTGCGTTATTTGTAGCAACTATTACATCAACTGAGTTGCCACCCCTATTTACATAGAAAGCATAGGTTCCGTTTTCAATCGCTGTAATAGCGGCTGCAACACTCATTTTCCAGCGACTTCCGTCTCCGTTTGTCCCCCCAATAGTGTGAATTCTTTCGTGTGCACTATAACGGTCTGTTTTGTTAATGCACTTAATCTCCACTCGTTGTGCCATGTCTTTATTTTGAAGTTGTTAAATCAAACAGCTACCTCCTTGGTAGTAGTTGTTTATAAGGGCAGCTTCAGAAAGGTGAATGGGTTTAATTAATGTACATGGTCATCAATAGGGAGATGTGTTTCAAGGCGTGGTAGATAGATTACGATGATTATTCACCTGGTCTTTTCAATGGGGTGATACCTGTCAACCATTGATCCAGGCGATCGAGGACTTAACTGTCTACCGTTTCATCGAATTTCCGGGCGAAAAACTTGCCCGAGTGTAGCATAGCTGGTAGCTCATTGACCGAAATCGGTTTGGTATAGCTGCCCTCCGGTCTGTCCCATTGCATGAATGTCATGCGATGATTGTAAAGGGTGCTCCGGATAGTGTCAGGTGCATTCAGGAGAATAGTCTGAAAGAAAAATTCTTCGGGTACAAACGTAGTGCGTGCGAACTTTACGTAGGATGGGTTTGACCGGGCGAACTCTACCAGGTAGCGGGCTGTGGCAGGTTTTGCCTGAAACCAGTTCGTGCCGAAATACATTTGGTGGCCCATCGGAAACTGTCGGGGAAAACTAAATAGACCACTCAGACGTAGCGTTGCATTGAATAGCTTTTTCTTAAAATCCTGAGGATTGGGATACGGATAAACAATCGTGCGGTGCGGTTTAATGGATAAATAATATCGATTTACGCGCTCAATCAGGTGAGGACTGTCCTCCGTAACAACATCATAATCCAGGATTGTCTGGTCTATATGATTGGCCAGCCACTTGTGTAAGACCTGGTTTGGTACGATTGGATAATCCTGGCCACTAAGCGTAATGATAAAGTCTGGTTCCGGGCTGTTTTGTAAAATTGTCTGAAACCCGTTTAGATAAGCGGCTGATAACGAAAAATCACCCCATGAAACAGTTGTTCGTTTGGTCAGCCATGTTACGCTCGCTGATGGTACCTGGGTGGCGGCTAATGCGAAGGGTTTTGCGGTTGATTTTGCATCGACGTGTATGTAAAACATACACCCTGGGTAGTATAACTTTCCCAGTAATCGTCCTAATTGATCTGGATTTTTGTGGGCGAAGATTAAATAAGCAATCCGTACCGGTTGTTCCATGACAATAGCTTCGATTTAAGGGTGCCAGATGGATAGAACTCTTGGGCGTGTAGGCTAACTGAAAAAAGCAAAGTGTTGTTGAAATAGTAATTCAATGTCTGGGTGAGTGTCGAATCGTATTCACGTAGCTATTTCAGCGAATACAACTGATGCGTATGCAGTTGACTATTCTCTGTATTGTAATACGTTATGGAAATGTATAAAAGACTGCTGGGGTTTACTGATGATGTTACCCGCCTTACCTCATTTCGGCCGACTCGATAAATAGACACCAAAAAGCCCCAAAGGTGCCTAAGGAAATTTCGATCTCTACTTTTTAAAATGTTGTAGTACCTGGAGGAGACATCCATTGAATTAAACAGGTATGGTAAGGAAGCAGATAAATGTCCGAATTAGCTGATTCACATGCCATTATGCCTGGGTGAATGGTAGATCTTTTTGGGTGAGTGACCCGTTTTTAAGGGTAATAGGTAAACGTAATATAAGTTGGGATTAATTGTTAAAAATCAGAATCAGCTAAAAGTACAGCCTGAATACAGTTAATAAATGCTTGATTATCAGACTTGCGTGAATCTAACGTAGTGTTTGCAATAAGGAAAGTTTGTGTTTATTTAATAGACGAAACGTCTCGCCGACATCAAATCGCCTGTGCGTTTCTAGTCGGCTCATAAGCTGATCTAAATGAAAACACATCACACATTCTTCTTTCACTATTCCTATTGACGGCTTGTCAAAACAAGGATGTCATGCCCGACTGCGGCTACGACGGACCAACTTATGAAGTGCTGAGGGATAAAGCCGCTATCGACAAAAAAGGGGCTATTATTAGGCTACGAGCTACTACGCTGAATGTAGATGGCTCTTATTCGTTAGCTGGCAACCCTGATTTATGGAGGGGAAAGCGGCTGATAACAATACGGTTTTTAGTAGCGGAAAAGCGCGGGCGAACGGTTTCAGGAGCGAAACCGTAATCGCGTTGCCAGGCATGCTGGGGTTGACAGGGGTTCATAAAAGATGAACCGCATAAGTCAAGACTTGACCTAAAAAATATGAAGTATCCTATAGGCCTTGACTTACACAATTTAACCGGACAGAGCTTAACCGGAACATTGATAGTGTCATGCCATTGTTCAAAGCAGATCTTCAGGTTTCACGTCAGGGTGATTTTCATCAATCAGCTCTTTCAACTCATCGATATTCTTTACAATGCCTTCGTCTGGCGTACGATCAATTTCCTGAATATCTGAACCGGACTCAGCCGCTTGTTCGTCAAAGGATTGGGATTTGCCTGGTTGATCTTCCATAAATAGTTTGTCTGGATATAGTAGTACAACGCAAAGAGTAGGCCCAATTGTTTAATTAAGCAACCTCTACTGTAGCATAATTTTTTAAATCTCATATACCTCGTAGGCGCCAAATTCATCGATAAACTCGATCTCCTTAACATCTGCATACCCACTAGTGAGCATAGCGTCGAAGTCAGCCTGAAACAGGGCTTCACTTTGTATATAACGGGCGATGGCTTCATCTCTTGCTAGGTTGAGGTAGCAACGCCGTTTGCCGGTAAAGCCGATGGTGATAAGCTTATTCATAAGTGGAATGGAAACGTATCATAATTTAATCTTCTCATATCAAATCATGATCCTTTATTTCCTGTTAAGAAATGGGGCAGATTTTTCTGTCTTATGTCAAGTAATTCACTCAGCCAGCAGTCTCTTGATTGCTGGCTGTTTTAACAAAAGTCTGGCTCCCTGTTTACTTACCCGTTTCCTTTTTGCCGGGCTGATGAGTTTTAATCACAACCGATTGGTCAAACAATGCGTGAGAAACTTAAAAGACTCTTGTAAGGGGCACGCAAAAAAAAGCCCCGACAAGTGCCGGAGCTGTTTTCCTGATGTTGTTTGATTGCACTTACTGCATGGCAATCGTCCGGGTGATAGGCTGAAGGGGCTGATTAGCCAGGGTCAACTGCTTGCGGATGCTGCCTTTCTCCGATTTGATCTCCAGCTCATACTGCCCATCGGCCAGTTCACTCACATCCAGTTTCACCGCATACCTGGCTTCCTTCTTGCTGATGTGCTGCCGATACAGCACATCATTGTTTTTGTTACGTAGCAGCACCACGACGGGTACTTCGGCGTTTTTCTGGACGGCCAGCCGGATCTGATTGTTGAGGGTAACATAAACACTGGCCTCGAAAGAAAGCGCCTTGGGATTGGTGGGATTGAAAAGGGTAGAGGCACTCAACAAAAGGGAGGTAGCGACTTTGCTCATTAGTGGTAACATGATCGTATCGTGTTTAATGGTTGGTTGTTTACTGAGTTGCTACACTTAATCCAAAGCCCGTGCCAATTGCTATTATTATTGACTATCAATACGTTATGATGTGTGCCATTCGTTGGCTTTGTCCAGTTGCGGACAAAGTCTGTTCACTTGCGGACAATAGAAGAAGCTTATAAATGAAGGAGAGGTAACGGCTATTGACGTTTAATGCGCAGGAGACAGACGACCTGCTAATGGGCTGAATGGCCCTGTTCGCTGGTAACTTTATCGCAGGTGTAGTTTTCTAGTTCTTACGAACGTATCGGCAGCCGAACGGCCATAATAGTCCCTTTGCCTTCCTGGCTACTAACCGATAAATGCCCCCCATGCCCTTTCGTAACAATGTCATAGCTTAAGGAAAGTCCTAACCCTGTGCCCTGTCCAGCGGGCTTGGTGGTGAAGAAGGGCTGAAAGACTTTTTGCTGTATCGACTCAGGCATACCCATGCCATTGTCGCAGATCTGAATTGTGATGACGTCCGCTTCCTGATTGGTGATGACTTGCACCTGAGGTTGGTAACCTGGATGTGCCTGGCTTAGAAGCTTTTGCCGGGCGGCATAAAAAGCGTTATTAAACAGGTTGATAAAGACGCGCCCTAATTCGGGAGCTACCACGGGCACTTTACCGATGTGCGGGGCAAAGTTGGTTCGTAGCTCGCACTGAAAGCTTTTATCGCTGATCTGCAGGCCGTGGTAGGCCAGATGTAGTGACTCTTCGCAGAGCGCATTCAGGTCGGTGGGCTGGCGTTCACCAGTGCTGATTCGGGAGTGTTCCAGCATGCCATTGACAATGGCCGACGCCCGGCCTCCGTGCTGGCTGATGCGGTGCAGGTTCTGCTCCAGATCGTCCAATAGCTCATCCACTAAGTCCAGATCGCGACTGGCCTTCGCATCTTCCTGACGTAGCTCCTCCAGTAGCTCAACCGATACCTGAGAAAAGTTATTGACAAAATTTAACGGGTTCTGGATCTCATGCGCAATGCCCGCTGTTAGCTCGCCCAGGCTGGCTAACTTTTCCCGTTGGATCAACTGGTCCTGGGTTCGATGCAACTCATCCAGCGACTCTTTAAGGGCCGCCGTGCGCTGTTGCACCTGTTGTTCCAACGTTTGGTTCTGCCGGGCTAATAACTGCTGTTTTTCCTGCTCCTGAGCCAGGGTCCTGGCCGATAGCTGCTCCACTTGCCGCAAGTTTAAACGTAATGCCTGATGGGTCCGGGCGTAGTCGCTTACCAGAAAGAGGGAAAATCCCAGGGGGATGCACAATATGGCTGCGGCCACCAGCAATAGCGTCATATATACAAACAGGTCGACGTTTCCTTTTAGGCCCACAACTATCAGTATGATCAGGATCACGGGAATACCTAATAGGGCGTAGAAAGCAACTTTAAGGGCTTTCCAGGGGAGTCGGGCGTCGGTGTCGGCCTGTCGTTTGCCCAACCAGCTAACCCGGATGTAGTCAGTCAGAAAGGCAACAAATAGCCCACCCACGACGAGGTTCGATGGATCATCAATCCAGACGCTGTAAAAAAAACTGATGAACATTCCGCCGAGCAACAACCGGTAAGGCCATCCCAGCGGTTGATTCAAATACCGATACACGGCCGTCAGTAACAGACCAAAGCCCAGGTAGCAGGTCAGGACGCTGATCAGGCTGATCAGGGAATACGTAGTTAAGGATACCGGAAAATCACCCAGTAAATCGACCAGCGAACTCAAACTCAGCGCCAGCATGGCGGCACCCAGCCATTGATTGACCAACTGCGTTGGATTCGCCCGGTAAAACAATAAATGCAGCATACCCAGCAAGGCGAATACGCTAACAATGAAAAAGGATAAACCGGCAATTAACCGATACCAGACGGTGAGTATCTGATCGGCCTGGCTGGCTAGGTAGACTCTGGTGTCGAAAGGAGCCTGACTGGTGCCCGCATAATAGATGGGTTCGGGCTGAAAACTGTAATGGATCGCCAGCAGATGCTGATTGGTATCCGCTATCTGAAGGGAAAGCGACTGAATCGACCGTTGGGTGGTTGATGGCTTCAGGATGGCTAACCGACGGCCATCCAGGTACCATTCAGTAGAGCCAAATTGTTCGACAGAGAGCCGCAGTGTCTGGCCTACCTGCTGGGCACTGATGCGAATAGGCAAGCGAAACCAGCCCTGCCCGGCTTGCCAAAGGGGTTTATTCTGAAGAAGAGACGTAGTTGGTGCGCTATTGATCCAGTGTTTATCCTCATACACTGGACTGGCCCAGGCCGGGTTGTGACCAGCCTGAAACCGCCAGAATTCATCCGGTAATGCTTCATCTAAAGGCAGGGTAAGGACGGTAGGGGTTAATTGAGCCTGGGCCTCTGGTAAGGCCAGAAGGCCTATGAACAATACATAAAGCCCAAAAGCTAAGCGCATGATCGGTTCGTACTAAATTGCCTGAAATCTGACGTAGTAAATGAGTTGCCGCCTTCAAGGCTTCATCACGGACAGTCAAAATTGCGGACGAGCCGACCGTGCACCAAGGTATAGCCGGATGAATTGAGTGGATAAGCGTCTCAATTGTCAGGCCGGTAGCCTCAACTGTACGGCGGATTGACTCCGCTGTGGTGTCACCCAATCCCAGGTCATTCGAACGAAGGATGTCTATCGCCATTAAGTGCTGATTTGGCTGGTTGAATTTCATAACTTCGAAACATGAAGCCAGCCCAAACACGTCGGATTTTCATCATTGGCTCACCAGGAATAAATAGCGGCCAGGAGAGCTTACCCATTGTCAAATTGAAGATTTTTGTGGTGGCACGACATTGTCTCGTCTAGTTGCCTTTTTCACTACGTCTATTATGTCCGAAAACCCACAACCCCGGCCATTCATCAACGCGCATACGCACATCTTCACTCACAAAAATGTACCGCCGTATATCGCTAAAACGCTGGTTCCCTTCCCGTTTTATTTCCTTCTCAACATTCCGCTGCTGATTCGGCTCGTCCATTATTTCACCCATAAGCAGGGCGACAAGCTACCCTTTCAGATACGGGATGGGTTTACGCAGTTGAAATTCCTTATTAACCGTTACACGCAACATAATCTGATAACCCGCTTGCTGGTGTCGGTGCTGGATGTGGCTATCCGGCTGCTGAATATACTTTTCGTCATCTCGTTTCCAATCTATTACGGAGGCTGGCAGAAGAAGTGGGGCTTTTTTAATTCAGTCATCAACCAAATATTGACCCTCTCTATTTTAGGACGAATTCTATTTGTTGTTTTCTCGGCCTTGTTGTTTGCGCCTGTCCGGCGAATGTTCTGGTGGGTGCTTCAACATATATTCGGTTTTCTGAAAAGCCTGACGGGGCCTCAAACCATAGCGTTGCTCAAGCGCTACATTGCCATGGCGTATTACGCTGATAAATTTACTCAGGGTGATGTATTCAGGAATCTAACAAATCTGTATCCCGATAGCACCCGCTTTGTGGTGCTTCCTATGGATATGGATTATATGGCAGCCGGTAAACCCCAGGAAAATTACACCCATCAACTGGCCGATCTGCGGGGAATGCTCAAATCGCAAAACTCATTTTTCAAGAAATACGCCCTGCCCTTTGTGGCCGTCGATCCACGACGGATTGCCGATCCTGCCAATCAATTCACCCACCAGTTTATAACGGAACTCATCGGTCAGGATGGTTTCTGTGGCATAAAACTTTACCCGCCAATGGGATATTACCCTTTCGACAAACACTTGCTTGAAACCCTGCTTTGGGCTTGTAAAAATGGTGTTCCGATAACGACACATTGCCTTCGGGGAATCATCTATTATCGGGGACTCAAGCAGCGCGATTGGGATTTTCACCCGATATTTAAAGATAACACAGGGAAACCTATCGCGCTACGTAGTTATAAGAACAGCGAATTCAGCTATAATTTCACCCACCCACTCAATTATGAATGTTTGCTGGACCCGGTTTTGTTAGCCGACGTATTGCGGTATCATAACGACCCCACCCTCAACCAACTCTACAACTTTGACGCCAGTAATCCGAACGCAGTACCAGGCAAAACCCTGACTAATCTCAAAATCTGTCTGGCTCACTTCGGCGGGGAAGATGAATGGGAGCGATTTTTAGATCGGGATAAAGGCGACTTTGAAATCGCTCTGCATGAACCATTAAAAACCTATACGCTGGACAAGGGCAAAATGGAGCCCTACTGGGAATCGGTTTCCTGGTTTTCCATCGTCTACAATATGCTCCTGAAATACCCGAATGTCTACGCTGACCTGAGTTTTATTCTCTACGATGAACGAATCATGAATCTGCTGAAACAGATCATGCAAACACCGGAAATTGCCGACAAAATTCTGTTTGGTACCGACTTCTTCGTGGTGCGCCAGAAAAAAACCGAAAAAGTACTCTGGACTGACCTGCGGGCTGCGCTGGGCGAAGCTGCTTTTTATCAGATCGCCCAGACCAATCCAGCACGTTTTTTGAACCTGACACCCTCTCATCCATAAGACTCAATGCTGGATGGAAATGTCAGCGTAACGTAGTAGTAGTAAGGGAGTACGTCTAAATGGCTAGCGGGCTTTACTGAAATCAAGGTCATAATTCAGGTTCAGGCGGAACCCATTATTAATTTCAAAAATTGGGTTACCCGTTACCGGATCGACTTCGGCATGTTGAAGTACCTGATTGAGAAAATTTAGTTCGAGTTTGAAATTATCTTTAAACTGATAACCTATTCCCCCCGACAATCGATTCTGATTGAAGATGTTCTGCTCTACGTTTCGACCGAAACCAATAAACAATTCATCGAAAAAGTTTACGTAAAACTCGCCATCATCGACAGCATTGCCCTGCAACGGAAATTCACCGGAAATCTGGTAACGAACTCGATGCTGGAAATCCCACTGGGCTACCTCGCGCGGATTTTGATCGGCTAACGTGCCCAACCACCGCTGCTCCAACCGAAACCGGTGCGTCAGTTTTAGTCGTCCATACGTATCGTTGAGTTCCATATCTTCATACAGGCGATGCTCAGGGTAAGGCACGCCCGCATCGGCCTGCGGGTAGCGGCCGTAGGGATACGTAGTGAAATAGGTATAACCAGCGCCTAGTCTAACGCGGTCGTTCACTTTTCGGACCAGTCCCAGTCGCGCTAGTGACTGCTGCCAGCTACGGATCAGGTCGATACGTCGCCACTGGTATTCGGTGTGCAATGCCCAGCGTTTGCTTAGTTTATGATCGCCGGTGTAAACATACCAGCCAATGGCATTATGATCCAGTACCCTATTCTGACTATACCCAGCTATATTAAGCAGGGCAAATAAGGTGCTTATTATCAATAATCTACTAAAAGATACTTTCGCTAAAGGGTGCATCATACGCGTTTCATAATCTGTAGAAATAGAACCGATATGCCCATCATCTTGTAGCATTCGATGCCGTATCGACCGGCATAAAAAAGCCCGGCCAGGATGGGACGGGCAATTCTATACAACGTAGTGTCTCTTTACTAGTGCGTAGCAACAAGGGATGGGAACCCTTCGGCCGTATCGACAGCGGCAATTTTTGAGACCGATACAACCAGTGTTGCCAGGGCCTCTTTAGTGCGCTCATCAATCATGATTACCCAATCGGTCTTGATAACCCGGTGCGTTTTGTGGCCGATGGGATCATGAACAGTTGCGTTCGTGGCCTCTTTGCGCGAGAGTGTAATATTGATCTCGTCGCCTTCGGCAAACGTTGGTACGAAGCTAAAGTAGCCGTCAGCCACAATAGAGGCTGCTTTATTATCGGCTTCGGGCTCATAAAAAATAACTTTCAGGTTCTCGGAATTACTGCTCATTGGGTCTTGGGCGTGATTGGTTAAGATGCACACTTGATTAACCGGCAGCAAATACTAAATGTTATGGATGTAGCTTTGCCCCATCACTGACAAAGCTTTGCTTTGGGCTGCATTTTAGGCTTCCCAACGATTTATTTCGAGCGGATAGGGGAGAAAGAACCAGGTAATACCTGGCGTTTAATCACCTGTGCAGGTAGTTTTTCGTATAAATTTGCCCGTTCGTTCAGATGCACTGCGTAGTCTGTGATGTGAGCGAAAGCTTAATTTGACGATACGGGTTCATATTGTTTCCGAACGGGTTTATCTGCTCTCAAAGGCAGCACCCCAGATTACAATTCAGTCTGATTTATTAATGCATACCGGTAGGCTTCCTTGCGTGTTGTTTTTTCTCTTGCCGATTTCACTATATGCCCAGCGCTATAAGCCCTATAGTTCGTCCTGGAAATGGGCGGCAACGGCCGAGGTAGGAAGCGTTAGTCCTGGCTATTCACTCAATGCTGAATACTCACCCGTTCAATTTAAAAAGAGCTTTGTCGTGCTTCGGGCGGGTATTGGATATCTGTCGGAACGGTATAGTAAGGCGGCTATTCCGCACGCCATAACGTGGGCTGTTTTATTGAATGGGAAAGAAAGAGGCTGCCCATTGAGCGTACCAGAGAAAGCGCTTTTTCTGGAAATTGGCGCAGGCGGGGCTTATTTAATTGAAAATAAGTCGAAAATCAATTATGTGGGTGGACCAGTTATTGGCCTTCGTCATTATTTTATGTACAATGAGCGGGCTACGGGGTTCCTGAAAATCCAGGCCATGCCGCTCATCGCCGACCGTATAATGCCCTGGGGTGGCATCGGTATTGGTCTTGTGATCGACTGAAAGGATTATTACAGTTTCACTTGATCAAGAAAGCGCGTAATAGACCGTAGTGATTTGGCGGTAGTATGCCGCCAGCCGCGTAGCACGACGGGTTCGGGTTTCTGCCCGTAGGCAGGTATGATACCCTCAACCATCAGTGATTTATACGTTGAAAGAGCCTGACGATACGTAGTTAACAGCGCGACAACACCAGGATGCTCCGACGCGCGAACTCGATTCTGATGTGGGAAAAAGCCTTCGTCGGGATTCAGTAATCCCTTAAAATTAACAAACGGTACCGGCTGGTTTTGTCCGGCGGGACCATCGGCGAACCAATTCGTTCCTTGCTGACGAAGCGTTCGTTCGGGTAAATTCCAGATTGCTACGTGCCAGCCCGGATTCCGTACAACCACGACGTCCCGGAAAAAGACGGGTACATGCATGAGCCATAATTGATCGAGACAAAGGCCCGCGCAAAAATCAATATATGCCCGTTCCCGCACCCGATCATCCCACCAGGTCAGCAGCCGGTCGGTTTCAGCTGATCGCCGGAACGCCAGAAAATCGGCGTTGTACAACCCGACATTCTGAAAGAATTTTTCGTCGGGCCATTGCGTGTCTGAAGCCCCAGCCTGACCTGGATGGCGGGTGATAAAAGGCGTCAGCAATGCATTAGCGGTGGCCAGTTGTTCCCAAATGGGCGTTAAAGATCCCACAAACTGGATGTTAGGATCGGCGTAGAGCAACCTGTCTGTTTGCGGATAGCGTCGAAATATCTCCTTGATAAACAATGGCTTGCAGGCAGCCGCAAATTCCGTAGGCGTATAAACAGATGATAACGTAGTGAGCTGCTCAGTCGATAACAACGCTCCGATGGGTACCAGCGGATAAGGAAAAACAAAGCCAGTCGGCAAGTGCGCTGGGTCGTCGGCTAAGCCAATTACAACAGAAGCTGCAGTGCCATTGGCCGCATATTGACTAAAACTGTCACCCAGTGCGAGGGCCTGGGGCAGTTGGCGAATTGTACAGATAGTTACTAACACAGGGCGCAAAACTACGTCATTCGAGTATATCGCCCAAAACCGCTAGATAAGGAGCGTACCAATTGGCCGATGCGTCGGCGTAGCGATTGTAGTTGCCCTTGCTCAAACTGGTCAGCACAGGAATCACGCGGGATAACCTCCCCGTTGGTAAATTACCTCGCATTGTGAAATGCGCTAACCGCCGACGCAACTGCGGAAAACCGGGCGCATCGGCCGGAATACGTTCGCTTAGTAACTGGCTGATAGTGGTCAATTTAGTTTGTTTGGCACGTAGTGGCGCCAGTTTTCCCGCTCGTCGTCGTGCAAAGCGATCTTTCAGCTCGACAAGTTCGCCCGCTTCCTGTTCGCGCACCCCGATCTGTTGCTGAACATGGGTTCGGTAGAGTTGCAACGGCTGATCAATAAACTGAATCGCGTTGCGTGTCGCAGCGACCAAGGCCATCCAGCCATCGTAAATATAGTCTGGTATGTTGGTTGGAACAGGCAATGCCAGCGAAAGGAATGAACGCCGGATTACCATGGCACAGCCCATGACGCGGTTTCCGTCGAGTAAGACTTCCATTGCTTCGCCTGATCGCCAGCGAGTCTGGGCACGTTTGTCGAACCGGACCACTTCCCAGAATCGGCCCTGGCGTCCTTCCAGATGCTCGTCTGTCACCCAGGCGTCGCAAAAGGAAATCTGTGTTTCCGGGTTTTGAACCATGTACTCCGTCATGATACGGATTTTTTCGGGTAGCCAGAAATCATCCTGATCGCAGATGAAAATCAGGTCGCCCGTACAGGCAGTTAAAGCACGTTCAAAATTTTTGTTAGAGCCCAGCCGCACCGAATTTTCCAGAATACGTACCGGAAATGGCGCTTCGGCGGCTAACCGACGTATCAACTCGGGTGTACCGTCGGTCGACAAATCGTCGGAAATGACGATTTCGTCGGGCCGCTGTTGCTGATCGAGTAAGCTTTGCCATTGCGCAGGCAGAAAATCCATGCCATTGTAGGTGCAAAGCGCAAGAGAGATCGTAGGTCGTGTCGTAGTCATACAGGCGATCATATTTGGTAGCCGTACCGGGCGAAAATGGGGCGCCAGTAGTCCGTTCCGTGGATGTTCCAGGCATGGCAACCAAACGGTAATTTCCCTTTGTTATAGTCTTCGATAGCCCGCTTCGGGTAAAATTCGACCGAAAAATGCATCGCTTTTCGGAAGTCGGGAATTCGTAAACGAGGCCAGTACCGATTGACTTCAATGCTCCAGAAAACGTCTTCGTGGTACTGGTACATGGGAATACGTTCGTAGGCCGCAATTTCCCGTTTGAACACCTTCAGCCAACGTAGCATGGACGGAATTCGGCGAAGCGTCAGGCCGCCGTTGCCAACGGCATTCAGCGTGATGATCTCGCGCGGGGTGATGCCATCTGGCTTTTTCAAATTAAGCCAGGTGGCAATATGTCGTTTAAGGCCAAAAATGAACTCATCGCCCCAACTCGTAAAATCGCGGTCGCGCAGCCAGGGTGCGCCAATGTAGTCGTAACGCTGCTGACACCAGTAGGGTAGATCATCCTGAAAAACAAAGGCATCCAATTGATAGATCAGGACGTATTCCTGATCATCAAAAGCTTCATAAAAGTCTTCCGACATCATCAGGCGATTGTAGCCCTGAACATCGGTGAAGTAGCTATCGTCGAAGGTTCGAACCTGTATGGTTGGAGCGATTTCGCGGTAGGCTGCAATATCGAGCGAATGCGGAGCCGCTAACAGAAGCGGATAGCTGCCTAATACCCGAACGCATTGCGTCAATGAAATGCGCTCATACTCGGTCAGTTGTGGCTTATAAACCGGAAGTACTACGTTTACGCTTACAGACTGATTCATACAAGTTTGGGCGTGCCTAATTGCTTTTGTACCGCTTCCTGCACCCATTCGTAGGGCAACTCGGCGCATGGGTGACCGTAATCGTTCAGGATGGTAATGCCTTCTCCCCGTTTGTAACGACCGGAATAGGGCAGATAGTCCACAAAGTCATACAACTTACCCAACAAAAGAATGGCGTCGGTATGCATCGCATTGGCCATGTGGGCGGGACCGCTGTCAATGCCAATGAACAGCCGGGCCTGCCGAATGACGTCGGCGGTTTCGAGCAGGCTCAACTGGCCGCATAAACTGCGGAATTGCGGATGCTGGTCGGTGACGGTTGGCGTCAGTCCCACTTCAATAATCGGATAGGGATACGTAGCAATCAGCCAATTCACAAGTCGGTTCCAGTTGTTGGCGGGCCAATCGCGAAGCACGTGGCTGGACTGGCAGTGAATAACAATCGGTCCAGTGGGGATGGCCAGCGATTGAACGCGTTCCCGAACACTGTCCGGAATATACATTTTCGGGTCGGCGGTCAGCGCGGGAAGGCCAGCCGCCTGCGAAAATATGTAGAGCAGATCGCCCCGATGATAATAGTTATCGAAGGTCAGACCAATCTGATCGGCCGTTGGGTTGATCGGATCATCGGGGCAGTATTTACATTTCCGGTGCGAAATATGCAGGTTATACACCTTGTCGTAAATGCCAGACTGAAGCAACTGAACCCGTTCGCCGGGGCATTTTTCGATCAAATATCCATCCAGATTTGGGTTATATTTTACCAGATCGACAAAAGCCTCTCGCACAACCCAGATGATGTAGCCGTCGGGATGCCGCTGACGAACTTCGCGGGCGACCGGTTCACAGGCGATAATGTCGCCCATTTGCTCCGACAAAATAATCGCCACTAATGGCCGATTGCCGATGCTTTTTTTGATCCGTTTTAATTGCCGGTATTTGACGGCAAATGAGCGATACCGCTCAAGAATGTGGTTGATTTTAGCGTAACGATAGCTCCATACTTCCCGAAACGTAGGCCCTTTGTCAGGTTCTTTGGGAGAGCCATTTATGTTGATGCCAGTCATAGTTAACGGGATTCTAATAGCGCAATAACTCGATTAAAGGGAGTTTTCAGCAATTTACGCACGCGTTGATACCGCAGAACTACTGGCGGCTTTATGTACACACAGGGATAGGGCCGGTATTGTTCATTGTAGTTGGCCAGCAACCGTTCCCGATACAAATCAAACAAGGGCCGAACGTCGGGCCGTTGCTGCTCGGGCCGATCAACGTAGCGTCCTGATTTACTGGCTTTTGCTACGTTCTGGTCAGCAAACCCATAACGCGTTTGGTATTTGGAAATTTCATCCGGGCGATCAGGGTTATACCCACTGAAATGGAAAAATAACAGCGGCTGAGTCGGTTCCGTTGTGCTTATATTTTTTCCGGGGTCAGTCGGCAAATAGCCTGGTCCTGTTATGATCCATTCGCCCGCATCGTTCTGCGAAAAATAGCGTTCGTGCAAATTCCAATAGGCCGCATTATACCCTACGTGATGATCGATCAATACGTTGTCATGATAAACGGGTGCGAAATTAACCCATTGTTGATCCACAAAAAGACCAGCGCACAAATCAATCCGGCATTCGTAGACAAGTCGATCTTTCCACCAGTTAACGAATTGTCGGGCCGTTTTATCATTACGTAGACCAATAAAGCCTAGGTTGAAAATGCCCGTATTCAGGTGGTGTTGCTCGTTCGGACGTTCCCAGTCGGGAGTGGGCGAGCAGGTATGTGGTGTTAGCACCAGGCTGTATGTCGTCAGAGCGTCGTTCAGTTCCCTCAGCGGCTGGAAAACAATAATATCAGGGTCAAAATAAATGACCTCGGTAGCGTCGGGCGATGTGTTATAAAAATAGTCGATGAAAAACGGCTTAACGGCCGTATTCAGCTCCGTAATGTCGTAGCGGTCGCACATAGCCGCAAAATCAGGAATCCCAATCTGATCGACCTCGATCATGGGATAATCCGGCACCAGTTCTGAGGGTAGATTAGCCGCACTCAACTTATCAACCAGCCCAATGACGTACTGATAGGCGGGGTTCGTTTGCCGAAGTGAGTCGCCCAGGGTGCGGGCCTGCGCTAAATAATTGATGGAACAGATGGTAAAAGCAAGGGTCATAAGGCAGTCGGAAAATGGATTGATAATTCAGTTACGATAAACTGATTCACTGACTTAGCGCCTGACCAACTCGTTTGTATGGAAAGTATCGTTTCAATTCGTTGATGGGTTTTTCAAAAGCATACCAGGATACTGACGCTACTGTTATCAGCATAACCAGACTAAACAGGCGATGTGACCAGTAATCGAACGTTATTATCAGACCAAAATGATGAACAATTTTTACGAAAAACTGAATGCCATAACTCGGAATTAGCATATGAAATACGTAAATGCCATAGCTTATACGGCCAATGTACTGCAATATTTTGTTGTTGAGAAGTCGCCCTGCCCAGCCATGTATGCCCATACTTGCCCGGGCGACGATGAAAAGTGCCAGCACTGAAATGAGGAATCGCTGAAACAGAACGACAACAATATGATCGCTGGGCAACAGAAGCAGGGCTAAAAAACCGCCAAGAGCTAGTATGGCCGAAACGGATAACCGCTTCAGAAAGATAGGTATTGCCGAGGGCCAGTCTATACTAACATAGGCCCAGAGCGCGCCTATGCCGAATGTATCCAGACAGGCAGGCGTCAGAACGCCATCAAGATCGCCCTGCGTGTAGGCATACCCTCTAAAGACAATTCCACAGGCAATCATAAAGCTGATGACCCAGAGAAAGGAATTTTTGGGCGTTAACAGCACGATCCACGGCCAGACAAGGTACAACTGCTCTTCTACCGCCAGCGTCCAGAAAGGGGAGAGTACATCGGCCCAGTTGCCCGTCTTGTGGAGGAGAATATTAGAACTGTACAAATAATAATACAATGGATGTTCTTCAATATCAGACTCTTGCGGTAATTTGAGGAACACGAACGTAATGACCAGAAAATAGAGCGGGAAAATCCGGAGGATACGTCGAGCCAGGAAGTTACGATATACATGACCTAATGAATGGTGGCCAATGCTAACCGCGTCCCGATTGTTGAGCAGAATTTGCGTGATGAGAAAGCCACTAAGCACAAAAAAAATTAACACGCCGATGGTTCCGTTGGGTAAGCTATTGATACCTACACCCGTTGGAAACCAGTGGAAAACAATCACCAACAGGACGGCAAACGTTCGAAGGGAGTTTAACTGCGGCATGTAGCCGGAAGGTCGAAGGGGCATTCAAGCGGTCAATTTGTTAAACAAAGTTACAAGAGTTTCGACACTTTGGTGGGCAGGGTGACGTTCGAGGATTTTTTGTCCGAGCCGTTCTCCCATTTGTTTGCGTAACCCCGGCTGGCGAAGCAATTCAAGGACGCGATCACTCATAGCATCGAGATCAAGGTATGGGACTATAAAACCACCGTCAGTTTCAACAAGTTCGGGCGAACCACCAGCGTCGGCAAAACAGACCACTGGCACACCGCACAACCCCGCTTCAAACACCACAAGCGGATAGGGGTCTTCGCGGGAGCAAAGCACAAATACATCGAAGCGGCTCATGTACCGCAGTACATCGGGCGTCGGTGGAATCAGGTGAACCCGATCAGCCAGCCCCGCTTTCCGAATATCCAGCAACAAATCGTCACGTAGTGATCCGGGTGGTACGCCCACCCAGACAAAATGAACGGGTGTATCCTGAGCCGCAGTTCGACCAATCACCTGCCGAGCCAATGTTACAAAGAGATCATTGCCCTTACGCCATTCCGCGTTCCCACAGCCGCCCACAATCTGGGCATTAGCCGGTAAACCAAGGGATTCATAGATGCTGGGTTGCTGGCGAGCCTGCTGTACGTTTCGCTTCAGCGACGGCGTATCAATGAGCGTGTATAAGGTGATACGAGCCGGATCGAAGCCGTGCTGTTGCTCGTAATAGCGGGCCGTGGCTTTAGAGACAGACAGCAACTGGGTAGTCCTGCCGAGAAGGTATTTCAACTGGTCGGGTTGGGTATACATCCGAACGGACATATCCAGTTCATGTACGAACGTTATGACCGGTATATTGTCGGGAATACCCAACTGACCAAACCAGCGGCTGCTCGTTACCGTATTGACCAAGACAAGATCGACGGAATCCAGCCCCAACTGCGCCCGCACTTTTTGTTGGTGCGCTTTTGTCTGTCGGTCATGGAGTTGTTGCCAGACGCCTAGTTTCCAGAGCACTTTGTCTGTCAACGCATCCACTACGTAGCGGTTGGGCGCGGGCCAGATCACAACGGGGCAGATGGTTTGGTAGTCGTTTAGCAGGGGGCCGCCATCGCCTAAAAGCAAGCGCATCTGAATACCTTCAGCCTTCAGCAAGCGCATTAGGTTGAGCAGAACGAGTTGCGCACCGGCGCGGTTGGCGTCGTGGCCGATTAATAGTATCGTTTTCAGTTTTCAGTGAACGGTTTACGGAGTTTGGCCCCAGCATACAGCTTTGGCTACGTAGTAAATAACCGAATACTGAATACTGAAAACCGAAAATTTCAATATGCTTCGTAACTTGGTTTCGGGAGCTTTTTGGCGGGATTACCGAGGTATAACCCCCATTCTTCGGTGTCTTTGTAAATGGCTGAAGCCATAGCGACGAAGGTACCTGTGGCAATGTGCATGTAATCGCGGATGGTGCTGTTGACGCCGAAAAAGCAGTACGGTTCAATGACGCAGTGCCCCGACATAACCACGTGTGAGGTAAAGAAAACGTGATCTTTGATTTGCCCGTGGTGACCAATGTGGTTACCGCTCCAAAGTACTACGTTGTTGCCGATCGTTGTAAAGGGCTGTATGGTATTGTCTTCCAGAATGAAGCAGTTTTCGCCAATCTGATTACCGAACAGGGTCGCTTTGGAGCTGACATACGAGATGAATTCGTAGCCTTTCGCTTTGGCTTCGAGGTAGATGCGCTCGCGGTTACGGTTCATGTTTTTGCCTGTCATGGGGGCGAAAAACTTGTACTCCTGCGGTGGAAACAGCGTTTCGACATCTTCAAACGCGACAAGGGGCAGCCCCTGAAACTCAGTTCCACCCATGTACTCACGATTAACCGTGAAAGCGGCTACATCGTGTTCAGAATCGTGTGTGAGGTAGAAATGAGCCAGCTCAGCCGTATCCATCACCCCGAAAATAATAACTTTTGCCATGCTTCTTTGAATGATGAATGATGAATGATGAATGATGAATAGGCCGGAAAGCTCATTCATCGTTCATCATTCATCATTCAATATTTACACCAATTCATACTCCCCTAAGAGTACCTTAACCGCAGCTACGTCATTGAACATCAGCGCATCGATTATGGACAGCCAGGGTATAAAGTCGTTCTTAAACTGAGGATACTCGACCCGGTTTGCTTTAATAAAATTCAATTGAATGCCCGCCTGGTCAAACGTTGGCTTGTCGTACAGTTCGGTGCCGCCAATGGGATTTATATAGCGGGTTGCGTTTTCCTGCCGACAAATGTCCAGAATCCGTTCCTGCGCTTTCAACGCTACGTTTGCATACATCGACGATGACTGCACCAATCGCGTTGTCAGTCCGAGGTATTGATTCAACTCGACGAGGCTAAAATACACCAGATCGGCAATGGAATCGGTTTCAAAGTTGACGATTTTTTCGGTCAGGGGCATAACCGTTCCATAATAAGGTGCTTTTCTGTATCCTTGCTCAATCGTTTTCAGCAACTTACCACGCCACTTCGGGTCATCGGCCAGGTAGACCTCATTAATTCGCTTATTCTGGCTGGCATCTTTGAGCGGCACGGTGAAAAGATACTCCTGCCCATTGATCAACAGGCGGTTACGATTGATCCAGCCCCGGTTAATAAACGCCACATCGTCGTACAATACGAACGTATCAACCGCGCTCATCAGCTGCATGTAGCCAATGTAGGGCAGGAAATAAGGCTGCATGATAGCAAGAGTCATAGGCGTGGTTAGCCGTCAGTCATCAGTCGCTAGTCATCAGTTATTACTCATGACTAGCGACTGATGACTAGCGACTATTTATTTCAGTTTTCGTAAATAGTAATCTTCTCCCGGCACAATGACGGCTTTACGCATGGTTGTGTCGGTACCTAAGCGTATATCGCCGGGTTGGGGTGACATAACGCTTTTGTCAAAAAATAAGTAATTCGCCTTCTTCGGAACAGGCTTCAGCCCTTGCTCGAATGGGTTAATGGCAATAAGCCGACGAGACAAATGGGGTCCATAAAGAGGATATTCATAATCGTCGTTGATGGTCGCCAGGGCAACCGTTGCCGTGTCTGGCACCAGTTCATCGAAGCGTTTGTAGGGAACATACACATCAGGTCGGCCGAGGGTCATTTGCTTTATCCGATCCGATTCAAACGCCGATGGGTATGGTTTGCCGTCCAGCGCCGTCCAGGCAAAGGGCAGCGCCCGTGTATTCAGAAATACGCTTAGCAGCGCCGATACACATCCCAACACCGTTACTAATGCAATATACCCTTTCCAGACCGTTCGTTTCGGTACATCGACGGTTGTGCGGGGATGCAGGAATAAAAGGGCGAGAAACGTAACACCGAACAGGCCTGTTTCAATGAAGTAACGCCCTTTGAACGGATCGTAAGGCGCTGAATAGGAGAGCGCTGCAAAATGCAGTCCTAATGCCAATCCGAGGAATAGATGGGGCGTTGAGCGAACGTAGCCAATTAATACCAGAAACAGCAAAGGAAAAATCAGGCCGAAGCCGAAGATACCCCAGTAGGGATTCGCATTGTAGAAAACAAACTTCCGGTCGAAGGCGAAGGGCTGGATGGAAAAATCAGTTTCTTCGTCTAGCCGCATGTGCAGTTTATCTTCCAGCACTACCAGCGGTTGCCGCATGGTATGATTCAGCTCGGCACCAACTTTGAGATTGCGGAGGCCATCTAAATTAATATGGTCATAGCCATAGCGCACAACATTGCGGCTTCCCTGTTCGAGCAGATTGTGTAATGAACCGGCCCGCTCAACAGACTGGTGTTTAAGGGCCGTTGGTGGTCCAATCGGGTGGCCAAATACTTCGATATTCTTTAAATAGCCCGTTGGCAATGTCCACAGACACACACCTACACCAATCGCTCCTGCTAATCGCCAGGTGCGCCCAAACGTAATAGTCCAGGATGGCGATAGGAAAACGGTGTACATCATGATGACAAATACCGATGGAAGCAATAGCGCAAACGTGATTTTATGCCCGAACGCAATCCCAAACGCCATGCCTGCCAAATACAGATAACGACTATCGCGAGGGCTCGTTGTTTGATACGTAAATAGCATGTAGAGCAGCACACTAAGGTAGGCCGTCAGCACAATGTCGGTTTCGGTAGTGATGGCCTGCATCAGAAAATCGGGAAGCAGGGCATAGGCTAGTGCACAGAAAAAGCTGGCAGAAAGTTTATTCTGACCGATACGCTGAACAATCCCAAATACTGCGACAATCGCTGTCCAGTAACTCAGGTGGTGAATAAACTTAAAGCCATTTTCAAAGTGGCCTGTCATCAGAAATGAATAGATCTGGAGGGTACAAACACTCTTCGGATACGTATCGATATTCCAGTTTGTGCCACCGAAGTGGCGCATGGAGTCCCGCTGTATGTATTGCATCACCCGATTTAGATGCCCGGTCATACTGTCCCACTCATTCGGGACGGTAAACAGCACGAGTAGTACGTTCGTGATGGCAATGACAGCCAGCGTCGCAAACAGAACTGAGAAAAGAAAGCGCGAGTAACCGGACAGTTGCCCAAACCAACTACTAAATGTTTGTGTCCGTTGTCGAATGAGCGGCAAGAGCGCAAACGACTCTCGATTGGGAATCAGTCGTTTGAGGATGGTGCTAAGTATCGTTGCCGTCACAAATACCGAACCGGCCCATACCGGCGTGTTGGCTGTCTGGTAAAGCGCCGATAAAATAAAACCCGTCAGAATAACGCTCCCGGCACCTAACAGAAACGTAGTAAGCCACCATTCTGTCAGCGACGGGCGGCAAATCTGCGTCGCGAGCCGTCCAACGTAAATGAGGAACAGAAAAAGAGCAGAAAGATATAAAATGGTCATACTGAACAATTCACCGCGCGGGGGTAGCCCGAATGAAAAATGACCGTATGGACGAACGACCCATGAGCGTTAACTCATTCAACGTGCTCCACACAGTAGGTTATACATTTTCGTTTACAACGGCAACCGTCTCATTGACAATCGTGGCAATCCGGTCAACATCCTCTTCCGCTAAACTTGGATAGAGCGGGAGACACAACACCCGAAGGGATATGTCTTCTGAGATAGGACAGGGTTGCCATTCACTAGCCCCGGCAGTGATGGTGAAGGGTAACGTGTTAAGGGAAGGGTAAAAATACCGACGGGGAATGATGTCCTGCGCCTTAAGCGAATCGACGACACGTAGCAGCGTTTCCTCTGAATCGAATACAACAGGGTAATAAGCGTAGTTGTATTCGACGCCGGGCGTGAGAGTTGGGCGCGTAATTCGGCTAAAGTCGAGCCGTTCGTTATAATAGCCGAACACTTTTTTGCGGTTGGCAATCAGTTCCGGTACTTTTGGTAAAACACACAACCCCATGGCCGCGTGCAATTCCGAGTTTTTGGCGTTGATGCCAATGCTGAAGTAATCATCGTTACGGTGGCCAAAGGAACGATAGAAGTGAAGTTTCTCCGCTAGTTCGTCGCTATCGGTCACGATGCAACCGCCCTCAACAGTGTGAAAAACCTTGGTAGCGTGGAAACTACAGGTGCTCAGATCGCCATAGCTCAGAATGGATTGACCTTTGTAGGTAGCGCCAAACGTGTGCGCTGCGTCGTAAATAACTTTCAGCTTATATTTTTCGGCAATGGCTTGAATCTGTTCAATCTGGCAGGCATTTCCGTACACGTGCGTAGCCATAATGGCCTGCGTGTTTTCGGTAATGAGGGCTTCGATTTTATCGGGGTCAATGTTATAATCGTCGGGCCGTATGTCAGCAAAAATGGGCGTACAGCCTTCCCAGAGCAATGCATTCGTTGTGGCTACGTACGAAAAAGGCGTTGTTATAACCTCTTTGGTAATATCCAGTGCCTTTAGGGCCATTTGAAGCACGATGGTGCCATTGGTACAGAATTTCAGGTGTTTTACGCCCAGCACTTCTTTCAACTGGCTTTCCAGTTCACGCAATAGCGGTCCATCGTTGGTCAGGTATACGCGATCCCAGATGCCTTTCAGATAGGCGGTATATTCTTCTAGGTCGGGTAAATATGATTTAGTAACGTTAATCATAATTGAGTTTGTCGTCTATGGCTTGTCGTTGAATAGACGTTGAGTAAAAACTACAAACCGCTTGGGCGGTCGGGCATAGACTTGTTTACTTGACGGATACGTCCTCCTCCAGTACTTCTGTCGTGAAAGGGAACTGCGGACGTACAAAACCCGGCCATTTGCCATACCAGGCAATGCCTTCGCGGTAGTCTTCTACATCAAAGGTAATGCCTTCCTCCATAACATACAGGGGCGTAACGGTATCCTTTACAATCATAATGGAGATCGTATAGGAACCATCGTTCAGGAAATAACCCGGAATGGTGCATTCACCGGCAATGAGTCCTTTTCCATAGGATTGCGACTTTGTGCCAATATTAAATATACACTCGCCGGTCAGTGAGTTAAGGTGAAGACTCAGGTTCAGGTTGGCCCGTTCCATCATATTCCAGAACTCGAACCGAAGCTTCATCGGTGTCCGCACATCGATGTGGGTCAGGTCATCCTGATATTCCGGCGTTAACTCAAACCGACGAACCCGTACCAGATCGTTGCCGGGTGCTTCTTCGGGTGTTTCCCATTCACGAGTCAGGCGGGTTTTCGAGACCTTGCTTAGATAGGAGGCAATAACCTGATTGGTTTCCCCCTGCTCAATAAGCTGGCCTTTTTCAAAATACAACGTCTTGTTGCAAAGCGCCTGCACCGCCGTCAGGTTGTGGCTCACGAAGATAATTGTTCGGCCACTGGCCGAATTATCCCGCATTTTGCCCAGACTCTTTTTTTGGAACTCAGCATCTCCCACAGCCAGTACCTCATCCACAATCATGATTTCGGGATCTAGGTGAGCCGAAATGGCAAACCCTAGCCGGACATACATCCCGGAAGAATACCGCTTGACGGGTGTATCCAGGAACTTTTCAACCCCGGCAAAAGCCACAATTTCGTCGAACTGCTTCCGAATCTCACTACGGGTCATACCCAGCAGCGACCCATTCAGGAAAATGTTTTCGCGGCCGGTCAGTTCGGGGTGGAAACCCGTGCCAACTTCCAGCAGGCTGGCTACGCGTCCACGGATACGTACTGTTCCGGTGGTGGGTTCAATGATTTTGCTCAAAATTTTGAGCATCGTCGATTTTCCCGCACCGTTGTGGCCAACGATGCCTACGCGGTCGCCCTGTTCAATGGAGAAGCTCACATCACGCAGCGCCCAGAACTCCTCATGAGTGAGCCCGTTCTGTTCTTTTTTACCCCCAAAGATTGACCGGACATTTTCCGCGATGACATCACGTAATGTAGTCCCTCCTTTGCCTTTTTGGTGGTCAATAATGTATTGCTTACTTATATTTTCGACCGTAATAACAGACATAACAAACGTAGTAAATGGGCAAATTGTACTAAGCCCGCCCATGTAGTGAGTGGTACTACCTACTTTTCAGGTAGATGCGCTTTTTATGTACAACTTACCACTGTTTTATATATCATCCACAAACGTATTCTCCCGTTTACGGAAAAAATAGAGCGATAAGGCTAAACTGACGCCCACAATACTCACGGACAGTAATAAACTCTGTGGATTGAAAAACGCTTTTTCACCGAGCAACGACCAGCGGAAGCCGTCAATAATACCGACCATAGGGTTCAGCCAGTAGAAAGGAGCCCACCAAACATCACCTTTGTCGGCAACAAGTCGACTGCTATACGCAATTGGGCAAGCGTAAAAGCCAACCTGAACAATAAAGGGAATAAGCTGACCAATATCTCGAAATCGCACATTGACAGCGGCAAAGAAAAGCCCAAAGGCGAATGAGGCCAGCAGAGCCAGGATAATGAAAACGGGTAATAATAACAGGTGCCAGTCCGGCATGAATCGATACCATATTGCTAGTACGATGAACAAACCCAATGAGACCAGGAAGTCAATAAAACTGACGGCTATCGAACTGATTGGCATAATCAGTCTGGGGAAATATACCTTAGTGACAAGGTTGGAGTTCATTGTCACGCTGTTACTAATCTGGGTGAAAGCGGTTGAAAAAAACGTCCAGACGGTAATTCCACCGAGAACCATTAACGGATACGGAATGCCAGGATCTGGAGGAAGCCGGGCAATCTTACTGAACACAAACACCATAATCATCATGGTTGTCAGCGGGCGAATAAGCCCCCAGGCTGTGCCGAGCGCCGTTTGCTTGTAGCGAACTGACACATCACGCATCGATAGGATGTACATCAGTTCACGGTTACGCCATAGGTCTCGCCAGTAGTGGCGTTCTGAGCGACCAGGTTGAATAATTACTTCGTGTGTCTTCAAAATCAATACGATCGGTTAGGTACGGGATCGTCCGTTCAAGGAGTTAATCCGTTGGGAAGCTAACGAACGTTTGTCGAACGCCTTAACTTCTCAACGGATTGATAGTGACTAATGGGTTACCTGTCTTTTCTAGTTTTCCTTCATAATGGACCGGAAAGTCTCACGAAGGAAAATAACAATAATTGATAGAATGAGACCAATGGCAATACCCGCCTGCATACCTACTGTTGCTTTTACTTCTCTATACAGCGGATAATAAATCGGTTTAATGATCGTAAACAGGGGGGTCTCCCGGATAAGAGACAGGCGCATGTTGTCGGCACTCTGCATCGCCTGATAATACAAGCCCGTTAAAAAGCTTGAGTTACGCGTAAGCTTACTTTCCTTGATACGAGCCTGAGCTACCACAAGCTGCTGGTTCTGGTCCATATATTGCGCTAACTGATTCTCATTCCCCGACACAATGCGGGCGAGCGAATCGGCTCTATCGGTGACCATTTCATACATCTCGCGGGTCTTTTTTGTCTGCTTCTTCTGGTAATCCTGCTCAATGGTCTGCAAGTGCTTGGTAATGAACGTAGCCGCAAGCTTCTCGTCCTCCATGAAACTGCTCATTTCGATAAACGAGGATTTGCGTTCAGGCTGTTTAATGGCAATTTCGCTGTAGATACGCGTATAAATAGACGCCATTGCATTTTGTTCCAGTTTGGTATATTCCGATGGAACCTTCGCCCGTTGAAAATAAAAGGACCTCAATACGTCGTTGTCTTCCCATTCTTTGTCACGTATGCCACTGTGCCGGATGTAGTAGTTCACCAGCAGCGTGTCTTTGCCATTGATTGTATCTGTCTGCATGAGGGTTTTTTCAACCACTGGCCGCGACGTAGCATAAATGATAAAGTTATCGCCGGTAAAAATATTGGCATCTGGAGCGCCACCACCTAAACCAAAGGCACCCGCCAGCGCCCCGAGATCGCCTAAGCCGCCCCCCGACGAACTACCCCCGCCGAGGTTAAACAAAATAGACGCGTTGTATATCGGGGGCTTTTTATGCGTTAAATCATAGATAAAGCCAATAGCCCCACCAATGAGTGTCAGCACGATCAGCAGTTTCCAGTTGCGCTTAGCCACGTACTTCAACTCGAAAATACGTAGCACTACGGATTTAGGCGAAATCTGATCGGGCGGTAATGGCTGAGCCGTTACCAAAGGCGTGGGGTTATTTATATCAGTCAAGTTTTGAGAAGCCATACTATGAGAAATGACTATTATTGAACGCGGCTAATTAAGAGAATTGTAGTAACCAGAGTTAATAACGAACCTGCAATACCCACGGTGGAACCCAGTATTTGCTGGGCCGTCAACGGATTGGCGGTTCGTCTCGGAATAATAATCTCTGCGCCTGGCTCTACACGTGGATAAATATTGAAGAACATAAACTTCCGGGTGCGGTCAACAGAACCGTTTGCGTACACGATAAAGGAACGTCTGCGTTGAGATTTGGTCGTGAATCCACCCGTTTCACTAATGTAATCCTGGAAGTTATTGCTCGAACGGAATTTAACGGTTTTGGGCAATTGAACTTCGCCCTGGATGCGCACGGTTTCCAGTAATTTGGGAATCCGAAGGATATCGTTTTCCAACACTAGAATATCTTCAGATGACCCGGGATTTGCCAGGATTTTCTTTAGGTTAATGTCAATTGGCTCCAGTTTATTGGGTGCCATGGCGGCTGTATCGACCAGCGATTTACTCGAATTGTTACCTACTTCCGCAATTATTCTTTGCTTACGCTCCAACTCATCATCGCTCAATTTTACCGCCCGAAGCAACGTAGCCCCTTCTACATACGCCTGTGGCGAAAGCCCGCCAGCTGCAGCCAGCAAGTCGGATACTTTCTGGTCTTTGCTCCGGATGGGGTAGAGGCCCGGCGTAATCACTTCACCTTCTACACCAGCAAACGTTTGAATAAGGTAGTTGGGCGATCGACGTACGACGACCTGATCGTAAGGGGCTAGCAGAAACTTATTGTCGTCGGCACTAAGTGATAAATCACGGTTAACGCTAAAATGGAAAACCTCGGCTGTTACGGCGTTTTTTGAGGTAGGATCGGCATCTTTTTTCCGGCGTACGACTTCTACCTGCGAAACAGCCGCTGCTTCCCGCAACCCACCTGTTTTTAACAAGGCATCATTCAGGGTCATATTGGCCATAAATGGCATTTCCTCAATGGGGTGATTTACTTCGCCACGCACGGAAACCGTAGACACTTCAGCTAGCTCGAAACGGGAGGTTATAATAACCTGGTCCTCACGCTGAAGCGGCAAATCGGGTTCGGTACCGGCCAAAATAGCCGCCAGGTTAACCGGTATATTTTCAATGGCCAGGTCCTCCCGAGTCCGGACAATGTTGATACGTCCTGTAAAGGCATCACCCTTTAATCCCTCGGCGTTGGTGATAAGCTGTTTGAGCGTTTTGTTATTATCGAGCGAATATTCTCCGGGCCGGTAAATAGCCCCCTCAATCGTGATCTTGTTTTCAAACCGGTCAAGAACGCGCTCAGCCGTAACAAGGTCACCATCCTGCATCACAAACGTCTTGAATTCGGGCAGCGTTACGTCGATCACCTTCATTTCGAGGTTAGTCAGGCGTCTGACTTTCAACCGGCCTTTGTAGGCATTCGCCGAAAAATTACCTGCATAAAATAAGAGCCGGTCGAGCGTTTCGCCGGGTAGCATTTCGAAAATGTTGTTCCGCTTAACTGTGCCGCCAATTTCAACCCGTTCGATAAAGGTCGTGAAGCGAATGTTGTCATTATCCTGCAAACGCAGATCGTTATTCTGGATGCCATTCAGTAGGTAATCATACAGATCGAGGGTTGCCACGACACGATTGTTGCGGATGAGGAGTACTTTACGAAAAGAGCCAATGTCGTTTGGACCGCCCGCCTGATAAATAGCGTTCATGGCTGTCGACAACGATGACATCGTATAGGTACCGGGGCGCATGGCGTCGCCCGTTACAGTGACGCGAATACTGCGAATTTCACCCAGTGAAAGTTCTAGGTACGTATTCTTTGGTCCGTATGAGGAGTTACGAAGGCCCGCAAATTTGGCAGCCATACGACTTTCCAAACGCGCTTTTGCCTGTTCGATGGAGAGGCCCGATACCTGAATAGGACCAATACCCGTAGAGCCCGCTATGTAGACAAATCCTTCCGGCGATACTTTCTGGGTATAATCGCCTTCAGAAAAGCCATAGAGCCGGATGTTCAGCTCGTCACCAGGACCGACGATGTAGTTACGGGGCGTAGCAATGTTAAGGTTTGGCTGAAACGTAGTGGCCATCGCTGGATCGTTAAAAAGCGAATACCCAAATAGTTTCTGTCGATTTTCTTCCTGTTCGCGCTGTTGGGCACTTTTTATGCTATTCTCAACAACGTCCTGATTATTATTGTCCGCCTGGTCAGTCGCTGCCTGATCCCGGATAACCTGGTTTGGATTGTTTGGATTAGTGGGATTGTTTGTCGTTGAGGTTCCGTTGTTGGCTGATGCGCCACGGCCGGCTCCAGTTGTACCCGTTGTTCCCGTTCTTCCTGTGTTTCCAGTTTGTCCGGCCCGATTGTTCATCTGCTGAACATTTGCGGGTAAGTTATTTGCATTTACACCGGCGGGTAATGCGTTACCACGACCTGGTGTCATGCTGGGTGCTGTTGCGGGTGAACTGCTGGGTGCAGCAGGGGAGCTACTTCCTGCAGATGGAACAATTTGAGCCTGGGCGGTTAGGCCTCCGGCGGATAGCAGTACAAGAGCAATACGTGTAGTGAGCCGACGTTGAAGAAAAGATATGATAAAAAGAAAAGTTTTTAATGGCAGGATGTGAATATTTCGCAGATTTTGCATATTTTTAAGATGTCGAACGGATCGAGAATGCATAAAGATTAAGTTCTGTATCTAACGATCTACCGGGCTGTATAGTACACAGTACAGTTCAGTCGGCAAAGTAAGTGAACTTTTGCTGGATATTAAATATTTTCTGTACCAACGGTATTTTTATCTTTCGATACTACAGGTATAACTTTTCTAATGTTTGTTCGATGTGGTTGTGCTAGGTTACAGCCAAATTCAGTTTACTTGTTTACAAATATATATGGTAGAATTGCCAAATCAGCCTGTTCAATATAACGAAGATAGTATCCGCTCGCTTGATTGGCGCGAGCACATTCGCCTAAGACCGGGGATGTACATTGGCAAGCTTGGCGACGGGTCGGCTGCCGATGATGGTATCTATGTCCTGATCAAAGAAACCATTGATAACTGTATCGACGAGTACGTAATGGGCTTTGGAAAGTCCATTGATGTACGCGTGAGTGAGCATCGGGTCGAGGTGCGTGACTTTGGGCGGGGCATCCCACTTGGAAAGGTCGTTGAAGTCGTTTCCAAGATTAACACGGGCGGTAAATATGATTCCGGGGCTTTCCAGAAATCGGTTGGCCTTAACGGTGTCGGAACGAAAGCGGTTAACGCTCTTTCTACGTATTTTAAGGTTCAGTCGTTTCGGGAGGGTCGCACTGTTTGGGCAGAATTTGAACGGGGTGTCCTTAAACAGCAGGGCGAAAGTGTTACCAATGAGCGGAATGGTACGTTAATCAGCTTCGAGCCCGACGATACCATATTCAAGAATTATCATTTTATTCCGCAGTTTCTGGAAAACATGATCTGGAATTACTGCTACCTGAACGCAGGCCTTACCATCTCCTTTAACAAGCAGAAATATCTTTCGCAGAATGGGCTACTCGACCTGCTACGGGATAAAACCAAAAAAGACGAAGATTCACTACGTTACCCAATCATCCACTTAAAAGGGAACGATATTGAAATTGCGCTCACGCACGGTAATCAATATGGCGAAGAATATTATTCGTTTGTAAACGGGCAATATACGACGCAGGGTGGAACGCACCTGGCCGCTTTTCGCGAAGCCGTCGTCAAAACCGTACGTGAACACTTTGGGAAAGATTATGATCCGTCCGACATTCGGGGCTCGATCATTGCAGCCATTAGTATTCGGGTGCAGGAGCCCGTGTTCGAATCGCAGACGAAAACAAAATTAGGATCGATCAACATGGCTCCCGATTCCGAAAGTCAGTCGGTGCGCTCGTTTGTGCTCGATTTTGTGAAAGAGCGGCTTGATGACTTTTTGCACATTAATCCTTCCGTACGCGATGCCCTGAAGAAACGGATTGAGCAGTCGGAGCGGGAACGGAAAGAACTCGCGGGTATCAAGAAGCTAGCCAACGACCGGGCCAAAAAAGCGAGCCTGCATAATAAAAAATTGCGCGATTGCCGCAATCACCTGTCCGACCTAAAAACCGAAGATCGCTACCAGTCGACCCTGTTCATAACCGAGGGGGACTCGGCCAGCGGTTCTATTACCAAATCACGCAATGTACAGCTACAGGCTGTGTTTAGCCTGCGCGGTAAGCCCCTCAACTGTTTCGGGCTGACCAAAAAAGTGGTTTATGAAAATGAAGAGTTCAACCTGCTTCAACACGCTTTAGATATTGAAGACGGGCTGGACGGACTGCGTTATAACCGGATCGTTATTGCAACCGATGCCGATGTGGATGGGATGCACATTCGATTGCTGATGCTGACGTTCTTTCTGCAATTTTTCCCGGATCTGGTACGTAACGGCCATTTATATATTCTCGAAACGCCTTTGTTCCGGGTGCGTAATCCCAAAAACCACAAGGAAACGACTTATTGCTACTCCGATGAAGAGAAGCAGTCGGCCATTAATGGCTTGATGAAAGGGGGAAAAAAAGTTGAAATCACGCGGTTCAAAGGATTGGGCGAGATTTCGCCTGACGAATTTGGCCTGTTCATTGGCGAAAACATGCGCCTTGAACCCGTAATTATGGAAAAAGAAACCTCTGTTTCTAAATTGCTCAGCTACTACATGGGCAAGAATACGCCCGATCGCCAGCGATTCATCATTGATAACCTGCGCATCGAAAAAGATGTGGAAGAAGCGGCTCTGGTATAAGTTTTAGACACAAGTCGTAGCAGTCATAAGTCGTAAGTCGTAAGTTTGTCAGTCGTGGGTAGTGAACAACTACTTACGACTTCTACAACTTGCGACTGACGACTTTTTTATGACCCTTGAATCCCTTCGTAACGACATTGATTCTCTCGATGACCAACTCCTTATTCTGTTAAATAAGCGGATGGAGCTGGTTCGCCAGGTAGGCGAACTAAAACGCTCGACCAACACGGTTATTTACCGACCCGAACGCGAACTGCAGATTCTGGATCGGCTTACCGCGCAAAATGTTGGTTTATTGAATCGGTCGGCCATTGAGGCTATTTTCCTGGAAATCTTTGCGGTATCACGCAATCTCGAACTGCCCGAACGAGTCGCGTATCTTGGGCCAGAAGGCAGCTTTACCCATCAGGCCGCCGAGAGCCGGTTTGGCGCCATGAGCAATTACATGGCCTTACCGACGATCCGGTCTGTGTTTGAGAGCGTTGAAACAGGGCGGGTACGTTTCGGCGTGGTGCCAATTGAGAATAACCAGGAGGGCGTTGTTGAAGAAGCCATTGATTTACTGCTCGAAAAAGACCTGCGAATTGCGGCTGAAGTTCAGATTCCAGTTCATTTTACGTTTGCCACAAAAGCGGAAAGTCTAGCCGACATTACCCATATTTATTCAAAGGACATTGCGTTTCGACAGTGTAGCCGGTTTTTGGATGATTACTTCGATGAGCTAAAGGCTGAATTGGTGCCTGTGGAATCGACTTCTAAAGCCGCTAAACTGGCTGCCCAACAGCCATATGCTGCGGCTGTCTGCTCGCATATTGCAGCCAAACTGTTCGACGTGCCGGTGTTGTTCGATAATATTGAAGACAGTGATCTGAACCGTACGCGTTTCCTGATCCTGGCGAAAGATTTTGTAAATCAGCCCAGCGGCCATGATAAAACCACGCTCATTGCCCGCTTACCCAATACCCAGTCACCTGGGGTATTGGCAGAGTTCTTACAGGAGTTCAATACCCGGAATATCAACCTGACCAAGATCGAAAGCCGACCCTTGCGGGAAGGTGCTACGTTCCGCTATTGGTTTCTGCTCGAGTGCGAAGGCCACGCTAATGATCCTGATTTACACGAAATACTGAATCATCACTCTGCGGAAGTAAAATTATTGGGAAGCTACGTTCGGGTAAGTTAATGTGCCTTAATTCTTTGGGGCGGATTGTGTTTGTTTCATCTTTTCTGCTGCTCGTCGGCCAAGTTGTTCACCCCAAACCCGGCCTACAGCTGATGACTCCTGCATAATAGTGGGTAGTTCTTTGATTGTTTTTTGCCCCAGAGGAGATTTATAAAAGGCGAGCAACTCTTTGATTTCGTCGTGGGTATAGTGCTTGTCGTAAACGGGGATTAATTGATTAAACAAATCTTCATAGTCAGCTTCTTTGTCGAGTATTTTCCAAAACTCTTCAGGCAGGCTTGTATTTACCTTTTTTTGCTGTTCTATAGAAAGGCTCATTGTTTGTTTCATCAGGGAAGTTGTTCCCATCAAGTCCATAAGTTGACGAATATCTTCCTGTTTTTTCGTCTGGGCATGAGTTGTCAGGCTGACAGTTAGAGAAATGAGAATCCCCAATAAGAATTTATACATATAGATTATCTTGTAGCGTCCAAAACTACAAAACATTATTTAGAGTTGATGGAATGGAGAATGTAGATATGGAATCGAACGAAAAGACGGATCGAATTGTCGATGCCCGCATGAAACTCAAGCGTCGGTTTGAGGAAAAAATGACGCAGACCCCTTCCATGGTTGACGATAACCCGCGGGGTTCCGGCCCAACAAATCGGCATGGCATGCCAACAGTTCCTGTTGGGCAAACTGTTACGGCGAAGTGGCCGGTGCTGGATTTGGGCTACCAGCCAAACATTCCACTCGACAAGTGGCAATTGAATATTGATGGGGAGGTGAATCACCCAGTTCGGCTCAAATGGGATGATTTGATGGCATTGCCGCAGGTGGAAGATATTAGTGATTTTCACTGTGTAACGACCTGGTCACGCTTGAATATCCCCTGGGTGGGTGTTCGGTTTATGGACCTGGCGGCTTTGGTTGATCCTAAAGAGACCGCCACCCACATCATGTGCTACGGGTACGATGGTTACTCAACCAATGTTTCGCTCGAAGAAGCGCTCAAACCCGATGTTCTGCTTGTGCATACTGCTGATGGACAACCGCTTTCCCTTGAACATGGTGGACCACTACGTATGATTACGCCCCAGTTGTACGCCTGGAAAGGGTCGAAATGGATCAAGCGGATTGAGTTTTTGACAAAGAATCAACTCGGTTTCTGGGAGGAACGCGGTTATTCTAACACCGCTTATCCCTGGCGAAATGATCGCTATTCATAAGTCAACAGTCGATAGTCGTGAGTCATAAGTGATACGACATTTCGCTACTCACGACTATCGACTGTTAACTAACTTTCGATAAACCCATAACACAGCAGATGGCAAATGGTCATTTGAGCGTCTTCAACGCGACCGTAATGTTCATCCTGAATAACGATGGATTCGTGGGCGAGATCGGCTAACTGACCGCGTTTGCCGCCCACGAAGGCAATGGTTGTTAGTCCGTTGTCATTTGCCCACTGCACAGCTTTTACTACGTTAGGGGAGTTGCCACTAACACTGAGTGTCAGAACCAGATCGCCGGGGCGGGCATAATTTTGAAGTTGACGAAGGTATATGTCTTCGTAGGCATAATCATTGCCAATGGCGGTAATCCACGATAAATTTTCGTTCAGCGACAGGCACCGGAAACGCTTTCCCATTTTATCGGAGGCACTTTTACCAAGATCGGTAATGAAGTGCGATACGTTCGATGCGCTACCTCCGTTTCCGAAGGCAAATAACTGCCGATCCTCTTCCCAGCATTTTTTGATGAGATTGATAATATGCTCAACCTGAGCGATGGGAATGGCATCATACGCGGCTTTCTGCCGGTCGAGGTAAGTTTTGAAATAAGCCTGATTCATATAAGGGTAGGAGAAATATTTAATGGGTAATATAGAGCGTTACGTGGTTCTTAACAGGGCGCATTACCCGTTCTTTACTAATTCCAATGCGCCAATGGGTACGGCGTCTTCGCCAAGTTTGGCCAACAGGACGATGGGAGCCGGATGAAAGGCCTTGATGACAAAACGAGGGAGTGCCTGCCGGACAGCCGCCCGCAACGGTTCACCAATGAGCGACAAACCACCGCCCAGTACAATGGCTTCCGGATGAAACAGATGGACAACGTGCGAAAGACCCAGAGCCAGCACTGACCCAATCTGTTCAATCAGCATTTTAGCGACTGGGTCACCCGCTTCGTAGGCTGAGTGCAGAAATTGGGCCTCCTTCCCGACAGACCCAGCCGCATGCGCTTTTTGCACCGCTATTTTCAAGGCAGAGTCGTCTGGTAGTTGCGGAATCAAATCCCTCACTTGCTGATCAACGGCCCAGCCAGATATGGTTTGCTCAAGCGTTTGCCCCTTGCTGGAATCACCCGGCGGCACCAGCCATACATGACCAATTTCAGCTTCTCCCGGCGACACCCCATGATAAAGCTTCCGGTCTACAACGATTCCACCGCCAACGCCACTACCCAGCGTTATATAAAACACCTGCTGAAAACCTGTAGCGACACCTTGTGTAGCCTCACCAAGGGCGGCTACATTAGCATCATTTTCTACCCGAACCAAGGCCCCTGGAATCTGTGTCCGAAGCCAGTTGGCAAGTTCAAAACCGGCCCATCCACCAATCTGATGGGACGTCGCAATACGTCCGGTTTTCCAGTCTAATGGACCACCAAACCCTACGCCAACGGCCTGAGGAGGTTCGGGAAGTTGCTCAATAGTAGCCGCTATCTGGGCCAAAATACCATCGGCGCCTTTTGAAGGGTCAACGGCGTATCGGAATCGTTGGGTAATACGGCCGGTCATGTCGTCCGTTACCAATTGCAATTTCGTTCCGCCAATTTCAATACCAAGGTTCATGAATTGGAGAGTAGCGATGACGGAATGGCTTTGGAGGACACGTGCGAGTTCGGTGATTCCAATTTATCCGTCTTCGTAGATGAGTCGGGCGTGAGATTGATAACATCATCAATAATAAACTCAGGTCGCCCTTTAATTTCATTAAAAATACTGCTCAGGTACTCGCCCAGGATGCCAATCGTCAGCATTTGTACCCCCCCGAAAAATATGACGATGATCAGTATAGACGACCAGCCATGCACAAGCTCGTTGGGTTTAAAAATCTTGACATAAAAAACCCACAGTGTCAGGACCAGACCAATCAAAACCGCTGCGACACCCAGGGAAGAAGCGATACGTAGTGGTTTATTACTGAAATAAAGCAGACTCGTTCGGGCGAACCGTAGCATTTTCACGAGAGAGTACTTGGTCTCACCAGCAAACCGTTCGCTACGTTCGTAGGAGATAGGTACCTGCTTAAAACCCACCCAGGTAATAAGGCCCCGAATGTATTTATTACGTTCGGGCAGTCGATTGAATGCGTCGATCACTTTGCGATCAATCAGGCGGAAATCGCCTGTGTCGAGCGGCAATGGTACTTCCGACAGGTAATTTATCGTCCGATAAAATAGTTTGGCCGTTATTTTTTTAAACACTGTTTCGCCCTGCCGGCTCTGACGAACAGCGTACACGACATTACAGGCTTCTTTAATCTGGAGCGCCACCATAGCCGGGATCAGCTCAGGGGGATCTTGTAAATCGGCATCAATAATAATGGCTAATTCACCTGAACATTGTGCGAGGCCAGCTGAAACGGCCGGCTGGTGACCGAAGTTACGGGAGAACGACAATATTTTCAGATTGGCATCTTTCTTTGCTAACTCGCTGAGAATGGGTAACGTATTATCCTTACTGCCATCATTGATAAAGACCAGCTCATAACGGTGGAAATTAGCCTGCATCACCTTCGTTAATCGCAGATAAGATTCCTCGACAACTTGTTGCTCGTTATAGCAGGGAATGATGACCGATGTATAAATAGGGTACATAGGCTTTGGTATAATTGTCAAATATATCAAAATCAAACGCTAGTTGACACGCCAAATTTAATTAACGGTCGGAACGGGTACCTCTGACAGGATAGTGGTTTGACATGAATCATAATTAATTTACCTAACAAATGCATATCAGCGACGGCATCTGGCAACACTACTGAAAGGCGACTATTACAGCCTATGATGTGGTGTGGATGGTCGTGAACCCTCCTCGGAAAATTTTGTCCGATCTTGGTTGACATAGAGATTTGGCCTGGCCCGCAGAGATAAATTTTTGGCTCGGGTACTGAGAAACCACCCTCTATGTCGATGGTATAGTATGCTTTTTGGGTGTTGTGTATAAACATCGAACGCGGAGTGGCCGACTTTCTGCCCAAACGCAACTGTCGGCCACTCTACGTTCGACGCTTATAGGATCGGGTAACGTAGCGTATGAAAACCAATAGCCTGCACCAGCCAAACTGCCCACAGCAGCACGGCCATTAGTTTCATAAACAGCTTACAGATAGAGAGAGAAATGGAAAGTAACCGCCATTATTCGTCGATATACCGCTTTGTAATAGGCTGGTAGGAATCAATTCGCCGGTCGCGGAAATACGGCCAGGTAGTCCGGTATTTTTCTGACGCAGCCAGGTCAACCGGCTGGACGTGAACCAGTTCCTGGTCATGTGGAGCCAGGTAAAGCAACGAACCGAACGGATTGCTGACGAACGAACCACCCCAGAATTGCTGATCGGCTTCACGACCTACCCGGTTTACGGCCACTACGTGAACACCATTGGCAATGGCATGACTCCGTTGGATCGTTTGCCAGGCATTATATTGCTCCTCATTCTGTTTTGGGTCGGGTTCGTTAGTATCCCAACCGATGGCTGTCGGGTAAAACAGGATTTCGGCACCCATCAGTGACGTAATGCGGGCCGCTTCGGGATACCACTGATCCCAGCAGATGAGTACGCCTATGCGGGCAAATTTTGTATCGAAAACTTTGTAGCCCAGATCGCCAGGTGTAAAATAAAACTTTTCGTAATAGCCAGGATCGTCGGGAATGTGCATCTTCCGATACTTCCCCAGATACGTTCCGTCGGCGTCAAGAACCGCCGTTGTGTTATGATATAGCCCTTGTGCCCGTTTCTCGAACAGCGACGCAACAATGACCACGCCCAACTCACCTGCCAGGTCGCCCAAGCGGTTGGTTGTTGGGCCAGGTATCGCTTCTGCCAGACTGAAATTATGGTGATCCTCAACGTCACAGAAATACAGTGATGTAAATAATTCCTGCAAACAGACAATTTGAGCCCCTTTTTGGGCCGCTTCACGAATACCGCTGATGGCTTTCTGAATATTGGCTTCGACATCCGCCGAGCAACTCATCTGAACTAAACCGATGTTGACGTTCTTAGACATGGGGCAAAAATAGGGTGTTCCTTAGTTAGAACGCCTACTGATAACAAAAAAGCTTAGTAAGCCAGTTCGACAGCGAAGTTTTTGAGTTACCGTTTGAAGTTCGTAGTTTGAGTACCTGAAACCTTAAATCCTAAATCATGACATCCCGCAGAACCTTCCTGCATACGACTGCGCTCGCTGGGTTAGCTACAACGATCTCGCCCAGCACCCTCTGGTCTGCCACCCGGCCTGCTAAAGATAAACTCGGGGTTGCCCTTGTTGGGCTGGGTTATTACAGTACTGATCTGCTAGCCCCCGCGCTGCAAAAAACGAAGAATTGTTATCTCGCCGGAATCGTAACGGGCACGCCGGAAAAGGCGGAGAAGTGGAAAAAGCAGTACAATATCCCCGACAAGAACATTTACTCCTACCAGACGTTCGATCAGATTGCCAATAACCCCGATATCGACGTTATATACGTAGTGCTGCCACCTTCCATGCATGAAGAATACGTAGTGCGGGCGGCTAAAATGGGTAAGCACGTTTGGGTTGAAAAACCAATGGCCGTTACGGCAAAAGAGTGCCAGAACATGATTGACGCCTGTGCTAAAAACAAGGTGTCGCTGGCGGTTGGCTATCGACTGCATCATGAGCCTAATACCCAGGAATATGTCAAAGGATTACGCGACGGGAAAATTGGCAAAATACTGATGGTGAGCTGTTCTGCTGGCTATTACGACGCACGTACTAATCACTGGAAGCAGAAGAAAGAAATGGGCGGGGGCGTCATGTATGACATGGGTGTCTACGTATTGCAGGGAGCCCGGCTGGCAACGGGTGAGGAGCCGATTGCGGTTACGGCGCAGCAATATACAAGCCGTCCCGATGTTTATAAAAACGGCCTTGATGAAACGTCCATGGCGCAGCTCATCTTTCCGAGTGGAGCGCGGGCCGCCGTTCAGACCAGCTATGGTATGAATATGAATTTTCTGGACGTAACAGGATCGAAAGGGAGCCTGCGTATGGAACCGTACTCAGCCTACAACGGTCAAAAAGGGATTTGGAGTGGCGGTGGAAAAATCGAGCATCCATATGAAGTGCCCATGCAGCAGACCCTGCAAATGGACGACGATGCATTGGCTATTATGAACAAAAAACCAATGATGGCGCCGGGCGAAGAAGGGCTACGCGACATCAAAATCGTAGAGGCTATTTATGCCGCAGCTAAATCGGGCAAAGAACTGAAGATCAGTTAAAGAATTTATAGTTGAAGGCTGATCGAGCGATTTAGCTACAGAGTTAGGCTTGATGGTTTTTAGTGAAAATGGTGTATGATTTGTGGACTAAGTGGCTGGCAATAGGCATTTAGCCCGCAAATTGTGCCCATAAATAACTAAGTCGCTACTGATCAGAGGACGGTTTTCGGGCAATGAACAAAAATTGTTTGCCTAAAATTTTCCACACAAATGGTATGTACATGTATAACTTTACCAGCGTTGGGTGAATGGGTAAACCTCCCCGGAAGGATAAGGGTAAAAAACGGGAATAAGACTTCTCAATTGTGAAGCCAGCGCCATACAGGTGTTCGGCAACACCCAGTTCCGATAAAACAACGGTATGGTCTGCAAAGTCAAAATATTCACGATAGCAATATTTGAAATTGGGGCCAATGATACCGATTTTCCCTCCTGGTTTTAAGCAACCATACATGCGCTCAAGAAAGAAGGCAACTTCTTCCTGGCTACGGAGATGTTCAAGAAAATTAGAAATAAATACCGCATCGAAGTAGTTTTTAGGTAACTCTACTGTCAACACATCACCAATTATAAGGTTAACTTCGGGTGCAGCAAATTTTCGGATGGCATCAACTATATCAACCGTCCATCGTTCTTCACTAGGTACTGCATTAATAAACTCACACATACCGCCCGCTGAGTCAAGAATCCGCTTAGGCTTATCAAGTAGGTCATAGAAGTAATGGGCAATAATAGACCATATAACTTTCTTTTTCTCATGGGAAACTTGCTGAAAGCGATATTGGTAAATACGGTCGTAGTTCATGGATGTACTTAAGAGGCAGTGAAATGCAATTATAATGGATGCTGCTAATAAACGCATTCTACTTCTATCACATGGTACAGTTTGTAGAAGTTTGCGCTTCAACAACTGAATACGTGAATTTACCTTTTCTGGGTATTGAGTAGCCTATACAAAGAAGTTATTCTGAAAAATACTATGAGCAGTTAAATAAAATTAGCTTGTAGAAATGAGCTGTATTGTAATGATTTAGCTGTATACTGTTTTAGTTGTATTCTACTAGTGTTTTAGTGTAGTATATAAAGTCGGGCGACTCATTTGGTGAGTCGCCCGACTTTTGCTTATTTCGCCTGTCATCCCCAAACGTCCATGCAGCCCGCCGATTTTACCCAGCTCCCCGCCGACCAGCAACTTGATACTCTTTATTTCGCGGGCGATATCCTCGCCAATCGATACGAAGACGAGAACATTTTTCTGCTGTACAATCTTCGCGATTTCTACGTCGAGCTCAAGTACAACGCCTATAACAGCCAGCTTAACCAGGTTTCGGCGTTTCGGGACACGGGCAAATTAGAGCCTTATCTGCCTTACCTATCGGTTTAGATAGACGTAAATTCCTGACTTTAGTTGCAAAGGTATTTAGTGTTAAATACCCAACGTCTGTTGTACCTGAGTGAGCCATATGGCGCGCCCATTGCAACTCCAGTGGGTATCGCTTTTTAAATACACCGACGTAGCGTTTTTCTGGAAAGGGCCATACGCATCAACCACTGGAACCTTCAAGCGGGGGTTATTCTGAATTCGCTCGATCAGGTGGTTGTAGTCGCCCCGACTTGGTTCCAGGATGCTGGCTTTGTTCGGAATAAGGGATAGATACACGTCATCAAATCCCAGCTTCTGGTATCGCTCAGCGGTTGCATTGACACTGTCGACCAGCGCATTCACCTCGCGGTCAGTCAATACTGAGAACGACGAGTTCAGAACTTTACTCGTGTCAGTATCGGAATGCAGAAACACATTTTTTTTGTCCTTCGAAAGGCTGACGCTCGTGTAGGCCCGATCGAACCAGTTTAGCGTCAGTGCGGCTTTGAACTCCTTGATCCAGAAAGCCCAGTCGTGGCTGAATAGCGCTGATTCCAGCCGCTCATCTACATCTTTACGATGAAATTCTGTGTTCCATTGCTGACTCAACGAGGGTGGCTGAATCGGTGTCTGACTGGTATCGTTCTCAACGATTAATTCATTGACTGGAATCGCGAAATGTTCCCGGAAATGTCGCTCCACTGATTCAATCAGCAATACGTTGCGTTTGTTAGGATCAAGTTGTATACGTTGCGGATGCTCCCAGGCAACGCGCTGAAAATGACTCACCCGAAAATCAGATCTGCTCAGGCGTTGTGGTTCCGAGAAACTGTCGCCAATAAGATAAAGATGGGTTGATGCTGTGTCGCTCGACCGATTGGAGGGCGGACAACTAGGTTGCTTCTGCTTAAACTGAGGCAACGCCGAAAGCCGATATAAATCACCAAACCGGTAATCATCGACGATCAAACCAGTTTTATAGAGCCAGTGGGATACGGTGCTGGACAAACCAGCTCCCCAAAGCACCAGGGCAACCAGTAAAAGTATATATCGAAATATACGCATGTGGCGTGGGGTGTGGAGCATGGGGATAAGAGATTGCTCCATGCCCCACGCTCCGTGCTATCTTAATCGGATGCTAAATAATTGTACGGCTTGTTTGGCTCCACTCAGAATATAAACCTCATTTGAACGCTCGTCGAATTGCAGGGCTACCGGAAAATCGCTTGGAATGGGCCGGTCACCAATAATCCGTCCGTTCATATCGTATAGCGTAGTGTAGCCGCCTGATTTCACGCTGATTAATTCAACACCCGCGCCGAGCCGGTGGTAGCGAATGTTATTACGTCCCGATTGAAGTGCCCGTACGTCAAAACGGCGTTGCCCCTGCTGATCAAGTACGGTTAATTCCGTGTCGCTTGCACGAAGAATCAGCCAGTTTGTCTGGTCTTCATCGGGAAACAATCGGAACGAAGCCCTGCGGACAGGTCGATATAACTGCGTCCGTTTGGCAATCAGTCCGTTGCTGTTTAAGACGATCAACTGGCCTTCCTCGGTAATAGTTTGGATGGTTGTCTGACCGGGCGGTAGCAAGGCTGTACCGGTGAAATGAACCTCGGGTTCTTCTTCATTGGTACGTTCGATTCGGGCGGGAAAATGCGGATACTGCCTGCCGTTTTCGTGCCAGTGATTCAGTGTGCCATCCGCCTGTATGGCCAGGACGTCCATGCCTGTTGGCGTCGTTATAACCTGAAAGGGTAATTGCAATGGCCCTTTTCGAGGAGCCATCATCAACTGAATAAACATTCGTCGTTGACGATCCAGCGCATAAATGTGTCCATCCTCATGAGCGAACAAGGCTACCAGATTCCGTTGCTGGCTACCGTGTGGGCGAGCCAGATACGTTACATCGAGCCCTTTCGGTAACGGGATTGATTGGAGGTTAACTCTTTTTTTGCTACGTGCCGGATCAGCAATGTAGAGCGTCCGGTCGGTCATAAACAGGTATTGCAACCGACCATTGTTGAGAAAATCAACCCCCAATGCATTGCTGCGAATCGGCCCATCCGTTCTGCTTTGGACGATTTTATCGCCTTCAGGTGTCACCAGTACAAACTCACCCGCATTGCTCTGCGCATAAAACTGGGATAAGCTATCGCTAAGGCTTCCGGTTACGATAGGGGCTGAGATCAGTGGTGCATTGAAAACCGTTTTCTTTTGCAGTAGTAATTTGTTGAGTACTGCCTGGCTGGCCCTACGGGTAGTACGTCCCAAGACAACCGTTGACTGGATATTCTCATTGCCGTAACTGGCCTGATACGCCATATTTTCTAAGTTCGTCAGGGCTGCGCTGCCGGTAGCGGGATCAACTTTATCGAGCAGGTTTTGCCAGGCTAGCGGCCAGGTAGTAGGTACGGCGGTATGAGCCCGATTCAGGCGGACGAAGGCTGTGAAATTAGCGGGCCGTAACGTCATATTCAGTAATTCGGCTTGCCGTTGATCGGCGGTCCAAATGGCTCCTCGTTGTATTTGTTGCAGGTAATCCTGCATGGTTTCTTCACTGTTTGCGACGAGTAACGACGTGCCATGCTGCGTGATCCAGCTTTGCGAAAAGCCCGAGAAAAGACTACTGAATAGTGACGCGGGTAATTCTGATACGTTTAGTAACAACAGTTTATGGCCCAGGAATGACTTTGGAGCACCTGGTGCTTTAGCACCTGCTTTGTAGGCCACTTGCTGGTAGAGATTGGCAAGCTGCTTGCCGTTTTGGGCTGTAATGATCATTACTTGCCGCAGGTCACCAGTGGGAGATTCCATACGGCAAAGCATAATGTCGGTGCCCAATGACTGATAGAGAGCCCTCGTTACGGGCTTAATCTGGTCAAAGCGATCGCGTAGGAAATCGCTGGAAGCCGATCCCAGCAATTGACTGAGCGAGCGACCAAAACGCCGGGCATCGCTGACGCCAATGTGGTAGAGAGTGGCCGTTGTTTGCGGAATCAGGTAGGCATGTTGAATTCGCCGGGGGGCTTGTCCGGCAAACAAGGCTGCTACGTCGCGCCGACCACCGATCTGGTCAACGGCGTAGCCAATGATATGAGAAGGGGAGGCCGATTGCCGAAATTGCAGATTTAGTTCCTCGGGTAGGAAAAGCCGAACCAGTGACCCTACGTTGCTGAATAGTGATTGAAGAACGTCGGGCCGAACGGAAACAGCCGCCAGATTATCTGAATTAACCCGAAAATTGGGCTCCGCCTGGGCCAGTTTCAGTGACTGGTGCATCCGTTTGGCAACATTTTCAATGAGAATACCCGATACGCTGCCAATCAGAAACCCATCGGTAAGAATAAATGAACCGACAGGATCATTCGTGCGCGTAACCAGATCCAGAATTTTTTCGCCCGAAAACGTGTGGTTTAATACTCGATACTGGCGCGGATCGGGCTTGGTTACTAAATTCAGAAACGGTTGATCGGCATCGCTAATCGGGATGTAAAAGATGAAATCAAGCGTTGTTTTGGAAATGGAATGGAGCGAGTACCGGATAGTACGGCTTTTAACAAACTTCAAAACCGTAGCCGAATCGGCCGTTGCGTAAAGAAACCGATCGACGCGCTGGCGGGCTTCATCGAAGACCGGAATCTGTCGTAACGACATTTCATTGCGCAGTGCGCGTGCCGAAACTGTGTCCTGAAGCCGGTCGCTTGCCAAGACCAACAGGGCACCTGGTGGTATGAGTGACCCGACAGTACGAACGGTGGGAAACACTTGTCGATAGCCGAACCAGCCACCAATCAGCAGCATTACAGCACCGACACCAATCCAGAGACGCTTGTTCATAGTTTAAAAATAGTTAATAGTCGATACTCATCCGTTGATAGTCATTAGTATTTCACTGACGGCTATCAACGGATGAGTATCGACTATTAACTGGCATACTTATTTCCCCCACATCGCATTGGCGGTTTCTGGGAAAGGCATCGTTACTTCGGGAATATTGGCCGCTACGCGGTTAGCCCATTCAACCCCTTGCATGAGCGAGTGATCCTGGTTACTCACTTCGTATTTCCAGGCGCCAAACCGACCCCGCGAATAGATGCCAAAGGGCTCCAGTTTGGGCAGTACGGCTTTCAGAATGCCATCGCGTTCAACCGATGGGGTTGGATAGCCATAGTCGAAAGCCATGTGAAAGGTTGAAATCACATCGTCGGCCGATTCAATCAGTTTATCTTCGATCAAAGCACGAATAGTGTCATCAATCAGCGTTTCGCGGTTAACTGGCTTGGCCAGCGACTCGCTTGTTTCGGTCATGAGCGACCAGTTCTGGCTGATATCCGGTACGTTGTTGGGGCTGTAGTTAGAGAACACCGTCACGCGATAATAAGGGCTGTTGTATTCCGGGAAATACATCCAGCACATCGTTTCCAGGCTTTCTTTTGGTTTGCCTTTCAACCCAACCCCCACTACGTTGGTGGATGAGTGTTTCAGACCCTGCGCCAACTGGACGGTTTCCGAATCAAGCCCTTCCACCCGCTGCGTAAACAAATCGAGTGGCATGGTATTCATCAGGTATTCATAGTGAATTTCTTCGCCGTCGGCCAGAATGATTTTCTTCTCCGGACCAATCACTTTCTCAACGGTCGCGTTAAGTTTTACCTTTTCACGGCCGACCAGATCGCCAACCGATTCCCAGATACCACCCGTGCCTCCCTTCTTAGGAAACTGGAACGTACTGTTGGGGCCCCAGGAAAAGTCGTCCTGATCGAAGATTATATTTTTTGTAACCCGTTGCAAATCAGTGACGGCTACGCGTTCGCCTACCCAAACGGCATTCATGTCTTCTGGTGGGTAGGCCCACACTTTGAAGTTGTAGGGGAACATGAACGTTTCGGCCAGACCCGGACCGAACGTTGCCAGAATCCACTCGCGGAAGTTAGCGGGCTTCTGATTGGTAGGAAATTTGTAGTTATGAATAATGCCTTCGAGGCATTTCCACATCGTTTCGGGCGTCAGGTATTTAATGTTGTTCTGAAACGGATAGGGCACGAATCGATTTTCGATCCAGACCCACGATTCGCGCTGATGCGTGAGCCAGCCATCAGCGCCCAACGCTTTAAGCATCAGCTCATCGAAGTATTTATAGTGAGAAAACTGCACGTGACCGCCTACGTCCCAGGTAAATCCTTTCTCGTCGACAAAGCTCTTGGACAGGCCCCCAATGCGGTTTTCTTTCTCTAAAACGATGAAGTCAGTAATCCCTAACTCCTTCAGGCGATAAGCCGCGCCAAGCCCCGTTGGCCCGGAGCCAATAATGACATATTTATAATTCATGAGTTACGTTGAATTAGCTATATGGCGTAGACTAGTTGATCTCTACTGTAGCGATGAGAAACGATATATCATACGTAGTATAGCCTACCCCCGATACCAATTTATGCGATCACGGGGTCTGGCTTTTTAAGCGCTTTGACTTTGTCGCTAAGTTCAAAACGGAACTGGGCCAGCTCTTTAAAGCTCTGGATACATACTTTCAGCAGTTTCCATTTTAGGATTGAGACCGTACCCGTAACCCGTTCTTTGTGCGTAATAGGAATATCGAACGTGTTGAATCCCGCCTTTTTCGACATAACAGCCAGGAAAATATTGGGTGCAAATGGCGTTGGCGTTGGCAATTGTGCCAGCAGTTTCCGAAGGAAAGTGCCGCGGATAAGCCGGAACGGAATATTGCTATCCATGATATACGTTCCGTAGATGAAGGCAATGCTCAACCGCAATATCCGTGTAATAACCAGCCGGGCAGGGGCATCATATCGTTCTTCGCGGTAGCCCAGGATAAACGGCGATTCGTTACGTTTGGCCCAGAGTTTCCCAAAATCATCAGAAATGAACTGGTCGTCGCTATCCGTCTGGAATACGTATTCAGAGTCCAGCGCGACCGCTTGCCGGTAGCCATTTACGACGGCGTTACCATGCCCACCGTTGGGCTGATGCACCACCATTAATTTGGGATAGCGGTCTTTAATTTGATCTAGTATATCACCAGTTTTGTCGCGAGAACCATCATTTACGACAATCAGGCGGGTATTTTCGGCGGGAAACTGACGGGTCAACAAATCGGTCCATTGCTTTACAACAGTCTCAATTACTTCTTCTTCGTTGTAAGCCGGCATTACAATTGACAGCAGGAGGCTCATTCAGTGTACTTTAGGAGTTAACGGTACGTCAGTTATTCGTCAGTCAACAGGTTAAACTAAGTTGGACCAGATAATAGAGCCAATCCGAATTGTTGGTTCCTATTAATACCACAAATATAGGAAATTGTTAGTGGCTAACCGTCCCCGCTGAATAGGACATTATTAAGCGGAATGCCAGATTCTATTTGTATAAGAGGCCGCCAGCTGTGGCTCGATCAGTATGAATAGCGGTCTTTCAGTGAATTAATTGGCTTTTCAATCAAAAACCAGGAAACTGTGGCTACCAGGATAGTCAGGGAAAGGTAGAACGAAAATTGAAAAAAATAGGAGCTATTGAGAAAAGGTAAAACGTCTGAAATCCGACGCCAGGCCCGCACGGTGAAATGCGTTTGCTGGGTGTGGTATACATTAAACACGAAGTTATGGTATAAATATAGACCATAGCTAATACGTCCCAGATACTGGCTAACGGGATTTTCGAGTATCCATTTCATGGCACCGCCAAAACCCAGCACCGCCCGACCGATCAGAAAAAAGCCAAACACAGAAGCTGCCAGCCGTTCCCATACGTCCGAGACGATATTATGATAGCCTCGGGGCGAGTCAAGCGCAATCCAGTTGTTTAGAACACCCAGGAGAATAAACACTAGTAAAAAGAACCAAACCCAGATTGACGATTGAAAAACCCGCACAAAGAGGTCGCGCTGATATAACCAGCCATAGGCCATTAGGGTGCCCAACCCGAATGCATCCAGACAGGTAGGCGTCGACACATACCCGGTAAACCAGGGCATATGGGCATGATATAATATGTACCGGAGGCCGACGCTGCCAATAATCATGCAGAGACCCGTTAGGGGCACATACCGGCGGGGTACGAAAAAGAACAAAAGCGGCAGAATAAGATAGACCTGCTCTTCAACGGCCAGGGACCACAGATGGTCGACAGTGCCCATCCAGGTATGGTAAATGGCAATGTAGATGTTCGTGCCATACAGCGCCAGCCAGGCGAACTTTTGCCGAACGGGCGGTTCGTTAACAAGCGCCAGGATGAACAGGGTCAGATAATAAACCGGGAAAATCCGGATGGTTCGGCGGATGTAGAACGTTTTTAAGTACTTCGACAGACCACCGTTGGGTTGATTGCTGAGTTTGTCTTTGCTGGAAAGAAGAATACGCGTGATCAGAAAACCGCTTAGCACGAAGAAGATCGTAACCCCTAACGCACCCAACGCGCCCACCGGCAATTCGATGTGGGTGACTGTCCAGTGATCAAATAAAACCAAAGCGACGGCAAGGAATCGGACCCCATCCAACTGGATGATGTGATTTTTATCTTTCTGGATTTCTCGTATGGTTTCTTTCGGAACAGGTTGCATGCGACGCTTGTGAGATTCCTACGACTAACAGGTAGTCAGAATAGAGTATCAGATTTTTTTCGGAAACGTACCTAAGCGCCTGACAACAGGTGAAAAGGTGCCACGGCCTCTGACGAAAATCCTGATAGAGCAAAGAATATACTCTGTTTATAAAGATGTAAAAGTAACGTATCGATCAGTCATGGCAAGGTGAATCCGGTTATTCTGATGAGTAAGTATGCCAATTCGATAGCGCCCGTGTTCTAATTTTTCTTTTAAAGCCTGCGCCTGGAATCCATTAGCCATAAAATAATCAGAAAATCCGGTCAGTATTGGTGATGTGGGCCGTAAAGGTTGGGCGGCAAAAAGATAGGTGTGCGTTACGCTTTTGAAGAAAATGTACGATCCATCATCGGGTTGCCGAAGGGTAGGGTTAGCTGCGTCAGATTTAACGATAGTATACATGAATGGCTGATCATCGATTTTGTCGATACTGGTCGTTGTAGGGGCTGTCCACCAGGACTTGTCAGTTAGCTGATTGATCTGGTTGCTGAGGAAACTTGGATTGGTTGAGACAAAAACTTCTCTGGCGGCCTGTTGGCGGTCTGCCGGTGTGTTTGCCAGATAGTTAACATATTCAGCAACAACTCGCCGATGCTGGTTGATCATACCTTCGAGACAAAGGTAATCGGAGAGCAGACTTAGACTGATACACAGTATACTAATGCTTACTCCGTATTGAGGTAGAGATTTTCTGTTTGGCCAGGTATACAGACTGATCAAATAAACAATGCATAAAGCCAGTGCCGAGTAGACTTTGTAGCGGCCATGTAATAAATAACCTGGTCCACCAAAACCGACACGCGAATAGACGGTAATGGCAACGGTTGCCCCGATGAACAGGATACAGCCAAGGAAGAAACTACTGGATATGTCAACTTGCTCTTTCTTAAAAGATCGAAATAATGAAAAGACAAAACGCCCGGTCACTATAGTCACTAATACACCCATTGCCGTTGTGACCCACAAGGTGCTTTCATAACTCATTAAGCCTGTGCCCGCGTTAGGCCATGGATTTGCTAGAGAGCCCAGAAAAACAAAAAAAGCTTTGATCCAGTCAGTGATTGGGTACTTGAATGGTGAGGGGAAAAAAGATATACGCTGATACGAATAGAAATATCCAGTAATGCAGACTACTGTTGCGAGAGCCCAGTAGCCAACAAAACGCCACTGACGCTGATAGGTCAGCACCAGCAAACCTGCAACCATAACTAGTGGGCCATTCCCGCCCGAAAACGTGACCAGTGTGCCCATGCCTAAAGCCAATAGTCGTATACGGGTAGTATTTTGAGCCAGCCAATAAAATACAAGCAGCGCAAAGGCCAGAAACCAGAAATTCTGAACAGAGGCCATTGCCCAGATCATGCTCTCGTACGACTGTAGCGTGAACAGCAAAAACGGAACGGGAACGAAATAGAGTAGCGGAAGCGAGAGTTGTCGGAATATAGCAAAGAGAATACCAAGCGCTATCAACAAGCCAATAATACCAATGACTGACAGCCAGTAGTAATTCAATGAGCCATTGACCAGGGCATAAAAAGCAAAAACCAGGCGCATCCATACGATACGGTGCTCCCAATGCTGGTCGAACAAATGGATCAGCTTTTGGCTACCCGGACTGTTTTTTAAGAGCAGTAGATGATCCTGTACCTGAAAATCATCCCAGAAAGGCAAATTCAGGGCATACATCAGCACGGCCCAACTTACCAGAACAATGGGCAATGCTATAAGTAACAGCGGCAAAAAACGATCCCACGTAGCTATTTGTTTAGGGCGATGCAGGATAGATGGTGCAGACAAGGCCATAGCGAAAGTTACCAGTTTTTCTCAATATCCCGACGGGCCTGTGGGGTCGCCGTGAGCGATTGGGCGGTTGGGTAACGTTCAATCGCTCCGTCAGGTTTTACGAGTAAGCGCTCAATCTGATACGTTCCCGGTTCCAGCTCCACTTCGGCAATGGAGCTTGAGAACCCGTTGACAAACAAGTTGGCAAGGCCCAGGCTGGCCTTCAGAGAAGGATTGACGTAGGGCGAGGTCTGGTATAAATACAGCCGCTTGACTGAACGTAATAAGATATAAGTACCGGCGTCGGGCCCAACTGGATTAATGGCTGCCGTGTCGATTAACATGAACGCATGGTTGGTCTTTTCCATCGACGAAAGTGGTTTAAGCGGTCCGGTTGGCAGCCTGTATAAATCCGGCAGCACCCGGTCATAAAAAGCCGGAGAGTTCGTGATGTAATGAGTGGTTATAGGATCAAGAGCCAGGACTGGCTGATTTTTTCCATATGACCAGTTAAATTGATTCGTCAGTAGCCATTGCCGCCACCAGATCGTTTCGTCCTGATAAGCTCGGTACGAGCCTGCCATCAGAATAATGCTGAACAGCAGTCCGATACGCAGTACCCACTTTCGGAAGGAAGCTTGTGTGTAAACAACAGCTGCACTGTAGAAAATAGCCAGCAGAACGAGCGAATACGCTTTATAACGGCTGGTAATAAGCGTATTAAGGCCGAATCCCACCCGCGACCAAGCTACAATGGCCGCCGTACCCAGCAAAAAGGCCGTTACACCAACAAAAAAATAATCGAATGGCGAAAGCTTTTTATGGCTCAACCATTTCTTCAAAATAAAACCCCAGATTCCCAGAATAAGCAGTGTGCCTATGCCGCCAACCAGCACACACCTGACAAAGACAGGTCCTACCGGAAATGCTTCAGCCGCTGCCCCATTGAAGGCGAACCACCCTTTCAGTAAGTCAAACACCGTCCCTCGAACGGGCGGGTTCCCGGCCGGTTTTTCGTAGCCAACAAAATACAACGTAATTGTGCCAACCGCGGCTATGCCCCAGATTAGCAACGAACGCCAGCCAGCGCGAATGTTCAGCATACGTTGATGAAACAGAATGGCAAAACCAATGGGCCAGATGAGGATGCCATTTCCACTGGTCAACGTAGCAGCAATGGCCAGCAGCAGCGCAAGGGGGAGGTTTTGCGTAAAACAGAGCGCATAAATGGCCCCAACGATCCACAGCACAACCGTGAAATTTTGCAGAGCCGCCATCCCCCAGAACATATTTTCCCACTGCGACAGATTCAGCAACAGGAATGCAACGGGCGGTAAATAAATCAGGCAGTCGGTAAGGCTGAATGAGGGTTGATTTGATAAATTTTTTGACTGGGCTGACAGTGTGCGGCCAAATACCAACCCGAAAATAGCGAGTAAGCCCACTAGACTCAGGTTCCCGACAATCATCAGATGACGGTAATTGAGTTTACCGAACAAGCTGAAATCCAGCCACGTTATTAAGCGGTCATAAACGATGCGGTGTTCGTTATGCTGCTTGAAAAACTGGTACAGTTTACCAGAAATCGTCGTTTCGGAATCGAGATAAAACAAAAAAGCTTTAAGCGCCTGATCGTCCCATTTCGGTACGTCCACCGCATATGTTGACCAGACCGACCAGAACACGATGATTGGAATCAGTAACAGGATGCCTGCTATCGAAAGACCGACCAGCCCGTGGCGAGTCTGGCGAGTTGGTTGTATGTCGTATAAAACTGGCAATGGACAAAAAAACTAGTTTGTAAACGAGGCTAATTGCCGGGCAATATTAGCCGGATCAAGCCCGGATAGCTGCTGGTGGTATTTCTGATCACCGTACAGACCGTTCGGATAACCCTGGGCCGTCAGACTGACGAAATGGCTCGGCGCGGCCCCTTCGGTCAGCAACTTTACCGATAGCTGCTGGGCCAGCCCACCCACCGATACGTGCTCTTCCACCACCAGCAACGGTTTTCCCGCCCACCGGTGCGCCAGATCGGAAGGCAAATCGAGTGGTAAATTCGTTGCGGTGAAAACGTCGAATTGATTTGTAAGTAGCTCATCCTGAAGGGCCGTCAGGACGTTGGCCGCCACAGGACCCAGGGCCACAACCGTACCGATTGGGGCTGGGCTGCGCACAATATGCCTGAACGAACCCTGCGTTTGGGCACCGTCGGGCGTGTTGGGCCCCGCGCCCAGTCGCAGGTACGTTGGCCGACCTTCCGCTACAATCTGTTCCAGCATGGGCGCTACTTCGTCGGCAAAAGCCGGAATGTAGGTGTTCACATTCTGAAGGCTACTCAGGCAGGCCAGGTCTTCGATGGCATGGTGGCTGCTGCCCATGATGCCGTAGCCATAACCCCCCCCGTTACCCACCAGAAAAACCGGCATCTTATGCAGACAGACGTCATTGCGGAACTGCTCCAGACACCGGTACACCACAAAAGGAGCGATGCTGTAACAGAACACCTTGTAGCCACGATAGGCCATACCAGCCGCCATCCCCACCATGTTCTGTTCGGCAACGCCCGCATTGATGAAGCGGGGCCCTATTGCTTCCACTACGTTTTCGAGGGCGGCATAGCCCAGGTCACCCGTAATGAAAACTACTTTATCGTCTTCCCGCGCGATTTTTTCGATAGCGGCTGAAAATTCTTTGCGCATAGCGTATACAGACTGACGTCCGTTTTTTGCTGATGAAATGGACCGAAGTCCGCATTAGTTCATTTACTCCGTCGCTGCTCGATCAACGTATTGATTTCGGCAGCTGTTTTATAAACCCGCTGGCCTTTGCGGACCATCGTTCGGATAAATTTCGGACGTTTTTTGGTTTCCTCGAAGATCTTGCTGATGTACTCACCCAGAAACGAGATGCCCAGCAGGTTGATGCCCCCAAAGAACATCACCAGCACGATCACCGTCGACAACCCATACGGCGTGTGGGGATCCAGGTTCAACAGCCGCGAGAGAATCTGCCAGCCGATGCCCAGCATCGACAAACCCGTCAGGACAAAACCCGCGTAGGTCATCAGCTCCAGGGGCGCAAAACTAAACGAGAAAATGGCCTTCTTGGCCCACCAGATGTTCTTGGTCCAGTTGTTGGTCGACACCCCGAACAGCCGCTCGGGCCGCACGTAGTCCACCCCCGTCTGTTTGAAGCCCACCCAGGCCCGCAGCCCCCGCAGGAACTGCTCGGTCTCGGGCAGGTTCACCAGCTCCCGCACCACCTTGCGGTCGATCAGTGAGAAGTCCCCTGCATCGACCGGGATGTCGATGTAGGCCGTCCGCTTGAAGAGCCGGTAGAACTGCTTGTAGAAGAAGTGCACGTGGGGGGCCATCTCCCGCTGCACCCGCACCCCATAGACCACCTCGAAGCCCTGCTGCCACTTGGCGTAGAAGTCCGGAATCACTTCGGGGGGGTCCTGCAGATCCCCATCCATGAGCACCACCGCATCCCCCGTGGCAATCTCCATCCCACTCAGAAAGGCGGCCTGGGAGCCGAAGTTGCGGGAATGCTTAATGGCAATCACATTGGGGTCTTTGGCACAGATTTCGTTCAGCACGTCTTCCGTATTATCGGGTGAGTTGTCATTGACAAAGATGATCTCATAGCGGACCTTCAGCTGGTTGAAGGTGTTGACCAGCCGCTCATACATGTGGGGGATGGCCTGGGCGTCCTTGTAACAGGCGATGATGGGCGAAATGACGGGATTGAGCGTTGGGGTCTGGAAGGCGGGAATGACCCGGCTCTCGTAGTGGTGACGAATCTGCCAGTCGGCCGTTTGGCGTAAGCCATCCGAGAGGGAGGTAGTGGCTTGCCAGCCCAGATCGGCCTGGGCGGCCCTGGCATCGCCATACCAGTCGGCGAGGTCCCAGTTCCGGTTACTCATGCTGCCCCAGACGGGTTCCTGTTGCAGGCCGAAGGTTTGGCGGGCGACCTCCACCAGTTCACGCATGGTCGTTTTCTGGCCCGTGGCAATGTTATAGGATCGCCCCCGAATGGTGGCGTTGACCCGCAGGGCGGCTTTGACAAAGGCCTCCACGCAGTCATCGACGTAGACAAAGTCGCGGCTGATGTCGGGGGAGACCAGGGGGGGCAATTGTGCTTTACGAGTCTCTTCGACCAGTCGGGGGATGAGCCGGTCGGGTTCTTCCCAGCCCCCGTAGATAGAGTAGAGTCTAAGGTTGAGCGTGTTGAGCTGGTGCACCCGGGCGTAGTACTCGAGGGTATAGGCCCCCGACACTTTGGAGACGGCGTAGTGGCTGTTGGGTTCGACGGGGTCGGTTTCTTTGGGGGCGGTGCAGTTGAAGCCATACTCGGAGCTGCTGCCGGCATGGATGTAGACCATGTCGGGGGTGCAGGTTTCGAGGATGTTGACCGTGCCCAGGACGTTGGTCTCGTAGGTGAGGCTGACGTTGTTTTGTTTGCTATAAGCGCCGTAGGCGGCCAGATTGAAAATGGTCTTGGGCTTGATCCTGGCGAATACATCCTGGACGGAGGTGGGGGAGAGGATGTCGCAGTGAAGGACATTCTCAGGGGGTAGGTCTAGCAGCTTGAGTCGCCAGGCTTTGGTGGCGTCGTGGGTGAGGGCGTAGACATCCTGGCGTAGGCGGAAGAGTTGCTCAACCAGGTTGGCGCCAATGAAGCCGCTGGCCCCAAAAACGACTATGGGACCGTTGAGTCGGGTAATATCAGAAGGTAGCAAATTGAATGCGGACTGATTTATTCAGGCCACAATATTACGGGAAAAGGACGGATATGCCCTACCGATAGCTCGTTTTATAGCCAACGGCAATAGGTAAACGTCTATACCTGAGCCTCATGAGGCTGCAAATAACGTTCGTTGACATCGGCACAAGCTTGTTCATACTGGTCGGGTGTCATGGGTAAGTAGTGCCATTCGAGCCGATTTTCCATATATGAAACGCCCTTTCCTTTCACCGTGTGGGCAATGATTACTTTAGGTTTACCCGAGTTGGAGGTCGTCAATTGATCAATGGTGGCCAGCAAGTCGTCAATGTTATGACCGTCGACTTCAACCGTCTCGAAACCCATGGCTTTCCAGGTATTCACATCGGCCGTATCCCCCAGCACGTTGGCGGTTGTGTTGAACCCCTGTAATCCGTTTTTGTCGATCAAAACAATTAAATTATCCAGTCCATTCTGAACAGCGTAATGAGCCGCTTCCCAGGTAGTGCCTTCATTGGTTTCGCCATCCGACATGAGCACAAATACGCGGGAGTCGTCGCCCAGTAGTTTGCCCGCCTGGGCCATACCCGTACTGATAGGCAGACCATGACCCAGCGATCCGGTAGCGAACGGAATGCCTTTATGATGATTTGGCGCCGGGTGGGCGGGGAGGGTGGTGCCATTGTGGTAGTACGTGGCCAGTTCGTCGTCCGGAATGTCGCCCAGGTGATTCAGACAGGTGTAGAGCGCGGCAGCCGCATGGCCTTTGGAGAGCAGGAAGGTGTCCTGTTCCCGTTTGCGCGAGATAAGAGCAGCAATCATCAAATCTATGCAACTCAGCGAACAACCGATGTGCCCGGCATGAGCTTTGTTGTACAAACTCAGGAGTTTAAGGCGTAGCGTACCCTGTAGGATTTTCAGATCGCTAGTGTCGATGGTTGATGTCATGGTGTTGGTGGGCGCTAATCGCCGTAACGATAGGTGTTGCCTTTAAAATCAAAAATAGTAATTTTTTTGTCTGAATTCCCTTTCACCAGCACAATCCGGTCGGGCTCGTTGGGGTCAACGCGTTGGATGTATTGGGCATCTTTTGGCAGATACACGTTGACTAGCTGAGCATCCAACAGCGTTACGTTGGAATAGGTTTTATCGATTTTCTCCGAGTAAATAATTCGCTTTTTATTCGGGTACAGAATCGTGTCACCGGGTGCGTAAAGCTGCTTAAGCTGCTGGGCAGCAGACCAGTACGGGTTGGCGATACGTGGTTTTTCGAAATACGTGTATTTGGGCGCTTTATCGGCGTAAATGGCTCCCAGAAGCTGGATAATGTGCCAGGCCTGAAGTAAAAGCACAGCCGCAATGGGTAAGCTGAACCATCTGTGCAGGCTTGGCAGTTGAAGCAAACCCATCGCAACCAGAATGCAGACGTATGGAAACGAAAACGCCGAATAACGCTGGGTAATGCCAAATGTATGACCCGACCGCAAGGCCATAAATAACAGAAATAGCGTCGGAAGAACAGCCAGGAGCAACAGGATGACAACTACCCGTTTCTGATCGGCGTTGGTGCGGTCCACTACGTATCGGTAAATGAGATAAATAAAGGGTATAGCGATCGACAGGACCAGTAACCGCAAAGGCGTTACGCTATAAATCGGTAGGCCAGCCAACAGGACCAGCGGCACGGCGGCATAGACCCAGGTGGGAGGTTTTGCTACGTTTAGATAGCGGTGTATGACAAACGTAGCTACAACGCCCAGTCCCAGCGCCGGGACCGAATTTCGAATCCCGGCCAATGCAGCACCCAGACCATTGGTGATCAGGAATAAATCAGCAAAAATAGGTATACCCCGCACGGCAATATTGGGCACCGTAGCGGGCAGAATAATGCCAAACGGACTGCCCATCGGATTCGTCAGGGCAATGTTCCGATAAAAATTCTTTTGATGTTCGAGGGTGAAAAACGTGTAGGAGCCGCCCCCGAAAAAGAACCACAACGAAACCAGCCCCAGGCTAATTGCACCCGTTATGGCCAGCGTGACCCACGCCCGACTGTTACGTAGGTAGATCAGGGCATATAGCCCATGACACATATAGACCGTAATGGCCAGATAATGTGATAAAACAGCTACCACAAAGACAGCTCCATACGCGACGTAGAGGAGTGGCAGTGAGACCGATTTTGATGATGTTGAGCCAGCTAGAGACGATTGCGAACGAACCCGTTCCAGAATCAATAAAAACAAGTGCGTGGCCAGTAACGTCAGAAAGATCGTCATGGAATAGTTGCGCGCAATGTGGCTGTATGCCACAAAAATTGGCTCGATAGTGGCAATGGCAGCACTTGTTAAGGCCAGGGCATCGACAGAAGAATCGGTAAGCGTAGATGAGAGAACCGAACGGGTCCCGGACCGGAAATGTCGTCGGACAAAGGTAAATAACATCCAGACAATCAGGATGCTAAAAATGACCGACGGCATTCGAAGGGACGTATCACTTAGGCCAAATACCTTTAGCCAAAGCCACAGGACAGCGTAATAGGAGGGACTGTTTCCGATGTCACCCCGAATGTCGGCCTGAATGAAATCCTCAATGGTTTTGGGCTTCCAGAACTCAGCGGGCGTGAAGTACTTCTTGTCGAAAACATCTCGCTGGTTGAATCCTTCCAGACAAACGCTCTGGCTGACCAGCAGCGTCGATTTTTCGTCGAAATAAATGGCATAGGTGCCAACACGATACAGTCGGAGGCCGAGAGCAAGCACCAGTAAGGCACTCAGCAAAAACAGCGTATTACGGGATAAAGGGGCAGACATTGGCTCAAAACTACGCGCAAAATCCGGGTTCTCATAGTTTTAGGATCGTGAATTCGACCCGCCGGTTCAGTTTACGCTTCTCTTCGGTTTCGTTACTGGCAACGGGTTTGCTGGGTCCCCACGCCTTGGTTTGGATACGTTTCTCATCAATTCCTTTACCGATCAGATAGTCTTTGACGACTCGAACACGGTCCTGGGCCAGTTTCATGTTCGGCTCCCAATCCCCCTGATTGTCGGTATGGCCTTCAACCAGCAAGTCCATGGATGGGTATTTTTCCAGCATCCCAACAACCCGGTCCAACTCCTCATTGGCGCTTGGTTGTAGCGCAAACTGGCTTTGCTGAAACAGCACTTCCCGCATGGTAATTTTCTGACCGCTCTCAATTTTGACCAGATACAGATTCCGCCGAATGTCCCGGAATCGTTTGTCTTTGCTAAGGTCCAGGGTTTCGGTCGTAGGGAAATAGCCCTCCTTACTGGCCGTCATGGTATAAACCTTCTGCGTCGGTAAAATCAGTTTATATTCACCCATTTCCGGACTGTAATCTACCGTCGCAACCTCTTTGGAATCGCCAAATAGCTTCGATACTACCGTTGCGGCTACAGGTTTCTGGGTCTTTGCATCAAGTACCTGCCCGGCTACAATGGCTACCGGATCGGGCTTGATGGCCGGGAATAGCTTGAGTCGGAAAATGTCGTCTTCACCAAGCGAGCCAGCTCGGGAACTCAGGTACGCGTACTCGCCGGAGGCCGGAATGGTGAAATAGCCGTCCCATTCATTCGTATTGATGGATGGCCCCAGATTTTCGGGTTCGCTCCAGTTATTCCAGGAATCGTCGAGCCGACGGCTGACAAAAATATCCCCATTGCCGTAACCTGGATGGCCAGCTGAGGTAAAGTAGAGTGTGCGGCTATCAGCGGCTAAAAAGGGAGAGCTCTCAAAGTCAGCCGTATTGATGACGTTGCCTAACGAGACGGGCTCTGACCACGTATTGTCGGGCTTTTGGTGCGATATATACAGGTCGCGATTACCCCGGGAGTCTTTACGTTGCACCGCCAGAATGATGGACCGCCCGTCGGGTGACACGCAGAACTCCAGCTGATTTTTTTCGTGCAGGTTATAGTTGTTGGCAATCTTGCATTCTACCGGTTGCGACCAGCCCGTTTTGGTTCGGATGGATTTGGAAATACCGAAAGAAAGCCCACCATCGGGTCGATATACGTTGATGAGGTAGGCTGTTCGACCATCGGTAGCCATGCTGCTAATGGCGTTGTCGCCCCCGTTGTTGATGGGCGAGCCTATGTTAACTGCTTCATTCCAACCAGGCGTAGTGCCCCCAGCACTGGGTCCAAGTGTTGAATACCATACATCCTGCCGGTCGGCAGCACCCATGTTCGCTTTGTTAAAATTACGAGTAAAGAAGAGTGTCTTCCCATCGGGCGCAATGACCGGCGCCACTTCCTGACCCGACGAGTTGACCGTTTTGCCAAGATTTTCTTTCTGGATATCTTTGGGCGTGTCCTTTGATACGTTGATGCCTACCGAAACAGGCTTGGTATCTTCTGAAATTCCGATCGCATCAATCTGGTTGATCCCCTTTATAGCAGCCCCGTTTATAATAACCTTGAGTTGCTGGCATAGAAAATCGGCCTCTTTGGGGAAAACTCTCAGTAAGGGGTCTACTCTATCCTGAATGCCAGGCGTTTGAAAGACCGGATGCTCCGCGCCTTTTTCGTCAATAGCAATGATACGCACCACGGCGCCCGGATTTACATTTTCGGCTACTACGATCTGCCGGGCATGCATGGGTTTGGCAAAGCCAACCTGAATCCATTCATCGGCAGCGCCATCCGGAGACTGGGGTGCCCAGGCGCAGGGACTTTCACCCAGTTCGGGCACTTTGCTGGGACGCCCTAATGCCTGAGACGCTTTGTACTGCTCTCCGTAGGTGTCTCCTTTTTTCTCCGATGATGCACCAACGACACGACTGGCCCACTGTATGGTTTGTGCCTGACCAGTTGAAAAACTGACCACTACAACCAACATGATTGCCAAGATTCTCCAAACTCGCATAAACGATGAAACGGGGAGCGGTTTATGGGATTAACAGTTTACATAAGAACCGTCATTTATCCTTACGTGCAAACGACTTGTTCAGTTTTTAGAACGTCGGCAGCGTATTATATAAACGTCTTTTGTGTCAGGTAATTTAAGGAAAAAATTAATTCGTTAGCACGCGGTACTCCCATGGTTTGAGCGTCACAGTCATTGCAGACTTTAATTCCATCGATTGGTGGCTAAACACATCGGTATACGTACCGACAAAGCCGTTTCCTTCCAGGCGAATCGTTTGAGGCTCTCCACTCAGGTTTACCATGACGGCTACCCGATCGCTGTCGCGCTGCCGATAGAAGGCATATACTTTATCGTCATGGTCGGTCGGTATTTTTATCGCCTTACCGCCCGCCAGTCCGTTCCAGAGCGCACGGTTGCGATGTTTAAGTGTCAATAAGGCTTCGAAAAAATCACTTTTGGCATAATTGCCCCAGGAGATGGTATCTTTCTCGAAAAACGCCAGCCGTTTGTTCAGGTTCGACTCCATGCCATTGTAGACTAAGGGCATACCTTCCAGCGTACTGCTCAGCACCACAAAAGCATCGGCTCCCGGTCCGAAGGATTCAGCCAACGTACCGTTGTTGGTGTTTTCATCATGATTCTGGGTAAACATCATTTGATAGTACCAGGCTGGGAAACGCTTCTGATTGGCCTGACGCAACGAGTCAATTTTATCGGCTGTGCGGGCGCCTTTGGCTATCGCTTTCAGCATGGTGTGCATACTCCAGCCATAGTTCATGTTGAAGCAGCTTTTAAATTGGTTGGGCTCGTCTTCCCATTCGGCCAGCATAAAAACCGTCTTGATCTTATCCAATTGAGGACGCAACTCGGCCCAGAAATCGTTTGGAACGAACCCCGCTACATCGCAGCGATATCCATCAATATCATATTCTTTCAGCCAGTATTGCATGGCCTCAATCATACCCTGCCGCATGTCCGGATTGTTGTAGTCAAGATCAACAACGTCGGTCCAATCGGTGGGCTTGCCAGTGGTAGGATCGACGGGCGTGGTCATGTGCCCCTTAATTTTCGTGTACCAGTCAGGGTGTTCTTTGACCCACACATGATCCCAGCCGGTGTGGTTAGGTACCCAGTCCAGAATCACGCGCAAACCCAGCGCGTGGGCTCGGGTAACCAGTGTCTTAAAGTCAGCAGGAGTGCCATAGGCAGGATTTACGGCTTTATAATCGGCAACGGCGTAGGGGCTTCCCAATTCGCCTTTTTTGTTTTTCTGACTGATGGGGTAGATGGGCATCAGCCAGACAATGTCAACCCCCATTTCTTTCAGGCGGGGTAACTGTGCTTCAACCGCCTTGAACGTACCCTGAGCGGAAAACTGGCGGGTGTTTACTTCATAAATAGTGGCAAACTTAGCCCAGTCGGGTGCTGGAATGGCGCCAGCCACGGTAGTGTCAGTATCGGTAGGAGCCGAGGTTTCACTTTGATTTTGGGAAGTATTGCGACAGGCTTTCAGTAGCACAAGTGCGCCAAGTAGCACAAGCGCGCTGAATAAAACAGCCAGGTATGATTTCTTCATGAATTGATTCCTACTAATTCAATTTGACAAGCTACGAATTGCATTAGGCTACCATCGGCTGGTGGCTATTTTTCAACTGACGGATGGCTTCCAGTGGGTCCTGCGCCGCAAAAACTGAACTGCCTGCCACCAGGATATCGGCACCGGCACTGAGTAGTGCCGACGCATTTTTTATACTAATCCCCCCATCAATTTCAATTAGGGTAGACGCGCGATTATCCGTCAGTAATTGTTTTAATTTCGCCACTTTCCGGAGGGTATGAGGAATGAACGATTGCCCGCCAAAACCAGGGTTGACCGACATGATCAGCACAACGTCCAGCTGCTCCAGTACGTCTTCAAGCCCATCAACGGGTGTATGTGGGTTGAGCGCTACACCCGCCCGGCAGCCCATTTCCCGAATGTGGGTAAGCGTTCGATGAAGGTGCGTACAGGCTTCGTAATGAACGTGAATCGTGCCGGCTCCTCCTTCGGCAAAAGCGTCGACGTAGCGGTCCGGATCGGTGATCATCAGATGGACATCGAGCGGCTTTTTGCAACGTTTTCGGGCAACATCCAGAACAGGAAACCCAAAGGAAATATTTGGAACAAAAACGCCGTCCATCACGTCAAAATGAAGGTAATCGGCCTCACTATCGTTGATCATCTCCAGATCATGTTGCAGGTTGGCGAAGTTGGCTGCAAGTAGAGAAGGAGCGATAAGGGGTCGAATCATGACAGAGTTGAATTGTTGGACAAGTAATTAATTGAAAAAGAAAGGCTTGTCCGTTAGTTGGCGTTAATTACTTACTTTTTTATCCTGTAAAACTAACATTTTTTTGTTTGATCGAGGAAACAAACCCAATATTGACCGTTAACCAATAGGCTGATTTTTATTTTAAGTACCTGGTATTATTGTTAGATATGATACCTTTTGTATGTGTTTTTGTTAACCGCCCGCTGAAACTTACCTATGACACCCCAGGAACGTATTGCCGAACTGACCCAGCGCCTGAATTATTATACGCATCAATATTACCAGAACAGCATTTCGGAGGTAGATGACTTCACATTTGATCAGCTACTGGCCGAACTTGCCGATCTCGAAAAACAATACCCTGAATTTCGATTGCCCGATACCCCGACGGCGCGCGTTGGTGGAACCATCAGCAAGGAATTTTCGACTGTCTACCATCGCTTCCCTATGCTATCGTTAGGAAACACGTATTCAGAGGAAGACCTTGTTGAGTTTGATAATCGCGTCCGAAAAGGGTTGCGCGAGGAACCTTACGAATATATCTGCGAACTCAAATTCGATGGTGTGGCCCTCAGTATGACCTACGAAAATGGAGTGCTGGTGCAGGGCGCCACCCGTGGCGATGGCGTTCGGGGGGATGACATAACGCACAATATTCGCACAATACGCACGGTACCACTACGTATTTCGAGCGAGGGGCATGGGGCAAGGAGTGAGGAGCAACGGATGGGGCAAACATCTATTGACTTCGGAAATCCCTCCGTACCCCCTGCCCCAAGCTCCTTGCCCCACGCTCTACGCCCCACGCTCCCTGCCCTTTTCGAAGTTCGGGGGGAAGGGTTTTTGCCATTGGCGGAGTTCGAACGGATCAATAAAGAGCGTGAGGACATTGGCGAACCGTTACTGGCGAATCCCCGGAACGCGGCTTCGGGCACGTTCAAACAGCAGGATTCGGCCGCCGTGGCCAAACGACGGCTCGATTGTTATCTCTATTCGTTTCTGTCGGAACCCGACGTATTTCAGACCCACGAAGAAAGTTTGGTGGCCATGAAAAACTGGGGCTTCAACGTGTCGCAGACCTGGCGCAAGTGTGCCACTATTCGGGACGTAATGATGTACATCAGCGAGTGGGAAACCAAACGATTCGACTTGCCGCTGGGCACCGATGGCATTGTTATTAAAGTCAACCGGTATGATCAGCAACGCGAGTTGGGCTATACGGCCAAGAGTCCGCGCTGGGCTATTGCGTTTAAATACAAAGCTCAGGCGGCCAGTACAACGCTGAATGGGATCAGGTACCAGGTTGGCCGGACCGGAGCCGTAACACCCGTTGCCTTGCTGACGCCCGTACTGCTGGCCGGAACCATCGTGAAGCGGGCATCGCTCCATAATGCCAATGAGATCGAGCGCCTGGGCGTCATGATGCATGATACGGTGTTCGTAGAGAAGGGAGGTGAAATTATTCCGAAAATTACGGGTGTAGACCTGACCCGGCGCACGGAGAAAAGCCAGCCAATTAGTTATCCAACGGTCTGCCCGGCCTGCGGAACGCCACTCATTCGCAAGGAGGGAGAAGCGAATTTCTATTGCCCGAATGAGCAGGGCTGCCCACCGCAGCGGCAGGCGCGGTTTGAGCATTTTATTCAGCGCCGGGCCATGAACATCGAAAGCCTGGGCGAAGGTAAAATCGAACTTCTCATTGATCGCGGCTTGGTTCAAACACCCGCTGATCTTTATAAGCTCACATCGAGTGATTTATTGGGTATCGAGAAAATCTTTCTCGATGAAGAGTCAGGCAAGAAACGTATCGTCAGCTTCCGTGAGAAGACCGTCGACAATATTCTGACGGCGATTGAACGCTCGAAGGCACAGCCATTTGCCAACGTATTGTTCGCGTTAGGGATTCGCTACGTTGGGAATACGACCGCCGAAAAGCTCGTCGATTATTTCGGATCGATGGACGCCATTATGAATGCCAGTCCGGAAGCGTTGCTGGCCGTACCCGACACGGGACCCCGTATAGCCGAAAGTGTAATTGCCTGGTTCGCTGATCCTGATAACCGCGATTTTGTCGAGCAACTTCGGGCAACTGGTTTGCAACTTGTTGGTGAGAAAAAAGTGGTGGAACAGGAAGGTGACTCGCTCGCCGGAAAGACATTTCTGTATACGGGCACGTTTGTCAATTTTAGCCGCGAAGAACTCGAAAATCGAATTGCTGCCCATGGCGGACGCGTTTTAAGTGGGATATCTAAAAAACTGAATTACCTGATCGTAGGCGAAAACGCCGGTCCTTCAAAAGTTGACAAAGCCCAAAAGCTGAACGTACCCATGATTAGTGAGGACGAATTTCTAGCCATGCTGGGTGAATAGGAAAAGGAACCGAATTTACTATATTAGTCTACTTACAGACCACCGGAAATGGAACAGGAAACCAGTTTTGATGACATAAAAAAAATACTTGCCCGAACTGCCGAGATCACTGAACGCAATGCTAAGCTCATCGGTGACCTGGGGAATAAATTTGGCTCGTTTACTGAAGGCATGGCGTTTCCTTCAATGGAGAAAGTATTGCGGGAACGTTTCGGTATGACGACAGTTACCACTCGATATAAAACCCGGCGAGGTAGTGATACCATTGAGATTGATGTGCTGGGAATCGCCAATGGAGATATTAATACAGTAGTTGTAGTGGAAGTGAAAAGCCATTTGAAACACCGGGATATTGACCAAATGTTGAGAATTCTGAATCGCTTTACAGATTTTTTCCCGAGCAAAAAGGTAAGAAATTGTACGGCATTTTGGCCTTTGTTGATGCGTCAGACAATGTCATTAAAGAAGCTGAAAGAGCTGGCTTATACGTAGCACGAATTCATGATGAGCTTTTTGACCTGTTAACCTTACAAGGTTTTTCGCCAAAAGACTTTTCCACAGAGAAATGAAACACATAACTCCCGGCGAAATTCCCGTAACTTTGCGGTAATACATTCCTGTTTCCGCTAATGGATACTAAATTCCACGGTGTAGGTGTCGCCATTGTGACGCCCTTCAATGCCGACCAATCTATTGACTTCGACGGCTTCGGCCGCATCGTTCAGCACATATCCGATGGAGGTGTGCGCTACATCGTCCTGCAGGGCACAACCGGCGAATCGCCTACCGTGACTAAACAGGAAAAAGCCCAGTTGCTGCAATACCTCAAGGAAAATAACCCGAAGAATTTGCCTATCGTTTTTGGCGTTGGCGGTAACGTAACGGCCGATGTCGTGTCGGGGATGAAGTCGATTGATTTTGAGGGCGTCGATGCTATTCTGTCGGTTTGTCCCTATTACAATAAACCTGGGAAGCGGGGTGTCATTGAGCATTTTACGCGCGTGGCTGATGCGAGTCCGGTGCCGGTTATTCTCTATAACATTCCCTTCCGGACAGGTATCAATATGTCTGCCGAGACGATTTGCGAATTAGCGCAACACCCAAATATCATCGGTGTTAAGGAAGCCTCCTGCGTCATTGAGCAATGCATGGAAATTGCCCGCGACAAACCCGATGATTTTCTGCTGATCTCCGGCGATGACGTGCAGGGCGTCCCCATTATCAGCATCGGCGGTGTGGGTGTTATGTCCGTGATTGCCAACGCGTTCCCCGCTAAATTCAGCGGTCTCATCGACGCTGCGTTGAAAGGTGATTTTGCGTTCGCCCGTACCGAACTTGGCCACTTCCTACGTATCGATCCATTATTATATGAAGAAGGTAACCCTGTAGGCGTTAAAAGTATTCTGGAGATCCTTGGTCTGATTTCATCCGAAGTCCGGTTGCCGCTCATGAAAGCTTCCGACGATTTAGTCGAACGCCAACGGGCTGTCCTTCAGCGCGATGGACTGCTTGAACTGGTCGCTTAATCACAGATTTAAATTTATATTGATGGCTCCTCAACGTATCACTACGTTGAGGAGCCATCGTTTTTAGAATGTATAGCCCAACATGAAATTACCGGTTGGTGATACCGTGTTCTCATAATACTGAGCTACACCGATTCCCAATTCCAGATTCACATAAAAGTGCTTGGGCGCTGTGTGTTGAACACCCCAAAAAGCGCTGGCGCCTAAACCCTGAATATCAATGCTGGAGTTGTTAAAAAGGGCTGGTCCGACAAAGTTAGTTTTCAAGGCAAAATAACTACCCGAGTTATACCTGATAGATTTACCTGTCTCTTTCCGCTTAGCTAAATTGTAAAAACGGCGCAAGGCTACTGATAACTCTGGATTAATACTGAATGCGAGTGCTTTTTTGACGGTATAGCTATAGCCATTTCTCTCGTATTTATCCTCAGAACGAAATGAACCCACCAGTCGGAATTGAGAAACCAGCGTTGTTTGCTTCCCTAGCCGATGTTCGTTGAGGAAGCCCGGTCCTAGAAAGTCAATACGCCAGACGTCTTTTCTCAGGTAAGTTTTAGGAACGCTACGTTGCTGGCTAATGGTATCAGCCGCACTGGTCGGTACGTTTTGAGTAGGCCTGGTTGTCAGGGAGTCCTGAGCCTGACTCCAGAGGGGTACTAAAAAGAGGAGCAAGTAAAATTTATTCATCAAGTACGGTACGTAGGTATAGCAAACAAAAGTAGTGGTTTACCGGCCGTAATTAAAAAGTCATTAATCTCTTCTAAGGCATAAAAAAAGTCGACCTCTGATGAGAGATCGACTTCGTAATGTTTACCCTACTCTATATATCAGGAGTTTCTGCTACCGCCCCCACCAAACAATTTTGATACCACCCAGATGATGACGCCAATGACAACAATGACGCCAATAATGCCCGTGTAGGCACCTGCCTTAAAAATATCACCAATTGCTGCACAACTGGTCATGAACAGCGTTAAAAACAAAGCCACAAAGGCTGTTGGGAAAAAACGGAACAGAGATTTCATAGACGTTGACTGGTTTTAGTGTAGTCATTGAGCCGCCCTGCGTTGAACGGATTTCACAATTAACAGACACAAACACAGTTTGTTTAAACGCGCTGGCTCAGAGATTCCACCAATACGTCCATTTCAGGACCAGCGCTCGGTTTTTAACCGAAAAGAAGCCCGGTACGTCCTGCCCAATCTGCGCCGAATTGGGTAAGTAATTGTCGGTATATACTAGAAAAAAATCTGATGCGGGCTTATAACGCCATTGGATGCGCGCGTTCACGTTCATGTTTTTTTGCTGTTCGTTGTACTGCACAAACGTAGTCAGATACAGCTTGTTCGTAAGTGTCAGGTCGAAGCGCGGACCCACTAGCCAGAACGTGGTCTGACCCCAGGGTTGGGGCAGTCGAATGTCGTTGTAGCTTGCGCTGGCGGCCAGGCTAACGTAGGGCTGAAACCGGAAACCCAGATCGGCCGTCAGGTTCAGGCGTGTTCCGTTGGCGTAATAGCCACCATAACGCGACGAGAAACCATACGTGAATATACTTTGTGGTTTAGAGTCGAAGTCGGTTCCCCAGGCCGTCCAGTTGTGTTCTGTACCCGTCGCGAGTGTCTCACGGCCCGTATTGGTCGGATCGAAGGGTTGCAGGAGACGAACGTAGTCGGTGGCGACCCAGGCCGTAAAGACGCTTCGGCTGCGGAACGTAACGGCGTAGGTTAACACACTTTCGTTATCGCTTTGCCGCCAGGCTGGGTCGAAAAAGTAAGTGGACGTCAGGGTTGGTCCATGATTTAAGACACTGCTCCCTGTCGGTAAAAATGTGTACCCAATGGAGGCCGTTCCGCGTTCGTATCCCCGGCGCGGAACGTAGCCCGCTTCAGCTGTGTAATTTTTGCCTACGGACTCAACTTGCCCGCTGATCAGCCACTTACGGCTGAAATACTGCAAATTGGCGGCATAAACCGCATCGTCTCCCGGCTGGTCCGGGCTGAATGATTTCACATACAGGGCCTTTCCTGACCAGAGATTGTTGGCTGAGGCCAGATTATATTCCAGCCCCAGATTGCGGTTATAGCGCGAATACAGCGTTTTGTCGGCGACAGATTCGTAGGAAAGCGATTCTTTATTGACAAACATAAAGCCAATATTGGAGCGGGCCGACACGCGCCGTTGCAAGGCCATAACGGCAAAGTTCTGGGCCGGAAGTCCCGTAGCGTCAACGCGCCCGGTTTGCATATCCATCACACCTATCCGCCAGTCTTTGTTGAGTTTACCACTCAGTCGCGCGCCAAACCGGATGGGTACGCCCCCGAGACCAATCCGTCGGCTGAAAAATGGGCGAATCGTAGCGTAGCCAAAGTTGGTAAACTGGTCGCCGTTCTCCAGAAAAAACTGCCGCTTTTCAGGGAAGAACAATTCGTAACGATCGAGGTTGGTAACCTGCTGATCGACATCGACTTGCGAAAAATCGGGGTTGACTGTCAGATCAAGATTTAGGGACGACGTAACAGCCACTTTTGCATCGAGTCCGGCATTAAAGCGGTCCTGGGTTGGTACGTTGTTCTGGTAGTCACGGGTCAATCCGGTCAGGGCATAAGGAATAAGCGAGATGTTTGGACCGGGCTGTGGTGGTGGCTGATCCCAGACCAACACCCCCGTTAAGGCCAGCGACGCCGTTGGGAACTGCCGCTGAATGGGTGTCCAGGATGATTTTTCGGTGGTTTTCAGGTCTTGCCGACTAAAGTTGATTCCCCAGCGGGTGATGCCTCGCTTATACCGTATCGTTTTGAACGGAATCGCCAGTTCGAGCACGTAGCGATCGGGATAATTGCGCACCGATGACGTCCATTTATTGTCCCAACTCAGGTTGGCTTTGCCACCTTCGTAGAGCAACCCATCCCACTGTGCCCCGGCCGCGTTGGTGCCAAAGGTAAAGCCATTGGTCTGGTCGTCGAAGGTATCCATGAAAAAAATGAAATTGTCATTTTTGCCAAACGCCCAGTCGCGACGGAGCGATTCGACAATATAAGGCCCTGCTACGTTGCCATGATAGCAAACGGCGCTCAGGTAAACATTGTGGTCATCATACGCCATCCGAACGTCGGTGCGGACGTGGGCGCGACTGGTGTCCATCGGTAACACCATCCAGAAATCTGACGCCACTTCCGCATCCTGCCAGGCGGGTTCGTCAACGGCTCCGTCGATCACGATCTGGGATGTAGCGTGGCTGATATGAAGCTGATAGGATTCATTTTTCTTCTGGGCCAGCAGCGAAGAACTACTCACGAATAGCAAGCCGATAAGAAGAATCGGTAATGAGCGCACCGAATAAATACGTTTAGGGATGATTAATAAACAAAGGGAATCAGACTGCTGATTTACCCCGCCAGGACACAAAAAAGCCGCAACGAATACCCATTGCGGCTTTTTTGTTTTTGTCATTCTGACACCAAAAGGAATAACAAAAATTAATTCCCAACCATAAATACGGCATTGCCAAACAAAAGCTTGCCATTGTACCAGAAACCCCGGAAGAGAGGATCATCGGCCAGGTACACAATGCTTCCCCGTCCTAACGTTTGCACGCCCATCAATAGCGTATTTTTCAATTTTTCCTTGGCATTCCTTCCCGAAAAACCAGCTACATAATTGTCCGTTTTCAGGTAGCCCACATTCCAGCCATCCTTCAGGAAATCGAAATTATAGGCGTTTTGCACCAGCGAATAATAGCCATTTGTGAGACCAAAACCCAGCGGGTGCGACGTATCCATATTGACACGGTAAATGCTGCCCGGTATATCATCCGAAATGGCTGTCCGCTCACGATCGACATACAGTTTGAGTGAATCGGCTGAATTGCCTTTCCCTTTGTCTTTGGGCTTGACTTCTTTTTCCTTCAAGTCAAAGCCATCTTTCCCCGCCAGAAAGGACGTAGCGCGTTCCATGGCAATGAGTTTCCCCCCCGCCCGAATCCACTCTTTGATGCCCGTCAATACTTTTTCGTTCAGGAAACGGCCATAGCTATAGTTTGTCGGGAGAATCAACACGTCAAATTTGCTCCAGTCGACATTACTCAGCGAATTAATGTCGAGCAACGTAGCGGGGTAATTGAGTTCCTGGTCGAAAAAATGCCAGACCTCGCCCGCCGATGGGGGCGGGGTGCCGTCACCGATAACCACGCCTACACGGGGCGCTTTTAGGCCCGATACAAAATCGGAACCAAAATCAGAGCCTTTGGTCACGAATCCCGTTTGCACCGGCGTTACGTCGGCACCGGTTCGATTCGCTTCTGCCAGGACAACCGCACCAAGTCGATCCCCAAAACGCTCATTGCCGGTTCGAGCTACGATAAGTGTGCCCGATGGATACGTTTTTCCTTCCAGTTCAAACGGTTTTTCTGCGGCTCGTACCCTAACTTTTTGCTTTAGCAGGCCCGCCAGTGTCTGAACGGCTGGCATCGACTGCCAGCGAATAAGGTAAGCATAGGCTTTGGACGAATTCGCCGTCGTTGATTTGGGCGTCGTTGCCGTAGCGGTGCTAGACGGGTTAATTCGCGTCGTCAAACCATAGGTCTGCAACCCAAACGCATAAGGTAATGACCAGGCCGTGATGTCGTACGTGGCCGAATCTTCCAGCGCGGAATTCTGCTCGAACAGGATTTTTAACAGCGTTGATTTTGGCTGATAAGCACTGATCACGATATCGTCCGCATCAATGGCTACACTCTTATCGTTCTTCTGGCTGGTGTAGTTGAAGGCTGGTGCTGTGCTGGCCTTACCGGCATAGCCAAACGTAATTTTGTTGCGTTCCAGCAATTGCTGCAACGCTTTCAGTCGGCCAGCGTCGCCATTCGATTTGATGACGTAGCTCTTGTAGATACCAATGGGTGTATTTCTGGACTTGTCGAAAAACTGACCAAATTCTTTAACAACTTCGGCGGGTCGATCGGCTACCGATTCCAGTGTCGCGATGCTGGCCGTGTAATGGTGATCAATCCGTTGCCGGAGTGTGAGGGTGTCCCCGTCGTTTTTTTCGATAGCCAGCCCAGCCCGGCCGCTGCCGCCCTGCTCATAGGTCATGCCGATCGCGCCGTTGTACGTAGGATACGTATCGCCATAACTGGGATAGAACAAATCGAAACGTTCGCGCGTGTAGTAGAGCCAGCCATTGCGGTCGAAGTAGCGGCTGCAATACTCGCCGATCGTTTGCTGAAATTTCCGCTGGAAAGGCGTGATGTCTTCGTGATATGGTTTGGCCGATGGCGCAAAATAATAGGGGCTTTCGACGCCCATTTCGTGAAAGTCGCCATGCAGTTGTGGCATCCATTGCTGGTAGAGCGCCATGCGCTGCTGTGTAACTTCCTGCGTTTGCCAAGCCCAGTCGCGGTTTGGATCGAAAAGGTAATGCGTATAGCGCCCGCCCGGCCAGGGTTCGTTGTGTTCGCGGGCCGCAGGCGTGGGATTGGCCGCCCGGCCCAGCATTTGATTGTACCAGTTCACGTAGCGGTCGTGGCCGTCGGGATTCAGGCCGGGATCGAGGATCACCACGGTTGAATTCATGATTTTCTGAGACACGGCATCCGTAGTGTTCAATAACCGATACAACACCTCCATAAAAGCTTCGGAGCTAACGGCCTCATTCCCATGAATGTTGTAGCTAAGCCAGGCTATGGGGGGCTGGGGAGTAGCCGTTGGTGTTCCATCCAGCAAGCCAATACGTTTCAAATTATTGGTCCGAATTTCTTCCAGCCGGGTCATATTGGCTTCCGAGCCAACAGCCACCACCATCAATTGGCGGCCTTCATATGTAGTGCCATAGGGGAGGAGCTTAACACGGTTGGGAAGTTGGCGGGCTACCTGTTCAACATAGGCCAGTACCCGGTAGTGAGGAGTAAAGCGTTCGCCGATCTTGTAGCCCAGAAATTGATCGGGTGATTGGGCGATGCCTGAGGCAGGAGTGGGTGTTTGCGCATGCACTGACAATGACGCGACCAGTAGGCCCGCCAGCAGCAAGAGGTGTTTCATGAATGTGATGAAAAAATGGAAATGCTAACTTCCTCAAAAATAGCAGTAAATCGCTCAGGAACCCTTTTTTTGGAAAAATTTTGACGGGCAGTGTTGCATTATTAAAACATAGCCTTACCTTTGCACCACGTTTCGCCAACACAGCGGCAATAAGCCAAAAGGTTGGGTCTTTTTAACAAGACGGCCGATTCGTCTAGCGGTTAGGACATCGCCCTTTCACGGCGGTAACACGGGTTCGATTCCCGTATCGGTCACTTCCTAACAAATTCGCCCTAATCAATCTGATAGCCAACGCGCTGGTCATGAGTTGATTAGGGTGTTTTTCTTTGTTACACCAGACCCGAACAGGATTCGATCTAGTGTAACAAAGAAAAAATTCTATGGGTAGCCAATTAATCCGTAAGGATAACTTTCCGACTTAAGCGCTTGGAACCCTGGGTTAGTATTAATACATACGTTCCACGGCCCAATTGATCCACCATTACTTTGATGATATTTTCGCCGGGGATAATCTGATGGATCGTTTGGTGTACCGGCTGCGCTGCCGCATTGATCAACTGTAGCGTGGCTTCTCCGGCAGCCGCTGCGTTGTAGCGAACCCATATACTTTCCCTGGCTGGTACAGGATAGGCCTGCATATACGACACCTCAATGCCCTTCTCTTCGGTAGCGGCTACTCGTGCGCTGGCCAGGGATATCGTTGTAGGATATAATCGTTCCTTTGGAATTATAGTCAGCGATTGACCAGGATAAGCCCACCCCAGCCGGGCAGTAGCCCCACCTGTATAATCGAAATAGTCCATCTGAATATCATACCGCTGCCCTGCAACCAGGTCTATTGCCGTACCGTTATTCAATACTGACGGGTGGCCATTCCAGTCATTGATAAGAAGCTTTCTGTTTACCCAAAGGCGCACTCCATCATCGGTGTCAGTACTAAAAATGTACGTACCAGTTACAGGTGCTTCCACCTGGCCCGTCCACCGGGCAGAAAAGTTATCGGTATTAATAACTCCAGCCGCTGGTGTGCCGTCGCCCCAGAAAAAATCTACCGTAGCGTCCGTGCGGGTTAGTGTATAGGGCGCTGTCAGCGTATTATTATTGAAGTATTCTGCTCGTAACCCTGTCCCACTATTGGATGCAACGGAAGGGGGAACTAGGGTTGGGGGGGCTGGGGTAGGCTGGCTAGTAGCCACGCGCCAAAATGCCGAAGCTGGAATAACTTGTTTTGACAGGCCAGGGCCACTGTAATTTACCGTCAATGCCTGACCGCCACCCCCATTGAAGTAGACGATTGTCAGCGCATGTAACCCTGCTTTCAAGCCAATTGTTCCTGATCGTTCCTGATCACCATGAACTCCATCATTGTTCACCACTTCGGTAGAGCCAATGAGTAGCTTGGTCCCATCATCGGAAGAAGTGTAGAAGGTATATACCCCATCGGTTGGCACGCTGACATAGCCGCTAAAGCGAAGGCCGAAGCTATCCTCCCGGTTACGCACCGCAATTGTTGGGGTGCTGCTGACGCCCGTCTTGACTGGGGTTAGCGTATTGAAATTAGGCAGGCTGGTCCAGTAGCTTTCGTAGTAACTGTAATCCAGGCCCGTTACAGCGTTGGCTGGGTTGTCCGCATCACGTAGCGTCACGGCAGGTGGCTGAGGAGCTTGACTGGTAGCCACGCGCCACAGGGATGAGGCCGGAATCTCCTTCTTGTTTGCCCCCGGACCACTATAGCTCACTTTCAACGCCTGACCACCATCAATTTGTAAATAAAGCACGCTCAGCGCATGCAGGCCAGCTTTTAGCCCAATTGTTCCTGACCGTTCCTGATCGCCATGTCCGCCGTCATTGTTCACCACTTCGGTAGAGCCAATGAGTAGCTTAGTGCCATCATCCGAGCTACTGTAGAAGGTGTATACCCCATCGGTAGGTACACTGACGTAGCCGACAAAGCGAATCCCGTAGTTATTGTCACGGTTACGTAGCCCCAGCGCGGGTGTACTACTAATTCCTGTTTTAACAGAAGTTAGCGTATTGAAGTCAGGCAGATTACTCCAGTTACCTTCATAGTAGCCATAGTCCAGCCCGGCTACGGCGTTGGCTGGGTTGTCGGCATCCCGTAGCGCCACCACAGGTGGCTGAGGAGCCTGATTGGTGGCCACCCGCCATAGGGATGAGGCCGGAATCTCCTGCTTGTTTATACCCGGACCACTGTAACTCACCGATAGAGTCTGATCGCCACCCCCCTCAAAATAAAGCACACTCAGCGCGTGCAACCCCGCTTTCAGGCCAATCGTACCCGACCGCTCCTGGGTAGCATGCCCCCCATCATTGTTCACCACTTCGGTCGTACCGATCAGGAGTTTGCTACCGTCGTCGGAGTTGGTGTAGAAGGTGTATACCCCATCGGTTGGCACGTTGACATAGCCGCTAAAGCGAAGGCCGAAGCTATCGTCACGGTTACGCACCGCAATCGTTGGGGTGCTGCTGACGCCCGTCTTGACCGGCGTTAACGTATTGAAATTAGGCAGGCTGGTCCAGTAGCTCTCGTAGTAGCTGTAATCTAGCCCGGCTACGGCGTTGGCCGGATTGTCGGCATTACGCAACGGCGTCTGGGCGGTAATATCTTTAAACAGGATGATCGATGAAAAGGCAGGAATGGTTATCTGGCCCGTTACTACGTTATTACGGGCATCCCGATAGATACCATCGAGCGAAACCTGGATCGCGTTTGCCGTTGGATTCGCCGTGAATTTGAGGTAATCATCCGGGTTGCCAGATGAATAGGTGACGGGACTGTTGCGTGTTGAGGGATCTTTTCCATACCGGTTTTGCCAGTCCGAGAGCGAAATGTCCGCCCCAGTCGTGCTATTGTAAACCGCTCTGATTGTATAGACATCTTCAAAAGGGCGCGCATACACATTGTTATCAAACTGACCAAAGCTGGCTAAATCATTCTGGCTCGACTCATATTTTACATTGAACTGGGTTGCCAGACGGCTGACAAAAATATTCGCCTGGACCAGGTTATTACGTGGCTGGCAACCGCCGGCACTGGTGATTGCAAACTGCCCTTCACCATTGTTGTACGACGTATTACCCGTCATTTTAATGTTGGACGAGCCATGCAGGTAGAAACCCAGCCCCCGACAGTTATAGACCGAATTACCTGTGACCTCGATATTCGTAGTGCAATCGTCGAGGTAAATGCCGTTAGCGCCGGAATAAGCGCCACCCGGCGTTCCCTCCGGAGACCCTACGCCATTATATACTACGTTCGACAGCAGCCGAATATCTGACATAGCCTGTTGGTTGCCATTCCAGATATACAAACCGCTTCCATCACTTTTGGTCAGACAGAAGTTGCTGATCTGATTCCGCTGAACGGTCGTGCTGTTCGAGAAATTGAGCGCATTGTACCCGATGTTATCCAGCACATTGTTTTCAATCAGGGTGTTGGCGGTAGTGGCCGACTGAAACCCGACGTACGTTCCGTCACCGCTTTTACCCCGGCCTGCAAAAAGACCAATGCGCCGAATGGTATTTCCCCTGAACGTAACGTTCTGGTAGGGCGAAATGTCAACACCGTTGTTATTGATGTCCTCAATAAGGTTATTCTCGAATAACACCTGACTACCGCTTCCTTTCAATAGGATACCGTCCTCGCCCGATTGCGTGATGTCGCTATTGGTGATAACCAGATTAGATCCGTTCGTAATCAGCAGGTCGCACGCTACTGCCTGCGTGATCTGTACATTACGGATGGTCACGTTCGACACATTCGATAAATTTACCGCTTCACTGAAAACGGTGGCCGTAATGGTATGACCGTTAGGGCTCGACTGGGTGTCATACACCTGGATCTTTTTGGTGGCTGGGTTGTAATACCATTCCCCTGCCTGATCGAGGGTAGCCGGGTGGTTCTGGATAAAATACCCCCAGTTGTCACTTAGGTCGTAGGTACCCGAACCGTCTAGCGACAGGGTATTTCCGTTCTGGCCCGTAATGGCAGCGCGGTTCAGTATCCATTGAACGGGTCGGAATACGGCTTCTCCACCCGTCCAGTTGGTCGACAGCGATTGCTGGCTGGTGAGCTGGGATTTACCCGCGTGTGATTGCACGGTGAGATACCCTTTATTGGATGCGTCAGGATTCGGATACCGACCCAGGGGCAGAGCCGAATTGTCACGATACAGCCCCGTTACCCGATCCCCACAGGAAGGGCAGTCGGCCTGCCAGATATTATTACCCAGATTTGTCCAGTTGCTGACCGGCACGGACCCCGCCAGAGACGGTTTGTTCCCGGAACCGTACGCGTCAATTACGATGGGGTTATTCGGTGAGCCCGACTGCCGGAGTTGCAGATTGCCTCTAAAGGTATCACTCCGCCGGAACAATACCTGATCTCCGGGCTGTAATGACAGACTATTGATTTTCGCTATTGATTGAAAAGGGGCGCTCATTGAGCGGCCATCGTTACTGTCATTCCCCACATTAGCAACGTAGTACGTTGTTTGTCCAAAGCTGGTTGACAGAATAGAAAGGATCAGTAAAAAAATAGTAGGGACATACCAAATTCGCTTTACCGTTGCTAGATAAATAGATTTCATTAGGCTACGTACAATGGATGAGTTATAAATGAGTTACGTCGATAATCAGGTATAATCCACCAGGCTATATACTGATCATTCGAAATATAAACCCTTATTAACAAATTTCCATTTACGTATCGCTAAACATGCATAATTTTAATAAAAATAATAATAATTATACAAATGTAAATCAATATCGTTACATAAAATAACACGCACATATCAAAATTAATTTATTAAAAGGTAGGTGCCTTATTTTTTAGTAAGTATAAGTACTGATCATTTAATGAGCATGAGTAATTTCAGATAGCGTCTGCGCTAAAATCAGGCGAGCTACTTTCGTCGGGACATGAAAAACTGGCCAGGGAATTAGTCTAACCGCGGGTAAGAAAATTGGCTGTGTGTTTATTATCGTATAAGCCAGTGTTCGTAAGTCTATTTCAGGGAGCCTTTTCTGCCCGTACCACTGGCATGGCCGGTTGCCTCGCTGGCTGTTCAAACGCGTCGCTATTGGTATTCAGGAGATAGCGGCAGAAAGGCTGATTACCAACCCTACCCACAAACTGATCAATAAGTATCCCTTTGTTATACTTATTCAGCGTCTTAATCTGGTCATACAAAAATGTGCGATCTTTTATCTTGCCCTTAACCGATGATGGAACTAGCGGACTATCACTAAACTTAAAGCGGTTATTGAGCGTATACACCACATGACTGCTTGTAAAGAACAGCGATCGGGCCATTTCTAACGCAGGCGTAACGCTGCCAATCAACAAAAATACGGCTATGGGTAATTTGCTGGCTAAGCTGTGTGTGTTATCGAAGAGAAACTTGAGCGTGAGCGCCATCAGAATAAACAACGCAGGGATGGAAGCCCGCATCGAGAAGTCACTATTCAGGCCTATTTTAACGAATGGAACAACGAGAAGCACACAAATACTCAGTAACAAAAGATCGCTACGTTGCTGCGAATAAAGCCACAAACCCAGAATGCCCGCTTCCAGCAGAAAAAAAGTGGCGTAGTTGAGCGGATCGTAGGAAACAATACTCCTGAGCGAACCGGCCTGGTTCATGGTGAAATACAAACCTGTGACCCCAACCACCACCAGCGCGCCTACCGTATTGGGGATACTTAAATACTCGTCTACCAGGGATTTAAAGCCAACTTCAGCTAGTCGGCGGATCAATTGGAATAATACAAAAGGCACCAGGCCAATGGTTCCGAGCGGAGCTTGAAAGAGCGAAAGAGCGATGACAAAGAACATCGCTTTTTTGCCGGTGTTGTTGATCAACAGTAAGATTGTTAACCAGATCGGAATGGTCTGATTGAAGACCCAGTAAAGCAGGGTCGTGTTGGACGAAAACTGGGCGGGTACGTTGATTGAATTTGCCCATCGTTCGATATGGGCAATAATGCCCAACTCTGGCACCGAGCTACCGGCATAAAGGGCAATTAGTGACCCAACAATGTCAAGCCCGCTCCAGAAGACAAGCAGCAGCGCAATTTTGTAGGAGACTTTTTTGACATATTGACACAGCAGCGCGAACGTTAGCAGCAAGCCAAGAAACGACCAGAGATACAGAAAGATATTCCCAACTGTCCAGCCCAGCAGCTTACCAATCAGGGCGGCAGGTAACCAGTAGCCAAAGTAATAAACAAGCAATAAATGCTCATTGGCTATGTGATGGGTTGACGGGTAAATATCCGCGTTGTACACAACGGGCCATGGTTGCTCAATCAAATCCCGAAAAATAGCATTCCGCACTTCAAAGTCGGAATTCTGATAGGAAAAACCACCAATGCCGGAAAACACCAGCCAAACGGCCAGAATAGCGGCACTTATCCAGAGTTGTTTCTTCTGGATGGCCTGTAGCTCAATCCGGAGCGACGAGCGTGTAAACCGCTGAAACGATACAACCAGGCAGTAGCTTAAAATGGCACCCAGCAGTAGTGAATAGGGTAATCTGAGCCAAAACAGCGTAAATAAAAGAAACGGCAACAACAGATAAATTAAGGCTGCTGAATAAACAAGTTTTGATACTGAGCCCATATGTAGTTGTTTCATGACGTGAGATGGCCCAGGTTATCTGAGTCCGTTTACTGAAGCATTTCGACTAGAATTGCTCTGATAATCATCTATTTAGTGATCATTTCTTGACAAGAAAGGGAGAGCCTTACCTGATGACGTCTACCGAGTAAATGTCGTCAGGTGCCGAGCAATATTGGCTGGATCGAGGCCCGACAATTGCTGATGGTATTGCTGATCACCGTACAGACCGTTGGGATAGCCCTGGGCCGTCAGACTGACGAAATGGCTCGGCGCGGCCCCTTCGGTCAGCAACTTTACCGATAGCTGCTGGGCCAGCCCGCCAACCGATACATGTTCTTCCACCACCAGCAACGGCTTGCCCGCCCAGCGGTGTGCCAGATCGGCTGGTAAATCGAGCGGCAGGTTGGTGACCGTGTAGACATCGAACTGACCAGCTAAAGATTCGTCTTCCAGAGCCTTCAGTACGTTGGCCACAACGGGGCCAAGGGCCACGACGGTGCCCCGCGAAGTTGGATGACGAACGATATGCTTAAACGTACCATAGGTGCTTGCGCCATCGGGCGTTTGCGTCCCCGCCCCCAATCGTAGGTAGGCTGGTCGCCCTTCGGTTATGATCTGATCGAGCATCGGGTCCACCTCATCGGCAAAAGCCGGGATGTATGTATTCACGTTCTGCAGGCTGCTTAGACAGGCCAGGTCTTCGATGGCATGGTGGCTGCTGCCCATGATGCCGTAGCCATAGCCGCCCCCGTTACCCACCAGAAAAACCGGCATCTTATGCAGACAGACGTCATTGCGGAACTGCTCCAGACACCGGTATACCACAAAAGGGGCAATGCTGTAACAGAACACTTTGTAGCCACGATAGGCCAAACCAGCCGCCATACCCACCATATTCTGTTCGGCAACGCCCGCATTGATGAAACGAGGCCCCAGGGCATCTACTACGTTCTCTAAGGCGTTATAGCCCAGATCGCCGGTAAGGAATACGACCTTGTCATCCTGTCGCCCAATGCGCTCGATCGCGCTTGAAAATTCTTTTCGCATAGCCTGTTACCGGTTATAAAATTCATAGGGTGTTGAGCCCGTATGGTTTATTTTGCTTTTCGCTGCTCGATCAGTACATTGATCTCAGCGGCAGTACGATACGTACGTTCTCCCTTTTGAACCTTTGTACGAATGAACTTGGGCCGCTTTTTCGTCTCCTCGAAGATCTTGCTGATGTACTCACCCAGAAACGAAATGCCCAGCAGGTTGATGCCCCCAAAGAACATCACCAGCACGATCACCGTCGACAAGCCATACGGCGTGTGGGGATCCAAGTTCAACAGCCGCGAGAGAATCTGCCAGCCGATGCCCAGCATCGACAAACCCGTCAGGACAAAACCCGCGTAGGTCATCAACTCCAGGGGCGCAAAACTAAACGAGAAAATGGCCTTCTTGGCCCACCAGATGTTCTTGGTCCAGTTGTTGGTCGACACCCCAAACAGCCGTTCCGGCCGCACGTAGTCTACCCCCGTCTGTTTGAAGCCCACCCAGGCCCGCAGCCCCCGCAGGAACTGCTCGGTCTCGGGCAGGTTCACCAGCTCCCGCACCACCTTGCGGTCGATCAGTGAGAAGTCCCCTGCATCGACCGGGATGTCGATGTAGGCCGTCCGCTTGAAGAGCCGGTAGAACTGCTTGTAGAAGAAGTGCACGTGGGGGGCCATCTCCCGCTGTACCCGCACCCCATAGACCACCTCGAAGCCCTGCTGCCACTTGGCGTAGAAGTCCGGAATCACTTCGGGGGGGTCCTGCAGATCCCCATCCATGAGCACCACCGCATCCCCCGTGGCAATCTCCATCCCACTCAAAAAAGCCGCCTGGGAGCCGAAGTTGCGGGAATGCTTAATGGCAATCACATTGGGATCGTTGGCGCAGATTGCATTGAGCACCTCCTCGGTGTTATCGGGTGAGTTGTCATTGACAAAGATGATCTCATAGCGGACCTTCAACTGGTTGAAGGTGTTGACCAGCCGCTCATACATGTGGGGGATGGCCTGGGCGTCCTTGTAACAGGCGATGATGGGGGAGATAACCGGATTGAGCGTTGGGGTCTGGAAGGCGGGAATGACCCGACTTTCGTACTGGTGACTGATCTGCCAGTCAGCGGTTTGGCGTAGGCCATCCGAGAGGGAGGTAGTGGCTTGCCAGCCCAGATCGGCCTGGGCGGCCCTGGCATCGCCATACCAGTCGGAGAGGTCCCAGTTCCGATTGGACATGCTGCCCCAGACGGGTTCCTGTTGCAGGCCGAAGGTTTGGCGGGCGACCTCCACCAGCTCACGCATGGTCGTCTTGCGCCCCGTGGCGATGTTATAAGAACGGCCCCGAATGGTGGCGTTGACCCGCAGGGCGGCTTTGACAAAGGCCTCCACGCAGTCATCGACGTAGACAAAGTCGCGGCTGATGTCGGGCGAAACCAGGGGGGGCAATTGACCTTTGCGGGTCTCTTCGACCAGGCGGGGAATGAGCCGGTCGGGTTCTTCCCAGCCCCCGTAGATGGAGTAGAGCCGCAGGTTGAGTGTATTGAGCTGGTGCACCCGGGCGTAGTACTCGAGGGTATAGGCCCCTGACACCTTCGAGACAGCGTAGTGGCTGTTGGGTTCGACGGGGTCAGTTTCTTTGGGGGCGGTGCAGTTGAAGCCATACTCGGAGCTGCTGCCGGCATGGATGTAGACCATGTCGGGAGTGCAGGTTTCGAGGATGTTGACCGTGCCCAGGACGTTGGTCTCGTAGGTGAGGCTGACGTTTTTCTGCTTGCTGTAGGCGCCGTAGGCGGCCAGGTTGAAGATGGTCTTGGGCTTGATCCTGGCGAATACATCCTGGACGGAGGTGGGGGAGAGGATGTCGCAGTGAAGGACATTCTCAGGGGGCAGGTCTAGCAGCTTGAGTCGCCAGGCTTTGGTAGCGTCGTGGGTGAGGGCGTAGACATCCTGGCGTAGGCGGAAGAGTTGCTCAACCAGGTTGGCGCCAATGAAGCCGCTGGCCCCAAAAACCACAATCGGACCATTCAGTTGAGTTATAGAAGCGGCTGGCAAAATAGGTGTAGATTAAGTGAAACAAGTCCCAAATAAGGGCTGGGAGAAAACCGGTCAATACGTTGACCTTGTAATTGGGTCTAGGCCACCGACGTAGTAAAATAACGCGCCTGGACATCGGCGCGCGCCTGTTCATATTGGTCGGGTGTCATGGGTAAATAGTGCCACTCGAGCCGATTTTCCATGTACGAAACCCCTTTGCCCTTTTCTGTTTTAGCAATCAGTATTTTAGGTTTTCCATTCGGTATGGCCGTCAGCCGGTCTATCTGCTCCACTAATTCCGCTACGTTATGGCCATCGGCTTCGGCAATATCAAAACCTATAGCAGACCAGGTATCAGGACTGGCCGTATCGCCCAATACGTTGGCGGTTGTGTTGAAACCCTGTAATCCGTTTTTGTCGATCAAAACAATCAAATTATCCAGCCCCTTCTGCACGGCGTAATGAGCCGCTTCCCAGGTGGTGCCTTCGTTGGTTTCCCCATCCGACATGAGCACAAATACGCGGGAGTCGTCACCCAGTAATTTGCCCGCCTGCGCCATACCCGTACTGATAGGTAGTCCGTGCCCCAGCGATCCGGTAGCAAATGGAATGCCTTTATGATGATTTGGCGCCGGGTGGGCGGGGAGGGTGGTGCCATTTTGGTAGTACGTGGCCAGTTCGTCGTCCGGAATGTCGCCCAGGTGATTCAGGCAGGTATAGAGGGCGGCAGCCGCATGGCCTTTGGAGAGCAGGAAGGTATCCTGTTCCCGTTTACGCAGAATGAGCGTTGCCAGCATCAGGTCGATACAGCTAAGCGAACAACCGATGTGTCCGGCATGGGCCTGATGGTAGAGGCTTAACAGGTTTAGTCTAAGCTGGCCCTGAAGTGTCTTTGTGTCGATCAATTCCGTTGTCAAAACTGTAGTTGATTAGGTGTACAAATGCCTCATTCACCAAACGTTGATCACAGTAGATAATCATACTGGTGCTACGTTCTCATACCCATCGGATAGTACGTCAGAACGATTTTTGAGAAGGTAACTAGCTACGGTAAGGCGTTTCTTACCCGCTTGACATGACTATAAATATAAGCTGGCAGTCGCCACCCTGGGAATTATACGATTGTATGGTGTTGCCTGTCGATTTAGCCAACGCATCGGTAGTTACTCAAATACGTTAATCACAAACTAAATACACCCGTTTAAATGCCAGCAGAGACATTTCCCTATAATTATTTTCCCGTAAAACAGCATATTTTACAGGATAGCCTGATTAGAAATTAACTAACCGAATCGCGTAAATACAATGGCCTTTCAGGCCGCAAAGTGTATGATCCAGCGTTAGGATGTGGTCCGTAAACCCTGTATATCCCAACGCTGGTCTACCAATCTATCGATCGTAATCGGTCGTTTGAGGTGTAAAGCTGGTCCAGCCCGACAGCCAGTTATCTGTGCCAAAAGCACCCCGATACGGTACCGCAGTGAAAAACGAATCCGCTAATTTTCCACCAGAGACAGCACCCGTTAGCAGCGGTGAACCCGACTGTGGCAGAAAGTTTGGGGCGGAGAGATTGAACGTCGATCCGTTCAATAACAAAGACGCCAGATCCGATGACTGGATAACCTGATTTGACTGGGCGGTTGTGGTAAAATACGTCGTCGCCTGTGCATTGGTGATCGCACCACCACCTACAACTGGTGTCAGCACGTTTGCCAGCAGAACACCTTTCAAATCAAGGGCGTTGCTAGTTATGTTTGCCAGCGTACCCGTAGCGGTTCCATCCAGACGAACGCCTTCCGGATATCCGTAAATTACTGAATTGTAGATGCTTGTCGCTGTATTTCGGCGTAAAAATATCCCGGACTGATAAAGGCCTGTAGTCGGTGTGCTGTTAAAGGCAAAGTCACTTATGTTGGCAAAGATTGGGGCCGTTTGCGGCAACCCATTTTGTCGGGTTAATGGTGCCCCCGTGTTCTCGCCCGGATCGAAATTCTGCGACTCAAACCCGTTTGATCCCGCTGGCGATCCAACCGCCGGGTCACGTAGTGCGACGCCAAACTGTACCTTACCGGAGTAGCCCCAGTCGGAACTCCAGTTGTCATCGAAACTGCGGTAGGCAACGAGATTTTTGGCGTTCACCGTTCCGCCGAACCAACCAAAGGCATCCCCGCTACTGTACGAAACCTGAACATGGTCAATGGTAGTGCCGTAGCCAACGCCGTAAAGAGTCAGGCCATTCAGCCTGTCATTGGCTATGGTGGGTTGCGATGTTCCCGCAAATTCAATCCTAACGTATTGAAGGATACCCGAATTGTCATCGAATTCGTTGTAGGTTTCGACGGTGCCGCGCACCCCACCGGCAAGGAGCGTTTCGCCCGGCCGGTTCAGAGCCGCTTTCCCAACCAGCACAATTCCGCCCCAATCGCCATAGCCGCGCTGCCCGGCGGCTTTGGCCGACGTAAAGACAATCGGTTGAGTAGCTGTTCCCTGAGCAATTAATTTGCCCCGTCGCTCCACGATGAGCGTTCCAGACTGATTTTTGCCATTCGGGTCCCGATCCGGTCCCGCGCCTTTGATAACCGTTCCGGGCTGGATCGTCAGTGTATAATCGGCCGGGATATAGACCAGGCCCCGCAACAGGTAAATGGTATCTTTTCTCCAGGTTAAATTGGCGTAGAGCGTTCCGGATATCTCTTTCACAGGTTTGAGGGCTGGAATAGAGACCGTAAACGTAGCCGGACTCTGCGCGGTTTGGCCACCCGCCGATACCGAAACAGGGCCACTTGCCGCTCCGGCAGGTACCACCACCACTAAGCTTGTCGAGGTAGCCGACACAATGGTTGCCTGAACGCCCCCTATGGTGATCGTATTGCTGGCGGGGTCTGTACTGAAATTGGTACCGCTGACCGTAATGGTACTGCCGACGGGTGCGCTGGCCGGGTCAATGCCCGTGATCGTGGTTTTGGCCTGTGGCTGCGGATTGCTGGTATCCGTGTCGCTGTCGTGTTTACAGGCCGTGAAAACTACCGTACTGCTCAATAGCACGAGCAGGGCGAATAAAAGTTGCTTGTAATTTTTCATAGTCATCGAGAATTTGTTGTTAATCGTATTTTACAGGCAGTCTATCATCTACACGAGTTTTCGACTAGGCGACTTCATACCTGAATAAGTCATTTAGACCCCGTTCGATCTGATCGATCGAGACAGTGATATCGTCATCGACATGACTATGCCGACTCCCTCCAACCAGACCTGCACAATAGCCTGAATAACGTAGTCCCAGCAACTCAGCCAGGTACCGGAAATACTCTGGTACGTAGTTATCGGCGAACAGCTCGAGCAGATGCGTGCCCGGCCTGCACCAGAGTATATTGGCAAACGAAGCCCCGTGTGGCCCGATGATGAACGACGCACCGGCATAGAGCGCGACTTGCTCAGCGATGCTTCTTGGTTGATCCTCGATAATATCGAAGCCATACGTCATCAATAAAGCCACTAATGCATCCTCATTCAGCACACGGCGTCGGCCGGAACGCCGGATGTATATACGCCTGCCCGGACCCGTTGGCTCAGGCATAACGGAACACACGTAGCGTCTAAGCGACAACACATCAGCCGGATTTGGATAAAACCAGCTGTTGTTGTCGCCCAGTATGGCTGTGGAGAAGCGAACCGTATGGGTTCGGCTATCAATTAAATTCTCCTGTCTGATACCCAGTATGGCCAGCAACTCACGCTCGAAGGTTGTGTGCAGCAGCGGATACGCTACTGTTGCTTCGGCAAAGACAGAGTCAGGCAGCGTGTCTTTGATACGGCATAGTTTGGCCGCAACAAAAAACAGGTAGTCATAATAACGGCCCCAATAATGACTCCAGGGCGCAATTAGCGTTGTCGTTTCATAAGCAGGCCGTTGCTTTCGGTTCAGCAGATCTTTAAACAAAGCGTTTGTGCCGAAATCGGTATCGAGCACTTTACGGCCAAGCTTCAGGCCCCCCGACCGTAATTGCGTAGCGTCGGGACGGAGATTATCAAGCCGCCAAACGTGGGTATGACCAGTGGCCACTTCCGTTTGATTGAATATCAACTTGCTACGTTCCGTCACGTCGGCAACTTTGGGTAGCGTAATATGATGCACCGGGCTCGAAGCCAGCTGGTACGGGCGCAGGTAGTCTTCCGTCTGCGCCTTGGTCAGCAAGTCAAGGCCAAATGGTTTCGCCAGGATCGTCGACTGTTTTTTCAGACTATCACGAGCTTCATTTAACCAACGGTTTATCAGAGCCATACGCAGTTTATTTTAACAATCGCTTACGCGAAAAATGGGTATTTTCTAATCTGTTATTTGAATGACACCGTTCCTGTATTCCGGGGTGCCAGCGAACTTTTTGCTGGGCGTAAATGGCTCACGCAGATGATCGGCCAGCCGTAGCGCCTGCGCCACAAGGGTCAGGGTTGGGTTGGCATGTCCACCCGTCGGGAACACCGAAGAACCCGCTACGTAGAGATTATCCAGTCCGTACACTTTCGAATTGCCATCCACAACTCCCGTTTGAGGATCGTCCGACATGCGGGTTGTACCGATGTGGTGGGCGGCTGAATTAAACGTTTTTATCTGTTTGGTCAGATACTCACGTAATCCCTGCTCCGAATACCGTACTTCCCCCAGGTTCTTTTTTCTGAAGTTGTCAACGAACAAATTATGAGCGTCAACAACCGATTCTACATCAGCTTCTGTAAATGCAATACTTACCTCAGCCCGTGGCATACCAAATGCATCCCTGGCCGACGATGACAAAGACACCCGACTCGCTCGGTTTGGGCGTTGCTCCGCCTGAAAATACAAGCCCCAATACGTCGTATTTTTCGCTGGCAGAATAAATGGCAACCGCCGTTTGGCCATGCGCTTGAGCCCCAGTTGAATCAAATCCGGAATCTGGGTCAGTCCATCCCGGGCAATTATGCCTGCATGGTCCCTGATGGAAGGTGACAATTCCTGCCACTTACGCAAGGCTTTGCCCACCGATTTCTGGCTAACAATCGACAGCAATGATTTGACAACGTAGCGCGATGAAAACAGTACGTCCCGATGCCCGTTGGTGGTGTTGGGATGATACAGAAAAAAGATCGTGTTCAGCAATTTCCGGGACGTCTGGGTAGCTTCTGGAATCCACCACCGCCGACGGCAATACACGCCCGCATCCCGTTCAAAATCGACCAGTAGTTCCTCCCGATTTTTGGGGTTGAGTTCGGCGTACGTGCCGTCCAGATGCGCCATGTAATATCGCCCTACGTTATCGTGCTGATTGCCGATGCCCGTTGGGAAATAGTGATTTGCCGATGCCAGCAGCAAGCGTGGATTCTCGATTCCACCCGTTGCCAGCACAAACGAACCGGCCTTCACCGTGAAACTAACGCCACCCATAGTCACGTCCACATGCGAAATGCGTTCGCTGGACTCCTGCATCTGCAAAGCCAGTACGTGCGCATCCAGTAACACCTGAACACGTTCACTACGTTCTAACTCAGTCTTGTAGGCTTTCGCAAAATTGATGGGCGGACTCCAGCGCTCCAGCGGATACGATACGATAGCCTCCGTATCCAGTCCGTTGATAATTTCCTGTTTCGCCGTGGGAAACGTATCGTGCGCACTAAACGAAAAATCGCCGATCTGACACAGTTGAGCGGCCTGACGATAATAAGGCAACAGTGTTTCGTAGCTAAAAGGCCAGCCACTATCCGGCACCCAGGTACGCGGGTTGAAATCAATCGGTTCAAATGGAATACACCGTCCACCCCACACGGCTGAGGCTCCCCCAAACTGCCGACGACGATTTTCTTCCAGCGGTTCATGTGGCTTGGTCGGTGAAACGACACCCCGGTGCAGATCCTGATTGGCACTTGTTTCCGACCATCCACCACCCGTTAGCATAACCACATTTATCGGCAGTTTCGACAACTGTAGCGCTATCGAAATAGCCGCCGGACCACCGCCGATCAGGCAAATGTCGGCCTGGAGGACCTGCCCGTTCTGGATGTCGTTTTTTGTGCGGATCATGCGAGAAGTTGGTTAAGGGTGGGCAAATAGCGCGGTAAGACCTTTGTGTAGTCCAGCGAAGCGATGTTGTGCTTTAAATGCGCCAGATCGCTGGTGCCAAACAAAACAGCATCTACTTTTTTCTCCGTTAATACGGCCGCAATCAGAAACTGAATCAGCGACATACTTTCCAAGCCATCCATCTTACTACGTTCCAATGCGGTGGCCGCAAAACGGTCTACCAACGATTTATAAGGACGTAGCACCTGGTTCGCCACGACCGGAATCTGATGCGCCCGACACAGGTCGATAATGGCGTTGGCACTGTTATCCTGCCAGGAAACGGCCGTTTGCACCAACTGAACCTGTCCACTACGGATACCTTCTTCCACTACGCGATAGTCGTTCGTTGAAACGCCCGTGTAGTCGGCCAGCCCTGCCTGCCTGATCAGCTCCAGTCCTTCCCAGGCGTTGGTGCCAACCAGTTCATCCCAGACGGGTTCATGCAGCATAAAGGCGTTGGCAGATTCTACGCCAAGGCGTTTGTTGCTTTGCCGGATGCTGTTAAGCAGATAATTAGCGGTATAATTCTTTTTGACACCGGCTTTAATTTTTATCTTTTTACCGATCTGATTGAGTGGCGATAACCATTCGGGCGTATGAAACATGGGAATGCCTGCCTTGGTCATCACAAAAAACGACGACCGATTATTGGCGATACACTTATTGATAAGCCGTTCTGAATCACCCGAACCATACGTATCGGCCGTGTCAATCAGGTTGATACAGTTGTCGGCGGCAAGCCGGATAATATCACCGAATTGGTCTGTCGACAAGCGGCTTCCCAGCGAACCAGCCCGACTGGTTCCAATACCTAACCGAGAAAGTTGCTCTAATAATATCATGATCAATATCCGATAAATGATAGCTGGATCAGACCAAATGGCAGGTCCGGAACATCACAAAAGATGAACGCTATAAATGAATTTTCAGGAATTAGTTTGCTGCATTACGCCTATGGAATTAGCCGTTGCCAATGGACCAGAAAGTGGTGGTTTTTTTCGACCGAAAAACACCTTTCTGAAATTAGTAGCCATAGGTTTATTTGATAAAACGGGTGGAAATAGAACAAACCGTTCTGCCGTTTCTTTATCAAAATTTTTCTCGTTGATAGACGTAACGTCAAAGCCACTATTGGTTAGCATATCGACGAAATCATCACCGTATATTCGCAGATGATCGTACTGACCAAATACCCGCTCCCGTTCCTTCGGACTTGTAATCGATAAATCTTCGATAGTGTGTTTTAAATGATCTTTTTGCGGCACCGTGAAAATGCAGTAGCCGCCGGGCTTAAGCACCCGAAATACCTCATCAATACCCGCCCGATGGTTGGGTACGTGTTCCAGCACATCGCAGGCAATGACACAATCAAATGACTCATCAGCAATGGCTTTCATATCAGAAATATCGATATTATAATCAATATTCTTGTATGAATAACCATCCGTAAAAAAGTCGGCCGTCTGGTAGGAACCGGCATTTTTTCGTATTATTTTTTCGAGGAATTTTTCAGGGGCAAAATGTAAAACCTTTTTGTCCTTAATTATTTTTTTTAAATCGAATTCATCTAATAACGAAAGTGAAGCTAACAGCAATCTATGCCGCACGGTAGAATAACACTTCGGACAGATACAGTTTAAATGCCAGGGGTCATCACTCAGTTTGTTGGCTTTATAATGACAGATATTGCATTCAACGTCGTTGCCCGCTACGTTGTAATAAAGCTGCGTAGCGTCTAGGTAAACTTCCTTAGCACTTTCCTTGATTGTTTTCAGCACTTTTTTCATCGCTTTATTGGTTAATAGTGCTATCGTTATTTTTTAACTAGTATATAGTAAATCTATTTTAACTAAAATTCCTGTTAAGGCTGTCACACTAAGACCGGTGTCTGTTCAGGGGATTCGCTGGAATTACGTCGGCTCTTTCGGCAGGTGCTTTCTGCGCCATCACGGCGGGATATAGATCGTCAACGAAGGTTCTGATTTTAGCATCCCATACCTGCGATTGCGCAAACGTATAAGCGGCCCGTCCCATAGCCAATCGCTGGTCGGGATGGGCATACATCCACTCAATGGCTTTGGCTAACTCGGCGGTCACCTGTTCTTCATCCGTTACCGTAACTTTTAGCCCCGTTTCGGGATTGACCAGCTCCGCCTGACCGTGTAATTCGAGCGTTACGACGGGCAACGAATACGCCATCGCTTCCAGTAGCTGCATGGGGCAGGAGTCGCGCAGGCTCGTGAAAACGAAGACGTCCGACTGTCGGTAAAATTCTTTCACCTCATCATACGACACATGCCCAGCCCACTTGACCCGATCCTGAACGCCGTAACGACTTATGTAGCCCGGCACTTGGTCAGCCATTTCGCCTTTCCCCCCCACAATGGTCAGCGTAATAGGTAGGGCTGGATTGACTTTACTAAATGCCTGAATGGTCAGTTCCAGCGCCTTGCGGGGCATCAGGCGACCCACCCAAAGTAAGTTCATGCCAGGATTGGCCTGCCGCTCGATGGGTTCAGATGGCAAAAACGAGGCACTCAGACCCGCATCCAGCATTCGCTCGATTGGCTTGTTGGCGCGTTGAGTTCTGGCCAGCTGATACGTATCGTCGTTGGTAACAATCACCCGACTGGCGGTTTTAAGTGTCCGGTAAAAGCCGGGATTAGCATACTGAAGCAGGATACTCACCCAATCCCGCATCCATTCCCGCGACCAGTACTGACCGAAATACCGCTTCAACGCCTGAGGTGCCCGCTGCCCGCCACCGACTGGCCCGAAGATGAACGGCTTTTTCAGCTTGTACAGAAAACTGCCCAACTGAATGCTGCCATACGTAACGTGATGCACCAGATCGAAGTCGTGCATTTTATCCAGTTTTCGACCAAGTTTGTAGGCCTTCCATTGCCAGTATAAATAATGGAAGTACATGCCTATCAACCCTTTCGCGCAGAATTTATCCGCCCAGTCGGGCATGGGAACGTAGTGAACCGTCAGGTTTGGGAAGAAGCCATTCGCCAAAACAGGATCAATCGCAGCTTGCCACTGGTGCTTGGTCAGGCAATGGATCTGATAGCCATTTTCGCTGAGCAACGTGGCGTAATTCCAGCCATTTCCCTCTTCCGACCCCGCATTTGGCAGGCAGGCATACGCCGATAACAATACGTTTCTCATGGCTAGATGGGTTTTACGGGTCGTAGTTTGCGCCGTACGAAGCCCGCACAAATGCGCGATATGTCGAATAGGAAATAAATGATCTTTGTCCGGGAATGGGTGATCGCAAACTGGTAGCGGATCTTCAGGTTGGTCGGCGATTTGAACGACGTAAATCCATTCCAGAACTCTTTCCAACTGGCGCTGTGCGTAACCAGCGAGTTGGTCGCACTGACAAATTCGGAAACCGGACTTTTCGCGCTGACAATCAGTCGATACCCGGCTTTCCGAGCGCGAACCGACAACTCGATGTCGGCCATGTAGTGAATATAATTCTTGGAATCGAACAGGCCGATCTTATCAAAAACAGGCATAGGAATCAAAGTACCCCGACCCGGCAGGGAGTCCGATTCAATGAACGAGGTTTGACGGATCAGCTCCCGATAATCACAGTTGTAATTCTCGGCCAGATGCTTGCCTTTTGCTACGTACAGATCGAAGGTGGTACCCGCATATTCGAGTTTGTTGGGCTGTTCACTATCCACACTAACCGACCCGACCAGGCAGGGTTTGTGGGTCTGATACGTATCCAGCAGCGATTGCAGGTAGTCAGGCTTTACGTACGTATCGTCATTGAGCGTCAACACAAAATTTGCCTGGCGTTTATCCTGGTGCTGCTGCGCATACCGAATCCCCCAGTTTGTTGCTTCGGCCCACCACAAATTCCCGTCGCCCCGCAACACGACTACGTCAGGAAACTCCTGATGAATCATCTCGCTGGTTCCGTCCGTCGAGCCGTCATCAACCACAATAACCTGAAAATCACGATACGTCTGTGCTGATAAACAGGCCAGGCATTGACGCGTAAATCCAAGGCGGTTATGAACGGGAATGACAATACTAATCATACGATTTCCTGATTTTTAACCAGTACCAATGGTTTTGATTCTGAATACTCTATCGTTTCTATATCCGGGTCGTCCTCCGTCAAATCGACGGCTGGCCGCTTCAGGCCATAGAACATACCAATACCGACAACGGTCCAGTAATACAGCGGCAGTTGATACGACACGCCATAGACGATTCCGCAGATGATGAAGCTGAACAGGACGGCATGCTCGGTCGAGAACTGGCGATTCCGCCGGTAGATGGTGATGAGTGTGCCGATGATGAGCAACAAGTTGATACCCAGACCAACAGCGCCATAATTGTAGAGCATATCGACGTACTGGGAGTGGATGAAGGTGCCCTTATCAGGAAATTCATCGTTCCCCATTATCTCACCCCGGTCATAACCCGCATACCGCCAGCCAAACAACGGCCGCTCCGGAATTTGACTCAAATAAAATTCTGACTGCTCAATACGCCAGCTCCCGGTTTCATCTTCCTTGGGATCGAAAATGCCACCGATACTTTCCGCAAAAGCTTCCATTTTCTTCCCCGGCAACGACCCGGCCAGCGGCATAGCGACGATGACCAGAACCACCAGCATGATGAGGGTACGGCCAAGGGGCAAATTGGCCGATGCCAGCTTCCCAATCGCCGTCAGGCCAATGACCACCGCAGCCGCTACGACGGCCGCCGACATAACCGAGCGATGCAGCAGGAAAACAATAAAGGCAAACGTGAACAGCGATTTGAGCAGGTCCGAAATGGCGTGTTCTTTCAGGTAGTTTACCAGATAGTACACAAACGGAATCACTAAATACAGGGCATCGGGTGCCGCAGTTGTTCGGGTTTCGGCGGTCAGGGCGTAACTGAAAAGCTGACCTAGCAAAATCTGGTTGATGAGGTAAAGCCCGAAAATGATGTAGACGACGTAACTAAATTTCAGGGGTTCGGCCCGCTCGACAACGTAATAAGCCAGCAACGCCAACCCACAGAAGGCAAAACGTTTGATAACAAAGTAGGAGTAGACGTACTGGTTGTATTCGTACTTTGACTCCAATAGCAACAGGATGACGCCAAGAAACAGCAGCCAGGCCGCAATTTTGTACAGGACCGGATAGCTGAAATAGAACCCGACCAGGGCCAGTATACCAACCAGCGTCAATCCGTTCACGGCTTTTTCAATGAACGGACTACCCGCATTGCCCCCGTAGGCGATGGCGCTAACTCCAAACAGGAGGGCATACAGAGCGATTCGATAGATCCAGATCATAGTGTTCGTTTCGTGTTACGTTCCTTAAGTGACGTAGTGGTGATCAGGGGTTGGCTAAAAAAGTTTTGCTCAATCTGAAACCGCCCCTAAATCCCCTAAAGGGGACTTTGCATACGCTTGGATAAAGTCCCCTTTAGGGGATTTAGGGGCGGTTTTTCATGCAGTTTCTCAGGGATTAGCCAAAACTTCCTGATAAATGGATTCCGTTATGCCGACAATCTGCTGCTGGTCAAACCGTTCGAGCGAAATTTCCCGTGCTTGTCTGGCCAGTGTAGTACGTAGTGATGTGTTCTGCCACAGTTGCTCCACTGCCTCAGCGATGTCAGCTACTTTCAACGAAGTTAACAGGCCTGTTTCGTAGGACTTGACCAGCGATGAAACGCCCCCTACATCCGACGCCACAACGGGCAATCCAGCCAGCTGAGCTTCGCAAACGCTATTCGGGCTGTTATCGATGTAGGAAGGGTGGAGCAGGCAAAAGGCTTCGTGATACGTATCCCACAGTTGGGCGGCCGACAGCATACCCCGATGCTCAATGTCGTCGGGTTTGATGTTGTGCAATGACAGTTTATCGACCAGCTTGAGCAGCGATTGCTTACTGCCCGACCCCGTGACAATCAGTCGAATAGGCATTTTCTTTCGCAGCAGATCGACTGTCTGAAGGGCTTCGCTAATACCCTTGATGTAATTGTCGCCCCCCACAAACAAAACAGCGTTTGGCTCCCTATCCGTCGACGGCTGAATGGCCGTATAAAACTCCGGCCGTAGCAATTCCCAGTTATGGTGAATCACAGCACGGGGCTGCATAGTACGTACTACCGATTTATCCCAGTGAGTCCGGCAGATAAAATGCTTCACGGTGGGCATGAACCGTTTCTCATAATAGCCCGCCACCAGCCAGGCCAGGTGCCGGTATTCGGGCCGCTTGGGCAGGTGTTTGTAATACTCCCGGGTGAATCCCTGCGCCGACAGCACTTTGGGGATTTTTACGTTAGCGCCAATCACATGGTACTGCTGTTCTGCCCCGTGGATGTGCATGAGATCGTACTCGTTTCCTACGTCTTTCAGGTAGTTCTGAACCCGTTTGATACGTCCGGAAAAAGCCCAGAGGACATCCCGCTTGTCTTCGGGCACCTTAATGAATACATACTTAATGCCTTTATGGACAACCTCTTCGTCCTGGGCAACGTAGGGGTTATAGCTTAGTATCGTAATGTTTGCATCTCCCTTTTCCACCAGTTTATGGGCCAAAGACGTTACCCAGGGTACGGGATGACCACCACCTGACTTTAAGGGATGCGGGACGGCAGCGAGCCATAGTAGGTTCATAGTTCGACGACTGGGTTGAGTGTGTTACGTAGTGATTGGCGCCCTGTTATGGTCTCCTTATAGAAGGCCAAATGTTTGTCGATCATGACATCCAGATTAAACCGGTTACGTGCGAAGGCCAACTGATCTTCGGCCAAAACCGCCCGGGTTCGGGGGTCCTGGTAGGTAAGAATGACATCCGCCAGTTCGGCAGCGGTGATCGACACCGGAAGCAATCCTGGACCCGTTCGGTTAAATTGTTCGGGGATACCACCCGTGGCCAGAGCAAGCACCGGCGTTCCGGATGCAATAGCCTCCGTAATGCTATAGCCCCAGGATTCATTCAGGGCCGTGTGTACGTATAAAGAAGCCTGTTGAAGGTAATCCGGTACGTTTGTCTGATAGCCCAGGAACTGAACAAAGCTCTGTAGGTTCTTTTCCTGCACGAGCTGTTCCCATTCCTGACGCTTGGGGCCTTCGCCCAATAGCCAGACCCTGAACCTGGTTAGGCCCCGTGATCGAAGTTCATCGGCGACCTCAATGAGCAGCCGTTGATTTTTCCGTTCCTCAAGTGTTCCCACACTAATGAGCGTGAAGTCGTCGCTTTCCTGCCGGGGTTGTTCGGGCGGGAAGACAACCCCATTGTGAATGACTTCGCAGACAGCCCCCTGTGGCCGAAGGAAAGCTGACGTGCGTTTTATATAATCCGATACGGTAATGAACGAATCGTTGTGGTTGAACACGTAGCGATACCAGCTGGCCAGGCGCTTATGCGTCCAGTCACTTAGCTGAAAGCCCAGTTTATATTCGGTGAGCGGATCATCGTTGAAATGGCAGGTCATCACGACGGGAACCCGCTTGGCCAAACCCAGCGAAGCCCCGGCTCCGGCCGTAGCATCCTGTGCGTGCACGAGATCGAAGGCATCGGCGCCTTTAGCCCGCACAGATACCCAGATGCTCACGAAGTTTTCCAGCTCAAACCAGAGCACGCGGCCATTCTGACCAAATAAAGCCGCTAGTTTACGTAACAAGCCAATGATTTTTTTTGGCAGAAAAGGGGTATCGGCCGGCGTAATGAGCTGCACCGATTCGACCCGACCATTAAGTTGGTTCAGCAGCCGGTTGTAGTGCGCCGTTACCCCTGTTTTTGAGGTTTGCGTGGTCGATGAAACAATCAAAACGCGCATAGTTAATTCGTCTAAATCGGTACGCCGATTTATTTATTCAAAAGTCGATACAGCTTTACGGTCAGAATACCCCCCGGTTGCTTACGGAAATTATTGAACACACTGTCCAGAGCCGCTTCGCCATAAAGCAGAAAATTGTACAGTCGATTGGCATGGGTACCGCCAATCTGCCCCAGCGTGGCCCGTACCGACCACTTCATGAATACCATGAACCCGTAACTGTCGCCGTGGATGTTCTGAAACACGCGTCGCTGATTCCGTACGGCATAATACTGCTTCCAGGCACCGGGCCAGGGAATACCGTTCCGGTCGAAGGACGGCGGGTGATAGAAGATGGAGTTCGGCACCGTAACCACCGGATAACCCATTTTCTGAACGCGGGTCATGTACTCCACTTCGTCGCCCCAGATAAACAATTTCTTATCGGGTAGACCAACGTTTTTGACCACCTCCGCACTTACCAGCGTACCGTTGAAAAAGAAAGCGACGCCGTAAACCAGATCGTAGGGTGCCATATCCGCCACTTTTCGGTAGCTCCGATTCGGACGATCGACATAGAATGCCAGTTCGCTATGATCCTTATTGCTGACCGATACGCAGTTTTTAATGCAAGGCCCAATGTTAGGTGACGTCATTAGCGCTTCGAGCGCATCAGGAGCGGCCAGACAGTCGTCATCCATGCACCATAACCAGTCGAATCCTGCCTGATAGGCCGTGTCGATACCGGTTGCAAAGCCACCTGCTCCGCCTAAGTTGGGCTGGGTAACGACCCGAAGACCAGTTTGCTCGGCCAGCCATTCGCCAGTGCCATCGGTGCTGCCATTATTTATGACGATGATGGCATCGAGCGGTCGTGTTTGTTCACGAAGGCTAACGAGGCATTTCTTCAAGTCGGCGAGCCGGTTGTAAGTCACAACCACGGCAGCTACAGTTTCCATAATCTTATTTCTGTTTAAATAAGATTGTTAACCGGTTCTTGCTGAAGCTAATGGCTTCGCGCATGTACGCCAGTTGAACAACCTGAACCCCTTTACTACGTAGGTAGACATACATCGACAGCGCGATATAGGCTTCGGCGGCTACCCACGCATAAGCGGCTCCAATAAATCCCATTTTCTGAATCAGCAGGGAGTTCAGCACCAGCCCCACGACGGAGCCAATAGCTGTAATTCGAAAAAATGCTTTGTCCATCCGCAGATTCAGCATGGTGTGCAAACCCAGCAGATTGCTGACACCGATCAAAATGGGCAACAGGGACACAATGCGTAAAACCAGGATCGCATCATGGAATTTATCGCCGTAAAAAAGAGTGATAAATACAGGAGCGATGACCCACAAGACCAGTGACACGACGGTCATGAAAGCGACCAGCGGAAAAAAAGTTGTTCGAACCACGCGCAATCCGTCTTCCCGACCACTACCAAAGGCACTCGCGACAATCGGAAAGAAAGCCTGATTCAGGCCTAGCGAAACAAACGAGCGAGCGATGCCTTCCAGCCGCGAACCGGCCGAAAAAATCCCTACGTCATAGGCATTGCCCAACAAGCCCAACAGAAAAACGGTCGAACCTGCGTAGAGCGTAATCATGACCGACGAGAAGAACAGCGTACTGTCCTCCCGAAATCGGGTAATCAACTGGGCGATCGATGGCCACGTAAATGTCAGATCAAATCGACGTAGCGCTACGTACAAGGCAACGACGCTAACTACCACCTGCGCCACACTGATCGATAGATTCTGGTAGATGTAATCGTCGGGCTGCCGGATCAGCAGAAAAACGGACAGCGTAAACAGAATTTTCACCCCAAGATTGAACATCGCAACCCGTCCCAGATCTTCCATCGCCTGGTAGATCCAGATCGGGAACAGCACCACACCGATGCAGGTGATGTAGGTGCAGGTGTGCAGCACAATATGTGATCGAAAATCAGGTGTAAACCAGGTAATACCCGCGAAAACAAGGGTTGACAGTACCCAGAGCAGGGTTTTTCCCGCAATCACTTCGCTGAACGTCCGATTAACCAGCGCTTTGTCGTTCCGGTTGGCGGCTATGGTTCGAACGGCAGACATTTCGAATCCGTAGTTGATCAGGAGCGTGAAATAAGCGACGTAAGCCTGCGAAAAGTTAAGCAGCCCCAGACGCTCCGGCCCGATAATGCGCACCACGTAGGGCACCGTGAGCAGAGGCAGCAACATATTCGCCACGTTGACGCTAAAGAGAGATACTACGTTAATTGCAAAGCGCTTTAACGTAGCTCTCGACAGCGTTTTAGCTGTTTCTGGTTCTGTTTCTACAGCACTGGTTACCTGGTCACTTACCATATTTTTCGTTATACCCGTTCGATCTTACCTACTTGGTAGCCACCCCAAAATAAACATACTCCAGGGGCACATCACTGGTCGCTTCGAGCCGATGCAGAATACCCGCCGGAATCCTGATAAAAACTCCCTGCTGCAACGCAATTTTCTGATTGCCAACTATATACAAGCCCGTTCCCTTCAAAAAAAAGAAGCACTCTTCCATCGTTGGATGCATATGCAGTTCGCAGTAGTCCGTTTGGGAAAAGGAGCCGTAAGCCACTTGAGTTAAGTCGGTAGACGTATCACCATATCGGAGAAATACCTGCTTGGTGCCTTGAGCGTGAGCCGTAAGTTCACACTCAAGGTCAGCAAGTGATGCGGTAATTCGTTCCATCAGGCTTCGACTAGTGCGGGCACTTTCTTTTGAATCTGCTCCGAAATCCAGTCGTAGGTTTTCTCAACACCTTTGCGAAGGGGTGTTGAAGGCGCCCAGCCTAATTTCTGCTGAATCAGGTGGTTGTCGGAGTTGCGGCCCCGCACACCCAATGGTCCCGGAATGTTATTGATAGTCAGATCTTTACCCGAGATGTCGATGACCATTTTCGCGAAGTCATTCAGCGAAATCATCTCTTCCGAACCCAGGTTGACAGGGCCCGAAAAATCAGAGTTCATCAACCGCCGGATACCTTCCACGCACTCATCCACAATCAGAAACGAGCGGGTTTGCTGGCCATCGCCCCAGATCTCGATCGAGCCGCCATCTTCAGCCATGGCTACTTTGCGGCAGACCGCAGCCGGTGCTTTTTCGCGTCCGCCATCCCAGGTACCCTGCGGACCGAAGATGTTGTGGAACCGGGCGATACGTACTTCCATGCCGTGGTTCTTCTGGTAGGCTAAAAACAGGCGCTCCGAAAACAGCTTTTCCCACCCATATTCACTATCGGGTGCCGCCGGATAGGCCGACTCTTCCGAACATTTTGGGTTATTGGGGTCCATCTGATTGTACTCCGGATACATGCAGGCTGACGACGAATAGAATATTTTCCGGACACCTTTATTTTTGGCCGCTTCCAGTACGTTCAGATTGCAGAGAATCGAATTGTGCATGATGGCCGCATCGTTTGTACCGGTAAAGACGAAACCGGCCCCGCCCATGTCGGCGGCCAATTGATAGATTTCGTCAAGGTCGGCCGTCACAACTTCGTCGGCAATGACGGGATCTCTCAGATCGCCAATGATGAACTCGTCGGCATTGTTGTTATCGTATTCATTCTCTTTGATGTCGACTCCACGAACCCAGTATCCTTCCGATTTGAGTCGGTTAATAAGATGGCCACCAATGAAGCCACCACCACCACAGACGAGCGCTTTTTTCATAAATACTTGATTATTTAAGAGATGAGAAGATTTCTTTCAGGTTGAGAAAAATGAATAGGGGAACGACTTCCAGATAGCGTCTGTAGAGTCGTTTTGGCTCGGCCATCAGCCGAAAGAGCCATTCCAGGGAGAGTTTTTGCATCCAGCTGGGTGCCTGCCTGACGCGATCGGTGTGGAAATCGAAAGCCGCGCCAACGGTTACGATGAAGTTCACATCCACATACTGCGCCAGGCGTCGGGCAAACCGCTCCTGCTTGGGCGTGCTCAGGCCAATCCAGACAATGTTCGTGCCGGCGTCCATGATCCGGTTTGCCAGCGACTGGAATTCGTCATCGGCCATCTCCCGAAAGGGGGGGCAGAACGTACCGACAACCTGGTAGTTACCGAACTTCCGGCCAACGGCCGCTTTGAGTTCATCAGCGACGCCGTCCTGCCCGCCACAAAAAAAGTGTTTAATGGACGACTGAGCCGATTCCCGCAGCACCTCCCTGAAAAAGTCGGGACCGTAACAGCGCGTCATACGTTTGGCGCCTTTCAGTTTTCCAATCCACACGCCGGGCATCCCATCGGGGAGGTTCCAGTAAAATGAATCCAGCACCGATTTAAACTCGGGTTCCTTGAAGGCGGTAACTAACCCATGCGCACCGGTTGCACTGATGCATTTATTTTCGCGGGGCCATATAGGGTCGCATCGCAAGAGAATCCCTTGCACAGCCGAATCCAGCCCGGCATCGAAGAGGTTAACTTCTAGTACTTTGGTCATTGGTACTGTCTATTTTATAACGTTTGTGGATATTGGAAAATCAAGTCCTGCAGGACGTTTTTGAGCTTAATAGGCATTTTTATTCCCTCGAACGGCTGCCGTAATCGTCCACCAGCAAATCGTTGCATCCAGTCGTGTCGATTGACGGCGGATATATAGGTGGTCATAACGAACCCGAGTCTTCATTTTATGAATCTCGGCGGTTTCGCCCCGAGCACCCCGTGCCTGAGCCAGACCCGTAATGCCGGGTCGAACAACGTAGCGCTCCTTGTAGCCCGGCATTGTGTTCCAGTGTTCCGCATCCAGTGGTAAGGGGTGGGGTCGTGGTCCCACCACGCTCATATGGCCCGCCAGTACGTTCAGAAACTGCGGCATCTCATCCAAGTTAGTCTTGCGCAGGAATTTCCCGATTCGGGTTACGCGCCGATCATTTGGAGTAGCCTGCCGAAACGGCACATTCGTTTCATAGGTCATGGTCCGGAATTTCAGGCACGGAAAGATCCGCCCTTTGCGTCCGGTCCGCATCTGAATGTACAGGGCAGGGCCTGGAGAACTTAATTTGATCAATAGGGTAAGTAGAGGTATAAGCCAAATGAGAATAAAGGCTGTCACTAAACTGGCAATTGTAAGATCAAATGCACGCTTTTTCAGGCCAGCAATCAGTAATCTCATTGTATAGGGTCTTACCTGAACGTCCTGGTTCAGATATAGTTGAACCGTTTTTTCGTTGGTAGATGCCTCCATAACAGTCAATGTTTATAGACAATAAGGATGACTTACCCCATGTAGGGTGAGGTAAAAACAGGAGTTCTTGGCTACGTTATCTGTATGAGTAGCTATTTTTATATCGGTGGTTTGAATGGTACGACTCACTGTCGTTCACCGCATTAAGAATAATACGCATGTTCTTAAAGCGCTGCTCACGGTGAAGCACATCCAGTGTTTTGAGGCTGTGCTTAGGCGTTACACCATGACGAACAACAAACAGTGTCGTATCAGCGTAGGGCGCTACGACCTGGGCATCTGTGACGATACCAATTGGGGGGGCATCGAGAATAACATATGAAAACCGCTCGCGTAACAAGTTGAGCATCTGCTTCAACATGGGGCTACTCAACAACTCCGAAGGGTCTGGAGGAAGAGGTCCACTCGGAATAATAAAGTAATTTGGATGCCCCGGTATGGGCTGAAGAACATCATCCAGGGTTGCTTCGCCGTTCAGATACGTACTAAGACCAACGGTGTTGTTGATGTTGAACAAGGGATGCAGTTTGGGCATGCGCATGTCCATTTCCAGGATAACCGTTGGTTGCCGAAGCAGCGCCAAACTCGCACCCAGATTCAGCGAAATGAACGATTTCCCTTCCCCACTGATACTGGACGTAAACAGCAGCACCTGACTTTCGGTGTCCTCTCCTTTGCCAAGGTGAAGATTGGTTCGAATGCTTCGAATCTGTTCGGCCAGTACCGACTGATTATGAGGAGCTACGACCAGTACATCCCGTTGCCGCTTGTTCATTATCTCACCCAGGATAGGGACCTGTGTGTTGTCTTCGACATCGTTTCGTAGCAAAACCCGTGTGTTGAGGGCACTTCGCCCGGCGATTGCGGCTGTCGGTATCAGTAATCCTACCAAGCCAAACAGTGCATAAATGACGATTGCCACTGGTTTGACCGGACCTGCGCTGCTCTTGGCTACTTCAATAGTACGGCTATCGGCAATGGCTGCGGCAAACGTAACCGCCATTTCTTCCCGTTTCTGAAGCAGATACGTATACAGCTCATTCTTGATAGCCTGCTGGCGTTTGATATCCGTTAATTCCCGCTCCTGTTTTGGAATGGTACGAATAACATCGTCGAGTTTCTGGCCCTTAGCCTGGTATTGCTGTTGCGAACTCGTCAGCATAGCCTTCATGGTACGAATATTCTGACTGATATTGTTTTTCGTAGCCCTGATCTGACTATCAACGGTTTGCAGAAGTGGATTCTCTGCCGATGTAGTCTGCATCAACTGGTCACGCTGGAGTTCCAATTGCGATAGTTTCTCGATCTGGCCCAGCAGCACAGGATCATTCAAGCCTACGGTGGCAGGGGTACTTCCCCGTTTATCGGACTGTGTATCAATAAATTGCTGCAAATCGTTAAGAACGGCCAGTTGAATAGTTACCTGATTGAGTTCCGAATCATTCTGCTGCGTAGTTTGCAGAAACGACTGAGCCTGTGCACTAAGGTCCGTAATGCCCAGCGTCGATTTGTATTTTTCTACGTTCTTTTCCACACCGGCCAATTCACCGGCCACCATACGTAGTCGATTTTCAACGAAACGGAGCGTATTGGTCGCTACCCGGTTTTTATCCGTGATCGCGGCCTGGTTGTATTCATTGATTAAACCATTCAGAATAGCTTCTCCTTTCTGCGGGACAGCATCTTCGATGGTTAGATGAATGACTGTCGACGTTTTGCTGGTTGGTTCAGCTTTCAGGCTGCTCAGGTACATATCCACCGCAGAGGCCTGCGGCATTACCTGTACTAATAAGGGCTCCTTAAAGCGACTCACCTGCTGCCGTGTAAGAATACGCAACTTGCCGTAGGGCGTTTGTATGGATTGATTAAGCGGATAAGGCTGGTTGTTGATCCGTACGATGTCGCCACCGGGAAAATCAAGCGCCAGCGGCTTTTTATAAAGTTCTGGTTTGCCCGATTCGACAAGTACCCAAACAGGCGATTCCGTGTAAATTTCGCGTTTCCCGAATGAGGTTTTCCGGAAGTAGCGTGCGTCTAAATGAAGTTTTTTGACCACACCATCCATCAGCGTAGACGAACGAAGCACCTCCAGCTCATTTTCGACTACCTTCTTGGGGGAATAGCCTTCCAGTTCTTTTAAAGGAGTTGTTTGGCCATTTCCTCTTTTTTCATCCTGGAGCAGTAAGCTGGCCTGAATCCGGTAAGTGGGTTGCTTATACAATAGATAAACATAAGCGCCCCCCAAAGCAAGACACAGCGATAGTATAAACCATGGCCATTGGCGAAGATACGGTAGCAGGTACGTTCGCAGGGATATACTGTTTGAGTCAACCATCTGATAGGGTGTATAAGAAGGTGTGGTTTTAAAAGCCATATACTTAAATTATAACGTTGAGTAGTTTCTATCTTCCGAATTACTGTCGAGTTGCGATGATGGCAATCAGCGATAAAATCCCGATTGCAATAGGAGCGAGCAAATACGTCTTGTCTACACTGGTTCCCCGAATTTTGTCGGGCTCCACATAGATGACGTCATTTGGATGGAGCGAATAATAAGGAGACCGGAACGCATCACGACGAGTTAGATCCACCCGGGCAAAAACGCGCTGGTTACCTTCTTCCCGGATAATGAGTATGTTGTTACGTCGACCATAAATCGTCAGATCTCCAGCAAGTCCCAGCGCTTCAGGAAGGGTTATCTGCTCGTTGGGAATCGTAAACAGCGAGGGGCGGGTCACTTCACCCAGCACCGAAATTCTGAAGTTGAGATTACGGACATTGACCGTTGGTTCTTTAAGATAAGTCGTCAGCTTGCTACGTATTAAATCACCGGCTTTGGCGTTGGTCAGATTTACTACGGTCAACTGACCAACGAGTGGCAGTTTAATCGTCCCATCTGCATCGACTAAGTAGCCGGATGTTCGCGCCAATGGATTCGTAGAAGAAACTGTTCCATTACCATCGGCGACCGCTGTTGGATTAAAGTAGGCTGATGCTTCGGAGTTAAGGCTACTCACCTGTACCGAAAGAATATCTCCCTTTTTGATCGTCGGCGTAAATTGCTCCGGCATGGCAACCGTATCTTCGCGACTCGTCGAACTTTGGAAGTAAACCAGTTTTTTGGCTGATGTACAGCTTTGCAGTAAAGTCATCCATAGAATTATAGCAGTTAGGATAGCTAGAAAACGGATTGGTGTTTCTTGTACTTTTTTTACCACGCTACTTTTTTTATTAGGTTGACTTGTTCGTTTTCTGCTGCATTTCTAGCCGAAAAAGAACAGTAAATAATAGCTTATCATGCTGATAGATATCATTCAGTGTCTGCCAGTATCTACTATAAATTTAAAAGAGTAGTTTGCTGGGAACAAACAGTAATGGATGATATTACCATGCGGTATAGGCACTTTTTAGTTACTTTTCCTGGGCTGATTTTGCTGATAAAATTTATTTTTGTTGCCTTATTTTTAGTTTTATAAATAGTCTTATAAAACTAATTTGATGACAAATGTGAAAATTAGTAGTAATGCCACTTAAGAAATTAACTCAGTTTTCGGACCGGTAGACCCAAACTACGGCCTTCAACAGATGGCAATAAGACAGGTCAAACTGATACATGAAAAATACTTCATTGGTTAGGTAGATTGTGTATTCTATATTAATTAGGATTTTAAGGTGAATGCATGATCATTGCACAATTCTTAGGGAAGGCCAAAAAACCAACAGGGTGCTGATAGCGCCATTTTCTATCAACACCCTGTTTAACTAAACGAACCCATTTATGACGATTTATCAGGGAATTGGGGCTCCAGACTCGTCATAATTCATCGAAGCGGCCAAGCTTCCTCCCAGCACAGCTTCGTATGGCTTACCCCCATTTCCTTTAATCAGCTTGTTGTTCGTAAGTGTGTTGTTGATGGATTTGCTGCCGTACGCTACGAACGTAGCCTGGTTTTCCGCATTCCCTTTATTGGACAGGGTGTTGCGACTGAATGTATTATTAGGCGTATTGTCGCATATTACCGCTTTGTTCGATAAGCTTTCAATCGTATTTTCGGTGTACATGCCACCCGCCGATGAATGAGTCAATTCCAGCATTCCTGACATGTGAAAATCGTTCTTGCTGAACGTAGCAGCCCCGGCATTGTATAGTTGCACACCGCCCGTACAAAGTCCTACTGTTGAATTGCCCGTAATAATCATTCCACCAACAATAGTCCCATTGCCGTTGCCATCGTTGGAGCCTTCGAGAAATTTATCAAACACGCCTTCAAACTTATTATTCGTAATCGCTACGTTTTGAGCGGCACCCGCTATTTCAATGCCAAACAGGCTACAATTTTTTATCAAATTATTATCGACCGTTAGGCCGGTCAACGGGCCTGAGAGGGAGAGTCCAAAATGGCAATCGTGAAAGTTATTACCACTGACGGTTATATTTTTTCCCGCGTAGATATTGTAATTGTCATGATTAAAGATCTCACAGGCCATGCGTTTAGCCTGCACGTTGTTGTTACGTACTACAATGTTGGTTGCTGTTTTTCCCGCCTGGATCTTGAGTGTCATCCAGTTCGTACTGTCTTTTGCCGCAGCGTCGGAACTGGTACAGTTCTGAACCGTCAGGTCTGAAACTGTAGGGCCGTCTATGTAAATTACGCCGTAAGTGCCCGTCTGCCTGGATGTTACGTTCCAGGATAGACCATCGAACAAGACATGTTGTAATGGGAGGCTAGGGTCTTCGGCATTAACGAAACTTACGTATGTTTGAGGTAACGTAATGAGTACTTTTCCAGTATTGGCCTGGATGGTCAGATTACTTCTGATCCGGACGGACGTTAGCTGGGTATAGTTTCCGTCAGGAATCATCAACTCATTTGTAGCTTTCACGGCAATCTGCAACTCGGGGCCGATGTCGGCATCCGCTGGTTCTACCCCGAACCAGAACACGTTGGCAGGTCCCGTGAAATTCCGCTTATAGCGGTGTCCTTTAACCGTAACCAGTGTAACGCCCATGTTGTCCATGCTGGTCAGATCGGCTTCATCGAGTATAAACTCGCCTTCCCTTCCCGCATCCGTAATCAGAACTTTGTCGGGGATGATAGACGCAGTAAGCGTCCGCAATTGAGTGATGGACATTGTGTCGACCCGGTGCACGACGCTGTCAGGGGCCGGGTCTGTGGGCTTACAATGAGCAAATACAACAAGCGCCAGTAACAGAGCACCTAACCGGAGCAAAACGAAAGGATTCATAACGATACGTATAATTAAATGAGCACACTGACCCTGTCAAAAACTGGTAGGTATCTGACGCAGATGAGGCAGATTTTAAGAGAGCGTTAGCGCATACCGGCTAACGTCTTAAAGCGGTTATAAATCCGGGTAGGAATACTGTAACGTTGTAAGGTCTTGCGGTGATAATAATCCGTAGACTGAACTGAGGAAGGAAAATCAAAGACTCGCTGAGCGCCACTATCCAGTTGCGTTTTATAGCGATTAAAAATATTGGTATGGGTCGCTTCTTCGCCGAATCCTATATTTTCAACTTTAGAGACGGTCGGGTAAACCGTGAGGCCATCTGCTTTGAAGCGGTTATAACAGAAGCGAATATCCCAGGCATCAGCCCTGCCTTCCATCTGATCACGTAGCATACCAACCAGATCGGAACCACCCTGCATAAAGGCTTTCTGCTGGCGTCGGTCTCTTTCGAATTCAGGGTAATCGGTCATGTCCCAGTCAATGGACGCCCAGCGGTCGGCCCAGGTGGCCCAGCCCCAGGGACTATGACGTGGGATAAAATAGGCGTCTGATTGATAGTTGGATGGGCGTTCAAACGGAAACGTATAACCAGCTACCGAATAGACACGCTTACTGTCAGCATATTTCACCAGCCCCTGATTCATGAAATCCAGGAAATTCGGAGACGTGATCAGATCGTCCTCGACAACAATCGCTGAAGGATGTTTCGCCAGAACAAGCGATATGCCCCGAATGACCGAATCGGCACAACCAATATTTGTTTTGGCATAATCCCGATGGATGGTGCGAAAACCGGAGACGTCATCCAGCAATTGATGGACTTCGGCTACTTTCGGCGCATCTGCCGGCTTCTTGGGGGCATCTACAAAAATGTATAGGTCGCTTTCCGAAGCCAGGTGATTCGCCTGAAGTGCCTTCAGAGTTGCTTTTAATTCAACGGGACGTTTGTAAGCAAATAATATTATGGGTGCATTCATAACGTAAACAACTACAAGCTGTAGAACCAATAGTCAATAATTATGTGATTAGATAGCCTCCTGTAATGTGCTGTCAGAAGGACATATATGTATAAAAGCGAGCAGAAAGAACCTATTATTTATGATGGACTCGTTGCAGCAATATGTCTACTTTTGGATAAGGGTAACTTATGGCTTGTTTGCCCATATTTAGTATAAATGTAGAAGGCTAGTTTTCGATGACAAAAAGCTACTGCCTCGCCGGTCATACAGCCGCTTAACAAGAAAGCTTCTGTTGTAAAATAGAAAACAATGCTGGTCAATAATTTATTTATAAAATAAAATATTAAGTAACATATTTAGATAATCAATAAGATGATAAATAGGATATTACTAAGGAATTCCCGGTTAGAAATTAACTGCTCTTTCTGATTTCCAACGATTTATATTTGTACTGATTAGACCCTTATGAAAAAGAGCCTAATCAGTTGTTGGGACTAGACTAACTCATGTCAGGTGGTGTAAGTCTGTTAGCCAACATTACACTGGCATGCTTAAGTCGATTGCGCGATACGGGTATTACTCTATCACCTAGTAACCGAACCCATCCAGATCGACCGTTTATGTACTCGAATTCCTGTACATACATTGGATTGATAATGGCTGAGCGGTGAATACGAAGGAAATTAAGGTGGTTTTCAAACCATTGAAGAGGTTGGGTAACGATTGAAAATGTACCGTTCCTGTAATGTACACGGGTATAATTAGCTTCGCCTTCCAGCCAAACAATGGTGCTTATGTCAACCGGCTGCGGGTGTCCAATTAATTGAATAGTATTCATATAGAGTTTGTTGGTAATTATTGATCATACGTACGTAGCTCGTTTAGTTTCGGTTTGGGACTTCCCTAATTTAGTAAATGCAGCAAAAATCATATTTACACAGGCGTGTTTTTAGTCATTTCAAATCAGTTTAAGTGGCGAATTCGTACGTAATTTGGAATCTCTTTTCTATTTTTCCTATAGACCAACTGGTAAGTAATAGCGTAAGGTAGCTTTTCCTGCGCATTGTGCGTCCTACATAAACTTCAAAAAATAGTAATGCCGATCCGTCAGCCTAAGCAAAGGACCATTTATGCCAGTGAATTTCTGGATAAGGTATACAGCTTTACTATTGAGTCGACGCTGGAGCCTCAGGAACGTACTGGTTTATTGATACTTAGTGTCTCGCCGGGTTATCTCTTAACTACATCATTTAATAAAGAGCCAAAACGGGAACAGATCGTCGAGCACCGTCAGCAAGCTGATGGAAGCTGGCTCGCCACCGGTCAGGTTACTGTGATTGCCACAGGAGAATCGCCCGCTAGTGGCACAATCGTTATTCGAAATCCGCTTGCTGAAGCCATTGTGCTATCCATCGAAGCAACCTCAGAAGTGGTGGGCCTGGCCAATCGCTCGACACTACTTGTTAGTGAGTCGGCGCTGACATTTTCTCAAACGGCTCCTGATAAACCAAGCTTTCGTATCCTGACAATTGCGCAACAGGCCAATGGAGTGTCTTCTCCCGTAACATTGACGACAGACGCCCCAGAGCATTTTCAGCTGGCCTGTGATAGTCGACCTACCTTTTCGCCTACACTTACACTCAACCTTTCATCCCAGGCTACTTATGTGCACGTGCGTTATGCTGCCAGCACAAGCGGATTTAATCGGGGGCAATTAACAATTTCGAGTAAAGACGAAGAAAGAACGATAGCGCTGGAAGGGTATAGTGCAGGCTTTCTACCAGGCATTCGTGCGTTATCACCGGCCACGCTACGTCCTCTTGTTCGGCCATCTATACCCCAGCGGTTGCCGCTCGTTGTGGCGCTGGTTATGGCGGTGGGATTAGCTTATGCTGGCTACAGTAATCGTTGTCAGCTTTTTCCAGCCCTGTGTAATGACAAAGCGATAAGCCCGATTCAGACTCCGGAAAAGCTACCCATTTCTACCCTGGCTAATGTGACTGACGCTTCGGAAAAAGCTGTCCTTGTACCTACAGAACTAGTTGAACCATCAAAAGCCGAAGAGGTTGTACTGCCGGCGCACAAACCCACTAATCGGCCGTTTTTAAGTGCATTGGCAAAACCAGCCAGGATCCTCAGAAAGAACAAAACAGATGCTGAAAAAGAGGGCGCTTACAGGAATAAAACAACGGCCCGTGAAAAACCAACGAACCCGAATGCTGTTAATCAACTAGATAATCGGGCCAGTCGGCGAGTATCCCCTGTTTCTGCCTCCGAGGAAAGTGAATTAGAACGTGTGCTTAATCAAAAACAATAACCAGCCATTTACCTTATGAAGCACATCTTCTTTCAAGCCGTGGCTTTCTTTAGTTGTTTCTCAACGGTACTTGCTCAGAATGCTGGTAGTCGCTCACCGGCCATTCGTTTCATCAAACTGGCGAATATGTTACGTGAAGGAGATACATCACGTGAGTCAATCGGTCTTGTAGAACGGGCTTCGTACAACAACTTTAAAGAGTCTGCAACTTCTTTACCCTATTAATGAAAAGCAACTCATTGCGAGAGCGTTATGGCTCGAAGCCATTTATAGGGCTTACAACGGCGGGTTACCAGAGAGGTTTGTTTTTATTTGAAAAGCAGACAGTCGCTGGGCCGCCAATAAATTCCTGGAAACGATCAATTGCGAATACGAATCGGCTAGTGCCAAAGGAGCTACGTACACGTGGTGACGATACCTGCCGCCTGGGTGTACTTGTCTACCCAGAACCAAATAACCCGATTTGATTCGTGCAACCTACAAGCTACCTTTTAATCAATCAGCACAACCAACTTCTTCTCAACATTAAAGTCAATGACAAAGATCGCCACACCTAGACGTCGAAAGCAACGCCAGATACCTATTATGGTTGTTGAAGATAATGCAGATCAATGGCTTATTATTCGCTCGGCGCTGACGCAGTGTTTTCCAGAAGTGAGTCCTGTTTGGGTAAATAATACGGCTCAGATGATTACGTATCTGGAAACCAATGCCCAGGATGCCAACAAATGCCCAAGGTTGATTTTAGCCGATCTGTACTTACCCCGCCGGGAAGATGGCTGGGCGTTGCTGGACTTTATCGGCAACTATAATTTCGAACGAAAGCCACAGGTTATCATCCTGAGTGCCTCGCAGGACAGCGCAGATATCGCCAAATCCTACACGTATAATATTGCCTCCTACATTGTTAAGCCGGATACCTACCACCAATGGCTGAACTGCTTCTATACCTTCCGGCGCTACTGGTGGGAAGTCGTTTCGCTGCCGCTGATTAGCCAAAATTCTGATTTATAATTACGAGTTCAAGTGAGTAACCGAGTCGTACTACGTTGGAGTTTAACGCTATATGTGTTACTCTCAACGTATTTAGTAAACGTTGCCCAAACAACGTATTATGTTGCCAGCACAGGCAATGATCGCAACGATGGCCGGTCAACGGCCAGACCGCTTCAAAGCCTGGACAAAGTGAATAGTTTGTCGTTGCAGCCGGGGGACGCTATCCTGTTTCGCCGGGGTGATACTTTCCGGGGAACACTAAAGATCCGACAATCTGGTTCATCAAGCCAGGCTATTGTTTATGATGCCTATGGCAATGGACCAAAACCAACCCTGGCTGGCTCGGTGGCCGTTACTGCCTGGTCCAACATGGGGGGGAATATCTGGCAGGCTACCTGTTCAGCCTGCGGCAGCAGCGTTACAGGGCTCTACGACGGGGATGTTTCCTTGCCCCTGGGTCGTTACCCCAATCCTGATGCACCTAATAAAGGAACGCTCACCATTCTGTCGCATACCGAAAAATACCAACTGGTTAGTCAGGATCATTTATCCAGGAACTGGCAGGGGGCCGAGGTCGTCATGGTGCCAACGGCGTGGATCATTGACCGGGCCATTGTGAGTGAACAGAACGGCGACGTCCTGAACCTGCTGAATACATCAACGTATTACCTTAAAGACGGCTCTCCTTTTTTCTTTCAAAATCATCCTGCTACCCTGGATCGCAACGGGGAATGGTCGTATGAGTCGGCTACCAAACGGTTTCAGCTCTATGATGATACGGGTAATCTTACCAGGCAGGCACTCATGGCCACTGTTCTGGACCGTGCCGTGGATATGGCCAACGTTTCCAACATTAAGTTGGCCAACCTGAATTTAAGTCAAACTCTCCATACCAGCCTTTATGCCACAAACGTGTCGAACGTATCTATGAGCAAGCTCGACATAACCGATGCGGGCGAAGATGGTATCATGATTGACGGGTTTGGCAGGAACCTGTCGCTGACCAACAGCACCCTCCTCGACATTAATAATAATGCCATACAAATTACGGGATATGACTCTGTTAGTTTACGGTCAAATGCCATTCGTCATATTGGCGCGATAGCTGGGCGGGGCAAAAGTGGAGATGGTACGTATAACGGCTTACAACTGAGGTCTAATTCGAACGTACTTGTTGCCAACAACGTGATCGATAGCATTGGCTACACGGGTATTACGTTCGGCAGTCAAGCCACCATCCGGCAGAATGTCATCTCTAATTACTGCATTTCTAAAATTGACGGAGGAGGCATTTACGGCTGGAACGGCGATAGGTCGGCCATGTCGAACGTACATATCCTCTCTAATATTATCTACGCCAGTCCTAACGTACGGGGCAAATATTTTGCGGCAGACTACTCCATCGGTATATTTCTGGACGATTGCGTGGAGAACGTAGCGATACAAAACAACACAATATTCGGCAACACGCAGTGGGGAGCCTTTTTACACGGCGCACCGGGGATCACCTTCACCGATAATACAGTATTCGATAATTCGGCTGCGCAACTGGTGGTGTACCATAATGGAGGAGCTTGCCCAATTCGAAATGATGTGATCAAGCGGAATGTCTTTGTTAGTAAATGGGCTTCCCAGTTAGCAGGCCAGTATGAATCCAACGCGGATGATTTGCTGCAATACGGGGTGATCGATTCTAACTATTATGCCCGCCCGTTCAATGACACCAATTTAATCTGGGGGAGTATCAACACCTATCAGGCGGGGGCTTATTCGCTTACCGGCTGGCAACGTTTCTCCGGTCAGGATCTTCATTCCCACGGTAGCCCGATTACCTATCAACCCTATAAAAATGAGGGGGCTGGTGGTACCACCCGCTTCGCCAGTAGTTTCGATACGGACAGCGATGGCTGGTCCATACTCTATAGCCGGTACAATAATGGCGTGGTCGCTCAGGATAACACCAGCCAACTGGATGGGGGAGCGCTCCGAATCGGTTTTGCGAGTTCATCGGGCCAGACCAATTCCTATATGCAGGCTGGTCGATACGTTGGTAACCTACAGGTCGGCAAAGCCTACGTTCTTCGGTTTGATGCCGTGGCATCTGGTGCTGTATCGGCGCTGGTGTATCTACGACAAAATGGGCCACCTTTTCAAGAGTATGACAGGCGGTATACCGTGCAGCTGAGCCCAACCCGTACCAGCTACGAGCTGCCCTTCACCGTGTCAGGCAGTGGGCTGGACGCTGTTGTTTTGCTACAGCTTGATGGAGAAGGCCCAACCTGCTGGCTCGACAATGTCCGTTTTCAGGAGGATGTGCCTATCCAGAATAATCCGGATGACTTTATTAAATTGTTTTACAACCCAACCCTGAAAGACAGTCTTATTACGTTATCCGGTGCCTATCGGGATGTGAAAAACCAGCTTTATACCCAGTCTTTTGTACTTAGTCCTTTTACTTCTGTTGTTTTATTTAAGGATACGCTACCCGTATCTCAGGCCGATCTGAGCCTGTCGCTACAGGCTGCGAAACGGATCGTTCAGGTTAATGAACCCATTGCGATCCGGCTGCGGGTCACCAATCAAAGCAATACTCAGGCTGCCCTGGCCCGATGGACGTATCGATTGCCAGCGAATCTGCAGTTTATTGATACCAATGGGCAAGTATACAGCGATAACGTGATGACGGGAACGGTGCACCAACTGCCCCCACTGGCCGATACTACCTTTACGATGCTGGTCAGACCAACTGCAACCGGGCTGTTCAGGACAGCCGCTCAGCTAACAACGGCTACCTCGCCTGACCCTGACAGTACGCCCAATTCGGGTACGGCCGATGGAGAAGACGACGCAGCATCGGTCGATTTTCGTGTGCCTGGATCCGCGACAACTGTATTCGAGTCGCCCAACCCGAACCAGCGGTTGCTTCCAGCCGTGGTGTCCAATCAGCCGATACCGGTTCCTAATCAGGCCGATCTTAGTTTGCGAATGGATGTGAATAATCGAGTACCTGCTGTGGGCGAGATCATTACGTTCACGGTTTATGTGAGTAATGCCGGTGGCCAGACGGCGAATACTGTTCAACTGGAAAACAAGCTACCCGATGGCTTTGAGCTGGTAAAGGCAAGCGGCTGGACAGTGAATGGGCGGCTACTCACCATTACACTGACTAACATTGCCGCCAATACGACCGTAAGTCGGCCTATTCAGGCCCGCTTAACCACGCCGGGTCACTGGATCGATCAAGTCCAGGTCAGTGAAACAACCATTGGTGATCCTGATTCGGTACCGGGTAATGGCTTTGCCAATGGCGAAGACGACCAGGCTCAGGTTGATATTCGGAGTAAATGATGGATTAGGTGAACCGGGCAGAGAAGCCGTTGAAAACCAGACACAACCCGGAATGGGCGTTAGTAAACAGTTGCAACCTACAGTAAATTACACGATGGTGAAACCTCGCCAAACCTCAATTGATTACATGAAAGGCGTGCTTGTCATTGGCATGGTCCTGGCTCATGCGCTGCAACTATTGAGCAAACCCAGAGGTATATTCTGGCTATTTTCAACCACCATCAATCTGATCACTTTTTCGGGGTTTTTCTTCTGCTTCGGTTATGTTTTCTTCCTCTCTTATCTGACCAAACCGTTTGCTGACGTAAACCTAAAAATGGCTAAAACTGCCATCAAGTCATTATTTGCCTATTATCTGTCAGGCTTTTCTGCCTATTTACTGCTTAGCCCCCGTTTTCTGGGCAAGCCTTACCCGATTACCCTTGATGAAATCCTGCAATTGATTACGTTTAATAAAGTAGCCTGGTTCTCGGAGTTCCTACTCACGTTTTTTTTAATTACAGGGCTGGTATTGATTTTCTTTCAGGGGTTTAAACAATTGGCCCATTCTCCCATAGCCATGCTCTGTTTGGGGTTGGTCTGTTTGATAATAGCCTGGTTGCTGCCGACTGATTTAATTGTACCCCAGCCAATGGCACTGCTTATTGGCACTAAAAATTATTTTATTTTCCCGGTCATTCAATACTTACCTATTTTCCTGATCGGCATTTACTTCTCAAACTATCGAGTCGGTTGGAGCCGGGCAGTTCTGGCCCTATCCCTGCTCGGTACCGGGTTATTGATAAGTTATTACATTTGGCATCAGGCCATGCCCGCCGAATTTTTGCCCTCCGTGTATTGGCTGGTCGGCTCATACGGCATTCTGTATGGATACTACGTAGCGGCAAAATGGCTGGAACATCGACCTAACCCCCTAAACTGGCTCCTGTCCATTGGCAGAAATACCTTATTTTACCTGCTTGTGAGCAACTTCATTCTTTTCGCGCTGAGTAATCACATCCAGACTAAACCTGAGATGGCCTTTCTGGTAGGAGTAATTACGTTGCTGATAATTACTTTCTTATTCAGCTTACTGACTCAATCGCCCAAAACACGTAGAGAGACTCAGGTCAGTAGGGTTCCAGTTCTTCAGGATAAGTAACTTGGGAGACACGGGAGCTTCTGCCCGTATGGAAACACTTGACTGAAGAGGGGGCAAGTCCTATCCGGTCCACTAGCTGATATCAATTCCCCATCCACTACTGGATGCATCGAGGGTTTCCCTCGCGTTTTCACGACAACAACACTCACCGATAACTCAATCGCTTATCGGTTTAATGGCGTTTGTAGAGTATTCTTGCCTTGCTTTTCGCCTTTCCAGATTAGCACCCTCAAAAATGCCACCTGGATACTACCCCCAACTCAATGCCTACAAAGCATGTGGGTGGTCATCCACCCCTTTATGGATCAGTCTCTTATCACTAAAATCCACTCCGCCAACGTAGCGCTTCAGCAGTTGCAACCCATCAATGGGCCTACTGCTTTGATCGTAGGCTACGTTCAAATCAAAACCTTCTGTCTGGATCTCTTGCAAGCCAATCCGGATAACCTGCCTTTTGTTCAGGCTTTCGATATACTGAATGAAGCAAATTGGAAAATAGCGAGTCCCATGCTGGATTTCTACGAGAGCAAGCGAGTGAAGCCTTACCAAGACGCTTTCAATCAACTTAAAGCGACAACACAAGCAGCAGTAACGGCCTTGACTCAATGAGTACTCGTCTGCTTTCTCTATCGGATGCGAACGGGTCTCATTTACCCATCCATTCCTTGAAGGGCGTCAGCTTTTCCCGGCTGACAATGACCTCTTTGTCGATTGCTGGTTTGAGTTTCAAGGCCAGTCGGTTGCCGAGGTAAGGTTGAATGTGATCGACGCTGTTGACCGCTACCAGAAATGAACGGCTCACGCGAAAAAACTGATGGGGGTCCAGCATAGCTTCCAGTTCGTCCAGGCTGTAATCGACCACCATCTTTTTACCGTCAACAGTCCTGAACTGGTTCATGCGGTTATCGGTGAAGAAATAGGCAATCTGGCGGGTATCGATCGACATCAGCTTGTTGGCGTACTGAACCAGAAACCGTTGCCGGTATTCTCTGGGATGAAGCTGTTTCTGGAGGTCTTTTACCAGGTTTCCGATCGTCAGCGCCGTTTCTGCCCCCGTTGGCTGATACCGGGCTTTCAGGCTACGGAATTTGTCGAAGGATGTCCGTAGCTCGTCTTTCTGAACGGGCTTGAGCAGGTAGTCGATGCTATTGACTTTGAAGGCTTTAATGGCATATTCGTCATAAGACGTCGTGAAAATGACCATACTGGTCACGGTTATTTCCTCAAAGATCTGGAAGCTTTGTCCATCGGCGAGTTCGATATCCATCAGAATCAGGTCGGGGGCAGCGGGTTGTCCCGGCCCATTGACGCGAAGCCACGCAACGGTTTCCCGAACGCTGCAGGTGACGCCAACAACGGTCGCCGATGGGTCAACAATGGCTACAGTTTTGATGAGCTTTTTAGCCGCCATGTCTTCATCTTCAACAATCAGAATGTTCATAGTGAGGGATTGATAAAAGCCTTACAAATAAGCGCTCAAATTTCCGGCTGTCATAAGCGGAATCGTTACAGCAAATTCGCTCTCTGTCTCCTGAACCAGCATGTCACGTTGCTTGAGCAGGCGGAATTTTGTGGCAATGTTGAGCAAGCCAATTTGCGTGGATGGTATGTGCTGAGGTCTCTTTTGCAGATTATTCTTAACCGTTAACAGGCCATCTGGCTGCGTCCTGATTTCTACGATCAGCGGCTGCGTTTTCTCTATTACGTTGTGCTTAACGGCATTTTCGATGAGCAACTGTAAGGTCAATGACGGCAGCAGATACGTTTCGTAGTGCGGCTCAATCGCCAGTTTCAACTGCAGACTGTCGCCGTATCGGGTTTTGAGCAGGTGAAAATAGGAGCGTATAAACTGAAGTTCCGTCGTTAAACTGGTGAGTTCGTGTTCGTTGGTACGTAGCAGATAGCGATATACTTTGCAGAGTTCATCCAGAAATTCCTCGGCCTTATCGGCATCGTCGCCAATGAGGTAGGACAATGTATTCAGACTGTTAAACAAAAAATGAGGATTGACCTGCTGCTTCAAACTGTCCAGCTGCGTTTGCAGATTTTCTTTCTTCAGGGCTTCTGCTTCTTTCTCGGATTTAATCAGCCGGTCGAAATAATACACCGCTTCCTGAGCCCCTACAATCAGGACGCTGGTCAGCAACGCGCCTGGTATCGAATTGAGGTAAGCCGAAACAGGGTAGGGGGTGTGAAAGTCGAGGCTATTGACGACGATCATGTCCAGCCAGTCGATCAGAATAGACGATACCCAGCACACCAGCAGGATCAATAGTATGCGCTTCCGGGTTTGGGAAAGGTGCGGATACCACTGCCGAAACCGGCCCATAATCCAGCGGTTCGTTTCCCAGGTAAGCGCCGTCAATACCAGAAATTCAATGAAGTACTTAAGGGTATCCAGGCCAATCGGTTTAACGAAGATCTGGTAGGAATACAGATCGAGTAACAGCAGCAGACTGATGCCGCTGATGCGAATCCACCGATCATTAACCTCGTTCAAGTGATGTTTCGTTTAGGGTTACTTCTTGTATACCAAAGATATACGTAGTACCCCCAACCACACAAGGCCATTGGGCTGACTTGTCTAAAAGTGAGGTTGAACTGCGTGAGATGCAGGTTCAATTATACCGTGGCGACGGCTCTTTCTGCGCCAATCCTATAAACCGGCGTCTCCTGATAGCGGGACGCGACAACGATTTCTGTCTGATCCGAGCAGGGAGCAAACATAGCCCGGATCAAGTCCGGACAGTTATTGTCCTTCGATAGATGAGAGAGCAGCACATGACTCATGAAGGATGGTCGGTGCGTGATGAACATGTCCAGCGCCTGCTGATTGGAAAGGTGGCCTTTCCCACCCCGAATACGCTGCTTGAGAAAATAAGGATATCGACCTTTCTCTAATAAATCATCGTCATAATTGGCCTCCAGGAAGGCCGCATGACATTGGCTGAAATGCTGAATAACATGTTCGCAGGGAGCGCCAATATCCGTAAACACGCCCACTTTGGTACCCCGATAGTCAATCAAAAAACTGTGCGGGTCGCTGGCATCGTGAAATTTAGGAAAAGCGGTAATGGCTAGCTCACCAATCCAGACTTGCTCATAGGCCTGAAACGAGCGAATGGGAAAGGACGCCCGGGGTAAACGGGTGTTCTGTAGCGTTTTGCTGGTAATGAAAACGGGCAGTTTATACTTGACGGCCAGTTGAGTAAGGCCACTGATATGGTCGCTGTGCTCATGCGAAACGAAAATAGCTTTTACCGTTTGAAGCGATAAGCCCAGCCGCTGCATGCGCATTTCGGTTTGTCGGCAGGAGAGGCCAGCGTCAATTAAAACCGCTTCCCGCTCGTTGCCAACGTAGTAGCAGTTGCCGTTGCTGCCTGAATTTAGTGAGGTAATAAACACGTGCATATGAATACAAAGAAACAGTTTTTTGAGCAATGTTTTCAGTTACTCATAAATCGAATTTGCAGTATCATAAGACTGCATCTCTCCCGACGTCTGGGGTATTCTGGGGATGAATGAGGAATACTCTACAAAATCTGTGGAAAAGCATATACACAACGTAGTGACGAAAACCTGTAAGTGACAGGCTATCAGGATTTGGCATGGTTTTGGTCTAAAGGTGGATATAATTCAACGTTAAACCTTAAACCAATAAATCAAATGGCTTCTTTAGGAAATCAAATCGCCAATTTTTTCAGTGGTAATGACAATGACACCCGGGAAGGGCTGCACAGCCTTTTTGTCAATGAACTACAGGGAATATACTACGCTGAGAAACAGGCGGTTGATGCACTTGGCGAACAAGCCGATGCTGCTACAACAGACGAAGTAAGAAATGCATTTCTCCAACATCAGGAAGAAACTCGTCAACAGGTTAGCCGCCTGGAGAGTGTATTCCAAAGTGTAGGTGTTGACGCCGACGAAAAAACATGCGCGGCCATTGATGGATTAGTGGATGACGCCCAGCAAGTTGTATCCGATACGGAGTCTGGTTCATTAACCCGTGATGCCGGGCTGATTATTGCTGGACAGAAAATTGAACACCACGAAATTGCCGCTTACGGATCGGTTGTGACACTGGCGAATGTGCTGGGATACACGGATGCTGCCCGCCTGTTGCAACAGACCCTTGACGAAGAAAAAAATACGGATAGAAAACTGACCCAACTCGCTGAATCATTTATTAATCAGCGGGCAGCATCGGAAGATGACAATACATCGTCTGGTTCCAGTCAGTACAGCGATAGCGTAGTTAATTCGGATGGTACCCGCTATGGCAACACGAGCTATAGCGCTGACGACGATGCTACCTTGTTAGGTGGCTCACGAGTGTTGTAAGGAAAGCAGTATCATACATACTAGAAAAAGCGGCAACCCAATGTTGGGTTGCCGCTTTTTTTATATAAGCGATTGTTGATAAGCGGCTGATAAATAGCGAAAAATGGCAATTTATTTACCTACGCATTGTCGCTTTTGCAGAATAAAATTTTGCAAAGTAAGGTCATTGCCAGTGGGTTAGTTGTATTTTCCCGTATCTTTACAACGTTGAAACAATCGCTCAATATATGCTTCACAACCTAACAACTATTCGCCAAAGCCGATGGGTTTTGCTAATCTCCTGGCTTGCGTTTTCGTTTGCCAGTTACGCCCAGGATGTCCCAACCTACCAAACTCCGCCGAAAGCGCTGGCCGACCTGGTTAGTATGCCGCCAACACCTATCGTTAGGATGTCGCCCAGGGGAGACATGATGCTCCTTATCGAACAAGCTTCTGTATTTACCATTGCTGAACTGTCTCAACCTGAACTTAAGCTGGCTGGCTTACGCCTGAATCCAGCGAACAATGGGCCCAGCCGGGTCTTTTACATAACCGACCTTAAGCTAAAAAAACTGACCGATAAGGAAGCAAAACCTATTGCGGGGTTGCCTGCAACGCCCCAGCTTAGTTACGTACAGTGGTCGCCCGACCAGACTAAGATTGCCTTCGCTAATTCGACCGACACTCAAATCGAATTCTACATGGTCGATGTGGCCACCGCCACCGCCAAAAAAGTTGGTTCGCTGGCGCTCAATGCTACGTTGGGAACCCCTTTTCAGTGGTTGTCTGACAGCAAAGGGCTGATTGTCAAAATGGTTCCTGCCGGAAGAGGACCCGCTCCTCAACTAAGTCGTGTTCCCGCCGGACCAACGACGCAGGAAAACGTGAAAGGCTCTCGCGGTCAGGCACCTACGTTTCAGGATCTGCTCAAAAATCCAGTTGACGAGCAACAATTCGCTTACTACACAACGGCTCAGGTCGTTCGAATGGGGCTTGATGGTGTGACAACCAACATTGGCCCAGCAGGTATTATCCTTTCGGCTGAGCCGTCGCCCGATGGGCAGTACGTTATGGTGGAGACGGTTCATACGCCGTTTTCTTACCTGGTACCCGTTCGTCGGTTTCCGATCAAGACAGAAGTCTACGCGGTTGGCGGTTCGCTGGTGAAAACCCTCAATGACAGTCCCTTACAGGAGAGTGTACCTTATAGCCGGGATGGTGTTCCTACGGGACCACGGGATTTCAACTGGCGGGCCGATGCTCCTGCCTCGATCTACTACACTGTAGCCCAGGACAATGGTGACCCAAAGACGAAAGCCGACATTCGGGATAAAGTATTTCTGGTCGATGCACCGTTCTCGGCTCAACCCAAAGAAATTTATGCTGCTCAGTTTCGTCTCGAGACCTTCGATTGGGGGAATGAGTCGATGGCGCTGGCAACAGAACGCTGGTGGCAGAGCCGGAAAACGATCACTAAGACCGTTAATCCCAGCAACTGGCAAACGGCTACGCTCTTCGATCGTTCCTACGAAGATCGTTATACCAACCCCGGCCAGCCCGATACCAGGCACAATCAGTATGGCCGCGAGGTGCTCAATCTGCTCCCAAACAACGAAATCCTGATGATCAATGGGCAGGGTTCATCGCCCGAAGGCGATCGCCCGTTTGTGAGCCTGCTGAACCTGAAAACCAAGCAGACACGCGAACTTTGGCGGTCGACAGCGCCCCTTTTTGAGCGCCCTATTGCTGTGTTGGACGCAGCTAAACAGGTCATTCTGACAACACAGGAAACGCCTGAAGTGAGTCCTAACTACTTCGTTCGTAACCTCAAAGCACGTATTGCTCCGGTTCAGGTGACCTTTTTCCCTCACCCTTATCCGCAGTTAAAAGGTATTGAGAAAAAACAGCTTCGCTACAAACGGGCTGACGGTGTTGAATTGACGGCTATGCTTTATTTGCCAGCTGGCTACAAGAAAGAGCAGGGACCCCTGCCAACATTCCTGTGGGCTTATCCCGCCGAATTCAAAAGTAAAGATGCCGCCAGTCAGATATCCGGATCACCCTATCAGTTCGGTTGGAATAGACCCTTTTGGGGCGCAGCCGCTTTTGCCACAATGGGATACGCCGTTCTGGACAATGCCAGCATTCCCATCGTGGGTGAAGGCGATAAAGAGCCGAACGATACGTACGTTGAACAGCTGGTATCGAGCGCCAAAGCAGCCATTGACGAAGGTGTTCGGCTGGGCGTGGTCGATTCAAGTCGTGTCGGCGTTGGCGGGCACTCATACGGAGCCTTTATGACTGCCAACTTATTGACACACAGCAAGCTGTTCAAAGGCGGTATTGCCCGTAGTGGCGCTTACAATCGCACGTTGACGCCGTTCGGATTCCAGAATGAGCAACGTAGCTACTGGCAGGCGCCAGACGTGTACAACAATATGTCGCCGTTCATGAACGCCGATAAAATGAAAACGCCGTTGTTATTGGTTCACGGGGAGGCCGACAACAATACCGGTACGTTCCCGATCCAGTCGGAACGTTATTATAACGCGCTCAAAGGATTCGGTGCCACAACACGTCTGGTTTTCCTGCCCTACGAAAGCCATCACTACGATGCTAAAGAGTCCTTACTGCATATGCTGTGGGAAATGAACGGCTGGCTGGACAAATATGTGAAAAACCCAACGACGGCCGGACAGGCCAACAAAGCCGGTAAATTAGGTAGTGGGAAATAGGCTCGTATTAAGAAAATAGACTCGTATTAATGAGTTAGCTGCGAAAGTAGTAAAAGCAATCGCCCGATAGTTGAGAAACTATCGGGCGATTGCTTTTACTACTTTCGCCTGGAGCCGTGCCACGGTTACCATGAGTCCAAAAGTAACCGTGGCACGGCTCCAACGGGCCAAAACAAATTCAAGCCTGGCTTGAATTCAATTAAACCCATTCCGCCACTTTTGGGCAATCGCCAGGGCTGTTTCCAGCATAGAAGGCTCCCACTGTTCGATGGCCCAGTCTGACTTCGCTAAGCTTGACTTCGCCAGCATAGCCTGTGCCTCCCGAGCATCCGTAGCAGTTTCCAGAATAGTGGCAAGCGTCCGTTGCTGGTCAAAAAGAGACGTGTCTTCTACAGGAACAGCCGGGTTTGCTAATGAGCTGGCGGGCAGAAACGTATTGGTCTCGCGTACCGGCAACGGTTGATTAGCTGCCTGTACCAGTTGGTCCATCCGCCTGAAATCGTCCTGAAAGAGACAACGTTCGTTCTCCGTCGCCAGGGCGGGGCCCAACTGCTCCAGTACTACGTATTTGAGGTTCGGGCAGCGATTAATTGCTTTCTCCAGCCAGGCAAACACCTCGGCAGGAACAGAGTCGTCGTGCGTGTCGCGTCGGATGATACGTCCCGGTTCGATAGTCGAGTTGCTCCAGCTGCCTCCGGAGATATGAATTTCCCGTACCCGGTCGAGTGGGTACAGGTCTAGCAAATCAGCTCCGCTCACGCCAAAATTCTGACTCTGACAATAGAGATTGTGCAGATCCAAAATAATAAAGCTATTGATCGGTTCAAGTAACCGATTGAGAAAATCACCCTGTCGTTTTACCTCGTCGACTGAATAGGCAAAAGCCAGGTTTTCCAGTCCAACCGGGCAGCCACAGGCATCCTGTATTCGTCGCAACCGATCCTGACCGATGGCCAGTGTCGACGCGTTAAGTGGAATACTTAGCGGAGCACCTTTATGAAAGTCAGCGCCCGTCATGAAGCCAAAATGTTCCGTAATGTGATCGAACTGATAGGTCGACGCCAGTGCTTTTAACTGGTCCAGCCAGGCCTGCTGATCGGGCGTCCACTGGCCTCGAAACAGCGAAAAGAACACACCATGACCAATCAGACAACCCGCATCACTGAACGTAGTGAGCAGTTCGACAAACCAGTCCGGCAACTGGCTATGCTGGTAAAGTGTATCGAACGACCACTCAATCGCCTGCACCCTCTCAGCTTCGAAAAGGGGCAAAGAAGCCGACAGGAGGTTGGTGTCTAAGTTACAGGCCAGGGTTGATCGAATGAGCGTCATAGGCACGTAGTACAGAAGTGGACATTATTAGCCTAAACCGCAGCCTGGGCAGTCATAAGGTATTTGCTGTTTGGTGTCATCTTTTTTGGGATCGATGACTTTGCCTTTGTCACAGGAGCTGAGTGTGGTTACTGCCACGGCTACTGCAATAGTTTGAAGAAGGGCTTTGGAGAGTTTCATAAGCTGGTTCTGGGCATAAAGGACGTTTTCTGGCTTATAGATTCTTTGCTTGAGAAAAGGGTTGCAAGGGTCCTTTGTTTTTTGGTAAAGTCTATCGGTAGAACTGGTAACGTGCAGTATATGAGCAGTTTAGTCGATCGTTGCTACGTTGATCGGTTGGCAAAATAAAAGCGATACACAAACCACCCTGGGCAGTTACGTGTATCGCTGTATAATCAAAATTAATACGTGTCAACCGGTCTGGACGGCTAATAACCTTCGTCGCTCAAAGCAGGATCGGGTTCGGTACCATCATTATTGCCGAGGGAATCCCCATTGCCGTAGTTGGTGTGGTCGGGTTCCATGTTCGGGCTCCCCGAATCGTTTCCCATGCCATCCGGCCCGCTGTCCACATTGCCGACCAGATCCGTTGGATTATAGTCTTCGTTGATCATAATGCTCTCATCCGGGGTTTAAGCGGGGCCGCCTGTGTCGGGTCGAAACGTCTGCGACTGCTCATTGAGCATCGCATCCTGATTTACATTTTCCATAAAAGAGCTTGTCTGTAAGGGCTTGATTACCTCATAAACCGACGAAGTCCAGTCGATGTTTACGCGTTAAACGTAAATCATTTTTCGGGTCATACCCCCGTCGACCACGAAATTCTGACCGGTAATAAAACTGTTCTCGGGGGCAATCAGGAACAGGATCATGCGGGCAATATCATCTGCCTGACCCACACGGCCCGCCGGATGCTGACTATGATCTTCGGGCCGCAGTTCGTCGGATTTGGCCTTGGCTTTTTTCTTCAGGGCCGATACGTCGATCCAGCCCGGACTGATGGCATTGACCCGAATATCGGGCCCTAAACTAACCGCCAGTGAGTGCGTTAATGCCAGAAGGCCGCCTTTGCTGGCAGAGTAAGCAAACGTATCGGGCTCTGACTGGAATGCCCGGGTGGAGCATATGTTAATGATGCACCCCTTTTGCATAGCCAGGTAAGGAGCCGTGTGTTTGGCGCATAAAAATGGGCCGGTCAGGTTGGTGCTGATTACGCGATTCCACTCATCGAGCATGAATTTGTCGAGCGATTTCTCGATCATAATGGCCGCGTTATTGATCAATGCGTCAATTTGGCCGAAGTGGGCCATTGTTTGTTCGACGGCCTTGCGAACGTTGACCTCGCTCGATACGTCGCAGGATACGAATAGAATCTGGGCGGCAGAGGCCTTGAAGGATTCGCGGAGTTCGGTAAGCGCGTCGGTGTCGGCTTCCCAGATAGCCACGCGGTACCCATGTGTCAACAAATACTGCGTTGTAACGCGGCCAATACCCTGGCCACCTCCCGTAATGATAGCTGTTTTCATACCAGTTGGAATATTAGTCTACCAACGAACAAACTACACAGATTGGTAACACAACCCGACGCAGAATAGCTAAGTAAGCCGTATCCTTATTGAACGGGACAACGTAGCACGAGCTGTGTGGACGGCTAATAAAACTAGTCGAAAATAAGTACCCCCAAACAACCGGTAATGTCAACTTACCAGTATAAAACTTTTGGGTAATACGGAAATGCCGGACTGGCAGCGTGAGCCGCCATGCCCATAAAAGCCGCAGGGATTAGTCAGTTTAGTAAGGGCCGTTCAATCATATTTGGCCATCCGATCAGACGAGTTTTTTTTGCCCGGTCATCCGCAGAGGCCAATCATAAAATGCCCTTCTCTGGCCGAAATTCGATCTTATCTTAGCCGAATTGCCTTCTAAGTAGCTACTAACGTTGATGCCGGTGAGCCGTTCCCGGTAAATAATATACGGGCAACATTCTTTTTTGTAAGCCGTTCTTGCTTTCACTACCTCTCGTCTGCGGTTCATACCAACGGACAGGAATCTATTTTTTTAATAAAACATGTAGCTCAACGTATGAAGACTCAACCCATTTTTGTAGCCCTCCGGCAATTATTACTCGTTCTATTCGTCGGTTCAGCACCTTTTTTTATCGGTTGTACCAGTAGTCCAGATCCTCAGCCAGCCCCCGTCGTGACGCCACCGGGCTCTGGTACCACTACTACGCCTGGATCGGGTACCACCACAACCCCAGGCTCTGGCACGACCACCGCACCGGGAACGGGTACCACCACACCGGGTACAACCGTTATTGGGGCCGTTGATTACATCAAGCAAAAAAGTAATCTGACTTTTCTGAGCGCGGCTATCGCACAGGCGGGACTAGCCGCTGATGTAAACAAAGGCGGACTAACTATTTTTGCGCCGTCTGATGATGCCTTCAAGGCCGCTGGTTATGCCAGTGTTGCCGCGGTGAGTGCCGCTCCGGCTGCCGACCTGAAACGAATCCTTCAGTATCACGTAGTAGGCTCGGTCATCGACCTGTCCGCTTTCCCGACGAACGTCAATACGTCCTATCAGACAACCTTGACTGACAGCCGGGTAACGGTTTACAAAGTCAGCAATACCGATGTTAGCGTCAACGGGGCCAAGATTGTTGAAGGTAACATCGCCACAACAAATACTGTAGTGCACATTATCAATCAGGTGCTGATGCCACCAACACTCGGTGCCTCCGATTTAATCCAGAAGAATACGGACCTGTCGTTGTTTGCGGCCGCTGTTACCCGGGCGGGTTCTACGGTGCAAACATTGTTGAGCCAGAACTCGCAGGACGGCATTACCATATTTGCGCCGAACAATGCTGCCTTCAAAGCCGCTGGCTATGCAGATGTTGCGGCCATTCAGGCTGCCGATCCAAAGGTGCTTGCCGATTTGCTGTCTTACCATGTTTTGAACTACCGTGCCTTTTCGCAGACGTTCCAGAATGGGGCCGAGGTAGTAACGGCTCAGGGGACCAGCGTTCGGTTTACGGTTAGTGGAGGCAAATTAACCGTTACCGGCAAAGGCAATGGTACCAATGCGGCTAATCTTGTACAGGCGGATTTGGTAGCCAACAATGGCGTCGTTCATGTTATAGACCGCGTGTTATTGCCTAAATAACAGCGGTTAGAAAGAGGTAGTAAAAAGGGTATCCAACTCAGGGGTTGGGTACCCTTTTGTATGTGGAAAATGAAAAAATCTTCATTGTTGCCGTAGTAAAAATTGTACGTAGTCACGTTCTGAATAGGCCAGACTATTCATTTCTGAACCATCCTCAGAAAGCCTTGTTAGCCTGTAAAGCCCTTGTTCTACTGGATGGCCACTACCTTTTTGACCGCCGAATGGCGAAATCTGATTTTTGCCAATTATATTGTGGATCGCCAGGTTTTGGAACCGCTGCTGCCTTACGGTACTGAACTGGACGAGTTTAACGGAGTCTGCTACGGAAGTCTGGTTGGGTTCTATTTTCAGCGCGTCAAGCTATTGGGACATATCTCCGTGCCGTTTCATGGCGAATTTGAGGAGTTCAACCTGCGATTTTATGTCCGGCGAAAAACTGAAACGGGCTGGAAACGGGGTGTCGTATTTGTTAAGGAGATCGTCCCTAAACGGGCCATTGCGCTGGTGGCGAAAATCTTGTATGGCGAACCCTATGCCACCCATGCCATGCGTCATCGCTGGGAAGTCGACGGCCCGGCCCAGCACATTGAATACGAGTGGAAAGTTGGCGGGGACTGGAATCACATCCAGGTGAGTGCTGACCGGCTTGGTCATCCGCTGGTGGCTGACAGCGAAGAAGCGTTTATAACCGAACATTACTGGGGATACACACGCCGACGTATCGGCAGGACATCAGAGTATGAAGTCGTTCACCCAACCTGGACTATCTATCCGGTGACTAGCTATGATGTGCGCTGCGATGTAGCAACCCTGTATGGCAACGCGTTTGCACCATTTTTTGAACAGCCGCCCCTCTCGGTGTTTCTGGCCGATGGGTCCGCCGTCACCATAAAATCTGGCGCAGACATCCGGTAGCGTCTGCAATGACGTATCACTAGCGTATACTGACTATATGTTCGGCTCAATCCGGGTAGGTGACCGTCGAACATCTATAATCCGGGAACCGTTTCTTACGTATGGCTTCATCTAAAACGGCATTGTATACCGCCCTGGCGGCTAATCTGGGCATTGCGGCTACCAAATTTGTGGCGGCTAGTATTACGGGGAGTTCCGCCATGATTTCCGAGGGTATTCACTCACTGGTTGATACGTTAAACGAACTGCTCCTGCTGTTGGGCATTACCCGGAGTCAGCGCCCTCCCGATTTAAAGCGCCCTTTTGGTTACGGTCGGGAGCAGTATTTCTGGTCGTACGTAGTGGCCCTGCTGATTTTTGCGGTTGGTGGCGGGGTTTCATTTTATGAAGGCGTGATGCATATCCAGCACCCGGAATTAATCAAAGATCCTTTCTGGAATTACATTGTGTTGGGGGTGGCGTTTTTGCTGGATGGCTATTCCCTGATTACGGCCTGGCGGGCCTTCAACGAAAAACGAGGCAATGAGTCCTTGTGGTCGGCTATACGAGAGAGTAAAGATTCCGCTACGTTCACGGTGCTGTTTGAAGATGCCTCCGATGTGCTGGGCCTGATCATTGCTTTTCTAGGAGTATTTCTGGGGCACGAACTCCAGAATCCCTATTTCGATGGTCTTGCATCGATCCTGATCGGCCTGCTGCTGGTGGGCGTGGCTATGGTGCTGGCTCGCGAAAGTAAGAGCCTGCTCATGGGCGAAGGGGTCGACCCGGACACCCGGCATCAGCTACAGGCGCTAACCGAGGCCGACCCGGCGGTACAGAAAGCCATACACATTGCCACCATCTACCTGGGCCCGGAGGAAATTACACTGGCGCAGGGTGTAGCCTTCCAGGCAAATTTGACGACGGATGAGATCAACGAAGCGATCGTGCGTATTCATGCGTCTGTAAAGGCGTCATTCCCGGCAATCAAACATGCCTATATGCAACCCGTGGCTGCGAGCGAGACAAGCGATACGCCTAAAGATGCGCTATGGTAGAAGTTATTTCCCTTTCACGCGCGTTGACTGCCTGATAACCAGTGTTGTATCCAATACATGCGTTTCTGGAATAAACTGTTGCGGGGCTTTTATCTGACGTAGCAGAAGTTGGGCCGCCAGGCCGCCGATCTCGTGGATAGGCTGGACGACGGATGTTAAAGAAGGCGTAACAAAGGCACCATGAGGGGCGTTGGAAAAGCCAGCCAGCGCTATATCATCTGGAATCGACAGGCCATTCTCGCGGATGCAGATCAAGGCTTCGATGGCTGTCGGATCATTGACTGCAAACAACGCATCGGGACGGTTTTCCATCGCCAGCAGCGTCTGTGTACAGGCTCTGGCCCGTCCATCCACAAAATCGCAGTGCATGATCAATTCGTCTTCAATGGGAACCTGATGCGCTTTCAGTGCATCTAAATACCCGTTCAGTCGATTGCGGCCGATCGTCATATTTTCGGGTCCGGCCAGGTGGGCAATACGTCGGCAACCCGTCTGGATAAGGTGCTGAACAGCTATGTAAGCGCCTTTGTAATCATCGACCATGACTTTGGAGCCTTGTAACTCATCGACAACCCGGTTGAAAAAGACGATGGGTAGCCCCTTTCGTTGGGCCGAGATAATGTGCTCGTAATCATTGGTTTCGCGCGTAATTGCCAGAATCAACCCATCGACCCGGCTCGATACCATTGCCTGCAGGTTGTGTTTTTCTATCTCTAGGGATTCGCCGGACTGCATGACCATCACCTTGTAGCCAGCGGCATTGGCTACTTCCTGGATACCCAGAATAATACCCGGAAAAAAGGCGTGGACAAATTCGGGTACCATGACACCAATAATATCCGTCTTATTCTTTCGCAGGCTTGTGGCGATCGTATTGGGCTGATAGTCCAGTTGATGGGCCAGATCCAGCACCGCTTTTTTAGTTTCCGGATTGATGTCGGGTGCATTGCGCAAGGCCCTGGAAACGGTCGATATGGAGACATTCAGCTTTATGGCAATGTCCCAGATAGTAGGTTGTTTGCTTCTCATAGATGACTCAGGGGTAAGAAAGATCACCAAATTGTACTTTTTGTGGTTGCTCTGCACATCTGATAAAGCATTCCACATAAAGTTACGTTAAGGCAATCGACTCAGTACCTGTCGTTACAGCTGAATTTTTATCAAAATGAACTCCGCAGTTTCTCATTTCCGATAACGTTTCCGGTAACGTTTTTTCACAATAAAACCTATAAAATGGTCAATTCTACTTGCGATAGCCGGATTAAATACTATAAATTCGAGAAGTAATTAAAAAATAAGACTGGCTTTTGTAAGCGGTCAATCTTGAGGCTCTGCCTGGTATATGTCAATGTTGGCTGTTGAAAAAAATATAACTATTCCTGTCCTGATACACGTATGAAAATAAATCTAACAAAAGTAGGATGGTTGCTCGCCTTTCTGGCTTTCGTAGCTGTTAGGTCACAGCTCCTGGCGCATGGTTCGTTGGGTAAAATGCCCAAAGTAATACCGATTAAAGGAACCGTAACAACTGAAACCGGCGAGACACTGCCCGGTGTGACAATTGCCGTAAAAGGGACAACCATTGGCACTACCACCAATGAATCCGGCCAATACAGCCTGAGTGTTCCAGACGGTAGCACTACGCTGGTATTCAGTTCGGTAGGTTACGAAAAGCAGGACGTATCGATTGGCAATAGAACCACCGTTAATGTAGTGCTGAAAGCGGATACGAAAGCGTTGAGTGAGGTAGTCGTGGTCGGCTACGGAACCCAGCAGCGCCGGGACCTGACAGGGTCGGTGGCGTCGGTGAAAGGGAAAGAGCTGGAAAATCTGCCCGTTCAGGGGCCGCTCGAAGCTATACAGGGCCGGGTGGCTGGGGTGCAGATTGTTCAGAATAGTGGGTCGCCGGGGGCAAGTCCCAATGTCCGAATCCGGGGGGTAACATCGCTGAACGCGGGAAACGATCCGCTTTATATTGTGGATGGCGTGCCGATTACGGGTGGCATCAACGTAGTGAATCCGAACGATATCCAGTCGATGGAAGTGCTGAAAGATGCGTCGGCCACCGCTATTTATGGTGCTCGAGGTGCCAACGGGATCATTATTGTGACCACCAAGCGTGGGAAGGCCGGAAAAACATCCATCGGCCTGAGTACGTACACCGGCATAATGGATGTCAGAAAGAAAGTCTCCATGCTGAATGCCGTTCAGGAGCGGGACTATATTCTCAATGCCGTAGCCAACGCGGGCGTTGCCGAAGTACGGCTGGGGCTGGACACGCTGTTCCGAAATGGTGTTCCCGTCTATGACACCAACTGGCAGGATGAGCTTTACCGCCAGGGGACGGTTTCCAACTACGAAGTGTCCTTGCGGGGTGGCAACGATAAAACAACCTATGCCGCCAGTCTGGGGTATTTTAATCAGAAAGGAATTATCATCAGCTCAGGATACGATACGTATCGGGGGCGCTTCAGCATCGACCATCGGGCATCGGACCGCTTCAAAACGGGAGCCAATATTTTACTCTCGACCGCCAAACGCGACCGCGTTCCCGAAGGCGACGATATCAATGCGATCATACCCAACGCCATGCGGACGCTGCCTTTCTCGCCAGTCTACAACCCCGATGGTTCGTTTACGTTCGTTGATCAGATTCAGCGCCCAAACCCGGTAGGGCTGGCCATGCTAACGTCCTGGTTTACGGTTAATAATCGGCTGGTTGGTAATATTTATGGCGACTATGATCTCTGGAAGGGGCTGACCTTTCGTTCGACACTCAACATCGACTATTCGGGCACCCGCGACGAACGCTTTACACCCAGTACTATTCAGGGTGGATCTGCGCGGCCCGGCACAGCGTCGTATGGGGATGTTTTTACGTGGGTCAATGAAAATACGCTGAACTACAGCCATTCTATTGGGAAGCACAGCCTGTCGGGTTTACTCGGCTACAGCGTGCAGGAGTCCAAAATTTTTAACCTGTCGGCTGCGGCCAATCAGGGAGCGACCGACAATATTACCACGCTGAATGCGGCTGCCTCACCCACCGCGGCTTCCAGCAGTAAATCGGCCTGGGGTCTGGTATCGTACTTTGCCCGCCTGAACTACAGTTTCAATGATAAATATTTGCTGGCGGCAACCGTACGCAGGGATGGTTCGTCGCGCTTTGGGAAAGACAATCAATACGGTACGTTCCCCTCGCTGTCGGCTGGGTGGCGTGTGTCGCAGGAGTCGTTTATGCAGGGTTTGTCCTTTATCAACGACCTGAAAGTGCGGGCCAGCATCGGGGTCGTCGGTAACCAGTCCATCAGCGATTACGGTTCACAGGGCTTGTACAGCACGGGCAGTAACTACATCGGCAAAGCGGGGATTGCCTTGTCGGCGGTTCCGAATCCATCCTTAAGCTGGGAATCGACGACGCAGTCTGACGTAGGGTTAGATGTTTCATTTCTCAATAACCGGATTACCCTGACCGCCGATGCGTACCTGAAAAAGACGAATGACTTGCTGCTGTCGGTGAATCTGCCCACTACGTCGGGTTTTGGTTCGGCCCTGCAAAATGTCGGCAATACACAGAATAAAGGGCTGGAATTCAGTATCTATAGCCAGAATGTTGTTGGATCAGGCGCTACCGATTTTAAATGGAGCACCAGCTTCAATATCTCTTTCAACCGCAACAAGATCATCAGCTTATCGAATAACAACGCCGACATTATCCAGACGAGTGCCGACGCAACGTTTTACGGTACTGCGCCCCAGGGTCTTGGGCGGGTCGGTCAGCCGATCGGCGTTTTCTTTGGGCAGGTGTATACGGGCCGTGTGTATGCTACGTCCGAAGAGGCCAAAGCCGCCAACATGCGGGATGGCAGTGCGTCTGGCGCCCTTTATGTCGCTGGCGACATGATCTACAAGGATTTAAACGGAGACGGCATCATTAATGACGCCGACCGGACGATCATCGGGAATGCGAACCCAAAACACACGGGTGGGCTGACGAATAACTTTTCCTACAAAGGCTTCGACCTGTCGATTTTCCTGCAATGGTCTTACGGAAACGATATTTTCAACGAGACGCGTGAGGCTTCGAACCGGAGTTTCGTGTACAATGCGGCCACCACCGAAGTGCTGCGTAGCTGGCGCAAAGAAGGGGACATTACGGATGTTCCCCGCGGCACGCCTAGTACCATCAGTCGCAACGGATTCGCGTCCAGCCGCTGGGTTGAAGATGGTTCGTATCTGCGCGTGAAAACCGCTACGTTGGGCTACACCTTCCCGTCGGCGCTGCTCAAGCGGGTTAAAATTGAAAACCTGCGCCTGTATGTTTCGGGGCAGAACCTGTTCACCTTCACGAAGTATTCGGGGCTGGACCCCGAGGTGAATTTCCGCAGCACGTTACCCCTGCTTCAGGGTATTGATCTGGGTACCTATCCGCTGGTACGCACGCTCACATTTGGTTTAAATCTAGGCTTCTAACCTCTCTTGACCATGAAAAAATTCATCTATACGACGCTGACGATTACAATCGGTGTACTGGCTGGCGGATGCAGCGACGTACTCAATCAGGTACCTGCGAGTGCGCTTACGCAAGGCTCTTTTTTTCAGAATGCGGCCGATGCGGAAGCGGCAATTCTGGCCGGTTATGACGCTTTTCAGGGCGATGAGGTGCGCTATATTGCCTGGGGCGATGCGCGGGCCGATAACCTCCGAGTGCCTGTCAATGAGATTGGTATAACTGATGGGGGTGTACTGGACTTTCAGAATGATAACATCAGCACCAGTAGTGGCTACGCTACCTGGAGTCGGTTTTATTCGGGCATCAATAAGGTCAATAATGTGCTGGCGCAGGTGCCTATGATTCAAAGCCCAACCATTAACAGCGTGAAAAATCGAATTATGGGCGAAGCGTATTTTCTACGGGCGCTCAATTATTTTCACCTGGTGCGGATCTGGGGTGCCGTTCCACTGGTGCTGGAGCCGACGCTTTCGCTGAACAAGGATTTACAACCCGCCCGGACACCGGCCGATAAGATTCAGGAGCAGATCATTGCCGATCTGAAAGAGGCCGAAAAACTATTGCCCGTTACGTATGCAGCCGCGATTGAAACGCGGGGACGGGCGACCCAGGGAGCCGCTCAGGCATTGCTCAGCAAAGTGTATCTCTGGCGCAGTTCGTATAACCAGACCGGCGAATGGCAGTTGGTGGCTGACTATGCCGCCAAAGTGCTCGCCAATTCGACCTACTCGCTGGTTTCCGGACCTGCTTATGCAACTATTTTTACAGCAAAAAACACAACCGAATCCATTTTCGAGCTTCAGTTCAACTACAATAATCAGGAAACTAACGGGCTTTCGGCCTACTTCATACCGCGCAGTAGCAAAGTAACGACCGGTGGTAACCAAACCCTGATTCCGACCCAGAAGCTTGTCGACGCCTTTGAACCGGGCGATGTTCGTAAAGCGGCCAGCATTTACACCAGTAATCCGGCCACAGATCAGTTTCCTAATTTGCCGACGGTCGCGAAATACCTGGGAACGGTGGTAGGGACGACGCGTTTCAGCGATAGCAATTTCATCCTTCTACGGCTGTCCGACGTGATACTGATGCAAGCCGAAGCCTTCGCTCAACTGGGCAAAACGGCAGAATCGGCGGCCCTGGTCAACCGAATTCGCAACCGGGCTGGGCTAGCTAACACAACCGCTACGTCGAAAGAGGCTCTCTTACTGGCCATTGAACAGGAACGCTACGTTGAACTTTGCTTCGAAGGCCAGCGCTGGTATGACCTGCTCAGAACGGGCCGGGCGAAAGCGGTACTGGGCGTTGAGAAAAAAGCCTTACTGCCGGTATACTTCACCGAAATTCAGCTTAACCCCAATCTGTTGCCGCAAAATCCGGGCTATTGAAAAAACACCCCCAACCCCCCCTGAAGGGGACTTAGTTCATTGGCGAGCAAAGCCCCCTTCAGGGGGTTGGGGGTTCTCAGACAGAACTCAAATCACTTAAATCTATGCAATTGAAACTGGCGGTCGTTACGTATCATCTGCTTTGAAGGGAAATCCCGACAGTATGGCTGGGACCGATTCCGCGCTGATTTTGACGACATTAATGGCAACAAAAAGGCAACGATAGCGCCCAGCCTTCATGGTCAGTTTCAGCAGCTTCGACTGTACAACCGCTATTTAACCACCAGTGAAGCCGTGTCTAATTTCAAGGCTGATAAACTCATAATGACCGCAAGTTTATCGACGAAAGCAGGTCGGTAGCGGAATTTTTTACGAAAGAAAACAGTCAACTTATGCAAGTAACTCTAAGACAATTTGTCCGGCAGGTTAGCGTACTGGTAATGGTACTGGGGAGCTTTACAGGGCATCTGTATGGGCAGGATACGCGCCATATTAAAAGCGGTACCATTATTCCCGACGAAACCTACAGCGATCAGCCGTACATCGTGAAAACCAACGACGGTGCCTGGCTTTGTGTGCTAACGACAGGGACGGGCCACGAAGGGGCTTCCGGTCAGCACATTATCTCGGAGCGGAGTTTCGATCAGGGGAAAACGTGGGTAGATAAACGGGATGTGGAACCCGGCGACGGTCCCGAAGCATCCTATGCCGTTTTATTGAAAGCACCGTCGGGCCGAATCTTTGTCTTCTACAACCACAATACCGACAATACGAGAGCCGTAAAAGGAGATAATCCGCCATATAAAGATGGTCTGGTGAAACGCGTGGATAGCCAGGGCCATTTTGTCTTCAAATACTCGGACGATCATGGCAAAACCTGGTCAGACAAGCGGGTCGATATCCCCATTCGCACCTTCGAGATCGACCGGAAAAACCCGTATCAGGGTAAAATTCAGTATTTCTGGAACGTAGGACGCGCGTTTGCCTACAACGAATCGGCTTACGTTCCCGTGCATAAAGTCGGTGGGTTTGGCGAGGGCTTCTTTACGTCGAGCGAAGGGGCGATCCTACAAAGTTCCGATTTGTTTAAGGTTCAGGACCCCGCTCAGGCGAAGTGGACTACTTTGCCGGATGGCGAAATTGGACTACGCACTCCGCCCAACGTGGGTGGTCCCATTGCCGAAGAGCAGAGCGTATCTGTGCTGAGCGATGGGTCTTTTTACTGCGTTTACCGGACCATCGATGGACATCCGGCCTACACGTATAGCCGGGATAGGGGCCACACCTGGGATGCGCCCCAGTATTTGCGCTACGCGAATGGGCGATTGGTGAAGCACCCGAGAGCTGCCAATTTTGCCTGGAAGTGCGAAAATGGAAAATTCCTGTACTGGTTTCACAATCATGGCGGCCGGTTTATTCGCGAGCACCCGAACCGCCGTAGCATGGCGTATGAAGACCGAAATCCGGCTTGGGTGCTGGGAGGCATCGAAGCAGATTCGCCAAAGGGCAAAATTATCAAATGGACGCAACCCGAAATTCTGTTGTACGACGATGATCCATTGATCCGGATGAGCTACCCCGATTTGATCCAAGACAAAGGCGCGTACTACGTTACCGAAACCCAGAAAGACATTGCCCGCGTCCATAAACTGGACGAAACATTGCTGACGCAACTCTGGAATCAGTTTGATAATCAGGCGAAAACGCAAACGGGCATTGTCCTGAACTGGTCGAATAAAAACGGTAATTTCCCCCAATCGGTAGCGGCCCCGGTGTTGCCCGAATTTTATAAACGGGACACCCAGCGGCTGGAGCAGCCGGGCATGAGTGTAGCGAACGGATTTACGATCGACATGGCCTATACGCTACGTGATCTGTCTGGAAATCAACTACTGGCCGACACGCGGACGCCGGATGGGAAAGGCTGGTTGCTACGTACTACCGATAAAAAAACGCTGGAAATCGTCCTCAACGATGGGCGAACCCAATCGGTTTGGGCCTGTGACGAAGGCTTGCTGAAAGCCAATCAAAAACAGTACGTCAGCATTATTGTCGATGGTGGTCCCAAAATCATTGCCTTCGTGGTCGATGGAGTTTTGAACGACGGGGGCGATACCCGTCAATTTGGCTGGGGCCGGTTCAACCCGCAGTTGAAATCCGTCGCGGGTGCTCCGACGCTGCAAATTGGTACGAAGCTGAACGGGTCGGTTCAACAACTGACGGTCTATGATCGGGCCATCCGCGTTTCGGAAGCCATTGGCAATTACAACGCTTATCAGAAAAATCAATAAAACCACGGAACTAGTAAGTAGACATCATAGGATTAGGTCACCGGTAAAACGTCACCCACTGGCGTGACAGTTTTCTTCCCCTTCCTGACTTATCGTTCAACCCTATTTTTCGCGATAGATCAAGCTCCCAAATCTGGAGTTGTGGCATCGCTTCGTCAAAAAATCACCCCTTAACGAATCATTTTTATGAACTTGAAACGCTCCATTGTAAACGCCAGTATCAACACGGCAAAGGAAGTCATCGCTCATTTTGGTATGCACCTGCCGCCCTTCGCTCATTGGACGGTTGAGCAATGGCTCCAGATGGGACCGGATTGCAATGAAATCCGGGATTGCATGTTGGGCTGGGACGTAACGGATTTCGGTAGCAAGGATTTTCACAACATTGGCCGAACGTTATTTACGGTCCGTAATGGCCGAATGAACCAACCCAATTACCCAAAGCAATACGCCGAAAAATGGTTAATTGACCCTGAAAATCAGCGGGCACCTGCCCATTTTCATTTGTCGAAACGGGAAGATATTATCTGTCGGGCGGGCGGAAACGTACTGGTTCAGCTCACGAAAGCCGATCCCGAAGGCAATCCGTCCAACGAACTGTTTACGACGCAGGTAGACGGGTGTACGCGTCGACTGGGGGCCGGTGATATTGTGCGCCTGCATCCGGGCGAGAGCCTGACCATTCATCCGCGGACCATTCACCAGTTCTGGGGCGAAGAAGGCACCGGCTGGCAAATTGATGGGGTTGGGTATACGCTCAGCGCTGAGATTTCGAGCGTTTGCGATGACCTGAACGATAACGTTTTTCTGGTCGATTATGGCATTCGATTCCCCGAAATAGAGGAAGACGAAGCCCGTGCCTGTTACCTGTGTCATGAGTATCCCAACGCCAGCCATGAGCTTATCGATACCGTGAGCTAGGAAGTATAAATGGCCAAACCAGGCTATTTATGCGTACTGCTAATCAACCCTAATTCAACTGACTTTCTCCCCGTTATGCATCGAGTCTATCCCTTTTTGCTCACTCTTGCTACGTTGCTCCTGTTAAGTGCCGGACTCCTGTACGCGTTTGATAGGCTGGTTATAGCAGGCCCATTGCTGATAATCGCGCTGGTTATGCTGGCGCTGGCGTTTCGGGGCTTTCCGTACTTGAAGGGTTTTTCGTACACCATCTGGATATTGGCTGCGGTGACGGCAGCGATGTTCTATCCGACGTATTTCTTCACCGTCGGCGATTTTCAACTCAAACGATTGATCGTCCCTTTCGTGCAACTGACCATGTTTGGTATGGGGTCGCACATGAGTTTCGATGATTTCAAAGGCGTCATCAAAATGCCGAAAGGCGTCTTTATCGGTGTGAGCTGTCATTTTATCATCATGCCGCTGGTGGGGCTTGCGTTGTCGAATCTTTTTGATTTTTCGCCTGAAATCGCCGGGGGGGTCATTCTGATTGGTTGTGTTTCCAGTGCGATGGCGTCTAATGTAATGTCCTATCTATCAGGAGCGAATCTAGCTTTGGCAGTCACGATTGGGGCCTGCTCAACCATACTATCGCCATTCATCACGCCTTTCCTGATGAAATGGCTGGCCGGTCAGTACGTTGACATTGATATCTCACACATGATGATCGACATCACCAACATGATCATCATCCCGATTGTGGCCGGGTTTATTTTTAACTTGTTTTATTTTGGTCAGGAAACCAGACGCGCTAAAACAGCACAGCTACTTGCTTTTGCAGGAATTATTCTTGTAACAAATGTGCTGATGAAATTTGTGATGAACAGCTCCACCAGCGCGTTCCTGATAACACTGGCTACGTCTTTTTTTTGGTTCTATATACTGCCGATGCTGGCGGCTATTTTGCTGAAAAACTGGTCGGGTGTTAATCGGGCAATGATCGAAAATGGCCTCTCATTTGTGGCCATGCTTGGTATCGTGGTCAATACGGTGATTATTACAGCGTCGGGTCGCGACAATCTGCTTCAGGTTGGCGGGTTGCTGATCATCACTTGCTTACTGCACAACCTTACCGGCTTCAGCGTGGGTTACTTTATCGCCTGGTTGCTGGGTTTACCTGAGAAAGACCGCCGAACCATCGCCTTCGAAGTTGGCATGCAAAACGGCGGAGTGGCTACAGGATTAGCTTTACAGATGGGCAAAGTCGCTACCGTAGGGCTTGCGTCCGCCATATTTGGTCCGCTACAAAACGTAACCGGTTCGGCATTGGCAAACTGGTTTCGCCGAAGACCAACGGATTCAACGGGTAGTGAGCAACATTCGATCGACACAACCTTGATAAGGGCTTCTGATGAAATCGCTTGACTCAGTTATTTTTCGGGTGCCGGACCGGCCCGTGCTAGATTGAAAGAAAATTATTGACTTTATTTTAGAAAAATTTAAAATCAACTAAGGGGATTTTTACCAAAAGTTGTCTTGTATAGTATACGATTGACTTTTTCGCGACTTGTCAACGTAGGCACAGGCTATGCAACTTCGATCCTTACTTGATTCTGCTGATCAACCGGCTCAGGCAAACTTAACCCGTCAGCGTTTGCCTGAACCGGTTGAGGTAGTCGAAGAAAACCCCGCAGGTAACGACACCGAACTTTTCATTCGGCGAACGTTTGCCGAAAGCCCCAAAAAAGGATGTGAACTGCTTTTTCGCCGGTATTATCAGGCGTTGTGCAGTCATGCCGTACGATTCGTTTACTCGAAAGAAACGGCTGAGGATCTTGTCAGCGAGGTTTTTTGCAAGTTCTGGAAAACCAAAGCCTACGAAACCGTTACGTCGTCTTATCGGTATTATTTGTTCCGCAGCGTTCGCAACGAAGCCTACAACTACCTCCGTTTAGAATTTCAGCAACTGGACGATATCGAGACCGCAGCCGTTCGGGAGGATGCATTCAGCCAGCGGCCCGATCAGATTCTACAGTTTGAAGAAGTGTTTCACCAGGTCGAGGATCTGGTCGAATCACTGCCCCCGCAATGCCGCAAAGTGTTTCTGCTGAACCGATTCGAAGGCAAAAAGTACCAGGACATTGCCACCGAGTTAGGGATTTCCATTAAAACGGTCGAAGTCCATATTGGTAAAGCCCTGGGCATTGTCCGGAAAGGGTTGAAAGACCATTGGTTGATGGTTATGGTGGCTGTCTGGCGGTTGTTCCCCTTTTAACGGAATAAGGGGAGTTCGCCTAAAAGTTGTCTTATCAAGTAGCAGACTGACGCAGCCATGGAATCGGAAATCAACAAAGAGTTACTAATTAGCCATTTCGCCCGGAAAACATCCCCACTACAGCGTGAGCTGATTGCGCAATGGCTTCAGCAGCGGGAGAACGAAGAGCAATACTACGAATGGCTGGAAGAGTGGGAAATTCAGCATCCCCAGTATCTGACTCAACCAGAACGGAGTCTCCAGCGGTACAGCCGTTTTTTAGCGGAGAACCCACACACGGCCGAAGGAGAAGAGATTTCTGAGCCGCCAATTGCCCCGTTGCCAGTACGTTGGTATAATCGGAGCTGGCTGGTAGCGGCTTCAGCGTTGTTGATCCTTGGCCTTGGTGCGCTGCTATTTCGCCATCAGATTCTGTACCAGACCTATCAAACGCCCTTTGGCGAATCTCGTTTCATTCGACTGGCCGATGGAAGTACAGTGGCGCTCCAGGCGAATTCGACGCTGCGTGTGCCCCGGTGGGGATTTGGGCAGAAAACCCGTGACGTGATGCTAACGGGCGAAGCTAATTTTTCGGTGACGCACACGACCACCGACCAGAAATTTGTCGTCAAAACGGACAACCAGCTAGAGGTTGTGGTGCTGGGCACCGAATTCACCGTTTTTGCCCGGAAGCGGGGCGCAAGGGTTGTGCTGAACAGGGGGAAAGTACAGCTTCAGTACCAGGAAGGCCAGACTGCCCGTCAGCTAACCATGAAACCCGGTGATCTGGTCACCCTCGATCGCGAGAATCATATCGCGCTGAAAACGGTAAAGCACTTGCAAACTATTCAACCCGTTGCTAAAGAGAAGCGTTTCGTCTTCCAAGAAACTACACTGGAAGAGGTTTCTTATATGCTCGAAGAAAATTATGGACTTCAGGTTAAGATCAACGATCAGGCCCTGGCCGAGCGGGTACTCATGGGTTCATTCCAGGCAGATAACGTTGATCAACTCCTGCAATCCATCTCCGAATTATTAGACGTCAACGTAGTACGGCAGGGGAATCAGGTTCAAATCATGGACAAATAGTAGGTTGTGAACTAACAGCCTCAGTCTCATTGGAATGCTGTTCTCCTGGTCCAGGTAGGTAACGGATTGGGTTATGTATAACAGTAATTCTCGATAGACTAAAGGGTAAATAGTTGATAGTCAATTTTTTAAATTTTGCTTGGAAAACTACTGCCGCTTATTAACCTTTGCCTATCAATTAACAATACTTATCGTGTTTCTGCCAATGTCAATGCGCTCACCAATGTACATGCTGCCCTGGAAACAATAGGGATTTCTGTTGCCTGAAGCCTACCTGGAGGCAAAGCACACAACGACCTACCTGCTGATAACTTACGTATGTCCGCTGTAAGGACACCAATCAATTAACTTTTTTCACTTCTATGAGAAATCCTTTACGAATAACCCCAGTTATGGGTCTTTTGTCGATGTTGTTACTCGCCGGTATTCAGCCGGGCTGGTCGCAGTCGGTTGTACTCGCCAGTAATGTCCAGCCAACCCAGATGGCACAGGCGAAAGCGGTCAGTCGTCAGCTAAAAGACGTATTAAACGATCTGAAAACGCAGTATGGTGTCAACATTATGTTTGAGTTGCGAACGGTGGAAGGTATTTCTGTCACGCCGGAAAGCCTGAATTCGAAAGCGACGCTTGAAAAGAATCTGGACAACTTACTGCAACCGCTGGGGCTACGCTTCAAAAAAGTAAACAGTAACTCCTACCTGATTCTGGGCGACAAAAAAGCGAAGAAAGTGGCGTTCGTTGATGGCCCACTCCCCGAATCGACGTCCGGTCAGGAACCGAATCCATCTGCGGAATCCATCGCTAAAGCCCAACCGGCTACGTTGCTGGCAGTAACCAGAACGGAAGTCGCAGCCGACCCAATTACCGGAACCGTGAAGGGGCAAAACGGCGAAACGCTGCCCGGCATTAACGTAGTGATTAAGAACACGACGAAAGGCACCAGCACAGATGCTAACGGTAAGTTTACGATCGACGCGCCCGCCGATGCGATACTGGTTTTTTCGGGGATTGGCTTCACGACGCAGGAGGTCTCCGTCAACAGACGTAGCAAACTCGATGTCGCCTTACTGACTGACAACAAGCAGCTTGACGAAGTTGTGGTGGTGGGTTATGGGACTCAGAAACGGAATAGCCTGACCAATTCGGTCTCACAGATTGGGGCCGAAGAAATTGCCCGACGACCGGTTTCCAACATTCAGCAATCCTTGCAGGGGCAAATGCCGGGCGTGACGGTACTGGATCAGGGTGGGTCCCCCGGTCGTACCAACACGGCGATCCGCGTGCGGGGTATCACTACGTTCAATATCGGCAGCACCAATTCCAACGGTATCAATAACAGCACCAGCGGGAGCACCGGCAGTTATGACCTAAGCAAGAACGACGCTCTGGTGATTGTTGACGGGATCGAGCAGCGGCTATCGGATATTAACCCCGATGATATCGAAACCGTTACGGTGCTGAAAGATGCGGCCTCTACGGCAATTTACGGGTCCAGAGCTACCAACGGCGTAGTCGTCGTGACAACGAAACGGGCAAAGGGTAGCAAGGTTCAGGTGGACTACAACGGCTATTATGCCATTCAGAATTCGATCAATAAACCGCAAATGATGGGGCTGGAAGACTACATGCGGATGCAGGTCGCGGCCTATACGAACGCGGGCTCTGCCTTGCCCGCCCGCTTCACAGAAGCCTCTATTCAGGCGTATATCACTGCTACCGACCGTGAGAAGTACCCGCTACCCAATACCTGGTTTCAAACGGTGCTGCACGCGGCCCCGCAGCAAAATCATACCATCGCCGTGTCGGGCGGCAACGAAGCGATACGTACCCGGTTGAGCCTGCGCTATCAGGACCAGGCGGGTATCATTACGCATTACGCCAGCAAAATCGGCGAAATTCGCCTGAATACGGACTATACGATTTCACCCAAAATTCGCGTCAGTGGGGACATTAACTACCGGTACAACTATTCGGTAGCGCCCACGGTCGACCCGATCGATCGCCTGTACCACGGGTCGCTCTGGGCTGTACCCAAATATGCCGATGGTACGTATGGATTGAGTACGCAGGGGAATAATCCACTCATGAACGCCGAAATCGGGGGGGACTCCAAGCGGTTCACGGACTATCTGGCGGGCTATGTAAAGGCCGAATGGGAAATTGTTGACGGCTTGACGTTCTCGACGCAACTGGCGGGTCGGGGATTTTTTACGTCGGAGAAAAACTACACTAACGCCTTTACCAACGTCGATAAAATTACGAATATCACCAAAACGGTGGCCAACAATAGCCTGACCGAAGTGCGCAATACGTTACGGGAATACACGCTGATCAACCTGCTCACCTACGAGAAGAGTTTGGGTAGCCACAATTTTAAAGGACTTCTGGGTTATTCGCAGATTGGCAACACACAAACGTTTTTGACTGCTTATCGGGAACGGTTCTATAACAACGACATTCAGTCCATCAGCCAGGGCGCCAACGACGGCACGAAAAGCAACAGCGGGAGTGATGCTATTTATGGATTACGCTCGTATTTCGGACGTATCAATTACGACTACGATGGAAAATACCTGGTTGAAGTCAACGGCCGTTACGACGGTTCGTCCAAGTTTACCGGCGAAAAACAGTACAGTTTCTTTCCGTCCTTCTCGGCTGGCTGGCGACTCTCGAAAGAGAACTTCTGGCAGGGATTGCAATCGACAGTGAACGACCTGAAAGTGCGCGGTTCCTGGGGTGTAACGGGGAATCAGTCCGTTAATTTGTACAGTTACTATGCCGCACTCGCAGCCAGTGGCTACAATTTCAACGGAGCCTCGGTACAAGGCTATCGCCAGACGACCCTCGCTAATACCAGCCTGGGATGGGAGTCGACAAAGCAACTGGATTTGGGGTTAGATGCTTCTTTCCTGAACCGGCGGATGAATCTGACGGTCGATTATTACCGAAAGCTCACCTCAGACATCCTTCTAAACCTGGATATTCCGGCGACGGTTGGCCTGCTGGCCCCTCCGCAAAATGCGGGTTCTGTGGAGAATAAGGGCTGGGAATTTAGCCTCAGCTACCGGGGTGGTAAGAATCCGTCGGCGTTGCAATACAATCTGGGTGCCAACTTCAGTATCAACGAAAATAAAGTCGTTGACCTGAAAGGGACCGGTCCCTACATCACGGGCTCAGATATTGATCCCCGCTACATCATCGCCGTAGGTTTGCCTATCAATACGTTGTGGGGCTACAAGACTGACGGGCTGTTTCAGACGCAGCAGCAGATTACAGAATACAAAGCGACCTATGCCGCCAACACCAAACCCGGCGACGTGAAATACGTGGACCTAAACGGGGATGGCAAGATCGACGCCAATGACATGACCAACATTGGTAACTCGTTTCCCAAGTTCACCTTCGGGCTCAATTCCAATTTTTCGTACCGGAATTTTGAGCTGAGCCTGCTCTTTCAGGGAGCCGCCAAAGTAGATACCCGGCTGGCTGGAGCATTGGCCGAGATGGGCAATCAGGAAGGGTTTACGGCGTCGATTTACGCCAACAATTACTGGACGCCTGAGAACACCGGCGCTCGCTTTGCCCGACCCCTCAAGTTTGATCTGCGGAACGTAGCAACCTCCGACCGGCTGGTTATCGACGGCTCGTATGTCCGGTTGAAGAACGTTCAACTGGCGTATTCGCTACCGACGGCTTTGGCCAATAAAGTGCGGCTGAATCGGATTCGCGCCTACGTATCGGCGACGAACATATTTACCATTTCGAAACTGAATGAGTGGCATCTGGACCCCGAAGCCGGATCGGGGCGGGGCGTTTATTATCCGCAAACGGCGCTGTATACACTCGGGCTCAACCTGCATTTCTAACGTGACCCACCTCGATTCACATTGACGATCATGAAACGAATAAAGAATCTATTATTTCCTGTATTCCCTGGTTTGGTTGTTCTTTTGGGAATAGCATTCACCTCCTGCGATCGGGAGTTGCTGGAGACCGTTCCCAACGATCGCTTGTCGGAAAGTCTGTTCTGGAAAACGGAGAACGATGCCCGACTGGCCGCGAATTCCCTCTATACGGATCTCGACAGTACCAACATCATCAGCTGGGATGCCATGACAGACATTGCCCACACCAACCAGCCGTTTGATGTGCAGGCGTATGTCGAACTGGGTCAGTATGACGCTACCAGTTCGAAGGTTTTTGGCGAATGGACACGCGCTTACAAAGGAATCCGGGCCTGCAATTACTACCTGGAGAACGTCGATAAAGTGACGTCGACCAATACCGCACTCATCAACCAGTTCAAGGGCGAGGCCAAGGCGCTGCGGGCCTATCAGTATCTGAAACTGGCTGCTATGTTTGGCGATGTCCCCTTGATTACTACCGCTATTACGTTGGACGAAAGCCGCACATTGACCCGTGCACCAGTTTCGCAGATCTGGGATTTTGTCGACAAGGAACTGGCTGACGCGGCTGCCCTTTTACCCACCACCTATGCCGCCGTCGACAAAGGTCGGGTGACTAAAGGCGCAGCGCTTGGTTTACGGGCGCGGGCCAATCTGTTTGCCGGGCGGTATCAGCAAGCTGCCGATGCCGCCGATCAGGTGATGAAGCTGGGTATTTATGGGCTAAACGATACGTACGAAAAGCTGTTCACTGTAGCGGCTGAAAACAACAAAGAAGTCCTGCTGGATCGGCAGTTCATTAAAGACACGTACCCAATCAACGTCTTTAACCTGCTGGGACCTTACAGTCAGAAAAACGCCCAGAGTACGTATGTGCCAACAAAAGCTCTTGTGGACATGTATGAAACGACGGCGGGCAAGCTCATTACTGATCCGACCAGTGGCTACGATCCGGCAAATCCGTATGTGAATCGGGACCCCCGGCTTAAGTTTTCGGTGTTTCTGGCGGGCGATCCCTTGCCCAGCGGTATTACGTTTCAACCCGCGCCCAACAGCGGGACGGCGGATGCCGTTGGGAATACGTACATTGCTTCAACGACGGGTTTCAATATTAAAAAATACATCAATGCCGAGGATTATGCCAACCCCGTCAACGGTGGAATTAATATCATTTTGCAACGGTATGCCGAGATTTTGCTGACCTATGCCGAAGCAAAAATTGAACTGAACCAGTTGGATGCGAGTGTGATAACAGCCATCAATACAGTACGTAATGGACGAACAGACGTAAAGCAACCAGCCGTCAGCAGCACGGCAACCCAGGCCGACTTGCGGGCTATCGTTCGTCGGGAGCGTACGGTTGAACTCGCTTTTGAAGGGGTTCATCTGTTCGATATTCGGCGCTGGAAAACAGCCGAAACTGTAGTGCCCGGCCCCGTTTACGGGATCACCTACAAAGATGCGACTGGCGCGCTGGCGACGATTCAGGTAACGGCCGTTAACCGGACGTTTGACAAAGCCCGTCACTATCTGTGGCCAATTCCACAGCGGGAGCGAAACCTAACCCCAACGCTCACCCAGAATCCGGGCTGGTAACGGATTCTACTTTGTCCTGCTGGACACATTTTTGTCCTGCTGACGAAAGGAAGCATCTTAGGTTTTCCTTGTAAATGAATCAGGACACTTTAAGATGCTTCCTTTCGTCAGCAGGACAGAAATCATCGCGCATAATTTTCAAGAAGCAGCCGCTTATATTTTAAAATAGATTGTATGGCATTTATTCCCCAACGTTCGTCGCGTACTGTACTGAGTATCTTTTCCCTGATTGGCCTTGGCTTGCTGATCAGTTCCTGGATCGGGAAACCGGCTCCAGCATCACCGCCCAACGTCGTCCTGTTTTTCATGGACGACCTGGGCTACGGCGACCTGTCTGTGACGGGTGCGCTGGACTACACGACACCCAATCTGGACCGCATGGCCGCCGAAGGAACCCGTTTTACGAATTTTCTGGCGGCTCAGGCCGTGTGCAGCGCGTCGCGGGCGGCTTTACTAACGGGTTGTTACCCTAATCGCTTAGGTATTTCGGGCGCGCTGGGGCCTAATTCGCCGATCGGTCTGAATCCAAACGAAGAAACCCTGGCCGATCTGCTGAAAGAACGGGGCTATGCAACCGGTATTTTTGGCAAATGGCATCTGGGCGATAAAAAGCAGTTTTTGCCCTTACAACAAGGCTTTGATGAGTATTACGGCGTACCCTATTCGCACGACATGTGGCCGTTGCATCCCGCTCAGGCCCAGGCAAATTACCCGCCACTCCGTTGGATCGAGGGCAATGAACAGAAGGAAGAGATCAAGAATTTAGATGACGCCAGTCACATTACGTCGACCGTTACGGAAAAGGCGATTTCCTTCATTCGGAACCACAAGAAGAAACCGTTTTTCCTGTATGTACCGCACCCGCTGCCCCACGTACCATTGGCCGCTTCGGCCCAGTTCAAAGGGAAAAGCGCGCGGGGTATTTTCGGCGACGTACTAACCGAACTGGACTGGTCGATTGGGAAAGTGTTGGACGAGTTGAAGCAGCAGGGATTGGAGAAAAATACGCTGGTCATTTTCATCAGCGACAACGGTCCCTGGCTGAATTATGGCGATCATGCGGGATCGGCGGGTGGTTTCCGGGAAGGAAAGGGGACCTCGTTTGAAGGTGGGCACCGCGTTCCCTGCCTAGTACGCTGGCCGGGCGTAGTGCCCGCCGGCCGGGTGAGTAACAAACTGCTGACCACGATGGACATTCTGCCGACGGTAGCCAAACTTTGCGGGGCCCGATTGCCCAAACAACGTATCGATGGCGTTGATTGGATTGCGTTGCTGAAAGGCGATAATACCGTAACACCCCGCGATCATTTCTATTATTACTACCGCAAAAACAGCCTGGAAGCTGTTCGTCAAGGCGACTGGAAATTGGTGTTCGCGCATCCTGGCCGAACGTATGAAGGCTTCCTGCCGGGCCAGAATGGCAAGCCGGGCCCCAGCACCGAAACGCACGAATTCCCCGTCGCGCTCTATGATCTCCGTCGTGATCCGGGCGAGCGGTATGATGTGCGGGAACAACATCCTGAACTCGTTGCCAAGCTGGAAAAACTGGCCGAAGAAGCCCGCGCTGATCTGGGCGATGATATTCAGAAACGTACCGGCGCTAACGTGCGCGAACCGGGCCGAGTGAGCAACTGATAAATGGCTGATGACTCGCCGGGTAATAGTAGGAGGCAATGTTTGGTAAACATGTCAGAAAGGCAGGTACTTGCAAATGGACAAGTACCTGCCTTTCAAGTTGTATCAGGCGTAAGTTGAACGATATTAGATAGCTCTAATAGGCAGTGCGTTGGTGCTGATGGCTGTTAAAATCAAACTCCACTAGGTTAAAGAGCATAAACTTAGACAGGACACGCGTAACCATCCATTTCTTTCATGTAACAGGCCAGTTGCTCAATAAAAGCGGTTGTATACGGTTGTTGTTGTTTTGTCTTGAGCATAGCTGCGTACCATGTCCGCAGTATTCGATCCTTCGTAACCGGGACGGCTGTCAGTTGACCCGATTGCAAGTACGGTCTGACTATCCAGTTGGGTAGTACGGCCACCCCCAGACCCGCTTTTACCATCTCCAGAATAGCTTCCGTCAGCGTGATTTTATACACCTTCGCGGGTCGGCGGTGTTTAAAGAGCATCATGAAGTTCTCGCTTTCCTCGTCAGGAATATTGTACATAACGTAGTTATACTCAGCAAACTGATCGATTTCGACCCACGGCTGATTGGCCCAGGGATGATCGGGAGGAACGATGGCCATAAACTCATCCTGAAAAAGCGATGTGTAATTAAACTTAGGATTCTCATTGCCTTCCGTGATAGCGACGTCGATCTTGTTATCCAGGAGATACTGGTTCGCATTATGGGTAATGGCTTCCATTTCAACCTTGACATCCACTTTTGGATAAAGGCTCTGAAACTCCCGCAGAAACCCCGCCAGCCAATGGTAGGACGTGTAGCATTGCGTACAAAGCCGCACTTCACCAGCTTCTTTATCTGCCAGGCATCGGACTTTAGCCCTCGTTTCGGCCACAGTCTGCAAAATCTTATCGGCAGCCTCTAAGACGACCGCCCCCGCCGGAGTCAGCAGCATCTGTTTTTTGTCACGGATGAAAAGCTGCGTGTCAAAATAGCTTTCCAATTCCTTCAGCTGATGACTCAGCGCCGATTGGGTCAGAAAGAGTCGGTCGGCGGCTTTGGTCAGGTTGCCGACGGTCGCTACTTCCTTTACCATCTGGAGATGTCGTAATTCCATGATGAATAATATTCATGATTTGGTCAAAAATAATTCGTTTTGCTAATATATCAAAACGTCTCACCTTTGACCTGATCAATCACCCAATAAAAAACAACACTACAAAATGAAAACTACTACACAACACATAATGAACGTATTGCTGGTGAGCCTGCTCATGACAGTCAGTGGAATTAATGCGCAAGCTGCTATCCAGAACCCGGATGAGTCAACGCCGAAAGAGCGTTCGTTTGAGGTAGGTATATTTATGGAAGCTGAATGGACGATAAACCTGATGCTGGCCGTTCATCAGCCGAAGCGGATCATGATTACGCTACGGAATGAAAAAAGAGTCGTACTTTATAGAGAGTACCTGAGGAAGAACACGACTACGTACCGACGCAAGTTTAAATTCGACAAATCTGAAATCGAATCGGGTGTATATGAGTTTGAAATCACTGATAATCAACATAAAATCGTTCGCCGGGTCGAAGTAGTAAACATTCCAACCGTTGAATCACAGCGGTATATTACCTTTGATTAATCCATGTCATGTAGAGACGAAATGGCTTGTCGCACCGGTAGACGGGTCTCTACTAATCAACCCTGAACATGAAAAAGGATTTAACACAAACCAGCGGCCCAGCAGCCTCCCCAGCCCTGGTTATTCTGGCGTTCGCCACGGTCTATATTGTCTGGGGATCTACCTATTTTTTCATACAAATGGCCATGAGCGGTTTCCCTCCGCTGTTGTTGGGGGGCGTTCGCTTTTTAATGGCCGGTACGTTGCTGCTGGGTTGGTGCATTAGCAGAGGAGACCGGATCTTTATAAAAAGCAGCCTTATTACCTCGGCTGTGGTTGGCATCTTGCTACTCGTGGTCGGCAATGGTGTCGTGATTTGGGTTGAACAAACCTTACCCAGTGCCCTGGCGGCCATCTTAGTGTCATCGGCACCGATCTGGTTTGTCCTGCTCGATAAGCCGAACTGGGGCGTCAACTTCAAAAGCAAAGCCACGATTGGGGGGCTTGTCATTGGGTTTATAGGGGTACTCGTGCTGTTTGGTGAGCAGTTGAACGATCTGTTTGCGGGCAACACCGACAAATCTAAACTTATAGGCATGGGCCTGCTGGTTATCGGGTCAATCGCCTGGTCGTCGGGGTCGCTGTACTCAAAACACCACCCTTCCGAAGGTTCACCAACGGTAAATGTAGCCTGGCAAATGATCATCGCCGGGCTGGTGTTTCTGCCCGGTAGCCTGCTCAACGACGAATTTGCCCGGGTGCAGTGGACACACATACCGACGCAGGCCTGGCTGGCGCTGGGGTATCTTATCCTCTTTGGATCAATTGCGGCATACAGTGCCTATGTCTGGCTGTTGCAGGTGCGCCCTGCCACGCAGGTCAGTACGTATGCCTACGTGAATCCGGTTATTGCGGTTATTCTCGGGGTGCTGTTTGCGCATGAGCCAATCTCCCTGTTGCAGATCACTGGACTGGTCATCATACTGGGTAGTGTGCTGCTAATCAATCTCTCGAAATATTATGCGGAGAGGGGTAAAGTACTGGAAAAGAAAGATTTGGAAGCGAAATTCGATAAAAGAGTCGCTAGAGCTGACATATAATGAGTTATTGCCGTAGCAGTCACTGCTACGGCATTAGCCTATAAAAGGTACATTTTCTACAACGTATTAATCATTTGCTGCGCTTTTGTGTCTTACCCCCAACCCCCTAAAGGGGGCTTAGCTCGACTATTCTCAACCTAAGCCCCCTTTAGGGGGTTGGGGGTAAGACGTAAAAGTTACATCAAAATTAATTCCCGCCAATACGTCCCTGCTCATCCTCCACACCCGACCGGCGCTGGCGAGCGGCCTTCAGGTTACGGTTGCCGAAATTATAGGTAAAGGTCAGTCGGGCGACGCGGCTTTCCCACCGGCTGACAAAGTCAAGCCGGGTGTTGGGAAGGTTGGCAGACCCAGCCCCCCGCATCGTATGCAGCAGGTCGCTAACGTTCATCCGTACCATAGCGGCTTTTTTCCAAAGGGTTTTCTGGACACCTACGCTAAGTTGCCCCTGACTTTTAAAGTGCATTTGTCCGTAGACCATTGGCGAGTTGTAGAAACCGGATAACTCGGCTATGAAACCGTGAGGAAGCACGAAGCTCTGATTCATGGTCAGGTTGGCCGACAGTTGCCGGTAATCGAGTCGTTGCCCGGCGTATTCGGCGTCGTAGGCATTCCAGAATACGTTCGCGCTGGGGCGGATAGTCCACCACCTGGTGAGCTGGATAGGCAGGCTGATGGCGAGGTTGACATTATCGAGAGCTGCCAGATTGACCGTAGTGGCACGTAGTGTTTGCCCTTGTGGATCGTTGACCCCCGTAATGACATCGGTGGTGTGGTTGTAGCTCAGGCTGATGCTCGTTTCGCCTTTGTAGGTATAGCCAACCTGAAACGCATTCGTGTACTGAGCCCGCAGAAACGGGTTTCCTTCGCGATACGTGTACGGGTCCATCACATAGATGAAGGGATTGAGATCCTGATAGTTAGGTCGGTCAATACGTCGGCTGAACGAGCTTCGCCACTGATGGTTCGGGCTGGCGTTGTAGGTGACGAACGCGCTTGGAAACAGGTTAAGGTAGTTGCGATCCACAATCTTGTTGAGCGTCACGGAGTTGCCCAGCGATCGCGTATGTTCGGCTCGCAAGCCCCCCTGCACCGACCATTTGCCCCAGTCGCGGCTACCGTTCAGATAGGCAGCCGTAATGGTTTCGTCATACAGAAAATGATTGGTCCGTTGCGGATCGGGGACGTAGCCCTTTTCGGTGAGCGTTTCGAAACGCACGTCATTATCCGACGTTACGTAGGAGATTTTACCACCCGCTTCGAGTCTGGCATTTTTGCCCAACGGATGCACGTAGTCCGCTTTGGCCGCCCGGATCGTGACCGTTGAAGGAGGCAGATTTCGCTGGATTACCATAGGCCGAACCTCTTCACCCAGTGCGTTCATGTAACTGGTACGCATGTTGTCCTGCGGCTGGATTCTCACCTGCGATACGTCCATATCCACCGTCAGTTCTCGGCCCAACGTATCGAAACTATGCTTGATATTGGCATTGGCCGACAACCGCTGCATAGCCCGCGTAGAGGCATTGACCATCGTAACGGTTTGCTGAAGCTGCCCGTTGGCGTCGTAAACCAGATTACTGTTGTCGATTCGGGCATTGTTGTTATTTACGGCGCCATTGAACATCAGGCCTAGCGATGTACGTTTTCCGAACGCATAATCAGCGCCCGCTTTGAACGTGTGGTTGCGATCGGTGCTGGGCCGATAGCCAAGGTTGCGTACTGAGGTCAACGTATCACCCGAGCCAAACCGGCGGGTCGCATCGATCGACCCGAAGTTTTCGCGGTAGTCGTAATTGTAGTTCCCAAACAGACTTAAGCCCCCCGCTCGATGGTTTACGGTTAGGCCAACGGTTGCTTTCGGAACGCGGCCATACCCTCCGCCAACACTGGCGTTGCCACTGGTTCCACCTACGCGGCTGCCTCGTTTGAGCCGAATGTTGATGATACCCGCGTTTCCGGCCGCGTCGTATTTAGCTGACGGGTTCGTAATCAGTTCGATGGTCTCGATACTGTTCGAGGGCGTATTACGTAGTAGATTGACCACTTCCTGAGCGGAGAGATAGGTGGGTTTGCCGTCGATCATGACGAGCGTTCCCTCACGACCTTTGAGCGTGATTCGTTCATTCTGCGAGTCGACCAGCACACCCGGTGCTCGTTCGAGGATTTCGAGCGCTGTACCACCGCTGGCAATGACGCTGTTCTCGACGTTGAGGACGGTCTTGTCCGGCAATTGTTCGATAAACGGTTTTTTCGCGGTCACGTTTACCTCCCCAAGCGTGTGACTGTCTTCCCGCGCCAGCAAGCTTGGAACCAGAACCGTAAGCTGGTCATCTTTGACCGTAAATGGCGGTGAAATAACACGTTGATAACCAACCATCGTGGCGGCTACCCGGTACGTACCTGACGCTACGTTCTCGAAAACATAGTGTCCGGCGGTGTCGGTAACGGCGCCCTTTGCCATAGAGGAATCGGCACGTAACAGAACCATCGTGGCAAATTCGACCGGCTTTCCGGTTGCGTTTCGAACCTGACCTGATACGGTTATACGCGCCAGGTTTTGCGCGTAAACGGTGCTGGTAAACAGGCTGGTGGCTAACAGCAGAACGACTACCCAGTAGTAAGGAAGGGACGCGATGGGAGAGTACAGGTCAGCCATAATGGGGGAGGAAGGTTGTTGATTGCTCATCGTATGTTGTGTTTACTGATGAGGCAAAATTGGCCGTTTGACTGATGCTCATCAATCGCATGAAAATGTGAAAAATGGGGTCAAATCACCGCATACGCATGCGATTGGTTATCGACGAAGTAAGAGAAGTTTTGTCCAGTAGCTTAGCATGTAGACCCGTGAGGCTGGGACTAGTAAATAGTGGGGCCTCAAGGTTATAGTAGCCTTCCACGCCTGCTCGATACGCAGGTCATCGAACAGGCGCTAGTTAAGACTAAAGGTGTATATTTATGCTGGGTGAATATTGAGCCGCTTTTGACGTAGCATGGAAACCGAGCCCCCTATTCAGACCGCTGGTAAAATGGCTATAAGCGCACTGCGAGCCTTGCTTATCCTTGTAGTCGTGGCGATAATGGCTTTAACTGTCGTTTTGTTCTTCCATCACGTTCCTGATACGGACATGGAGTTAACGAGTGTGGCTAGAGATACTACGTTTTACGTCGGAAGAGCCGAAAGTGACGGAGGCAGAATGGGTTATATTTCTTTGTTAGCAACGGGTGAGTTAGATGATTCAACGGCCTCCATTCTGATTGATTGTACCAAACCACCCGCCCGAGCCGGTGAACTTCAGCCTTCTGGAGGGGAAATTAATCAGCTGTATACTAGTGACTTTTACGATGCTAAAGCCAGGGTGACCTACCGTCATGGGCGCGTTAAGCAGGGCAATTTACGCCTGCAAATCGTGTTTTCGCTCCCGCCTGACAAGTGGGGCTATATACTTAAAAACAGATATTGGACCAGGGCAAAGTAAGGATCATTCATACTATTACCTATATATAAATAACCATTATTATGACTAAGGATCGGCTACGTCCAGGGCTTCAAATTCTACTTTGGAGCGTTTTTCTTACCTTATGCATCAATCATTTTATACCAAACCTGAATCCTTTTTTAGGCTTGGTTTGCAGCGTCCTATTATTGATATTGGTTGTAAGTCAACTGGTTTTCCTGAGGAAACACGGACTCGTCTATGTGGGAATATTCCTGCTCTGCTTACTTACAGTTACTGCCCTTTTGCTGTATTTTGATAGCCTGATTTTCAGCTATCCTAAACGCTATTATAGTACTGCCTAGTTTATTATACATGCAGCGCCTTTTTCAGGTCTTCTTTCTTCCCTCTGGATATCGGCACTTCGGAACCATCGGTCAATAGCAGGAAGTCGCCAAACTCCTTTTTCCAGCTCTTGATGAATGATTTGTTGACCAGGTGCGACTGATGGCAGCGGATGAAACCATACGGAGTTAATACGTCATCGTACGCATAAATGGGCTTACATACCAGCAGTGTTTCGCCATCGGCCAGGTAAAAGGTCGTGTAGTTGTTAGACGATTCGCACCGGATGATTTCGCTGGTTTTTACGAAACGCGTTTCCTTTGCCGTCGCCAGGGCAATACGCGGCTCGTCCTGACTCTGGCCAGTTTTCAATACCTGCATCAGGTTATGAAGGAGTTGATTCTGTTCTTTCAGACGGTGCTGTTTGGTGGCTCGCTCGACAGCTGCCTGTAATTCATTGATATCAACGGGTTTCAACAGGTAATCAACTGCTGCAAACCGCAACGCCTGTAGCACGTATTGACCATAAGCCGTTACAAAAATTACTTCAAAGTTGTATTCAGGCAGGCTACGCAAAAAGTCGAATCCATTTTGTTGTGGCATCTGGATGTCCAGAAACAGCAAATTGGGTTGATGCGCATAAAGCAAGCGTTTAGCAGCCTCACCATTCAGTGCCGTACCACATACGTTCACCTGGGGACAGTACGTCTTTAGCAGCGCTTGCAGGTTGTCTAAATTAGGCTGCTCATCGTCGATTAAAAGTGCTTTCGTTCCCATCAAAACCAGTGGTCAAACGTAAGAATAAGTTGCGTGCCCGCCGGACTGGAATGACGCATAGATAAGGCAATCGGACATTCGGAGCGAAGTTTAGTTAACAGGTCAATCCGATCACGGGTTAGTCGTAACCCTAAACCAGGGGTTAGCTGATCGTCGGTAAAGCCTTTCCCATTGTCAGTTATCGTGATGATCATCGCGTTGTCAGATCGGCTCACGTTAAGGTCAATATAGCCTTTTTCCTGTAGTGACGCGACCCCGTGTTTCACCGCATTTTCAACCAAAGGCTGTAAAAGCAGCAGGGGTATGTCCGTTTCATACACATTGATCGCCGGGTCGACCGTGATTTTATACTGGAACCCGAACCGAAGTTGCTCCAGTTTCAAATACGTGTCTAGCGTCTGGATCTCTTCGTGAAGGGACAGTTCATCCTGGTGGCTATGGTTGAGCGACTCCCGCATCAGCCGGGCAAAGTCTGACAGGTAGCTGTTAGCTCCGTTAATATCCTGTTTATTGATAAGCCCCTGGATTGAGCTGAGCGCATTGAAGACGAAGTGAGGATTTAGCTGCGCGTAAATCGCTTTTAATTCGAGTTGCAACTTGGTTTTATTAACTTCTTCCTGTCTGGTTTTTCGGCGTTGTGCAAAAAATAATAATACGAACAGGCAGGCACCCAGTAGAGCAGCAACGAAAATGCCCGCTAAAATGCGGAACAGGTTCGTTTGATACCAGACAGGTGCTACGTCGAATCGGTATTCGGCAATGTTCTGTGGCTGAGCCGAATAGCGGATTTTTATCATATACTGGCCTGGCGGATAATTTTTAATCCAGACAACATTATTGTCATACTCATTATACCGCCAGGGTATATACTTGTTGCCATTCCGGATCAGTTCGTATTGTATCTGCTCTTTGCTGAAATGGCCATTTCCCAGTAAAAACACAAGGTTTGTATTCGTAGACGATATGTTCAGAACAGGCGGCATTGCACCAACGGGCTGGTTGTCGGGTAGCCAGGGCGACTGCAGTTTTTGAAGGAATTTGTCGAAAGTTTCGGACGTGTAGATATTCGTTATAACCGGCTTAATCGGCTCCCAGGCAACCATTGAGGTGGCCACAATCTGGTCCGTTGCCGTTTTCCTTACGTCCATAATCAGCATACTGCCTAAGCCGGTTCTGTAACCGCCCAGATAGGCCATTCTGGGCAAGCCTGACTGGTGGATCAGGGTTGAATCCGTAAACTGGTTAAGGCTATGCCAGGGGACCAAAATGCGTTTGCTGGGGTATTCAGTCACCCGAAACTGGAACAGGTTGGCATTTTGTGGACCAACTCCCTGCAAAAAGAATTGGGCACGAGCCGTATCGAAGGTGGTGCGCGCTAGGATTTGGGCGGGCCGTAAACGTCGAAAAGTCGCATCATGCTCAAGCGTGTGGAAGTGTTTACTCGTCTCCCGTAGGTCCCAAAAGGCGTTATTCTCTTTGCGAATCGCTAAAATTAACCCCACCGTTGATGGGTTCTCTTTGACCTTGTGGGCAAAACTTTGCGAGTAGTCGCCCCAGTTGATTTGCGCCTGTGCAGCAGCAAAGGTAAGTATTCCGCCAATAAGTAAGAAGGCTGCCTTTTTCATGTTGTCGACATTATGACATCAAAAAAAGGTTCTTTTCTGGCGCCAATGGAGATCAATGTGAATTCGGACAGTCTCAATGTGAATTCGAATCGACTAGTGAGAAAGGCTTCTCTGATGAGTCTATGCAGCATTAGGACGCAAAGAACCAGCTACTTTGTGTCCGCCAATTTTCAGGCGTGACAACAAATTAACTGGTTCTTAACAAATGGGAATCGCTACGTTAGGCCAGCGCTTTGCGGGCCTCGCGATCGGGATCATTGGCCAGGGCGGGGGTATCATCCAGAATCATGGTTTCCCCATTTTGCGTCGTGTACGGCTTCCAGTTGGGCAAGCCGCCCCCGTTTGGATTGCCGGTTTTAACAAAGCTGAGAAAGGAGTGGGCCATCTTATCTGATAAGGCTCTGGGCCGTTTGCCTCCTCCTGTATGGGTGAGCATCAAATCCGTATTGTAAAACCAGAAACAAATATCATCGCAGTGGAACGCCCGCATCCGACCATCGAACAGGGGCGGCTGCCAGCCAAACCAAGCCACGTACACCGGCCCTTTTTGTTTCGCTACTTTGGCATCAGCGGTGGCAACGGCATTCTTCCGGTTAGACACAATGAGCGCCCAGATTTCAATGGGGCGGGCCTTGGGGAAGTTTTTGGCGTAAGCCTCCACGATTTCGCCAGCCTTATCGCCAAAGCGGGGCTTGATTTTCTCTTTCACTTCGGCCAGCGAAATGCTTTCTAACGTAGCATCCGTCCGATCGGGGTTTTGTTCATGAAACGTAGTGCAGAGAATCAGGGGAATGTCGGCTGAGAAATGGGTCGGGTCCGTGAAAAAAGCCCCTTCGTTCATGGTTACGCCGTCGCCTACCGGAGCAAACCCGCCCCGCTGGATATTCATCCGTTTGGCTTCATCGGCCATTTTTTCGACGGCCCGGTTGGCAATGTCAATATACTGACGCCACGGGATCTGCTGAAGTTTGTCGATTTCGCCGGGTTTCAGGCCAGCCTCTTCCATCACTTTCAGACCTAATTTCTCGGCATACTCCTTGTTGACACCCGACAGCGAACTACCGCTCAACGCCACCGCCTTGTGAAACAACCCTTTCGCCGATGGCATATTCATCAGGGTGGTCACTTTGGCTCCTCCACCCGACTGGCCAATGATGGTTACGTTGTTGGGATCTCCACCAAAATTGGCAATGTTATCCTTTACCCAGTCAAGGGCGGCCACCATATCCAGATTTCCTACGTTGCCGGATGCCGCATGGCCACCAGCCGCTTTCAGATGGGTATAGCCCAGCGAACCAAGTCGGTGATTGATGGAACAGAAAACGATATTACCCAGACGAGACAGGTTTTCGCCATGATACCCATCCTGTTCAATCGCGTTGCCATTGACGAAGCCACCGCCGTGCAACCAGACCACTACCGGACGTTTTTGGGTATCCAGCGCTGGTGTCCATACATTTAACTTCAGACAGTCTTCCGAAACATCGTCGTAGTTCCAGTGGTCAACGAAGGAGGCATAGACATTGGCGTATCGTTTCTCCATAATCTGGGGAGCGGAGTTTCCCCACCAAAGGGTAGGCCGAATGTCGGTCCAGGGCGTGGGTTTTTGTGGGGGCATAAACCGATTCTTGCCCGACGTGTCGGCGCCATAAGGAACCCCTAGAAACTGGTGAATACCCCGAAGAATAAACCCCCTGACTTTTCCATGTTCCGTGTTGGCAATAGCAATGTTGTCGCCTACAAATAGAATTTGATCATCGCCAGTTGGTTTTGCGAGTTTTGGCGGAAGCAACGTAGTCGCAGAGGCTTGTTGCGTTACGCCCAAACCGGCGACGCCAACGCCGAGTGACTGTAAGAAATTACGTCTTGACGGTTTCATAACTAATCTTTAATAAAGGTTTAAGGAACAGAAAGACCCCGCTGACTGCAAAGGAGAGGGTACGGTAAAACTTAACTTTCTACCTTGTCTGAAAAGCGAGTGAAGGTTGGTTTTTACTATTCAGATTCGCCGAAATTGCCCGATTCGCTCAGCTTCCGAAAATTCTGAATGTAGAGCCTGTTAACGCCATTCCGGTTAATTTCAATCTGCTGCCAGCGATGATAGAACACCAGTGCACAGCGGCTAAGCTCGCTCAGGATGCAGGTCATTCGGTACGTTGCTGGACGATTTGGGTAGCGACTGCTTGCCAGGTTTGTTTCGGGAGTTGACCAGAAGCGTGGCTAGTCCAAGCAGCGCATATACCCCCAAAATAACGTCTGGAAGGACTCCCATACCCCGTCCACCCGGCTGGGATTCGCCCAGAAACAGCGATACGATCGACAAGCCAAAGCCACCTCCGACGAAATAAGCCGTAGTGTTCACCCCCGATACCAATCCATGATGAGTTTCGGGGACCGGTTGTAGAGAGAGCACCGTCAGGGCAGAAAAGCTCAACGCAATGCCAACACTATTTACCCCCAGAATGGAAATCAGCAAGACAATGAGCGGATGAGCTGTCGATTGGATATAATAGGCCAGAAACAGGGTGCCAACCAGTAAGGAGGCCATCCCTAAAATAGCTGTCTGATATACAGAAAAGCGTTTCAGGAGCACCGGTAACAGGTATTTGCCCGTTAAGGCTGACAGGATACTGAAGGGGAAAAGTAGCAAGCCTGCCTGCGCTGCGTCCAGTTGTCGGTCCTGTTGCAAAACCAGTGAAATTAGAAACAGGTAGCCCGTAAACGTGGCCCCCAGCATTGCCATACCTGCAATTGGGGTCAGAGAGCGCCTGAGGACCGGAAACGAAACCAACGGAAAAGGCTGAGCGCTGTTTCGCTTGGCAAAGAGCCAGCCACCCCCAGCCACCAGCAAGGTCAGCAGGAGCAATAATTCGCCCTGATTCGCCCAGTCGCCTACCTCATGCACTACGTAGGACAAAGCCGTAATGACCAGTGTCAGCAGTAATCCCGATAGGATGTCGGGCAGCGGCTCCGTCCGGGCGGTGTCTTTGGGTAAGTAGCGATAGGCCAGCATCAGTGTGAGCAGAATGACTGGTACGTTGATAAAAAATACCCACTGCCAGCCAAGCCAGGCCGCAATTAAACCGCCAACCGATAAACCGCTGCCAGAGCCCAGAGCCGCAAACGAACTGAAAATGCCGATCGCTTTACTACGGGCACTGGGTTCCGTAAACGTATGGGTGACAATCGAGAGCGCCGAAGGCATTAGCAAGGCAGCAGCTATGCCCTGTAAAGCCCTGAAAATGAGCAGCCAGGTAAATGATCCTGCTAAGCCAGCCCCCAGTGATGTAAGCAGAAATAAGGTGGACGCCGTTAGAAAGATGTTACGTCGGCCTAATGTATCCGTCAGCCGCCCACCCAGAATTAGCAAGCCGCCATACAGCAGGACGTAGAGTGTCTGGAGCCATTGGACCTGAGTGAAGGAGAGCGTAAACCAGTCCTGAATCAGAGGCATCGTCAGGTTAATAATGGCGATGTCCAACGCTTCAAAAAAGACACTAATCGAAGCAATAAGCAGGGCTAGGTTAGGACGGGAAATAAATGACATGGTTGCCTGGTTGTTTTTGCAAAACAACTATTTACAGCATAGAGATAAAAAAACAACGTTACTTTTAGAACAAGTACTGATTTGTTCTGTGATTTGTAGAACAAATGCTTAATCATCTTTTTCATTTATGCCTCAAATAGAACAGTCTGATCGAGTCGTCATCGAGTTGGATGAGAAAGACTACGCTATTTTGCGACTCGTTCAGGAAAACGCCAAACTCACCGTGCGGGAGATCGCATCGCGCATTCACCTGAGCCCCACGCCCACGCATGAACGTATCAAACGACTCGAACAGCTTCAGGTCATCCGGCAGTACGTTGCCCTGGTGGACAATCGGAAAGTGAACCGGAAAGTTATGGTCATTTGCCAGGTCGCCCTGAAAGAGCACGATAAACAAACCGCCCACGATTTTGTGAATGGCATTATTGGTTTCAGGGAAGTTGTGGAGTGTTACAACATTTCGGGCGATTACGACTTTATGCTCAAGATTTTAGCCGAGAGTATCGAGAGCTACCATGATTTTTTTATCAACTACCTGGGCGAGGTCAAAGGCATCCGGAAGGCGAAAAGCGTATTTGTCATGGATATAATTAAAGATTCCCACGTAGTGGTGTAGCAGAATTTAAGGCAAGGCATCAACCGCCCCATTCCGCCAGCACACCATCGCTATTTGGCTAGGAATGAGGGTTTTGGTAGGGGCGCACCAGCCGCTACAGGAATGCCAAAGTCTGGGCTGCCATCTGGTTTCCAGGTGAACCGCTGGGCGCGTGGGGTTCTGTCCTTGCATTCCTTGTTCGCTTCGGCTTTGGCATGGTACACGATCCAGTCTTCTTTACCATCGGGCGATTTCGTGAAGCAGTTATGCCCAGGGCCAAACACACTGTTGGCCGTCGATTTGGCAAAAACAGGCTGATTGGTTTTCGTCCAGGAAGCGGGATCGAGCAAATCACTCGTTTCGGAAGCTGTTAGCATACCTAGTGCGTAATTGTCGTCCCAGCAGGCGCTGGCTGAGTAGACAATGAAAAGCTGCCCTCGTTTGCCCTTCAACAGTTCCGGTCCTTCACAAATTTCCCGCCCATCATACTTTTCCCACGGCAGGGTTGGCCGGGCAATTTCAACCTGTTTATTGCTGATTGTCCAGGGGTTGACCATCTCGGCGATGAACAGATTACTTTGGGGGCCTACGTACCCTGAGTACAGAAAATAATGGTTGCCTTTATGTTCAAATATGGACCCGTCGAGCCCCGTGTAGTTCGTATTTATCTTGCCTTTGTCGGTCCAGTTTCCCATTAACGGATTGGTCGATGCGTTCTCCAGCACAAAAACGTATCGATTCTGGTCGCCGGGTTTGGCTTTGTCCGTTGCCGTATAGTACAGGTACCATTTTCCGTTCAGATTGTGCAGTTCGGGAGCCCAGATATCCTTCGAATTTGGCCCCGAAGCAGGCGGTGTCCAGACGATCTTCTTTTCGGCCTGACTTAAATCGGTGAAATCGTTGGTGCGCCAGAGCGTCAGATCACGGCCCGTTGTGTTGGTGTAATAGTAATAACCATCCTTAAAAATTACCCACGGATCAGCGCCGGCAGCTAATAAAGGATTCGTAAAGGTTTTTCCTTTGGGGAGATTCTGTCCAGACAAAGCCGTTGATAGACAGAAGAATAAACTAACGACAAGGGCGGTTCTGTTAAAGTGATTGGTAGTCATGCTGGAAGGTGATTGCTGAGCGAATTACTGGATTTAGGATGTAGAAACCTATTCGCCACTTGGCCGTTTGAGCCACTCGGTCAGTGGTATCGGTTTGCCGAAATCGGGTGAGCCATCGGCTTTCCACGTAAAACGCTGCATGCGGGGTGAGCGGTTGTCGCTGCACCCCTGACCCGCCAGCGGGTTGGCATGATAGACAATCCAGTTTTCGCGGCCATCGGACGTAGTGAAAAACCCATTATGCCCCACGCCATAAGCACCATCCGACGCATTCGGGCCGAACACGGGCTGAGCCGATTTTTTCCATGAACTGGCACTCATCAAGTTCGCGGTTGTATCGGCTGTGAGCATGCCCAGCGCATACCCATCCGTGCTGCAATGGCTTGCCGAATACACCAGGAATACGTTGCTGCCGTGTTTCAGAAATTCCGGTCCTTCATTGACCAACGGCGTGCCCTGTTTCTCCCAGTCGTATTCGGGCGTTGACACACGTAGGCGTGGACCGTCGGGTGTCCAGGGGTTTTTTAGTTTGCAGAGGTAAATAGACTGAATGTTGTTACGTTCCGCATTCTCCCAGCCCGACCAGGCGTAATACAGTCCACCATTTACCTGAAGCAGCGTACCGTCAATGGCCCATCGGTCGTCGGGCAGTTGTAGCTGTCCTTTCGCTACCCATGTTCCAGCCATCGGGTCCGCCGATTCATTTTCGAGCACCCACATCCGGTGCGTCGTGCCGGGCGCTACAACCGCAGCATAATAGATGTACCAGCGACCATTCACGCGGTGCAGTTCGGGCGCCCATATGTCGCGAGTAGCGGGTCCAGTGGCGGGTGGCGACCAAACGACACTCGTTTGAGACTGCCCAAGCAAGCTCATTTTTTTGGTTTTGTAAAGCCGCAAATCACCTCCTGTTGTATGCATGACGTAGTAAAAACCATCCTGATAAATGACCCACGGATCGGGTCCGGAGCTAAGCAACGGATTCTGAAACCGCGTTGCGGTATCTGGCACCGACGGCGAAACCGGGATAACCGTTGAACTCGTCGCCGGGAGTTTTTTGCAGGCAACCGGCGAAATCGACAGCGCGCTCAACAGGAGTAAAGGAAGTAGAAGCCGTCTCATACGGGAGCTGATTTAAAAAAGCCGACCCTATGCTGGAATCGGCTTCTTGGTGATGGCAATGGGATTAGAGTAGTCCGAAAGTTATAGTGCGATTCGCCTGAAACCCGCCCCGTCGGACCGCCCCTAAATCCCCTTCAGGGGATTTAGGGGCGGTCCGACGGGGCGGGTTTCAGTTCTCACCAACCTGGATTCTGTTTGATGTTCGGGTTGGCATCCGTTTCATAAAGTGGGATCGGATACAATTCACTTTTGCCCTTCTGGAACGTAGTGAAATCGGTATCGAAATCCGATTCGTTCGCTGGTTTCTTGCCTGCATCGGGACCCGCCAGTTCGGGGCCAAGAATGCCGTAGCGCTTCATGTCCCAGAAGCGTTGCGTTTCGCCCGCCAGCTCCACCACCCGATCATGCCGTAACTGCAACCGAAAATCAGTCTGGCTCATGGTTAATGGCAAATCTTTCATGCTGACCCGGGCACGAACTTTGTTGGCAAACGGAATGCCGTCGGCCGTTTTCCCCAATTCGTTCAGCGCTTCGGCGTAGAGAAGATAGATGTCGGCCAGACGAATCACCCGGTCGTTTATACCCGAAAAATAGCTGTCCGTTGCCTGGTAATAATTGGTGTATTTGATCCAGAAACGATCGCGCTCGGGCAGGTAGTCGCTACCGGCGGCCAACTTGGTCAGGTCCTCGTATGACACGCCATGCGGTTTTAGGGTGCTGCCACTGTAGAACATGGTATAGTCAAGTCGGTAGTCAACTTTGCCGTTTTTATCTTTTTCCTTCATGAACTCATTCAGCAGCCACTTGGTGGGTTGTCCGTCGCACCAGCCGCCCTTGCTGAATCCGTTGATATTACGAAGGCCAAAAAACTGGGCATGTTCAGACGATTCGGAGCCGCCTGCTACGTCGTAGTTGACGGCGCCCCCCACTTTGCTCTCATTTTCGTCGTAATACTGAATCTCGAACAACGACTCTTTGTTGTTTTCCAGCCCGACAGTAAAGTTGTCCTTATAATCGGGAATCAGATCGAACCGCGTTGGCGTCTGGTCGATAATCAGTTTCAAGGCTGCGGCTGCTTCCGTCCATTTGCGTTGCTGCATATAGGCTTTAGCCATCAGCGCAATCGCACTGTACTTGTGCAGCCGACCGACATCCTGCCCCGTGTAGCTTTCGGGCAGATCGGTGGCCGCTTCCTGACAGTCCTTAATGACCTGCGCGAATACCTCGGCCTGGGTATTCTGGGCAGGCCGATCGCCCAGCGTCTGCGATTTCAGGACCAGCGGTACGTTGCCCCAGATGTTTGCCATGTTGTAGTAGAAATAGGCCCGAATCACTTTGGCCTCGGCTACTAGCCGTTTTTGCAACGTAGCATCCATCTTGATGTTGGGCACATTCTCCAGCACCTGATTGGTGCGATAAATGCCCTGATAAGCCGCCTGAAACGACTCCCGGTTCATCTCGATATCGTAATTGGATACGATAAACTTGCTTATGTTACCCAGATCAGTCCAGGGACTCTGGCTATACCCCTCATCGGAACTGAGGTCGGTCAGGAAGCGAATCCAGAGCGAGAACCGTCGATCCTGCATCCCGCTATAAGCCGCATTGACGCCCTTGATGGCATCGTCGGAGGTTTGCCAGAACGTGGCTGTCGACGCCTGATTAGGGTTGACCTGGTCGAGCAGTTTGCTCTCACTGCAACTGAACAGGATGCCGCCGGTCAGTATAGCCGTCAGCGCCAGTGTTTTCGTATTCATAATGAAGTCGTGTTATACGATTGTCCAATGATTTTGTTAACGGCTTAGAAACTCAGCTGCAAGCCTGCACTGATGACGCGGGCGACCGGATAATTTCCCTGGTCGATGCCACGACCGATGAAGTTGCTGCTGTTTTGAGCACCGGAGCCCACATCGCCAATCACATCGGGGTTATAGCCCGAGTATTTTGTGATGGTCAGCAGATTCTGCGCATTCAGGTAAACCCGGGCCGATCCCATTTTGAGTCTGGTCAGCATCCCCGACGGAAAATTATAGGCTAACTGCATCGTGCGAATCCGGCCATACGCCCCGCTTTCCACCCATCGATCGGTGTTGAAAGCAGGGTTCAGCGTCGGATCACCTTTGATAGGTTTCGGGGTTGTGGTTGAGCTACCCGGTCCCGTCCAGAACGTTACGTCTGACCGTACATTCTGGACGTCATCGAAGCGGTCGGTCCAGTTGCGGCTGCGGTTGAACAGCAGGTTGCCCGATACGCCCTGAAAGAAAACCGTGAAGTCGAAATTTTTGTAGGACAACGAAATGTTAGCCCCGTACTCGAATTTCGGGAACGGCGTGCCTACAACTTGGCGGTCATCATTATTGATTATGCCGTCAGGTTTACCCGTAAGATTTCCATCTTTATCACGACCATTTGTATCAAGGTACCGAACATCGCCCGGCGTTACTGGGCCAATAGCCTCTTTTGGTCCAGCGTCAACTTCAGCCTGCGTTTGATAAACGCCGTCCTGTTTAAGTACGTAAAAAGCGGCCAGCGGACCATCAACGGCGGTGCGTGTAATCTGTCCATAGCCATACAGCGGCTGGTTTCCGTTGCTCGGCACTAGCTGCAGAACCTTGTTTTTAATGCTGGTCAGCTGCCCGTTGATGCTATACCGGAAATTGCCTTTTTTCTCCTGATACGTTACGCTCAGCTCAAACCCCTTATTTTCGATCTTACCCAGGTTATCGTAGGGATTATCGCCCTGATTTCCGGCGGTGATGGGGAGCGGCACCCGTAGCAACAGGTTTTTAGAGAGCGAGTAAAAATAATCGGCCTGCAACTGAATTTTGCCGTTCAGGAACGTAGCGTCAACGCCTATATCGGTTGTGGTTTTGCTTTCCCATTTCAGGTTCGAGTTCTGCAACTGGCGGTTTGATGCACCCGGCACGATCACGTTGCCGCCACCCAGCACGTAGTTGAGGTTAGGCTGAATGGTTGGGTCGAGCGAGTAGGGAGCAATTGCCTGGTTTCCCACCGAACCGTAGCTGGCCCGCAGCCGCAGATCACCAATGGCCGGGATGTTTTGCATGAACGCTTCCTTGTTGATGTTCCAGGCGGCCGATACCGACGGGAAGTAGGCCACCTGATTATCTTTCGGGAAGTTGGACGACGCATCCCGGCGCAGGTTTCCCTGAATATTATACTTATCGTTGAACGTATAATTTACGCGGCCCAGGTACGAAATCAGTCCGGAAATGGTTGAAAAACCGTCCGTGCGCGGACTCGACGTACCCGCTCCCTGCTGATAGAATTCACCCACGATGCCTTCAGTATGGGAATAGATTTCATTCTGATCGAACCGTTGCCGGGTGTAGCCTAACAAAGCACTGAATTGATGCTTGCCGATAACCTTATTAAAGTTCAGTGTATTTTCAATCAACGTATTGAAAAAGCGTCCGTTGCGGTCGTCAAGAATGCCGTTCGCCGGACTGGGGCTATTATAGCTGAGCGCACCGGGACGAGCGAAATACTTGTTCTGGTAATTGCTGAAGTCAAGCCCAACGCTCAGTCGATACGTCAGCCAGGGAAGAATCGCGTACTCGCCGAAGATATTTCCCAACAGCTTGTAGCTATTGACCAGGTTGTCGTCTTTGGCCTGCTGGCCAATGGGATTCGTGCCGAACGTAGCATTGTTGGCACTGCCATAGCCGTAGCCGCTTAAGTTGCCAGGGTCAAAAACGGGAATGGTTGGCGGCATCCGGATAACGTTGTCAAACGGTTGACCAATTACCCGTCGTTCGTTGGTGTACGCTAAATAAGCCGATTCGCCGATGGTCAGTTTACCCCGCGTCGTACCGGCATTGATCCGGGCCGAATACCGTTTGAAATACGGACTCACTTCAGTGCCATCGGGCTTTCGGCCCCGGATGGTTCCATCCTGCGAGAAATAGCCGCCCGAAATTCGGTAGTTCGATTTATTAGCTCCGTTATCGACCCCACCCGAAATGCTGACGTTATGATCGGTGATGGCACCGGTTTTAATCAACTCCTTTTGCCAGTCGGTATTATAGCCACCCTGACCCAAATCCGGTACGGGCAGTTTGCCATTTTGGTAGGCCGCCGTCCAGGTTCTGATGTATTGGTCCCGGCCAGCTAGCGGCAATTGGTGGTCGATATTCTGCACCCCATAATAGCCGCTGTAGTCGATGACGGCCTTACCCGCTTTCCCCCTTTTTGTGGTGATAACGATGGCCCCGTTCATGCCTCTTGATCCGTATAGAGCCGTAGCAGCCGCATCTTTCAATACGGTAACCGTCTCGATATCACTTGGATTGAAGTCAGAGGCCGCGCTGCCAATAATGACGCCGTCGATAATATAGATCGGGTCCTGATTGGAGCCAAACGTACTGGAACCCCGAATTTTAATGCTGGCTGTCGCTCCTGGCTGGCCCCCGGTCGAGGCCACCGTAACCCCGGCCGCGCGGCCCTGAATCTGGTCAACGACCGACGCGGCCTGTACTTTTTTGGCATCGGCTACATTGACGATGCTGACAGCTTCGGTCAGGTTCGTCTTTTTAACTGTACCATACGAAACAACGACTACTTCGTCGAGCGTGCGGTCATCGGCCACCAGTTTTATGTCAACCACAGTGCGGTTGCCAATCGCTATTTCCTGCCGGACGTAGCCCACGCTGGAGACAATCAATGCAGTGGCGGCATCGCTTACATTCAGGGCGAAGTTGCCACTGGCATCGGTCGTGGTGCCGTTGCTGGTGCCTTTTTCAATGATGTTCGCACCGGGTAGATCAGCCCCTTTTTCATCGACTACGTGTCCGGTAATGCGCCGGGCAACAGCCACTTCACTCGTTGTGACCGCCTGATTTGCGTCGGGCGTTACGGGAGAGTTGGCTGTGACCGGCTCTAGCTTTGCGGCTGGCTGAATAACGTAGAGATTATCTTTGATTTTTCGATACCGTAATCCCTGTTCGGTGAGCAAGTTTGTCAGCACCTGCTCCAATGTTGCGCCCTCGGGGCCCTGTTCCGTCAGTCGCCCCGTGATCAGAGGCTCTTCGTAGGCGAAATTAATTTTGTACCGATGCTCCAGTTCGCTGAGCACCTTTTTGAGGGAACGCGCTCGGTTCGGGCGGTCGTCGGGCGTCTGATGCTCGACATTGGTTTGTGCCCGGGTCAGCAACTGGGCGGCTGAGGTGTATGGCAAGCTAAATAGTGCCGTTCCAGCCATCCAGAGCGAGAGGGATAAGGATACTTTTCTCATCTGAAAAAATGTTAAGTATAGGCGTTTAGTAGTCCTGAAGTGTGTTAGCGGTCTGTTTCTGGCTGGCGACGCAAATAAATCCGGTCCCCTTCCCGGTCGGCCTGGACGTCAAATGTGGTAGACAGGGTCGTGATCAGCGTTTCCAGATCCTGACTGGACAGGTTTCCTGTAAAGCGTCGGTCGGCCAGGTTTTTGTCTTCGAAAATCAGGCTGATCCCCCAGGTATCCGTAAGTTGCTGGGCGATATCACGCAGGGGCGTATTGTCGAAGGCAAACTGTTGTCGAACCCAGGCCGTGTGCAGTTGCGGTTTGGCCGGCCGGACTTCCACCTGTTCAATACCCACCTGAGCCGTCGCCAGATCGCCGGGTTTCATCAGAATGACCCCGGCTTTCTGATCATCGGGTTTAGACAGTTCAACCTTGCCTTCGGCCAGTAGCACCAACGTATTGCCCCGGCGTGTGTTGACATTAAATTGCGTTCCCAGCACAGAAATGTCCAGATTGGGCGTGTGCGTGATAAATTTTAAGCGTCCGGTGGCGGTTTGCTTTTTAGACACGTTAAAAAAAGCTTCCCCTTCCACCCACACTTCACGGTCGTCGTTCTCCCGCCAATTGGTCGGATACGTTAGCGTCGAATTTCCATTGAGTCGTACCGATGAGCCATCAGGCAGTGTAACCGTCGTCACTTCGCCATACCTGGTATGAATTTCCTGTCGGTTCCAGACGTGTTGAAACGCCCAGCCGCCCCCGGCCAACAATAGCAGGCCCGTTAAAGATGCCGCAACCTGCCAGTTTGTGAACGGATGGCTGATGACCCGCTTCAGAAAAGGCGATGGCTGTTTTTCCGGTTGCACGGGCGAGAGCCGGTCGTGAGCAGCCGCCAGTACCTGCCAGATACGTTCACGACTGGCTTCCGGCAAATCGTCGTGCTGAATGCGCAGGTGAAGCAGGATCGAACTGGCATCGTTGACAATCAACTGTTGATGAGGATTTCGCAGCAGAAATGTGTTCCAGAACGACATAGATTGCTCATCCGGGTGAAATACCCATTGGCGAAACGAGTCGTCCAGTACAAAATCATTGATCGAATACTGGGTGTAATCAGGCAGTTGAGATGAATTCATGCAGTGATCCTATCTGGATATATGCTGTAAAAGGAGCTTACGGTCCAGATTATCCCTCGGATACTAATGAATTTTTGCTAAATTTTATCGGATGAGTACTACTTGACAAGCAAAAGTATTACTGAATTAGCGTCAACAACAAAAAAACGACCTGCGGGGGCATCCGTTTCTGGAGGGTCGCTATGGCTTTATAAACGATTTTATAGACCGAGGTTTGCTCTATTCCCATGATACCTGAAATTTCTTCGTAGCTGAGGTTGTCGAAATATTTAAGAAAGAGGGCTTCCTTCTGGCGGGCAGGGAGGTTATTCAGTTCATAAAGCAACAATGTTGACTGATCCTGCGAAATCTGTTTGTCGAGCCAGGTCGGTTCGTAATAAAATTCAATAGTGAAGTCAAGCGTGTCGGGTTCGTGGTTGAATCGTTGCTCGGTCGTTAGCTTGCGAACAATGTCGCGCCGAAGCGAGCGCATAAGGTAAAACTTGATTGAATCAGTACGTCCCAGCCGCTCGCGGGTTTCCAGAATAGTGAGAAAAAGATCTTGCAGACAATCTTCCGTTAGCTCCCGATTCTGGGCAATTTTATAGCCGTAATTATATAAAGTCGGAGCGTATTTACTGTATAGATAAGCGTAAGCAATTTTACTGCCTTCCAGAAAACTGTCCCAAAGCGCAGCATCGGTTGTATAGCGGTAATTATCCTGTAAAGAATCCAATCGTTTATCGTGTTATTGGCAGATTAAATTTACCACTATTCCTGAGAATAGTAATAACTACTCAGTGAAAAGTAATGTTTATTTTCTAAATAGGGATAAAATCAGCCGTTTGCTTCTTTTAACGAGTATGCTTCTGCGACCCCTTAATTTCCTGCTGTTTTTGCTGTTAAGTAGCCTGCTTGCGTCCTGTCGGTCAACGCCCGATAATCCGCCTTTATTTACCAAAATCGGGGTCGATGAATCGGGCGTAAACTTCAACAATCAGATCCAGCCATTCGAGGGTGAAACGCTGAATGCCAATACGTACGACCCGATGTACAATGGGGCAGGCGTTGGGGTTGGTGACTTCAATAACGATGGCTGGCAGGATCTTTTTTTTGCGGGTAATAAGGTAACCAGCCGCCTGTATCTCAACCGGATCGACACGGCTGCATCGGCAAATACCGGGTTTCGATTCGAGGACGTAACGCAGCAGGCAGGCCTCCAAACGAAACGCTGGTGTACGGGAGTTTCGGTCGTTGATGTGAATCAGGATGGCTGGCTGGATATTTACGTGAGCGTTGCCGGGCCGGACGCGGTAGGGGCGGTGCGTAAAAACATGCTTTTCCTGAACCAGACTTGTGCCAAAGGAGGCATTCCTACCTTTCGGGACGTAGCAGAACAGGTTGGGCTGGCCGATAGCGGGATGAATACGCAGGCCGCTTTTTTCGATTATGACCACGATGGCGATCTGGACTGCTACATACTGAACAATGCGTTCGAGAAAACAGGGCGCAACAGCATCCGTCCGCGCCGGTTGGATGGCAGCGGTTTAAGTACGGACAGGCTGTATCGGAATGAAGGGGCAGGGAGCGTGGAGTATGGGGCAGAGGGCATGGAGAAAAACCCCGAAAAGCAAAGTCGTGCCTCAAATGCATCAAGCTCCACGCCCCATGCTCCACACCCTTTGCCCCACTTCACCGACGTTTCCCGGCAGGCTGGGGTAGTAGCTGAAGGCTATGGGCTGGGGCTGGCCGTTGCTGACCTGAATCAGGATGGTTGGCTGGATGTGTACTGCGCCAATGATTTTCTCTCGAATGATGTCGTCTGGATTAATAATCAGGATGGTACGTTCACCGATCGGGCTGCGGATTATTTCAAGCATACCAGTTACAATAGTATGGGGGTTGATATTCAGGATGTTAACAACGACGACCGACCCGATGTGATGGTGGTTGACATGATGCCGGAAACGAATGAGCGGCAGAAAATGATGCTTGTCAAAACCAACTGGGACTTCTTCACACTGGCCCGCCAACAGGGTTATCAGGATGAATACGTTCGCAATACGCTGCAACTCAATCAGGGGGAACCAAGCCCGTCGGCAACCGGTGCCATCCCTTCGCCGGTGTTTAGTGAGATTGGCCAGTTGGCAGGCGTAGCGCGCACCGACTGGAGTTGGGCACCCTTGCTCGCTGATCTAGACAATGATGGCTGGAAAGACCTGACCATTTCCAGCGGGTATCGGCGCGACATCACCAATCTGGATTATGTCGTTTACCTCAACGAGCAAATTTCCCGCTATGGCCTGTCCGCTACGCACCAGCAAACTCTGGATGCACTCTACAAACTGCCCGAAATAAAGGTGCACAACTACGTGTACCGCAATAACGGTGGCGACCGATCGGGCGATTTGACGTTTGATGATAAATCGCTGGACTGGGGATTGGGCGACCTGAATTTCTCAAATGGTGCCGCCTATGCCGACCTCGATAATGACGGCGACCTCGATTTGGTTTTCAATAACATCGATGAACCCGCCGGACTGTACCGCAACGAAACCAACCAGACAGGCAAGCCCGTTGAGCGCCATTTTCTGCGCTTTAAATTGCCCGCCGATGCGCACGGTTCCGGTGCCGAAATCCGCCTGACGTTACCAGATGGTTCTACGCAAACGCTGCTGGCCCATCCCGTTCGTGGCTATACGTCGTCGGTTGAGTCGATGGCTCATTTCGGACTGGGAAAACATCGTGCGGCAACGGTTGACATTCGCTGGGCCGATGGCCTAATACAGACGCTTGGTCTGCTGCAGGCTGATCGGGTGCACACGATTACCTATCAACCAACGGCTGCGTCTCCGCAGCCTCCGCCCGTAAGAGAACCGTATTTCAAAACCCAGCCAGCCGCCTTAATTGGCATTCCGTTCCAGCATCAGGAAGCCCTGTCGTCCGATTGGCAGCGAACGCCGATGCTTGCTCAGGTGTACGCGAAAAACGGTCCGGCGGTGGCAATTGCCGATGTAGACGGCAACGGACTGGATGATGTTTTTATCGGGGCTGATCCCGGCCAGCTGCGCACCATTTATTTGCAGACAAAACCGGGGCAGTTTTCGGCGCTGGTGCAGGGTGCCAATGCGCTCGAAGATATGGGCGCCTTATTTTTCGATGCCGATGCGGATGGCGACCCCGATTTATACGTAGTGAGTGGTGGTACGCAGCAACCCGACAGCAACAGCGTGTATCAGGACCGGCTGTACCTGAATGACGGGCATGGGAAATTTACCAGATCGCAGGGTATGCTTCCGCCTACCACCTCGTCGGGCTCCTGTGTGGTGGCGGTTGATTTTGACCACGATGGCGATCTTGATTTATTTCGGGGTGGGCGGGTGAAAGTAGACCATTATCCTTATCCTCCACGGAGCTACTTATTACGAAATGATAACGGCCGATTTACCGACGTAACCGATCAGTTAGCACCCGGTTTGCGGCAGGTGGGCATGATTTGCTCGGCCCTCTGGACCGATTACGACAACGACGGCTGGCCTGATCTGATGCTTGCCGGGGAGTTTATGCCCATTACGTTGTTCCGCAATCTGAAAACAAGATTCCAGCTTCAGCCCACCACGTTACCCGCTGGACAGTGGAACTCCATTACCGGTGCCGACTTCGACCGGGATGGCGACATTGACTACGTTGCCGGAAACACGGGATTGAATACCAAATACAGGGCATCGGCTACCGAGCCACTGCGCGTGTATGGCAAGGATTTTGACGGAAACGGAAAGATAGATCCTATCCTGACGTATTACCTCCAGGGGACGGAACAGGTGGCAGCCATCCGTGACGTAGTAAACGACCAGATGACAACCCTGTCCCGAAAACGGTTTACCAGTTTTCAGGCCTACGCCCAAAAATCCTTCGCCGAGATGTTCACCGACGAAGAGCGGGCCGGAGCGATTCGGCTGGAAGCTACCGAACTGCGAAGCGTATATATCGAAAATAAGGGAAATGGGCGGTCTGGCGTGGCGGATTTTGCCATTCACGCGTTGCCTATTATGGCCCAGATTGCCCCCGTTTTTGGTATACAAACGGACGATTTCAACGGCGATGGCTGGCGTGACGTATTACTGGTCGGCAATTCATACGCGCCCGAAACGTATTCTGGCTGGTATGACGCCAGCCGGGGAACGCTTTTGTTAGGCGACGGCAAAGGACACTTTCGGGCCATACCGCCGACCGAAGCTGGCGTGCAGCTCGACGGCGATAGCAAGGGGCTGGCCTTGTTGTCGACAGGTACGTCGGTCTGTTACGTAGCCACGTCCAATAACGGTCCGGTACACTGTCTGACACCGCTTCGGACGGACCATCGCCCGCAGCAACGATGGCGTACCACTGAAACAACATCGCTGGTTAAGCATGCAAACGGCCAAACCGAGCGAATTGAACAGTATTATGGGTCCGGTTATCTTTCCCAATCCTCTCGTGTAAAGTGATCGCAAAGGCTATGTTTACATGCCGACGGGAAGTAAAAGAGCATATCGCAACTTGAATTATCAGTAATTGACTCACCGCACCTGCTTCTATAGATGAATCTTTTTTGCCGCTACAGCCATGCCTTTAAGTACACCAACTTCCGATATCCAGCTCTGGCAACAACTGAAAAACGGCAGTGAGCTGGCCTTAGGAAAGTTGCTGGCTAACTATTTCAATTCGCTACAGAATTACGGCTACAAGTTTGTGCGGAACGAAGATTTCGTGAAAGACTGTGTGCAGGAAGTGTTTATCGAAATCTGGAACCGCCGGGATCGCATCAGCACACCGGATAGCGTGCGGGCGTACCTGTTGAGTTCCGTACGGAAACGGGTGATCCGGGAAGGCTATCGGCAACGTATCATCAACGAAGACGAGCCCGCTGATCTGGAAAATGACCTGAACTTTGTTGAGTTTTCGCCCGAGTGGTCATTGATCGAGCAGGAGAGTTTAGCCGAGACGACTCACCGGGTTGCCGAAGCCCTCAACCAGCTACCCAAACGCCAGCGCGAAGTCATTTATCTGCGCTATTACCAGAATCTGGAACGGGACGAAATCGCTGATATCATGGGTGTTAACCCCCAGTCGGTGTCGAATCTGTTGCAGGCCGCGTTCAAAACATTTCGGGAAAACTGGGTGGGCTTTATCCTGCTGACTGCTTTGCTCCGTGAGACATCTTTTTAATTATTGCTAAAAACAGGTATCTGAGCCACCAATTGGCCATCTATTACCAAGCTAGATACGTACGCATCATGAATCCCGACTACCAGAACTATAGCGTCGAAGAATTTACGCGCGACGAACAGTTTCGACAATGGGTCATCCATCGGAACCCGCAGAGCGAAGCCTTCTGGTCTCACTGGGTGGCTACCCATCCCGAAGCATCCGGGAAAGTGCAGCTGGCCAGGGCTTTTCTATATGCGCTGGAAGAAAAAAACACGGCTCTGCCCGACGATGAATTAACGCATATTGCCAACGCCATTATTCAGCAGGATAAGACATCAGTACGTCCGCTTTGGTCGACACTGGCTTTCCGGGTAGCTGCATCGGTTATACTCGTTCTGGGCATTGGTTACTGGTTTTTTTTCGACAAATCTGAGCCGGTGGACGTGGCTGGTCTGGAGGGAATCAGTCCGGTGCTGATTTCAAATTATACCGAACTTAAAAATGATAAGGCTGATTCACAACGGATTGTGCTTCAGGATGGGAGTTCCGTTACGCTCTACCCAAACAGTACGTTACGGTATCCAAAGCAATTTGTGGATAATCGCCGGGAAGTTTACCTGAGGGGAAAAGCATTTTTTGAGGTGACCAAAAATCCTACAAAGCCGTTCTGGATTCATGCCGACCGGATCTCTACGCAGGTGTTGGGAACGTCGTTTCTGGTGACGACCGAAGGCAAAAACGCATCCGTGGAAGTACGTTCGGGACGGGTGTCGGTCTACACCCGGAAAGATATTCGGCAGGCCCGCCAGTCGCAGAAAAATGAATCTGTTGGCGTGGTGCTTACCGCCAATCAACAGGTGGCGTTCATTGAAAAAGAAGATCGGTTGGTGAAGTCTGTTGTTACGCAACCTATTGTTTTACAGAAAGTTGCCGTCAACGAATACGTATTTGACGACGTGCCGATGGAAAAAGTGTTCAGGCAGCTCGAAACGACCTACGGCCTCCCGGTGCTATATGATCCGGTGACGATTAAGAATTGCTTCATTACCGCCAATCTCACGGGGGAATCCCTGTTCGAAAAGCTGAATCTGATCTGCCGAATATCCCGGGCTACCTATGAAATTGTGGATGGTCAGATCGTTATTCACAGTCTGGGATGTGATAATAAGTAGGTATAGTTGAATAGGTCAGGGGATAGTTGAGAATTATTTATAAAAATAATTACAAAAAAAAGCAGTATCTGCCCGATTCAGTTGCCATCCGTGAGTAAATAACCGTTTCACTCATGGATAAACTTTATACGACGTACCCGTCCCTCGCCCAGCTCATGAAACTATCGGTTACGCAACTTCTGATAGCGGTGTTGTTTGTGAGTACCACCTGGGCTCGCCTGGCGCATGGGCAGGAAGTTCTCGACCAGCACATCCTGATAAAAACCGGAAGTACAAACCTGAAAGGTGCCCTGACGTTGCTGGAACGTAGCACCAACGTTCGGTTCATTTATAACCCCAAAGAAATTCAGGCCGATCAGAAAGTGAAACTTGTTTCCCGGTCTGGCACGCTCAAGGATTTCCTGACCGAACTGCTTACGCCCCTGCACATCAGTTACGAAGTGTCGGGTAAACAGATTGCGCTGTTCAAAAATCCGGCCACAGGACGTAGCAAATCCGGCGAAATCCCTGGCGACGAACAGGAATTGCTCAATCAGCTACCGGCCAGAGAAGTGGCCGACAGGCCAGTTTCGGGCCGGGTCACCGATGGGGCTAATAATGCTGGATTGCCAGGTGTTAGCGTGGTGTTGAAAGGCACCCGCTTAGGCACTATCACCGACAGAGAGGGGAATTACCGGCTTACCATTCCCGAACAGTACGTCAATGCAACCACTACGCTGGTGTTGTCTTTTATTGGCTACACCACGCAGGAAGTTGTTATCGGTAACCGCACGTCCATCGACGTTACGTTAGCCGTGGACGATAAGCAACTGAACGAAGTCGTAGTAGTTGGTTATGGAACCGTGAAGAAATCGGATTTGACGGGGGCCGTTGCTAAAGTGGGTGAAACGAATATTAAAGCCACGCCCATTCCTTCGTTAGATCGGGCGATGCAGGGGCGGGCTGCCGGGGTGCAGGTGGTGACAAATTCGGCGGCTCCGGGTGGCAACTCAACGATACGTATCCGGGGATCGGGCTCCGTCAATGCCAGTAACGACCCACTTTATGTGATCGATGGCTTTCCGACAACCGGCCTTAACTCCATCAATACCAATGACATTGAATCCATCGAAATCCTGAAAGATGCCTCAGCTACCGCTATTTACGGTTCACGCGGCTCAAACGGCGTCGTGCTGGTGACCACCAAACGGGGCAAAGCGGGCAAGACCATCATTAGCTACGATGCGTATTACGGGGTTCAGACTGTCCGGCGGAAAATTCCGCTGCTCAACGCCCGCCAATTTGCTGATTTTGTGAACGAAGCGCGGGTCAATGGGGGCGGTAAACCGTATTTTGATGGCAGTACGGCCGATCAGCCGCTGGCGTCGTCCTTAGGCGAGGGCACCGACTGGCAGGCGCAGATATTTCGGGCAGCACCCATCCAGAGCCATCAGCTTGCAGCTTCGGGTGGTTCAGACAAGTCGCGCTACGCGATTTCCTTTGGTTATTTCAATCAGCAGGGAATCATTCTCAACTCCAACTTCAAACGCTATACGCTACGGGCCAATCTCGATAACAACCTGACATCCAAGTTGAAAGCAGGCCTTACTATTCAGGGAGCTTATACGACCGGAAGTAACGCCAAAACCGATGTAGATGGCAACAATGGGGGAGGGGTGACCAGTTCGGCGCTGAGTTATGCACCGAACTTCCCTATCTACAATGCAGACGGAAGCTATTATAAAAATACGGGTGCGCTCAATGGCTATGGTGTCGATAATCCGCTGGCGGTGGCGAACGAAATTACGAACAGCAATAACACGATTCGGCTGCTGGCCAATGCCTACCTCGACTATACCATTATCGAAGGGTTGAATTTTCGCACCAGTTTCGGCACGGATTTGCAGGCGACAAAATCCAATAGTTACGCCACCCGGTTGTCGCTGGCGGGGTCCAGCCTGGGAGGAACCGCTTCCGTTGGAACGACGCAGAATGTTGGCTGGCTCAATGAAAACACGCTCAATTATACCCGGCAACTCGCTCCAAAACATAATTTGAATGCGCTGCTGGGGTACACCATTCAAGGCCTGGGAATAGAAAAAGTAGGTGCCAATGCCAATACGTTCACCAATGATTTTGCGCTATACAACAATTTGAGCGCCGGTTCAACGCTGGTGGCGCCAACATCGGAAGCGAGTGACTGGCGATTGATTTCGTACCTCGCCCGGATCAATTATGGTTTCGACGATCGCTTTCTGCTCACCCTGACGGGTCGGCGGGATGGGTCCAGCCGGTTCGGACCGAATCAGAAATTCGGTTTCTTTCCGTCCGGCGCGTTGGCCTGGAAAATGGCCAATGAACAATGGATGAAGAGCCTGACGGCGCTTTCGGATGCCAAACTTCGGGTGAGTTACGGTCTGTCGGGCAACCAGGAAATTGGGAATTACCGATACCTGGGCAATATCAGCTCAACGCCTTATATTCTGGGGGGCACGCTCAATTCCGGCTCATATACCTCAAGTATTGCCAATCCTGATCTGCGCTGGGAGCGAAATGCCCAATTCGATGTGGGTATAGACATGGGAATCCTCAATAACCGAATCCAGTTTACAGCCGACTATTACATCAAAACAACGTCGGACCTGCTGTTCAATGTGGGTGTGCCCACCTCATCGGGCTTTTCCCAAACCCTGAAAAACATTGGCAGCGTCCAGAACAAAGGGCTTGAGCTGTCCTTAAATACGATCAACGTCGACAAGGACGGCTTCCGCTGGACATCGGAGTTCAACATTACGTTCAACCAGAATAAAATTCAGACGCTGGATGGTCGTCAGGAATTCACGACGGGTACGGATGCCGTTATTTTCGCGACGAACGTCAACCCGATTCTGTTGCGGGTCGGTAGCCCGCTGGGCAATTTCTACGGACGGGTTGTGGATGGTATCTTTCAAAACCAGGCCGACGTAGATGCGTCGGCGCAGAAAACCGCCAAACCTGGGGACATTCGCTACAAGGACCTGAATGGCGACGGCACCATCAATGACAACGACCGGGCGATCATTGGCAACGCTAACCCCAAACTCTTCGGTGGCTTTAATAATACCTTCTCGTTCAAGGGATTTGATCTGAATATTTTTGTTCAGGGTAATTCTGGTAACCAGATTCTGAACTACGGAACCTTCGATCTGCTAAACCTGACGGGCGGCAATAACCAGTCGGCCAGAGCGCTGGATCGTTGGACGCCCACGAACCCGAGCAACGAAATTCCCCGCGCGAATGCGGCCGGAGGTTCTCGTATTCTGTCCAGTTTTAACGTTGAAGACGGTTCTTATCTACGCTTTAAAAATATATCGCTGGGCTATAATCTGCCCAGAGGATTGGTAGACCGACTCGCTATATCGTCCGCCAAAATCTACGTAACGGCTCAGAACTGGATCACGATTACGAAGTATACGGGCTACGATCCCGAAGTGAATCGCTACGGCAGTTCATCATTGAGCCAGGGACTTGACTACGGCGGCTACCCAGCCGCTAAAACCCTGCTGGTTGGCTTGAATCTGAAATTCTAACTCCTGCCTTACATCATGAAACCTACTCATATACTCGTTCTGTTGTTGGCGCTCACGGGCTGCGAAACGCAGTTAGATCTGTCGCCCGTTACCAACCTCACCAATGTTACGTACTACAAAACGGCTGAAGATGCCAAAGCGGCTGTGGGCGCCTGTTATGCGCAGATTGGCGGAACTGACCCCTTTCTGGATCTGGTCACGACCGACGATGCCATCGCCTTTCTGACGGGCTCTGCCGACCGACCCTTGCTCTGGCGGTATAACATCACGCCGTCCAACACTTTCATCTCCCAGTATGCCGGTGCCTACAACGGCATTAACCGCTCGAACACGGTGATTGGACGCTTACCGGGTATCCCGATGGACGAAAGCCTGAAAAAGCGCTATATCGCCGAAGCGAAGTTTCTGAGGGCGCTCCATTACTTTAACCTGGTGCGGCTGTATGGCGACGTTCCGATCGTAACCACAGAAACCACGTCACTCGAAGGCTTGGCTGTTCCACGCGACCCCGTCGATAAAGTATATGAACTGATTGAAGCTGATTTAAAAGAGGCCGAAAGTGTCCTGCCCAAAACGTACCCAGCCAGCGAATCGGGTCGGGCGTCGCTGGGAGCTGCGAAAGGTATATTGGCGCGTGTGTATCTAACTCGGGCGGGCACCACTGCCGGTTCTCCCTACTGGGCACAGGCTGCAGCTAAAGCCAAAGAAGTCATGGATCTGGGCGTGTATGACCTCTACGCCAATTTTGCCGATGCGTTTGCGCTTACGGCGCGGGGTGGGAAAGAGAACATCTTCGAAATTCAATACCTCACCGATGTGAAAGGTCACGGCGACGGCCGCGGCTACGGGGTTCGTTCGGCGCCCATTTATCCGGGAACGGGTTCCGGCATTGCCCGCCCTACCGCGAGTCTGTTCAATCTCTACTCGGACAAAGATACGCGCAAAGCCGTGACGTTCATTACGTCCTATGTCTACAACGGCGTTACCACCACGCTTTCCATTACTGATCCTGATTTTACGAAGGCGGTGTCGTACCAGAAATTGTGGGATAAAACCGCAAAAACCGTATCGAGCGAGGGAACCAGCAAACCCATTCTGCGCTATTCGGACGTATTGTTGATGTATGCAGAAGCGACAAATGAGGCCAATAACAGGCCAACGGCCGACGCCTATGCGGCCCTGAACAAAGTTCGGACACGGGCCGGGCTGACAGCGCTGACGGGGTTAACCTATCAGCAGTTCAAGGAAGCTGTCTGGCTGGAACGCCGGTTAGAATTCACCTTTGAGAATATGCGTCGCTTCGACCTGGTCCGCACGGGTCGCTTGCTCGACGCGGTAAAAGCGGAGAACAGTTTCGCCCGCAATGCCACGATTCAGCCCTTCCACGTGCTGATGCCCATTCCCCAGGCGGACATGGATGCTAACCCAAATCTAAAGCAAAATCCTGGCTATTAATTTCAGTATACGGTTTTTGGTGGTCGGTTGATTGTCGCGCCAGCTAACGTAGCAACGCCATAAGCCGAATACCAAAAACTGTAAATCAAACCTATCGAATCATGACTAACCGCAGAGATTTCCTCAAGCAAACACCCTCCTTGATTGGCTTACTGATGAGCATTCCGGCCTTAGCTCAGGTGTCTCCTTTTGGGATAGCCGCCAAAAAGTCCATTATACTACGTTCCTCCTGGCAAACGGTCAATATCGGCGACATTGGCCATACGCCCGGAGTGCTGGCACTCTTAGAGAAATATTTGCCCGATGTGGAGGTGCGGCTGTGGCCATCCAGCGTCGATAATGGCGTTGATGAGTTACTACGTCGACGGTTCCCCAACGTACCGATTATCAAAACGCCGGAGGAAATTACAAAGGCTTTTACCGACTGTGTCTTTCTGCTGCATGGGTCCGGCCCATCGTTGGTGGCTCGTAAGGATGTGGAGCGCTGGCATAAAGAAACGGCCAAGCCGTATGGCATCTACGGTATTACGTTCCCCGGCGTCTACAGTCCTGATCCCAAGGCAGTTGTTACGGCTAATCCGCTGGATGTTGAGTTGTTGAGCAAAGCGCGTTTCGCTCTTTTTCGAGACTCGATTTCATTGGGCTTTGCGAAAGCCAATGGGGTAACCAGCCCCGTTATGGAGTATTGCCCTGATGGTGCGTTCGCCGTGGATTTACGGAATGATCAGGCGGCCATCACATTCATGAACGAACACGGCCTGGAAGAAGGCAAGTTTATGTGTGTCATTCCCCGCACCCGATTTACGCCGTATTGGGAGATCCCCAGTAAAAAAACGCCCTTCGATGCAACACGTGACGCTCGAAATCAGGCCATGAAAGAGCATGACAACGCCCCGCTTCGGGAAGCTATTATTGCCATTGTTCGGCAGACGCCCATGAAAATTCTGATCTGCCCGGAAGATGAGACGCAGGTAAAACTGGGCAAAGAGATTTTGTTTGATAAGCTACCCGACGATGTAAAACCCAAAGTCGTCTGGCGCGACCATTACTGGATTACCGACGAAGCTGTCAGTACGTATATCCGTTCGGCGGGCTTGTTTGGGCTTGAAATGCACTCGCCCATTATGTGCATCGGGAATGGCATTCCGGCTATAGTTGGTCGTTTTGCCGAGCAGACCAGTAAAGGCGTTATGTGGAAAGACATTGGCCTGGGCGACTGGCTCTTCGATATGGACAATGAACAGGACATTGCCCGCTACGTCCCAACGGTGCTGGCCATGGCCAAAGACCCCAAAGCGGCCAAAGCAAAAGCCGCCAAAGGCCGGAAATTTGTTGAGCAGCAGCAACGGGAAACGATGGGTTTAGTGAAAAAGAACATAATCTCCGTCTGAGCCTGTGCAAGATCGTAGAACGTTCCTGAACCAATTCCCCGCGCTGGTTGGGCTGTTGGCAAGTATACCCACTTTGGCGCAACCAGTTGTAGCTAGAAAATCCATCATTCTTCGCTCGTCGTGGCAGACAGAAAACATCGGAGATATTGGCCACACGCCCGGCGTACTGACGCTACTGGAAAAATATCTGCCCGACGTTGACGTACGCTTGTGGCCATCTAATGTTGACAATGGCGTTGAGCAAATGCTGAAAAAGCGCTTTCCGAACGTACCGATCATTCGGACCCCTGATGAAATCAATCGGGCTTTTGCGGAATGCGTTTTTCTGCTGCACGGTTCTGGTCCGTCTTTGGTAGCCCGCAACGATGTAGAGCGCTGGCGTAAGGAAACCGGCAAACCGTATGGCATCTATGGCATTACGTTCCCCGGCGTATATGGACTTCCGAACGAACGGCAACAGGTGAATCCCGTCGATATTGATCTGCTCAGCAAGGCTCGGTTTGCCTATTTCCGGGACTCGGTTTCGCTGGCGTTTGCCCAGAAGGAGGGTGTCAATTGCCCTATAATGGAGTTTTGTCCCGATGGCGCATTTGCGGTCGATGTAAAAAACGACGCTGCTGCCATCGCCTTTTTAAAAGAGCATGGCCTGGAAGATGGCAAGTTTATGTGTGCCATTCCGCAGTTGCGATTTACACCCTGGTGGGAGCTCCCGCAGAAAAAGCTAGCCGTAAATGACGCGAAACATGCCCGAAACGAGCAGATGAAAGAGCATGACAACGCCCCCATCCGCGAAGCGATCATTGCCGTTGTCCGGCAGACGCCGATGAAAGTCTTGCTGGTTCCTGAGAACGAAACCCAGGTCAGGATCGGCAAGGAAATGCTCTACGATCCGCTGCCGGATGATGTGAAAGCGAAAATAGTCTGGCGCGATCATTACTGGCTGACCGACGAGGCCATCAGTACGTATGTCCGATCGGCAGGCTTGTTTGGACTCGAAATGCATTCACCCATCATGTGCATCGCCAATGACATTCCGGCCATTGTTTGTCGGTTCGATGAGCAGACGAGCAAAGGGTATATGTGGCGGGATATTGGTCTGGGCGACTGGCTCTTCGATATGGATACACCGAGCGATGTTGCCCGAATTGTTCCGGCAGTGCTGGCGATGGCCAAAGATCCCAAAACCGCGAAAAGGAACGTAGCGAAAGCGAAAAAGTTCGTTGAACAGCGGCAACGGGAAACGATGAACGTAGTGAAGAAAAACCTGATTTCGCTCTAAACCGATGCCATCCAGACGGGATTTTATTAAGTTGACAGCCGTATCGTCGGCGAGTGTCGTAAGGCCGACGGAGTCGTTTCTGTTGTCAGAAAGAAGCTCTATTGTTGAGCCAGGGAAGAACCCGGTTATCATTCTGAGATCATCCTGGGGAGATGGCAATATTGGCGATCAGGGACACACGCCCGGCACGATTCGCTTGTTAGCGCAGTACGTTCTTAATGCCGAAATTCTACTCTGGCATACCGATCCACGGCCCGAAACGGAGAAATTAATTAGCCGGAATTTCCCGAAGGTACGCGTCATTCGAGGGAAGTTCTATGAGTCAGGGAAGCCATTCGAGGGAGAGATCAAAGAAGCATTCGAACGGGCTGATATGTTCATCTTCAACTCGGGTATGGCCATGAACTTTGGCTTGTATGGCAAAGACTGGGGCGGAAATATGTCGAGCCTGACGCCGTACATCTATTGTGCTGAAAACAACATTCCGTTTGGCATTTACGGCCAATCATTCGACCGGTTCGATTTTCCCTCGATGTATGCGTATCGGAACGTATTAAGTCAGGCTGCGTTCGTGTACTGCCGGGATGGCGAATCACTCAAGTTTCTGAAAGAGAATGAGTTTCGGACACCCGTACTTGAGTTTGGACCGGACGGTTGTTTCGGTATCAACGTACGAGATGAAGAAAAAGGACTCGCGTATCTGAAAAAAGCAGGGTTGGAAGCCCAGAAATTCCTGGCCGTGGTGATCCTCACCAATACGCCCTACGCTAACCGAAGACCTAATGCCATTGATCTGGGCAAATCGCCTGCGGACTGGCAGGAAGAGGACCGATCTCGCATGGCGAAAATTCGGGAGATGATTACGAAATGGGTCCGCGAAACGGGGCTAAAGGTGCTGTTAGCGCCCGAAGTGACCAAAGAAATTGAGCCCGCCAAAACGTTTCTGTACGATCAGTTGCCCGCCGATGTGCAGGCAAACGTTGTCTGGCGCGACACGTTCTGGAACGCCGACGAAGCCATGTCCGTATACGCTCGGGCGCATAGCCTGTTTGGGATGGAACCGCACTCGCTCATTATGGGTGTGACCCTGGGCGTACCGGTCATGCATGCCTGGCCACCCTCGCACGGACGGAAAGCCTGGATGTTTCGCGATATTGGGTTGCCAGACTGGCTGTTTCAGGTCGATCAATCATCAGCCGCCGACTGGACAAAGCAGTTACGGTTAATCCATCAGGACTATGCCGGAGCAAAGAAAAAAGTGGCCAACGCTATGGCCTTTGTGCAGCAGCAGCAAGCGTCCACGATGAACGTAATCAACAAAGCGATTGCCAATCGAAAGCTGTAATATCAGAACGTTAAAAAATGATCAAACACTCAATTTTTTAACGTTCTGAAAGCTGATGGCGATGGCTTCCAGCGGGGGAATTTTGCAAACGTCCTGTTCCACGTAGTAGTGTTCAATGCCAGCAATTTTACGGGCATCCAGAATACGCTGAAAATCAATGGAGCCGGTGCCCACCGGAGCGAAGGCCCGGTCGGGTGTTTTTTCCATGTCCTTCAGATGAACAATGGGGAAACGCCCCGGATGCTGGTTGAACAGCGCTACCGGGTCCTGCCCAGCTTTGGTTGCCCAGTAGACATCTAATTCCAGCTTAACGAGTTTAGGGTCAGTTTCTTTTAAAATAATATCGTAAGGAACCTGTCCCTCCAGTGGCTGAAACTCGAAATCGTGATTGTGGTGCATAAATTGGATGCCTGCTTTTTTGCAAACCTCAGCCGACCGGTTGAACAACTCTGCAATCTTTTTATAATCGTCAATTGTTTTACGCTCATCCGGGGTTAAATAAGCACATCCCATAAAAGACTGCCCGCCCTCAACCGCCTGATCGACGGTCTTGTTCCAATCCTTTTTCATGACGGTTGTCATGTAGAGACCACTGGGTGCACGCAGGCCCATACCACTCAAAAATGCCTTGCATTCTTTAGGTGTTTTGCCGAAATAATTGCCCGTTTCAATCTCCGTGTAGCCGATCTGCGCTATTTTTCTAAGCGTTCCCTCTACATCTTTCGCCATTTCATTACGTACCGTGTAGAGTTGTAAACCAACATTTTTTATTGGTTTAGCCCAGGCATCGACTTTGTTCAGCAGCGGTAAGGTCAGGGCAAGAGCGCTGGTTTTGAGAAACTGGTTGCGGGAAATGGAACGTGAAAATGCCATAACGAACGGGTAGGGGTTTCTAAGCAGTTTTTGTAAAAGCCAATCAGCAGGCTAATGATAGTAAACCCAACATAAGGCTGAATTCTACTGATTCGACCCGGCGGAATTTTGCCTCATTTTTTGATACGTATACCAGATATATCCTCTTTCAATACCTTCCTATAGACTGGTAAACGAAACAAAAACGGTTAAATGGGTTGCCCTTCTAGACAAGAAGGTTAAACTTATTTTGCCAGTAACGTAGCCGATGGCTCAATTCTGGCTGATTTTTACACTATTATAGGACTGCGAATCACTACGCATCAGCGGTATACTTATGAACTGGCTTCCTAATCGACAGAAAGAGGCAATTACGTCGTTTCAGTATGAATTTGAACAGGAAGATTTTCGGCGTGAGCGCCAGCGGGCGGGTGTTCTGGTTGTCCTGTTCAGCCTGGGTTTTGTGCTCTATGGCGTCATTATCCACTTCTTCTCCCGGTCGATTGACGACCTGCCGGGCCACGAAACAACTACGCGCTCCATCGCCATCTATATGGGCGGTATGTTGCTCTACGAATTCGGTATATGGCGGATGTTGGGGACAATCAGCCGGTACGTACGGGGCTTGCCCTATATGGCTAAATTCGGGAATGCTACGGTCGAAATCACGGCTCTGACGGTCGTCTTGTATATCAGCAGTCAATCGTTTGGGCAGCCGATTCTGATGCTATTGTCGCCCATTACGTATCTGTATTTTGTATTTATCGTGCTATCGACGCTTCGGCTAAGCATCGCCGTATCGCTCTGGACCGGCGGATTAGCCGGGCTTGAATATTACCTGTTGAGCCGTTATTTGCTGGCGAAATCCCCCGCCGGAGCAGCCCACTTTACGGAAATTACTTTTTTTCTTAGCAGCGCCTTCCCCTACGTAGTGAAATCAATAATTATGCTGATAACGGGGGGACTGGCGGCCTATGTTGCCCGCCAGATTAGCCTGAGTGTTCAGCTATCTATCCAGCGAATGGAAGCCAATGAACAGATCCGGACATTGTTTGGCCAGCAGGTATCGCCCGAAGTTGTGCAGGCTATTCTCGACCAGAACGGCGTGCTGGCGCCCCGACATAGTAAAGTCAGCATTATGTTTCTGGATATCCGGAACTTCACCATCTATGCGGATACCCACTCGCCCGAAGACGTCATTGCCTATCAAAGTGCCTTTTTTGGCTTGGTGGCCAAGGTGGTGCAGGAGTACGGCGGTATTGTTAATCAGTTTCTGGGCGATGGGTGCATGATTACCTTTGGCGCTCCACTTGCGCTCGATAACCCGGCAGAACAGGCCGTTAAGGCTGGCCTGGTTATTCTGCAAGCCGTTGAGGATGCTAGCCGGACGCAACTTATTCCACCTACATCCATTGGCATTGGTATCCAGTCGGGTGACGCCGTTGTTGGCAATATCGGGACGGATAACCGTCAGCAATACAATATTACGGGTAAAGTTGTGATACAGGCTGCTCGTATTGAGCAACTTAACAAAGAATATGGCTCCCAAATGCTGATCAGTCAGGACGTAGTGAATGATTTGCCAAATATGCCCAATGGCACCAAACAGCTAGGTATCGTGCATTTGAAAGGCATTGCTGAAGACATCCGCCTGTGGCAACTTGCTTAGCGAAATCGCTTGTATTAGTGCGATTCAGGCAGGTAACTCTTCACGGTTGTTTTTGTAACGCAAAAACCGCTACATGCTGTGCATATAGCGGTTTTGAACATGTCGAAGCCGACGATTTTTCGTCGCTGTGGACTATATAAATCAGCTTATTTCCAGCCGCCACCCAAGGCCCGATACGTATTGACCAGCGCATTCATTTGCTGCATTCTGGTTTCAATAAGCTCCATTCTTGCCTCCAGTACATCCCGTTGGGTCAGCAGTACCTCCATATAGTCGGCTCTGGCTGAGGTGAATAACTTAATCGATATATTCGTTGACTCGGTCAGTGCCTGAACCTGGTTGTTTTTTGCGTCATATTTTTTTGCCAGGTTGTCGATATTCGACAGCTGATTGGCCACCTCAATATACGCATTCAACACCGTTTTCTCATAGTTATAAACGGTCTGTATTTGCTTGGCATTCGCGCTTTTATACCTGGCCGTGATGTCATTCTTATTGACGATCGGGCCAACCAGGTCCCCGGCTAGTGAAGCAACCAACGCTTGCGGAGTGTACACTAGATACAACGGATTGTAGGCCATCACACCTAAAAATCCTCGCAGCGTTAGCGACGGATAAAAGTTTGCTCTGGCCACACTTATATCCAGCTTGGCGGCCTCCAGGTTCCATTCGGCTTGCCGGATGTCAGGCCGATTGGCTAACAACTGCGATGGAATGCCTGCCTGGATGGTAGGTGGAACTAAGTTGGTAAAACTCTGGGAGTCCCGTTGAACACGCTGCGGGAAGCGCCCCACCAAATAATTAATACGGTTTTCCGTTTCGACAATCTTCTGCTTAATTTCGTACTGAAGGCTTTGCGTTTTGGATACTTCGGCCTCAAATCGGCGTACAGCCAGTTCCGTTACTTTGGCCGCTTCTTTTTCCTGCTTCGTGATAGACAAGGCATTGTTAAGAATAACCAGGTTTCTCTGTATGATCTCCAGTTGCGTATCAAGCGCCAGAAGCTCATAATAGTTATTGGCGACTTCAGCCACCAGGTTCGTCACCTGGAAATTTTTCCCTTCGATGGAAGCCAGATAACTGGCGACGGCTCCTTTTTTGGCATTACGTAGTTTGTGCCAGATATCCACTTCCCAACTGGCTGTAGCCCCAAAATACATGTTCGGCAAAACCTCTGGTGTTTCTACCCCTGGTCGGATTTCGGTAGCTGCATCAGCCGCTCCCTGACTGGTGTAGCGCGACACTTTATCAATACCGGCACCCCCGCCAAGACTAACGAAGGGTCGATAGGCCCCGCTTCTGGCAAATACCTCGTTATTGGCAATCTGGATTTCCTGTAACGTAACATTCAACTCCTGATTATTATATAATGCCGTATCAATCAGGGCCGTAAGGTACGGGTCGGTAAAATACTGCCGCCACGTTGTCTTTGCCGAGTTGGTAGAATCCTGCGAGCTGTTGTAGCTCGCAGGTACTAGTTTATTCTCTGTTTTCTGAACCAGGCGAGGTACAGTACAGCCACCCAGGAATAGGGTAACCAGGGTTATCCCTACCTGAGTCAATTGTCTTTTATTACGCATTATCTTCAATTTCTTCTGGTTGTGGAAAAATGTCGACTGAGTGAACCAGATTTTCGGTCAAAGAATCATTTTCTTCATCTTTAATCATCTTTCTTCCATCAGCCAGGCTGCCAAATATGTAGTACAAACCAGGAATGATGATGACCCCGAAAATGGTACCAAATAACATACCTCCCATGGCAGAAGCACCAATGGTACGGTTACCGATAGCCCCGGCACCGGTTGCGCTGATCAAGGGGATCAAGCCGGCCACAAAGGCGAATGAGGTCATCAAGATCGGGCGGAAACGAACCTTGGCCCCTTCAATGGCTGCGTTCAGAATCGTTTCTCCCTGGTGGCGCTTCTGAACGGCAAATTCGACGATCAGTACGGCATTTTTACCCAACAGACCAACCAGCATGATGAGTCCGATCTGCGCATAAATGTTGTTCTCCAGCCCCATTAACTGGAGCAGCAGGAACGAGCCAAATATCCCGACCGGCAGCGAGAAGACTACGGCCAATGGAATGATAAAGCTTTCGTACTGAGCGGCCAACACAAAGTAGACGAAGGACAGGACGATCAGGAACACATACAGTGACTCATTTCCCCGGATCGATTCGTCGTAGGAAAGACCTTCAAACGCGATGTCGTATCCTCTTGGCAACGTCTTGGCGGCAACTTCCCGTATGGCCTGTATGGCATCCGCCGTGGTATATCCCTTGGCTGGAAGACCCTGAATAGCGGCTGAATTGTACAAGTTGAACCGGGTAATTTCATTGGGACCCTGACCTTTTTTAAGCGTCATGAACGCCGAATAAGGTACCATTTCGCCCGCATCGTTTTTGACGAAGAGCTTTAAAAGATCGGAGGGAAGCCGTCTGAAACTAGGATCGGACTGCACATACACCTTGAAGAACTGGTTAAATTTGGTAAAGCCCTGTTCGTACGTACTACCAATCATGATGTTGAGGTTGTCCATCGCTTTTCCGATGGATACGCCTTTTTGCATGGCCAGGTTATTGTCGATCTCCAGTTCGTATTGCGGATAATTGGCGGCAAAGAAGGTAAATAAGCCAGTGAGCTCTTTCCGTTTGCCCAAATCCTCCATGAATTTCTTGTTGATTTTATCAAATTCACGGTAGTCCGTATCGGTTGTCTTATCCAGCAAGCGCATGGAAAAACCGCCTGACGTACCAAATCCAGGAATAGCGGGTGGTTCAAAGAATTCGACCACCGCTCCGAGATTCCTCGTCTTGCCTTCCAGTTCTTCCATGATTTCCTTCACGTTCTTGTCGCGATCGCCCCAGGATTTCAGGTTGATCAGACACGTACCGGCATTGGAGCCCCGCCCTTCGGTCATGATCTCGTAACCGGCCAGCGACGATACCGATTCTATGCCTGGAACTTCTTCACAAATTTTCTGAAGGTTTCTCGACACCTGGTTGGTTTTTTCCAGCGTAGACCCCGGTGGCGTCTGAATAATGGCATAAATGGTACTCTGGTCTTCGTTCGGAATAAATCCGGCTGGCAGAATTTGATTCACAAATGCTATTCCCAGACAAAAGCCTACCAATATGGCGAACGTAACGAATCGGCGGCTGACGATTAATCGTAACAGGCCTACGTACCATCCCGTCATTTTATCGAAGCCCCGGTTGAAACTGTCGATCCCTCTGGTCAGGAAGTTTTTCTTCTTTTGGGCATGTCCATGGTGATTTTTCAACAACATGGCACATAACACGGGTGTAAGCGTTAGGGCGATCAGGGCCGAAATCACGATGGAACTGGCCATGGTAATGGAGAACTGCCGGTAGAACGTACCGACCGGTCCCGACATGAACGAGATAGGCAGGAATACCGAGACCATCACCAGCGTAATAGCGATAATGGCTCCGCTAATCTCCCCAAGCACTTGTTTAACGGCCCCGAAAGGTGTTAGATAAGGTTTTTCCTCCATCTTGGCGTGCACGGCTTCTACCACCACAATGGCGTCATCCACCACAATACCGATGGCCAGCACCAGGGCGAAGAGCGTAATTAAGTTGATGGAGAGGCCAAACGCCTGAATGACAAAAAACGCCCCGATTAAGGATACCGGAACCGCCAGGATCGGGATCAGGGTTGAACGCCAGTCACCCAGGAATATGAACACAACCAGGGCAACCAGGATAAACGCGTCTCGCAACGTATCGATTACCTGCTCGATCGACGCATCCAGGAAGTTGGACACGTCATAGCTGATTTTATAGTCCACTCCCGGAGGAAAGGACTCTTTCATTACCTCAAGCTTCTTTTTTACTTCTTCAATAACATCACTGGCATTACTGCCATAGTTCTGCCGCAACACAATAGCTGCCGACGGATGGCCATCCAAGTTAGAGTAGATATCAAAGAACTCACTTCCCAGCTCAACGCGGGCTATATCCCGTAAATGAATGCTTTCACCGGCTGAATTGGCCCGGATAATAATACCTTCATATTCTTCCGGCTTGTTGTAACGTCCTTTGTAGGTAAGCACATATTCCAGTGACTGAGCCGCTATACCGGAGCTTTGGCCAATCCGGCCGGGTCGGCCTACAATACTTTGCTCCCCAACGGCCTTCATGACTTCTTCTGTGGAGATATTATAAGCCCGCATGCGCTCCGGGTTTAACCAAAGGCGCATTGCATAGCGCCGACTACCCAATATTTGGGCTCTGGCGATCCCTTTGGTCCGCTGGATTTCGGGGATCATTTTTACGGTGGCGTAGTTGAACAGGAATTTTTCGTCAATACTCTTTTCCTTGGCATAGAGATTGACGTACATCAACATACTGGGTTGGACAGGCGAAATAATAACCCCTTCCCGCTGAACCAGTTCGGGTAGAAGCGGCATAACCTGATCCACCCTGGTCTTCACCCGAATAACGGCGACGTTCGGGTCCGTTCCCGGTTCGAAAATAATCCGAAGGGTAGCTTCACCAGCGCTGGTAGCATCGGTGGCTATATACCGCATATCCTGAACGCCGTTGATAGCCTGTTCCAACGTAATCAGGGTAGATTTTACCAATACATCGGCACTGGAGCCGGGATATGCAATAAATATATTGACGGTTGTGGGAGCAATATCCGGAAATTGAGAAATAGGCAATTGCTTAATTGCCAGTACACCGATAAAAACTATCATGATGGAAATCACAATAGCGAAAACGGGCCTGCGGATGAATTTTGAGAACATAACGTCTGCGTTAAAGAATGGATAATGAATAATGTAAAATGAATAACCGGGCCTGCCCACTCAGAATAATGACTTGATAATGAGGTGATTTTCATTATCCATTTTCATTATCCATTTTACATTTATCTACTCGGCATACAAGCTTAAATTCGAGATGACAGACTCAGGCTTTACGAATGTGTAGTTTATCTTTTCGTTTTCTTTTACCTGGCGTAAGCCCTCCAGAAGGATCTTATCATCTTTAGTCAGACCGCTTCGAACAACAAAAATGTGAGGCATTTCGGCGGATATGGTGATTTCCCTCGACCGGATTTTGTTGTCTTTATCCACTATGTATACGTACTTCTTTTCCAGGACTTCGAAGGTAGCTTTCTGCGGAATGATCAGGGCGTTCTTCATCGGCAAAGTCATTTGAATATTACCGGTTTCGCCATGCCGTAACAGTCCTTTAGGATTGGGGAACGTAGCGCGGAACGCGATGTTACCCGTTTCGTTGTTGAAGTCAGCTTCAATGGTTTGAACCACACCAGGATGATCATATACTCGCTGGTTGGCCATCAGCAGGTTGACACTATTCAGGTTTTCTTCCTGAGCGTGCGTCTTATAGTTCAGGTATTCGGCTTCCGGCACATTGAAGTACACCCACATTTTGCTATTGTCGGAGAGTGTGGTCAGCAAGTCGCCCTCATTAACAAGGCTGCCTAGTCGAACTTGGAAGTGGTCCATGATCCCATCGAAAGGTGCTCGTACCTCCGTAAATCCAAGGTGAATCTGCGCGACGGATACTTCAGCTTTGGCCTTATCTAACTTGGCTTTAGCCAGGGCCAATTCATTTTTCGAAACGATATTACTATCCGCCAGCAGTTTTGTGTTTTTGAATTCGACGTCTACATAATTGGCTTCGGCCTGGGCTTTCAGCAATTCGGCCTGATATTGTATAGGCAGAATCTGAAACATGAGTTGCCCTTTTTTGACGTACTGACCTTCGTCCACAAAAATTTTCTGCAGGTAGCCCTTCTCCAACGCTCTTATTTCGATGTGCTGTATAGAGTGAATTTGAGAGACGTAGTCATTAGTGATTGTGGTGTCTCTCTTTAAGGGGCTGGTGACCTGGAACTTAACTTCTTCTTCCTTTTCTTCTTCCTTATGTTTACAGCTTGTATAACCCAACAAGGTACATAAGCTCACAAGCGTGAGTACGAAAATTCTCTTCATCATAATCTTATTTTTTACGCTAAACTATTTTGACAATTTTTAAGAGATAGGCATCGGCCACTGGGCGGGGCGTGGGTAGGAAAAAAGAGTGCTAACTCCTCAAGCACTGTCAAGTCATTAAATGAAGCGGATTTCAGTTTCATAGTTGTATTCGATATATGGGATGTGAAGGCATCTCCCAAGCGTAGTCAACGGATTTCACCAGGCTGATAAAACCCGTAACTGCCTGTTACAAAAGTAGATTTTGGGGGAATGGTCGACATTAAGGAATCCTTAAGAAACGATTAGAAGTTTATGAAGGCCGTGTTTTGGCCAACTGGTTCTATTAATTTGGCAGTCGTTAATTTCTGTAATACCTATGCGAATACTGGTAGTTGAAGATGAACTTAAGCTGGCTGTGTCCCTAAAAAGAGGGCTGGAGGAGTTTGGCTTTCAGGCCTCCGTAGCCTTAGATGGGGAGTCTGCCCGGCGTGCCATTGACTTTGGCGACATTAATCTGGTCATTCTGGACGTTAATCTGCCCGACGTCAGTGGCTTCACATTATGTCGGGAAATTCGAACCCGTAACGCCTATATACCTGTCATTATGCTTACGGCGCTGGGAACCATCGAAAATAAATTATCGGGTTTTGATGCCGGCGCGGATGACTACTTGATGAAACCTTTTGAATTTAGCGAATTACTGGCCCGGATCCAGGCAATCCGGAAGCGGAGCATACAGGCCAATAACCCGCTGGATGCCAGCCGATTAATATTAGCTGATCTGGTTATTGACCTGCGCGAAAAATCAGTAAGCCGGGCGGGGCACCCCATTAATGTGACGCCCCGCGAGATTGCCCTGCTCGAATACTTTCTCCGGCACCAGGGCACGGTACTGACCCGCAATGAAATTGCCGAAAATGTCTGGGATATTCCCGTTGACTCGGGGTCGAATCTGATCGATGTTTATATAAATTCGCTCCGTAAAAAAATCGACAATGACTTCCCCATCAAGCTCATCCATACCCGGAAAGGTATTGGGTATATGATGAAAGTGGAGGCCTAGCCACCTGATGAATCTTCGTACTCGTTTTTCGCTGACGTTTATCGCCGTCGTATCGCCAATTTTATTACTCTTTCTGGGTAATTTCTATTACTACTTTGCGAATTCGAAACAGGAAGATTTTTTGATCAAGCTGAAAAACCGGGCCATTACCATGACGCATCTATTGGTCGAAAAACGGTCAATCAATGAGTCGTTGCTTCGGCGAATCGATGAAGATACGTATACATCCTTCTCCGACCGGCGGGTAGCCATTTTCGACCAGCATAACCACTTACTCTACGATAGCGGTGAACTGGATAACCCCGGTAAAATTGGCCCTTCATTATCGATAACGCCCACACTACTAAGTCAGATTGGCCAGCAGCAGGAAGTGACCATAAGCGATGGGAAACGGTCGGGGGTCGGGTTACTGATTCGGTATCAGGGACGGGTTTTTAAAGTCGTCAGCTACGGAATTGACGATTATGGCATTCGCAAAACGCGGGAAGCCATTTTTGTGTCGGGAGCCTCGTTTTTAGTCGCTTTTCTGTTGGTCATTGTATTAAGCCAGATTTTTGCCCGCCGATCCATTGAGCCCATTGCCAACATGATGCATCAAATCGATCAGATCAGCGTGTCGAATTTAGAGGCCCATCTGACCGTGAGTAACGATCATGACGAATTAGGCAGATTGGCCGCTACGTTTAACCAGATGCTCGACCGGATTTCGGCCTTTGAACTTCAGCGGAGCTTTGTGGCCAATGCCTCCCACGAACTGCGTACTCCGCTGACGCTCTTAACCAATCAGATTGAAGTCGCGCTCATTAAAGCCCGATCGGTAGACGAGTATCAGCACTTGCTGGCATCCTTACTCGAAGATATCAGACAGCTCAATACGTTGTCGAACGGGTTGCTCGAACTGGCTCAATTTGATGTGAAGCAGATGCATATTGCTTGGGCTCCCGTTGAACTCGATGAGGTGCTGTACGAAGCCGTAGCAACAATCCTGCAAAAAAATCCTACGTATACCATAACCATAGTAACGGACCCGTCGGACGAAGCCCTGCCAACGATGCAGGTAGAGGGAGAGGAGTCGTTATTAAAAACCGCCTTTATAAACCTGATCGAAAATGGCTGTAAGTTTTCCTCAGATCACCATAGCCGACTTCTTGTTAACCTTAGTGATACGTCCGTGCAGGTAACGATTGCCGATCAGGGTATTGGTATCGCCGACGCGGAGCTGGATTATATTTTTCAACCCTTTTACCGGGCTACCAATGCGCACACCATCAAAGGCAGTGGAATTGGGCTTTCGCTGACGGAAAAAATCATTAAAATGCACGGTGGTTCCATTACGGTACGTTCCGAACTTGATCGGGGAACAACCTTCACCATCTCGTTACCTCGTCGCCATCCAACGATCAGTTCTTCAAATCGCCCTTTGGTTATTGACTAGCCTCGGCCAGTTTAACTATTCAGGTATTGGTTAAGCCAATATGAGCCTGGTAGGAGCGGCCTACAGCCTTAGAGCCTGCCCAGCCACCGCAGCCTGAACACAAATTACAAGTAAATTCAAGCGCTGATATTCTTCCGTGAAGTAGGGCTATTCTCCTGTAGAAAAGACAACGTTGAGCCGACTCGATCGCCTTTTCAGGAAAGGATTGTTTAACCTGACCAGCAACCCGCGTCTGATATTGCCGAATTTACTATCTGAATGATAATGAAAGGTTACCTCCCGATTTTATTCGTGATTGCCTGCTCGGTTGTCAATGCGCAGACGCCGGTGAATCTGTCTGGTTTTCAGAAAAATAGTGGTGTTAGCGTAACAAGCCAGAGTAATAACCTGGTGGTTAATTGGCCGGCAGGTGGTAAGGAAACGGCTAAACTGGTCATTAATCTGGATAAAGGGAAACCGCTTTTCAACAGCATTCAGCTGTCGCGACAAGGAAAGTTCAACGAGATTGCTACGTCTCTGGACCCAGCCTTTGTGCTGACCGTCGGCAAACGGGACTTAATCTCGCAGAATGGCTGGAATATCTTTTTCGATAAGACGAATAAACTGCCCCATAAGGTATACGCGGTTGAGCTGAACAAACGGACAGCCAGTGTCAAAACCATTGGCTCCCGAACTGTCGTGAACGTATCGGAGGTTAAAACGCCAACGTTTGCGGGCGATCTTGAGATTACCGTTTACAATGGTAGTCCGCTATTTAACGTAGCGGCTGTGATGGCGACGGACATTGATTCGACCGCCATTCTCTACGATGCGGGTCTGGTGACTACCCAGCCGGTTTGGAAGTCGATTGCCTGGTCGGATACCGATAACCAGATGCAAAGCGTACCGGCCGATCTGAAGCAGCCCAATAAAGCGCAGGCGGTGAAATACCGAACTATAATTGGAACGAACACCCGTGGCAGTCTGGCCGTATTTCCAGCCCCTCACCAGTATTTTTATCCACTGGATGAAGCCTTTAACCTGGACTTTACGTGGTATGGAATCAATTATCGGAGCCTCATTCCAGCATTCGGAATTGGCATTCGTCAGGATTTGATGGGCGACAAACGCTGGGTGCCCTGGGTCAATGCGCCACCGAAAACACGCCAACGACTTAATTTTTTCTGTCTGCTAAGCACCGATACGCCCGGCAAAGCGCTTGATGAGGTGAAGCGATTCACACATAACGACAAATACCCGGAAGTACCCGGCTATAAAACCATGTCGAGTCATTTTCACAATGAATTTACGACGAAAGTTGTGCTGGCTGGTAAACCCGTTCCTGAAGTGCCCAATTTCGTAAAGGTTTTCAAGAACTCGGGCGTCAATATTGTTCATCTGGCTGAGTTTCACGGTCCCGGCCACCCAACAGGTCCCGACAGTCTGCGTTTGCTGGAATTGAAAACGTTGTTCGACCAGTGTAAACGATTATCCGGCAAAGATTTCCTGTTGCTTCCCGGCGAAGAGCCGAACAATTTTTTTGGTGGCCACTGGCTGGAGTTCTTTCCAAAACCCGTGTACTGGATCATGTCGCGCAAACCCGAAATGCCGTTTGTGATGAATGATCCGCCGTATGGAACGGTGTATCGTATTGCTGATAAAAACGACATGCTGAAACTGCTGGAAGCTGAAAACGGACTGGCCTGGACGGCTCACGCACGTACCAAAGGGTCAACAGGGTATCCGGATAAGTACAAGGATGAAGACTTTTACAAATCGGATCATTTCTTCGGGGCCGCCTGGAAAAATATCCCCGCCGATATGTCAGAACCCCGCTTAAGTCGGCGCGTACTGGACCTGATGGACGATATGGCTAACTGGGGTTTTAAAAAGCATGTGATCGCGGAGTCGGATATTTTCACGATGGAACCTGAAAACGAAACCTACGCGCACCTGAACGTCAACTACCTGCAACTGGACAAACTGCCCGATTATAGTCAGGGCTGGCAACCCATTTTAGACGTTATGCAACAGGGTAAGTTCTTCGTGACCACGGGCGAAATTATGCTACCCGCATTCACCGTCAACGGGAAAGGCGCCGGCGAAACCCTTACGCTACCGACCGACGGCAAAGCGACGATCCTGCTGGACGTTAACTGGACCTTCCCCCTCACATTTGCCGAACTGATCTCCGGAGACGGCAAGCAGGTATTTCGGGAGAAAATCGACCTGACCAACACGACGCCGTTCGGCAAAAAGCAGTATCAGTTTGAAACCAACCTAAAAAACAGAGCCTGGGTACGTGTCGAAGTGTGGGATGCTGCCATCAATGGCGCCTTTACACAGCAAGTGTGGCTAACTCATTAATTAACGGGTTTTAAGCAGCATACGCATATAGTCATGGCTGGTTAAACCATCGTCATCATCGCTCATGGTGGGAAGAGGTCCGGATATTTTGGATCGAACAACAGTACGGATAGAGTTTGACAGGTGCCAAGCCAGGAATCTTACTGAATACATGGGGTACAACTTTTTGCTCAGCATATCTGCGGGTATAATTGAAGCAGAGGTGAATACGTAGGAATGTTGTTTTTTTATAGTAGCTTGCCGTTTACTCGAACCACAGGAAAGTCACGGGTATAAGCCGGTTTGTGTTGACTTTGAAAGATAACTTTTGGGTAACCGCAATCATTTCTTTCCTATGATGAGCACAAGCCAACCAGATACTATAGCGCAACCGGGTGATTATTATGGTACCGTCTACAAAGGTCCGTTTCTCATCCCATTACTTGGAGTCATTATTGTAGTCGTGGCCATTATTGTGCGGGTCAGGAGTAAGAAAAGGAAGTAAAAAATCAAGGGGATCGACAGGAGGGTAGGCCAGACATAACACTTAACCTATTAAGCATACCCACAACACAGCTATAAAAAGGGATAATTGAGTAGCTTAAGGAGTAGCAATAAGAAGCCCATGGAGCCTACTAATAATGAGTTATTTCGTCAAATGGTCCTCCACTGGGAACAAGTGGAAGACAAGGCTGGTATGTTGAATTTTAGCCAGTATAGAATGGCCTTCGAGGAACTTCAAACCTCACCAACCATATAGAACGCACCAAGGCCATCGTAGAAGGGGTGATCTACCAGGCCGACCAGCTCGGTAGATCGCCAGATTGGATACTGACTGAACTGTTTTTCGAAATCCAGGCCGAGCGCCTGGGTGACCGCCATGAATGGCTACGGCTGGAGGTGGCCGCTGAGCAGGCCAGTGATCCGTCCCTTGATCTTTACCGTGAGCGGTTAATCCGATTTGCTTCCACATCCTGACGGCCCTTCCTGCGCTCAGCCACGGCCATCCCCCGAGCCCTAGGCAACTATGAGAATTAGAAGATTTTATGGCTTCCAGGCAAGATGAAAGGTTGGAAACAACGTCGAAAGTAGACCTCAACACCCCGCCCCGGCGTAGGTGTTGAAACTAATCCCGATGTATGCATGCGTAGTTGAACTTAATAACAGGCAATGTTTGCCGATCATAACAATCAAATCCAGAGTTGGTCTGCCAGCACAATGTCAATGTCCTTCTGCTTATTTAGCCAAATGCGATACGTAATTCATTGATTCCACAGGTAATCCGCCCGGTAGCCAATGAATCAAGAGGAATCACCTTTGCAGGGTAATTATTGAGTAAATTTGGGAGTACTACGTCTAAAAAGTGCATCAACTGGGGATGCCCATCCAGTTTTACCAGATCTACGGAATCAAACCAGCTCACATCAATAAGTTGAGCCGCTTTGTGATTCCGATGATGAGGATAACTAACAAAGACTTTTTGCCGGTCAGGGGTAAAAAAATGAACGCAGATCTGTTGTGGAGTATCTACAAAAGTGGGGTATGCATAAAGGTAAAGACCAGGCAGAGGATATGTAGAGCGTAATGTCATATATTTTGTTTAATTGATACACCTCAAATATATATATGCACATTTTAGTAAATTCACTTATTTATTATTTGGTCGCTGTAATCGTAAAAGAAATATTTCTGTTGTAATTGTTAATATTTAAGTAACATACTACTCTAATACATAGTGTATACTAATGAGAATTCGCCACTTGATATAGGCCCTTGAATTGCCTTTCTGGCTGGTAATAGAGAAAGAGCTACTTTATAAGGCGAGAACTGGCTTTTACATCAACCTAAATCGTGAGCCAAACCAGCTATAAAATAGGTTTATCCATCAACCTTTGTCGTTTACGACCATTTTTCAGTCGTTCACTACTTTAGAAAGTGGCTGGACAACTAAATAGCTAGCTTTGTTCCAGAGCCAATGTACTATGCACTCGCTAACCAGTAGGTGCATAGCTATAAGCTGTTTCTTGAGTTCACGTCTTCTTTTGGCTTAGACCGCAATAAGTCAGGCTATCATCCAGGCGAAAGGGCTCTAGAACGATCAGGAAAGTACGGAGAATGTTGCTACGTGTGTAAAAGAATTAAGTATTTCACCGATCTCAACAGGTTAAACTGGTAAGTGAGGTGGGATTATTTGAAGGAGAACTGGTAGGCTTGGTAAACTCCCTTAGCTAAATTAAAGACGTTATGAATATTGACTCATCTTTTCAAAACTTGCTGGAGCATTATGTTTTTACGGTTGCTGATAGCTTCATCGAACAGGCATCCCCCGATGAACAGCAACGTTTACTGAATCTGATCAGAGACATTGGAAAGCAGATCGATCCGCAAAAACCAAGCAGAGTTTCTTATTGGAAGGAGGAGAGTCAGGGTTGGTAAACTGACTGAAGGTGCTTAAGGACTTTCCTTTTATACCTGTGTTCTGCTGGCTGGTTTGACGGGGGCAGCGTGGTTAAGCAGTTGAAAGAAGAGCTTAGTCAGGATAGATGCAGGAGTCACAGTGAAGACAGACGGTAATAAAAACAAGCATGCTCTTGTTAACATTTATACAAGCTATCTGTTTTTAGGTACATGGATACGCAAACCAAGCCTAATACCGATCTGTCGCTCAACGATTCCAGTGGACGCGACCTGTTAAAAGCCTCAATTACCAATTATATCACTTTCTTACGACGACAGCCTGCGGTCTGTGGCAGTGCTGAACAGCAGGTAGCGCTACTCAAGCATATTGCTCAAGGGCATGATTTGATCAAGCTGGTGGCGGCTGAACGGCTTAAGATCACCCGCCAGCTTGATAAACAGAAGCACGACTGGATGCAGGTGGAGGCAGAGTTGACGGCTCCCATTGAAGAGGCTCTGAAACCACTGAAAGAGGCTGTTGAGCGCTATAATCAGGAAATCTTACGTGTTCGTGCCCATCAACAGGCTGAAGCCGCGGATCAGGCTGAGCTGGCTCATAAAGATGATGGCAACTGGCTAACGCCTGAAGTGTCCTTAGTAGCTATTCCCAAGGGTGTACAGATGCGGTGGACTTTTGAGGTTATTGATCCGAATCAGGTTCCTAATGGCTACTGGATAATTGATGAGGCCGCTATTAAAGCTGCTATTGCCAGTGGTGAACGTAGTATCCCTGGCGTACGCATTTACGAAGAGGCTATTACTAATTTTCGAAAATAAAGACGTACTAGCGAATACATGTTCTGATCACCTATCTCATTCATGTCCCCGTTGCCTTACTTAAATACTATTTTTTAGCTTTTGTTTTTCATGGAGTGTTTATCCTATGTTAGTTCAAACAAGTCTAACATCTCAACGTAAGACCATGAAAAAAATCGTATTAATGGGAGCCATGCTACTAGGTGTAGCGGCTTTCAGCGCTCAGGCCCAGACAACTCCTACTAGCACAGGTAGTGGAAGTGGCAATGCTACCAATGGTTCAGCTTCGCAAAACGGCACCACCAGCGGTACCAGTGGGTCGACTATGGACCAAACGCCAACAACGGGCTCAGGCTCGACGGGAAATGGCCGCATGAAGCGGAGTAAATCCAACAATTCCTCTGACATGAACTCGGGGACAGGCTCTAACAGTTCTTCCAGTGGTAGTATGAACAGCAGTCAGGGAACGGGTACGATGTCTACCCAGGATGGATCAGGAAAAGGAAACGGCGGTAAAATGAAACGTAATCGTGGCAACCAGGGTAGCGGTTCCTCATCACCAATGAGCACCACCTCGCCCCAGTAACGAATAATATACTCGAGGTTAGTTATAACAGGCTGCCTGCTTCTCCGGGTTTAACACATACCCTTAACATAGTGTAGTGAATGGATAGTTTAAAAGTCAGTTCTTCCATAGAACTGGCTTTTTTTGTTTACAGCCCGGTTAGAGACTGTGGCATGGTACATCTGCCTGTCGGGTACTAAGGAGAAAAACCGACTTTTTACTTTTAATGAAAATGAGTCTACCAGCCCGCATTAATCACTTTCTCATCCAGGTACTGCAATCGCCCATCTGACCAATGAAGACATACTCGCCAGGTCCCTCTGGCAAGGTGGGCCGTTGATACAACATGGCGCGGTTTTGCTGTGGGTGTAACCTGAATCTGGATAATCTCCTGGACGCTGCTGATACGGCTGAACGTAAGATCACCCTTCAGAAAAGAGGTTGGTAGTACGAATGCTAATAATTGGGAAGCAGGCTCAAACGTCATGACCTTAAAAATAAGTAGTGAATATTGATTCGCTACCCAAAGCTAACACCCGGGAGAGTCGCCTGTCCATGATAAATAACAGGGTTCGACTTAATTGAATTCAGCTATTAAACTGATTGTCATCAGGATAAAAGTCAGTCATAACAAGCAGTTTTGAGTAATTAATCTTTACTGCCTTGTCATGCTACGTTATCTGATTGTCAGCCTGTTCATACTGCCATCGTTTGCGAATGCTCAGCGTCCTGACGATTGGGCACGACTTCGTAATTATGCCACCTCCATTGGAGTAGACAGCCTTTGCGCCAGTCCCGACCCAATTTGCCTTAAGCGCTACTTCACCCAGATTATCTATGGACGAGTGCCCCTGCGAATGGGTTACCAGGGCGTATCGGAGCATATTGATTCGGTACGTATCAGCCAGCTAACCAGTCAATTTATGGCCGGTTTGAACTGGTGCCCGCTGTTGGATTCGCTCGAATCATCAGACCCTCATTACCGACAGTTAATAGCCTATTGCATGCGTTGCCTGGTCGATGATTATATGGCCGATTCCCTAACTATTGGCCAGGTGCAGGAAACGCTCAATACCTATCGCTGGCTGAATCGCTTTGCCTTTGATAAACGGGTCATCGTTAACATTCCTTCAGCAACACTCCGGGTTATTGACCGGCGGGGTAATACACTGCTCTGGAGCCGAATTGTCGTTGGAAAGGCTAATACGCCGACCCCTGTTTTTACGGCTCTTATTCCTGGCCTGGTTATGTATCCCTACTGGAACGTACCGCGCTCAATTATGGTGAATGAATTGCTACCCATGATTCGAAAAAGCCCTGTTCTTACCTTGGAAGGGCTGAAAATGCAGGTACTGAACGCAAGCGGCAAACTAGTTGATCCCAAAGCTATCGACTGGACTGTTTCTGCCAAATCGTTTCCCTACCGGCTACGGCAATCGACTGGTTGCGATAATGCGCTGGGTGTATTGAAGTTCAACATAACTAGCCCCTACGATGTGTATTTGCACGACACTAACGCACGATGGGCGTTTGCCAATGAGAATCGGTATTTAAGCCACGGTTGTATACGAGTCGAGAAACCAGTCGAACTGGCCAACCTGCTGCTGGGATACAACCGCTTCGACAAGAACTATTTAACAAGCTGCCCTAAAAAACCTAGCTCTCAAACGATTAATCTACCTGAAGCCGTACCTGTCATTGTAACTTATAATGTAGTGGATCTGGACCAAGCTGGCGCCGTACAGGTATATCGGGATATATACGGTTTATGGAAATTGACTTTATAATCTCTTCTCAATCCCGATGATCAGATGATAAGTCCATCCATTCCTTTTTCGCTTTCGGATAAACATCCACTTCAGGGACTTACGACATCGGAAGCCGAACGACGCCTACGCGAACACGGACTCAATGTGGTGGAGACGGAACCACCCGAACGCTGGATTTTCCTGTTCGTTCGCCAGTTTAAAAGCCTCCTCGTCTGCGTACTGGCTGTGGCGGCTGGCCTATCATTTAGTATGGGGGAAACAGCCGAAGGACTGGCGATACTGGCTGTACTAGCGATTAATGCTCTGACTGGATTTGTGCTGGAGTGGAACGCCAGTCGGTCGATGCAGGCACTTCGCCGGTTAGACGTAACGCGGGCTCATGTACTGCGCGATGGGCATGTACAGGAAATTCCATCTGAACAAGTTACACCCGGCGATTTGCTACTGGTGGAAGCAGGCGATATGGTTGTCGCCGATGCCGATCTAATCGAGGTGCATCAACTTGAAGTTGACGAATCGACACTGACGGGCGAATCGTTACCCATTGCCAAAACGCTTGAGCCAACCTCCACCGACGCACCCCTTGGCGAACAACGTAATCGGCTCTTCAAAGGTACAGCCGTGACGGCTGGTGCTGGCCGGGCTCTCGTAACGGCCGTTGGCAGTCAGACCGAATTAGGCAACATCGCCACCATGGTTTCGCAGGCTAAACGAACGGCAACTCCTTTAGAAGCTAAACTTGATATTTTATCGAAGGTTCTGATTGCGGTCACTTTTGGCCTTACTACGCTATTTATTGCTGTTGGACTGTTTCGGGGCGAAGCAGCCGTGCCGTTGATCAAGACTTCGGTTGCGCTGGCGATAGCGGCCATTCCTGAAGGATTATCGGTGGTGGCTACTCTAGCGCTTGCGTATGGCATGTTACGTCTGGCCGACCATAAAGTGTTGATTAAACGATTATCGGCCGTGGAAACACTGGGTGGCACCAGTGTCATCTTTACTGACAAAACCGGGACACTTACCGAAAACAGAATTGAGGTGTTTAGTCTGCAATTGCCTGGCCAAGAGAAGGATAGCTATGTCGAAGTACAGATCAATCCAGTAGCTCATACATTTAACGTTGTGCGGGGTGAGTCAACTGTAGCCGAAACGGATGCCTTTAGACAATTGGTGCGCCTGGGTGTTCTTTGCAACAATGCCGAAGTAGAACTTGCTACGTCTCAACCGCATGAACTTGGCGATCCCGTCGAAATAGCCCTGCTCAAATTCGCCTTTAGTTCAGGTCACGTTCCCAGTAGGATACGTCAAATGTTTCCCCGCTTAGCCGAACTGGCCTTTAGTTCCGATACTCGAATCATGGCAACGCTTCATCAGATGGATAGGGGTTATCTGGTAACCGTCAAGGGGGCCCCTGAAGAGGTACTACTTCGTTGTTCGTCGATGTCTCCAGACCAACGTTCCTGGCAGCAGCAACGGGCCGAATTGATGGCGCAGGACGGACTGCGGACGCTGGCATTTGCGTATCGGGAAACGCTGGAAAAGCCCGATTTTACTATGTTCGCACAGAATAATCTGACATTTGCCGGACTAATTGGTTTCCTGGATCCGCCCCGCATGGCTGTCACTCCCGCCCTGCAAGCCTGCCGAAAAGCCGGTATTCGGGTAATCATGGTTACCGGCGACCACCCAACCACCGCGTTGACGATTGCCCGGCAAGTGGAACTAATAGAGGCTGATAACAAACTGGTTCTAACGGGTAAAGACCTGAAACCTGTGAATGAGCTTACGGCGGACGAGCAGGCACGGCTACTACGTTGCCGGGTATTCGCCCGCGTAAGCCCTGCTCAGAAATTAGCCCTCATCAACTTCTATCAACAACAGGGCCAAATCGTTGGTATGACCGGGGATGGAGTTAATGACGCACCTGCACTGAAGAAAGCCGATATTGGCATTGCCATGGGACTTCGCGGTACGCCTGTGGCCGCAGAAGCAGCAGACATTATTCTTAGAGATGATTCATTTACCTCTATCGTGCGGGCCATTGGTCAGGGGCGGGTCATTTTTGAAAATATACGCAAGTTTGTTTTATTTCTACTATCCTGTAACCTGAGCGAAATTTTTGTGGTAGCCATCGCCGGATTAATGGGGGTGGGCAGCCCACTGCTGCCTTTACAAATTCTGTTTGTCAATATCGTGACCGACATATTTCCGGCGCTAGCCTTAGGGGTTGGCCGGGAGAACAGCGTCCTGATGAAACTTCCTCCACGGCGCCCGGGTAGTCAGTTGCTCAACCGGGCCGACTGGCGTCGGGTGTTGTTTTATGCCATCGTTTTAACAGGCTCGGTATTGGGGGTATATGCGTTTGCTCGCTGGCAATGGGTTTATAGTGCGTCGCAAAGTCGTACACTTACTTTTTATGCGCTGTCCGTTGCACAACTAACGCACGTATTTAATCTATATACTGGTAAACACGCATCGTTACTCAGCAATGAAATCACCCGGAACCGATACGTTTGGATTGCCTTGCTGATCTGTGTAAGTATATTGCTGATTACGTACTATGTGCCGGCAATTCACCAGTTATTAGCAATCCAACCCCTCGACAGTAAAGCTTTGGTTTTGATTTTAGTCGCGGCCTTTCTCCCTGTATGGATCGTCTGGACAGCCAGACAAATTAACGCGCTTCGGCAAGACTACCCTGTAAATACTACTCAATCAACGGCGCCCTAAATCGGAAAAGTTGACCATGTTTATAGGCAAACTATCCGATTTAAACCAAACAGTTGGCCGCTCGTTATTTATGCCGAAACCCGCCCCCGCCAACCCCTAACGTGACGAAGAAACCATATGGGACGTAGCGCATGGGTGTCAATAAGGTAGCCCCCTGTTGATCTCCATGCCATTCCGTTGATGCGGTCATTCGTCGATACCCAGCCCGAAGACTAAGTATAGGCCCAGCCTGTAATGTAGGATCAGTGCCCGATTTTAAAACTAGCCAGTCAACTGTTAAGCCGATATCGGTCGAGATTCCATCGAGTACGTGCGTCGTTAACGTACCAGACGATGTGGTCGAATTGATATTAAATGAACTGAGTCCCGGACCCAGACTGGGGTAAAGCTTTACGCGCCTGGTCTGCCAGACTACCCAGCCTAACCAGATATGCGCATTCGAGGCCGACGATTCGATGGTCGTCTGGGAAACTACATCCAGAACCCGTTTATTGACGAGGGCCGATACACCGGCGCCCACAAGCCACCGATTTCGACGGGCATAGATCTCAGCACCCAGTATACAATACTGATTATCACTAAGCGTCTTATCTGTCTTATTTACTTGCTGAATTGCATTGGCAAAACCCGGCCATACACTCTGACCACCCTGGAAAAAACCAGCCCCACCCCAGATTCTCTGCCCCCGCCCTTGGGTTTGTAACAAGAGCATTAGGAGTAAGCAATATATATTCCTTTTGTGGACTATCATTCTAGCAAGGGTTTAGAAAGAACGATCAATACGGTTGCGTCCGAAACCGATTCAAGTCGGTACGTGACTTCCAGATGCGGCTGCAAGCTAGAGTATGGTTACCAGTTCGCCAATGACTCTTCTTTGTCAATACATTGATTCTAATCAAGTTACAGCCTGACTTTCTTCATCAAAAGAAAGGGGCATGAAGGTTTGATTTGTGCCATAAACGGCTGGGTTGGGTAAAATAGCCAGTCATTGAAGGCACAAATCAAAAAGGACTGTTATGGACAAGGACTTACTAGGAAAAACGGCCCTGGTAACGGGGGCGGCTTCTGGGATTGGCAAAGCGACTGCCCTACTCTATGGTCAGCATGGTGCGCATCTGATGCTTTCGGATGTGAATGAAACTCAAGGGCAGGAAGTGGTTGACCAAATCAATTCTTCTGGTGGGGCTGCTCACTTTTTCAAGGCCGATGTAGGCGACGCAGCCCAGTGCCAACGCCTTATTCAGGCAACTATTTCTGCCTTTGGTCATTTAGATATTGCTTTCAACAATGCGGCTATTGGGGGTGAATTGAATTTAACCGCGGATTACTCGGTGGAAGGCTGGCAGAAAATTATCAACGTCAACCTCAACAGTGTCTTCTATTGCTTGAAGTATGAACTGGAAGCGATGCTGAAACAGAATAGCCCAGGTTCTATTGTGAACATGGCGTCTATTCTAGGTCAGGTAGGTACAGCTCAGTCGCCCGGATACGTAGCGGCCAAACACGGCATCATTGGACTAACCCAGACGGCCGCCATTGAATACGCCCCCAAAGGCATCCGTATCAACGCCGTTGGTCCCGCTTTCATTGACACGCCATTGCTGGGCGTATTGCCAAACGAAGTTAGAGAAGCGCTGGTCGATCTTCATCCCATCGGTCGGCTTGGTCGATCGGAAGAAGTGGCAGAATTGGTGGTCTGGCTGTCTTCGGAGAAAGCCTCGTTTGTAACAGGTTCCTATTACCCCGTCGACGGCGGTTATCTGGCTAAATAAGAGATAAGTACCAATTAGATTCATGATTTTTACGTGTAATCAAGCCGTTGAATTTTAGTAAATATCTGCAAATCAATGTCTTGATTGTACGTAAGAGTATCGCACCTGAAGATGCCTCTAGTGCAGGGTGATAATGGTTTCTTGGTTGGGTAAGATGAGTTTAACTTGGTCTAATGATTCTTTTTTCACCCCACTATTGAATCGAAAAAACAGCATCTTCAGCCAATCCGCCGTTATGACGTAAGCGATCAGAATTAGAGTCAGCGCCACTACTTGTTGGACATGAGCGACTGAAAAGCCTAACAAGGGTGCCAGGGGAGAAATTGGCAAATAAATGGTAATTACTACCGCTAGTAACCCGGTTATCACCAGCCATTTTCCGGGTCTGCTTTTAATAAATGAGTGCCGGGTACGAATAATGAATAGAATCAGCAGTTCGGTAATCGATGACTCAATAAACCAGCCCGTTTGAAAGGGCGAACCCGACAGATGGAAATACTGGAAGAGGGTATAGAACGTAATGAAATCAAAGAGGGAACTGTGTAACCCAAACACAATCATGAAATTACGAATCTGCTTCATATCCCATTGCAGCGGCCTGGTCAACTGGTCTTCGTCAACTTCATCGGAAGCAATGGTCAGAAATGGCAGGTCCGTGATTAGATTGGTCAGCAAAATTTGTTTGGGTAGCATCGGCAGAAACGACAGCAGCAGGGAAGCCCCCGCCACACTGAACATATTGCCGAACGTAGCGCCCGTAGTGATAAAAATATACTTCATCGAGTTGGCGAAGGATTTGCGCCCTTCCAGAATACCGTCGGCCAGTACCGACAGATCTTTTTCCAACAGCACAAAATCGGCCGCTTCCTGCGCTACGTCGACCGCATTGCTGGTCGAGATCCCCACGTCGGCGGCATGAATGGCGGCTACGTCATTGATTCCATCGCCGATATAGGCAACGGTCGCTCTGGCCTGTTGCAGGGCCTTGATGATCCGTTCTTTCTGGTGTGGTTCGATTTCAGCAAATACGTCGGTTTGGAGCGCCTTGACCCGTAAGGCTTCCGGTGTTAACTGATCTAACTCGCTGCCCGTTAGCATGACGGGTGTATTGTTTACGATAGCCTGAGCCGTGTGTAGAGCCGCAAACCGGTTGTCGCCCGTAATGATTTTTACGGCTACCTGCAATTTCCGGAGCTGGTTGAGAGACGCCAGGGCACTTTCTTTGAGCGGATCTTCCAGAAGAATAAAGCCTAAGAATGTCATTTGCGTCTCGTCATCCCGGCTGATTTTAGCCGTAGTCAACGGCTTATAGGCCAGGCCCAGCACCCGGTACCCGGCCTGACAGTACGTAGCAAAGCGATCTTCGATTGACTTCCGAATAGAATCGTTAATGGGTTCCGGCTGACCGGGCTGTGCTTCAACCTGACTACATGCATCCAGTACGTTGCTTAACGCGCCCTTGGTGATAAAAAATCGTTGCTCTCTTTTTTGTACGGCAATGCTGAGCCGCTTCCGAATGAAATCGTAAGGAATTTCATCCAGTTTCTGATAGTCATCAATCGGCAGGTGTAAGGACGTGATGGCCTGATCGATGGGGTTGGTAAAACCCTGCTGAAAAGAAGCATTCAGGTATGCATATAGCTTAGCCCGTTCGTCGGATTTTCCCTGCCAGTTTACCATATCACTAACCGTAGCCGTTCCTTCCGTAATGGTGCCGGTCTTGTCTGTGCACAATATTGTTACTTCCCCAAAATTGAAAATAGAGGACAGTTTTTTGACGATTACTTTCTTATTCAGCATGCGCCTGGCCCCCGACGACATCGCAAAGGTCATGATCGCGGGTAACAGTTCAGGAGCCATCCCGATAGCGAGAGCCAGCGAGAACAGGACGGAATCGAAAAAAGGCTTTTTGAAGTACAGATTGGCCGCCAGAATGACCAGCGATAGCGTAATGGTTATCCGCAGCAGGAAGTAGCCAAAGCGTTTGATACCTTTTTCAAAAGCCGTTTCCTGCGTTTGTGCCAGACTGTGGGTCATCTGCCCGAATAGGGTCTGCCTACTGGTTTGCACCGCCATCGCTCGGGCAGAACCGCTGATCACGTTGGTACCTTGCCAAAGGCAGTTGGTTTTCTGATTCAAAGGCAACGTTTCGGCAATCGTTCCGGCCATCTTTTCAACGGGATAAGACTCGCCGGTTAGCGAGCTCTCATCGACGTGCAGTTCATTGCTGTCCAGAATCCGGCAATCGGCGGGAATACTGTCGCCCGCATTGAAAATCACTACGTCGCCCGGCACAACTTCCTCGGTAGGCACCTGATGTTCCTGCCCATCGCGTAGGACTGCATGCTTCATGGCAATCATTGAACGTAGTTTTTCGATGGCGCGCCCGGCATTCATTTCCTGCCAGAATCCCAAAAAACCGGTTGCCAGCAGAATGACCAGAATAATGAGTGTGTCGGAGGTTTCGCCCAGCATCGCCGACAAAATAACCGCTACCACCAGGAGCAGTACCAGCGGACTGGTAAACTGACGGACCAGCAAGGCCAACTCACGACGGAAGCGACTTTGCGTATGCAATTGCTGGCGTTGTTCCCGGATGCGGTTAGTCGCTTCACGGGTCGTTAGCCCATCTGGCGATGAGTGAAGCGCACGATAAAGTTGTTCAACTGGTGGCGAAGAGAGCGATAGCTTGTCCATAGTAGAATGATGCCACACCCGTAACTTTCTACTGGTGTTGGTTTGTTGTTTCAATACGCGCGATTATACCTGATTGATTGTCTAGTAATCGTACCGTAGAAAAGCAAGCTTAACTTCTCACTTCAGGTATATCCTGTCCTTCTCGTCGGATATAGGCAGCATGTTCAGCAAGTTTGTTCTGACACCATTGGGTCAGCACCTGAATGCCGGGATGCTTATTGATATGCTTCAGGGCAGCCAGTACTAGTTGGTAGCGACTCATATTGTTCTGCATGAGCATATCAAAGGGGTCGTGGTACGACCTTCTTCTACATAGCCCCGAACATGAAACCGGGTAGGATTCGTCCGGTGATGCAGCAATTCATGAATGAGCGTCGGGTAGCCGTGAAAAGTAAAGATCACGGGCCAGTCAAGCGTAAAGAGCTGGACGAAAGCCGCTTCTGGAAAACCGTGCGGGTGATCCTCCGGCGGCATGATCGTTGACAGATCCACTACGTTCACCTCCCGTACCCGAAGGGAAGGGAGGTGTTGATGTAGAATAGCCGCAGCCGCAATAGTCTCGTTGGTCGGTACATCGCCCGCGGCAGCCAGTACGACATCGGGCTGCTCATGCCCGGGATTGCCCGCCCACGCCCAGATCGACATGCCCCGACGGCAATGCTCGCTCGCTTCTTCGATAGACAACCACTGGGCCTGACTCGCTTTGGACGCTACAATCAGGTTGATGTAATCGCGACTGCGGAGGCAATGAGCCGTTACCGACAGCAGACAGTTGGCGTCGGGTGGCAGATATACTCGGGCAACCGAGCTTTTCTTGGCCACCACCGAATTAATGAAACTGGGAACCTGGTGCGTATAGCCATTATGATCCTGCCGCCAAACGTGCGACGTGAGCAGGTAATTAAGGGAGGTCAGCGGTTTACGCCAGGTCGTCTCTTTGCTCACTTTCAGCCATTTAGCGTACTGGTTCAGCATTGAATCGACCAAAGGAATGAACGCTTCGTAACACCCAAAAAGCCCATGTCGGCCCGTCAGTAAGTAGCCTTCCAGCCAGCCTTGACAAGTGTGCTCACTCAGGATTTCCATCACCCGGCCATCGGGTGCCAGATACTCGTCCGTTTCGACCATCGGTCCCATCCAGGCCCGCTGTGTAGCGTCAAAGAGCGGTGTCATGCGATTCGACGTTGTTTCATCCGGGCAAACGATGCGAAAGTTTTGAGCCGTTTCGTTCAGACAAAACACGTCGCGTAAATAACGCGCCAGCGTATGCGTCCCTTCGACGGACTCGTTGCCCCGCGTAGATTCGCCGGGCGACGATACGTCCACCGCATAACGGGTGTAATCTGGAAGTTCGAGGCCTACCAGCAACTGTCCTCCATTAGCATGTGGATTCATGCCGATACGTCGGGCGTCAGTTGGACAATCGCTAATGACATTCCGGAAAGGCCGCCCCATGCCATCAAATAAATCCTGTGGACGATAACTGCGGAGCCAGGTTTCCAGCGTAGCCAGTTGAGCAGGTTTGCCCGCCGGGTCGGCAACGGGTAACTGGTGAGCATGCGAGGTGTTCTCCATGGCTTGACCGTCAACGGTCAGCGGGCACGTCCACCCTTTTGGCGTTTCCAGAATCAGCAGGGGCCAGGGCGGTACGCCCGTCAGCAGTCCCGCTCTGGCGTTCCGTTGAATGGTCTGGATTTCTTCATATGCCCAGTTCATAGCCTGCCACATAGCCGTGTGAACCTGCATGGGATCGCTGCCGCCAACGATACGTACCTGATAGCCATAGCCCGTAAACAGATTCGTCAGCGCATTATGACTCATGCGCCCATAAATCGTTGGGCCCGACAGTTTGCACCCGTTGATGTGCAGAATCGGCAGTACAGCCCCATTGTCACGTAGGTAGAGTTGGGCAGCGCCGAGGTAATTGGTGGCCTGCCAGTAGCGATGCAGGTTGGCAAGTCGCTGGTGCGTCGGCTCAGTCGTTGAGATGTCAATAGTCTGGTTTATCATGAAAGGGGTATAGAAGGGCAAGTAATTCGGACGTTGGCTCAGGACAAATTTGGCATCCAGCCCAGCGCGCTAAACTGACAGGCCTTAGGCGTTCGTCTGACTTTACTCAGTGGTCGATACGAAAATTACCTTACTAGCCTGAGTAAGCTCATAGACGCTACTGACGAAAGTCAGACTCCTTACAATCAGCTGGTTGCAGCTTTGTGATTACTAAATACTTAGCCCGGCAATGGCGTCTCCTGTGCTTATACCCACTTCCAGCCTAATCGGCCTAACGCCCCCTGAGGTTGATGCATCACGGGAGCGCTACGGCACTAATATTGTGCCCGATCCGTCAACGGACTGGCGTCTTTTAAAAGACATTATTACCGAACCTATGTTTGGCTTGTTAGCCGGAGCCTGCGCCATCTATGGATTTCTGGGAGAATGGCGAGAAGGAGTGGCGTTGGGCATCGCGATGTTACTGGTAGCGGCTCTTTCGGTATATGAAACCCTTCGTAGTGACCGGGCGATGCAGGTGCTCAGGCAGTTAACCCAGGCCACGGTTCAAGTGCTGCGTACTTCCCAACTGATCAGCTTACCCACCGAGCAGTTGGTGGTGGGCGACGTTGTGCTGCTAACAGAAGGTCAAACTATTCCTGCGGATGGGGTATTGCTTCAGGCTAACGATTGCTCCGTCGATGAAGCCATGTTGACGGGGGAATCAGTTCCTCTGCCTAAAACGGAAGCTGGCACACCTTGTTTTGGGGGAACGGTGATCACCTCGGGTCGTATTTATATTCGCATCAATGCTGTGGGGGTTAACACCGAACTAGGTAAACTGGGCCGTTCACTCCAAGCCATTATGGTTGAAAAAACACCCCTGCAACAAGAGATTCACCAGTTTGTGAACCGAATGGCGTTGATCGGCCTGAGTGCTTTTTTGCTGGTCTGGGCGGTTAATTTCGCTCATTCCGGTGACTGGGTCACATCCCTGCTGTTTGGGCTGACGATGGCCATGACAATTCTACCCGAAGAAATTCCGGTGGCTTTTAGCAGCTTTATGGCGCTGGGAGCAGCTCGGATGGCGAAATTTGGCGTATTGACCAAGCAACCACAGACTGTTGAAAGTTTAGGATCGGCCTCCGTCATCTGCGTCGATAAAACTGGAACGATTACCCAGGAAGGCATGTCGCTGGTTCAACTTTATATCGGTTCCGAGCAACGTATTGTTCCCTTGTCGGAAGTAATTTCGGCGGCTGCCTGGGACGTACTAGCTTGTGCCCGCTGGGCTAGCGAACCCGAACCCTTTGATGCAATGGAACAAGCGATTCTGACGGCATACCGGACGCATCATCCGCCCGGTGATTCCTGCCAGCGTCCCCTGGTACACGAGTATCCACTATCGGGAACGCCCCCCATGATGACGCATGTATATGACCCAAAAGCGGGCACTGTACAGGTTGCGGGCAAAGGAGCCGTCGAACGAATCATTCGGGTTTGCCGCTTAACCAAACCCGAAGCGGCTATTATTTTACAGCAGGCGAACCAGCTAGCGGCCGAAGGCTTCCGGGTATTGGGCGTAGCCAGTAGCGAGTGGGTTGGTGCTACGTATCCAACTGATCAGGACGATTTTACCTGGTCGTTTATAGGATTACTTGCCTTCGAGAACCCGCCGAAGCCGAATGCCCGTTGGGTTATTGATCAGTTTAAACAGGCGGGTATTGCCGTTAAACTGATTACCGGTGACTCGCCTGAAACCGCTCTTTCTATTGCCAGGCAAGTCGGTTTGACGGATGACAATCAGGTGTTGACGGGTGTGCAGGTAATGCTCTTATCCGACGAAGCCTTACGGAAGCAGGTGGGCTCGATACGTGTATTTGCCCGTATGCTGCCCCAGGCCAAACTGAGAGTCATTGAGGCACTCAAAGCCAACGGACAGATCGTCGCCATGACGGGCGATGGTGTCAATGATGGGCCTGCTTTAAAAGCCGCCCATATTGGTGTAGCTATGGGTCAGCGCGGTACTGAACTAGCCAAACAGGCAGCATCGCTTATTCTGTCGAAAGATGATTTGGCCAGCATGGTTGAGGCCATTGCGCTCGGACGTCGCATCTACCAGAATCTTAAAAAGGCGGTAGCCTATATTATTTCCATTCACATTCCCATCATTCTGATCGTTACGTTGCCGCTACTAGTCAACTGGCAGTATGCTAACCTGTTAAGTCCCATTCATATCATTCTGCTGGAACTGATCATGGGGCCAACTTGCTCGATCGCCTTTGAGCAGGAACCTGCCGAAAAGGGATTGATGCATCAGCCACCCCGTCCGCTAAGCACCACTTTTTTAACGGCAAATGAATTGGGTATGAGTATTATTCAGGGATTACTGATTGCCCTCGCTACATTGATGGTTTATTATTTTGGTATGCAACAGGGACAGTCCATAGAGACGGTCAGAACCATAACGTTTTCGACGCTGGTCTTGAGCAACATTGGATTGACGCTGGTAAGTCGATCCAATCGGGATTCACTACTACAGACCCTAAAAAAAAACAATCCAGTTCTCTGGAGCGTCCTCGGTATTACCGTATTTATCCTGGCTGTCTCCTTATTTGTTCCTGCTATCCGCTCATTTATGCAGTTTGCGCCGTTAAGCCGTGTTCAATTGGGCCAGTGTTTGCTGGCTAGCTTTGCCGGTACGTTTTGGGTAGAAGTGTATAAATGGAGGAAACGCGAAACCGAACAAACAGTTTCTTATACAATATAAGGCTCAATCAAATTCAGTACGTTCTCGGGAGGCAGCCCTTCGTGCCACCATAACTCCGTACCCTGGCTGACCAGCACAAATGCAGGCAGTTGCATGACCGGCACGGCTACCGAATCCTTGATACGTACTCTGAGTGAGTTCAGGCAGGATGGCCTGATCGAGATAAACTCGTCGGGCAGTATTCGGATGCTACAACCCGAGAAGCTGCGCCAGGCGAACTGGTAACTATTCTGCGTAGCCTGAGCAATGACTTCTTGGTCAAACCTGGGCTGTCAATAATCAGCTGGTTGACTGACCGTCAGCATTCTTTATGGCTTGTCAGTAGGGTACTTTTAGAGTGGCGGTTCCCTATAAAACAGCCTGCTACCCAACCTCATGCTGAGCGAACTATCTTCCGATGTGATCGAAACGATGCTGATCAATCAGTACTTCGGCCGGATTGGCTGTTCCGCCAATAACCGGGTTCTAATTGAACCCGTTATGTATTACTACGACGGGCACTTTATTTACGGGCTAACTCGGGAGGGCACCAAAACGCAATTGCTGCATAAAAACCCTAACGTAGCGTTTGAGATTGACGAGGTAGTCAGCCAGGCCAGTTGGCGAAGCGTAGTTATTGAAGGGATTTATGAGGAATTGCAGGGTGACGAGCGGGAAGATGCCCTTTTTTTCCTGCGTCAACGCAAGATTCCAGTCTTTGCTGACGAACGGTTTGGCTATCCGGGTGTCGAGTCGCCAAGGGGTCATAAAGTGGTCTATCCGGTTGTTTACCGAATTAAGATCGTAAGCAAAACGGGGCGCTGCTATCAGCGGTCCCTCGACCTGCCTCAAATTTCCGAGAGTCATACAGCCTAGTATTTCTTCTGACAGACAATCCGCTACGTCCATAAATAGTGACGTAGTGCAACGATACATACTATATAATCCCGTTTTCACCCAAGGCTTATCTGCTAGTTTGAATTATTAAAGAAAAAGCACTCCACCCGAGATTCTCGGGTGGAGTGCTTTTTGAGTGAATTTTCAAATAGCTAGTACGTCGTAACGACCAGATCATCCTCGACAATCAGTACCCCCGGTGCGGACCAAACCGCATTCTCTACTTCTTTTCGTTCAGCCCAGGAATGAACTTTGCCGCGTAAGATTACTTTATTGCCATTCGTTTCAACCTTGATCTGCTGCGCTTCCACGACGGCATTTCGTTTCAGGGCATCGATAATTTTTAAATTTACGTCCTGGGCAATTACCTGAGGTTTAACCCGAATTAGATTCGATACGCCCTTTACGCCGGAAATAGTTTCGACGGCTCGTTCGGCGGCCTGTGACTGATAATTCCAGTCAACTTCCCCCTCAAGCGTCACCCATCCCCGTTGGACCTTTACTTTAATCATAGACTGGGGCACCTGACTGTGCCAGTCAAAAGACCGTAGAATGGCCTGCCCAATTTCTTCGTCGCTGTGCCCGCCAAACACAGAATTCACCGTGATTTCCTGCGTCACCACGGTAACCCCCTTTACGCGCTTGGCGGCTCGTTCAGCCGCCATTTTCATCAGGTAATTATCTACCTCGCCCGTTAAGGTAACCACGCCATCTTTCACGGCTACGCCAATTTCAGCCGCATTCAGCACGGGTTCCCAGCGTAATTCGCTCATCACATCCTTTTGTAAGGTTTCATCGGTTTTCATAGTGGTTTTTGGCTTGATTGAAAAACAGCTCAAAACTAAAAGACGGCTCACCAGCCGACGATGACCTACTTCAGCAAGCCTGCTGATTTGAAGCAGTCCCATATCGAATCCAAAACAGCTGTAATGAGATAAAATCATACTACTCCCTGATCGGCATCATAAGGCATAGTTACCGTGAAAGCCAATTTTGCTTAAACATAGCTGCTTTGTGCCATGAACATCGCCTTTTTTAGCGCTCTGCCTTTTGAGCAAACCTGGTTTGATTCGTCCGTCAACCATTCGATTACCTACATCCCGCAAGCACTGACCCTACAAACAGCCGAGCTGGCTAAGGGACATAGAGCCGTTTGCGCCTTCGTCAATGATGACCTCAGCCGTCCTGTCCTGCAAATCCTAAAAAAACAGGGTATTTCGGTTGTGGGTATGCGTAGCGTCGGTTTGGATAACGTCGATCAGGAAGCGATGGCCGACCTGGGCATGACCCTTCTACACGCGCCTGGACATTCGCCTTACTCGGTGGCCGAGCAGGCGGTTACGTTATTGCTGGGTCTGGTTCGGCACTTGCCCAAAGCCAGCCAGCGCGTTCATATGGGCAACTTTTCCATTGATGGACTGATCGGCAACGACCTCCACGGGAAAACGGTGGGGGTCATCGGCGCGGGACGTATTGGAAGTGTATTTGCGCGGATTATGCTGGGCTTTGGTTGCCACGTATTGATTTATGATGTCCGACCCAATCCAAAGCTCATGGAAGCGGGTGCGCACTACCGATTACTATCCGACCTACTGGCGCAAGCCGACATCCTATCACTCCATTGTCCGTTAACACCGCTCACCGACCATATTATCAACGCACAAACCCTGGCGGCCCTCAAACCCAGTGCTGTGCTGGTCAATACGGCCCGGGGACGATTAGTGGATACCAAAGCGGTCCTGAATGCCCTGGATGCCGGCCAGTTAGCTGGTTACGCGGCTGATGTTTATGAGCGGGAGCGAGTCTATTTCCATTATGATTATTCCAACAAACCGATTGCGGACGATCTCTTAAATCGATTGCGAAATCACTCCAACGTACTGCTAACGGCGCATCAGGGCTTTTTGACCGAAGAAGCCCTTCGGCAGATGGCGCGAAATTTACTCAACCAGTTTACTTTCTACGATAGCCAGCAGATGATCATGGTCACCAAAGCGTCGATGTGTTAACAACTTATCTGTCAGGACAAATGATTGTATATCAAGCCATTAATTTTTGTATAAGCTAACTATGCTACGCTTTGTAATTGCTTCGCTATTACTCCTCCATGGCCTGATTCACGTAGTAGGTTTTGTGAACCAGTGGGCACTGGCTCTTGGTACTCAGATGAGTGGAAAGTCGCTGATAACGATGTCGGCAGGAACCTCTAAATTGATGGGTATCCTGTGGCTCATAACGGGGCTGTGTTTTTTACTGGCTTCAGTATCTTATTGGCTTCAGCGTGACTGGTGGCTGACGGTAGCGCTGGTCAGTGTAGTCCTTTCGCAGGCACTCATTATTATCTACTGGCCGGATGCAAAGGCTGGTACGGTAGTGAATGTACTCATCGCGTTAGTCATTGGGATGACCCATGCGCATAACCGATTTGAGCAGTTTGCCGATCAGGAAGCAAGGCTGTTAATAAGCCAGCCTACTAACGGCAGTCAGGTTATTACCCGCGAAATGCTGATCCATCTGCCTACGCCCGTGCAACAATGGCTGATAGCCAGTGGCGTTGTAGGAAAAGAAATGGTCCATTCTGTCCGGCTTCAACAAAAAGGGTTGATGCGCACCAGCCCCGACGGTACGTGGATGCCCACCACAGCCAAACAATATATTGATGTAGATAAACCCGGCTTTGTCTGGAAGGCTGATGTGCAGATGTTTTCCTTATTGCCGCTGGCGGGGCTTGATAAATACGTCGATGGCAAGGGCAGCATGCAGATAAAAGGCCTATCATGTATTCCGATTGTCAATGCGTCCGATGCTAAAATAGATCAGGGAGAATTGCTGCGTTATCTGAGCGAGATGTGCTGGTACCCGTCGGCAGCGCTTAGTCCGTTCATCACCTGGCAACCCATTGATGCTAACCAGGCGCAGGCCACCATGCGCTATAAAGGGGTAACAACCTCCGCCATTTTCACCTTTGATACCCAGCATCGATTAGTGAGTGTTTCTGCCAAACGGTATAAAAGGAATGATACCCAGAGCCAGAAGGAGGACTGGTATATACCGGCCCGTGCCTGGAAGTCAATGGATGGCATTGTAATACCCGTTAAAGGTGACGTCATCTGGAAGCTACCTACCGGCGATTTCAACTACTACCAATGGGAAATTACAGCTATCGACTATAACACACCAGTGCTTTATTAGGTAATCCATTCGGGTGAACAATAAACAATAAGCCTCGTCATCAGCGTTAGTTTTATGTTCGTAACGTAGCAGATTTAGTTGACATACTATTAAAAGGTATATGATGCGTGCCATGATCTTATCCCAAACTGGCCCTTTTGAGGCTGGAGAAAAACCGTTGACACTGACGGATTTGCCATTGCCGGTTCCGAAATCGAATGAAATTCGCGTCCACGTTGCGGCCTGTGGCGTTTGCCATACCGAACTAGATGAATTAGAAGGTCGAACAGCACCGCCCCGGTTGCCGGTGGTGCCCGGTCATCAGGTGGTGGGAACGGTGGATGCCGTTGGGAAAGAGGCAACCCGATTTCGACCGGGTGACCGGGTGGGTGTCGCCTGGATATTTTCTGCTTGTGGTCACTGCGAATTCTGCCAGTCGGCTCGAGAGAATTTATGCGCTCAATTTCGGGCGACGGGCCGGGACGTTAACGGCGGCTACGCCGATTATATGGTTGTGGGAGAGCCTTTCGCGTATCCTATTCCCGATGGGCTAAGTGACACCCAGGCCGCTCCACTCCTGTGTGCGGGGGCCATCGGGTATCGATCATTACGGCTGGCAAATCTACAGGACGGGCAATGCATCGGCCTGACGGGGTTTGGCGCATCCGGACATTTGATGCTGAAGTTGCTGGCTCATCAATTTCCGAAATCGTCGGTGTACGTGTTCGCCAGGAGTGAAACCGAGCGGCAGTTCGCCTACGAGTTGGGCGCTACGTGGGCGGGTGACACAGGCGACGATCCTGGCCAGCTACTTGACGTTGTCATTGACACGACACCTGCCTGGAAACCTATTGTTGAAGCGCTACGTATCCTGAAACCAGGCGGCCGACTGGTGATTAACGCGATCCGAAAAGAAGAAAGGGATAAAGCGTATCTGCTCCATCTGAACTACCCAGAACACCTCTGGCAGGAAAAAGAAATCGTTAGTGTGGCTAACGTAACGCGAGCCGATGTCCAGGAGTTTTTAACGCTTGCCGTCACTATTCCCATTCTGTCAGATGTGCAAACGTATCCACTCGCCCAGGCGAATGAAGCATTATGGCGTGTTAAGCAAGGGCAAAACAGGGGTGCCCTGGTGTTGGTCATGTAATGGCTCCCTGGCGTGCTTAATAGTATCGCAGATTTCCCTGATTTTCTGTTTCCGCTGTGCTTTACTTAAAAATCGAACCTGTGTAATGCGTCTTACATTGACGGGCTCGATTCCACAGTACTCCAGCGTCGCGTTTTTAAGCGCATGAATATCACTGATTCTGTATCGCACCAGATTCGCCCGCCGGGCGCAGTCCTGGTCGCGATTAGCTCTGGCTTTCAGTCACTTACCCCGGAGAGGATCATCATCACACTACATAAACTTACTGGTGACCGTGTGCCATCCTTGTTCACTTCTTGACGTGCTGCTTAATCGTAGTCTCACCCGCCAGCTAGCCTGTAATCGAATTCTTACTTCCACTAGCCATCCTTGCAGAGAAGCAACTAGCATCAACGAATACGGCGAGTAGATGGCGTCGCCAATGATTTTACAGGTAAAAGCTCTCTATCAGATGTATTACTAATTAGTAATAATTAGCTAAACGATTACATAGCTGTATTTTGTATGATTATTTATAAATAGTCTATATATCAGACTGTTATGTTGAATAATATTTTGCTGACTACTGATTGTTTATCAGGTACAATTACTTATTTCGCATTACTCTCCTCTTTTAACTACCTGTAATCATGCGAATAAATTCAAAATCTACCTTACCTACTAAAGCATCTGAACCGGTATTCAAGAAGCCATTGTGCTGAATGTCTAAATCAGTATGCGTTACACCCTAATCCACTCCGAGGGGAACGAATAATAATCTAGGTAAAACATTTAGTTCGCCTTCCTAAACCCTAAAACTGTCATGGAGAATTCTATTATAGATAATTCTGAATTAGTGCAAAACGTGTTAATGGCCTCACCAAATGTGGTGTTAGTTCTTCAGCCAATTTTTAGCATTAAAGGCGGACGACTCGACCTCTTTCTAACATCCATTAATGCAGCAGCCCAAAAAGAACTAAACTGTCCCGCTCGCGAAGTGCTTGGCCAGTCATTCTCCCGCTTTTTTCCCCACCTGGCTGATAGTGAAACAATAGGCCGGTATTGGGATGTAATTAGCAAAGGACAACCGGATCAGTTCGATATCTTTTGTACCCGTTCTGGCCAATCTGCGCCCAGCGTTTTTAAAGTGTCGGCTGTCCCGATGCTACATAATCTATTGATAACGTACATAGAAATACCCCAAACGCCCTCCGAAGACGACGATACGGGCGAATCCGGCTCTACGCTGCTGCAACAGGCCTTCAATGAAGCCGCTAACGGCCTGTCTGTCTTTGAAGTCATCCTGGATGAACATGGGCAGCCTAGCGATTTTCGGCTCGTTATGCTCAATAAAGCGGGAAGAGTCATGAGTGGTTCTCTGGGGGAAGAATTAGTGGGTAAGACACTCTGGGAGATGTATCCGGCCACTAAGATCAATGGGCTTTTCGATCGGTATGTTCAGGTTTGGCAAACGGGTGTCCTGTTTTCCTCAGAACACTATTACCCCGAATATGATATTTGGCGGGATGTCAAAATCGTTCGTGTCGAACAGGGTGTATTAGTAAGCTATACCGATATCACAGCCCTAAAAAAATCGGAGGAACAGGCGCGCCAGCAAGCTCAGTTGGTCGATGATCTTTTGGAGCGGGTACCCATTGGAATAGCCGTTCTCACACCGGTTAAATATGAAACGAGTGTTGGCGGCCGCGAGGTGTATTTTCAGGTAGTACGGGTTAATTCACTCTTTGAAGAAGTGATCGGCCTGTCGGCTTCTCAAACGGTTGGTCAGTTTATCAACCGGCTTCTGCCGAAAACGAATGCGGAAGGCCTACTAAGAAATTGCCTGGCAGCCCTTGAAAGTGGCAAAACACAGGTAATTGAGATGGAATTGACCGCCTATTCCCTGTCGCGCTGGTATCAGTTATCCATAGCCCCTAAAGGCGAGCAACTTATCGTTAGTTTTACCAACATCACCTCCCTGAAACAGGCGCAGCAGCACCAGATGGAACTGCTGGATTCAGTGCTTAGTGGCTCCCAAAACGCCATTCTGGCCTTCGACGCGATTCGGGATTCTGATGGGACAATTGTCGATTTTCGGTACCTCCTGCAAAACGAAGCCAAGCGGCAACTGGCAGGACGTACCGACGAACAGACACTGGGCCGCACCATGTTGGACGTATTTCCTCAAGTCAGAGAAAAAGGATTGCTGGACCGTTACATCGAGGTCGTCAAAACTGGCTATCCATTGCGTACCCAGACGGAGTTTACCTATGGCAATAAAAAGGGTTGGTATGATTTGTCAGCAGTGAAATACGGTGATGGTCTGGTACTCACCATTCAGGAAAAAACAGTCGAACAGCAGATTCTTCATCAATTACAAACCAACGCCGAACTTCTTCAAACCATTATCGATAACATACCTTCGGGTTTAGTATTCTGGGAAGCCGTACGTGATGACAGGAACCAATTAATCGACTTCCGATATAGATTGAGTAACTTAATAAATTCCATCACAACAGGATATTTGACTGAAACGCTGATGGGCCAGAATCTACTTCAACTTTTCCCCTATTTACGTGAAACTCCACTGGAAGCAGCCCTCCGGGAAGTTGTCGAGATGGGTCAAACGCAGCGGATGGTGTTTACCGACTACATCGAGCCCGGAAGAGGCTGGTTTGATGCTCAGTTTATCCGGGTTGGTGACGGCGTACTGATGAGTTATATCGATGTTACCGAAGCGCGTCAGGCAAAAGCAACAGGCCGACCTAATGCGGCTGATTATCAACGCATAACTGACAGGCCTCGTCCTGTTTAAACCCGTTCGGGAGCAGACAACCAATGGCCAGTTCGGCCCGATTGTTGATTTTATGTATGTACTAGTAAACGAAACCGAATGTCGACTAACGAGTCGGTCAGATAATGAATCGATCGGCCATCGATTTAAGCAGCTTTTCCCCAGCATTCAGGGACAGGCGTTAGTTGAATTTATGAGTGAAGTGGCAGAAGCCGGGCAACCAAAGGAATGGGTATTCCCCTTTTTTAGTGACAATATCCGGGGCTGGTTTCAAGCCTCGTTGGTACCTCATGGTAATCAGGTACTTTTTACGTTCCTGGACGTAACGGAACTCAAGTGTCAGCAGCAGGCACTAGAACACACGAATCACGACCTGCGCCGAAGTAATGAAAACCTCCAGAAATTTGCCTACGTGGCCCGCCACGATTTACAGGAGCCGCTCCGTAAGATTCAATCATTTGTTGATATACTGGTTACGAATTTCGGTCAGGTATTGGATGAAGCCGCTCAGGATATCAGTAGTCGGATGCAGGGAGCAGCCCACCGGATGTCCAGATTGATCAAACATTTACTCAGCTATTTCCGCTTGTCTAGCCAACCGATCCAGGCAAAATCTATAGCGCTGGCATCACTACTAACCCGTGCGCTTGGTGAGCTGACTACAACCTCATGCTGGGTTACCATCGAAGGTTTCGCCCACGCTGGACCTGTATCGCGAGCTGGTCATGGACTCCCTGCAACGGATGGAACTGGCGGCTCACCTGGATGAATTTTTTATAATCGCTTAGGGGTTTAGTCCGTCGGTATATCATTCATCCATCTTACCATGACTCATATACAGTTACCAGGCTGTGAAAGCCCTATCCTTATTGATTCCATTCTTTGGATGAAAGGTGAGGCCAACTATACCCGTATTCATCATGTTGATGGACACGTTAGTCTGGTGACCAAGTCCCTTAATTACTTTACCTCCTTCGCCGGTTTAGTACGGGTACATCGTTCGGCCATTGTTAATTCTCTCTACGTCCATCGATTAGCTTATACAAAAGGTCGTTGGGGATGGGTTTATCTAGTCAACGGCAAGGTCGTAGCCGTTTCCAGGACATATCTTCCTCTACTCATAAGCTTGTTTCCTCACGGGCCGATCGAGGAAGAGTTGTGATTAACTCAAATAAAACATTTCCTTTTTATTCATTCACACATGGATAACTAAAACGGGCTTTTTTGTGTGATTTAGCACATCTTCGGCTACACTACCCGACAGAATGTGCCGTAATCCTTTGTAGCCGTGGGTGAATACCACAATCAGATCAGCCTGTACCTCGTCGGCATAGTCGATAATACCATCCGGGACATCCCTCGCCTTACGTATCGTACAGGTGAATTCCGTAATGCCTTTGCCCGTAGCGAATTCATGGACCCAGTCGCGTATGCCTTCTGGAACCCGGCTATCGGTAGGCGTCAGTACATACAGAAACTGGTGCAGGCCCTGCTCACCCATCTGAAAGGGATAGTGCTGAACAGCTTTCAGACGCTCATCCAGATCAACCGCATAGACGATATTTTCTGGATGGAAATGCGCAATAGGACTCTTAATGATGAGTACCGGGCAGTGTGCGTACCGGACAATGCTTTCGGCATTCGAACCCACTAGCCATTCTTCCAGACCAGACGCCCCCTCCGAACTCATCACAATCAGATCGGCAGGAGCATCCGTAACATTCTGAATCAGGCTCTGTCCATTGGTCAGTAACGTGGGAACGATGGTTACGCCCTGGTATTGGCTATTGGCGGCAAACTGCTCTAATTTGGTTTTAGCCTCTCGTTCAATTGCCTGGCATTCGGCTACCGTTAAGTTTGCCGCAACCATTGCCGCTTCCCCGAAAGCAGGTATGGGCATCGGATAAACTACGGAATGCAGGAGGAGTATCGTCGATCGGTACGTTCTGGCAAGATCAACAGCTACCGACAGGGCAACGTCCGTTTCGGGACTCAGATCGGTGGGAACAACAATCGTATTCATACGTAGGTAAGTTTTAAAATAGCTGGAACAAAGGAACTTACTAGTATCCTCCCGCAACCTGACGACTACTACGTAATTCACTGATTTATATCACATTCATCCTTGACCTGGCTCCGGGTATGCTGGCTGGACCAAGTGTAGTTTTGGTCCGGATTAAAGACTTGAACAACGGATTAACACCCCAAGTAATCATGGAGACACTGGACACACTTCTGACCATAGCCTACGTGGTTGTGAACATCTTTTCAGTCACGCAGCTGATCGGCACGTATCGCTGGCCTGCCACAACCCGGGTCCTTTTCTTTCTGCTTTTTAGTATAGCCGCCTTTGTTAACATCCGAAACGCACTCGAAACGCCCTGGGTTTACCAGAGCTACGCCGATTATGCCATCCCCATTTACCGGCGATTTATTCTCGGTCTGTTCGACGACTTTACAACACCGATTGTGCTCAGCATCGGGGTTGGTCAGATTCTGATTGCCTTCTCTATGTTTATGAAAGGCGACGGGTTTCGGATAGGTTGTCTGGGCGGGATGATTTTCTGCCTGGCCATTGCTCCCCTTGGATTTGGGTCTGCGTTTCCATCCTCGCTGCTGTTTGCCTTGGCTTTTAATCGACTTTATGAGCAGCAAAATCCGAAGCCTATCCGGAAGATTCGCCAGACTGAACGAGTTCTTTTGCCTGTTGATTAACAGGCGACTATGCTATCAATTAGCATACAGCAACGAATCGCTCTAATTCGTACTCATCAAATTCATATCATCATGTACAAGATTCTGTTACTAACCGATTTTTCAAATGCCTCCCGGCATGCCATTGCCTATACACAGGCGCTATTTGCCGATACGGCCGTCGATTTCTGCTTATTTCATGCGTTTCCATTTGTACCCGAAGAAGGCTACAGCGGTACAGTTTTGCTCGGTGAACAGATTGAGTCAGCGGAGAAGTCCATCACCTCGCTTCAGCGTACCATCACGCAGCAACCCGTGCCTACCTATCATACCTATCGATCTCAGGTGGCACTGGGCGCCCCAGCGCGTGCCGTTGAGGTACTCCTTACCCAGGAATATTTCGATCTGGTTGTCCTGGGGGCTACCGGCTCGGGTAAGAATGAATTTTTTGGTAGTGTAGCGACGGGTATGATTCGGGAAGTTAAAACCAACGTCCTGGTTGTACCGGTTTGCGCCCCCATTCGTCCTGTTGAGCAGATGGTGCTGGCTACTGACTACAAATCGATCAACGACGCGCAATCACTACGTATGGTGAACGATATAGCCAGCCGAAAGGCCGCCCTACTAACGCTGCTCACGATCGAAAATCCAAACCGTTCCGAAACGCGCGTCTCCGAACCCGGTCGGCAGTACGTGCTGAGAAATCTGGAGAACGTGTTGACCGAAACGTATATCATACACGATGACACGGTGCTGCATGGCATCAAAGCGTACCTGAAAGCGCACGCCGTTGATCTGTTGGTGATGTTGCCGCATCACAAGGGCTTTTTTGATGTGCTGACCCATAATAGTGTGAGTCGTTCCGTCGCGTTTCATCCTACGGTTCCACTTCTGACACTTTACGACGATGACGTTCGTGACGCTACGTCAAAGGAAACCTCGGCCTTTGATCTGATTCCTTTTGCTACTTATTTGTAAACTCCCTGGCTCATGAGAACCGAAAAATATCGTCAGCTGACTGATGTGCATCTGCTGAATCAAATCTGGCGCAGTGATCTGGAGATTGCTCTGCACGAAGTAAATTTTTGGGAAGATCTGCTGAACTCGCTGGATGCCGACCTTGACCCCGTTCCCAAGACCCACGATGAGACCTGGAAAACGGAGTTGGGCCAGCTGCATCATTTTCGTCGGTTAATCAAGCGGTTACTGGCAGAAATCCAGGATCTTGACAAACAAATAGCGTATGGCGTGCGCGTCGACCATATACTGGATACCGATACCCGGTTAAACTATCAGTATCTGCGGGAAGAAATGGATAGTTTTCATGCCGATTTTCGCGCGTTTAAAGCCGAAATCCGGCAGTACGTAACGGCTCAGCCTACGTTCTAGGTAACGCTAGCCAAGTGGCGTCGGTGCATCTGCAAAGTGCTTGTATTTTCTCAATACCCGACCCAGCCAATAGGTGATCGGAATGATCACTTTCTTGACAAAAGCAGGAAGCTCGGCCATATCGTATTCCCGTCCATACCGACTCATTAGGTAAGCGGCATCGAACGCTTCTGGCTGCGCCTTGCCCGATTTGTTCTGGGCAGCATAGATTGCCGACAGGTAGTAGACGACGCTATTGGCAGGTGCTATCCAGCCGGTGCACCTCAAGGGCTCTTGACCCGCATTCCAGAATTTGTGAGCCACGCCACGTTTGAACAGGACACTATCGCCGACTGCAGCGTATTGGGGCTCCTGGCCCTGAATTTGATAAGCCAGTTTACCCGATACAACCGTCAGGGATTCGTCCTGCATAAAATGCGTGTGCATAGGCGGCCCTGACTGAGGACTTACCCAGTTTTCAACCAGTACTTTATCGCCCTCCGGGCCTGGCTCTACGGCGATAAATGTGAGCTTTTCGCCTATGCAGTTTTGAATTGTGTGAGGATATACAATTGTCATTGGTTTGGAAGTTTTTGTCAAACCTAGTAAGTTTAGGACACTGTCCAAATTTCAAAATGACTAAAGAGGAGAAAATTGTTGCTAAAGCGTTAGAAATGTTCAATGAACGGGGAATTGAGTATGTTGGACTGCGGGAGATCGCAACTGCCCTTGGCATCCGGGTTGGCAACCTCACCTATTATTTCCCGACTAAAGACGATCTGGTAAATCGACTGGCCCAGGACCTGTCGAGGTTAAATGAACAACTTACTATAGACGAGAACCTTACCCTTTTTTCGTTTCTGGATCGATTTCGGAGCATCTTTATGCACCACGTTCAATACCGCTGCCTGCTACTCAGTTTTGTCCATTTGATGACCCAGAACAAGGTACTATCTGAAGGGTATAAGGAAACGGAAAAAAAACGGTATTCGTCTATCATTGCCAACTTGTCGTTGTTGCAGCAGCGTGGTTATTTAAGTCCGGAAACGGATACTGATTTTCTGGTTTCCGTTATTACGCTTACGGCCCGTTTCTGGCTTTCCGAAGCGAGTGTGTCATTTGCTCAGCGCAGTTCGTATGAACAGATCAAGCAATATGTCACGCTCCTGGCTAAACTATTCGGTCCGTATGCGACCGAGACTGGCAGGGAGGATATTCGCCAATTTGTGACGGGCTTGTGAAGCCAGGCTGGCTGTCGGGTAAGCGCTGTCTGCAACTTGTTTTCAGATCGTTTATCCAACCAATTCTTAAATGACTTTTTGCCGCAGTCTCAACAGAAATAAATCTGTAATTAGTAGCCTTAAGATTCACATTGAATGAGGGCGGGGTCAATTGAGTCCGGCATGGTTCTGCTTTTGTGTACCAATTGAATTGGCAATGTCAGGACGGGCACGGGTGCGTGATTCGCTACGTCTTCGGCCAAGCTTCCCTGAAGTAAGTGGCGAAGTCCCCGCCAGCCGTGCGTACCCAGCACAATTAGGTCGGCTTTTTTCTCCCGAACGAACGTTAGTAAGGCTTCTTCCACATCAAATTCATCCAATTGGCTCAGGACACTGCCACCTAAACAATACCGGGCGGCAAACGCTTCCATGCGGGGCCGAATCACATGCGTCGGCACAAAATGACCAAGGGTATTGACAAACAGCAAATGAACTGTTGGGTAGTCGAACGTATCGAGCAACGTTTGTAGCAGATCGATTGACGAGTCATAACTGTCCTCGAAGTCGGACGCAAACACAATCGTTTTAACCGATAAGTAGGCCGGTGGATTTTTAAGTACCAGAATAGGCATGTTGGCCCGTCGAATCAGGTGTTCAGCATTCGACCCCATCAGGGCTTCTTTCCAACCGCTGGCCTCTGTGGAGGCCACAATCAGCATGTCAGCATTATTAAAGCGTTGATCGTCCAACAAATCTGTCGGATCGTTGCCAAATATCACATGCGTGTGCACTTTCAGATGTTGCAGACAGGGAAGCAACAGAACATCATCAAACAGTTGTTCGATCTCACCCATCGTCTGAAGATACTGCTCGTCAGCATCCCGAAGAAATGAGGAATAACCCGCTGGTGTCGGTGGCAAAATATGAACCAGATGCAATGTTGCAGGCAATTGCCGGGCCAGTTGGGCCGCCATGGGCAACGCTTGAGCTGCCGCATCGGAAAAGTCGGTTGGAAATACGATTTTTTCATGATCGATTAAGCGGATGAGCGTTATAAATGAGGACAGGTTTTCCGGTAGCCAGCCACCAGGCTGTTGCTATAAGCTGAACTACTGGCTGTAAAGATGCCAGCTAAACAGTACGTAACCCATGAGCATCGTCTGTTGATCAACTGATCCAAATCACAAGAAAATTTTACCAGCATCAGCCTTCAGACCTGCCAGTATCATGGACCTTTGGCCTAGCATTCATTTGTTTTGCCCGGTATCTGATCCAACCTAAATAGGCATTGCATGAAAACTAGTTTTACTCAATAGTAGAAAAGTGGATGGCTGACGTTGCTATTGATGGGACTTAGCCTCGCCCTACAGGCTAAACCAACCTGGACATTCCGCTTGGTGGTGGCAGTCGAGGAGCAAATTACCCCTGGTCATTCTTGGCAATCCCAGTCAGGAGCAACTACGTATCTTGATCGAGGGAGCAGACGATCAGGCCCTACAACTCCGGTTAGGTGATTTATAGGGTTAACCAATCGAAAGCCGCCGTATTGAGCGGGCGGACAAGTTAGAAGGGAAAAATTTTCAGGTTAACCCGACTCAATCGAAAGTCTTCCTGCTCCAGACGATGACGGCCACCCAATACAGATCGCTAAAAAACAGTCAAAATTAGCCAAAAGCATTAATTGAACGTACTGAAAATAAAGGTCCTTGCCAATACGATAGGATATTCAACTTTCAGTAATCCGCCTGATCAGGATTTGGCCGGCTCCTGATTCTAATCATGTCCCTACCTTATGCCTCCGCCTATTTTTGTCTTATTGAATCAGAGAAATTACGCGTAGCTGATACGTCATTTTTAACCCTACTTAATCAAGCAAACCATGATACCAACCAGGATGAAGGCAGCCGTTGCCCGAGCCTACGGGCAGCCCCTTCAAATAGAAGATGTGCCCGTTCCTACTCTAATACCGGGCCGGATTTTAGTCAAGGTGGCCGCCTGCGGAGTTTGCCATACTGATTTGCATGCCATCAACGGCGACTGGCCCGTCAAGGCAAGCTTGCCGCTGATTCCAGGGCATGAAGGTGTAGGCACCGTCGTCGCGATCGGCGAGGGGGTGACAAACGTCCAGCTCGGCGATCGGGTGGGCGTTCCCTGGCTGTATACGGCCTGTGGGCACTGCGAGCATTGCTTTACGGGCTGGGAAACACTGTGCGAAAGCCAGCAGAATACGGGCTATTCGGTACAGGGAAGCTACGCAGAATACGTCCTGGCAGACCCCAATTATGTGGGTGTTCTACCCGACTCACTCTCATTTGAGGAAGCGGCCCCCATTCTGTGCGCGGGTGTTACGGTCTATAAAGGCCTGAAAGAAACCGAGGTTAAGCCTGGTCAGTGGGTGGTTATTTCAGGCGTTGGCGGGTTGGGGCATCTGGCCGTTCAGTATGCCAAAGCCATGGGTATGCGGGTGGCCGCCGTTGACATTCAGGATGATAAATTAACCCTGGCCAAAAGCGTTGGTGCCGAGTTGGTAATCAATGCGGCCAACGAAGATCCGGTTAAAGCGATTCAGCAACGGATCAAGGGGGCACATGGCGTACTGGTGACGGCGGTTTCCCGGTCCGCTTTTGCGCAGGGTGTCGGGATGCTGCGTCGTCATGGCACGATAGCCCTGGTGGGCCTGCCACCGGGTGAGTTTGACCTGAACATTTTCGATCTGGTATTGACGAGGAAAACCGTCCGGGGGTCGATTGTGGGTACCCGGCAGGATCTGGTCGAGAGCCTGGCTTTTGCGGCTGAGGGCCAGGTGAAAGTCCATTACCACATCGACCAGTTGGAAAATATCAACCAGGTACTGGCTGATATGACGGCGGGCAAGATAAATGGTCGTGTCGTGCTACGTATTGCAGAAACCGAAGCGGAGCTACAAACCCAATCACAGGTTACTCATTCGCTGGAGACTTTAGTTGCCTAGTTGAAAACACCGCCAGGATCAAGATAGGACTTGATCCTGGCGGTGTTTTTTTGATCTGGTACCTTCCTGGCGATTCTTTAGAAACGTGCAGAAAACAGGTGTCAATGGCCTTCCCCGGTTCGTCATAGCCTGCCAACGTGGCTGGTTTTTGATGTAGGCATTAACTCCGGAGTCCGCTTGTAAGGTGGCCAGTCAGGACATCTTTGTCTCCGCCCGTCTGACTCTGCCACCGATCTTCACGTAGTAAATCATCACTCATAGTCACGTCTCAGTATGGAGTTAGTAGCCACGTCAAATCCCTCATCACCTAACCGGAAGATCGCTTATTTTTCGATGGAGTTTGCCTATGCGCAAGCGCTCAAAACCTATTCGGGCGGGCTGGGTTTCCTGGCGGGCTCACACATGCGAAGTGCCCATGCCCTGCAACAGCCCATTGTGGCTATTGGTATTCTGTGGAAATACGGGTACTACGATCAGGTGCGCAAAGCCGACCAGACAATGGATACTTTGTTTATGGAAAAGCACTACAGCTTCCTCCAGCCAACGAATCTAACGTTTCAGATTCAGGTGAATAATGCGCCTGTCTGGGTTACAGCCTTTTACTTACCGCCAACCGTTTTCGGTACTGTTCCGACGTATTTTCTGTCTACGGATGTACCGGAAAATGATTACCTGGCGCAAACCATCTGCCATAAACTCTACGACCCCAATCCTGAAACCCGTATTGCGTCGAGCATTCTGCTGGGTATCGGTGGGGCTAAACTGCTGGAGCAACTGCACATCGAACCCGACGTGTACCATATGAATGAGAGCCATCCCTTGCCTTTGGGGTTTTATTTATATCGGCAGTTAGGAAGCCTTGAGGCTGTTCAGGAGCGGCTGGTGTTTACGACCCACACCCCGGAGGAAGCCGGGAATCCGCGAACGGATATTCGCCTGCTGGATCGAATGGGCTTTTTCGACTACTTGCCGCTGGACGAAGTTCGCCGGATTTCCGGTGTCAATGATGACCAGTTCAACTGGGCATTAGGCTCGTTACGACTCGCCGGGCGGGCCAATGCGGTCTCCCAAAAACATCGGCAGGTGAGCGAGCTGATGTGGGGAAACTACCCCGCGATTGCCCCGCTGATGTCTATAACGAACGCTCAGAATCAGGAATTCTGGGGTGATCCGACGCTAAATGTTGCCGCGGTCAGAAATGACGATACCACGCTTAAATCCAGAAAGCGCACGAACAAACAGGCGTTATTCGATTTGGTCGTCAATCAAACGGGTGATCTGTTCAATCCTGACGTATTCACAATCGTCTGGGCCCGTCGATTCGCGGGCTACAAACGGGCCGATCTGCTGCTGACTGATCCAGGCCGATTTGATCGGTTGCTGACCAATCCCCGGTATCCTGTGCAAATAATCTGGGCGGGAAAGCCCTACCCATTCGATTACGCCAGCATTGGTACGTTTGATCGACTAGTTCATGTTTCTAAGCAATATACCAATTGCGCTGTACTGATTGGCTATGAACTCTATCTCTCCAAACGCCTTAAACAAGGGGCTGATCTATGGTTGAATACGCCCCGTCTGACCCGCGAGGCTTCGGGCACCAGTGGAATGACGGCGGCTATGAACGGAGCCATTAACTGCTCAACAAATGACGGATGGGTTCCAGAATTCGCTCATAACGGCATCAACAGTTTCGTACTGCCCGAAGCTGACCTGAACTGGCCTCTACATGAACAAGATGCGTTCGATGCCGATAATCTATATACGCTGCTGGAATCGGTTATTTTGCCGATGTATTATGAGCAGCCAGAGCAGTGGGTACAAATTATGAAAAGCAGTATTCACGACATAGTGCCGTACTTCGACTCGAACCGGATGGCTAGGGAATATGATGAGAAACTGTATTCGCTTCCACAAACCGTTTGTGCACCACTCGAAGCCGTCAACGCTTAATTGAGTGGTGAGGTGCTGAAGAAAGCTGTAAAGAATGGGCTAGCCCCCTTTGTTAAGGATCCGATTTGTTGCCAGTTGAGCCATTTTGAGTGAGGGGGTATCGACGGGTTTGATTTTTTAATTTCGACCCCATAATAAACCAATAACCAGCCCAGGAAGCCCGGACTGGTTACTTTTTACACATGTTGCTCCAGTTTAGCAGTTACTATGTAAGCACATTTATGCGAATAGAATAAGGGTCAATGTCGTGTAAAAGCGAATCAGCCTGGTTAAACAACCGCCAGCAGCGGTATGTCGGTCAGGCGGGCTATACGCTGGGTTTCGCCTTCCGAAAACAATTTCTGAAGCCAGTTTCGAGTCTGGGGAAGCATCATGATCAGATCAGCTTTGTTGACATGAGCGAACTGAAGCAACGTGTCATAGACTTCATCTCCCGCCACGATACTTAACGTATGGGGCTGCGGAATCAGCAATCGCCGGATATGTTCAGCCCGTTCTTTTAGCTCCTCATCGTCTGGGTACGCGCTCACGCACACAACGTTGATCACACAGTCGAAGGACCGGGTAAAAGTTAGCGCCGTTTCCAAGGCGACAGCATTAGGGGGCTGGGACAGATCAATACAAAGAACCATATTTTTTATTTGGGCGTAGCCAGCACCGGGCGGAATCAGGAGCAGTGAAACGTCCGTTTCGGCCACCATACCCGTGGCAATACTGCCCATCAACTGAGCACTGGCAGGTGCCGTTCCTACCGTCGACATGACTAGTAAATCTGCGTGTTCAGCTTGGGTAAACTCACGAATAGCATTCATGGTATGGCCTTCCCGCACGGCGTATCGAATGGGTAATTCCAAGCCAACTTCATCTTGTATCTCGCTGGTCAGATGCTTCAGGGCCTTCTCACTATCCGCCTGCATCATCTTTACTGATAGTGGAAAGTCCCCTTCTTTAGCTGGATTGTCGGGCCAGAGATGAAATGCGTGAAACAGCAGTAAGTTAGCTTTTTGGTCTTTAGCCAGGTGGGCTGCAAAGTAGGCGGCTTGTTTTGCATTGTTAGAAAAATCGGTGGCAAGCACAATCGTTTTCATGGGTCAGCTATAGTTTATGAAGTCAACAATACCCTTTGTTGCCAGACGTCTATCAGTAAAGAATCGAATCAACGTAACGTGCTTTTTTCACGCGTTTCCTGGGGAGAATAACCACCCAAAAGTACATACATTATAAAGGGAGGGAACTGAGTTGCCTTAGCCCGGATACTGATTCTAGTCAACCAGGCTCGTAAAGATGTAAAGAAAATCTTGTCTATGTTTCGATCTAAGCAGATCGAAAAACGTCCGGGCCACTCCAATAGTCACTGCGTTTCTTGTTGGTGATCAGATTCCTCCTGGCCAGTTCCAGAACACCTTTATTGACATAACTGCGACGAGTCTCCACGCAACTCGTACGCCAAAACATTACGAAAGAAAAAACGCATGTAAACTTATCGAAAATGGGTATTGGGAACGGATAAGGAAAGCGGCATGAGCTGTGTCACACAAAAGTGAAAAGGCACGCCAAAGCATTCTGGGCGGAGCTATCGCGTCATTTACCCAACTGGAAAGAGTTGAACGAGCAGCTAGCCGGTATCGGGTGTAAGAAAATCCAATAAGTCATCGTGTACTATCTTAATAAGTTCTTTAAGTTTACCAGTAGACGGGGCTAGATAGCTGTAAACTAACTAGATGTATTGTCACTTCGTATGCTACGGATTGAGTTGGACAGTTATTAAAATCACCGCTCCGGCGGCCTGGCGAAATAAGCCTTCGTATTGCACATTTCCGTATCTCACTTTCTTATAAGGGTACCAGCGTAACTTAACTTTAGGCTTTCCTGATGCATCTGATGGGGCGTTAAATAATTCAGCGAAGCGTGCGGTCGTACCGTGTTATAAGCCGTAATCGCTCGTTCGATACCCTCGGCAGCTGCAGCAAAAGAGGTAAAGGTCCGGCTCAGTTTGCAATCATCTTTTAGGGATTGAAGCACGCGCTCGGCCATCGAGTTTTCGTTCGGATCACCTGACTCAGTCATACTGATGATGGCATTCACTAGCCCCCCAGCCACTCTTCTAATTCGGCGGCTTGAACTCGTTCAGCGCGATAAGCTTCGACCACTTTCCATTTAAAGAACGGTCCGCCGTAGCGGTCGAGTTTTCTTTTTCCTATATGCTACTAAGTCCTCAAGATACGTATTCATACTGGATTCTGACTAAATTTTCCCGTAGCCTACAGACTTACTGCGCGGAATATTTTTAGACAATAACCGGGAAAAATAGAGAAGTGCTCCGTTTGACTGAATAAATATGCCTTTGTTAGTATTAACCTATAAATAGGAGTGGTGACTGACGTACGGTACGTATCTGATTCGATTCCCTGTGAGATATACCTTTCTGCTTTTGTTCGTATGGATAGGCGCATCGCTGGCAACGGCACAGCCGGCCCGCCGTTAAACGCCTGTACATTGCCAATGACGACCATACCGATTACATGTGGACGGCCAACGAGGCAACATACGACTCGGCGTTTGTCCATATGCTCGACTATTACCTGCACCAGATCGATTCTACCCAGGGCAACCCGCCCGACTTTCAGGCTCGCTTCAACTGCGATGGGAATTACTGGCTTCGGGCTTACCAGAAATACCGCTCTCCGGCCCAGTTCGGCCGGCTGATTGCGGCTATCAAGTCGGGTCATATTAGCCGCCCGCTGAATATGCTGATCAGCACCTACGGTGCACAGCCGACGGAGGCTGTCCTTCGCGGCATGTATTATGCCCGTAGCCTGGAGCGAGCCTATACACTGCGGTTCAGGCTAGCGCAGACGATGGAAAATAACACCATTCCGATGGGATTGAGCTCACTCTGGGCCGGGTCGGGAGCCAAATACAGCTACAAAGGAATAGGGGGATATGGGAGCCAGATGACGTATGAGTACCGGGATAATCGCCGGAACCAACTGTACCGATACACGGGTCTGGACGGGTCGGGGGTGTTGATGAAATGGTACAATTACAACGAAGCCCTAACGGCCCCGCTTGGTGGGTATGCTGAATGCCGATTGTTTCCGAAAAAAAGGCCTGCCAACGTCAGTCAAACGGAAGAGATCAGCCGGGTCATTACTAAACTGGACGCTATGTGTGACACGGTTTCGGTCAAATCAAGGTACCCGTTTAACGTGGCCGGGGCCTTCGGCTACGGCTGGGACGATCTGGAAACCTATGTGTCGAACCCGTTCATCCAGGCTGCCCGGAACGGCACCACGGTAAATCGAAAAGTGCGGGTTTCCAATGAAGAAGACTTTTTTGACGACGTTGCCCGAAGCTACCCAAAGCTGCCTGCCGAGTCGGTGAGTTATGGGAATGAGTGGGATTTGTACTGTGCGTCGATGAACGAGACCACCGCCCGGGTGCGCCGTTCGACGGAAAAACTGCGCACGGCCGAAGCGCTGGCCTCCCTGGTGGCCCTGAAAAGGCCCGACTTCGCTAATCGCCTGTCACCAGCTCGTGCACTGGCCTGGGAGTCGTTCGGTATGTACTGGGAACACAACTGGACCGCCGATGGACCGGTTAAGAATTCGGTGCGGGCAGAGTGGCCAAACAAGATTCAGCAGCAGATCAGTGGCTATGTCGATTCGCTCGTTTCCCTCTCTATCCGAACCCTCGGCAGTCAACTCAAAAAAGCGCTCAACCCACGTTTTTATGTATTCAATCCGCTAAGCTGGACCCGAAGCGACATCGCCAATCTGGCCTACGCCGGTACTTACCCGGTTCGGGTGATCGACGTATCTACGCAGAAAGAAGTCGCCAGTCAGCTGTATTGGCCGGACTGCGGTCCGCCGGGGCTGGTTGCAGAAATACCCGGAGCTACCGATGACGGCCGAGTCGATCTTTACCCAAAAATATAGCGGGAACCCGGATGCCGAAGCGATCGTGGACGAGTACCTTGGCTACCTGAAAACCGGCATCGATAATTATATAAATATCTACGCCCCCGACGTCATTGTGTTGGGCGGAGGTATTGCCAAAGGACTCGGCAAAAAGGAAATAGACCGATTGCACATGCCCGGCTTGTTACGTCCCTTTAAAGCCTATAAAACAACCATCTTCATCTCGGAACTGCAAGAGCAGGCGGGTATTCTGGGTAGTGCAGCCTTGTTCAAATGAATAGTTATTCAACACAGAGCCACGGAGAACACAGCGTTTTATAAAAACCGTTTTCTCTGTGTTCTCCGTGGCTCTGTGTTGACTTTAACTTGTTACAGACCTAATGAAAAACAACCCTGAAGCCTGGATTTTGTATTCGATAGCTGCCGCTTTTTTCTGGGGCACCTGGGGCGTAGCGGCCAAGCTGATCTCAGACCAGGTCAGTCCGTTCACGAATCACCTGCTGTTCAGTGTCAGCATGTTATTGACATTGCTACTGGTGATCAAAAAGGTCAGAACCACGACGCCCAATCGGAAAGGCATATTGTGGGGGCTGGTTGCGGGTATGCTGGCTGTTATTGGCAATGTTGCCGTATATAAGGCCTTTACGTCGGGTGGGCTGGCCGCTATTGTGATTCCGGTAACCAACCTGTACCCGCTCGTGACGATTGCGATTGCCTTACTTGTCTTTAAGGAGAAACTGAACTGGATCAACGGCATCGGTATTTTACTGGCGATCCCGGCGGTGGTCATGCTCTCGGGCGAATCGCTATTGTTTAATAATCCGGGGGCTTTTTTCAGCAGTCTCGACCTGAATTCCTGGCTGCTTTACTCGCTGGTTGCTCTGTTTTTCTGGGGGGTGTTTAGTGCGGCCCAGAAAGAAACGACCAATTCGATTTCGGCCGAATGGTCCTACGTGAGCTTTATTGTATCCTCCGTGGTGATTGCGTTGGTCTTTGTCGGTTCGGGCTTGGCCAGTTTACAACTGTCAAGTAAGACGCTGAGTCTGGGTTCGCTCGTGGGTATGTTGAATGGCCTTGGCGTATTGGCTAGCTTTGCGGCTTACAGCGCCGAAGGGAAAGCGTCCAAGGTGACGACCATTGCGGGTGCCCTGCAACCGGTTTTTACCATAATACTGGCCATCATCTTCCTGAACGAAAGTCTATCGTTCATTGAATCGTTGGGTATTGTGCTGGCAATTGTGGGTGCACTGACTTTGTCGTACGAAAAACCATCTGTAACACAACCATTATGAATCCAATCCTGAAAATACCTGCCCGTGCCAGGGACGTACTGAACAGTCCTGCTAGTGCCTTGCCCCTGCACGTACCTTACCTCGGTATGGGCTCATCATACTTTGCTCCGCTGGCATTTAAGTACATGGGTGTCCCGATTCAGCCAGAGCTGGCGTCGGAATATGTATACTACGGTACTAAGAGCCAGAAAGCGCCAATGGCCGTTCTGCTGTCGCAGTCGGGCCGGAGTAGCGAAGTACTCTGGTGTCGGGAGTTGGTCGATCAGTACGTGGCCGTATCGAACGACACGAACAGCGAGTTGTGTACCGCGCCGAATGTGGCCCGCGTACTGCCGATCATGGCTGGGGAAGAGCACTACTCGTCCTCCAAAACCTACGTTAATACGCTGGTTACCCTGTTCAAGGGGTTTGGCTTCTCGCCCGAGGCAGCTGTGGCCCTGATCGCCGACAACTTTGAGCAGTACCGCGAAAAGGGACACCAACTAGCTGAGCAGGTCCTGGCCCTTCGTCGCCAGTTTCCCATTCACGGCATGTACGTGACGGGGAGCGGCCCCAATATTGGCACCGCTTACGAAGCCGCCCTGATTCTGAGTGAGAGCACGAAACTGAATTTCCACGGTCTTCCGATGGCACAGTACGACCACGGACCGAAAGAAACGGCTAAGGACAGCATCGTGATTCAAATCCTGGCGAAGGGACCCGCCTATGAACGGACGCAGCGGTTATCGGAGATGATTACTAAAGCGGGGGCGCATGTGTTGACGGTTGAATCCACCGTTCAATCTGCTAATACGGCTGACGAAAACCTGTCCATTCTCCACAACATTATACCGTTCAATTTCATGGCCTATTATATGGCTGAGGCAATGAATATTGGCGAGACGTTTGTGGTGGGGGGTAAGGTGACGGAAGCCGATTGATAGCGGGTCAATGTGTTAGAAGCGTCCCTGCAACAAAAACTGATCGGTGCGGGCGAAGAGCAGTGAATAAAAGCTGAAGTCGCTTTTGTTCGTGTCGATCCGCTTTTCCAGCCGAAGTACCGGGCTTCCGGGGTCAATTTGTAGTTTTCCGGCAATGGATTCATCGGCGGCCAACGCCTGAATTTTCTGCTCGCCCCCTGTAACAACCAGGCCGTATTTGGTGCGCAGCAGATCGAAAAACGAGCGATTTTCCAGTCGTTGCCGCGATAAGTTTGGCAAATACCGATTCGGTAAAATCAGCTTTTCGTAAAATACGGGCGTGCCGTTAACGGCGCGAAGCCGATCCAGACAATAGTAGGTAGCGTCCGGGGCTTCATCGGTCGGGTAAAACAACAGCTCTTTGGGGAACGCACACAGGTAGGGTTTGGTGAGGATGGCCGTTGTGATCAGTTCGGGCGAGAGCTCTTCCAAAGCCGCTGCTTTCTCATCAGCACTCACCGCATGGGTTTTCAGCGACATGACGCCCAGCCCAATCGGAATGGCCTGTACGATACTGCCTTTTCCCTGGTGCTTCTTAATATAGCCGTCCTGAACCAGTAAGGAAAGCGCTTGCCGGATCGTAGGCTGCGTAAGCCGATATTGCTGTTGGAGCACACTCTCGGAAGGCAATAGATCGCCTGCTTTGAATACCCCCCGGATAATATCCTGCCGGAGCGCTTCATATAGATACTGGTATTGAGGAACGCGGTTGAGTTGGTCAGTCATATCGCCAATAAAGATAATAAACCAAGGGGGAAGTGTGTTTGAAAGGTTTTTAACTTATAATAATATATTAAATAAATTATAAATTTACCATTGTAAATCAATTAATTATGTTATTTGTAATAAACTTATTATAATAAGTTATTTGAACTTGTATCCATTCTTTATACCTTCGAATCAGTAAAAGGAAAGTAATAGATTCGATGTGATGGGTCAGTGGTTAGAGCAGGAACGAATTGTAATCATCGGCGGAACAACCGGTCTGGGTTTCTCGGCGGCTAAAGCGTTTGTCGAGGAAGGCGCATCGGTTATCGTAGTCGGTCGCGATGCTGACAGTGGGCGTCAGGCCGAAGCCCAATTACACGGTAAAGGAATTGCTGTCAGCGGGGATGCCACTGATCCGACTACGGCCCCTGCGGCTATTGACCGTTGCCGACAGGAATTCGGGGGATTCGATGGACTTTACCACGTAGCCGGGGGAAGCGGGCGACGCTACGGTGATGGCCCGCTCCATGAACTTAGTCTCGACGGTTGGAATTACACCGTCGCCCTGAATCTGACCTCGCTCATGCTTTCCAATCAGGCGGCTGTACGGGCGTTCCTGGAGCAGGGAACCGGCGGTACGATCCTGAACATGGGCTCGGTGCTGGGCTCACGACCGTCGCCCGCCTATTTCGCTACTCATGCCTATGCCGCCACTAAATCGGCGGTAATTGGCTTTACTAAATCCATCGCGGCCTACTACGCACCGAATAACATACGCATCAACGTACTGGCTCCGGCGCTGGTCGAAACACCAATGGCCCAACGGGCCGCACAGGACGACACAATTCTATCCTTCATCCAGACCAAACAGCCGCTGGATGGTGGGCGCATGGGCCAACCCGGCGACCTTGACGGCGCAGCCGTCTATTTTCTTTCCGACGCATCCCGGTTCACCACGGGGCAGGTGCTGTCCGTGGATGGCGGCTGGAGCATCAGCGAAGGACAAGTGTAGTTGAGTGGTTATTCGTTAGTAAGAACCTGTGTTAACTTTTATTTCGATGGCGTTTTTGTCATTCCGACGAAGGAGGAATCTTCGGTAATCACTAAACATCTCCTCATGCGAAGATTCCTCCTTCGTCGGAATGACAAAAAAACGTACCTGTCTAGGACCAATTTTTAAAAGCTTAAACAGCTTCTAGACAAAGAATATGTCAAACCATTCAACCAATTAACTATTAACCAAATTGAGTCAGACAATCGGCATTGACTTAGGCGGTACGCGCATCAAGGGCGTCTTGATCGACGCCACCACAGGAGCCGTACTCCATCAACTCGTTACCCCAACCGGCGACGGTGACAGCCGCAACTGGCAACAGGCTGTGGCCCATACCGTACAGGCGTTGAGCCAGCAGGCCACCGGGTCGGTGCTGGGTATTGGCTTGTCGGCGCCGGGGTTGCCTACGCCCGATAACACGGCCATTGCCTGTATGCCCGGCCGATTGCAAGGACTGGAAGGGCTCAACTGGTCGGACTTTCTGGACAAGCCGGTTCGGGTGCTCAACGACGCCCATGCCGCTCTGATGGCCGAAGCCCGCTTTGGTGCGCTCAAGGGGGTGCAGCATGGCCTCATGCTTACCCTGGGTACGGGCGTGGGGGGCGGCCTGTTGCTGAACGGACAGCTCTACCAGGGTTTCTTTCAAATGGCTGGTCATCTGGGACATAGCACGGTGAATGCCGATAGTGTGCATCCTGACATTACCAACATGCCCGGCAGTCTGGAAGATGCCATTGGCAACGTAACCGTAGGGAAACGCTCGTTTGGACGCTACCAGACCACGCACGAACTGGTCGATGGGTACCGGCAGGGTGAGCCGCTGGCCACGCAGGTCTGGCTTACGTCGATCCGGCAACTGGCCGTTGCGCTGGCCTCGTTCGCCAATGCGTTCTCGCCCGAAGTTATCGTGCTGGGTGGCGGTATCATGCAGGCCGACAGGGCCTTGCTCGACCCGCTCCAAACCTTTTTCGACCTGTTTGAATGGCGACCGGCGGGCAAAAAGACGACGATCCGTAAAGCCTATTTCGAGGATTGGGCCGGGGCTATTGGCGCTGCGGCTTTTCTAAACCAATAACCACTTTCTTATGAATCTTACCACTGTGTATATCCAACGCTCCCGCGACATCTTAACCACCATCGAAGCACAGGCGCAGGCCATAGAACAAGCCGCTAGCTGGTTTAGCCAGACTATTCTGGCCGGACGCATGGTTCACCTCTTTGGCAGCGGCCACAGCCGGATCATGGTGGAGGAAATGTGGCCCCGCTACGGGTCGTTTGCGGGTTTTAACCCCATCGTTGAGCTGTCGCTTTCGTTTCACAACCTCGTGGTTGGGGCCAACGGACAGCGGCAGGCCATGTTTTTGGAAAACGTACCGGGTCTGGCCGGGCGTATCCTCCGTAATTACGATCTCTCCAATCTGGATTCGGCGCTGGTCATCTCGTCCAGCGGATGCAATGTAGTACCCATCGAAATGGCCGAACTGTTTCAGCAGCACGGTGTAAAAGTAGTCGCGCTGGTTACGAAACAACATGCCGAAAAAAGTATCAGCAAACGGCCCGACGGCAAAAAACTTAGCGATTTCGCCGACCTGATTCTGGATACGGGAGCACCCGTTGGCGACGCGATGATCACCGTTCCGGGGCTCGATACATCTGTTGCTCCCGGCTCAACGGTGGGTGGTGCCGTGTTGGTCAACTGCATCAAAGCTGAAACCGCCCGATTGCTCACCGAAGCCGGGCGTCCGCCAAAAGTCTTATCTGCAGCCAACGTAGTTGGTACCGAGCGGGCGGTTTCTTTATTCGAAAGCGCCTATGATGAGCACGCCCACCGGCTCGCCAAACTGTATCAAAACGTCGGTATACCGTCCTACGTTAGCGAGCAGGGAGAAACTCCAACGCCCAAACAGCTATGATGAACCGTCGCTCTTTTCTAGGAACAGCAGCCGGGTCGCTGGCACTCGCTCAACAGGCGTCGCTGGCGGGCATGCCCCACCAAAAACCGGTTGTGAGTGCTCACGTATGGGTTTTCTCGTCCGACCTGCCCAAATACGATTGTTTTTCGGTGCTTGATAAGGTGTTTGCCGATGTGAAGTACGCCGGGTTTGACGGCATCGAATTGATGGATGTTGCCTTGCGCCACGATGATTCCGTCTCGAAAATTGGCGACCTCATTCAGCAGACGGGCGTGTCGCTGATCGGGGCATCGCATGGGCAGAGCATGTGGGACAAAAACAAACAGGCCGAAAATGTAGATAATGCTGGGAAAGTCATCGAACGAATTGCCAAACTAAACGGGCGGGTATTGGGCCTATCGGTTGGAGATGCCCGACGCAAAAAGACGCCCGAAGAGTTTGACGTACAGGCCGAGACGTTGAAACAGATTCAGACCATCGGCAAACAATACAAGGTCGTTCCGAACCTGCACAACCATACTTACGAGGTGGCCGATGGGCTTTATGACCTGACAAATAGCCTGCAACGGGTACCCGACATCGCCCTCGGCCCCGACCTCGACTGGCTCTTTCAGGCGAAAGTAGACGTGCCTACGTTCCTGAAAACCTACGCCGATAAAATCGTGTACATGCACCTGCGCGACCACCTTTGGACGGGCGTCTGGTCGGAAGCACTGGGCGAAGGCATTATGGATTTCGGGGCGATTGCCCACCAGTTAAAGCAGCTTGGTTTTTCAGGCGATATGACTGTTGAGCTAGCCTTTCCCGCTGGTTTCAAGCCTACCCGCCCCATCCGCGAGAGCCTGAAAATGAGTCGACAAGTAGTGAAAAAACAGTTTGGCGTATAAGTTATGGCAACCGTTTTCAATCATCTCCACCTGCTGCTACTGGCCGAAACCGATGTTTTGGTGATCGGCGCGGGTTCGGCGGGCTGCGTGGCGGCCCTGTCGGCTGCGTCCCAGGATCAAACCTTATCGGTGATGCTGGTCGAGCGGTACGGGTTTCCGGGGGGCTCATCTACCCAGATGCTCGACACATTCTACGGCTTTTTTACGCCCGGCGCTACGTCCCGCAACGGCGGACCGCGCAAAATCGTGGGCGGCTGGCCCGACCGCATCGTCAACGAACTGGATAAAGTGGGCGCGGTGTTTCTGCGGCCCAATACCTACGGGGCCGGAACCGGAGTGAATTATAACCCCGAACGGCTGAAACTCGTCTGGGATCAACTGATTCAGCAGCAGGGAATTCGGTATTTACTGCACACAACGCTGGTCGACGTAGCCACCGAAGGGGAGCGGTATGCCTGTATTTTCTGGAATAAAAGCGGGTTTCAAAAAGTGCTGGCCCGGCGGGTCATCGACGCATCGGGCGATGCCGATTTCTGTCATCTGGCGGGATTTGCCTACGAAATCGCCGGGCAGCATGAACCCGCCCAAAGCCTGACGACGACCTTTCGCATGAGCAATGTGGAACTGGACGAGTACGAACGAGCGGGCGGGAAGAAGATGCTGGCTATCAAAATGCAGGAGGCCGTTACCAGCGGACGGCACCCGCTGCCCCGCAAAGAAGGGTCGGCCCACGAGATGAACGCCCAAAAGTGTATCTCAACCGTGGCTGTCAAAGTAGCTGGGCTTTCGGCGTTGAATACTGACGAACTCACCCAGGCGGAGGTGGAAGGACGACGGCAGGCATTCGTCTACGAGAACTTTTTTCGGGACGACGTGCCCGGTTATCAAAACGCCAATATCATCGGGCTGTCGCAACAGATCGGCGTTCGCGAGACCCGGCGGGTGTACGGCGAACACCGCCTGACGAAAGAGGAATGCCTGGCCGGGCTCCTGCCCGACGACCGTATTTTTCTTTGCGGAGCCCCCATCGAAGACCACCGGCACGGAGCCGACGGGGCCGACGAAACCTATTGGGAGTACATTCCCGGTTCGGGGGTTTACGGCGTTCCCTACGGGACGATTGTACCCAAAGGGAGCCAGTCGGTTTGGGTCGTAGGCCGCTGTTTTTCGGCCACGCACGATGCCCATGCCTCGTGCCGGTCGATGGCGCAAACCATGTCGATGGGGCAGGCGGCCGGATTGGCGGCTGTGCAATCTCTACAAAACAACGAAGCGGCTAATGCGCTGAATGTGAGTCAGCTTCAGCAAAGCCTACGCACGCTGGGGGCCATATTGAATATCCCGCATGCCGTGGCCGATACGTCGCGAAATGGCTGGCGAAACAACGTAGTGCCGCAGACAGAAAACACCGTTTAGCACTAACCTGATCTACGTTAAGTACTCAAGTCTAAATAGCCTAGGTTATTTTTTGTCATGCTGAGGCACGAAGCATCTTCGGTACTTGGATTGGTGTTGCTACCGAAGATGCTTCGTGCCTCAGCATGACAAAAAAATCTCAATTGAAAATACGCTACTGTAAATTAGCCGTAGTACTTATGTCCTTTATTCGAACCGTTTTGGGCGATATTCTGTCCGCGCAGGCGGGTATCACCTACGCCCATGAGCACCTCATTATCGAGGAAAGTTTTCCAACGCTGGCCAACCCGGATTTTTTGCTGAACGATGTCGACAAGGTATCGGCCGAACTGACCGACGTATACGCGGCTGGTGGCCGAACGATGGTCGATACCATGCCCGCTAACTGCGGTCGGAACGTGCTGAAACTGGCGGAGGTATCGCGCCGAACAGGCATCCAAATCGTGGTGCCAACGGGCATTCACCTCGAACAATATTACCCGAAATCCCACTGGCGGTATCAGTATTCCGAAGATCAGTTGACGCGCCTGTTCATCGCCGATGTGATGGACGGGATTGACCGGTACGATTACAATGGGCCGGTCATCGAGCGAACGCCACACAAAGCGGGGATGATTAAACTGGCCACCGGCGACGATCCCATCACGCCCCATCAGGAGTTGATTTTTCGGGCTGTCGTCAATACCCACCGCGAAACGGGCGTACCCATTCTGACCCATACCAACGCGGGCCGTCATGCCCTGGCACAAGCCAAATTGTTCGACAAACTCGGGGCTGATCTGAGGCATGTGGTCATCTCGCACGTAGATCGCTGTCAGGACATAGCGTATCATCGGGAGTTGTTGAAAACCAGCGTTCGGGTTGAATTCGACAGCGCCTTTCGGTGGAAAAAAGAGCAGGAAAACGGGACATACCGGCTGCTGGAACTGCTGCTGCCCGATTTTCCGGATCAGATAACGGCCGGGATGGATGCCGCCCGAAACACGTACTGGCGCTCCTACGGCGGCTCGCCGGGCCTGACCTACCTGCTCACCACCTTCCGCGACGAACTCGACCGACGCGGGTTGAGCGAGTACTGGAACCGCCTGATGATTGATAACCCAACGGCTTTGTACAGTTTTAGTAACGCCTAAAACAATGCAAACAATGGCTAATTCTAAAAATAATCTCCTGTTAATCAATTAGTTAATCCAGTGGTTTTTTGTCATCCCGACGTCAGGAGGCATCTTCGGGTGAGACGAAATCTCCCAACCTACCGAATATCCTTCCTGTCGTCGGGATAACAAAAACCCATCCTAATTAACTGTCTGATTTGTAGATATTTACTTTTTAAGTTAGCCATTATTTATGTTAAAACGCCGGAATCGGTGTGGTCATCCGGCTAAAACCGGGAATAACGAACCCATTATCTGTTTGACAGCTAAGGAACGGTTAACTTCATGAAATCAGTGTTTCTGTTAATGATCGGGCTTCTGGTAGGTCAACAAACAGTCTGTGCCCAGCCGATTGGGTCTTGGGGACTGTCGGCAAAAGGACTACCCATCTATCAGTATATGGGCTCCTTACCGTTTACCGCTAAGGACAACAACGGCCAGGATGCCAATCTGCCGGAAAATCCCTACTTCCTGTTGGGCAATTACCGCATGACGTTATTGCCCCACGTGAGCGGGACCTATCAGTTGTTAACGGCCGAAAGAGCCTGGACCCGAGTGAATGCCGCATCCCAAACCAATTATGGCTGGAATGATGCCCATATCGTACTTAGAGACGGCCAGACTTCTAAAACGTAGCGCTGGTTGGGCTCAAGTCAATAGCGGCTGATCCGGCAGCGGTACAAAAAGTAGTGGGTGTGGGCTTTGCTAAGTACACGCATCAGCTACCCAGTAGGGTGAGTTGCACCCGAATTCTATCTGTTAAACCTTTCAACACCGGAAATCCCGCTTTTGTGGTAACGGTTGTCTTGAAAAACAGCGGCAACGATACCCGTGAATTCGTGTACACCGAGCGTATGCTGGTCAATTTTGTGCTAAACGGCACCCAGTATACCGACAAAGCGAAACGCCCGCTTTCCTATAAGGCTACCATGCGAATCGATCCGAAGAAGCAACTGGCTATTGCGGACATCACGTACACACCCAATGCATTTCTGGTGCTGCCGAACCCCACCCAAAGCTACAGTTACGATGTCGATCCACCCTCGGTGTTCATGTACGCCGACCATTCTCGTGTCGATTATCAGTCAACAGTAACGGCGGAAGGCGATATGTTATCAACAACCGTAAACGCATCCTTGAAGCCCGGCCAGACCATTCGGTTCAACGTGGTGATCGGACTAACAACCGGCCACGGCCCGGCCAGCTTTGGGCAGGTGGAAACGCAGGTGGCCGACCTGTTTCAGGGCGCCAGCCTGAGCGACCCATCGGAGGGAGTATTCGTGTCGCAGTGGAAAGCTAAACTGCCCGACCTGTCGACGGAGAAAAACGATATTTTCAAGCGGGAAATGCTCTGGAATGCCCACATGATCGAAGCATCGGCCAAATACAGCGCTTATTATCAGGAAACATTCATCCCGCAGGGAACGGTCTACAGCTATTATTTTGGCGATAATATCTCGAATCGGGATCATTTGCAGGCGGTCCTGGCGGCCTGCTACACCAATCCGGCGTTGGCCAAATCCATTTTGCGCTACGTGATCAAGCACTCAGGCCCTGATGGAGAGATCAAGCGGGGCAATACCGGGTTTGGGTACTCGGCTCCCTCGATATACAAAGAAAGTGACGAGCAGTTATTTTTCTTTTATGCCCTCGCCGAATACCTGCTGATCACCAAAGATTACCCATTTCTGAATGAGCTGGTTGCTTTTTACCCGGCCGAAGCGGGTAAGAAAGAGACGGTGCTGACGATGGTGAAAACGTATTTTGTCTACCTGCGCGATGAAATAGAGGTAGGTCCAAACGGGTTGATGAAGATGCTGAATTCCGATTGGAGTGACAGCTTTTTTCATGATTATTCCCCCAACATCTACGCCGGTTCGGCGGAGTCGCATCTCAACTCGGTACTGGTGCTGGCCACTTTTCCTAAACTGATCACTGCCCTGACAAACTCAAAAAACAAGGAAGCTTCCTCACTGGTGACGGCGTTGACGGACTATCAGACCAGTATTGAGCAAGCGTATCTTCACGATCTGGGTGATCGAAAATTTTCGGCCAGGGCTTATCTAAGTCGTTCCTTACGATTCGGAGTCGATAACGTTTGTCTGGAACCGCAGGGGTATCTGTTGCAGGTACCGGGCTTGTCGGTCGCGCGAAAAAAAGAGATTTACGACTACGTAAAAAGTAAAGTACTGGCACCGGAAAAGATTGGTATGCGAACCCGGGAGCGGTCCTTATGGGGGCGCCACCCCGATGGCGAGGATGGTGGCATCTGGTTTTCCCTGGAGTACCCCGTGCTGCTCGGTGTGGCAACCTTCGATAAAGACGAAGCCTGGTCGTTGCTGATGAAGTTTTCGTTTCACAACTATGCCATCCAGTATCCGTCGTACTGGATGGGTCAGTGGACCGCTGCCGATGAAGTCAACTCCACCTTGTATCGGGAAGGCCTGTATGCTTTCTGGGTACCCTCGACCGATTTGAAACGGGCCTTTCAGGGCTACTGTTCGCATCCCCATACGTGGCCGTTATTCTGTTATTTCAAGTTGAAGGCGATGTAGGCTACAGCGGCCAAGGTGCCCAAAGCACCGTTCTCAATGCGGATTCGACAATTGAAAGGGACATTTAACTGAACGATTTCCTTAATAACCCGTCCTAGGAAACATTGACCGTTGTCTGATCCTGAAATCGCTCTATTGTGCGAGTACCATTGAATACACAGGACAACTGGAATAGGCAGCTTGATGCTTTTTACTTACCTTGTTTTGACTTCATAACCAAGCTCATCAACCTATAAATGGTACGTATCAGTCCTTCCTGAAATCTGGGCTGTAATGGATTATGCCTTCCCAAGAGGTATTTGTTGAATTAACTGGCGATCTCCCAGCGAGAATCCCGTATAATAAAATCTTGATTCACCCATCCATTCCCTGAAGTCAGTTTGTGCTTCTAATCAGCCAAAACCATGGGAAAGCCAACCGCAGACTTGCCAATCGTTAATCCCCATGCCGGCGGGATTGACATCGGCTCCCGTAACCATTGGGTAGCCGTCGATCAGAATAAGGAAAACGTCCAATCCTTTGGCGGTTATAGGCACGACCACTAGCTTCTCATTGATCATCTACGGCAGTATGAGAAATTTTATCATTCTTGAACTGCTCCGGCAGCCCGGTTGAAGCCTAAGCTTTTCAGGTAATGTTTTACCTTGTTCGGCAATAGAATACAAACCGACTGATCCGTTTGATAGAGGTGCCAGGCTACAGCTTCATGGAGACGCCTGTCAACTCCATCACATAGCGGAGTGGCAATCCTTCCGCTTTTTTACAATGCTTACTAACCCAGTGCTCTAACTGAGCAAAAGCAGCTAGTTTGTTGGCCACTTTTGTCGACCCTTTGACAACAACTCGGCCGTCAGTGTCGATCACTGACAGGCAGATCGCACGGGCGACCCGGTTGAAGCGACTCTTTACTGATGTCGAGTCCGACACAATAGCGTAGCAGTGCCATAGGAAAGAGGATAAGGAATGAATACGCTGGTTGACCGACGGCCTTCTCCCGCTGTTGCATATGGATGCCAGATCGTAACAAGAGGTTACGTCTATGGGTACTGTTGGAGCTACAGGGAAAAGACAAGCTAGCCAGAGCAACCAGCGGTGCAGTATCGTTGGGACGTACTATCGGCGGAACTCAGGGTGCTGACTAGCTTTGTCAGACCTTACTTAAAAATTGTACTTTTTCTGATAAGATCAACTGAAAACAAAGATATGTACGGTGGTCCGTTCGGAGCATAGGTCTATGATTCCTCGACTGCCCGATAGGTACCTTACTCAGGTTGACTGTTGGCAAGCTACCCAATCTTAATCTTGGTTTCTTACTTAGTCCCCCAAGCCTAAAGGGCGGCCCGGCAAACAGTCAGCAAAGGCTTCCGACGCTTGCCTTTGCTATCTCGTTCTCACGAAGGTTAAAGACCGTTTGGTTCGAACCGCCGATGCGGCCAGACTTTTTTCTGATCGGCACATTTAAGCGCATGGGCGCCCCCGTCTTTTTCAGCGGTCTCAATTATTGTATTGAGTGCCAGGATCAACAAGTTGGCTTACTGTAGAGTCTGCTCCAACTCTTCATTTCGCTGTTTCAAGGCGCCCATGTCGCGCTTTTGTGCTAGCTTCATGGCGGGTAAAGTTAGCAGGTCGGTCTGCATCTTCTGGCAGTAAAGTTGGACCCAACTGCGAATCGTGTATCTACTGTGAATCGTGTATCTACTGTGAATACCCAAATCCGTCATCACCTAGCTAATTTCTTCTCTGCCGAAGAGGATGCGAAAAAGGGCGGTTTCTCTAAGTTGTTCGCTACACTGGAAATGGTTCAACAGGTCGCGAATGTGGTCTTGCATAGTTGTCGTTTTTGGTGAAAATTGACAACCTATATCAGGTTAAGACACGGGTTAAAAAAATTGACAAGTGAGTCAACGAACAATCTCGTTATTTAAAAAAAGTAATCCGATTTCATTGCCGCCTTTAATCCAGGCATCTTTTTCTATATTTACCGAAGCCGCCCTAAGTATCTCTGCTTCATGTATTTAATAAGTAGATAACTGAATAGCAAAACTTTTGTATATACCATAATTTATTGTATGACTACTGTCTCAACGCCTAAAAGCTGGCTAAACTCGCTAATCTGGCGAATGTTAGTACAACCAGCTCCTAAGGATCAGGTGCTAGTTCATGGGTTGCTTTGGATTGCCGTAACACTATTTCAGTTGTACATACATACCTGGATATTGAAGGGCGCTCCTTGGCAGGCTTATCTGACTGTAATGCTATTTGATTTGCCCACCATAATCATTAGTTACTACCTATTCGCATCAGTTGGCTTACCCAAATTATATAGCGGCAAAAGGTTATGGGTAGTTGTGTGTCTAGGGCTAATTTATACGTTGAATACACTGGCCAATTATGTTTTGTATAACTGGATTGCCAATACATATCACATTCTAACCACAGTACCCAAAGCTTTTGGCAATGATGGTTTTCTACACGCGCTTTTTGGCAAAAATACATTATTAATAAACTGGTCATTTACGCTGTCAACTTTAGCCATACCAGTTGCGGGCAAAATAGTCAAAGACATGCTGATGGTGCGTACCAAGGCTGCCGAACTTGAGCGTGACAACCTCAAATTAGAACTACAATTTCTACAGTCCCAAATTCAGCCGCACTTCATTTTGAATTCGCTTAACAGTGTCTATTCGATGGTAGCCGGAACGAACGACGAAGCGGGGAGTGTCGTGCTGCGTTTGTCGCAAATGCTCCGCTACGCTTTGTATGAAACTGCGAATCCAACTATTTCACTTGTACGTGAAATGGAATTTCTACAGGAGTACATTGGCTTAGAAGCGATTCGACAGCACGAGCGCACAACTTTGTCTTTCCATCATGATGGCCCATTGGAGCCGTTTCAAATACCGCCCATGTTGCTGGTAACGTTTGTTGAAAATGCATTCAAACACGGTATTAATTCAACCTATCGACAGGCTTGGGCCGACATCCGGCTGAAGACAACTGATGCAGGTAACCTACATTTCCGAGTGGAGAACTCAAAACCTTCGGATAAGATCCGGCGTAACGCAACAAAAAGGCCCGTGGGCGTTGGTATCATCAATACCCAACGGCGGCTGAACCTGCTGTTTCCAGACCGGTATACGCTGACCATTAGCGACGAAGCCGATACATTTACCGTGGATTTGACGCTGCAACTTAAGCCGGAAACACTAACCGAATCCCTTAACGTTATCCATACTAACATTAATAAGTAATCATATGAAAAATACTACCTATTCCTGCCTTATCGTTGACGATGAACCACTGGCCCAGAACCTCATCGAGAAATTTATTTTCCGGTTCTCAACTCTCCGCCTAATTGGCAAGGCCAACCACGCGATTGCCGCCATCGAAGCTATTCAGCAAAATCGCCCCGACATTGTATTCTTAGACATTACGATGCCCGAAATGACGGGTTTCGAGTTGCTTCAGACACTAACTGCCAACCGCCCGCAAATTATCATGACCACGGCGCATACCGAATTAGCAATAGACGGATATGCGTACGATGTAACAGATTATCTAATTAAGCCCATTCCCTTTGATCAATTCCTGCGGGCCGTTAACCGAGCTATTGATCGAATAAATGGTACCAATACACCCGTAATAGCAGACCATAAACCTATTGAGGAGCAATATTTCTGGATTAAAGAGGGTACTAAACTGTTGCAGATCAATACTGAAGACGTGGTATTTATGGAGGGATTGAAAGACTATGTCAAGGTGCATTTAGCCGACCGAGTGGTTGTTACATACCTCACTATGACCAAGATGGAGGAATTGCTGCCAAAAGGTCAATTTCTTCGCATTAACAGGTCGTTCTTGGTTCGTAAGAAAGCGATCAAAGCCATTTATGGCAATACAATTGAAACGCTTACTAAGCAAGAACTTATCATCGGGCAAACCTACCGCTCCGCCGTGCTGGAGTCATTACGGAATACGTTTATTGGCCGTGCCATTCCGGAGTGAAAGTTATATGTTTATTTGGTCGAGTATTTTCTCGAGTTAGTCTAAATATGTTGATTGTTGATTCCGTGAAGTTTACATTCAATCAGTAAACATAACTAAAGCACTAACCTTTCCAAACCAATGAAAACTAATCTCAATATGTCAATGGCATTAACATTAAACAAGAAGCGCATTTCCTGTTTGACTAAAACGCATAAAGGAATTGACAAAATGAAATCTACTACGACTTGGCCAACACATTTGTGGTAAAGCATTAATCAACAGCAAAATGTTGTGGTTGATTCGAGTAGTCAATTGCCGCGACCCGTTTCTAATTCCACTCAATCAGCACAGGCACCAGATCTAATAGTCTGATGCCTGCTTTTTTATAAACGAGACCATGTTGATTAACGCACTTAATTTTTATGTACTACGTGTTCCTGCCTTGCCTTTATTAATAGTGGCACCTGTCCAGGAGCAGTCCAACATTCAACTACAGTCGTTGTGGGACGATGGCAAACTTAGTGAGGCTCTTTTTGTGAGTTCTCCATCGTTGCACCAACAAATTACTGATCATCTGTGCACAAAGGGCTGGCCACTCCCCTCCAACCTGCATCGAACGCTTTGGAAATATGCTCTGCGCATGAGCACCCGGGCTACGCCGTTCGGGTTGATGGCGGGCTGCTCAGTGGGAACCGTAACCAAAACGACGCAAGTGACCTTCGACACACAAACACGCTTCGTCCCGCACCATCGACTTGATATTGTCTGCGTGGCCCAAATCGTCCGAGAACTTGTGAAAAAGCCAGCGATTAGATCCCAACTGCGGTTCTTTCCAACTAATGCTTCCTACCTCGTTGGCGACGAATTACGATACATAGAGCATGATGATACGGGTTCTGAGCGACACTATTTTACGGCGTCTGTGACAGCCTCTGCCCCGTTAATGGCCGTATTACAACGGGCCCAAACTGGGGCGACGCCTGCTCAATTGGCTGAGCCGTTAATGACCGCTGGTATTAATTCAGCCACCGCGGCCACATTTGTGGACCAACTCATTGAGCAGCAGCTATTGGTTAGTGATCTTGAACCTATGTTGACTGGCCCTTCCCTGCTGACGCAATTACAAAGTCGCTTACAGCAGTTAGTGGGAACAGACTTGCTGGTAGAGAACCTGGCGGATGTGGAGACTCAACTAGCAACAGGGGGCATAAACGCCAGCATGACGTATCGGACTGTTCAGCAAGCGCTTACCCGGAATTTTTCAGTTTCCTCACCGCAGCCTCTAATTCAGACTGACTCCTTCGTCAATACATCCGTTAACCAACTTAATCGACGCGTTTTGCAAACCATTCTTGGGCAAGTAGAGCGGTTACTGCCATTAAACCGCCCTCGCCAGAATGCGAAGTTGGTGAGCTTTGCGCAGCGTTTTAGAGATCGCTACGAAGACCGTACTGTACCGCTGTTGGTGGCGTTGGATGCCGAGCTTGGCATTGGATACGCTGAAGCCGTTGGCGCAACATCCGATTACTCGTTCCTGTTAGATGGACTTACGTTCGCCACAACGCCTGAACCAAATGCTGTTACTTGGGGTCGTCACGAGAACCTATTGGTGGAAGTGCTGAGTCGGGCTCTGTGCGGGCGCCAGTTATCCGTTGAACTGAAAGACGACGATATAGCGCCATTAAACACGACTGACGCGTCAACACTACCCTGTAGTTTTTATCTGTTCGGTAACCTGCTGGGTACGTCGCCCGAAGCAGTGGACCAGGGCGATTTTCAGTTCAATCTGTTAGCTGCAGAGGGGCCGTCTGCGGCTAATCTGCTGGGGCGATTTGGCTCTCATTCGCCTAGCTTGACGGATCACGTACGTAGCTGCCTACAGCGCGAGGAGCAGCAACGGCCCGACGTTATTTATGCTGAAATTATTCACTGGCCCAGCAACCGAGTGGGCAATATTTTACAGCGGCCAATCCTGCGCCAGTTCGAGATTCCGCTCGTCAGCCGGGCGTCAGTCGGCGAAGGCAATCAATTGATGATGAGCGATTTATTGGTTTCTGTGCGCTCCGACGGTCGGGTCTGTTTGTGGTCGAAACGGCACCAGAAAGAAGTTATTCCCCGGCTGTCTACAGCTCACAATTATCGAGCTGGCTTGAGCCTTTATCAGTTCTTGGCCGACTTGCAGCGGCAGGACTGTTCGTTGAGTTTGTACTGGGATTGGGGTCCACTCCGCGATCAGATTTTTTTACCCCGCATTACTTATCGAAACCTGATCCTAAGCCGGGCACGGTGGACATTGCGTTCGAAGACCCTACCACTTTTGTCAACCGACGTTTTGATTAGCCACCTCCGCACAGTTCATCAGTTGCCCCGTTGGGTTGCCCTTGCAGATGGAGACAATGAGCTGGTGCTCGACCTGGAAACGGACCTGGGCCAGCAGTTGCTGGCCGACGAAGTCCGGCGGCAACCGACCGTACATTTAGTGGAATGGGTGACTACGCCGGAGCAGAGCTGGTTACGCGACGGGCAGGGAGCCTACGTGAACGAAGTGGTTATCCCCTGCGAGTTACTCCCATCTCCCCTTAAGAAAGCGGCTTTTGTTAGGCCAATAAACCAGCAATACGGTATAGACCTACCGGTTCAAGAGTCAGTAGGCCGCTCATTTCACCCTGGCAGCGAGTGGCTGTACATTAAATTATATTCGGGCGTTCAAATCGCGGACGAGCTTCTGAAGGAATTGATTTTTCCATTTGTGCAGAAACTACTGGCAGAGGGTACGGTGCAAAACTGGTTCTTTATCCGGTATGCCGATCCAGACCCTCATCTTAGGTTACGGCTTCAGGGCACGACTCTTAAGTTCCATGGTCAAGTTCTCGACCGGTTGCATGAATGGACAGAACCGTACCGGAAATCGGGAGTTATCTATCGAGTGCAGATCGATACATACGAACGCGAACTTGACCGGTACGGAGCCTCCATCATAACCGAAACAGAAAGCATATTTGGAGCCGATAGTTGGGCTACGTTGCGTTATTTAGCACAGGAAGCTGACCCTGCTGATCGTTGGCAATTCGCTCTTCAAAGCTGCGATACCTTATTAGTCGATTTTGAGTTGGGTAATCAGGAGAAGGCCAGTCTGCTACGGCAATTGCAGGAACAGTTTCTGGCCGAACATCAGGCTGATCGTACGCTACGGCAACAACTCAATGCCCGTTTTCGGTCCGAACATGAACAGATAACGCTCAGCCTTTCCAATTGCTCACCTACGGCTTATGAATCAATGGCTATCCTAGCGGAAAGGTCGGTACGGCTGCGTTCCCTAGTCCGGTGCATCATGAAAAAACGAAGCACCTCAGTTGATCACCCCTCGTTATCAGACCTGTTGGCCTCGTACCTCCACATGAATTTAAACCGCCTTTTTGCTTCTCAACAACGGACGCAGGAAATGGTGATCTATCATTTTTTAGCCCGTTATTACGAGTCGTACCAAGCTCGTCAGTTAATTAAATAGGTGTTTGAGCGGATGCATTTCGTGTTCTGTCGAGTATTTGCCATAGTTGATCTAATTGTTTTGTCCAATCCGTTAGGCTACCCTAAACTTAGGTCAGCAACTTTAAATCAACCCAAATACACCATGAAATCAAGCTGGAAAAACTATTTACAAAAAGTGACCCGTAATCCAATGACAAGACGGATCTCCGGAAAGGATGTAGAATTGGTTTCTGATGAACTTGCACTTGAAGTGCGGGGGGGCGATAAAGATTACTCGCCTACATACGAACATATAGTAGATAAACAACAAAAGTTTACTGACCCGTCAATTCTGCTTAAGCTATAATTGAATGCCATCAATCAACGTATATAGCTAACCGTAAATCCCATGAACTGGAAAAATATATTTTCGTTGCCGAAACGAAAAAAGATTCGCAAAAAGATTATCGAACACCTTAGCCAGCCAGGCAGCTCCATTGATTCCAGTCAGGTGACGGGTGGTACGGATACAATGCCGGGACAGCCGGAAGTTGGATGGTTAAAAAGCGAAACGTCGAATACGCCTAAGTTTTGAAACACCCTCTGTTTACGCAATAAGATGAAACGTCGCCAGCCGCGCATTCGGGGGCTGGTACTAAAAGTAGCCAGCCGTTGCAACCTCAATTGCTCCTACTGCTACATATATAATCAGGATGATACGACTTACCGGGAGCAGCCTCGGCTGATGACTAATGCAACGGTTGAGTTGTTAATCAGCCGGGTGAGTGATTACTGCCGTCTGCATCGAATAAGAACTTTTCAGTTTATTTTCCATGGAGGGGAGCCACTACTGGCCCCCATCTCGTTCTACGAGCAGTTTATTAGTCAAGTTAAGCAATTTCTTCCATCCTATACCAGTGTTCACTATGCCCTGCAAACCAACGGGGTACTGCTCACCAACGAATGGTGCCAGTCTTTAGGCGAATTAGCTATTCGAGTAGGCATCAGCATTGACGGTCCGGCGGCTGTTCATGATATTCACCGGATCGATCATTCAGGTCGTGGCTCCTATGCCGCCGTTGTGGCGGGCCTGCGCAGGGCACAAGAACATCCCGCGTTTCGCTACCATCCGGGGGTGCTAGTAGTCATTGATCCAACCACCCAGCCTGAGGCTTTTCTGGAGCACTTCGTCGGGATGAACGTGCAGTCGCTTAATCTACTCCTGCCCGACGGAACGCATCACAAGTTGCCACCACATCACTACCCTGACAAACGACGAACGCCCTACGGCGACTGGCTCATCCGTCTCTTCGATGCGTGGTTATTGATACCATCAGCTACGCGCCTACGCATTCGCTTTTTTCAGCAAATTATGAACCTGATTCTGGGCTTCATAGAAACGACTGAAGCGATTGGCCGCATCCGTGCTCTATTTTTGGTTATCGAAACGGATGGCAGCATCGAAGCTGAAGATTCGCTAAAGGTATGCCAGCCGCGCATCACGAAAGAAGGTATGCACCTGCGAACGCACTCACTGGAATCAGCATTGGCAGCCCCGCTTATTGCCCAGTGTGCTGAGAGTCACCGAACCCTACCTACGGCCTGTCGACGCTGCCCTGTTCGCGAGGTGTGTGGCGGAGGTTTTTTGGTCCATCGGTATCACCCGGTCAGTGGCTTCGACAATCCTTCGGTCTACTGCCATGATCTGTTAAAATTGATCACCCACATTCAAAACCGGTTACTGGCCCTGTTGCCACCATCACTACAGGCAGAAGCGGGCGTTCAAACTCTCTCCTTTGAGCAGGCGCTGATCCTACTGAACCAGAGAAAGAGCAAGCGAATAGCCGGGTTGGACGAGTAATAGGTAGGGTTGGTCTAAAGATTTTCCAAGGCTCAAAATAAGGGTGCAATTTCCTAATGTCAAAGCGACGCGGAGCGGCATGAAGGCGCCACAAGTGCTTACCTCTGTAATACTAAACAAGCTAACTTTTCAATAATCATGGCAAGCAAATCACTTTCAAACATTATTAATCAGCTGAAAGATGGTGTGAATGAGTCAGGGGAGGGCTTCAGCGAATTAACCCCTGAAGAAGCAGAAGAACTCGCCGGCGGAACCGATGTCAACATTGGTTGTCCCAAGAATACAGGCTGTGGACCCAACTCAGGCTGCGGTGGAACACCCAAGTAACTAATATCAAGGATCACTTGTGCATTATTGAGTAGTGTACAAGTGGTCTTGGTAGGCACTTGTGAGAAAAAGAACGGCAACCCATAAAATCGATTCACGTATCTGTTTATGTCTACTATGAAGCAAAAATCGCTAATTGATGTGCTCAATCAGTTGAATACACTAGAGCAAAAAGGGTTTGCCGAAATCACGCCTGAAGAAGCCGTAGAAATTGAGGGCGGAACCGTCAACGGAGGGTGTCCTATCTCTAGTCCCATTAATATGGGTTGTCCTGGTAACTCGGCCTGCGGCAGTAGCCCCAATTAAGTACTGTCAGGAACCGCTTGTGTAGCCTCTAATCGTACGTATACAAGTGAGCCTGGTTAACACTGCTGAGAGTAGAACAGCAAATCAAAGAATCCGTTCAGTTATCTAACTAACTCTAACAGGAACCATAACTAACTATTTGATAGGCTTAATCAATTGAATACACCGGAAGAGAATGAGCAGGAAGAGTTTGTCGAAATTATGCCTGAAGAAGCCTAAAAACTGGCTGGGGACATAATAAACGTAAGGCAAACCGGTTGTGGCCCTGATACAGGGTGCCCTAAAAGCTGAAACGGATGGGCTAGTAATTTACCGATAAGTAATCTATCGGCTCGTCATAAGGATTTATTTACCCAATCATTTGTAAAAACCTGCCTTGTCATGAATTTCAAACGCTCCCATTACATCGTTGCAACGGATACGATAGCAGGCTTCATTCCAAAACGAGTACTGCTGGCCACACGTACCGCCCGCGTACTGGTCATCACCGAAGCACTCTACCAAAAACTTGAGCGCGAGGCATGGGATGAGATGCACGACAATGATTTTGATAAGTTACGTCAAATAGAAGCCATTGTGCCTGCTTCCGAATATGAACTCCGGTTGATTATTGACCGGAACAAGGCCGCCGTGGCCGATAGCCGAACGCTCTATCACGTCATCCAGCCAACGGCTATGTGCCAGCTTGGGTGTGGCTACTGTGGTCAACGGCACACCAAAGACTACATCGGCGGCAATGCAGCTGAGCGGATTCTGGAACGTATCGAAAGTAAGTTTACTCTCAAGCCTTATAACCACGTTGAGATTGCCTGGTTTGGCGGAGAGCCGCTCATGGCGTACGCCCAGATTCGCGAATTGACCCCAAAAATTCAAGAAATGGCCAATCGACATGGCTGCACTTACAGTGCCAAGCTGGTCACGAATGGCTTGAGTCTAAAGGAGCCGATTTTTCTGGAACTTGTCCGAAAATACGGCATCAACACTATAGAGGTAACTCTCGATGGTACAGCCGAGTACCACGATGCTCGTCGGCACACCAAAGAGGGATTGTCAACTTTCAAACTGATTTTTCAGAACCTCGTCAAAATTTATAATCGTTCTGACTTTAAAGAACTGGGCTGCTCCATTTCAATTCGGTGTAATGTAGATGAGCGAAATAACGAAAGTGTGGTGTCATTGATCCGACTATTGGCCGACCATAATCTACAGGACAAAATTTCTTATTTCTATGTGGCGCCGATCCATTCCTGGGGCAACGATGCCCATAAACTCTCGCTCGAAAAGCAAGCATTTGCTGATCAGGAGATTGACTGGCTCATCGAGCAGTTTAAACAGGGATTTTCACCGGGACTCGTTCCTAAACTGAATCCGGAGGTCTGCCTATCAGTCACGCCCGATGCTGAGGTGTTCGATGCGTTTGGCAATGTGTTCGACTGCACTGAGGTGCCCTATGTGGAGGCTTACGAAAATACCGAATACATACTTGGCAACGTCAATAACGGGCTGGAGTCGCTGTCGTCGCACCGGGAGTTATTAAGTTTCAACGACGAAATTTTGGCAGGCAAATATTCCTGTTCAAGCTGCCCGATGCTGCCCGTTTGCGGCGGAGGTTGTCCTAAATCGTGGCGTGAGAACATTGCAGCCTGCCCGACCAATAAGTTCAATATCAAGGATAAACTGCTCATGCATTACGCAATGCGGAAGAATGGTAAAGAAGAGTTTATAGCCCTGTCGGCCAAATCCTAAGCCCTCCCCATGAACATGATTCATCCCCCTTTTTCGGTTGCAGATTGGGAAGCGTTAACCGCTTCCCTATTGACATATCAACCGCCTTCCTGGCAAGGTTCCGAAAAGGCTGACTCTGAGTCATTTACAGGTATTCTTACTTTGCTAAGCAGACAAAAGGCTGGTTCGTACTGGCGTACAGTTAATTACCTCTGGGACCGATATGATGGTGGACTTAAATATGCACGGCAGGGAAAGCTTAGTAGTGCCGAGCAGGTCTTTGCCGAAGCCGATACGACTCGCAAGCCCTTTGTTAAAATAGCAATGCTAGATCAGTTGATTGATGTGTTAGCCTTACCAGCAATAGCTTATCTGCGCTATAAGCAGGAAAAGTATGACGAAGCGGAGCATTTGCTGATCAAATCCATCGATAGTGATGCCGAGCTGCTAGCCGAGGACATTTACATTTTGACCTATCACCGGGTGCAGCAATTGCACAACCTGGCCCGGCTGCTATTTCAACAGGGTCGGCTGAACGAGGGAGCTCAGATGATTGCTATGGCTCTGAAATTCTTGGTGTATCGGCAGGTACCAGCTGTTGGTAACGGCAAGGGATGGTTGGATGAGAAAGCCTATCTAATTCCCAGTCAACTCCGTTATAGTATGCTCTGGCAATTGACCATCGAGACAGTCGGTATATTTCTGATGTATCCTACCGAGTGGGACACCTTAAGCCAGCTTGCTTTCGGCAACATGACCTACTGGGATGCCCAGACACCAGACGAAACTAGGATGCTGGCTTGGTTCACGTTAATCGAGCCGGGTCACAGCGATTACTGGCAAATCAACGTGTTGGGGCTTATTACGTTCCTGACCACCAGCCCGTCTTTATTAGACCAATTGAAAATGGCCCTGATTCTGCAGATTGTAGCTACCAGCAATCAATCTTCGCTGGTGGCTTCGGGACTTCCGGAGAGCATTGAGAATTTCATGAATCAACTTCAGCTTAGTCAGTCTCAACGGGAAAGTTGTTCATTATTTGTTAATCAGTTACTTATTCGGTCGCTATAAACCCGGTTGCAGAATCATCTTCTTTGCTAAACCGAAATTATCATGGAAGCAAAAACGCACATTTGGATAAGTTTCTGGTTAGTGTTGGGAATGTTAAGTGGGGTTAAGGCTCAATCTACAGTAAATGGCATCGTTCACGACAGCAAAGGTAAACCCGTTGAGTTTGCGAGTGTAGTGTTAACCTTCTTAACCGACTCAACACAAACTAAAGGCGTGCTGACCGATACTCTGGGCGGATTTGAACTAACGGGCCTTAGGCCAGGTATGTATCGACTTCGGGTCTCGTCGGTTGGTTTCAGGGGATATGATAAACCAGCCATACAGTTAACAGACTCGATCACACATATGGGCGAAATCAGGCTGCTCGATGAAGCCAAACTATTACAGGATGTTGTGGTCAGGGGTGAACGACCGGTCGTTGAGCGTAGCTTGGGAAAACTGATTCTTAACGTCTCAAACTCCTTCTTCAAAACGGCGGCTTCGGCCTTTGACGTACTCAAAAGGGCACCCGGCTTACGAATTGATCCACAAGGAGGTATTACAATAAAAGGGTCAGTCACGCCCGTAGTGTATATTGATGGCAAACAACTGCCGCTAACGGCCGAGGAGTTAAAAAACCTGCCATCCGAAGATATTGAGCAGGTAGAGATTATGAGCAATGCCTCAGCGCAGTATGATGGAGAAACCCGGGCAGTAATCAATATCAGGCTAAAGCGCGACAAAACGCTCGGGCTGAGAGGCAGCTCTTATGCGGGCGCTTCTGTAAACCGATATTACGGCGGCTACGAACTGGGCGGAAGCGCTACTTACAAAACAAAAAAACTTACCTATTATGGACGCGCAGGGTACTACGAAGGCAATGATTTCCTGCACGAAGTGGGCAAGCGAATTGTGCAAACGACTTCCGAACGCAACGTATTCAGCAGCGATGCCTTCACGCGCTGGCGCAACCGCCCTCTGTCTTATCAGGCATCCATTGATTATTCGCTTACTAAGAACCATCTGGTCGGAATCATGGCGCGTGGCCTGACAAACCAACAGAATGACTTCACCGATAATATAACCCGAATTACGACCTCTCCAACGGGCGCAGCTACGTCCTCTCAACTAGACCTGCCCACCGAGACGCGGACGACTACGATGCCTACAAATCTGGCTGTTGATCTAAATTATCGGGGCACGCTTAATTCCACGGGTGATCAGGTTTCTGTCAACCTCGATTATGCCCGCTATCAGACCGTAAAAACGCAGACCTTGCGCACCCGCTATACTGGTGACATGATAGCCTCTATCTCGTTCCCCTCCCTGTTGCTGGGTCAGTTTCCATCAACCATGAGCATTCAATCCTTAAAGGCCGATTATACGCACTTGGTCGACAAGACCATGAAAATAGACCTCGGGGCTAAACTAAGCCAGACGAAGACCGATAGTGAACTGATCTATGATACCCTGTCGGCAGCAGGAGCGTTAGGGCGCGATCCTCGTCGCAGCAATCATTTTTTGTACAAAGAGCGCATCGTCGCGGCCTATGCGCTGGTCGAAAAGAAACTGGGCAAAACCAACGTTGAAGCAGCTCTGCGCGTTGAGAATACGGTTGCTGAAGGAAATTCACTGACGCTCGATAATGTGGTAAAACGGAATTTTATCCGGTGGCTGCCTAGCCTACAGGTCCAACACAAGTTCGACGACGAAAATAGTCTTTCCTTTTCTTACTCCCGCAAACTCCGGCGTCCTACGTTCTACGAATTGAACCCCTTTCAGTTTTATACCAGCCCGTTTGAATTTTCAGAAGGTAATCCGTTTTTACTGCCTGCCACCCGCAGTTCGACCGAACTGGCCTATACACTCAAAGAGATCACTCTAACGGCCACCTACCGGGTCGACCGGAATCTGATTGCCCAAATGCCCATTCAGGATGAAGCGACGAAGGTGATTCGCTACACGCGCACGAATCTGGACAAAAGCCAGTTGGTGACATTCGATGTGACAGCTCCGCTGGCGATTAGGAAATGGTGGAAGACGCAGCATAGTGCCGTTGCCTACTATATCCGAACCGCGTCGGTATTCGATGGAGGCAGTTTCGACAACCGGGCTTGGAGTTTTATTCTGAATGGACAGCATGTATTCTCGCTGCCTCGCGGCTACACCCTCGAATGCGCTTACGATTATAGCGCCCCCAGCGCCAATCAGTTTTACCGGTCTATTGCCTACGGCACGGTGTCATTCGGTTTGCAGAAGAACGTACTGAAAGGGGCTGGGTCGATTCAGGCCAACTTTGCCGATGCCTTTAATTTATATCGGGAAAACTTCTATGGGATTTTCCAGGATGTTAACGTTTCAACTACCCAGACGCGAAACATACAACAGGCCTCTATTCGATTTACATACAACTTCGGGCGATCCACATTTTCGCGTAAGAGCCGGGTGTCAGGAAGTTCAGACGAAGAAAATCGTGCACGCTAATAACACTAACTATGAAATCTACCCTTGTTTACACCCCAGTTCAGTGTCCAAATGTGCTGGCCTTACAGCAGTTTATACTGGCTCAGTGTGGTTCTGTCAATCGGGCACTGGTCCGGGAAGTAGTGGGACAAGCTCCCCGCTTTCCAGTGGTGTCGTTAAACGACCTAAACCATATTCTGCAATCGTGGCACTTTAACACCTTTGCCTTCAAAGCTACCATCGAGGGGCTCACCCGACTGAAAGGTCCGTTGCTCGCTCACTGCGTCTGGCCTGACCAAGATCGTTATTTCGTGGTAATACGGGACATTCAGGAGAGCGAGATTCACTATTTTTCGCCCTTCCGGGGTGAGGCCAGAGAGTCCATCACTTCATTTGCAAAACACTGGACTGGTGCCTTATTGATAGCCGAGCCTACTGAATTAGTAGAGTCAGCCTTGCTGCGGGATACAGATGACGAGTCGATTGCCGCAGCTGCCTATAAGCGTGAATGCGTCCAGGTTTACCCCCATTTTTTATCGGTAGAAGAGTGTGCCTATATTATTCAGTACGCCGAAGAAAAAACGCTTTTTACCCGTAGTCAGCTAGAATATGATGACAACCAGATTAAGGAATCCGATACCCGAACCAGCTATTCTGCTTTTTTGAAAGATCGCCAACACCCCATGTTTCAAGCCATTTATGAGCGGGTGGCTGCGTTGCTTAAGGTCGATTCGAACCATATCGAGCCTCTACAGTGTGTACGGTATGGGGAAGGCCAACAGTTCAAGCCGCACTTTGACTCCATGTCGATAAACCACCGGCTTCATACGATGCTGGTATACCTAAACGATGATTTTGTGGGTGGAGAAACATACTTCCCCGAACTAAATATGAATGTGCGTCCCAAACGGGGAAGTGCGCTCTATTTTCTAAATCGCGATGATAACAACTCGGTGTTACTTAACTCAGTACATGCTGGTCTACCCATTGCCCATGGGTTGAAGTATGCCTGTAATATATGGGTACGCAATCAACCAATTCCATAAGGAATTTTCATAAAAGGGCCATACTGTCGGTAAGCTTTGAAAAAACAAGTACCAACCAAAATATCACATGAAACGATTAAAGCTAGTTTCACTAACTCTACCTATACTCGTCTACCTCTGTACACCATCAGTGGCTGGCAAGACAGTAACAACGGGTATAATAAGGCAACAAAATGACGATACCATCCGAACCTTTTCAGTGAAAACGTTTGATCGAATTAGAATTACTGGTCCTTTTGTGGTGACCATCCTAGGTGGTCATTCCTTTTCCGTCAAGGCTTCAGGTCCCACCCTTGATCTCAGTGCTATGGATGTCAGTACTCGAAGCAACACATTACTCGTTCAATACACCCCGGTTAAGAGGAGTGAAAATCCAAATAGTGAACATGGTGTAGTCAGCGTAAAAATCACATTGCCGATTCTCAAAAAAGCTGAGTTCATGGAGTTACCTCGATTTTCAATTAGAGGCTTTGATGAGATGAAAGATCTTGAATTGATCGCTAGCAGCTTGGCCAATGGATTTGCGGATGTAAATGCCAAGAACCTAAAATTTACAGTGGATGATCTGTCATCACTGGAAGTGCAGGGCGAGTCAGAAATACTAAAGGCGTATTTACAAGGAAAGTCTACTTTGAAAGGCTATGGTCTAAAAGCTCGCTCGGTGGCTATAACGGTGGAAAGTATGAGCAAAGCTGAAATATCTGCTTCAGTGGCATTAGATGCCACGGCTAATGGAATGAGCAACATTACGTACAAGGGAAGACCGACTATAAAAAAGGATAGTGATAGTCGAAGCATCATAAAAGCTGAAACTAGTGATAGATAATTTATGCAGAGTCGGTTACGCTAATCTTAACGATAAGTTATGAAAACATCGATTGTTACCACACTGCGGAATGCAAATGCCACATTAGATTATTTTGTCACCTATCACCTTTCGATTGGATTCGATCATCTGTTCCTCTTTTTTGACGACCCTGATGATGAGGGATTTGCCCGTTATGAGCACCATCCCGCCATCACGGCCATTAGACACGATGCCTTACTCCGCAGACTGTGGCTCTATACCAGGTCGGCTACCGAAAATTACGCCTTTGCAGATAGCGAAGTGATGGCTCGCCAGGTCATGAATGTTGATGTAGCCCTACATATGGCTCAGGAAGATGGCATAGATTGGCTACTCCATATAGATTCGGATGAACTATTCTATTCGCCGAATCAATCTGTGGTAGAACATTTTAATGAACTTTCCACGCAAGGTATATCTGTGGCTCGCTATTTAAATCATGAGGCTAATCCAGAAACTGATCGTATTCAAAATTTTTTCGAAGAGGTATCATTATTTAAGCGTAATAGAGAATCATTGACCAACTTCCAGGCCAACTGGTTATTGAAGAACCTAACTAATCTAACTCCTTATTTTAACTTTTACAAGAATGGTAAGGCTGCGGTTTTCGTGACTCCAAACTCTTTCCCCGATGGCGTACATGAATTTAAATCGATCAATGCATCGGTATTATTAACTAATGGCCCCTTTATTCTACATTTCCCTTGCTGTGGGTTCGAGCATTTTCTGGCTAAGTATCGAACGCTGGGACAGTTTTCCGACAGTTGGTTTAATTGTGGCGAAGCTATTGAGCATATTATTCCCGTTCACAGCTGGTCGCGGGACGTGGTACAAACTCATGATATGAGTCGTATCAAAGCGTTTTATGATCAGATATTTATTAATCGGATTGAATATGTGAAAGATGCGGCCTTACAGGCTGGCGTATTTGTACGAATTGAGCTGCCCTCCATGAGCCAGCTACTGGCTGCTCTACCAGCTAAAGTAGCTGCTGTATTATGAACACACTCACGCTAGTTTCTTGCGTGTGTGTGACACGCGATAAACCTGATTTTTGCAGCCAGCTACCCGTTTTGTTTGACTGCAAGTGAATGCCGACAAAGAGTTGATTATTCTGTACGAAACAGACAATGACAAACCCGCTCGGGTGAGGGCTACACGGCTGTACGAGCCAGCCATTCGCGAAGCAGCCATTAGTGTACATCTCAAACGAATTCTGGGCGAGCTGAAAAATGAATCAATTCCGCAATGCCAGGGAAACTATATATACCAGTGTGATGAAGATATCTTTTATCATCCCAGACGGCTCGACAGTCAATTCGATGCAATTCACTGGACGGGCTTACGCCTGAGAGACTTGTTCCACGAGCTACTATTCGATACTATGACAGAAAATGTGCTTTGCTCGCACCATTGGATTTGGAGTGACAGCCTATTATGCACAATTAGTGTTGCGATCACTCAAATTAAAAATCCGCTCTACCACCGAAGCGAGGTTAGTCAGTTTTTTACTGAATTGTATTTGCGGTGCGGCATTGGCAACTTACCCAGGCCAGTGCTCTACGTGTATACTTATACGCTTTGTAATACGTGGGACTACTACCATTTCAGGGGCCGTTTTGAGAAAAGACATACCATACCCATCAGGTACTTCTCTGATTAAACGAACATTACTGTGCCCACTGGCAAACCCGCGTGAGCTAGAGTGTCTGACGGGAGATTGTTCCCTTAGTAAACGCGATCAGTTAACCTACCACGTTGCAGGCTAACGTTGTTTTTACCGCTTACCAGATCGTTTTTTAATCTAATTTTCGCTTAATATGGCCTCGCGATACAAATACTTCCGTCAACTCGACTTTATGGATTGCGGCCCAACCTGTATAAAGATGGTAGCCGCTCATTATGGCAAAGATTATTCGCTGGATTATCTGCGGGCCAAGGCCTACATCACGCGGTCTGGAGTGAGTTTGTTAGGCATCAGCGAAGCGGCTGAGGCAATTGGCTTTAAAACATTGAAGGCAAAACTGTCCTACCAGCAATTAACCGAGGAAGCACCCTTGCCTTGTATTTTGCACTGGAATCAGGAACATTTTGTGGTACTCTATGACGTGCGTAAGTCGGGCTGGCGGTGGTTACCAGGACATTGGGGCGAACCGACCGAACGGTTGCTTATTGGCGACCCTGGGCATGCGCTTGTTACGGTTGATCGCGAAACATTCATGAAGTGCTGGGCGGGTACAGCTGACCAGAAAGGTATTGGCCTGCTCTTAGAACCCACACCAGAGTTTTACCAACTCAAAGAAGAAACCCAGCAACGCACTACGGGCTTCCATTTCCTGTTTGAATACCTGACGCCTTACCGCCGGTACGTTCTCCAAGTGTTGCTAGGTATGTTCATTGCCAGCATCGTGAGCATGGTATTTCCGTTTCTAACCCAGAGTTTGGTCGATTACGGTATTCATCGTCATAACTTAGATTTCATTCACCTAATTCTGTTGTCGCAGTTGCTGCTGTTTGTCGGTAACGTAGCGGTGGATATGATACGCAACTGGATTCTGCTGCACATCAGTACTCGCGTTAGCGTCTCAATCATCTCAAACTTTTTGGTGAAGATGATGAAGCTACCCATTAGCTTCTTTGAATCGAAAAACATCGGCGACATTTCGCAGCGCATTCAAGATCATCACCGCATCGAAACGTTCCTGACCGGGGCTACGCTAAACACGCTGTTTTCAGTGATTAATCTCCTTATTTTCTCCATAGTACTGGGGACATACAGCGGACAGCTACTAGCTATTTTTGCTATCGGCAGCATTATTTCCATCGCCTGGATCACCATTTTTCTGAATCGGCGCAAAGACCTTGATTATCGGCGGTTTCAGCGAATGCGCGAAAATCAGAACACGATTTACGAACTCATCACGGGCATGCAGGAAATCAAACTCAATAACTGCGAAAAAGCTCGGCGGTGGGAATGGGAACGAATTCAGGCAAAACTGTTCAAGATTAATATTCAAAGTCTGGCCTTGGAGCAGTATCAGGAAGTGGGTGCGTCGTTCGTAACTCAGCTAAAAAACATTTTCGTTTCATACCTCGCAGCAACACTCGTTATCGACAACCAGATTACGCTCGGCGTCATGCTCAGCATCTCTTATATCATTGGGCAAATGAATGGGCCACTGAGTCAATTGATGACCTTTATGCGCAGTGTTCAGGATGCTAAAATCAGTCTAGACCGGCTGGGGGAAGTTCACAATAAACCGGATGAGGAACTTGATGAAGAACGGTTGCTGGGTCGTTCGATTGCGCTGTCGCCCTGCGGACCGACGCTAATACCAGAAGGGTATTTTGACGATGACCGGATTTCAGCAGCCCATGGGTATCCGAACCAGAATCGGGGTATTACACTACGCAACGTGTTTTTTCGCTACGGTGGACCTAACTCGACACTCGTTTTGAAGAATATGAATCTGCACATTCCAGAAGGCAAAGTAACGGCCATCGTCGGTACGAGTGGTAGCGGCAAAACCACGTTATTGAAACTGCTGCTAAAGTTCTATGCACCGACTGATGGAGAAATTCTGGTGAACGGCAGTAGCCTGACCGACCTGTCGGCCCGCGACTGGCGGCAATCTTGCGGCACGGTAATGCAGGACGGCTATATTTTCTCCGATACAATCGCCCGTAACATTGCCGTTGACGGGCAGAAAATTGACGAGAACCGCTTATGGGATTCAGTCCGTACGGCTAACTTACAGGACTACCTCCGTAAAATTCCACTAGGCTTTACCACCAAAATTGGCAATTCTGGGGCCGGACTCAGTGGTGGACAGCGTCAACGCATCTTTATTGCACGGGCTGTCTATAAAAATCCGGCCTACATTTTCTTCGACGAAGCAACGAGTGCTCTAGATGCCAACAATGAGCGGATCATTATGGATAATTTAGACCGCTTTTTTGACGGTAGAACGGTCATTGTTATCGCACACCGTCTCAGTACTGTTCGCAACGCCGATCAAATCGTGGTGCTTGAGCAGGGCGAAGTAAGGGAGGTAGGTAACCATTCACAATTGACAGCCCAGCGGGGTGTTTATTACGAATTAGTTAAGAATCAATTAGAATTAGCGGAGGGATAATAGTATGCCAGTCGAACAAATACCGGGTCTTATTAAGCAGAACGACTCACACAGCGACGAAATGCAGGAAATTATTGGTCACGTTCCACACTGGCTTATCCGGTGGGGCAACGTGGTTATTTTCGCAGTTATTGTTCTGCTGTTGTTAACCGCACATACTGTGCGCTACCCCGACACGCTCACGGCGCAGGCACTGATCAACGCACGTGACCAACCCCAGAAAGTGACCTGGTTCATCACTGACCCGAACGTAACCTACCGCCCCAACATCCGCGACGGGCAACAGGTCAGGGTCGGTGATACCTTAATTTCAGAAGTTGACAGGAGTCGGAAAGTAGTAACGCCCGTCCGCGCCAGGGTGTCCGGACGAACGTACTTGTTGAAAGGCGTTGACAATAACCCCAAAGCCTATATGATGCTAGTCGTTCCTCCGGTGACGCAGTACGAAGTTCAGCTTAAACTGCCGCTCAAAGGAGCAGGAAAAGTTAACGCTGGTCAGCGCGTATTAATTCGGTTGGATGCCTATCCTAGCAGTGAGTTTGGTTTTTTAGAAGGCCAGATCGTTAACATCGTCCCCGTATCGTTGGACAACCACTACCGAGCCAATGTAAAACTGACTCGGGGGCTAATTACAAATTCTGGAAACCGATTGCCGGTGCAACCCCTGTTGCAGGGGACAGCGGAGATCATGCTAGATGAGAAACGTCTGATTCAGCGCATCTTCGCTACGTTATTTTAACTATTCAACTAATCATATACCAGTAGATCTGAAAAAAACAATGGAAGCGCGCCTAACCTGCGGCATCATTGATAAGTCCGCCATTCAGCGTCAACTTGTCAAAGGGTATATTGCCCGGATGCCTGAATTAGAGTTTAGTTGGGAAGCTGAGTTTCAGGAAACATCATATGCCTGCTTTGAAGCTCACATTCCTGATCTTCTTTTCATGAGTTTACGTCAGTTACCAGTTGAAGTAGTTCCAATGTTACGGCCTATTCTTACTCACCATCCTGGTATTATTCTAACTACGGGTTATTTCTTAAAAGAAGTAGGTGAACTTCCTTTTCCGTACGTAGCGTATCTGCAAAAACCATTCTCATACCAGATGTTCGCTGCCAGTGTTGAGTGTTACAAGCAATTAAAAAATACCAATTCGCCACCCAGAGTATAAAAATGCCTTTGGCTAAACGATCAATGAAAAGCATTTCTTAAGAAGTGAACGCTAATTAAGAGTTTAGCGGGAGAGGTCGAATAACGTATAATGAATGGTACTAAAACTCAAGCCTATGAAAGCAAAAAAATGATAAATTCGATTAAAACCTCGACAAACGGTGTAAGGCTAGGGCGGTTTAACTTCCTTTTATTTACATCAAGTACTGTTTTGTCTATTAACTTAATAAATATTCGTTTGTGACTTTCAAGACTTGTTTATAACATTCTTGCCATAGAGCATAGGCTCTAACTTCTAAGTCGTTCTTTGCTTTGCTATATTTAAACCAAGGCTTAAGATCTGCCCAAAAGTGGAGTACATTTATATCGCTAACTAATCCAGTTGCTTGTATTGTATTAGGTAAAGTGTATCCAAATAATTTAGTATATTCCTCAATGAAACTAACGCACATGTTGAAGGTATGATCTAAATGCAAATGTTCTTCCTTAGGCCAGTTAGAATAATATTTATGCAAAAGTCCTTGATCACCCATATCGTCAGATTGGATAATATCTTTCTGATAAATTAAATCCTTGTATACGCCCTCCTTAGGTTCTACAACGAGCAAACCCGAATTTAAGTCAACCCAATGCTTATAACAAGGAAGCGCTCCTCCCGTATTAACTGCAGACATCATCGGTTTTGTGAAAAGTACATCTATGTTACGACATACAAGCATGTCAGAGTCTAAATAAACTATCTTTTCATATTTAGTAAGATTAAATATCTCTAATTTACTGTACGTATTATAAACTGAATGATTGATCGTTTGATGGTATGGAGATTTGATTGGATTTATTACAATGTATTCAATCTGCAAAGCGGTAAAAAGTTCATGAATTTCATCTGACATATCATAACTTACAATTACTAGCAAACCATATTGGGAATTTACTAATTTGAGAGAACTCCAGATAACTAAAACGCCTTTCAAGTAATCAGGAGAAGCTAATAAAGTTACGAACGTTTTTTTCATAAATTATTTATATGGGGAAAAGGACATTAATTAAATTTGAATTGCTATAGTATCTATGGAAAAGTTGGTGAGTTAAATTGTTATTAATAAAACTGGAACAGCAAGGATGAGAGGCCAGCAATTTAATTAGCTACTATCCTATCTATTAGTGATTTGTAACATACTTCGGCACTAAATTTAGTGCGCGCATACTCATGTGCTTGTTCACTTAGTCGGAACCGTAGATCATAGCTACTGAGTAGCAACTGCATAAGTTCTTTAAACTGCTCTGCACTATCAGCGGCTAATAAAGCGACATCCTTGGCATCGTCCATACCTGAAATACCGTGTGTAGTTGTTAGCAAAGGTAAGCCTGCACATAAAGCCTCTACATTCTTTATTTTCATGCCTGCTCCAAATCGAACAGGATTTACTATTATATCAACAGACTCATAAGCTATCATGACGTTGCTTATGAAGCCATGCTTCTTTACATTCTCGCAATCATTTACATGGCTACATACGTTTCCATAGATGTGTAATGTTGATTCTGATGTTTTAATGTTTTTCCATACAGAATTTATAAACCAATTAATCCCATCAATATTTGGTAAATAAGTACTGGCTATATAACCAACGTTAAAAGCTTTATGGCGTAGTGATGGTTTGTATATTGGTGATGCATGTGGGACTAGGAGTACTTTTGACTTTCCCAAAACAGAAGCGATTAAGTTATAGTCCTCTGTTTTTATCATTAAAACATAATCGTAAATTTTATACAAATCAAGTTCTTCTTGAAAATTAAGGTTAGCTGCGTAATGATCTTCATATCCGGCTTCTAAAAAAGACTCATTACGCTGACTTATGATATCATGTGTATCAAGAAATTTTATTGTTGATTTTGGTAAAATTTCAACTAAATAAGTTAAGTGGACATACTCAACAATACAATACTCACACTGAGTTTTTTTAAGTATATACCTCACTAGATGTTGCTGTACTTTCCTTCCGTAATTATTAATACTTACGAACCTAACGTTTGGAAGTTTAAAATTATCTGTCAGTTGAAGTTTTTGGTTAATTAGAACTACTGTAAGATTAAAAAAATGGCTTAAGTACGATATCAATGATCGTATTCTTACCCGGTTACCTGAACCGTGTCGCCAGAAGTCTATATCTGTAATAATAGCTACGTTTTTCATCGTACATTCTTGATAAAAATAATTGGCACTAACTTGGCAAATATATCTGAAAGTATTATGGAATTCAATTTCTAAAACGTGCTATTAATAAAAATTCTTTTACTTGTAAAGATAGAGAATGTTATATGAAGTTTTTTAGGTTAAGATTTATTGATTTGATAAACGAATGAATGTAAAAATGACTGTTCGCCAAACTTTGTCTTGCTTATTGATATGTGAGTAGGCTTGTAAAGATTTGTACTTTGGTACAAATGGCAACTTACAAACCATCTGACTACGAACTCCTGCGTCAACGATGTGCTCAATTGAAAGATGAAGGCAGGAAACAAACCCAGATTGCTACAGCTTTGAGCCTGACGGAGGGCGGGGTCAGCCGAACCCACAAAAAATATCAATAGGATGAGCAAGCTGGTTTAGCTTGGCGCAGGCCCAAGGGACCCGATTGTCCGTTGACGGCTGAGCAACTGACCCAACTGATTGAGGAGTTCAATAGCTGTCTGAAATAAATAAAATGTATTGCAATACAAATTGCAACTTCAATAAAAAAGCCACTTACATATTACTGTAAGTGGCTGATTATCTGGAGCCTCCTATAGGACTTGAACCTACGACCCCTTCATTACGAATGAAGTGCTCTACCAACTGAGCTAAGGAGGCTTTTAGCGCTTTTGAGGATGCAAATATAATAGAGTGAATAATAAGAACGCAAGTGTCTGCTACATTTTTAAGCCCAACTAGCCCAATTAGACGTGTTTTTTTTATGTTTGTGGCTTTATGTGGTGTATGAAATTTCCCCTAACGCTACTTATCAAAGGCTTCCAGTTTTTTAATAATGCACTACACTGAATGCGACTTTACAGGCAATTCGGCTGAACAACTGAGGTGAAGATGAAGTATATAGGAAGAAGTTGTAGACGCAGAGTTACCACGTCTCTCCCTGATTATTTTTAGTTTTACTAACGTTTATGTATCAATGCTGACAGATCAACCCAGCGATGTGCTAGTGACACAACTGCTTGATTCCCTATCAGATGCAGCAATATGGGTACGGGCGCTACGTGACGAAACGAATCAGATCATTGATTTTGAAATAACCTTTGTAAACCAAAAAGCACAGGACAACCCCGAAGGCGATAGTCAACTAAAGGCCGGCCTGCGACTACTAGCCGACAGCCTGAGCGATCCAGGACTTAATAAGAAAAGTTTTCAGGAGATGTGCCAGGTCATACAAACCAACCAGGCGCACGAATTTGAGTACGTTAGCGCGAAACATAAATCATCGTTTCACGTTCGCCGGACCAAATTAGCCGATGGAATTCTAAGTATTGCACGCCCTATTCCAACACTGAAAAACAGCGCTGATCAATCGACAACTGAGTTACGAACGGTAATCGATTCGGCCCAGGTTGCTATTTTTCTCATAAATCCAGTGCGGAATGAAGGTGGAAAAATCGTTGATTTTCGGTTTCGAATGGCTAATCAGATGATTGCCAGCTACGTTGGTCAGGAGCCGGATGCTCTCATCGGTGAACTGATGAGCCGTTGGTTTCCTACTTATCTCACAAATGGGCTGTTTCAGCGGTATGTCACCATTTTTGAAACAGGGCGGACGCAACATTTTAACTTTCACCTGCATAGCGACACGATTGATAGTTGGGTAAATATCACCGGTGTTCGATTGGCGGATGATGTGCTGATCACGTTTTCCGACTATACGGACTTTAAGAAACTTCAGCAACGTCTGGAAACATCGGCCAGCGAGTTGCAAACAGTTATTGATACCAGTCAAACGGGTATTTTTCTGTTTAGTCCGGTGCGGAATGCCGCGGGCAACGTAGTGGATTTCCGGTTTCGGGTAGCTAACCAGCAACTGGCGTCTTATGTCGGTCAGAAAACGGAGGATGTTATTGGCGCCTTAGGCAGCAAATGGTTTCCGGATTATAAAACCAATGGGTTATTCGATGCCTATTACAGAACATATGCTACAGGTGAGCCGCAACGTTTTGATTTTCATTACGATGGGGGAGGTATTGATGCCTGGCTCGACATTATGTCCACAAAAATGGGCGACGAAGTGCTGGTTACGTTCTCCGACTATACTCCCCTCAAGCAACTTCAGCAACAGTTAGAAAATTCTATTGTTGATCTACAACGCTCGAATAAAAACCTGGAGCAGTTCGCCTATGTAGCGAGTCACGATTTGCAGGAGCCACTCCGTAAGATTCAGGCTTTTGGTGATATTATTCAATCCCAGTTTTCGCCGATCCTTGGGGAGTCAGGTATCGATATGATTGGGCGGATGCAGTCGGCAGCGGCCCGGATGCAGTTGCTGATTAAGGATGTACTGGCGTATTCCCGCATCGCTAATAATCGGGAAACTGTTACCTCCGTAAACCTGAATAAAATTTTAGACAATGTATTGAGCGATATCGATACGCTCATTACTGATAAAGGCGCTATCGTATCGGTTGACCCACTACCAGCCCTACGGGGCGATGCGGCTCAACTTCGTCAACTTTTTCAAAATCTTATCAGCAATGCACTGAAGTTTACAAAGGCGAATAAAACCGACGATCCGCCTACCATCACCATTACTACCCGACGAGTTAAGGGAAGTGAACTTGCCACAATGATGGGTTCGTCAGTTGACCCCTACCGGAAGTTCCACCTTATTGAAGTGGCCGACAACGGCATTGGGTTTGATCCACACCAGGCCGAACGAATTTTTGAGGTGTTTCAGCGACTGCATAGCCGTAGCGAGTATCAGGGGACAGGCATCGGGCTGGCCATTGTCCAGAAAGTGGTTGATAACCACCAGGGCTATGTGTGGGCAGAAGGACGGCCGGGTGAGGGGGCTACTTTTCGTATTGCCTTGCCGGTACCCTGATAAAAAGCGGTCGGGAGATGGCTCCGGTCAATTGGTTAGCGATGATGTCTTGTCGGGAATAGTCATTCCCGACAAGACATCATCGCTTTATACCACGTTCAATTCGCTTTTGCTTTAGGAGCTTAGGTTGAGAATAGGTAAGCAAAGCGCCTTCCAGGGGGCGGGGGTAAGAAGCAAAAGCTACTGAAAAGCAGTTTTTATCTATTATTGAAATTTTTGGAACAACGCATACGTAGCGTCTAACCAGTATGGAATCGTTTCAACGTGGGTCTTGCCGGGCACAATATTAGGAATAACCACCGATGAGCCCTGAGCCGTCATAGCCGCAAAAGCGCTCGCCGTATTCAGGGGATATACCTGCTGATCGGCGTCGCCATGCGTGAGCAGCAGAGGAGTCAGCGGTTTCCAGTTGTAGATGTCATTGTCGGCCAATGCAGCCAGAAACGCTTTATCCGTACCCAGCAGAACGCCCTGTTTGAACGCAGTCGTAAATGTCTGATCAATGCTAACGTTCAGGTTGGCGGCCAGCCCGTTTGTCTTGACATCCGTTAGATAGGGTTCTACGAAATAATAGTCCAGGGGTCGGCGTAGGTCGCTATAGATCGTATTGTAGGTGAACAGTACCCATAGGAAAGCCCGGTTCCAGTTGGGATTTCCGGCGGAAGGCAGCCCCACGACGGCTTTGGTAAAATTGGTTTTATCGTAAGCGCCCGCTCCGGCAGATACGGCCTTCAGATTAAATTCAGTGGGGACTTCTTCCTGCATTTTCTTGTAGAGAGCCATGGTTGCATAACCGCCTTCCGAATAGCCCGCCAGATACAACCGCGAATCCCACTTAATAGCCGAATTGGCTTTGATGTATTCCCGGGCAGCGCGTAGCATGTCGAGGCTGGTCTGAGCCTGGCTAGCCCGGTGTTCATACGTATGGATCAGGTTTTTAGACTCACCGAAACCAATGTAATCGGGGCAGGCTATAATATAACCATTGGAGGCAAAAATAGACGAGAACTGGAAGGCTTCGCTGGCGGGTCCAAAGTAGGAAGGAGCTTCGGCGTCGGTGAAGATGGTGCCATGCTGCTGCCCGATCATGGGGATGGGGTTCGTTGTGGCGGGTACGATCAGCAAGCCCGACGCATTGATGGTTGTGCCATCCCAGTTTTTCGTTTTATAGACCAGTTTGTAGGCCGTTATACCATATTTTAATAAGCCTAGATAAGCCGGGTTCGTTTGGCTGACGATCGCCTGTAATTGTTGTAGAGGAATGTCATTACCAACTTTGGTACTACTTACTAAATAGCCCGTGGGATGATCTTCCTGAAGGATATTCATACAACTCCCCAAGGCGAAAGACATAAACAAGGCGATGCATACAGAATGCCATAGGCGGACGGTTTTTAGCGACTTCATGAGATTGAGATGGTTAAACGATAAGGAATTGGTTAAAAAGAGATAAATGATTAAGCAGATGGGTACCAGGCTAAATGCCCCAGGTTCTTCTATTGGGCCTCGCTTGTCAGCGCGGAGTATCAATAAAAATCGCACAGCTTTATTTTCAGCCTATTAGAAAGAACTTATAGAGGCAACTGAGCGAGTTGCACCAATGAAAAAAGAAGAGTGTTCTTATTTGCTGAAGTAAACAGAAAGATAACTGCCTGCTGGCTATAAAAGCAGATGGATGACAGAGGTATAATTCTTCATATATAGATTAATTTAAAAGGAGATAAGGAGGTAGTTTTCGAGAGAGCAATCTACGAAATGCTTGATTTATAAGCTATAACCTACGTAGTAAATTCTATTATTTGTGTTTTAGTCGGGCTGCCCTGTCCCAGGAATGTGAAATTATTTTATCCATAATGATGCTCATACCGGCTAAGGGCGTATCGCGTAAGAGTAGGCCAGGCCTACTGCGTTCGCTAAGTAGATGAATGCTTTGTTGCTGGTTAGTTTACTATTTCGGAAGCTGTTTCGTTACTTTGACACAGAATCAACCCTGAACGCGCTCATGCGACTAGTTATTATACTACTTGGTTTGCTGGTTACGGCCTCTTGCAAACTGGAACTTGCCAGTGGCGATGCTCAATTTGCGTCAACCCCAACGGCTGCCTCCGTAGCGCCGGGAAGTATTGACGAAGCATCGGGAATGGCCGACAGCCGCAGCCAGCCAGGCAATGTCTGGATCGAACAGGACAGCGGTAGCCCGGCTGAACTGGCGCTTTTAGGCTATGATGGCAAAGTGAAAGGGAAAATTAGTGTGCCTAGCGTCACCAACCGTGATTGGGAGGAGTTGGCCATCGGGCCGGGGCCGCAGGATGGTATCAATTATATTTACATTGGTGAAATTGGCGATAACAATGCCGATTATCCTCTTTGCCAGATTTATCGACTACCCGAGCCCGCTAATCTGCAGACGCCCATTACGCAGGTTGAACGTATCAATTTTCGCTACCCCGATGGGCCGCGTGATGCCGAAGCCATGTTTGTTGAACCCCAGACGAAAGATATCTACATTATCTCGAAACGGGAAGCAAAAGTACATCTGTACCGGCTGGCCTACCCCCAAAATATCAATGAAGTTACCGTGGCTGAAGCCTTTGGTGAACTACCCTCTTTTGGCGGTGGCGGGCTGCCCAATTACGTAACGGGCGCTGCCATCTCGCCCGACGGCAGCGAAATTCTGGTACGTACCTACACGCAGGTTTTCTACTGGAAACGTAGCGCCGGTCAGTCCGTAGCCGATGCGCTTCAGCGTGGAACCAGTCGTCAATTGGTTACCCGCCTGGAGCCGCAGGGCGAAGCGATTTGTTTCGACAAAGACAGTAAAGGATTTTTTACGATAAGTGAACGGGCCAGTGCTACGTCGGTCGATTTACTTTATTACGCCAGAAAATAGGTCGGTAGTCGATAGTCATCAGTCATTTGTGCCGAGCCATACGCCAGACCTGACTAGATGACTACCGATTACCGGCTGACGACTTACCCGCATGGATTCATCAATTCTGATCATAGTTCTGAGCTTGTCGGTGTTGATTTCCTATGCCTTCGACCTGTTCAGTAGCCGATTCAAAACGCCTTCCGTTTTGCTGCTGCTGATACTGGGTATCTTAACGAGGCAGGCAACCGAGTACTTTCATGTTCAGGTACCTTACGTGAATTCCATTCTACCCACCCTTGGTACGTTGGGGCTCATTCTAATTGTGCTGGAAGGTGGCCTGGATCTGGAACTCCAGGTCGATCACCTGAGTGTGCTTCGGCGGACGCTGGTAGCTTCGTTACTGTCGATCATTGGGGGAACCCTGATTATGGCTGGCATGCTGTATTTTCTGCTGAACGACTCGTTCTATCACTGCCTGATTGCGGCCTTGCCTTTCTCAATTGTTAGCAGCGCGGTAACCATTCCCGGTATATTGGATCTATCGTCAGGGCAACAGGAATTTGCCGTATATGAGTCCGCATTTGCCAGTATTCTGGGTGTTATGGCCTATAACTTCCTGTTACTGAGTCGAACCTCCATACTAGGTGCGATCTGGTCGTTCACCCGCGATACGCTCGCCATGGCTATTATTTCGCTGGCCTGCTGTTTTTTACTCCTGTATCTGATTGGCCGTATCAACCACCGGATCAAATTTCTGCCCATTATTTCGGTTTTGTTTCTGGTGTATGCGCTTGCCGAAATAAATCACCTGTCCTCACTGTTATTGATTCTGATTTTTGGGCTGTTTCTAAACAATACGGAACTCGTTATTCGGGGTCGGTTAAGTCGGGTTCTGAAAAACGATTTATTCGAAAAAGAGCTAGATCAACTGAAAAACCTGACGGCTGAAGGGGCCTTTGTCGTGCGTACGTTCTTTTTTCTGATTCTTGGCTATGCCGCTGTCCCCCGGACGTTACTCGACACGGATGCCCTGATTGTGAGTATGTTGTTTATCATCGTTATTATCTCCTGGCGATGGGTAACGCTTCGGCTGACGTATCGGGGCATGCCGGGATCGTTACTCTGGATTGCTCCGCGGGGCCTGATCACCATCCTGCTTTATCTGAATATTCCCGAAGATTTACGCTTACTTGGCTTTCGGGAAGGTATCCCTATACTGGTCGTAGTGCTGTCGTCGGTGGTGATGATGGTGAGTGCACTTGGCGATAAATCCGTGAAAAGTAATGAATGAAAGTACCTAATGACCAAATTCATCATTCATTATTTATCATTTTCCAACGTATCGCCAGAATCGCCAGAAAGACCGGGTTTTAAGGTACGTAAGGTTCTGATCATTGGCGAAGGCTTCGCGTTCAAACGAGATATTTCGGTAAGCCAGATAATGGTCGCGGTATTGAACCCGTCGAATGGCGTATTCAATGACATACCAGAGATAAAACGGCAAAATGCCTAATTCAAGCTGTTGCCGCAGATGAATCCGCTCGTGGTTAAGTAAGGTAGGACCTGGATTAGGTTGCCGTACTAAAATGAACGGAAACAGAGCCATACCGTCGGGGCCAAGTGAAGAAATCTGGACGATAAACATGCCTGCTTTTAGTGTACAGCTTCCTAACAAGAAGTTGGACAAATTTATTCATTCGCTATTGATTTGACCAGTTTATCGTATGACCTTTTTGATGATTAGTTTTTTCGTGGTCGGGTATACGCTCATTACGCTTGAACACCCAATCAAGATCAATAAAACAGCTACGGCGCTTATTACGGGCGTAGTTTGCTGGACGGCCTACGCCCTTTTCGATACCCATGCAGAGTCTGTAATGCATCACCTTGGTGGGCATTTAGCAGAAACGGCCGAAATTTTATTCTTCCTGATGGGGGCCATGACCGTAGTGGAGCTGATTGATGTTCACGACGGTTTCACGCTGATCACCGACCGAATTGCCAGCCGAAATATCCGCACCCTGCTCTGGATCATTAGTCTGCTGGCGTTCGTCTTGTCGGCACTACTGGATAACCTCACAACGGCCATCGTGATGGTATCCGTTGCGCGCAAGCTGATTCGAAATGCAGAGCAACGACGTATTGTGGCCGGCATGATCATTGTAGCGTCCAATGCAGGAGGAGCCTGGTCGCCCATTGGCGACGTAACCACAACGATGCTCTGGATTGGGGGTCAGGTAACAACCACCAGTATCATCCGTACGCTTTTGCTGCCCAGTCTGGTCTCTATGCTGGTTCCACTGGTGCTGTTGACCCGAATGTATAAATCTGAAACGCTACCCGCTACGTCAACCGCTACCAAAGGCATTAGCCGTCCCTACGTGACGCCAATTGCCCGACGTGAACGCCGGGTCATGCTGGCGACCGGGCTGGGTGGTATGCTATTTGTTCCCATTTTTAAAACGGTTACTCATTTGCCGCCCTATATGGGCATGTTGCTTGTACTGGGCGTAATCTGGGTCGTTTCCGAGGTACTGCATAGCGACAAAGATGAAGCCGAACGGCAAAAATTTACGGCCGCCTATGCCCTGAGCCGGATTGATACGTCGAGCATTCTGTTTTTCCTGGGCATTCTGCTGTCGGTTGGGGCCCTGGAATCAACGGGTGTACTACGTGCCCTGGCCGAGTCGCTAAATCAGTCGGTTGGTAATCTGGACATTATTGTACTGCTGATTGGGATCGTGTCGGCGGTGGTCGATAACGTACCGATCGTTGCGGCTACTATGGGTATGTATGACCTGCAAACATATCCGACCGATGCTAAACTATGGGAGTTTCTGGCCTATTGCGCCGGTACGGGCGGCAGCATTTTATTGATCGGGTCGGCAGCGGGCGTGGCTGTCATGGGTATGGAAAAGCTGAAATTCGGCTGGTATTTGCGTAAAATCAGTTGGCTGGCGCTAATTGGATACGTAGCTGGAGCGGTGGTTTATCTGACTGAGTTTGCTTTGACGCAATAGAGTAGAATTGCTTAGTCAGATGCCTTGTTGTTATATAACTGATACGTTACATTTGAACAAACACTCGCTGAAAATCATGAAAAAAATACTAACATTCGTATGGCTGCTGGTTGCGTTTGGGCGACTGGTTCTGGCTCAGTCGACCCCAACCGCTGAGGAAGTAATGGACAAGTATATTGCTGCTATTGGCGGAAAAGAGGCACTGATGAAAGTGACAGATATGACCACAAGTATGTCGTCGGATATGAACGGCAATGCCATTATTGTTACCCGTAAGCAGAAGCTGCCCAATAAATTCTCGATGGTCATCAATGCGAACGGGATGGAAGTGATGAAACAAACCGGCGATGGATCAACGGTCGTGATGGGTGGTATGCAGGGGAGCCGCACATTGGAAGGTCCGGCAGCGCAACAGATGACGGTGATGAATACGTTGTTTCCAGAACTGCATTATGCCGAAAATGGCGTAAAAACAACGCTAGTCGGCCCTGAGAAAGTAGATGGTAAAGATACTTACAAACTGAGCCATACGACCGCTGATGGTGCGGCCACCTGGACTGATAATTTCGACGTAGCAACGGGGCTGAAGGTGCAGTCGGTCGTGACAAACAAATCACCACAGGGCGAAATGACTTCGACAATGGTTTACTCGGATTATAAAGACACGGGTGGCATCAAGTTTCCGATGACTATACATCAGCAATCGCCCCGTGGTCCCATGATCATGTCGGTCGATAATGTTAAGGTGAATAAAGGGTTGAAAGATTCAGATTTTACGGCAAAGTGAATGGATGTCGAGTGAGTCAAGCTCATCTAAAAAAGGCCATTGGTGATCCCAATGGTCTTTTTGCTATGTGGTAAATCCTCATTGGCACTTCTAGTAAAGGAGCCATCCCGGCATGGTCTGATTCACTGAATACGTTCCTTATTCAGCGTTACGTTCACTAGCTAATTGCTGAATAACTGTTGACTTTGATTTTTAACTTCTGCTGGTGGGAGTTGCGAGTCTGTTGTTTTGATTTTCGATAGAATAGATTCTAAGACAGGTAGCATATTATCCAGGCTTTTTGTTTTAATCAGAAAATTCCAAACAGGCTCAAATTTTTTCCATCCTCCCGAATAGAACAGATGTTTTAATTTATGCCTGTTCGAATCGTGTTTAAAACTTGACTTTATAATATTTGACCAGCTATAGAATTCTTTATATGCCCAATCGTAGCCGTTTTTTAGTTCATCTGCGGTGAGGTTTGTTGTTTTATAAACCACATTCCGAGTGTCATATAAATCCCAGTTTCTTGTCAGAATGCGATTTTGATTCTCCATATCCTTGTAAAGTTTTGTACCGGGATAAGGCGTAAGAATATGGTATGTGGATGTTGTAATTGAATTGTTAACACCCCATTCAACGGTTCTTTTGAAAACATCGCTATCATCTTCATCAAGACCAAAAACGAAGCTTCCGTTAATCATGATTCCCAGCGAGTGCAGCCGGTTTACTGCCTTGCCATAATCCTTTTCCAGGTTCTGTTTTTTATTACTTTGCTTTAAATTGGCCGGCGAAAACGTTTCAAAACCTACAAACAGACTCCGTAAACCGGCTTCTGCTGCTTTTTCAATTAAATTCCCTCGCAGTATGGAGTCAATAGTAGCGGCACCCTGAAAAACACGATTCATGCCTTTCATGCCTTCAAATAACTCGCTCGCGAATTTCGTGTTGCCTAACAAATGATCGTCAAGGAAATACAAATGTCTTCCGGGAAGTCGGTCTATTTCGGCTAAGGCGTCATCAACAAGTTGCGTATAGAATGTTTTGCCACCTTCAAAAAAAGCGTCTTTATAACAGAAATTGCAATGATGTGGACAACCTCTTGTAACGACAATTGAGTTTGGGACCAGATAACGGTTTCTTTTAATTAGATCTCGCCTTATTGGCGGTATTTTATCCAGTGTTCTAAGCGCAGAACTGTATATTTTTTTAGGTGATTTGTTCGCAAAGTCTCTAAGAAATCGGGGAAAGGTTTCTTCACCCGGCCCTAAAAATATAGTATCTGCATGAATTGCGGCTTCGTCTGGTAAGGACGTAACATGAAGACCGCCAAGTAAAACGTGAGTACCTATACGTCTATAGTGATCCGCAATTTTATAGGCTCGGTACGCATTCGTAATATAAACCTGAATAATGACGAGATCTGGTGTGTCATTAAACGTAAGCTCTTCTACATGTTGATCCTGCAAATTAATCTCGTCATCGGGGGAAAGATAGGCGGCTAACGTGGCAAGTCCAAGAGGAGGAAATAAGGAATATTTTATTGGTCTCCAAAATGGGCTTTCTGCCTCTGCTAATGCTGGTAATATGAATTTTACTTTCATGACGTAAGGTTTTTATTACTGCCGGTCTTGCGATCGAATGAGATCATTATTTTGAAAATAAAGCGGTTTGCTCCTTATCCAGCGTTACGTTCACCAGCACGAAGGCAAGCTCACTACGTAGCATTTGCCAGCGCATCGTTATCTGGCTGGTCGTGTTGATGTTCCCGTTGCTGAACCACCAGGCAGTGAATAACACCTTGTTCTTCTTTCGTAATTCGCCAACGTAGGCCGGGTGACCGTCCAGCATCGTTTCATGAACGCGCCGAAGCTCGTAGCCACTGCCGCGCCAGCAGGCCGTTGGGCTGTGGTCGGCGCTGAACCAGTCGGGTTGCGGTTTGAGGTAGATCAGGACGCCCGGCTTGGCCAGTTGCACGAATCCATTCGAGAGGGTTTTGCATTGACAGTCTGCTCCGTATTTCTGCCAACCCGAAGCCGCCATCTGCGCCGAATTGCAAAGATTATTCTTGGGTTTGTTGGGGTGTGTCGCAAAAGCCATAATACTCAGGCCAACGGCCAGCAAGCCAACACCCCAACCCATTGATGTCAACGTAGCACCCGATTTTTCAACCACTACGTCGTCACGCCCTGTCCGCTGAACCAGCAGCCTGACCAGGCCCCAGGTGGGGAGCCAGCCGTATGCCGCAACGCAGCCTAACCCGATGCCTTCATGCGCCCATGTATCGGGCATGGCGCCAAAGGCAACCAGAAGCACAATCCGGAACAAATTACAGATAATCGTCAGGCCGAAAAGGCTTATCCCAAAGGCACAAACCCAGCCAAAGGGTACTCGCTTCTTCGTCTCCCGTTCGTGCCAGATTAGTATAAATAAGCCCACCAGAAGCGATATGCCAGTCATTTGCAGACCCATGCAGGCTGGGTCAACCGACATTTCGATAGGGCCAGTTGCTGGGCTATAATTGATAAGGCTATTGCCTCCGGCCTGCACGTTCATGCCCAGGACACGTAGCAGACTGGCAGCCCAGGTGCTTAACTGCAGCCGGATTGGGAACGTGAACAAAGCCGAAAAGTAACGCAGCCCCGGCGATAACAATACCAACGCCAGCAGTCGGCCAGTCCAGCGGTTTCGCCCGGTGCTCCCTGGCCACCAGGCGAAAACCAGCAAGGCGAACGAAAGGAGTGTCGTCAGGTCAATTGAAGGCATAGCGCTTTCTCCAGTATAGCCAGCTAATTAATCCCACAACCATGACCAGCAACGCCCATTCGTGCGGTTCCGGCACGGCACCCTCTTCTTTCAGTGTCGCATTGCCGAGGCCCGACGTGTCTTTTTTGATACCGAATCGATCATAATCTGCTACGGTTTCGAGCACCACCAAACTCGACAGGGGGGATACGACGTGTGCTTGCCGGGCTTCCTGAATCAGGGCGTCGGTCTGGTAGTTCGGACTAAAATAATGACGTCCTATTTGCTGCAACAGGTGATTGTAGGTGAACAACCGGGCCAGATGATCCGGCGCAACGGACGCTTTTATATCCTGGGCCTGACGTTCGCGGATAGCGACCTGCGCATCCGCCAGAACAATACGGTCTTCCGTATCCGGTTGTTTCGGGAATTGCCGGGTGATTGTCAGAAGCCTGGTCAAATCGTCGGACGTTCCGTTTGCTACGGTCAAAACGCGCAGTTCGGCCAGCGTTTTAAGGTAAGGTGACAACTCACGGCTTAGGCAAAACGTACGGATGGGTACTGTCTGCTCGCTCAGGCGGTCGAACGATTCGGCGAACTGGCTGCCTTTCAAATCCGACAGAATTGGCGACGAAGGCGATCCTTTTGTGATCAATAACGCCGTTGCCGGATTGGCAATTCGGTAAACCGGAAACAGACTGAACGACTGGCGGGTCAACTGGTCGTAGAGCGCGTCGAGATTCTGGGTATTGATTCGTTGCAATCCATCGGCAAAGACCCAGGCGGGAAGTTGACGCTGTTTGGCCGCTTCCACCGCCATTTCAAATTCAAATCGGCTCCACTCAGCATTTACGTCCAAAAATACATTAGATGGGATGAACGGCTCAAGCGTTGGTTGATAAGGGTCCAGTTGATACGATCGTCCATCGAGTACAAACGGCTCGGCTGATAGGAGAGGGGCATCGAATCGCAGCGTCCAGTTGGGGTCATAATGGCCGCGGTGCGTGATGGTGTTGCCGGTCGATTTCTCGAGTAACCAGGGTGTTTCTAAAGCGGTTGGTGTCGAGGTGAAGTCAATTGAAATCAGCTCATCTGCTGAACTACTGTTAGGTCCCTCCAGAGTTGGATTCTGATAGACTAACGTACTATTTTCGAGCCGCAACGGCGACGTAATACCAACTTTCACCCGCCGGTCTGCGCCTGCCTGGCAGGGAAACACACGTACCGTTACGCGATTTCCTTCCTGCCAGAACACTACCGACGGGTCGCGGGCAACAGCACGCGATTCAACGCCCACAACGGTTCGATAGGCCGTATCCGCTTTGGCAACGGTTGTCAGTCGGGCGGGTTCTTCTTTGCCATTTACCCACAACGACATGGATGATACGACCGATCCCGCTGGCAAATGGAAGGTCAGTAACGCTTCTTCAGTACGTCCACGTGCCTGATTGCGAATCCGAATAGTTTGTTCGGTGTAACTCAGCCGAAATTGTGGCCAGATACGTACCTGCGACACTACGTCCTCGATGGTCAGATGGCGGCCGGTCCAGAATTTTTCTTCGGTGCCGTGTCGTTTGGCCAGAACCGTCTTTATGAGCGAAAGTTGGTCCGCATCGGGCAAAACATCAGCCGGAAGTAAGTTTGACGCAATGACAACCAAAGGATCATGTTGCCGAACATCGTCCAGCGCCGTTAAACCGCCCAGGCCCCAATCTATGCTTCCCAGAAACCGCCCCAGATCGTATACACGATTGCTCAACAATAACCGATTAGTGATCCAGCCGGGTTTGAGTTGCTGCGCAATGAGCACCCAGTCGGGCAGATCACTGGTTTTGCGAAGGGTAGCTTCCTGTCGGGTTTGTTCGATGCGGGTTACGTCACTAATCCAGCCCGACAAAAAGATGCCAACAGCCAGGATCGGTATCATCAATCCAGCATAAACGCCGAGCCTCAGGTGTTCTTCCTGACGCGAATCCTGCCAGAGTACCTTCCCTAACGAAATAGCAAAGGCCAGGGGCACAAACGTATGGGCTGATAATCCTAACCCGATTATGAGGGGAAAGCTAACCGGGTATAGACCAACGATATACAGAGCCATATAGGCAAACAGCCACCATCCGAAGGTCAACACGGCATACAGTAGTTGCTGGACACGTATCGACAGTCCATCTTTCCAGGCATACAGTACCATCGCTGCACCAACGATCACCAGCGCCCAGCAGAGCCATTCGGTGGATTGCTGAAAGACGGCCATTTCGCGGTTTAGGGCATAGGCGCTGATGAGCCAGATCAGCAATCCCAGCCACCGGGTTGGTCGACCGCTGCCATCTCTGATTTCCTGATTTTTCAGAAACCCATTCGTCCATAAAATCAGCGAAAATGTCAGCGCAATGGCGTAATGGAGCATTATCAGAATAGCGTTGTTTTCGACTTTCTGGCGTGGATCGCTTAGCATATCATACAGAAAAAATACGCTGACTGATACCAGTAGCAGCAATAGGCCAATACCGAAAATTGAATCACGAAACGGCACCAGCAAGCGCGAGCGGGGAGAGGGTGGTAGTGCATTCCCGATTTCGCTGGGTTGACCAATGGGCACATCAGCTTCGGGCCGGAGGTGGGATTCCTGGATGTCTGTTTTCATGAAAAGTACTTTGTTTTACAAAGTAAAAATAAACTGAAAAATATGTGTAATGAGCTGTCCATCACTGGGCAATCAATACGATCATATGGCCTTGCGGCTGTGCTATAAATTCTTGATAAAAGCCTCCAGCGCGTTCAGGTGGTCCGTAAAGGCTTGCTGCCCAGCCGTGGTTGCCGAATAGGTGGTATTGGGCTTTCGGCCAACGAACTGTTTTTGTACGGCAACGTAGCCCGACTCTTCCAGCGCCCGCAGGTGCGTAGCGAGGTTGCCATCGGTCAGGCCGAGTAGTTCTTTTAGGGCGTTGAAACTCATGAACTCATTGACCATCAGGACCGACATGATGCTTAGCCGCGCTTTGCTTTCAAAGGCTTTGTTGAACTGAGCGAGCAGGTCGTTCTTCATTCGGTAGTACGTTCATATTTGAAATACATCGCCAATCCATAGACGATGTGCAGGACGCCGAACCCGAGACCCCAGGTAAGCAGGTTGTAGCCCGGCCAGAATAAGGATATCAACCCTAGCCCAATTTCGCAGTAAGCTAATGATTCGACATCACGAAGGGTGTATTTACTGCCGTTGAGTAGCGACAGTCCATAAAAAATAAGCGTTGCCGGAAACGCCAGCCAGATCAGGTTATAATGCAATAAGGCGAGGCAAAATACACCACCCGTTGCCAAGGGGACGAGCAACGCCCACAGCAAACGCTGCGACGACTTGTTCCAGACAGTTTGCCCATGTCGTCGGGCTCTGCGAACGGTGAAATACATGCCAGATAGCAGGGCCAGTACTAAAACCGTAACGGCTACTTTCACCAAAAACTCCCTGACATCCTGATGATGTGCATCTCTGGGTGCCAGTTGGTAGTCACGAATTGGCGTAAATAGGCCTATTTGCGTCCGCATATACACACTGACGGCTCCTGCCAGAGCAATTATACCCGCCGAGACACCCGATAAGCCGCTTAGCGACAGAAATTTGGAGGAGCGTTCCATCAGGCTGCGGATTTCCGTCAGCGTTTGCAGGTGTTCGCGCGATTCGTGCATAGGTCAAAGAGCAAAAGGGTGAATAAGTGAACGGGTGAATAGGTGTTCATACGAAATTTATTGAGCTAGTGCCAGCAAGTGGCCACCAAGGATAATCAGGCCGATAACAACAGCGGTGATGGCCAGAATGAGCACCGCACCAGACGATATGTCTTTGATCGCTTTGATTTGTGGATGCAGACCGGGCGACACAAAATCACATAATTTTTCAATGGCTGTATTGAAGGCCTCGGCGGCCCAAACCAGTCCGATCTGCGTTAGAATAATGGCCCATTCCGTACGGCTTAACTCCAGATAAACGCCAGCGGCAATCACAAGAATGGCTAATAATAGATGTACTTTAGCATTGTTCTCGTAGCGAAATAAGTCAATAATGCCCTGACCGGCAAAACGAAAACTACGCAGGACTTTACGGAAGTCAATCATTCGGCAAACATAGTGTGAATAGGCGTATGTTGATACGTTAACGGCTTGTCTCACTTTCGTGCTCAACGTACCAGTAAAACGCGACGTACATAACGACCAGCACGAAACCGTAAGCCAGCGTAAGTTTCACACTTAAGTGATCCTGGTAGGCACGGGCCACCGCCAATGTCAGCGATGAGGGATTAGTCAGTACGTCCCAGCTGTTCCACCGCCCGACCCGGCCCAGATAAATACCAAAGCCCGATAAAATCTGGCTACTCAGCATCAATACCCAGGTTCGCCAGTCCCCAACCAGCGGACGTAGCATTCGGTGGGCAATCAAGGCAGAATATAGACCAGTCAGTAAGCCCGTTAGCGCATACAGGAATATCGCCATGGTATCGAACCAAAGTAATGACGGCTCGATATTTTTGATGTGATACAAATCTGTAATGATATAAGGCGCGTTGGGCAAAAACGCCAACCAGACAAGCAAAGCGCTCACTAGTAGCCACTTGCTGCCAAAAGCCGGTCGTTCGGCGGTGCTGGTGCGTAGATCATGCAGAACCAGCACAACGCCCAGCGGAAACCAGGCCAGCGCCAGATTCCAGTTCAGCGTGATGAAAAACCACCAGTTGCCCGTAAGTAAGCCTCGGGCTGTTACTAAGGTTAAGCCGGTTAATGTTAGTAACGTCAACGCACGCAGCCCTTTGCCAGACTGGCTATTGTGGGTTATTGGTAAGCGTGAGTGATAGGAGGGAAGCGCTTGGCTCATCTATAAAAGTACTTTGTGTTGCAAAGTAAGTAAATGAAAAGACTACCAGTCAAGCAAAGGGACAAAAATATTTTTAAGGGAATGGCGAAGAGTGCTTAAGCTTTTCAATTAAACCGCATTGGAAAGCAATAACAAAGTTTAAACAGCTTCTACGACTTTACGTCATCTGGTGATACACAGCCTTAAGTTGTAGAGCAAGCCTTATAAGTTTACCTTGGTAGAGCACTAGTCGAGTCTGGATAGGCACGCTATTTTTAGATAATAGCAACGTAGCAGGGTTACCCATGTCTGACGTTCATCCCCCAAAAAGCTACGTTCCTGTACTTTATTTTATCGTTGGGTACAGATTGTGTTGCTTTGGTAAAACGTAGTGCTTTCGCTCAGAGCCGTGCCACGGTTCACCAAGCCGTATCAGGAACCGTGGCACGGCTCTGAGCGAAAGCACTAAAAACTATACGCCGAAACGCCCTTGAAGAATCGATTGTCCCTTTACTGGAAATGTCAGTTGGCCGGTTGGTCACTGGCCGCCCTTTATTGGGGGTACACCGGAATTACGGGTGGGCGGTTCAATGTGGCAGTAGGCATCCTTCAATTTGTGACAGATGTCGCTGTTTATTGCCTGATTACGCACCTGTACCGGAATTTTGCCCGGCGTCATCATTGGACAGATCTGGAAATCAACCCATTGCTGAAACGCATTATTCCGGCCGCTTTTGTGCTGGGACTAATCTATCTGGTAGTGACGGCGGCTAAAATCCTTTTGTTCCGGGTATGGTTTGACACTGGTTCTCACCTAACTGTTTATCCGTTTATTCAGCTTAATGGCGTAACGCTGTTTATGGCCGGAATTCGGTTGATGTCGATATGGTTGCTCGCCTATCATTTGTACCATTATGCACAACGGGAGGTCAAGTCAACACGAGAGAATGCCCGGCTGGAAATCATGACCAGGGATGCCCGTTTGAGTAACCTTTCAGCCCAGCTTAACCCGCATTTGCTGTTCAACTCCCTGAATACGATCAAAGCGCTGGTAGTCGAAGAGCCGGATTTGGCCAGGCGGGCTATTGATCTGTTATCAGATCTATTACGAACCGGGCTGTATACGGGGGATGACGTACTTGTTTCGGTTGAAGAGGAGGTTGGGCTGGTCAGGGATTATCTGGAACTGGAAAAACTTCGCTTTGAAGAACGATTAACGTATCAGATTGACATGGACGATACGCTGGCATCGGTACGTATCCTGCGCCTGTCGATTCAAACGTTGGTAGAGAACGCACTTAAGCACGGAATAGCTACGACGAAGGCCGGTGGATTGGTCTACATCCAGATTTCCAGGCAAGATGAATTTATCCAGATTAGGATTCAAAATCCCGGTCGTCTCGATGCGTGTATACCGGTGAGCGGTTTAGGACTGGCCAATCTAGCCGAACGATTGCAACTGACATTTACCGATAAAGCCAGTTTGAACGTAACAAATGAGCCGGAAGGAATTGTTTCTGCCACACTACGTATCCCGATCGCATGAAAAAGATACGTGTGCTGATCATTGATGATGAGCGTTATGCCCGCGTGGAGCTCAAGCGGTTGATCGCCGGTTTTCCCGAACTGGAGTTTGTTGGCGAGGCAAAAAACGCCGATGAAGCGCAACAACTTATTGAGGCTATTCACCCCGACCTGCTGTTTTTAGATATCCAAATGCCGGAACGTAGTGGATTTGATTTGTTGCAGAGTCTGGAGGACGTACCGGAAGTCATTTTCACGACAGCCTTTGACCAGTATGCCGTAAAAGCGTTTGAGGTGAGTGCGCTGGATTACCTGCTGAAACCCATCAGAGCCGAACGGTTTGCACAGGCCGTTGCCAAGCTGAATGAAAAAGCCGCTCTGGCTACCCAAAGCAGGCAAATTTTTGTGAAAGACCGGGATCAATACCATTTCATCCGTTGGGAAACTGTGTATCTGATCGAATCAATGGATAACTACGCCCGGCTATATTATGAGGGGAAAAATGCCTGGCTGAAGCGCTCGTTGAACCAACTGGTAAAAACACTGGACGACGTAGTGTTCATCCGCATCAATAGGGCGCAGGTGGTTAACCGGAATTTTATTCAAACAATCAACACGACCGAGCATGGCCGCCTGACGATTACGCTCAACTCAGGGCAAACCCTGAAGGTGTCGCAACGGCAATCGGTTCGACTAAAAAAGACAGGGAAAATCTAAATCAATTCGTAAACTTAAAAATGACATGATGGAAAAATTCATGCTGGGATTGCTATGCCTTTTTTGGGCCACCATATGCCCCGCACAGCAAGTTACAGGGGTACCTAAAACCACGGCCGATAGGCTCAGGCTTGCCGAAGATGAACGCCAGTTTATCATTGAAGATAGCGTGCTGATCAAAACGAAAGATGGCGCAACACTATCAGCTGTGGTCGTTCGTAAACGGGGCCTTACAACTCCTCAACCCACGGCGTTACTCTATTTTATTTATTCCAATACGGAGCGGAGTCTGGCAGAAGCAAAATACGCAGCCGCAAGAGGGTATATAGGGGTAGTTGCCGACACGAGGGGCAAACGCCTAAGCCCTGATCCAATAGTCCCCTATGAGCATGAAGCCAGGGATGTAAATTCGGTGATCGACTGGATCGTTCAGCAGCCCTGGAGCAATGGGAAGGTGGGTATGTATGGAGGGAGCTATTCCGGTTTCGCGCAATGGGCAGCAACGAAGTACCTGCATCCGGCGCTGAAAACTATCGTGCCTTACGTAGCGGCCATTCCGGGGCAGGGGTTACCGATGGAAAATAATGTTTTCCTGAACGCCAATTATCAGTGGGCGTTTTACGTGACCAATAATAAGTACGTTGATAACGAGGTGAATAATGACAATCAACGGTGGCGACGGATGCGCAACCGTTGGTATGAAACGGGGGTCGCGTATAACCGGATCGACAGCATCGATGGGACGCCCAATCCGTGGTTGCAGAAATGGCTAAAGCATCCCGACTACGATGCCTACTGGCAAAGCATGGTGCCTTACGGGAATGACTTTGCGAAAATCACGATTCCGGTGCTGAGCATTACGGGCTATTACGATGACGGGCAGATTTCGGCCTTGCACTACGTTACGGAACATTATAGATACAAGCCCGATGCCGAACATTACCTGATCGTTGGCCCCTATGACCATTTTGGCGCGCAAAAGGGGGGCGTGTCTACGTTGCGCGGTTATGCGGTGGACTCCGTAGCGTTGATCAATACGAAGAAAATCACATTCGACTGGCTGGATTACGTACTGAAGGGTGGCCCAAAACCGGCGTTATTGAAAGATCGAATTAACTATGAGGTAATGGGCGCCAATGTGTGGCAACACGCCCCATCCATCGCGAAAATGAGCAGTACTCATTTTAAGCTGTATCTGACGGACCAAAAAGAAGGGGACAATTATCAGCTGGCCAGACAAAAACCTACTGTCCCCCGATGGCTTAAACAGGAGGTTGACCTGGCTGACCGTAGCACGTCCAACAACGATTATTATCCGGACCCGATCATCCGGAACGTACTAAACCGGAGCAACGGCCTATTTTTTATCAGCGAGCCGGTTGATCATGAGATTTTAATTAACGGGATGTTTTCGGGAGAACTGAAGGCGATCATCAATAAAAAAGATATGGACATTGGGGTGGTTCTTTATGAAGTGACACCGCAGGGGGAATATTTCGCCTTGTCCTACTTTTTGGGCAGAGCCAGTTACGTCAGGGATGCCAGCCACCGAAGCTTGTTAAAACCTGGGGTTACGGAAACGATTCCTTTTTCGAAGACGAGGCTGGTTAGTCGCCAGCTAAGGAAAGGTAGCCGGTTGCTCGTGGTGTTGAATATTGATAAAAATCCTTTTGCCCAGATCAATTATGGAACCGGAAAGGACGTAAGTCAAGAGACGATCCGCGATGCCGGGGTGCCTTTAACGATTCAGTGGTCAACCGATAGTTTCATTCAATTCCCTGTTCAGGAAGGGTCTGTGCGTTTTTAAGCCAGACAACTAGTTCACAACTTGGTATACCTACTTACCTACTGCCGGAACGAAGGCCACAGATCACCTTTACGGCTGTTTGATGATCTTCAGATCGGTGAAATAACTTTCGGCCCCTCTTCAACCCACAAGCCAACACCGCCCGATAGGGTAGTACCGAGTTTCATATTCTTCAAAAGCAAAGGGGCTGTTTGGACACGCAGCAGGTCGTCAGACGTTGGGTTAGTATGAAGAGCCATTCATCCGGATTTACTGCTCGTTTATGGTGGCTAAAGCGAACTAATCTCCATAGCCGACATGCGCACTGAAGCTTCCAGCCAACCGTTGCCGATTAGTCGGTACTATAAGCCACAGGTATTCGACCAGTTGCCGGTTATGAAGTTGCTTTGGACAACGGCTGGTTAAGCTTCTCTTTTGGCTGTAATTCAGCTTTTCTGAGGGGAATAGTACCAGATTGGGGTATTTCAAACGTTTTCGGGTACGCGTTTTGTGCGTAGCTTTACGTCATGACGTTCGACCAATTAACCCCCCGCCGTCAGGAACAACTGACGGCTTTTGACAGACTGCTGACCATTATGGACGAGTTGCGTGAACAGTGCCCCTGGGATCGCAAACAAACCATGGAAAGCCTGCGTCACCTCACAATCGAAGAAACCTACGAACTCTCCGATGCCATTCTGGAGAATAATCTTCCCGAAATCCGCAAAGAACTGGGCGATATTCAGTTACACCTGGTTTTTTATGCTAAAATCGCGTCTGAAGCCAGTAATGATACGTCGGGTCCCAGTACGACTGCCCGGTTCGACATGGCCGACGTATTGAATGGTGTGTGCGACAAGCTGATCAGCCGCCATCCCCATATTTATGGCAACGTGGTTGCGGAAACCGAAGAGCAGGTCAAAGCCAATTGGGAACAGTTAAAACTCAAAGAAGGCAACAAGTCGGTGTTGGGTGGAGTGCCGGGGGCCTTACCCGCGCTGGTGAAGGCTATGCGGATTCAGGAGAAAGCGCGCGGTGCGGGCTTCGACTGGGACGAGAAAGAGCAGGTGTGGGCGAAAGTGGAGGAGGAGATGCAGGAATTTAAAGCCGAATTCAACATTGATAACAGGGCTGGCAGCGTTGCCGGGGCGATTGATGTGGATAAGGCTGAAGGTGAGTTTGGCGATTTGCTTTTTTCGCTTGTTAATTATGCCCGCTTTATTGATATCAATCCCGAAACGGCGCTCGAACGTACGAATAAAAAGTTTATTAAACGCTTTCAGTATATCGAAGAGCAAGCCCGCGCCAATGGTAAAGTTCTGAGCGACATGACGCTAGCCGAAATGGATGTATATTGGAACGAAGCGAAAACGAAATGAGAATAGCGTTTATAACCGATATTCACATCGGTGCCGAAAATGAGAAGCCACAGGGCGTTGATGTTCGCCAGAACTTCCTGAATGCGTTGGCGTTCCTGACCGAACTGAAACCGAATTGCTTGATCCTTGGTGGCGACTTTTGCAGCACCGGTGGCGACCGGGCCGTGTATGAGTGGGTGAAAGTGCAGTTGGACAAGTTGCCGTTGCCGTACTACATTGTTTCGGGCAATCACGATGATTCGGCGCTCATCGCTGATGTGTTCAAATTAACGCACGACCTGAATCAGGGCGAGTTATATTACGCATTGCCCCTGGAGGGTCGCCCGGTATTGTTTCTGGATTCGGCCAGAGGGGAGTTCTCCGATGAGCAATGGACCTGGTTCCGGGATTATATGAAGGCACTACGTGATACCAACGTACTGATCGTTATGCACCATCCACCCATTCCTGCCGATGTGGTCTTCATGGATTCCCATTATCCATTCCGGCAAAGCGATGAGTTTCTGGAACTGGTGGAAGAGTCGACTTGTCATATTACGGTTGTCTGTGGGCATTACCATGTCGAAAAGGTTATACAGCGTAGTAATCTATTGGTATTGCTCACACCCTCAACATTTTACCAGATGAAGCAGGATACACCCGAATTCACGGTTGATAATCATTGCGTTGGTATTCGCGAAATCAACCTGACCACGCATGGTACAAACAGCACGGTGCATTATCTGTGAATCATTTTAACTGAAACAGGCCCTGATGAAACTTCATCAGGGCCTGTTTTATACTGGATACGTATTTCTCTACCGCACCGAATAATTTGGCGCTTCTTTCTGAATCGAAATGTCGTGCGGGTGACTCTCGCGCGAACCTGCTGTGGTGATCTTCACAAATTTGGCCTGCTGCAAGGCGGTAATATCGGCCGCACCGCAGTAACCCATACCGGCTTTCAACCCACCAACCATTTGATAGACAATCTCGGCGACTTTCCCTTTGAATGGTACGCGTCCAACAATGCCTTCGGGTACGAGTTTCTTGATATCATCTTCGGCATCCTGGAAATAGCGATCCTTGGAGCCATCTTCCATCGCTTCCACTGATCCCATGCCCCGGTAGGTTTTAAACCGACGACCTTCATACAGCACCACTTCGCCGGGAGCTTCTTCGGTGCCGGCCAGCAGTGAACCAATCATGACCGTACTGGCCCCGCCCGCCAGGGCTTTAGTAATGTCGCCCGAGAAACGAATACCCCCATCGGCAATGACAGGGACACCGGTACCCAGCAGCGCTTTGGCCGATTCGTAAACGGCTGTCAGTTGTGGCATGCCAATACCGGCAATAATACGGGTTGTGCAAATACTTCCTGGCCCGACGCCTACTTTCACGGCATCAGCTCCCGCATCGGCAAGGGCCTTGGCGCCTTCACCTGTCGCTACGTTCCCGGCAATTACCTGAAGTTTAGGGAATTGCTGTTTAATGTTCCGAACGGCATCCAGAACACCCTTCGAGTGACCATGCGCCGTATCAACGCTGATCACGTCAACGCCCGCTTTCACAAGAGCCTCGATGCGCCGGGTCAGGTCGGGTGTAACACCGACAGCAGCGCCGACACGCAACCGGCCCAGTTCGTCTTTGCAGGCGTTTGGATGGCTCTTCTTCTTCAGAATGTCTTTATACGTAATCAGCCCAACTAAGTGATAAGCGTCATTAACGATGGGCAACTTCTCAATGCGGTACTGTTGCAGAATACTCTCGGCCTCTTCCAGTGTTAGACCTTCCCGCGCGGTAATCAGTTTCTCGCGGGTCATGATGTCGGTAACCGGCCGTGATAAGTCCGTTTGGAAACGTAGATCACGATTGGTCAGGATTCCGACCAGCTTGCCATCTTCATCCACAACGGGAATGCCACCGATTTTGAACTCGCGCATAATCTTGAGCGCATCAGTCAGTGTGGCGGTTTCGAGCAGCGTGATGGGGTCGATAATCATGCCGCTTTCTGAGCGCTTCACCTTGCGGACCTGATCGGCCTGGGCTTCCACACTCATATTTTTGTGAATGATTCCGATACCGCCCTCCTGTGCCATCGCAATAGCCAGTGCCGATTCGGTCACCGTGTCCATGGCCGCCGATATAAGCGGAATGTTCAGCTGGATGGTACGTGTAAGTTGGGTAGTGGTTTGCGTATCGCGTGGGAGAACTTCCGAATAGGAAGGCAAAAGCAGTACGTCGTCGTAGGTGAGAGCCTCGTAAAGAAACTTGCTGGTATCTAAGCTCATGAGCAAATAGCAGATTTGTTATTTGCCGGGTAAAATTACATAAAATTTCTGAACTGGGATTCACCTGACTCAAATGATTTTCAGGATTTTGATCTCTTGTCCCTTGGTTAAGGATAAAATCCTAAAAATCATTTAAATCACATAATCCTGCACAGTCGCCTGCGGAGTCAGAATCCGTTCAACGTAATACTTATCTTCTTTTCGTCATGATCAACGCTGAACTGGCAATCACTGAATTTTGGCGCCGACATTTTGGGGCGGAAGTTATTGCTGAATCCATAGGGCTCTTTGGGAATACCGAATAATTTTTTGTCCATTTTGCCATTGCCGTTTTCGTCGTGGTAAATGGCAATGGCGTATTCCCCCGGTTCAACCAAAAATGTAGTCTGGAGCTGGCTGTGGGTAGCGTCTATTTTTTTTCCTTCAGTTGGTTTTCCCGTGGGAAAATCTTTGCCGGAACGGAATAGCGCAACGTAAACGGCCCCTTTTTTTTGTGCAACATTATGAATATCAACCTTTAAATTAGTTTTTGGTGGTGACGCAGAATAGGGATCACCCGTCAGAAAAAGGCTAAGTGTCGAAAGCAAAAGGAGCATAGATTGAGAGTTTTTGTAAAAACGGATTTATCTTGCAATTATGATAGCCCAATCCCCACCTCCTGCCAAACGATGGATTACCAAACCCTTTCCTGATTCGGCAGAACAGCAGGTAGCTATCGCGTCGCTAACAAGCTCACTAAACATAAGTCCTTTTTTAGCGGCTTTGTTGGTGCAACGTAATGTTCGTACCTACGAAGAGGCCCGGACATTCTTCCGGCCCGAGATAAGTCATTTGCACAATCCCTTCGACATGAAGGATATGGATCGGGCAATTATGCGCCTGCAAATGGCCATGCTCCCCGAACGGGAGGAAAAAATTCTGATTTATGGCGACTACGACGTAGATGGTACCACATCGGTAGCATTGGTCTATGGATTTCTAAAAAATTACCATACGGCCATCGATTATTATATTCCGGACCGCTACAAGGAGGGGTACGGTATCTCGCAGCAAGGGATTCACTGGGCGGCCGAAAATGGTTTCACGCTGATTATTGCCCTAGACTGCGGCATCAAGTCGATTGAGCGCGTGGCTGAGGCAAAAGCGTTGGGCGTCGATTTTATCATCTGTGACCACCACCGCCCTGGTGCCGAACTGCCCGACGCAGCCGCGGTGCTTGATCCCAAGCGCGACGATTGTCAGTACCCGTACAAGGAATTGAGCGGCTGTGGGGTGGGCTTCAAACTACTTCAGGCATTCTGCATGCTGAAAGACATTGAGCTGGAATTGTTGTATCCCAGTCTCGATCTGGTTGCCGTGAGTATCGCGTCAGACATTGTGCCGTTAACGGGCGAAAACCGGGTGATGGCCTATTATGGGCTGAAACACCTGAATACCAACCCGCGTACGGGCCTGAAAGCGTTGATCAAAGTAGCTGGTTTTTCGCGCGAACTGGACATTACCAACGTAGTGTTTGGCCTCGGACCACGTATTAATGCCGCTGGTCGGATTCAGCATGCGAAAGCCGCCGTGCAACTGCTGCTGGCCGAATCGGAGGAAGAAGCCGACGAGTTTGCTATGGCCATTAACAAGCACAATAACAGCCGACGCGAATTTGACAGCAGCATCACCGAACAGGCGTTGGCTATGATTCGGGATAGCGATGCGCTGACCCATGCCAAAAGTACGGTTCTTTACGATGCTACGTGGCACAAGGGCGTTATTGGCATTGTTGCGTCGCGCTGCATCGAGCATTTTCACCGGCCAACCATCATCCTGACCCAATCCAACAACAAGGCCGCCGGGTCGGCACGGTCGGTGCCAGGTTTCGACGTTTACGAAGCCATTGAAGAATGCGCTGATCTGCTCGAGCAGTTTGGCGGACACACGTTTGCCGCCGGAATGACAATGCCAATCGACAATATCGACGCTTTCCGACAGAAATTTGAGGAGGTCGTGTCACGTACCATCAAGGAAGAACACCTCACACCATTGGTCGACATTGATCTTCCGCTTGACTTTAGCGAGATCACCGACAAACTCGTCAGGATTGTGAAGCAAATGGGACCATTTGGGCCGCATAATATGCAACCGACGTTTATGACCGACGATGTCTATCTGGTCAGCGAGCCGATTATCATGAAGGAGAAACACCTGAAAGTCAATGTTCGCCAGAGCAGAACGGGGCAGACATTAACGGCGATTGGCTTCGGGTTTGCACACCTGGCCGATCAGCTTCGGCTGGGTAAACCCTTTTCGATTTGTTATCAGGTAGAACAGAATTTCTTCAACGGAAACGTGTCATTACAACTCATGCTGCGGGATATAAAATTCAGCGAATAAACCCCTGCAACTTGATATTGTTGTTATCTCCCTGCCTATTTTACTGGCTCCAAGCCATCATCTTTCGTCCTGCATAGCACCGGGTTTTGACCAACGCTCAACGCGCAAATGTGTTCATGACCAAACGGACGAGTCCTAATATTTGTTAATAAAGGGGTATTTGCCTTTACTGTAGCTAGAAATGGTTGGCAAAGGGCTGTATTACTGCGACCTTTGTATCGGTCGTTGACAGTTTAGTGTAAAATAACGCTGGCCGTACTCGTATAACGTATCAGAATGATTCTTAGAACTGAAAATCTAATTAAAAAATACGGCTCGCGGTTGGTCAATAACAACGTATCGTATCAAGTGGAAACGGGTGAAATTGTGGGATTGCTGGGGCCAAATGGCGCGGGCAAAACTACCTCGTTCTACATGGCTGTCGGTTTAGTGAAGCCTAACAGCGGCAAAGTTTTTATCGATGACAAAGATGTCACAGACCTGCCGATGTACAAGCGGGCGCGGCTCGGGCTGGGTTATCTGGCGCAGGAAGCGTCGGTATTTCGGGACCTAACCGTTGAGGAGAATGTATTGGCTGTGCTGGAAATGAGTGATTTGCCTAAAAAGGATCGCAAAGGGAAAGTAGAAGAATTGCTGGAGGAGTTTAGCCTGACGCACGTTCGGAAGAGCAAAGGCAAGGTGCTGTCCGGTGGCGAACGCCGACGTACTGAAATTGCTCGCGCGCTGGCCGTAGATCCCAAATTTATTCTCTTAGATGAACCCTTCGCGGGCGTTGACCCGATTGCTGTAGAAGACATTCAAAGCATTGTAGCCAAGCTAAAACACAAGAATATCGGCATTCTCATTACGGACCACAATGTGAACGAAACGCTCTCCATCACTGATCGGGCGTATCTGCTGTTCGAGGGCAAAATCCTAAAGCAGGGTTCCGCCGAAGAACTTGCCAACGATGAGCAGGTAAGACGTCTGTATCTGGGCCAGAATTTTGAGTTGAAACGGAAGATTTAGGTATGCACGGGCTTCAGCCCGTGTTTTTTGACATAAATAAACACGGGCTGAAGCCCGTGCATACCTTATCCCAAAACCTCCCGCAACACCGGCAGCGACTTTACTTCGCCGAGTGAATCGAGGTGGATGTGGTAATACGTTACCAACGCGTCTACGAGTTCATTACGGGCAGAGCGAGCAAGTTTTACCGGCGTTCCGAGTGGATAACGTAGCATTACGTTAAGAGCCGTTTCCATTTCATTGTCGGGTAGAAACGGGTATGAGTTCTCCCGAAGCTGACTTTCGAACTCGCGGGCGGACTCCGGTCCAAAACCCAGGAAAAACGACAGTTTGAGCAGGAAGGCAATGTGGAAGTTTTCGTAGTTTGTTTTCGCTTCTTCCAAAAACAAAACAGAATCCATCAGGAATTTAAAAAGGGGCGGACTGCTCGCTTCTTCTTTCAATACTTTGTTCAGCATTTCCGTTACGAACATCGCAATGGTCGATTTTGCCACTTCAAACGGCAAACTCTGAAACGGATAGCTGGTCTTCATCTCCGAAAGTCGGTGAAGCTCGCGGTCGGGCTTATTGTATACAACCAGGTCCAGCAGGGTAAGCGGTTGAAACAGGGCAATTTTGTTGTTCTTATTGCGGGCCGTGCGAACGCTGTTGACGATATAGCTTTGCAATCCGAACTCTTCGGTATAAATACGGGCAATAATGGATGTTTCTCGGTACCGGATATAGCTGAGGGCAATCCCCTGTGTTTTTTGCAGCATTTTTATTGGGCCGCCGAAGCGGAAGCAGTAGTCTACTAAGATACTACTTTTGACGGTAAAAACCGACTTCGTTGTTTCAATGCGAAATTCACCATTAGAATCAATACAGGAACCTCAATAAGGGGCCCGATGACAGCCGCAAAAGCCGCCCCCGAATTAATGCCAAAAACGGCAATGGCAACCGCAATCCCCAATTCAAAATTATTCCCGGCCGCCGTAAACGCGAGCGACGTAGATTTTCCATAATCGGCTCCGGCTCGTTTAGAAAGGTAAAATGCCGAGAAGAACATGATAGCAAAATAGATCGTGAGCGGCAGGGCGATACGTAGCACATCGAACGGAATGGAAACGATCAGATTGCCTTTCAGACTGAACATCACGACGATAGTAAACAAGAGGGCGATTAACGTAGCGGGGCTGATCGCTGGCAAAAACGTCTCTTCGTACCAGTGTCGACTGAACAGCCGGGACAAAATCAATCGCGACAATAGTCCCGCCAAAAACGGAATACCCAAATAGATGAATACACTCTGAGCTACGTCGCCAATGGTAATATTGACTACAAATCCGCGCAAACCAAACAAAGGAGGGAGTACGGTGATAAAAATGTAGGCATAGATGCTGTAGAACAACACCTGGAAGATACTATTAAAAGCCACTAAACCAGCCGCATACAGCCGGTCGCCGTTGGCAAGATCGTTCCAGACGATAACCATCGCGATGCAGCGGGCAATGCCAATCAGAATCAAACCCGTCATGTATTCGGGTTTATCGGACAAAAACACGACGGCTAATCCAAACATCAATAACGGTCCGATGATCCAGTTTTGGACCAACGATAACCCCAATATTTTGGTGTTACTGAACACCTTTGGTAATTCAGCATAGCGCACTTTCGCCAAAGGTGGATACATCATCAAAATCAGTCCAATAGCCAGAGGTACGTTGGTAGAACCCGAGTTAAACTGATTAATGAACGATTCCGTTTCCGGGACGAAATAGCCGATGCTAACACCAAGTGCCATCGCCAGAAATATCCAGAGCGTTAGGTAGCGATCCAGGAACGACAGACGCTTTTTTCGACGGATTGGCAAAATCGTTTCTGTGGTCATTCCGGTACGTTCTGGTTGATAAAATCCTGGCTGAATTGCTTGATTTCATCCCGAACAGCTCGGTACGAAGCCATAATTTCTTCGGGTGATCCGGTGGCTTTGGATGGGTCGGTAAAGTTGTGGTGGAGCCGGTGCGTTCGACCAATCCAGAGCGGGCAACGCTCGCTCGCGCTATCGCATACGGTGATGACGTGATCGAACGAAAGGTGCTCGTATTCGTCTACCAGGTTCGAGGTATGGTGGTTGATATCAACACCATCCTCAGCCATCACCTGCACCGCTTTGGGGTTCAAGCCGTGCGTTTCGACACCGGCGCTCAGTACTTCAGCACGGTTGCCCGCAAATTTCTGGAGATAGCCATGCGCCATCTGGCTACGGGTTGAGTTACCCGTACAAAGAACAAGGATTCGTTTCATACTTATTTTTCGGCGTAAACGGTGATGCTGAAAATTCCTGTCTTTCCCTGCTTGTAAGTCCGTAACTCATCCAATGTCAGGTATTTGAGGAGCAATTCGTTTGGCAGATTAATCCCTTTCTTCTTTTGAATCTGAACATTTGTAAAACCAGCATCCGCGACGATTTGTAAATATTCGTCCTGCTGAATAGCCCCCGATACACAACCGGCATATAGTTCGGCGTCACGTTGCAACCCGTCCGGAAGATCACCCATCAATACAATGTCGGAAATGCTGAAATGCCCGCCCGGTTTCAGAATTCGGTACGTTTCAGCAAAGGCTTTTGGTTTATCGGGTACGAGATTCATCACGCAATTGCTCACCACTACGTCGGCCAGATCGTTCGGTAAAGGCATGTCTTCAATATCACCGTAAACAAAGTCAACGTTGGTGTAACCTAGTGATTTAGCATTTTTACGAGCGCGGTCAATCATGGCGGGCGTCATGTCGAGCCCAATGACGCGACCCATTTCGCCGGTTTCGGCGCGGGCCACAAAACAGTCGTTTCCAGCTCCAGAACCCAAATCAACTACTACGTCGCCGGGTTTGATTTTTGCAAACTGCGTGGGTAAACCACAGCCTAAACCCAGATCGGCATCGGCCGCGTATCCGTTGACGGTTGTATATTCATCGTTCATCAAAATTGTGTATGACGTATCTGTAGACGTGTCGGGATTACAACAGGACGTAGGTCCGCAGCCACAATCAACTGGTACGCCCTGATTGTCATCCTGTTTGGCAATGTCACTGTACTTCTGGCGGACAATTTCTTTGAGTTCTTCTGCCGTATTCATAGTATGATTGGTTTATTGTAATATTGCGATTGACTCAACCAAAAAAAGGTTATGCTGTTAACAGCAGGTTGGACTGCTGATGAAGGCGTCTAATACGTTCCCAAACAAGGTGCGGGCTTCCTCCCAAACGGGTTCGTTAATGCAATAGCAAACGCGGGGTGGATCAATATCACCTTTGATGATACCGATACGTTTGAGTTCTTTCAGATGCTGCGATACCGTAGCCTGTGCCAACGGCAGTTCATCAACCAGATCGCCACAAACGCAGGCTTTACGCTCAGCCAGCAGTTGTAAAATGGCTACCCGCGCCGGATGCGCAAAGGCTTTGGCCAACTCAGCCACGCGGTTCTGGTGATCCGTAAATATCTCGGTTTTTGTTACGCCCATTTCCGTATGAACTGTCTGAATACGTTTACTTTACAGCTTGATCTATTAATCCATCGTAATAATATGATAAAGTAAAATCTGATACAAATTTTCTTTTCAAAAGGTACTCTGACTTTATTTATGAAACTCTACAATACCCGCTCCGGCATCGTTCTTGAATCCGCTGATCAGTTTTACGCTGTTCCATCTGATAATTGGGATACGTTGATCAATCAGGATAGTTTATACGCTGATTTACAGCAGATCACTGCGTCAGAAACGGCGTCAGATGAGTATGAGGGCTGGACTAAAACCGGTTTGCTGGCACCCATTGGCCGGCAGGAAGTATGGGCGTCGGGTGTTACGTACCTGCGCAGCCGCAATGCCCGGATGGAAGAGTCGAAAAAATCGGGAGGTGATAATTTCTATGACCGGGTTTACGACGCCGAGCGTCCTGAATTGTTCTTTAAATCGACACCTGAGCGTGTGGTGGGGCCGGGTGCCAATGTTCGTATCCGCGCCGACTCGACCTGGAACGTACCGGAACCCGAATTGACGCTCTTCATTACGTCAACCGGTAAAATTGTCGGCTATACCTGCGGCAACGACATGAGTTCGCGGAGTATTGAGGGCGAAAATCCGTTGTATTTGCCACAAGCTAAGTCTTATGATGGTGCCGCAGCACTTGGGCCATGTCTGTACGTACCCGAAAGCCCGATTGCACCCGAAACGCAGATCCGGCTGGAAATTGTCCGAAATGAGCAGGCTGTTTTCACAAATAGTATTGCCATTAGCCAGATGAAGCGCCATCATACCGAACTCGTCGAATTCCTGTATCGCGAATGTTCCTTCTCAAACGGCTGTTTCCTGATGACTGGTACCGGCATCGTTCCTGGCGATGATTTCACGCTACGTTCCGGCGATGAAATCAGCATTACCATTGAGGGAATTGGTACGTTAACGAACGTGGTGGAATGATGTAGAGACGCGTATTTGCGTCTCACTCGCGTCAGCAATTTGTGTTCTCATTACAAAACCATCCGGGTTATGAGACGCAAATATGCGTCTCTACATTAGGAAATTACCCGAATGCCGGTTTTCACCGCTTCAACTTTCTCCCGCAATAAATCCAACGATTCGTCCATGATCGTTACGTGGCCCATTTTGCGGAAAGGTTTCGTGATGGCTTTGCCATAAAAAAAAGGGAAGACACCGGGCATAGCCAGCAGGTTTTCCAGCCCTTCGTATACGGCTGGGCCGGTGTGACCGTCTTCGCCAAGTAGATTGATCATCGCGGCTGGTTGATAAGCCGAGGTATTGCCGAGCGGATAGTCGAGGATGGCGCGCCAGTGCTGTTCAAACTGAGACGTGACGTTGGCGCGCATGGTATGATGGCCACTGTTATGCGGACGCGGGGCAACTTCATTAATCAATACGTTGCCTTGTTTGTCCAGAAACAATTCCACCGCTAATAAACCGACAATCCCGAAGGCTTCGGCAGTACGTCGCGCGATATGTTGCGCCTGCTGGTTAATCTCATCTGAAATTTCTGCCGGGGCAAACAGGTAATCAACCAGGTTCAGTTCGGGGTGAAATACCATCTCGACCGTTGGAAAAGTCTGCATATCGCCCCGTTCGTTTCGGGCAACGATGACGGCTAGTTCTTTATCAAAATCGACGGCTTTTTCCAAAACGCCCGGCGCGTCGAACGCTTTCCCGACATCGGCAACGGACGCAATTCGCTGAACACCCCGGCCATCGTACCCATCGCGACCAAGTTTGTGAAAAGCGGGGAAGAAATCAGGCTGATCAATTTCCAGCAGGGCCACGTCGGCACGGGTTTCGGTCAGAATAAAATCGGCGGTGGGTAGATGATTGTCGCGGTAAAACTGCTTCTGAAGTCGTTTGTCCTGAATAACACGGATGACGGATGGTTGCGGGAAGACCCGTTTCCCTTCGCGTTCGAGGGCTTCGAGCGCGTCCACATTGACGCGCTCAATTTCAATGGTTACTACGTCAACGGCTTGTCCGAATTGATAAACGGTATCGTAATCGGTTAATGAGCCTTGCGTGAATTTGGTGCAGAGATTGCGGCAGGGCGCTTCTGCATCTGGATCAAGAATATGAACGCGAAGGTTCCAGTCGATGGCGGCTTGCAGGAGCATCAGGCCAAGCTGGCCCCCGCCGAGGATACCGATAGTGGGTGTCACGATAACGAGCGAAAGAGTGAAAGAGCGGGCGAAATTACCTAATCACGCTTTCACTCGTTCGCTCTTTGGCTCTTTTTCTTACTCTTTGCTATTTCCGCGAAATATCTGAACCACCCGATTTGCTCTGGGACAGCACTTTGGCTGAGCCGTAGTAATAAATATCCGAGCCACCCGATGCCTTCATGGTCAGCTCTTTGCTTGCATTCACGTAGACGTCTGAACCACCCGATGAGTTGGCATTGCATACATCGACCGTCAGCTTTCGAGCGTCCAGATCAGCACCGCCCGACCCGCTGGCGTTAAGTGTCCGGGCTGAACCCTGCAAAATGGCATCGGCACCGCCCGACGCCGATACGTTCAGATCGTCGGCTTTGAGGTCTAATTTCACGTCGGCGCCACCGGATGCTTCCAGATTAAGGTCTTTGAAGGACAGGCTACCCTGTCCGAACACGTCGGCGCCACCCGATGCCTGAAGGTTGTTCAATTGCTTAAAAGTCACGTAAGCTTTTACGTAGTTGCTACGTCCGAGATTCCAGCCACTCAATCCCTTTCGTTCGATATACAGTTTCAAAACTCCGTTTTTTACTTCCGATATGACCCGATCTTCGTCAACGCCTTTCACATCGAAGGTTAATTTTTCGGAATTTCCCTGAGTCAGATAGACGTCAATGCCACTGCTAACGCTTAATCCGGTGAAGCCAGAAACGGTTCGGTCTTTTTTCCAATCGTCGCTGGGGGAGTTAATACCTGAGGTTAGCATTAGGACAGATAATACAAGTGCTTTCATTGTTGAAGACAGTTTTAGATATTTATGAGAAGATGGTAAAAACACGTATTACGTTGCATCGAAACCATAAAAAAGGTGTCCGGTTTCAAAAGTAAGTTTGTCCGCTAGCGGACGTTGATCGTCGTTATAGTATCTGTAAAAATCTATTAATCAGTAAACTAGAGTTTTGGCACGACGCTTGAGCCTTTACAGAAAAGAATTCATATTAAATTTGAGTAATGTCAGGAACGTATATAGCTAATCAACCTTTCTTACCGAACTAAAACCTTTTCAAAAGTAATTAATTATGATTCAACTCCGCAACGTTTCCAAGTTCTACCCAGCTGGCTTCGGCCGGGTCTATGTGTTGCGTAATATCAACCTCGACATTGCTCAGGGTGAGTTTGTATCCATCATGGGCCCGTCAGGATCGGGAAAATCTACCTTGCTGCATATTCTGGGTCTTCTCGAAGAACCCTCCGAAGGGGAATACCTGTTTGATGATCAGCCGGTTCAGAAACTATCCGAAAAGAGACGTACTGAACTGCATCGGACGCGCATTGGCTTCGTATTTCAGGCATATCATTTGATTGACGAATTAACCGTATATGAAAACATTGAAACACCGCTACTCTACAAAGGCCTCAATGGATCGGAGCGTAAAAGCCGCGTAGCTGAGCTGCTCGACCGGTTCAACATGGTGGCTAAAAAAGACCTGTTCCCGGCGCAGCTATCGGGTGGTCAGCAACAACTGGTAGGCATTGCCCGGGCGCTGGCGGCCGAACCAACCGTTATTTTTGCCGATGAGCCAACGGGCAATCTGCACTCCGACCAGGCCCGTGATATCATGGAACTGTTTCGGGAGTTGAATCAGAAAGATGGGGTAACCATTGTTCAGGTGACCCACTCCGAAGTAAACGCCGAATATGGCTCACGGGTGATCCGCCTGAAAGATGGCTGGCTGGAAGATTCTTCAGCCCTGAAATTGAGCGAAGAGGGCGTTAAGTAGGTTTTCGGTGTCGCTAAACGAGAGCGACCTGGTGTTAACATCCAGGTCGTTTATCCCGCGCAGCCACTGAATTCCCATAACGTTCGCGCAGAAAATAGCATCAGCCGTCGTCAGAATATCAGGGGGAAATAACCCTTCGGATACGGTAAGGCCAACGGCTGGAGCTAATCGTACCAATTGCTGTCGGATAATGCCGTTAATGCAGCCCGATTCGAGCGAAGGCGTATAAAGTGTTTTCCCCGAACACCAGAACAGATTCGACGCAAGGCATTCGGCAAGATTACCAAATGTGTCGAGCAAAATTATCTCGTCGAGTCCATGCTGCTGTTTGTACAGCCCGGCCAATACGTAGGGTAGCGAGTTCAGCGTTTTGAACGCCGAAATAGGAGAGGGTGACAAACGGAAAAGATCATATATGCCCGTTTTGGCTTTTTCACTAACCGAAAATAGGGTTCCAGGTCGAGCCGTTATCAGTACGTTAGCCTTGTTTGTTGACGGCGTATATAAACCACCCGGTTGCCGCCAGACCTGAATCTTGATTCGGGCGGGTTGATCCGTGAGTTTGTTCGCCGAAAGTACCTGTAAAATGGCTTGGTGAACCGCTTCGGCGGAGAATCCGGTAGGTTGAGTTAGCTGCAAAGCGTCCATACCAGCCGAGAGCCGGGCAAAGTGGTCAGACCAGAACCAGATTTGTTCAGTTGAGTACCGAATCGTCTCGAATAAACCGTCGCCATACTGAAAGGCCCGGTCGTTTACCGATAGCTGAAAGTCGCTCTCGGGAAGTACATCCGAATTATAAACCAGAAACATGCTTAGTTTGCGCCGTTTATCCCAAAACGATAGCCGCGCCGAAGGTAAGTTTGTAACATTGAACCATCAAATAGTATGTGTATGCAAGTGGCGTGGAAACAGATGCGGGTCGTAATGACTCTATGGCTAACGACAGGATTGTCGGGAGCATACGCGCAAACCACAGCGAGCGCACCAGCTCGGGTAAATTTACAGCAGTGCATCGACATTGCTCAGCAAAATAACATACTGATCCGACAGGGTAGACTAACCGTGGCTAACAGTGACCTGCAAGTACGCCAGTCACGGTTAAATCAGTTGCCGACCGCCGTTTTTCAGGGCAACCAGTCCATAAACGGGGGGCGTAGTATCAACCCACAATCCAACGAGTTCGTCCAGCAGACGATTAATTCCAGTAGTTTTCAGCTTAATACATCGGTTACGTTGTATAATGGTGGCGTACTACGTAGTACGATCAGGCAAAATGAACTCGCCCTTCAGGCAGGCCAGCAGGAGCTAAATGCTACGCAGAATAATGTCTCGCTGACGGTTGCCCAAAATTACCTGAACGTATTGACAGGTACAGAGCAACTAGCCGTTACCCAACGTCAGGCTGACGTAACACGAGCGCAACTGGAGCGTATGCAACGCCTGGTAGCTGCCGGATCGGCGCCCGAATCGAACGTGTTCGATCTTCAGGCTACGCTGGCCAGTAATGAAGTTGACATTGTTACAGCACAAAACACGCTTGATCTGGCTAAAGTAGCGTTGCTACAGGCCATGAACGTACCGATCAATCAGAACTTTGATGTAGAGCCGATTAATGTGCCTGATCCGGGTTTAGATCCTTACACGGCCTCTGTGCAGCAGTTGTATGATGTGGCGTCAACAAATCTGCCCGAAGTAAAAGGAGCTGATCTGCGCGTCAAAAGTGCTACGTTAGGCGTTCAGGTGGCGAAAGGTGGACTATATCCTACTTTGTCGCTGAACGGAAACCTGAGTACGATCTATTCCAGTGCTGCGAGTGTAGCATCACCCAATGGGCAGTCTACCCAGACAACGATTGGTTTCATCACTGATCCCGTAACAGGCGCGCAGATTCCAGTAAACGCGCAGACACCCGGGTATGATCGTGCCGGTATTTCGTATGGTACTCAATTAAGTAATAACTTTAGCCAGTCCGCTTCTTTGTTTTTGCGGGTTCCCATTTTTCAGGGAAATTTGTCGCGAAACCGAATCACAACGGCTAAAATTCAGCAACAGAATGCCGAATTGACAGCACTTAATACCCGTTTAACGCTGCGCCAGCAAATTGAAACGGCCTATACCCAGATGAAAGCGGGGGCTAATAAGTATCGAGCTACTCAAGTGCAGGTATTGTCGCTCGAACGGGCGTTCCAAATGGCCGAAAGCCGATTAAATGCAGGTGCCATTAATGCAACGGATTATAGTATTGCCAAAACGAATCTTGATCGTGCTCGTGCCAGCCTTGTTCAGGCCAAGTACGATTATGTATTCCGAACCAAAATTTTAGATTATTACCAGAACAAATCCCTTAGTTTTAATTAGTGAAAGAGCGAAAGAACGAAAGCCATCCGGCGTAATTCGCTCTTTCATTCTTTCGCTCTCTCCCTATGAAGAAGAAGTCAGGTCGAATTTGGTGGATCTTAGGCGGGCTAGTTGTCCTGCTTGTGGGTGGTTTCGTTGCGGCTAAACAGGCCGGTATGATCGGCAAGCCGAAGTCAACGGAAGTTGATTTTAGCTTGGTTAAACGGACCGATATAACGGAACGTGTTAGTGCATCGGGGCGCGTTCAGCCGCAGGTAGAAGTCAAGATCAGCCCCGATGTATCCGGTGAAATTATTGGCTTATACGTTAACGAAGGTGATCCCGTAAAAGCGGGTCAGTTGTTGTGCCGCATTCGCCCTGATAACTATGAATCATTATTAGCACGGGCGCGGGCTACGGTCAATCAAAGTCGGGCCCAACTGGAACAATCCAAAGCATCCGTAGCTCAATCGAGTGCCCGACTGATCCGGGCCAAAGCCGACTACGAGCGTAACAAAAAACTGTTTGCCGATAAAGTTGTCTCTTCCGCTGATTTAGAAACCAGCGAGGCTAACTTCAACGTAGCAAAACAGGAAGTCGAAGCGGCTAATGCCAATGTCCGGGCTGCGCAGTTCAATATTCAGAGCGCCGAAGCCAGTTTGCGCGACGCCAATGAAAACCTGCGTAAAACGACAATTTATTCGCCCGTCAACGGAACCGTATCAAAACTGAATATCGAACTAGGTGAACGTGTTGTGGGTACATCGCAGATGGCGGGTACGGAAATTATGCGTATTGCTAATTTGCAAAACATGGAAGTACGTGTCAACGTCAACGAGAATGACATTGTCCGGGCCAATCTGGGTGACACCGCCGATATTGAAGTGGACTCCTACACAATGGCTGGGCGTAAATTCAAAGGCGTTGTTTATGAAATTGCCAATACGGCCAATGGCCTGACCAGTTCATCGGGAGCGGCTGCGGCTGCCTCGCTTTCTGCCGATGCTGTAACGGAGTTTGAGGTAAAAGTGAAAATTCTGAACAGCTCATACAGCGATTTACTGGCTCAGAAAGACAAAAAGGGATATCCGTTTAAGCCGGGTATGACTGCGTCTGTCGAGATCATTACCGACCGGAAAATGGGTGTATTAGCTGTGCCAATTGCCGCCGTAACGACACGAGCCGCCGATTCAAGCGCCATTGACACTGAAGAAATAAAGACGAAGTCAAACGGGGATGTCGATGAAAAGCCCGCTACGCAGGTTGAAAAGAAAGAAAAGCCCAAAGAGATTGTTTTCGTCAATGTTGGGGGAAAGGCGTCGCAGCGCGAAGTGAAAACCGGCATTAGTGACTTCGAAAATATTGAAATCGTATCGGGCCTGAAGGCAGGCGAACAGATTATTTCGGGTCCTTTTATTGCTGTATCCAAGAAACTAAAAGACGGTGAACTCGTCGTCAAACGCGATCCGAATAAGAATAAAAAGAAAGACGAGAAGGAGGAGTAAGGTGTGGCCACGCGGGCGGAAGTATGGCGCTCATACCAACAGCCAATAGACATATATTCCCGAAATTAGTTTTGAAAGGTAAGCCGATGTAGGCCAAATTTGGCCTACATCGGCTTTTTTCCTTCCTTTACCCCATGAAAGTAACTCAACCCGTTCGGCTGACGATGGTCGGGGGGGGAAGCTGGGCGACGGCGCTCGTCAAAATCCTCTCTGAAAATAATGTCAGTGTTAAATGGTGGCTTCGCAAAAAATCGGACGCGGATCACATTAAAAAATTTGGGCATAACCCCAGTTACCTGAGTGATGTGCAGATCAATACGCGAAAGGTGAAGGTTTGCACTAAAATTCGGGATGCCGTTCGGGATAGTGACTATGTAGTCCTGGCCGTTCCGGCCGCTTTTATCGCTGATGCATTGACAGGGCTCAAACCCGAGCATTTTGCCGGAAAATACGTAGTGTCGGCTATTAAAGGAATGATTCCTGGAGCCAATCAATTAGTAACGGATTGGGTCAGTGATCAATACGGCGTTCCGACGAACAAGATGTCTGTTATCGCCGGGCCATGCCATGCCGAAGAAGTTGCCCTTGAGAAACACTCGTATCTGACTATTGCCTCCCAGGATCATACTTGTGCTGAAGAAGTGGCGGATCTACTACGTTGCCGTTTCGTACAAACGACACCCGTAGACGATATTTATGGGGTTGAGTATAGCGCAGTAATGAAAAATATTATTGCGCTGGCGTGCGGTATCACACGGGGACTCGGCTATGGCGACAATTTTCAGGCTGTGCTGGTGTCGAATGCCATGCAGGAAATTAAGCGATTTGTCGATGCTGTTTATCCCAAGCATCGTGATTTAAGTGGTTCTGCTTATCTCGGTGATCTGCTTGTAACAGCCTACTCGCCCTTCAGTCGAAACCGCACATTTGGCACACTGATCGGCCGGGGATACACAATTCAGTCGGCGCAGGCAGAGATGAACATGATTGCAGAGGGCTATTATGCCGTGAAAAGTATTTTTGAAATCAATCGGCAATTTGGTGTCGATATGCCCATTACGAATGCCGTATATACAATACTGTATGAAAAAGCGGCACCAACCGGTGCCATGAATGTGTTGAAAGAAGTATTGACGTGAAGTCGTCAGTCAATAGTCGGTAGTCATTAGTGGCTGACGCGAAAGCAAATCATTTGTGTCAGCCACTAATGACTACCGACTATTGACTGACGACTTAAAACAACAAAAGCCCCCTGAATCATCAGGAGGCTCTTATATCGTTTATAGCGTTGTCGGCAAGTTATACCGGCAGTTGTGCCTTAGTAGAAATTACTTCGCGCTATCAGCAGACATCGTCGAAGCAGAATCCGTAGCCATCGTCGAATCCGTAGCCATCGTCGAAGTTGAATCCGTCGTGGTCGTAGTCGTTTCAGTGCTTTCGGTCTTCTTCGAGCTGCAAGACGTAGCCAGGGCGATCATAGCCATGAAAAAGAAGGCGGATTTCGTGATTGCTTTCATATTTTTGGGGATGTTTTTGTTTAGTGATTAATGATTCAATGTCATCGTTAATACTAGATAGAGAAAAAGGTAACCCAACAATTTTTAACTTTTTTTTGGGTTACATCCAATGTGTTTCCGTATTAAGTAATGACTCAACTCAATGAAGGAAAGTAGGCAACCCGTATTAACTGATGATGAGTTGCTGCTGGGTTTGGCCGATGGCTCCGACGACGCATTAAGTCAGTTGTATAGACGATATTTTCCAATGGTGCTCCACTTCGTTACCAGTAATAGTGGGAACGAAGACGACGCCAAGGATATTTATCAGGAAGCGCTGATCGTGTTGTATGAAAAGGTAAGAAGTGGTTCGCTGGAATTGCATTGCCAGTTAAAAACGTATCTATATTCTATCGGTAGGCGTTTGTGGCTGAAGCAGTTAGCTCAACGTAGTCGATTTGTGGTAAGGGATGTAGAAACGCCTGCTTCGGATGAGATGGCCGTTGACCAACTGAATGATGACCTGATTGACCACGAGGAGCGTGACCGACAGTTTACCCTCATGGCCGACTCACTGGGCCGACTTGGCGAACCTTGTCGAACGTTACTGGATGATTTTTATATTCAGCATCTGAGTATGCAGGATATTACTGAAAAGTTTGGCTATACCAATGCTGATAACGCCAAAACGCAAAAGTATAAATGTCTGATGCGCCTGAAGCGGTTGTTCTTTGCGGAATACAAACAGTAATACTACGTTATAAAGTCGTATGGTTATAAACGGTTCGCCGTCTTGGTTGAAAATTGCGTTTGCAGTCCATCAACCTTATAACTTATCAACTCTATAACTCTTTAACTCTTTTATAGAGATGAACGAGGAAAAAGATATTGAAAACGCGTTGCACGCTTACGGCGAGCGGATTCGGTTTAAACAGCGTTTGCAGGCGATGCAGGCTAGCATCGACATGAACGCTATGCGACAGGATGCTGACTCATATAGTTCTCCAGCCGAAGCGTCGGGCCAGATTCGTAAACTCTGGCATACGTATCGCACTACGTTGGCAGTGGCCGCTTCGGCAGCCATAATTACTACGTTTGGCTCAATTTTTCTGTACCGTTCGTATCTACAGGGCCATAAACAGCAGGAGCAACAGTATAGCCTGCTGAGCAAGGAAATTCAGGCTGTCAAATCATCGCAGCGTAGACTCCTGAATGATTTCAATGGACGAGGTCGCGGGTTAGGTATTAATCCGGCGCAGGTGGCCGGATCGGGTTTTTTGCTCACGTCCGATGGCTATTTTATAACAAATAACCACATTATTCGGGAGGCCGATTCGGTCTATGTGCAAAGCGGTAAGGGGGAGGTTTATAAAGCCCGTATCGTCTATGCCGATCAGGCCCACGATCTGGCTGTTCTGCAACTCTGTGATGATAGCGCCTTTCGGACATTGCCCCCCGTTCCTTACAGCTTTGATGCCAAATCATCTGATCTGGGTGAACGTGTATATACGCTTGGTTACCCGCGCGAAGAAATTGTTTACGGAGAAGGTTATCTCAGTTCCGGTACGGGCTATCGGGGCGATTCAACGGCTTACCAGGTGGCTATTAGTGTCAATCCCGGAAACTCGGGCGGACCACTTTTAGATGAAAAAGGCAACGTTATTGGCATTATCAGCGGTAAGCAGACCACTTCCGAAGGGGTCAGTTTTGCGGTGAAAACGAATTATCTGTTTGAAGCCCTGAATAGTATTCCACCGGATTCGCTCAAAGGGCAGCCGTTGCGGCTAAACCGCAAAAGTACGCTGGCCAGTTTGCCACGCAAGCAACAGATTAAGCGGATGCAGGACTACGTTTATCAAGTGAAAGTTTTCAAGCACAAAGAATAACGTGATTGATTAGATCGCAAAACAATTAAGAAGGCTATCGGTTATTGAGTTCAATAAACTAATTCAACAGTCATGAAAAAGCTCATAATGGTAGCCGCTGCGGTGGTTTTTTCAATTGTCGCTGTATCCGCTCAGGATACGAAAGAGAAAGCAAAGGAGGCTGGTAGCCAGGTGAAAGAAACGACGAAAGCTGCTGGCAGAAAGGTCGGTCGTGAGGCCGATAAGGCAGGAGATAAAATATCCAAAGCCGCCAAAAATACGAAAGAGGACGTTAAAGATGGCACGAACAAGGCCCTAGACAAAACTGATAAAAAAATGAAGAAGGCTGAACGAAAGTTGAATAACTCGAAATAAGGCCTGTCTTATTTGTAATACAAACTGTGCCATTGCCTGTTGCGGGTGGCACAGTTTTTTGTTTGTACCCTGCGAACTTCAATTGGGCATTGCTACGTTGTTTTACTACGTAGTAGATTTTCCTCAGAACTAGTCTAACGAATGGCTTCCTCCGCTTCAGTACTCTTATTTGGTATTACCCGCGACCTGACTGGACAGTCGAAAGTTGTGGTGCCCCTTAGTGAGCATACGCGTGTTATTGATTTACTTAGCCAATTGCACCAGGATTATCCAGCATTAGCGGGTATTAAATCACTATTGGTCGCTGTTAATGGCGAATATGCCGAACAAGATCAGTTAATAGGCTATAACGACGAGATTGCCCTTATTCCACCTGTGAGTGGCGGTTGATTTCAGTCAACATAGCCTGGCTAATGGGTTATGTTTTTTTGTTTGGTCACTGACAACTGATTTATGATTTCTATTACGACTGATCCAATTGACGTTGCTGCTGCTTTAAAATCCATCGAATCGGAGCAAGCGGGTGCTATTGATTTATTTCTGGGTGTCGTACGCGACAATACGCAGGAGCGTTCAGTAAATCGGCTCGAGTACGAAGCCTACGATCGTATGGCCATCAGTGAAATGGAGAAAATTGCTGATCAGGCTCACCAGCGTTGGCCCATCTTACGCTACACGATCATTCATCGGAAGGGTACGTTGCAAATCGGTGAGATCGCTGTCCTGATCGGTGTTGCTACGGCTCATCGCGCTGATGCGTTTGAGGCTTGCCGTTACATCATCGATACCATCAAAAAGACGGTGCCTATCTGGAAAAAAGAAGTATTTATGGATGGCGAAGAATGGGTAAATGCCCATCCATAAAGTCAATAGTTAAGAGTCATCAGTAACTGACGTTGATGGCTATCGACTTACGACTATTTCACTACGTATGTCCCTACAATGGGGTAATGGTCTGAGTCTGAGACGTAATTGATCGTTTCGAAATTCAAGACGGGTAGGCGAGGGTCATGGAACTGGTGGTCAATACGAATGAAATTAGGCATGTGGTTATACGTAAAACCAAAACCGTGCCCTTCTTCTTCAAAACTGTTAGGTAGTAGCCTGCGCATTCGCTCATAGACAACACCATACGGTGTGTCATTAAAATCTCCGGTAATAATTACTGGATGTGGACTATCCTTAACGTATTGCTGAAGCTTAGTGACCTGTAGATTTCGCTCAACAAAGCCCGTACGAAGTGCACTTAATATACCCCGAGTCTCGTGCTTTACTTCACTCATTTCATCTTTTTTCAAGACTTTCCCTATCCGGATACCCATGGAATGTAAGTGAACATTTATAACGCGGATTGTATCGTTTCCGATTTTAATATCGGCCCAAAGGAGGCCGTTGGGCGTACTGAATTCTTCTCGTCCTGATTGAATAATGGGGTAAACCGAAAACATAGCCGCACCAATAGCAACCCCATCGCTTTGGCTATTTTCAGGAATTAGAATAAGCGAATATTGATAACCAGCCTGACGAAATCGCTGAATAAAATCATATTCCGGAGAAGCTCTTGATGTACGAAACTCCTGAAAACATTTGATAGGGGCATCGTAACGTATTATATAATCAGCCAGGCGTCGGAAGCGGGGTGAGCTTGGGTACTCTTTATACGTAGTGTTCATGTCAAACGATTTGACATTGTAGCTGAATACTTTGATTTGAGTACCAGTACCTGTCAACTCTTTGATTTGATTCCAGCCAAAGGTTCGTGATCCGAACAAGACGATCCCCACAATTAGCACGATGCCTGAAAGCCAGCTCCGCCAGGGGCGATCCGTAAGCCATAAACACACTACAACTAGATTCAACATCCAGGCTACTGGAATCGTGATCATGATTAGTCCAGCCGACCAATGTTGTGTGGGTAAACTATAGAGCAACCAGTACGCTAAGCCTGTATAAAACACTAGCAACAGGTTAAGAGACCACAGCAATGACCGAAAAAAAAAGACAACCATCGCGCGGACTCGTATTCTTATCGCCATATCATCGTCATTAAGAAAAGACAAATGCCTTATAAGTACCAAAATAAGGCATTCTGACTGGAAAGCCCACAATCGAGAAAAAGGAGGGGCTTGCTATGCACAGGGAAACGTATTATCTTTGTGGCACAAAAACCATATGGCATTGATCAAAAAAGGGAGTCGCACTCCCTTTTTTGTTAGCCGTAACTTATGGACGACAAAGCGAAAATAATTGAACTTCTCCAGCCGTATCTGAACGACGATCATTTGTATATCGTTGATGTTCAGTTAGTAGGGCGTCGGGGAGGACGTATTAAAGTGACCGTTTTGCTCGACAACGATTCGGGTATTACGATTGAAGAGTGCGCCAGTATTAGCCGTAGGCTGGGTGCACAAATGGATGAATTAAATTTTTTTGATGAATCTGCGTTTACGCTCGAAGTTTCATCACCAGGAATTGACTTCCCATTAACGTTTCAGCGGCAATACGTTCGCAATATTGGTCGAACAGTGGTTGCCACGCTTCTGGACGGAAGTATTCGAAAAGGTATACTCGAGTCCGTGGCCGACGATCATATTGTGTTGCATATCGAAGCCGAAAAGAAGTCGAAGAGTAAAAAGAAAAAAGAAGCTGATTTAGTTACTGAAGCACCACCAGTCGGGCCTACGCCGATTCCCTTCGGACAAATTAAAAAAGCGAATGTAGAAATATCATTTAAATAAAGTCGACAGTCGACAGCCAATAGTCGTATGTGCCAACAAACGATTACTATTGACGAACGACTCTCGACTACTGACCCAACACGAAAATGACCAGTGGACTGTTAATTGAATCGTTTGCTGACTTTGCCCGGTCGAAAAATATTGACCGGCCGACTATGATCGCTATTCTGGAAGAAGTCTTCCGGACAATGATTCGTAAAAAATACGGTACCGACGAAAATTTCGACGTTATTATTAATGCCGAAAGTGGCGATTTAGAGATGTGGCGTACACGCGAAATTGTGGACGACAACTCTGAAGACATTTGGGATTACGACAAAATTCCGCTTGCTGAAGCCCGCAAGATTCAGGACGACTTTGAAGTAGGCGAACAGGTTGCCGAAGAAGTTAAACTGGAAGATTTCGGTCGCCGGGTCGTACAGACCGCCCGTCAGACATTGATTCAGAAGATAAAGGATATGGAGAAAGAACTCCTTTATCAGAAATACAAGGATCAGGTGGGGGATTTAGTGAGCACCGAGGTTTACCAATTGCTAAAGCACGAAATTATTCTGGTTGATGGCGAAGGCAATGAGTTAAGCTTACCGCGTACTGATCAAATTCCCAAAGACCGTTACCGGAAAGGTGAAGCGGTAAAGGCCGTTATCAGCCGGGTGGAGATGTTGAATGGTACGCCTAAAATCGTTCTATCGCGGACATCGCCCGTATTTTTAGAGCGGCTATTTGAAATTGAGGTGCCTGAAATTTACGACGGCTTAATTTCCATTCGTAAAATCGTTCGGGAGCCCGGCGAACGGGCAAAGGTGGCTGTTGAGTCATACGATGACCGTATTGATCCCGTGGGGGCTTGCGTGGGTATGAAAGGTTCCCGGATTCATGGCATCGTTCGTGAACTGGGTAACGAAAATATTGACGTTATAAATTACACCGAGAATCTTGAACTGCTCATTAGCCGGGCATTGAGTCCTGCTAAAATCAGCTCGATGCAGATTGATCGTGAAACCAAGCGCGTCTCGGTTTTTCTGAAACCGGATCAGGTTTCCCTAGCTATCGGTAAAGGTGGTCAGAATATTAAACTGGCTGGCCGATTAGTTGATATGGAAATTGACGTATTCCGGGACAACGAAGGGCAGGAAGATGATGAAGACGTCGACCTCATGGAATTCTCCGACGAAATTGACGAATGGATGATTGATGAGCTTCGTAAAGTAGGTCTTGATACGGCCAAGAGCGTATTGGCCCTGAGTAATGAAGAACTCGTTCGTCGTACTGATCTGGAAGAAGATACTGTTCAGGAGATTTTGAATATTCTGAAGCAGGAATTTGAGTAAAATGAATGAACAATGAAAACCGGGCCGCCGGTGCGGTGAAGAATGAAGAATAAATGATCGATCAATATTCTTCATTCTTCACTTTTCACTGTTCATTATCAAAGGGAGGGATTTTTATTGTTGTAAGTGGTGTTCATAAGATACCAACAACTATTAAATTTGCGGAATATAGACCAAAGTATGGCAGAAGAAAAGTCAATGCGCCTGAGCCAAGTGGCAAAAATTCTCAACAAAGGGTTATCCTCTGTTGCGAGTAGTCTGTCTGCCAAAGGGTTTAAGGTCGAAATTAATCCTAACACCAAAATCAACACAGAACAGTTGGAGGTGTTAGCGAAGGAGTATAAATCTACGGAACTCCTGAACGGAACTCGCCGGGCTGAACCGCCGGTTGTAGCCGCCGAGCCACCGCGTCGTCAGGAGGAGGATGTCGTTTTGTACCGTCGTGATGACGCGAGACGTCCAATGGTTGATCCTAAGTCGGAAACTGCTCCGGCTGAATTACCCAAGTCGACTCCAGTAGAGTCGAAGCCAACCCTGCAAACTGCCCAGACCGGTTTGCCAGGATTAAAAGTGGTGGGTAAAATTGATCTGAATGCAAAACCTGCTCCCGTACCTGTGCCACAGGCAAAACCTGCGGTACCACAGGACGTAAAACCAACTACTGTACCTACACAACCAGAAAGCCGTGTTCAGACTCCTGCCGTAGATGCCCCAAAACCGGTAGTTGTAGATACGCCCAAACCTGTTGCGCCACAGCCAATACATGTACCGCCTGTAACGGAAATTCCTAAATCGACGCCGGTTCAACCAGAGCCATCGATTAGTAAGGTTGAAACACCAAAGGCACCCGTAGTACCAGAGCCTCCCAAAGAGGTTCCGCAAGCGCCTGTAGCACAATCGCAACCGGTACAGCCTCCTGTAGCCAAGGCAATTCCTGAGCAGCCAAAAGTGCAGGCAGAAGTGCCTAAACCGGCAGCACCCGTTGCTGATCAGGTAAGACCAGAAAAGCAACCAGAGAATCGTTCGAGTGTACGACAGGATAACCGGACTAAACCAGAGTCTCAGGCTGTTAAACCAGCTGCTTCTGAGTCTGTGGATGAGCCAGTGAAGCCAACCGAAACTATTCGGGCAGCCGGTAGCCATCAACTTGGTGGATTGAAAATTCTTGGTAAAATTGAGTTGCCCGTTAATAACCCTCGTCAGGGTGGTGGCGGCAATAGCAACGCTGATAAGAAAAAACGCAAACGGATTCGCGGTGGGCGAGAAGGGGCTCTTGGAAGCACGGCTCAACCGAATCAGGGTGGCGGTAATCAACCCCAAGGCCAGGGCATCAATAATAACCGCACTGATCGCCCTCCTCGCGAAGGTGATCGGAGCCCAGCCAATAGAGTGCAGGGAGATCGTCCTCCTCGCGAAGGTGACCGCAATCAGGCGGGTGGCCAGCGGGATGGTAATCGCCAACCAGCTCAAGGACAAGGTAATCAGGCACCAGCTAACCGTGCAAACGGTACGGCTACACCAGCAAATCGTACAGGTAACGCCGGTACGGGTACAAATCAGCAGAATGGTACTACGGCTAATCGGGGTGGTCAGGCTGGCGCTGGTAATAATAATGCTAACAACCGAACGGGCGGTGGAAATCGTCCGGCTGGTGGTGGTAACAACGCTAACCGGGGCGGTAATAACGCTAACCGAGGGGGTACTGGCCGTCGTGAGGCACCAACGCAAGCCGACGTTCGTAAGTCTATTCAGCAAACGAATGCCCGTATGGCGGGTAATTCGCCAAACCGGGGCGCTGACCGTCGACGCGATCGCCGTAGTCAGCGGGAAGAAGATCGTCGTTCGTTGAATGAGCAGGAAGAACTGGAAGCAAAAACGCTGAAAGTTACCGAGTTCGTTTCCGCCAACGATCTAGCATCAATGATGGATGTATCGATTAACGAAGTTATCTCGGTTTGTTTAAACTTGGGTATGTTCGTCTCGATCAACCAACGCTTGGATGCTGAAGCAATTACGGTTATTGCCGATGAGTTTGGATACGATGTTCAGTTCATATCGGCTGAAGATGAAACAGAAGCTAGTATCGATGTTGAAGCCGATGATCCGGACGATCTACAGCCGCGGGCACCAATTGTGACCATCATGGGCCACGTTGACCATGGTAAAACCTCGTTACTCGATTACATCCGCCGGGCGAAAGTTGCGGCTGGTGAAGCGGGCGGAATAACACAGCACATAGGTGCTTACAGTGTTAAAACGACCGACGATCGGATGATTACGTTCCTTGATACGCCGGGTCACGAAGCTTTTACGGCCATGCGGGCACGGGGTGCTAAAGTGACTGACGTTGTTATCATTGTGATTGCCGCTGACGATAGTATTATGCCACAAACGCGCGAGGCTATCAATCACGCGCAGGTCGCTGGTGTACCTATTGTCTTTGCTTTCTCAAAAGTGGATAAACCTGGGGCAGATACCGAAAAAATCCGGGCTGAACTGGCTGCCATGAATATGCTCGTTGAAGAGTGGGGTGGTAAATATCAGGCACAGGAAATTTCGTCGAAATCGGGCTTAGGCGTCGATGATCTCCTCGAAAAGGTCTTATTAGAAGCAGAGCTACTTGAACTGAAAGCCAACCCCGAGCGTCGGGCGTTAGGCACGGTTATCGAAGCCTCGCTTGATAAAGGTCGGGGATATGTATCGACCGTACTGGTAGAAAACGGTACGTTGCGCCAGGGTGATATCATGCTTGTCGGCGCGCATTACGGTCGTATCCGTGCTATGACAAATGACCGGGGCGAACGTATTAAAGAAGCGGGGCCGGCTCAACCGGTTCAGATTCTGGGACTACCGGGTGCTCCGCAGGCGGGTGACAAGTTTAATGTGATGGAAACGGACCGTGAGGCTCGTGAAATCGCGAATAAACGGGAACAGTTGTTGCGTGAGCAAACGCTACGTACCCGCAAGCACATTACACTCGAAGAAATCGGTCGCCGGAAGGCCATCGGTTCATTCAAAGAGTTGAATGTTATTGTGAAAGGTGATGTGGATGGCTCGGTTGAAGCCTTGTCAGATTCGCTGTTGCAATTGTCTACCGAAGAAGTACAGGTAAATATCATCCATAAAGCAGTTGGGCAGATCTCCGAATCTGATGTGCTGCTGGCCTCGGCTTCAGATGCTGTTATTGTTGGCTTCCAGGTACGGCCATCGGCTAGTGCCCGGAAACTGTCGGAGCAGGAGCAGATTGAAATCCGTCTCTACTCGATTATCTACGACGCTATCAATGAGGTAAAAGATGCCATGGAGGGCTTGTTGGCACCGACTGTTGAAGAAGTCATTGTTGGTAATATCGAAGTACGCGAGGTGTTCAAGATCAGTAAGATTGGAACAGTAGCCGGTTGCTACGTAACGGAAGGTAATATCAAGCGAAACAACAAAATCCGTATCATCCGCGATTTTATCGTGGTTCATACGGGTGAAATCAGTGCGCTGAAACGTTTCAAAGAAGATGTTAGCGAAGTGAAATTCGGCTACGAATGTGGTTTGAGTATCAAGAACTTCAATGACATTGAAGTTGGTGACGTGATTGAAAGCTTCGAACTGAAAGAAGTGAAACGAACGCTGTAGTCGCTACGATAAATAACGAAAAACCCCTAACTGGTTGTCCAGTTAGGGGTTTTTTTTATACATTATAAATCAGACATACTATTTGTAAGAATCCTCTTGTTAATTCGTTAATTAGCATTTAGCACGTAAGGCTAACCAATTTGACTAAATTATTTGCTAAAGATGAGTCTCGATTTACACGGGCATTTCAAGAAATCATAATCCCTGATTAACTTGGGCATCTGGGAAACGAAAGACCTATGCCAGGTCGTTAGTAAAGAAAGCCTGTTTGCCGAAACTACCCTGAATGAATTTCCTCTATCCTTCCTTCTTGTTTGGCCTGCTGGCCGTGTCGGTTCCGATTGCGATTCACCTGTTCAATTTCCGGCGAACACGACGCGTATTCTTTACAAATGTAGCGCTACTACGTACTGTCCAGACCGAAACGAAATCGTTTCGACGACTGAAGCATTGGCTAATACTAGCGTGCCGCTGTTTGTTTCTGGTGTGTTTGGTATTGGCATTTGCGCAACCCTTCATTCCCAGTAAAAACAAGTTAGGCGTATCACGGCAAGGCGTTACAAGTCTGTATGTCGACAACTCTTTCAGTATGCAGAACGAGCGAAATACCAAGCGCTATCTGGATATTGCCATCAGCCGATTAGATGAGTTATTGACATTATTTCGCAATGCTACGTCACTGCAATTGCTGACAAACGATTTTTCGGCTGCGGAGCAACAGGCAGGTTCCACTGAGTCGATCAGGGATCGGGTAACCTCGATACGTTTCGCCCACACGCCCCGAACACTCGAAACGGTTTATCGTCGGCAACGTAATCTGTTATCGAGTCTAAACCCCGGTGGGCGAAATCAGTTGTTCTGGTTTTCAGATTTTCAAAAAAGCACAGCTGGTGACTTGTCCCGGCTGAAGATCGACACGACTGATCGATTATTTATTGTTCCGCTGGATGCACAGGCCACAAAGAACGTTTATGTCGATTCTGTTTGGCTTAGTACGCCATTCATTCGCGAAATGCAGAACAACAGCCTGAATGTCAGACTAAATAATGCTGGACAAGAGAATGTTAAAAACCTTCCGGTACGTTTGTATTTAGATGATACCCAGACGTCGACGGCTTCCGCTACGTTGCCGCCGGGTGGATCGGCGACAATTTCACTCAACTTTAACGTAACCTCTAAAGGATATCACCGCGGCCGAATTGTGTTTGAAGATTATCCTATTACGTTCGATAATCAATATTTCTTTGTCATTGAAGCATCACCGGCGGTTCGGGTGCTACACCTGGTTGGTCAACAGAATGGGAGCCGCGATTACGTGCAGGCTGTGTATTCGAATGATGGCCTTTTCGTTCGACAGAGTTTCAATGTTCAAAATTTTGACGTCGGGCAATTGAAAGGCACTGATCTAGTAGTGTTAGAAGAAGTGGCCGACGTGAGCGGTACGCTACGTACTGAACTCGAACGTTTCGTGCGCCAGGGCGGAAGTTTAGCAATTATCCCGCCCAAGAATCCAAACATGATTTCGTACGCGCCTTTTCTGAGTGCTTTAGGCATTGGAAATGTGCAGTCTTTAGCCAGTGCTTCATCTGAACCTTCACCATTGCCTGTAACTGAGCCTGACCGTCGGAACCCATTTTTCCGCGACGTTTTCCAACAGAGCTATCAGGCTGAATTGTTAAATATGCCAACGGCTGCACCTGTCTGGCGATGGAGTGCGGGCGAGCGCTTGCTGAGCCTTCGTGATGGTAGCCCGTTGTTGACTCAGTCGAAAGTAGGTGGTTCAACGGGTCAGCTGGGTAACGTTTATTTACTCGCCAGTCCGCTGGAATCTACTTATGGTAATTTGGCTGAGCATGCGCTTTTTGTGCCGGTCATGTATAAAATGGCCGCTTTAAGTGTTCAGGCACAACGCACCGCTTATTCGTTCGGCGAAAGTCTGGTGTCGATTCCGGTGAGCAATCCTTCGGAACGAGCCGTTTATAAGCTGAAGCACGATAAACTGGAGATTATTCCGGTGCAACGAATCGTTGGCAATCAGCTTCTGTTCGAAATGCCCAAAAGTAATGAGTTGGCCGCTGGTCAGGAAGTAGAAGCCGGTTATTATGAACTCCAGGACGGGCAAGGCAAAACGCAGCGGCTTTTGGCCTTTAATCATGGCAATGAAGAATCGACGATGGACTTTTATTCTGCTGATGAATTACGTAAAGCTTTTGCTAATCAGCCTAATGTAGAAGTTTTCGACAGTATTCAGGATGGCGATTTTGTGCAGGTATTAGAGCAGGAAAATTTAGGTAAAAGCCTTTGGAAGTATTTCTTGCTGGCCGCCCTGGCATTCATGCTAATCGAGATTGGGCTAGTGCGGTTCATGAAAAGTTAGGATTTGTCATGCTGACTGGTCCGCCGATGCGGCAGGAAGCATGACAAAGACAAATTAGGATATGGTCCCTAAGTGTTCCTTCAGCGTACACTCGCTCGTCGGAGCCGATCATTCATCGCAAAGCCTAAACCTTCGTTTGGTAACGGTTCGGCGTAAATGACATCAATAGGAAGCGTGTCTAAAGCACGGAGGTGAGCAAAGAGGTTTTTAGCCGCTTCATTCAGGTCGCCGGTAGGAGAGAGAACGCGTTGATTCGCTGGATGTAGCCCGCTGAAGGGTTCACGGAAAACTAGGGCACCGGCCCATTCATGGGGTTGAGGGCTTTCGCCCGGTGCCAGCAATCGAAGTGGTTTGCGGGGAGCGTAGTGACTGCTCAACATACCCGGCGCACTTGGATTTGAGGTTGAATGAGTGCGCACCGCCACTGGGCCAATCACCCGTTCAATCTGGTCTAACGCCATGCCACCCAACCGAAATACCGTCGCTACGTTGTTTTCAAAACCAATAATCGTGGATTCAATACCGACGCCCGCCGGGCCACCATCAAGAATGTACGGAATCTGATCGCCTAATTGATCCGCTACATGTTGCGCCGTTGTTGGGCTGATGTATCCAAATGGATTGGCACTCGGTGCCGCCAGTGGAAAGTCGAGCGAACGTAGCAGATCAAGCGTGAGCGGGTGATTTGGAATGCGGACTGCTACCATTGGCAAGCCCGACGTAACGAGATCTGGAATCAGATCCCGCTTGGGAAGAAGCAAGGTCAAGGGGCCAGGCCAGAATTGGTCGGCCAGTAACTGAGCCTGTTCTGGTATGTCCGTTACGAACTGATGAATTTTTTTCAGCGAGTCCGTATGGATAATGAGCGGGTCGAAGGAGGGACGATTTTTAACCCGAAAAATTGTTAGAACCGCATCGGGGTTTAGCGCATTCCCGGCCAGCCCATACACTGTTTCCGTAGGAATGCCTACGACGTTGCCCGCTTCCAGAAATGCTTTTGCCGCTCGCTTGTCTGTACCGATTTGTGCCATGGTTTTGTAGCACAAAGATAGGGATGGTTTACGGTTTGACGTATACGGTGAGCTGACACAAACAATAGTCAAGCACTAGCACACCGTGTCCCTTAAACCGTAAACCAACTACTATAAACCGGTTAATGATGGCCGCCTGGACCATGGACGTGCCCATGAGCCAGTTCATCAGCAGTAGCGTCGCGAACGTCGAGTACTTCTACATCGAAATACAGATTCTGATCTGCCAGAGGGTGGTTCGCGTCAACGGTTACGCTATCGGGACCGACTTTGGTGACAGTGATAACCTGTCCGTCATTAGCTTCAAATTGCATACCGACCTCGATATTCTGTCCGCCGAATGCCTTACGGGGCACTTCTTCAACGAGAGCCGGATCACGTTTGCCGTAGCCTTTTTCGGGCGTAACATCTAACTGGAGATGCTCCCCTTTTGTGCGGCCTTCTAATCCTTCTTCCATGCCAGGAATCAGGTTGTTGGCACCATGCAGGTAATACAATGGGTCGCGGCCCTGGCTGGAGTCCAATACAGTACCGTTGCTGTCCCGCAGGGTATAATGGATGGCGGCTACTTTGTTTTTTGTAATATTCATGATTAATCGTCTAATGCACAATGTTAATCTTTTTACTACAACCACTAAACCAACAAAGTTGCTTTTATACTGATATAATTTCTTTCTACTAGGCTTCAGGGGCAACGTTTCACTACGTGGTGTGCGGCCTGAATGCGCTGTAAACAGGAGTGTTGAAGCGTAACAGCCGGAATTCGTTATCTTTGTTTTATGAATGAACGGTTCAAATATTGGCTTAAACGCGTCGGTTGGCTGGGCTTCCTTTTCTTTCTGGTTAAAGGTCTTTTATGGCTTTTGATTCCCTATTTGATCGCTAAAGGAGTCTTTTCGAAATGATGCCTTTACGGTATAAAATTATTATGACTGTCTTTCTTAGTTGCTAAAAATAAATAGTATCAGGAAGTATATATAACTGTTCTGTAATCCTATTTATATTCCGTACTAGTTCCATATGGCTTGCAAGTTGAATGAGGTAATCTGATGGTAGCGGTATGCAAGTGGTTAGTAAAGACTTACTTCGCCGGGTAGGAGCGGGGTTACTGATAGTAATTGCCTTATTACTATCGCTGGGTGTTCGGGCAACGCACATCATCGGTGGCGACATGAGTATGCAGGCCGTTGGTGCTACACCCGGCCTGTTTAAACTACAATTGAATCAGTACTGGGACGAGACAAAAACGAATACCGTTAATCGTGATCTATTGGTAAAAGTGCTGATTTATCGCAAAAATAATCCAATACTGGTTGAGCGTGTTGAGATTCCGTTTCAGGAAATGTTGCCACTCACCTTCGACAATACCGCTTGTGCCACGCTTCGGCAGTTGAGTTTTACACAGGCCCGCTATTACATTACGCATCAGTTTGATCCCCAAAAGTATACTGATCCTGGTGGTTATTACATCGTTTGGGAACGGTGTTGCCGAAATGATGCCCTCACCAACGTCAATACAAGTACGACGGCCGGTGCAGCCATGGTCTTTTACCTTGAGTTTCCGCCAATGCAGAAAAACGGAACGCGCTTTGTTAATTCAGCTCCCGATTTTCGTTTGCCAAATGGCAGCTACATTTGTATCAATAAGCCCTTTACGTTTAATGTCGATGCTGTTGACGCCGACGGTGACCAACTTCGTTACTCGCTGGTAACGCCCTTAAACGGATATACCACCCGCAATGACCAAACCAGTATTGATGATTCTCCCCGGAGTAGTTACCCACCAATTATGTGGGCGCCAGGCTACAGCCTGACCAATATCATTCCCGGAAATCCGGCCCTGAGCATCAATTCGAGTACCGGTCAGTTGAGTGTTCGGGCCTCTCAGGAAGGCTTATATCTGTTTACCGTGCAATGTGAAGAATTTCGTAATGGCGTACGAATCGGGGTAGTACGTCGTGATTTTCAATTGCCAGTGGTTGATTGTTCCCAAAATGCGCCACCCCCGGCTGTCGTACTGGTTAATGGAAAACCCGTCGTTGAGCTTCTGTGGTGTGATAATCAACCGGTTGTTCTTTCGGTTGAGAGAGATTCTAAATGGGCGTATCAATGGCAAAAAGATGGGGCTAACATTCGCGGTGCTACGTCCGATACACTTACTATCAAGGCGTCGGGTGTTTATACAGTTGTTAAGAGCCTCGCTAATGTTTGTGCCAATGACACAACTTCCCAGGCCGTCAAAGTTGCCCTGGGAACACTGACGGCAGAGATTAAATCGTCTTCATCAACGTTTTGTGCGGATGATTCCGTGCAGCTAAGTGTTGCAAATCCTGGCAATGGAAATAAATATGTCTGGGAAATAAACGGCACGAAATTGTCTGATACGTCGAGTCATATTATCGCTCGTCAGGCGGGTACGTATCTGGTTCATGTAACATCGTCATCGGGCTGCAAGGCTAATTCAAATCAATTAACACTCACTCAGTATGCCCGCCCGTCAGTATCGTTAGATTCCATCGCACCCATTTGCGTTACCAATTCGACAGTTGTTACGTTACAGGGGCAACCCTCCGGCGGTACCTATACGGGGCCGGGTGTACAGGGCAGCCAGTTCAATCCCGCAACAGCCGGTGTGGGTCGGCACAAAATAACTTACACGGTTATCGGTGACCATGGCTGTAAAGCCACGCAAACTCGCTGGGCAGTGGTAACAGCGGCCCCTACATTGACTGGGCAAGCCACGTATCAGATAACTGTGGGGGATAGCGTTCAATTGATAACACAAACCGATATGCCGGTCAATACGTATCAATGGACACCGCCAACCTCACTAAGCCGGGCCGATGTCGCCAGCCCGAAGGCCAGTCCCGCAGTAACAACACCTTATCAGGTAACGGCGACCAGTGCACCGGGTTGTTTCGCAACTTTGCCCGTTTTAGTGGTTGTCGTGACACCACTCTTTATTCCGTCGGCCTTCTCGCCCAATGCCGATGGCCGAAATGACGTTTGGATCATACCGAATATTAGTGCGTTTCCACAATGCGAAGTATCGATTTTCAGTCGCTGGGGCGAGTTAATTTTCTTCTCACAGGGATACGCACAACCCTGGGACGGTACCTATAAAAAAGTACCTGTGGAAACCGGCATATATACGTATCAGATTCGCACGGGAACCGGGTCGCTAACCACGACCTACCGGGGGCAATTGGCGGTTATCCATTAGGCTCATCTGGACAAGGTTAGCACCAGACTCTGCAAATCCTGATTGATGGAGCGTACTGACGACTGGAGTTGATTGAGCATGTTGGCCCGGCTATGCAAATCATCGGCCTGATAGTTGCCACCTGCCCCAAAAAGCATTTGTAGCTGCTCTCGCGACGACCCATTGACCACATAATCCTGCCAGCGTTGCCGAATGTTATGGCTAATGGACTGTTGGCTGCTATTGCTGAACTGCTTCTCATTCAGAACATACCAGACCATCGGTGGATAGATCGACGACTGGGTAGACTGATTCCAGATGTCGCTTAGCAGATTGCGCTGGTGAACGAATTGAACAACCCGGTTGGATGAAAAAGCTGCCAGACCACCAAAACCCGCGCTCACTACCCCGCCCCCAATACCAATCACTTTACTGGCGTCATCAGCTTGAAGTAAGGCGGTGGCTACAGTCGTAGCGGCTCCAAGTACGACAGACAGAATCGTCAGCCGACGGATTCGTTTCGTATCGCGCTGGTCCAGATACGTAGCAACCTGGTCGGCCCGTTCTCCCTCGCAATCCAGTTCAGCCGCCAAACCGGCTATTTGCGTTGACGCAAGCAGAAGTCGGTTCAGCATTTGCTGGTGTATACGAACGCTTTCCAACTGAGCATCAGGCTGACTACTTTTCCCCAGGCCAATCAATTTTTGCAACAACGGTAAAATGCCGGTAGCATTGGCCAGCAGCAAATCGTGGGTTGAGTAGAGTCGGGTTAAACTTGTATCGGCAAGTAGTATTTTCTCAATGTCTGGCTTGGGCAGGAACGTAGAATCGTACTCATAGTGAATAGCTGGCTCGCAATACGTGTCGGTTATACTGGCAAGGGGTTGGTTTCTGAACGCAGTGCAGGCTGTTAAAGAGAACAATAAATGAAGGCATAGAAGATAATGTATACGTAGTGATTTCATTATTTAGCCGCTAAGGTGCTTTCCCCCAATAAATCTATTGGAAAGGGAATAAAGGAAAAAAAGATGGAAAATTTTTAATGTATTTAATTGAATAACTTTCTGGTAGTCAGTATATTGGCCTTTTAATATGTAATTCATTTATTGGGATTCCCCTCCTTTAGAATAGTCCTGAATGGGTTGACATATCTAGTTTCTCCATCTAATTTCTCGAACAATACAGTTCACTGAAGGTTAGAGAAAATAAATATATAATTGGAATTCAGAAAGGTTATGGTAGAAGATATCGGTCTGGCAAAACCGATAATGTCACTGCCGATCCGTTTCGAAACTAACGGCCGGATAACTAGGTTGACTTCGACGATTTATGTCTAAATGATGCCTGCAAGAACGGCGAATATCTGGACATTAACCGGCGTTTAACGCATCTGAGTCCCACTATTGACAAGTCGGCTTATAGTTAAGCAATCAGAAGGGCAGCTCATTAAGGGTTGCCCTTCTGATTAATAAAGAAGTTTTTGTCACCTAAATAAAGATCTACACGTTAAGTAAGAAGTAGTATAACCGAAGTGGTGAACAAACTACGTAACGACTGCACATGGATAAGCGAAGAATTGGAATTGGTATTGCGGTGGTAGCGGGCTTGGTCATTCTATTCTTTGTTGGCCGGTATTTCGTTATGCAGAAGGAGGATAACGAACGGAGAAGTAATCAGGCAAAGATGGAAAAAGCGGCTCAACTGGCTAAGAAAAAAGCGAAAGAGGCCGAAGAAAAAGCCATGCGACTTGCGGCTGAAAAAGCAATACATACCTTGCATCAGCTATGCCACTATGCTGATTCCATTGGCATTGATACCACTCGTTATGCCGTTGTATCAACCACCAGAAAGCCTGTAACCGAGGCTAAACTGACGCAACTGCTGCTGGAAATACGCTATGGAAAAAAACCATCAGGACTGGAATATAATGGCCTGAAAGAAACGGTAGACTCGGCCTGGGCACGGAATATTGAAATGGCCCTTGAGCCAAAGTCGCTGGCAGGGCTTTCTGAATTTACCCCTTATAATCAGTTGGTTGGGCATTACGACCGGCTAAAAAGCAAAGTTGCCAGTAATCCGGCCATTGCCGATTCGTTGCGTTTGATTCGGCAAACGCTTAACTTTTACCGATATGTAAATCGCTTCAATCCAGATCGATTTGTAGTGGTTAATCTCCCCGCGGGCGAACTAAACGTATTCGATAGAACAGGCGAACGCTTACTCCCTATGCAGATTATTGCGGGAAAGCCCGACCGGCAAACACCCTGCATGACGACCTACATCCAGAGTATTGTGACCTATCCGTATTGGAACGTACCACGCAATATCGCGCTGGAGGAAATGTTGCCTCGAATGAAACGCAGCAGCACTTATATTAACTATCAGAATCTTCAGCTTCTTGATGATAAGAACCATGAAATCGACCCCAAGTCAGTTGATTGGAAAAGCATTTCGGCAACTAATTTTCCGTTCCGCGTTCGGCAGGGAGCCGGTTGCGAGAATTCGTTGGGGTTGTTGAAGTTCAATCTGGCGAATCCGCTGGCTATTTACCTACACGACACCAACAGCCGTGATCTATTTAAAAACACCAAAGAGCGCTGGCGGAGTCATGGCTGTGTGCGGGTGCAAAAACCCGTCGAGCTGGCTAACCTGGTGCTGGGGACGGAAACTTTCGATGATAAATTTCTGGATGAATGCCTGCTGGATCAGAAACCCAAGACATTACCCATCCCCAAACGATTTCCGGTCTTTATCACTTACAACATTGCTGATGTGGATGCGGCCGGGAAACTCCGATTTTATAAAGATGTGTACTCGCTGGACGATAAATAAGCAGACTGCTTCAGGTAGTCGTTGTTAGGCGAGTAAATGAACAGACAGGAACCTCCTTTAACCGCCTGAATGATGCCTTTTGAATCGGCATAGGGTACCGCCGGACATCCCTGACTACGGCCTAAACGACCCGTTTTGCGAATGAAATCCTCACAAACGTAGTCGGCACCGTGCAGAACGATATTCCGGTTGAAGACGTTGTCATTGAAGCCTTTTTCGAGTCCTTTCAGTTGAAGCGAGAGGCCGTGCTTACCCATATAGGTATTGAGCGTCTGATAGAAACCGAGGCTACTCTGGAATGACGATTGCTTGTTGGAAAACTGGCTTGGAACCAGGTCGCCCGAGTTCTGCCCGTGAGCGACATAGGTATTGAAGAGAAGTTTTTTCTTGATCAGATCGACCACATACATGCGCTTGTGCGTGGAAGGCTGGCTGAGATCTACAATCGTCAGGGTCGATTTGTTCGGACTTATCTTTTGCCAGCCACGTAACGCAAATTCAAATACAGACTTCTGTAAACCAGTTTGGCTGAGCTGTAGTTGATCATACACATCGAGATGAGCGATAGAGGCCACTTTCTTCGGGGCTGCTACTGGCTTGGCAACGACTACTACGTTACGGCTGGTTTTGTATCCGGTGCTGGCGAAGTAAACGAAGATGAGAGCAACCAGAAGCAAAAGAACATTCTTCATACCTAGCAATCGGCGTCGTTTCATACTTGGCAATCGGCGTTATTGAGAGTTTGTAAGGATGCTATGTAAGAACAGCCTTACCGGCTTTTTCATTCGATGAAGGTACCACTTTTTTGCCAAATTCTCTGATATGACTCCTTATGAAATCGCTGTTCGTACAGAACTAACCCGCTGGCAGCAAGCCATGCAAAAGCCGCCATCCGCCTTTGGCCGACTCTCAACGGGCATTCAGCGCCGAATTAACCGCATCATTCCCAGGAAAGTACATGACGTCATTACGGCTGCCATCAAGCAAATGACCCGGGCGGTTTTGTTTGGCGCCGAGTTTTTATCGCGTCCACCTGCCGAAGGCTTAACCCTGACGCAACGCGATGCGGCCGTAGCGAAACGTATTGAATTCTATAAAAAAACCAGTGCCGCCGAAGGGGGCGTAACAGGCGCGGGTGGGTTTTTAATGAGCCTGGCTGATTTCCCGATACTGCTCAGCTTAAAAATGAAAATGCTCTTCGAGATTGCCAGTTTGTACGGTTATCCGGTCAGCGATTATCGCGAACGAGTGTATATTTTGTACGTATTCCAACTGGCCTTCTCAAGCCAGGAGAGCCGCCAGGTGGTGTATCAGTACATTGCCAATTGGCCCGAACACAGCCGCCAGCTTCCCGAAGATATTCACCAGTTTGACTGGCTGACCTTTCAGCAGGAATACCGGGATTATATTGATCTGGCTAAAATGGCGCAGTTAATTCCGGGCATTGGGGCCGCTGTGGGCATTGTGGTCAACTACCGGCTCGTCAACCAACTCGGCCGCACCGCTATGAACGCCTATCGCATGCGGTTGCTGGCCGAGAATCGTACGCTGCTGACCGAATAGTAAATGCTGGATTAGAGGCTAGTCTAATTCAGCATCCTGATTTTCTTACGCTATGGCGTTCATTCTATTGAATGTATTCCGCAATTCATCGGGCGTTGCTTTGGCCATAGCATCGCTGAACCCGAACGTTAATTCTGTTTTACCTTGTGCCAACTGGTCGAAAACCGCATCGATAAAAGCGCTTACCGGTGGTGCTTGATCGTGTAAACCCTTGCCACCCAGGTCGGTATTGAGGGCGGGTGGAATCATTTCAATAACTTCTATGCCTTTGGGGGCTAGTAAGGCTCGCAACGACAGTGTGAAAGAGTGGAAGAATGCCTTGGTCGCGGAATAGACCGGCACTTTGGTGAGCGGCACAAACGACAACCCCGACGTTACGTTAATGATGGTGGTGAGCGCTGGTAAGTTGATGAACAGATTGGTCAGGTGAAGCGGAGCCTCAATGTTGACGGTAAGTTCATTTTTGGCCCGCTGGAAAAAGTCATCGTCTGAAACCGACATCCACTGTTGAATTCCCGCATTATTGATCAGCACATTCAAGTCGCTGTGTTCGTCCGACATCCACTGGTGAAGCGCTTCTCGTTCTTCAACAAGGGACAAGTCACATACTCGTGTAATTACGGAAGGGAATTTGTCCGCTACGTCTTTCAGCACGTCTTCCCGTCGTCCGCAAATAATGACCGTGTTGTTTTCTTTGACGAATCGTTCGGTAAGGCCCAAGCCAATACCCGATGCCCCGCCTGTAATCAGAATTTTATTGTTCTTGATATTCATCTCGTTTTCAGTAGAAATTGATAGTACAAAGGTGGAGAAGAAAGCAGGACATGCGTTTGCAAACATCAATCCAAAGTTTGCAAGATTCAACGCACGGCTACTGTCTGAGTGGCCCGTAGCTGTTGTTGTATGTTTTTCCTTCTTAGGGATGCGTGAATTTCAGCGCTGACCACGTAGCGTCTACACACAAAGATTTACTTTGGTTCTGGAACAACTTCATTGAATAAAACGGGCTCGGTGATCAACTTGTTTGCCGTGCATCACACCTGGTGTAACTTAGCCAGAAAATTACTACACTACGTTCATGCTTTTTCTAGGCCTTAGTATAGTGCTTTCGGTGCTTCTGCTGCTGAATTTTCGGGTATTTCCACGCTACGATGTCAATACGTTTCAGGCGATTGTATTCAATTATCCGGTATGCTTTCTGACGGGTCTGTTGCTCCTGCCCGCCGGACAATCGTTTACGATAGACTTGACTCAGACCTGGACGTGGCTGGCGCTGGGGCTAGGTGTGGGTTTCATTCTCACCTTTCTGTTGTCTGGTGCGTCGACACAACGTATGGGCATAACCTCTACGTCTCTGGCAAACAATCTTTCGCTCGTCATTCCGGTCTGTTTCAGCCTGTTCGTCTTTCGCACGGGCGGCAAAACGTTTGAATGGCTGAACTATACGGGTCTAGGGCTGGCGTTGATAGCCGTGGGTTTGACGACGTATAAAAAAGAGTCATCCACCGATTCATCGGCGGTTCGGGGTAATCGATCAGGCGTCAACGTATTATTGCCGGTGGGTGTGTTTTTGTTTTATGGGGCTACGAATACCATGATCAATTACATGAATCTGAATTACATTCCGTCGGCCGATAAAACGATTCAGGTAACACTGACAATGGTGTTGGGGGCCATTATAGCCGGATTGTTGATGCTGGGTCTACGGTTGATTCAGGGGAAAGAAACGTTTCAGTCGAAAAGTCTGATTGGCGCCGTAACCCTGGGCATACCAAATTTTCTGAGTTTTTATACGCTGCTGCTGGCCCTATCGGCTTTTGGCAGCAATGGGGCTTTTGTTTACCCACTCTATAACATTGGCGTAATTCTGGTGGCTGCTTTACTGGCGGCTTCATTCTTTCGGGAAAAACTCTCGACGGCCAATAAAATCGGATTAGGCCTGGCGATTTTGGCTATTGGCCTGATTTCGTGGCAGGAGTTGTCGAACGTAGCCGGATAGCGTCGAAAGTAAAAAAAGGATAGCTCTATGCTTTGACCGTTGATAACCCACCCAAACCTAATGCGTAAGAGTACGATGATTCCCACAGGTATAGTTCGTTACGTTGTTGGCTGTGCTACGTTGCTCGCCTGTCTGCTGACAGCGGCTGGTTGTAGTACCAAAAAGAAGGAAGAGGATGCGGCCGGACCACCCAATATTATTTTCGTTTTCTCCGACGATCATGCCTATCAGGCGATTAGCGCGTATGGTAGTACGTTGACAAAAACGCCTAGTATCGACCGAATCGCCAGCGAGGGAGCCATTCTACGGAATAACGTAGTGACCAATTCCATCTGCGGACCGAGCCGTGCGACGCTGCTGACCGGAAAATACAGCCACCTGAACGGCTACAAGCTGAACGAGAAAGTATTTGATATAAATCAGCCTGTTTTCTCGGAGGAGTTACAGAAAAAGGGTTACCAAACGGCCTGGATTGGCAAAATGCATCTGGGCAGTCTGCCGAAGGGGTTCGATTACCTGAATGTATTGCCAGGGCAAGGCCAGTATTACAACCCCGATTTCGTCAATGCAAAGAAAGATACGGTTCGGTATCCCGGTTATGTGACCAATGTCGTGACGAAACTCTCGCTGGACTGGCTCAATCAGCGTGATAAAGCAAAGCCGTTTTTTCTGGTTGTAGGTCACAAAGCTACGCACCGCGAATGGTTGCCCGATTTACAGGACCTTGGCGCTTTCGATACCGTTACGTTTCAGCTACCTGCTACGTTCTATGACGACTACAAAGGCCGGATAGCGGCCCAAAATCAGGACATGACCATCGAAAAAACGATGCGTCTTAAAGAGGATTTGAAAGTTCACGCCGATTACGTGAAAAGTGACATTTATAATCGCTTTACACCCGAGCAGAAGAAGCCTTTTTATGAGTATTACGAAAACAAAATCAGTAAGGAATTTGAGGCTAAAAAGCTCAGTGGCAAAGCGCTGGTCGAGTGGAAATACCAGCGTTATCTGAAGGATTATCTGGCTACGGCTCGCTCGCTGGATCGCAATATTGGCGAATTACTCGATCATCTGGATAAAACCGGGCTGACCAAAAATACGGTCGTTATTTATGCGTCTGATCAGGGTTTTTATATGGGCGAACACGGCTGGTTCGACAAGCGATTTATTTACGAGGAATCATTGAAAACGCCGTTTGTCATTCGCTATCCGGGCGTCATTAAGCCGGGTACGGAGATCAATGAGCTGATTTCTAACATCGACTGGGCACCTACCTTACTGAAGCTGGCAGGTGCCACCGTTCCGAAGGAAATGCAGGGTGAATCCTTTTTGCCCTTGTTGAAAGGCGAAAAAATACCCTGGCGAAAAGAAGCGTATTACCACTACTACGAATTTCCCAAACCTCACCATGTTTATCCGCACCTTGGGCTACGTACTGACCAATACAAGCTGGTTCGGTTTTATGGGCCGCAGGATTTCTGGGAATTATACGATCTGAAAAAAGACCCCCACGAGCTGCATAATCTGTACGGTGAGAAAGGCTACGAAACTATTACTGCCGACTTGAAACGCAAATTAAAGGGCCAGATCACGCAGTACAGGGATGAGGAGGCTATGAAGATTGTGGAAAGCAAGCCCTGATAACTAGTGGCTGACTTAGTTTAGCACCAGGGGAATCGCCCATTTTCCCGCTAAATTTCGTACCTTTGTGCTTCAATCTGAACAGAAAATTAAGCCATGATATCGGTACAAAACGTCTCACTTCGCTATGGTAAGCGGGTGCTTTTCGACGACGTCACCATAAAATTTACGTCCGGCAACTGCTATGGGGTTATCGGTGCCAACGGCGCGGGGAAATCGACGTTTTTGAAGATTTTGTCGGGCGAAATTGAGCCACAAACAGGCTCCGTTACGATGTCGCCCGGCGAACGGATGTCGGTGCTAAACCAGAACCAATCGGCTTATGACGAGTATCCGGTTCTGCAAACGGTGATTCTGGGCAACAAACGCCTGTATGACATCATGCAGGAGAAGGATGCGCTCTACGCCAAAGAGGAGTTTACGGATGCCGACGGCGAGAAAGCTGCCGAACTCGAATCGGAGTTTGCCGAAATGAACGGCTGGGATGCCGAATCGGATGCCGCCAGTTTATTATCTGGGCTGGGCATCAAAGAAGATATGCACTACGCTATGATGTCGGATCTGAACGGTTCCGAAAAAGTGCGTGTCCTGCTGGCACAAGCTATTTTCGGTAGCCCTGACGTGTTGCTGCTGGATGAGCCGACCAACAACCTCGATGTAGAATCGGTGAGTTGGCTCGAAAATTTCCTCGCCAATTTCAATAACACCGTTATCGTTGTATCCCACGATCGCCACTTTTTGGATCAGGTCTGTACGCAGATCGTAGACGTTGACTTTAGCAAGGTTAAACTCTTCGCCGGAAACTATTCATTCTGGTATGAATCGAGTCAATTAGCGCTGAAACAACGCCAGGACCAGAATAAGAAAACGGAAGATAAACGCAAGGAACTCGAAGATTTCATTCGGCGATTCTCGGCCAACGCATCGAAATCCAAGCAGGCTACGAGCCGCGGTAAGTTGCTTGAAAAGCTTACGCTGGAGGATATTCAGCCATCATCGCGGAAATACCCCTATGTAAACTTCAAGGCTGAGCGCGAACCCGGTGATCAAATCCTGACGGTCGAAAATCTGACGTACACGGCCGAGGACGGCACGAAACTCTTTGAAAACCTGTCCTTTACGATGAATAAGCAGGATAAGATATTCCTGTTTAGTCGCGACGGGCTGGCCGTATCGGCACTGATGGATATTCTGGCGGGTGATCGCAAAGCCGATTCGGGTACGTTCCGATGGGGTGTTACCATCACCATGTCGTATTTTCCGACGGATTCCGAAAAGGAAAAATTCTTCCAGACGGACCTGAATTTGGTGGATTGGCTACGGCAATATTCGGTCGAGAAGGACGAAAGCTTTATTCGGGGTTTTCTGGGCCGTATGCTGTTCTCGGGCGAAGAATCCCTGAAAAAAGCAACCGTGTTGAGCGGGGGCGAAAAAGTACGGTGTATGCTGTCCAAAATGATGCTATCGGGCGCTAACTTCCTGATGCTCGACGAGCCCACCAACCACCTCGACCTCGAATCCATCGAATCACTGAACAATGGGTTAATCGACTTCAAAGGTCCAGTTCTTTTTACCTCGCACGATCACCAGTTCGTGCAGACGATTGCCAACCGCATCATCGAAATCACACCGGCGGGCATCCTCGACAAACTGATGACCTACGACGAATACCTCGCCGACGAGCGTGTGAAAGCGCAACGTGGGGAGTTGTATGAAGCCGTGGCGTAAACAAAAAAATACTACATAAGATGGGTAATCCATGAGCCTCCTCACGGATTACCCATTTTCTTTTAGCCACTACGTTACGTTTGAGCGTTATGTATAGAATCTGTTTGATAAATTTCTTCTATGCATTCGTTTGATCTCATTGTAATTGGTACTGGCTCGGCTGGTGCAATGGCTGCGCAAACCGTCCGGGAAACGGGTAAGCGCGTGGCTATCATTGATAAATCACCCTTCGGCGGTACGTGTTCACAACGGGGATGCGATCCCAAAAAAGTGCTGGTGGGAGCCGCTGAACTCGTCGCTCGGTCAGCCCAATTAATTGGAAAAGGTATTGAGGAGAAAGCAGTCATTAACTGGTCCGACCTGATTCAATTCAAAAAAACATTTACGGAATCAATTCCCGAAAATACGGAAACCAAATTCGCTGATCTAGGCATCAAGACATTCCACGGTGCCGCCACTTTTCTGTTAGAAGATACCCTACAAGTTGGTGACGATACGTTACGTGCCGAACACATTGTTATTGCCACGGGGAAACGACCCAAGCCGCTCGATATTCCTGGCGAAGAGTTGCTAATTGATAGCACCGGGTTTATGGAGCTACCACAGCTACCTGACAAGATCGTGCTGGTAGGCGGTGGATATATCTCGTTCGAGTTTGCTCACATTGCGGCTCGTGCTGGTGCGAACGTAACAATTCTTCATCAGGGGGAACGCCCACTCGAAGGCTTCGATGCCGACGTAGTGAACCTGCTGGTAAAGGCTATGGAAGCCATTGGCATTAAGATTGTTCTGGGAGCCAGCGTGACGGCTGTTGAAGGCAAACCAGGAGATCTGAAAATTCACTACGAGGAACAGGGGAAAAAACATTCGCTCTCGACACAGTTAGTTGTCCATGCTGCCGGACGAGTCGCCGATGTCGCTGAACTGAATCTGGAGAAGGCCGGTGTTGAGCTGGGAGAAAAGGGGATTACGGTTAATCGGTATCTGCAAAGTGAATCCAATCCAAAAGTTTATGCTTGTGGAGACGTAGCAGACAAAGGCTTGCCCCTCACGCCATTGGCTGGCTATGAAGGCCGTATCGTGGCTGAAAATATTCTCAAGGGAAATCACCAGGTGTATACCGATGCCCCCGTTCCAACGGCGGTTTTTACGGTGCCTCCATTAGCATCTGTCGGTTTGACGGAGGAGCAGGCAAAAGAAAAAAATCTCGACGTAAAGGTTCTGTTTCAGGAAACCACCGACTGGTACGTCAGTAAACGCATTAATGAGCCGTTCACCGGATTTAAAACGCTCGTCGACAAACAAACGGATCAGATCGTTGGTGCCCACATACTGGGCTCCGGCAGCGACGACCTGATAAACGTATTTACACTGGCCATGAAACACGGCATTTCGGCAACAGCCCTGGGTGATACGCTAATGGCGTATCCAACGCATGCGTCAGATATAAAGTCAATGCTGCCGGAGTAATTGATAAAACCTTCCTTATTTCTGACCGATAGGGCTTAAGCTTTAAACCCTATTTTGACGTGCGTACCGTCGCAGTAGGGTTTGTTGCTGCTGGCTCCGCACCGGCAGAAAGCGGTGACCTTGTTTTTCTGGGTTTCCTGTCCGTTGGCGTCTTTCACGCGCAGATTGCCGTAGATCAATAGCGGACCGTTGGGCAGCGGCTCGACAATGCTTTCGGCCTGAATATCGTCAGGGATTAGGTGCTCCTCGTTTCTGAAATAACTCAGCGCTTTTGACGGGCAGCGATCTACCTGTTCGGCGATACGTTGCGTAGGGGCCCCGTCCATCTTGATCCACGGCCGTTCTCTAGGGTTGAAAACCTCAATCAAATTTGTCCAGCAAACTTTGGAGTGGACACAAACGCTGGGTTTCCAAACGACGGTAATTTCGCCGTTTGTGTAGGTTTTCGTAATGTCGGGAGCTGGCGTTTCACTCATGGTAATCAACGTAGTAGGGTAGTCAATAACTCAATTGATCGCATTTGGTAAATGGTGGCCCATCCCCGCGTCTTCAACCAGCGTTGTTTTGAAGTCCATCGGGTTTTGCAGCGTTTTGTGCACCGGGCATCGATCAGCCATTTCGCGTAGCCGGTTGCGTTGTTCGAGGCTTAGATCACCATTTAAAACCAATTTCGTAGTAAAAAGAGACCGGCCTGCTATCGGATCGTACGTGTATTCGACATGGACAACCGCCGAATCGAGGGGTAATCCTTTGCGGTCGGCATACATACGTAGCGTCATCACGATGCAGGTGGCCAGCGCTCCTGCCAGCAATTCACTTGGTCGCATACCCCGATCCTGACCGCCCATGTCGATCGGTTCGTCAGCCACTATCACCTGCGAATCAGTGGACAGGTGTGTCTCGTAAGGGGTTCGTTCAATTCGGGCAGTGACAGTGGCCATAGGTAATACTGGTTAGTTTTAAAACTTATTGTCCCCAGGTCGATGGGTTTTGCCGCCAGGCAGAAAGAGAGTCCATCGCATCGGCCGAGATGTAGTCGAGTGCCTGGGCTTCAACCAGCAAGGCATCGTAATTACTCAGGCAAATGAGTGGTACGTTCTTCTGTTCAAAATTCTGAGCCGCCACCGGGAATCCGTAGGTGAAAATGGCTGCCATGCCCAGCACTTCGGCGCCAGCCGCCCGGAGGGAATTGACCACTTTAAGCGAGCTGCCGCCCGTCGAAATCAGGTCTTCAATAACGACCACCCGTTGCTGCGCTTTCAGATGGCCTTCAATCTGTTTGCCCATGCCGTGCGTTTTAGGCTCTGGCCGAACGTAGCAGTAGGGAAGGTCCAGCACATCGGCGACCAACGCGCCTTGTGGAATACCCGCCGTGGCTACTCCTGCAATCACTTCTACGGAAGGAAAGCGTTGCCGAATGGCATCGGCCAGGGCATTTTTGATAAAACTGCGTACGTCGGGGTAGGCCAGCGTAACTCGGTTGTCGCAGTAAATAGGTGATTTCCAGCCTGAACTCCACGTAAAAGGCTGATTTGGCTGGAGTCGCACAGCCTGCACAGCGAGTAGATGCCGCGCTACGGACTGTTGAATAAATTGAGAATCCACAGAGTAATGAAAAATAATGGGATCAAATGTAAGTAAACTGCTCTATTCTTCTTTACCAGGCTCGTATTGAATTACTTAGTTCCGGATTAAAAAGCCCTCTTTTGCTACATAAACGAACTCATAGCCGACTCATTGGCCAGTTCTTCGGCGTATTCTTTGCCTAAATACCGATCGATGAAGTAATGCGCTACGTAGAGTAAAGGCGTGAGCACAACTGCCGAGGTAGCTTTATAGATGTAATTGATAATGCCCACGGCCAACACCTGCGTCAGCGACCAGTTGCCGAACACGTAGAAGGCAATGCCTAAGACCACGAAACTATCGACCAGCTGCGAAACCAAAGTTGAGCCCGTAGCCCGTAACCAGATTTTACGACTTCCCGTGATTTTGCGGAGTGAATGGAATACATAAACGTCGAGAATCTGCCCAATCATAAACGCCGTAAGTGAGCCGATAATGATACCCAGTCCCTGCCGGAAAATCATCTGGAACGCATTGTTGATATTAATGGCATGTCCCGCTCCATCTTTGGCATTGACATCGAGCCAGAATTGCGCGGGCGGGAGCGTCGTAACGGCGTAAATTATCAGGAAACTATAGCCCACAAACCCGGCCGTCAGAAATGAAATGCGCCGGACACCGGACTTGCCAAAATACTCGTTGATCAGATCGGACGTAATGAACACAAATGGCCAGATAACTGCACCTGCCGTGAGGTTGAAATCCAGTATAAAGTTGCCAAAGAGATGAATCTGTGCAGGCTTGGTGCCTAGTAGCGCTTCGACCGAAAAAATTTTAACGCCTATGATTTCGGCCACCAGTGCATTGGTTAGGAAAACCGCACTCAGGAAAATGTATAGGTTCGTGCGTTTATTGGTAAAAGAGGGAGCCATAAAGAAGTTTACTAGTGTTTGGTGAGTAAGAGCAGTACTGGCAAGTTACGGTACTAACTACTGATGACTGGCGACCCACGACTAATTTTTCCGTTTGTATACGTCGGCTACCGCTGTTTTCTCATATCGGGCGGCTAAAGCCGGGGCGCGTTGAAACAGCTTTTCCACTACGTTCTCCCGGTCAATAATATAATCGGGCGGATCGAGTCGGAAATGGTCGAACACGTTAATCACCGCTTCGTAATTATCCAGATTTTTCAGATCGTATTTCGCCAAATCCCAGTTCAGATAAGGTGTTGCCAAATGATTTTGGCGATACGCACTCAAGTCTTCGCCGATGATGAGTACATGCTGATCGCGAATATCGGCGGGCAGCGGGGATGAACGTACCTGCAAGCTACTCAGGCGGCCCAGCTCCGCCCCAGGAATGATGCCCAGCGCCCCCTGATAGAACAAGAGCAGGATGAGAACAAACGCAATCGAGAAACTCATTTCCGCCAGCCACGCTTTACGAATATTCTCAAAATAATAATACGCAAAATAAGCCATGGGTGGCACGAAACTCAAAAATACCATCGGGGCCAGAAAGGGCATCAGGGCAATGGTCAATACCGCCACAACAAACCAGATGGCCATAATTTGCTGTATGCGTTGCTGAAAATTGACGTAGCGACCAGCCCGGCTGAATAGACTTAAAAAACCCAGCACACCCAACCCCAGTGGAATCAGGAGCGACGCCAGCAACGATCGAAAATCGGACAGGGAATACTGCCGAACCCGAAATACTGACGCCAGCAAATTCCGGTTGAAATCGTCGAGCCCGTCGAATAGGTAGTAGAACAGGACAGTGGCCGCAAACGGAAACAGAAAGCCGAAAACGGATAATGAGTACTGCCGGAAGGTCGAGCCGGTATAAAAAAGCAGCGATACAATCGACCAGAGAATAAACAACGCCGATGGCAGGTAGAACAGGGCGGCAATGCCAATGTAGAACCCAACTTCAAACACTTCGTCCGTTGCACCGCGACGATCCATCTGCCGAATTAAAGTCCCAAAGGCCAGCAGCAGAAAGCTGGTCGACATGAGCACGGGCGAGAGCGTCAGGCAGTCGAATGAGAGGTGCATAAACAGCATGTAGATCAGTCCTGGCCAGAATGTTCGATCGGGATAAATATCCCGGTTGTTCGTCAGGTAATTGAAATATACAATCTGAAATACCGAAACGAGCGTTGCTGCTCCATGCAGCACCAGCGGGGATCGACCAAACACACTATCGATGCCCCAGTAAACCATGGCTGATAACGGGCTCACACTGTCCCAGATGTCGCGATAAAGCAGATTCCCCTGGCTCATCTGTTCGCCCACAATCATCCAGTTCAATTCAGGAATGAGCAGCGGAAATGGGTGCAGGAGTAACGGTAACCGAATCAGCAGGAGCAACCCCAGTAAACTGGCGTACTGATAAGGGAAATAAGATTGGAAGAAACGTAGCAAAACAAGTTCTTAGTTATAATCAATAATCACGGTCCGCCGTTACGGTCAGTCATCTACTACACCAGTTATTATCGGCTCCTGACTATCGCCTGACCGCAACGGCGGACCGTGAGTATTACCTGTAAAATTACAGTCAATTTCGGCAGAACGGAAAAATGAGTGGATATTTGCAGCACAGAAAAAGGTTGACGGGTTAAGTGGTACGTATTGGAATACATATTCCTGAACTATTCGGGCCGTTGACCGTTCATTTTAGTACCCAAGTACCGATTAGTATGGAATCGAAACGACAGCAGAAAGTATCCCGGCAGTTGCAGAAAGATCTAAGCGAGATTTTTCAGCGCGACGTGCCGCATTTGTTCAATGGAGCATTCATCACCGTGACCAGCGTTCGAATTTCGCCGGATCTAAGCGTGGCTCGAGTGTACCTGAGCTTTCTGGCTACAAAAAATAAGCAGTTATTGTTGGAAAGTATTCAGGAAAAAGGCAAAGTACTACGTCAGCACCTCGGCGACCGGGTTCGGCATCAACTCCGGATTGTTCCCGAGCTGAATTTCTTCCTGGACGACACTGCCGACTACGCTGACAAAATGGATAAACTATTCTCCGGTCTCGATATTCCACCCGCTCCGGTGGAGGAGGATGAAGATAAAGAGTGATAGAGCTAAAGAGTGAAAGAGCGAATGGAAGAGCCGCTGTTTCACTCTTTCACTCCGTCGCTCTTTCACTCTTTTGTGAATGAATCTCCCCGTTTGGATTGCCCGCCGGTATTTCTTCTCCCGTAGGAAACGCAGCTTCATTAGCTGGTTATCGACTTTATCTATGCTCGGAGTGGGTGTTGGCACCATGGCGCTGGTGGTGGTACTGTCGGTTTTCAACGGCATGGAAGAGCTGAACCGGCAGATTTTCAAAACGTTCGAGGCCGACATGACCATCTCGCCCAAAGAGGGGAAGCGGTTTCTGGCTTCTCCTGCCTTGCTAACGAAGTTACGTCAGACACCGGGGGTTCATTTGCTAACAGCGGTGGCGCAGGACAACGCACTGGCTCGTTATGGCAACGGAACGACGGTTATCAAACTCAAAGGGGTGGACGATAATTATCTCCAGCGTCAGCAACTCGACTCGGCCCTGCTGGAGGGTAAACTACTGCTACGTCGCGACAAGGTTAACTATGCCATTGTGGCTGAGGGCGTTCGTAGTGATTTGAGTATTTCATCTATTGATATTTTGACCCCTCTTGAGATCCTGTATCCGCAGAGTGGACAAACCCTGAGCGTACTAAATCCGGATGCTTTCAATCGCCAGGCACTAACGGTGTCGGGCGTATTTTTTATTGAATCGCGTTACGACAATTTTGTGCTGGCTCCTCTGAATGTAGCCCGTGAATTGTTTGGTTACCAACCCGATGAGGTGACGAGCCTTGAAGTTCAATTACAACCCGGTACCAACGAAATGGTGGCTCAAAAAGCCTTGCAAGATACAGTAGGAGGAAATCTGCTCGTAAAAAGCCGTGACGACCTAAACGTTGATCTCTATCGGGCCATCTACATTGAAAAATTATTCGTTGCCCTGACGCTTTCCTTTATTATTCTGGTGGCTTCCATCAACATTTTCTTTTCGTTGTCGATGCTGGTGATTGAGAAGAAAAGTGATATTCAAATTCTATACGCGCTGGGGGCAACCAAGAAAATGGTACGCTGGATTTTTCTGATCGAAGGCGCCATTATTGCCCTAACGGGAGCATTTGCTGGGCTAGTGCTGGGCATTGGTCTCTGCGTAGCACAGAAAGAATACGGTTTAGTCGGGATGGGTATGGTTAGTTCGATCATTGACGCCTATCCAGTTCGCCTTGACGTTCGCGATATTGTCATGACCACCGGCCTCATTATTTTCATTACGGTGCTGACCTCGTGGTTTCCCGCCCAACGCGCGGCTAACAGCCAGCAGTAAGTAAGATATTCCCGGCTGCCTATCTTCGATGCCGGTTATAGGAATCGGGGTCACCTGATCGTATAAGTGGTCAAATCTGTACTGGTTCGCTATACCTGTTAATACAGTTCGGTAGTGAATCAATGATGAGGCTTATGACGATTAGTCAAGGCGTAATACATTGGCTCCAATTGAGGGTTCCATCACTCGCTTCAGGTGATTGGGATGAACAGTTATTAAAATTTCGACGGAGCCTGTTCCTACAACAGCCGTAAGCATATGACCACCGTAAGACGTAAAATTCTTATCGGTAACAACTCCATGTACGTGAAGCGAAACTTTTTGGTCCTGCCAGGCAATGGAGCCGTTCATGCTGGCTAATTCTACATCGTTGAATTCTTTAGGATCATACTGCTTAGTTTGCCGGTTGAAATAGCCAAATTTTGCATTAACAAAGCCCATGCCTGAAATAGTGGCTGACGGAATCTTTTCATTTTTAGCCAGATTTTCCAAGTGCGTAAATACGTTATCCCCCTGACGTAGTACCATCAGATAACCAACAGGCACCTTAATATAGCGTTTTGGTGCCTCTTTACCCGCGCTTTGTTCTTTTGATCCTTGTGCCATCGAAACAAACAAGATTAGTGTCCATATAGAGGAGAAGACCAGTAAGCCATTTCGTTTGAGAAGGTTAATTTCGATCTGCATTGGCTTTTTAGGGTATGCGTCAATGTACTACCCATTGGTCGTTACTTTTGTTGCGATCCAAGGGCAGTTTCCCCAAAATGCCGCTAATTGATAAACAAACCCAGACGCAAAGTAGAGCATCGTTTGCCTGAACGGTGTGATAGTAGAAGAATGAGCGTGCATATAGCGCATCACTCAGTAATCAATCTTTATCTATCTGTTTCTGATCCGTTGCTCAGGCCGACTGGGCTTTGTGGCCCCGGTCTCATCAGCCCGCTCGTGAGTTGACGAAGCTCAGGCAAGGCGGCTTCAAGTGCCCGTAGATAGCGCTCCAGAAGCGAAATAATTTCGGGCAGCGGTGTATGAGCAGCCAGCATACTTTCCAGCGTTTGAAGCTGTTGACTCGCTTCGGAAAGGCCAAATAGACCAATGGTGGCTTTCTGCGTATGCAGGACACGACCAATTGTCATCCGGTCGTTGGCGGCTATAGCCTGACGAATCTGGTCAATGTGGATAGGGGTCTGGGCCAGGAATAAATCGACTAGCTCGAGTAAAAACGCCTGATCACCACCCGTAACCTCAAGTAGGCGGTCAAAAGACAGCCGAGACACGGGAGCGGCTGAGGAGTCAGCGGATTGAGCCGCCGAAGCTCCGGGCAATGGTACGTATAGTTGCAGAAGTCGTTGTAAGTCGGCCGCTTGAAAGGGCTTAGGCAAAAAATCATTCATCCCGGCCTGTAAACACTGTTCCCGTTCGCTGGCCAGTGCGTGGGCGGTCATGGCGATGATGGGAACCTGACTACCCAGTACTGTTCTGATCTGACGAGTGGCCATATAACCATCCATAATGGGCATCTGAATATCCATCAGTATCAGATCAAACGAAGTCTCGCCCAAGCGATCAATGGCTTGTTGCCCATTCTCGGCTACCTGGGCCGAGTGGCCCAGGCGGGCTAGTACGCCCAGCGCTAACCGCTGATTCATCAGATTATCCTCGACCACCAAAATGTTCAGACGATGGTTCGTGGCTTCCCAGGATACCGATGGGTTACTCGGCGGTAAAGGGGTAGGGTCGGGAGCCAGTTGATAAGGGATCTCAAGGGTAAAACAAGACCCTTTCCCCGGTGTACTACTGACCTTGACCCAACCCCCCTGGAGCTTGGCCAGGGAGTAAACAATGTTCAAGCCTAAGCCCGTACCACCATATTGCCGGGTAGTCGAATCATTGGCCTGCCGGAAGCGCTCGAATATATGGGGTAGTACGTCCGCTGCCATACCAATACCGGTATCCTGGACAATAAAGCGAACCTGGACCGTCGTAAGTGTTTGCTGGCTTTTTTCAACGCGTACCTGCACGCTACCCTGCTGGGTAAACTTAATGGCATTGCTCATCAAATTCAATAAGATCTGGGTCAGTCGGGTTGGATCACCCAATAGGATAGGTGGTATCGCAGGATCCACGGAAACGGTCAGACTTAGTTTTTTGTCGCTGGCGGCTGAATGAAGCATAGTTCGCAGGGAATCCACCAGTGAGGGGATGCTGAAAGGGATTACTTCCAGGGTAAACATACCCGCTTCAATTTTAGCCATGTCGAGTATATCATTAACAATGGTCAACAGATTTTTACCCGCCGTGCCGATATAGCTAACGAATTCCTGCTGTTCCTGAGTAAGGGCTGTGGTACGGAGTAAGTCAGAGAACCCCAAAATAGCATTCAGGGGTGTGCGTATCTCATGACTCATATTCGCCAGAAACTGTTTTTCGGTCAAACGAGCCTGGTTCAAGGCCAGGTCAAACCGAAATAATAACACCAGGGATTGGAGAAAGAAGAAGCTCAGATAACCAACAAACAAACTGAGCTTAATGGGAGCCGACCAGCCAAAGTACTGGCTTAAGATCAGGCCAAAAACAATCAGCAATAAGCTGGTACTCATCAGCGCATAGCGGGCGCCCGGGCGATGACGACGGGCGGCTATCCAGTATACATACAAGGCGTAGCTAATATAAGCGATCATCAAACCTAAAAAAGGATTCATGAGTCCGGTAAATACCATCGGGGAGAGCCCTAAAACGGTCCCCGCAAAAGCGAAACAAACCCAGGCCATTGCGGAGGTAATCCTTGGGTGAGTGTCTTTAGGGTATAAAGACTGGGTATACAGCACAAAGATTGCAACGGCTACGTAGAGAGAGCCATATTCGAGTCGGATGGTGAGCGCCCAGGGTAAATCAGGTAGTAGCGTGTGTAACACATACTGATCCGTTCCAATAATCCGGTAGCTATAGATCAAACAGAAAAAGCCAAAATAAAGCATGGGCCAGTCGGTTCGGCTAAAACCAAACAGCCCTAAAAAGAATAAGCCCGTCATAACCAGGCAACCGGTTAGAAATAGCGTCAACGCCCGGTCGGTGGTCCGTTCCGCTTCGAGCCGTTTGGCGTCTCCGAGTCGTATGGCTTTGGCAGAGCCTCCTTTAGCGTGTTCAAAGTTGGCAATTTGCAACAGTAACTGAAGGGTATCGCCCAGAGCGGGTAATGGGATTAGCTGGGTTGACCAGTAAGGTATGGTAGCGGCCTGGGTCGAAGCAGGGTTACCATCCTGGGCCGCAAGGTGGCCATTGACGAATAGCCGGTAGGCCGTATATTGGTCGGGTACTTCCAACATAAGCGAATCGGATCGAGAGGGTAATAAAACGGTGAGCCCATAGGTAGCAAACCCCTGATTGGGTAAAGCCGCCTGGTGCCAGGTGCTCGTCGTCCACAATTGGGGAAAGGTAATGTACTCGAATGGAGCCGCTGGCTCGTTGGGAAAGCGCAATGTATTCCAGTACCATTTCCACTGGCCCCTTAACTCAATAGATTGTTGGGTAAACTGAACGGATCGTAGATCAAGAATACCCTGGTGGGCTAGTGGCTGTGGTTGGGCTTGCCCCGGCAAAAAGCTGGCAGCGAGCACTAGGGTCAGCATCAAGGCCTTTTGGCATTGTCTTAAGACGCGTATCGGTAGCCAATTACGGGCCCAGCCGACCAGACCTATTTTTTTCTTACCGATCGTATAATTTCTATCAATTGACAAAAAACGACCTTGTTTCTTGACAGTAGGGTGCATCCGTACTTTAGTAGGAAGGAAGTAAGAAAGATTTGCTGTTTAATAATACTCAAAATTACATACTAAAAAAATAGTATATAAATCATTAGTTACTAGTTAGTGTATTTATTTCTTAAATTATTATTAGAAATGTTGATTTGATAAATTAATGGTCTGTCGCATTGTGCTGCTGGCCGGTAATGGATAAGACAATCCCGTAAGGGTAGACCCGTACTTTACACTGGCGATCTACAATCTCCCGGAATGCATTAACTCGTTCGTTCATTGGATGCGGATTGTACGGAATAAAATGGCTGTCTCGCTGCTACCAGACAGGAGTAAGCTTAGCACTGTCAGCCCTAACGTAGTAACGGGCAACCGAGTACGACTATCAGGCAACGTATTGAGTGGGCTTGATTGCCGCTGCGAATACCGTGCTGATGGGTATCCCCTTCGTAGACAAACCGGGACAAAGGTTGTCGGATACGTTTACGCAAACTAGCAGAAAAGACCCACTAGCATAAACGCGCTACGTCGTACCGCTCCCGAATAGCTCCTGGCTTGAATAGGCTCAATACATACATGATTGGCTTTAAGAAGTGCCCGGATGAACAGTTACGGAGTTAGGTCACCGAACACAGGTTATTTTGCCACCTTTTTATCAGTGGGCCTCCGACATGGCCTGGGCCGCTAAGGCTACTTCAGCTGCCGACTTCTTCCTGGTTCGCAAAAAGTAAACTAAGGGGAGAATCGCCAGGAAAAAAATGCCCACTAACCGAAACGTATCCAGATAAGCTAGCAGGTAGGCCTGTCTATCCACCGCCAGATCAAGGATTTTATAGGCCCGCTGACTCGCCCCACCCAGCAAGTTAAGGCGCTCGGTGAGCAAGGGGTTAGAGGGGTCAAGGTTGCTAACCAGATCGTAGCGATGCTGGGCATAATCCCGGGTGACAAAGGTGTTTGCTAAGGCAATACCAAAAGCTCCTCCCAATTGCCGAATCATATTATTAAGGGCGATCGCGGAAGGGAAATCCTGGGGTGGTAAACCAGCAACTGCCTGATTAATGAGCGGCAATTGGAGCATCGTTACGGCGAAGACCCGCATCATCTGCGCCCAGAAAAAGTCCCATTGATTAGCCTGTCCATTTAAGGTACCACTATAAAAGCCGAATACCACAAATGTACACATGCCAGTAATAATAAACGGCAGCGGAGAGGCTCCTATCGAAAGCCGTTTGCCAATCAAGGGAAACAGAGGGATACCTACCAGCGTCGGCCAGAGTAAAGAAAGCCCTGTCATGGTGGGGGTAAACCCGTTGATACGCTGAACCAGTACGGGATACACAAAAACGGAGGTAAAGAGCCCAAGGCCGGCTACGAAGCTAAAAATAGTGGTCACCCCCAGCGTTCCCTTGCCCAGTACGCGTAAGTTAACAACCGGGTGGGCGGTGGTTAATTGCCGCCAGACGAAGCCTGCCAATCCGCCAACCGCCGTTATAGAAAGGGTTACAATGGTTTGCGATTCGAACCAGTCGTCAGACTGCCCTTTCTCCAGCACGTATTGCAGCGATCCTACCCCTACACTTAATAGCAGAATGCCCAGGTAGTCGATTTTGATTTGGTGCTTGCGCGTACCTTCGCCGGGTTTTTGGGCAATATAAAGCAGGGTCAGGATGGTGGCCAGAATGCCAATGGGCACGTTAACATAGAAAATATAGGACCAATGGTAGTTATCGACAATCACGCCACCCAGAAAAGGACCCAACGTTGGCCCTAAAATGATTCCCATACCAAAAATGCCGGAAGCCACCCCTCGTTTAGCCGGAGGAAAGGCGTCGAAAATGATTCCCTGCGAAGTAGAAAGCAGTGCTCCTCCGCCCATACCCTGGATGAATCGCCAGAACACCAATTGCCACAAGCTCGTTGAACTGGCGCAGAAATAGGAGGCAATGGTGAAAAGAATGATCGAAGCAACGTAGTACTTTTTTCGCCCAAAATAGTCAGCCAGAAAACCCGTCATGGGGATGATAATGACGTTAGCGATGGCATAGGAGGTGACGACCCAGGCCACATCTTCAATAGTTGCCCCTAAAGCCCCGGCAATTTCATTGAGGGCTACATTGACAATCGTTACATCGATGAGCTCCATGACGGCAGCCGAGATAGCCGTAACAACAATAATAATACGGACCAGCCCGGTTGGCAGGGCAGGTGGACTAAGGGCGGGAGCAGGTTGCATAGACGTAGTAGATAGAAAACTAGGGGCAAAACGAAGAAGTAGTCAATTTGGTTTACTACACGAAATAAATATAAACCCCTTCGGAAACTGACGTTTCTTGAATCAATGAGTGATGTTGTACAACGTTGAAAAACTAACTAATACTGTTCTATCTGGCTATTGACGTTAGTTGTATCCAGGGCAGATGGATTAAACATTGTAGCTGATCATTGTCCGGCAATCTCTCCGTGGTCTGATCTTGCTGATTGTTTCTGGGTAACAAGCCGGGTAAATACCGGCCATCGCTAACGGGTTCAACGCCTGTTCAGTTTACCAAGCTAGTTTCGTTCAACGAAACTGATATCACGACTCGATTGCCTGCGTAATAGTCTTATTTGCCCCCGTGGCTTAGCCATTCAGATCGGTAGGGTAATAGCTAATCAAACACTGTTGGCGCGCAATAGGCTAGTTACTCGTTCGGCTTGTGCTCTTCTACAACCGGTCAACTAATGGATTAAGGCTGTATCGGAGTCCTGTTGAACAGCAACCTGATTGGTTATTGTTTTTCGTCCCGTCAGGAAGACCAGCAGGGCAATTGAAGCTGAGCCTGCCATACCCACCACCATTGGAATGGCCGAAGGCGCTTCGAACAGACTTATAAAAACTGAGATTAGCGTCCCCATTCCCATTTGCAGCGCACCCATCAAAGCCGAAGCGCTACCGGCATTTTTAGCAAATGGAGCCAGCGATAAGGCAGCGGCATTGGGGTTGGTAAAACCGATGCAGCACAGGAAGATGAACAGAAAAGCAATTGTGATTGGCAGCGTCAGCCAACCCCCCAGCGCTACGATCAGAAATGTCAAGGCGATGATAACCTGACCCGTCAAAGCAACGTAGATAATTTGCTCGCTTTTGTAGGTCCGGAGCAGAAGTGTATTTACTTGACTGGACCCGATGAAGCCGACTGAAAGAAAAGCGAATAGCCATCCATATACTTTTTCATCGGTATGAAAAACGTCCATAAATAATATTGGTGAGCCCGAAACATAGGCAAATAGGCCAGAAAAAGCGATGGCACTGGTGAAGGCGTAAGTGTAAAATTGGGGTTCACGCAATACCTGCCAGAAATTACGTAAAATTGGTTTAGGCTTCAATGAGATCGACAGGTCGGGCTTGTAACTGGCTGGCAACCAGAAGAAAACGGCTGCTAAAATAGCAATACCCATGCCCATCAGAATGACAAATACCGTTTGCCATCCATAAGCAGCTGTTACATAACCTCCAACTGTTGGGGCAATCATGGGCGAAGCGCCCACCACCAGCAGTAAAAGGGAGAACACCTTGGCATTGTCTTTGACCGGAAACAAATCGCGCACCATGGCCACCGAGGCTACTGCTGCCGCGCAACTACCGATGGCCTGGATGACGCGCATGAAGATCAGTCGGTCGATACTGGTCGTAAACGCGCAGCCTGCTGAAGCGAGTATATACACAATCAGACCGATGTACAACGGTTTTTTTCTGCCGAAGCGGTCGAGCAATGGTCCATACAGAAGCTGGCCCACGGAAATGCCGATGAAAAAACCTGATAAGGAAAGGGAAACTTTGGCCGCAGTGGTGTGCAGATCTTTGGCAATAGCAGGGAAGCCTGGCAGATACATATCAATCGAAAATGGCCCCAGCGCGGTTAAACTACCTAAAATCAGGATCAGGAAAAAATATGTCTTATTGGACATAAGAAATTAATGGCATAAAAGCGATTACAAACTTAGCCGACTGTATTAGTGGCCATGCTAGCCAATTCAGGCTTGCTATGGATACATAAGTTCAGGCCTAATAATTTCAGGGGCGGTCACCAATTGTTCCCAAACGGGTATACGTAGTTCGACGTGATTGTGGAAGATAAGCGAAAAGAGCCGGTGAAAGATCCACTATTTGTTCCAAACGAATGCTACGGATCGTGATTGACCGGTAATAAAATTGATCAATCACTTATCGATGTACAAGGCAAAAAACGCGCACGAAGTGGAAGCTATTTATGAATATTAAGGGCGAGTTGCAACTCGCCCTCAACGCTGGGACAAGGCCACTGGATGCCAACTGCTTCGATTTATAGGTGAGCGTTTGTCGCAACAATTATTCATGTTTGACCCATTTCCGCTTGTTCCAAACCCTGGAAAAAGCTCCATCCGGGTTAAATCGCCAAAACCTTGGTTCCCGTACCTTCTCTTCAGGAATCATCACCGTCCAGCACTCGCCATTAGGTAAATCAATTAATTCGTGAATGCATGCCGCTTCGACAACGTGAGTCGTACCTGGCCCGCGAAACACATCCTCATGATGCCAATCCCCTTTTTCATTTAGTTGATAAACCCGTTCCGTATAGCCACCTTTCAAGATATGAGTCGTGAAGCGGAAGGGATGGCAATGAGGCCCACCCTTGTCTCTGTCCGTAAAGTGATGCACCACCATATGAAAGGGGGCGTACTTACCCTTAAAATCGAATAGGTGTTTGGTAAACTCCCTGCTCATTTTTTCTTTTCTGTACTTCATGCGTAAACGACCCTGTGAGGGACGGTTGGTTGATTCAAATAGTTACATGAAAATAGGTGTAGGATTAGCTTTGACGTCACGTCAATGGGCTACGGGTAGGGACGAGAAACCGCGTAGGCAATCACTATAACAAAACCTGATGACTTGTTCGTGCCATTCTGCGGACCAGGACGCACACCTGACACCACGTTAATCTACGGGTGAGTACAATTTTTAGAAGCGTATCTGACGGTATTGTTTGATCTGACGGCACATGTCTCTAAACAGGCAGTTATGGCAAGGGCTCAGCCTTGATTCGTTAAATAGGCGAACCGAAGGACTCTATGGAGCTACAGCCAAGTCGTGACGAATTTGGTCTCTTTTTTTAATTAACCCTGATGGTGGTTCCGGCATCGACCGAAATAATGTAAGCTTTCCCGCCTTCCCGCTCAATGGCTTCGGCCACCTTTTCAGGCTTGTTGGGCGCGTAGGCAAACATACAGCCGCCACCACCTGACCCATTGATTTTGCCACCCAGCGCGCCCGCCTGTAAGGCTGCGTCGATCATTCGGTCAATCTTGGGTGTACTGATACGTTGGGCGTCACGTAGATTGGTCTGGTGATCAGTCAGGAGCTGGCCGAAACGAGTATGATCCAGGCCGCTGGGGGCTTGCAAAACAGTCAACGCATCGCGTAGAATATCGCGGTTGGCGAGGTTGCCCTTCAGTAAAATGTACTCGTCTTTCGGTAGGTAATCCTTGACGGTCCGGCGTCCCGGTTCAGTTACCTCGGTGATGTCCGAATGATCCAGTGAAAATGCAGGGTTGATGATACTCAGCTTCTCAATAATCCTTAGCATGCCGAACTTAACCCGACCCAGAATACCGATTGTATCTTTCGGTTCCTGCGAATCGCCAAGAACGAAAGTCCCCAAGTTCGGATGCAGTTCCTGTAGGGCAATCTTCGGTTTTGATTCTAAATAAATGACGTCGCCAACGGCTGTTGAATAATGATCCATCATGCCGCCTGGTTCGCCAAATTCCAGCACTTCGGCTACGTAGGCAAGTTCGGCTAATCGTTCGCGGGAAAACTGCTGGGGTTCGTCGGAAAGTTGAGACAATACGTTCAGCCACGTAACGAGTAGCGCCGACGAACTTGAGGTGCCCGAGTTGATCGGAATATTGCCCCGCACTTCGCCCTCAATGCCCTTCGAAAACGTGAACCCTTCGCGGAGCAGCACGTTTATTCCCGATCGAAAATAATCGCGGATTTTAGGGTAGTGCAGTGGCTTTCCATCAAATGGAATCGTGACTACATCACCAATATCAGGCAAATTCAGGCGAAAGCCGGGTTGCTCAGCCTGTTGAGCATCTATACTAATTCGGCGTGAAATGGCAGCTGCAATAACAGGTAAGCCCAAATAATCCTGGTGTTCACCAAAGAGGCAGATGCGGCCGGGTGTTGATACGGTCATTTTAAACGTAGAAGAAGAAAGAAACACAAGGCCCATAAACAATTCAATGGATGTACTTCGCGGGCCTTATTTTTGACTACTTACCAGCTTGTTCGCTTAAACCCTACTGTTGCGTAATAAAGGATAAACCCAAACAACGGCAGCAATAAGGCATAGGCCATTTTCGGACTAACGGTATCCGTCAGGTAGCCATGTAACAGGGGTAGCAAAGCGCCACCTGATATACCCATAATGAGCAATGCCGATCCGATTTTGGTGAATGGTCCAAGTCGGTTAAGGGCCAGCGGCCACAGAGCAGGCCAGATAGGGGCCAAGCCAAAACCAAGCAGCGCAACACAAAGTACCGACGCAAAACCGCTGGTCAGGAGCGTTGCCACCGTGAAGATCAAGCCATAGGCAGCGCCAAAACGCAAGGCTGTCTGCTGCGAGATAAAGCGGGGAATCAGGACAATGCCAAGGATATAACCCGCCAGCAAGCCATAAAGCGTATAGGTTGTAAAATACTTGGCTTCGTCATTATGGAAACCCAAGGCCTTGCCGTAGTTGATGATCGTATCGCCAGCAATAACCTCCGCACCAACGTAGCAGAACAGTGCTAAAACGCCCAATACCAGATTCGGAAACTGCCAGACGCTGGTGTGCGCCGACACATCGGATGACGTATCGTCCTGCTCTTCCGATACTTCGGGTAAGTTAGAATAGCGAATCAAGGCGGCTAATACGACCAGCACACCCGTCAGAATCAGATAAGGTGATACAACTTTTTCCAGCGAAGCAGCACCAGAAACGGCATTCGCTCCTGTTAGTAACAACCCGCCAAAAATAAACTGGCTGAAAATGCCTGCCAGTTTATTCGCAACTCCCATGAAGCTAATACGTTGGGCCGCACTCTCGCGTGGTCCCAGAATAGTAGCATAGGGGTTAGAGGCTGTTTGCAGAACAGTCAGACCAATACCAATTAGAAACAGGCCAACCAGAAACAACGGGTAGGAAACGGCTTTGGCGGCTGGTACGAAAATCAACGTACCAATCGCCATCACGACCAGCCCCAGCGACATGCCATTTTTAAAACCCGTCCGTTTCAGTACGGCCGATGACGGAATGGCCATCAGCGTATAGGAAATGAAAAAAGCAAAGGCGACCAGATTCGAGCCGACTGTACTTAGGTTGAAAGCCTGCTTGAAAAAAGCAATTAATACACTGTTGACCCACGTAACAAAGCCAAAAATGAAGAAAAGTGCACCGATGATAAGCAGCGGACCCGTGTAATTCTGAGTTTTAGGAGGGGCAGTAGGTGTCATTGTATTACTGAATAATGTAGACTGTATAAGGCAAAAGGAAATAGGGGAGATCCATGGAATTGCTAAACTACGCTTTTCTGCTTTTATTATCCATGCGAGGCCGCCCGCGCGATTCATCAAACAGCATTCATCAGTAGTTATCCGTCAGCCCGAAAATGGGCTTGTTGGCCTTCCACTTGCCCCGTGTGAAGTCGGGAATTTCGATGGGCTTGCTGCCTCCGGCTATACTCTGCTCCGATAAGGGGCTGATAGCACTCCAGACAGCTGCGTCGTAGACGTCGATGGGGGGCGCTGTTTTGTTTTTGATCGATTCGATAAACGCCCGCAGCACAAAAAAGTCAATGCCACCGTGGCCTGCATTTTCGGCCGTTTGGGCGTGGCGTTTCCAGAGTGGGTGGTCGTATTTTTCCTGGTAAGGGGCAAAGGGCTCCCAACTATGAGGCTTGGGGCTGGTACCTTCTAGGTAAATCATGTCGTTGTCGTCCATCCAGATACCCTGCGTACCCTGCGCCCGAAAACCGAGCGAGTACGGGCGGGGTGAGTTCGTATCGTGGATGATGACGATGTTCTCGCCGTTGGCGCACTCGATGACTGTCGTTACTACGTCGCCAAGTTTGAAATTCACTTTCGCATTCGGGTGATCGGGACCGCCTTTGTCCACGACGTATTTGTGCAGCCCCCGGCTTTTAGTGGCCGTGCTGGTGAGGTGCATGAAGCGGTTACCCCGGTTGATGTCGAGCCAGTGCGCCACAGGCCCGAGGCCATGTGTGGGGTAAATATCGCCGTTTCGATCGACCGAGTGCTGCGTTCGCCAGTGTGCTTCTGAATAGCCTTTTGCGCCAAACTCAGCACCGACACCCCCAATCGATTTGCCATCGTTGAATTTGATATTCCGCAGGTCATGCTGATAACCACAGTGAGCGTAGGTCATTTCGCCAAACATCCCCTTCCGAACCATGTTCAGGATAGCCAGTACGTCGCGCCGGTAGCAAACGTTCTCCAGAATCATGCAATGCGATCCCGTTTTCTCGAACGCGTTAACCAGATCCCAGGATTCCTTGAGCGTCACCGTGGCTGAGACTTCGACCCCGGCGTATTTGCCCGCTTGCATGGTAGCTACAGACATGGGTACGTGCCATTCCCAGGGCGTAGCAATCACAACCCCATCAATATCGTCACGCTTGAGCATGTCTTCAAACGCCCTGTCGCCTTTAGTATAGGCAACTGGTGCTTTCCGACCGGCCTTTTCAATCATCGCATTGGTGCGGCTGATGGCTTCAGCATCAGGATCACAGATGGCCGTTATCTCAACATCATCCCGGAAAAGCGCCTGCGATACGTGGCTGCGCCCCCGTGCGCCAACACCAATAAAAGCAAGTCGAACCTTCGGATCAGCGGGTTTTGCGCTCGTCAGAATAGCTGGAAAAATAGAAGTTGCTGCACCGGTGAGGGCGGCCGTTCGAATAAACTGACGTCGTGATGGGGTTTGCATAGAAATGGGTTACCTGCTATAATCCAGAGAGTGGTTAATAGATCAAATAACGATGTTTCGGGGCAAAAAACCACGCTTGAGTACTTTGTAATCAGAAATTCCACCAAACCGTTTTCGGATAGTAGTTATCTACCATCAACGGTTCGCCAATTTGAGGTGTCGTTACGTTGAGGTTTTCCTCCGCGGCTTTTTTCGTCAACCGTTTAATGGGTTCATTCCAGGAATGGATGGCCAGCGAGAACTTAGCCCAGTGAACCGGCAAAATTGTTTTGGCTCGTAAATCCTGAGCCGCCTGAGCAACCTCTTCGGGAAACATATGAATATGCGGCCAGTCTTTGCCGTACTGACCACATTCGAGAATGGCCAGATCGAACGGACCGTATTTTTCGCCAATGGCCCGAAAGTGCGTACCATAGCCAGAGTCGCCACCCAGATATAAATTGTAGCCGTGTAGTTTCAGCACGAAAGCCGTCCAGAGTGTTTTTCCTCGTGTGAAACTACGGCCCGAAAAGTGCCGGGCCGGCACCGCCGTCAGGGAAATATCGGTCGCTACGGGCTGGCTTTCCCACCAGTCGAATTCAACGATCCGGTCGGCCGGAACGCCCCAGCGTTCGAGGTGCGCCCCAACACCCAGGGCTGTATAGAATTTCCTGACTTTCGGAATTAGCTTGGTAATGGTCTCAAAATCAAGGTGGTCATAATGGTCGTGCGAGAGAACCAGCATGTCAATGTCTGGCATATCGTCAACCTTATAGACATCAGCGCCCGCAAAGGCTTTGCCGAAAAACGAAACCGGCGATGTATAGCCGCTGAAAACAGGATCGACCAGCACTGTAACCCCTTTTGATTTGATCAAATAGGACGAGTGCCCAAACCATACAATCGTAGGAACGGAGTCGGGAAGCGCTTTCAGATCGGTCTTGATGGATGGTATCGGCCGGGGTGGAATATTGTCTTTATCTTTCTTGATGAAATCTCTCATCATGCCCACGTAAGATACGTTTTCGGGCATAACGGGCGTAAGCTCTAGATTCTGGAATGCGCCGTCGTGGTAATTTGGGGAATGCGTAATGCGGTCTAACCGGATACCGGCCGGATCGCGGCCAAAAGGTCCTTGTTGCATAAAGGCCACGGTGGCAGCAATCAACCCAGCTAATAAAATAAGTGTAACGAACATAATAGAGCGTAAGCGTTTCATGTGGTGCAAACGGGGGAAACGCCTATCCGGTTCCGTCCTCAACAAAGCTGTCCATAGCCATTGGAACAATACCAAATAAGCCGATGTTATAGAGCCGAACTGATACGTGTTTTGTTTAATCTTTTTTGAAAAACGTTGAACAAAATATAATCCGAGTCAGTTTACTGTTTACTTGTTCATCGCATTCGAAAGAGCGATCTGGCTACTCGCTCTGCTGTCTGCCTGTGTTGTACACAAACTTTGTAACGACAGGTTGATCGAATCCTATTTCGATTCTTATTTATGGAAAATACCAGGGCCGATGCCCCACGGGTTGCTGTGTTTCGGAAAGAACACTTCAACGCGGCTCACCGTCTGAACAACCCTAACTGGTCGGACGAGAAAAACACCCGTGTGTATGGCAAATGCAATAATCCCAATTATCACGGCCACAATTATGAATTGATTGTGCAGGTTAATGGCCCTATTGACCCCGAAACAGGCTATGTCATGGACATGAAGCAGCTCGGCGATATAGTTAAAGAGCACGTTACCGACCGCTTTGATCACAAAAACCTTAACCTCGATACTGAAGAGTTTGCTGACCTGAATCCTTCGGCCGAAAACATTGCCATCGTTATCTATAACATTTTACGTAATCAGCTAAGCGAGGGCTTAGATCTTAAAATCCGATTGTATGAAACTGAACGGAACTTCGTCGAATACCCCATCTAATGGCCACTCATCTACGGAAGCTCAGCATGATGGCCGGGTCACCAATGGTGTTTTGCACAACGGTTCCTCAGTGGATAGCCATTCGGCAACGTGCGATTGCCTGACCGATGAGTTGGTTGACGAAATTGGTGACGCCCACGGTACGTCCTCGATTGATACGCCCATGCGCCCCGATGCATTTAATCTGGATGATGATCTTAAAATTGATCTTATTGAAGAGCATTTTCGGGAAATTATGAACATTCTGGGCTTGGACTTGACTGACGATAGCCTGAAAGGATCGCCACGGCGTGTTGCCAAAATGTATGTAAATGAGGTTTTTAGCGGTCTGAATCCTGCCAATAAACCTACGCCGACGCTCTTCGATAACAAGTTTCGGTACAAGGAAATGCTGGTCGAAAAAGACATTATCGTTCAGACATACTGCGAACACCATTTTGTGCCGATCATCGGCAAAGCCCATGTTGCCTACATATCCAGTGGTAAGGTAATTGGCTTATCGAAGTTGAACCGGGTCGTTGAGTATTTCAGCAAGCGGCCCCAGGTACAGGAACGCCTGACGATACAAATTGCCGAAGAACTGAAGCGCGTGCTGGAAACCGAGGACGTAGCGGTGATTATTGACGCTAAACATTTATGCGTTTCAACGCGGGGCGTTCGCGACATCAATAGCTCAACCATCACCTCATCCTACGGCGGTAAGTTTGAAGAAGAGGCAACCCGGCAGGAGTTTCTACGCTACGTTGCCCAGCCGGGCATAACTATTTAAGTAATCAAAAAGTTGTAGGGTCACTGTGCCGTAAAGTTGGTCTGTTCACCAACCCTTTATGACGTAGTGACCCTACAACTTTTTGATTCTTACCCATGCAAGGCAAAAATATTCTGATTATTGGTGGTAGCTCGGGCATCGGGTATGCACTGGCCAACCAACTTCACCAACAGGGCGCAACGCTCTTCACGGCTGGTCGACGTGTACCGGAAGGCATTCCGGCTACGCATATGAGCTGGGACGTATTGCAGACACCGGCGGCTGATGCCCTTACGCAACTCCCTGAGGTATTGCACGGGTTGGTCTATTGCCCCGGTACTATCAACCTAAAACCCTTTCACCGCCTGGCTATCGATGATTACCGGACAGATCTGGAAATCAACGTACTGGGCGCCGTTGCTGCTGTTCATGCAGCCTATGTAGCCCTGAAGGCGGCTAAAGGAAGTAGCGTTGTTTTGTTCAGTACGGTTGCTGCCAAGCTGGGCATGGGTCTTCATTCGTCGGTGTCAGTCGCCAAGTCGGCGGTAGAAGGATTAACCAAATCGCTGGCCGCTGAATTTGCCCCAAGCAACATTCGCGTCAATGCCATTGCGCCTTCCCTAACAGATACACCTTTAGCAAAGAATCTGCTAAGCAGCGATGAAAAGCGTGAATCGGCAAACAAGCGTCACCCACTCAATCGCATTGGTAGCCCGGACGATATTGCCAGTATGGCGGCTTATCTGCTGTCCGATCAGGCCAGTTGGGTTACGGGCCAGATCATTGGTGTGGATGGTGGCATGGGGTCTATAAAATAGCCTGACTACGTGTAGTCAGGCTAGCAAATGTATTGAATGTGTCGGGTATGATTATACTGTCGCTCCAACGCGGTTGAGCAGCGCTATGGATTTTCGGATGCCGTCGTATTCTTCCAGGGCGTTGCCTTCATATTCAATACCAAGAATACCTTTGAAGCCACTGTCTTTTACAATTTTCAGGATACGATTGTAATCGGTTTCCACGCAATTGCCGTTGGCGTCGAAGTCGTAGAATTTAGCGGATGCCCCTTTCGAGAAAGGCATCAGTTCCTGCGTACCCTGATAGCGGTCATACTCTTCCAGGCAGGAATGCCCTTCGCCACGTTTGATGCAGAAATTGCCGAAGTCAGGCAGCGTACCGACATTTTTCATGTTCACCTGTTTCATGACGCCGGACAGCCATTTTCCGTTTGACGAATAACCGCCGTGGTTCTCAACAATGACATTGATGTTCATCGTTTTGGCAAATTCACCCAGCTTGCTCAATCCATCAACGGCGGCCTTGGCCACTTCTTCAGCAGTACCTTGTCCGGCTGCGTTGACGCGGATGGTTTTGCAGCCCAGATACTTGGCGCACTCCACCCACTTGTGGTGATTTTCAACCGCTTTCGCCCGTTCGGCGGCATCGCTGGCGCCCAGATTGCCTTCGCCATCAATCATGATGAGGTTGTTGGTGATGCCATTGTCTTTGCAGCGAGCCAGCAGATCGTTGAGGTAAGTTTTGTCCTGCGCTTTGTCTTTAAAGAACTGATTGACATACTCAACAATGCTGATATCGAACTCTTTACGGGCAATGCCGGGGAAATCCATATTCGTAATTTTCTTGCCGAACAAGGCTTTGTGCAACGACCATTCCGCCAGTGAAATGTCGAAGAAAAGTTTTTTTGCGGAAGTTTCGGCAAAGGCAGATGGCAGCAGGGCCATGGTCGCCAGTGATCCAGCGGCTTGTTTCAAAAACGAGCGACGATCGGTGGTCATAACGTAACGGGTTTAGTAGATATGAATTCTAAACAAAAGACCGATTTCCCCGCCTAAAAAACAAGTGCCTATTCCTGAGATGTTATATGAAAAACCCCTAAATCCCCTAAAGGGGACTTTGCTCCCTCTCAGATAAAGTCCCCTTCAGGGGATTTAGGGGTTTTCAGGCTGAGTAAGAACTAATTTTCGAACAGTTTCTGAGGCTACCCAATCTTTATCATTACGCTTTCCAAATAATACCAACCAGCAGGCATAGCAAACCGGCGATGCCACAAATCTGCCGATAATGCAGATAGGTCAGCCATTGGTCGCGTACTACGTGCCAATTACCGGGATAAGCATCAAGCGGCCAGGTGCTTATCCGTTGATTCAGCGGGATATTTCCCTTTACGGCGATGGCCATGTCAATAATTACCAGCAAACAGGCCACTGCCGAAAGCATAAAGAGCGCCGAGCCGATTTGCTGACGTAGCAGTACCAGCATCACTATACTAATCACAACAGTTAAGGGGTAAATAACTTTTAAATAAGGCGCAATTTCAGCGTCTATCGCTTTGCGCTGTTCGATGAATGCCGTGGCTGATACGTTTTTTAGAGCCGCCGTACCCCCAATGAAATAAAAGAAAGCCTGTCCGGCAATAACGCAAAAGAGCAGTAGCTGAGTGAATTGAGTAGTTTTTAAGAGCATAGCGTAAAAAAGTTTCTGGTCTATCAAGAGCATAGTGACTTATGTAGGAAGATGAACTCACCTATGCGACATGACAAAACAAGAATGCTACGTTCCTAATGGCAACGTCTACGGTCTGAACAGTGGAAAATGCATGATCAAGCGTTATTATATGGCGTTCAAACGCATTGAAGCTTTTAATGAAAAACTACCTGGTCCTTAGGCTGAAATCAAGGATTTAAAAAATATTTCTCCAAGTCTGTTACTTTTTTAGTTTAACTACGTCTAAGGGCTCCTGCTGGCATTTGCTAAAACTGATTTTTTTAGTCTGGATGGCCCGTCCGGAGAATAATGCAGTTTCAACCCGAACCTGGCCGTTCAGGCTACGAAACCGAGTAGCAGCGCACTTCCATCAAGGCTGCCGGAGCCTTTTTGTGGTTTGTCTTTAAATGAATCGTCAGACTACTAGTTTCGACAGGTTGTTCGAAACGAATCGTACTGCGGCTCTGGTGGTTGTCCGTCTGATGAAAAATTCGTTCCTGCTGATCATTACAAAGGATAAATTCGTCTACGCAGAACGGCGAGACAGTTTCGGGGTGAATCATAATCACCGATTCGAGTGGATGGTCGAAGTCGCTATCGAAAGCTAACTCAACCCGACTGATACGTTGCTTGCTGGACCAGGTTAGCGTCAATGTCGGGTTGGGATCGGCCAGGTCAGTTACCCACGCATTGGGCTGATTAGTTGGACGTTGGACGCCGTTTCGAACATTGATGGGGTTGAACAATCGAATGCCCGGTGCGATACGTAGTGCCATGTTCTGACCCGCAGGCCTGCGTTCGGGACACCAGAACTCGAACGTATCGACGCCAATATCTTCGGTAGGTTCCTGCTTGCCGTAATTCGAGACGGCTGGATTGATCTTGTTGAACACCGACAAAATGCCCGTAACGCGCAACTGGCTGTATTGCAACTGGATATGCTCGTTTTTCAGGAACGTAATGAATACATATTGCGGCTCTTCGATATGGCTATCAAATGTCAGGTTGATCTCCTGCTTTCCTTTATGTATCGACAGCGTTTTCGTTTCCAGCGTTACGTCCGGGGTGTGGTTAAAGGGCTTGCTACTTTTTCTCAGTTCAACGGTGAGTGTGGTGTCCCGGTCGGCAGTTACGAAAGCCGTTAGTTTTGGCACTGATCCGGCAGGCAACGGAAGCATCTGAGCCGCCGAAGACGTTAGCGAAAGCAATGGGCCATCAGGCGGCAATTCTGTCAGGATAAATTCGCTGGATGCCGATAGGTGAGCAGTCTGAGCAATATCCTGCTCGTCATGCAACGTAATACCAGGAATATGCTGGCCCGTTTTTAATAGTTCCTGTTGTAATGTCTGCATACGGGCCGGTTCGGTTAAGTCGCGCGGCAGCAGGTGGTGCCGTGCGCTCAGCGCAGCGGCCATGCCCACCGCCTGCGCTACGTGGGCACCCGTTGCCATAACACGCGATGACCCGAACGCTACGTGTGAAGCACTGATGATCCGTCCTGCCAGGAACAAATTTGTTACGTTTCGACTATAAATACAACGGTACGGAATCTGGTAAATCCCTTTACTATGCCACTGGTTACAGCCCGGTTTCTCCGAAAAAATACCGTCGGCGGGGTGCAAATCGATGGACCAGCCACCGAAAGCTACCGCGTCGGAGTGCGTTCGCTGTTCTACTACATCCTGTTGCTTCAGCATATAGTCGCCTTCAAACCGGCGGCTTTCGCGTTTGCCGGGAATCTGCCCGACCCATTCCAGCGTCATCGTGTCAGCTTCGGGAAACTGACCGGAATTTTTGATGTAATTCCAGACGCCGTAGACCACTTTCCATAGTTCCCATTTAATAGCTTCAGTGTCATGAACCGTATCGAGCCGTCCGCCGTATTCAATCCACCAAAGCTGACAACCGTATTCCTGTGCGTTGAATCGTTTGTAGCGCGGAATTTTGGTGATGTCATCCAGCGCATAAGCGGGCTGCACAAACCGAACGGGCCGGCCGGTGTCTTTGGTGTAGAAATAAAGCGAATGTCCCAGCAATTCACCGTATTCCGCCGTGGGGGCAAACTTCTCATCAAACTCCTCCCGACTCTCGGCGCCCATCCGGAAGGCGGCACCAGCTTGAAATCCAACGATCCCATCGCCGGACGCGTCGCAGAAAAGGGGCGCAACGAGGTCGTACAGGGTACTGTTCTGGCTGCAAAAGGCGCGGATAGAACGAATATTGTTTGTTTTCCCGCTATCTACCCCCAACCCCCTGAAGGGGGCTTTTGACGCGGAAGGTTTAGCCCCCTTCAGGGGGTTGGGGGTATTGTCAACTTCTACTTCATAAACTGCTGTGTTGAGCAACAATGAAATGTTAGATTCCATCACCACTTTTTCCAGCAGAATCGTATCGAAAATCAGTGGATTCCCTTCTGGATTTCGGTATAAATTTTCGAGGAGAAGCTCGTCTATGACACCGCCTTCGCGCGCCCAGCGGTTGTTGTTACCCATGTGCGACGTAGCCCCCAGCACCCACAGCCGCACTTCAGACGATGAGTTGCCGCCCAGTACGGGGCGGTCCTGTACCAGTACCACGCGGGTACCCGCCCGGGCCGCTGTAATCGCGCAGCAAACGCCTGATAATCCTCCGCCAACAACAATAAGGTCGGCGTCGTAGCGAATGGTTTTCAGGGTTCGTTTGTCAGTTGCCTGTTCGCGTATCATTCGATAAATCAATGGTTTGTGTAAGAATTGAAAAGCCTGTCGGTTTGATGATTTCCACCATCAGTGTTTTGTCGAAACCACGGACAGGAATGGATAAGGTAACCTGTTGACCCGGCTGCAAGTCAGGAATAAGCAACGTTGAGTTATTTGCCTTTAACTTATAATTTCGGATGGCATAAGCCGGGAAATCATTACGGGCCGTTATTCGAAGGTTGAGCGTATGAACCCCTTCGCTGCCAGGTGCCCAGCTCATTTTCTCGACCGTAACGGGGGCCATGCCAGTCTGATGAGTTTTGTAGAGCGGTCGTTTCGAGCGGTCCCCACGCACCAGTCCCCAGGGGCGCGTGCCGTCGGGATTCGTGCCATCGTGCCGACTCAAATAATCATTGAATGACCACCACGATGCACCCACTACGTAAGGTAACTGCCGAATGTCGGTCAGGAATTTTTCGATGTGGCTTACCTGTCCCGCTTCGTTGTCTTTTCCGTCCGCCCGCGTACCATATTCACTGATGAAAATTGGCTTGTCAGGATAAAGTGAGTGAATGTGCTTCAGGACATTCGTGTGATTGCCATACGTATTGGTCGAGATAAAATCGCAGTACTGGCTGGCTTCGTCTTCCGGCTTTTTGGGTAACGTATTGAGTCGCATGGACGCAAAAGTATAGAGCCGGGTCGGATCGAGTTCACGGGCGTAGGCGATCATGTCTTTCGTCCAGCGCTGTCCGGCTGGTTGTTCGGATAAGTACTCATTCCCCACACTATAGGCAATCACGCAGGGATGGTTCCAGTCACGCTCGGCCATTTCGCGAAACTGCTGCCGGAACTTCGTCCGGATGGTGTCGTTATCCATTTCTCTCGGCGTCAGTTGCCAGTTTCCGGCTTCGCTGATGATGAGCATTCCGTTGCGATCGGCCCAATCGTAGACGGTTTCGGAAGGTGTGTAGTGAGTTAGACGATGGAGTTCCATACCTGCTTCTTTCATCAGACGCATGTCTTTCTCCACTACCCAATCCGGCTCCAGCGATCCCAAACCAGCATAATCGACGACCCGGTTGCCACCCGCCACTTTAATTGGCTGACCATTTAGCAACAGTTGGGCGTTACGGACCTCCACCTTCCGAATCCCGAAATGAGTACGTACTGTATCGGTGGCGGCCATCACCTGTACATCATACAAAATAGGTTGGTCGATGCTCCACAGTTTGACGTCACCGGCTTTCAATGATGTTTCGGCCTCTAAAATAACCGTCTGATTAGGGGCTATGTTGCTGGTCTGCTGTTTCCAGACAAGCGGTATGGGTTTGCCATTTTGCTCAACTTTAAACGTTAGTTTTGGCGTGCTGGCCTGGCCACTTACGTTACGAATGCGCGTTTTTATTTTTAACGTAGCGGTTCCTTTAGCCAAGTCGGGTATTGTTTCCGTCTTTACATTTTCGACGTAAACATCCGGCTCAACGGTCAGATAAACGGGACGTATCAGGCCGCCGTAGTTCACCCAGCCCGGAAATGGATCGTTGGGCTGATCGTTGTCCTTTGCGCCGGGTATGGTGCCAACCCGCCACGTATTGTTATTTACCGAAACGGCAATGGTGTTGCTGTTGGCTTTCAGATACTCCGTTACGTCAAAATGAAAGGGCGTGTAGCCGCCTTCGTGCGTACCGACTTTTCGGTTATTAATCCAGACCGTTGTTTCGTAATAGGCGGCATCGAAATGAAGGATTACGCGTTTGCCAGGCGTCGGCTGCCAGGGAAAAGTACGTCGGTACCAGGCGGTTCCGGTATAAAATTGATAGCGTGGATCAACTGAAAAGCAATGGGGTACCATTACTTTGTTCCAGCGGTTCAAGGGCGCATCGTCCCGGTACCATTTCCCTCGTTCACCAACGTCCATTGGGTCCATTGCAAACACCCACTCGCCATGAAGTGGAATCGCATTTGGGTCGCGAATGGTATACTGAGCGAAGGCCGTCAGTGTAAGCCAAAGAATCAGGAGAATGGGCAGAACGTTTCGTAGGTATGTCATGTATTGGGTTTAAAACGACTTATAAATCAGGTAAGCTTTATCTTATATTTGTAAAAAAGAATTACGCTATGGCAACCTCTCAGACCATACCCACGAAATTGAGCAATCTTCAAATGGAGTTACTGAAGTTGTATCCTTATACCGTTTCTGAAGAAGAGTTAAAGGAAATTCGACTTTTGCTGGCTGATTATTTTGCCCAGCGAATTGATAGCGAAATGGATCAGTTATGGCAAGAAAAAGGGTGGAATGAGCAGACCATCGAGAACTGGAAAAATGAGCATTTGCGTAGTCCCTCTGTTCGATGAGAGTTGTACTGGATATAAACGTTCTACTGATTTCTCTTCCTGTTACGTCAAAATACCGACCGATTTTTGATTCCTTGAAAGGGGGCAAGTTTGAGTTGATCCTGAGTAATGATATTTTATCGGAATACCATGAAAAATTAGCCGAGAAAGCCTCCCCATCGGTTGCGGATAATGTTGTAAAACTTCTCCTCTCGCTTGAAAACTGCACGTTGCAATCCATATATTTTGAGTGGGGATTAATGCACAACGACCCCGACGATAACAAATACGCCGATTGTGCATTGGTTGCAAATGCAGACCATTTGGTTTCTGAAGACCGCCATTTTTCTATCCTCCGTGACATAGAATTTCCCCGCTTATCAGTGATTCGAATTGATGAGTTTCTCGACTGGTGCCGGACCTGATAGTTGAACCCGTTTCGATGCCTGCCAGGGAATCAGTGCCGCTATTAGCACCACGCCAGAAATGACGGCTGTAATGGTAGCTCCCTGTGTCGTCAGAAAGCTTAAGCCGAACAACATTATAGCCGTAAATACCAACGACCCGGCAATGACCTGTAAGCCGAAACGATTCTGTTTTTTTACCGCATACGCTTCTTCCGGGGATTCGATCTGGGCGTCGTCTCGTTTCTGCTGACGGTTAATGAGGTATTGATAATACTCGGCTGCTGTTACGTCTTTTGATCGGGCATATAGTTCGTAGGCTAGTAGTAAGAGCAATGGTAAACCCACACCAACAATGGTTTCTTCGCCCCGTGTTAACTTAAAATCAAAAAGGATCGGGGATAGTACTTTGAAAAACAGGTTGACAGTCAGGCCGATGCCCGTCACCCAGAGCGTTGCCCGGCTGGTCAGACGTTTGGAAAACAACGCCCAGAGGGGAGGGGCCAGCAGCGGCCCGCCGGAAATGGACGAGATGCTCAACACTACGTTGACAATGCCGCCCGCTGCCGGAACCAGTAACGCAATTACAATCATGCCCAGACCAAATACCCAGGACGAGCCACGCGCCACACGCATCAGTTTCTTGTCCGAAGCCGCCGGATTGATCAACCCTTTGTAGATATCGTTCGTAAAAACCGCCGATACTACATTCAGCGCCGTGTTGGCACTGGCCGAGGTCGAGAAATACATACCCGTTAGCATCAGACCCAGCAGACCCGGCGGCAGAACAAGTTTGCAGATCATCAGGTAGGCGTTTTCCGTGTCCAGCCCGGTTAAGGATGGGTTGATGGCCTTGTAAATCATGGGCGGCATCATCCAGATGACAGGACTAATGAGGTACAGTCCTGCAAATAGAAACGCCACTTTTTTTGCCGACTTTGGGCTATCGACGCTGGTGTATCGCTGCACGAACGTCCAGTTGCCGCCGATGTAGCAAATGTGATAGATGACAAACGCGGCAATGAATCCGAAGGTGTATTCGCCATTCAGCAGGTTGAAAAAATCGTCCGGTACGTTGCTGGTGAAGCCATTCCAGCCGCCCACTTTGTCCAGCGACAGAGGCAGCAGAATAAACACCGCTGCCGACAATACTACGAACTGCAAAATATCAGTGACCATCACGGCCCATAGTCCACCCACGGCGGTGTAGGCAATCATGAACAGGCCCAGCCCGATGGTACAGGGAACCAGCGGCAAATTGAGCGATGAACTAACCAGTTTGGCAACCGGGTAAAGTACCGACCCTTTGATGAACAACGACACCAGCGTGAAAATGAATATATACACCTTCTGAACCGTTTCGCCCAGTCGCGCCCGGATAAACTCGGCGGCCGTAAGTGCGCCCGTTGCTTTCCAGCGCGGTGCCAGATAAAGCCCTGTTATCAACGCGCCAATGCACATGGTCCATTGAATGGTAATGGCCACCCAACCATGTTTATAGGCAATGGACCCCCAGGCGACGAACGTACCGGCGGAGAAAAAGCTCATGAACAACGACAGTCCACCAATGAACCATGGCACAGCCTCTCCACCGGCAAAGAAGGATTTCAGGTTTCGCCCTGTTCGGGCAAAGAGCATCCCGATGGCCAGCACGAAGGCCGAGAAAATGACAATGACGGCTGTATCAATGGTTGTATTCATAGTTAATTTCTACTTGTTCGGCGTAGTCTCTAACTACGTCGTGGTGCTATCCGGTCTCCGACCGGAATTCTTACCACCGGTCAGAGACCGGGTAGCGCTCGAACGTAGTCAGCGACTACGCTCAACCTTTACTGTAAATCAATTTCCAGCACTTGCTGTCCGAAACCCGGTAAATCGAGCGAAATAGCATCGGCAGCAATGACCTGATTTGTAGGAAGCCATTTAGTTTCTGCAATATGTTTGCCCAAAACGTCCGAATTCAGTTTGACGGTTGCCTGGGTTGCCTGCGCCCGGTTGTTTTGCAGAACGACATACAGCTTTTTCTGATCGGCAGAACGAGCCAGTACGTAGTCAATGACGGGGCTGCTGGGTTGGACCAAACCATCCTGAATGAGCAACGTAGCAGGTTGGCCGTACACCGTTCCGGCCTTAAATCCATATGTCTGGTGCGGCCCCACTTTAGGCGTCACAAAGCCGCGCGGGAAGGTCACTTTACCCGCCGAACGTAGTTCGGCTTCGGCCATAAGGTAGTCGGTTAGCCAGCCAATCTGCCACCAGGCATGGTGTGGATAGGGCCCGGCGCCCCGGTTCATGGCATTCCAGTAATAGGACGCCACGCTCGTTTTGGGCTCAACGAAAGCGTCTCGACCGATGGCCCCGGCGCGGGCCATATCAGCGAAAATAGGCTCTTTCGTGAGTTGATACATGCGGATAAACAAGCCCGCGTGGCTGCATAACTGGATAGGGCCTGCCCGATTAGCCGATCCAAAAATACCACCGTGTTCAAAGCTCAGTCCCGTCTGCGAAATCTCCCAATCTTCGCGGGCTGTTCCATTGACAGTCTTTGGGGTATGGTTGGCAATCGGGTGCGTATAGATCGACGTTGTGTAAATTTTGGCGGCTATGATGGCCGCGTTTTTGTAGCGAACATCGTTGGTCAGATCATACAGATCCAGCAAGGCCTGGGCTGACTGCCCCGTGGCGAAATCGGGTGCGTAGCGGGCATCTCCGCAAACCCCCAGAAAGCTGCCTGTTTCTATCGCATTCTTCAGAAACCAGTCTGCCCCTTTGCGGGCAGCGGCTAAGTACTTCGGATCGTTCAGCACTCGGTAGGCCACAATCAGGCCATAAAACGTAGGACGGACATCCTGAATGTCTTTGAAAACCTCCTGATCGGAGTGCCGGTCGTAGGCCACCGCCCAATGGCCATCTGGTTTTTGCCAGGTTAGCAAACGATCGGCACCCAGGCGAAGGCGCGCCTTTAGTTCGGTGTTGGTTGGTTCGAACAGAAGCATGTTTCCAATGTCGAGCATGGTGTAATACGTTAGCCCCATCGGTTCAACCACTTCGCCCCATTCCTCCACAAACTTGTGCGCTTTCGCCAAATAGTATTGCCCCTCCGGTGCCCCTTTGAAAAAATTGTCGGCGGTTTCCTGTTGCGCTAATTTGAAATTCTCCGCGTAGGGAAGCACATTTTTCGTCAGCAACGGATCATGCGTGGCATTGGCCAGCATCCACATCGCGCCATAATCGGAATTTTTCATGGCGTCTTTGTTGGAACCAACAACACCGCCCAGATACGACTGCGCCCCAATTTGCTTTCCCTCAAAATCTTCGATATTCCACAACGACGTTTTGGGATCGGTTAGGTAATGGTGCATTTTCTCGATACGGTTCGTCAGCGATTGTTTTGACTGACGTAAGCCCAGTGTTTGCTTAAACTGGTAAACGTCATACACCGCGTGATTGAGCGCCTTGAACCAGTCCCCGTCGGTCAGGCTATATCGGAACGTGTAGCTGATTGCATTTCCCGTTTTCATCGCTGATTTTGATTCTCCCAAAACCGGATAATAAAGCGTTGGCGAAAGCTGGGCTTTGCGGTTCATGTGCGACAGCCCGATGTTCCACTGCGTCTGGGTGCTTTTGTCGCTGGCCCAGGGATCACGTGACAGGCCCGGTTCGGGAATAACGGAAATTGTTACGCCATTTTTCGTGCTTATGATCGGGCATAACGTACTGGCACACCGCTCGCGATACACAACGGGCAGGTTCGGAATGCCGTGTCCATAGGCGTAGGCTAGCGCAAAGTTTTTCTGTAATTTATTGCCCTGGAAATAACCGGGTACGGTCGCCCACGCCAGGTTTTGCTCAGTTGTGCTGGCCAGCGTAGGCGAAGCCAGCGAAAAGTAGCCATCTTTCTTCGGCGTAATCGTCTGTTTGACAATAATATCCGACGGGAATTTAGGGTCCAGCGACCAGTCTGTTTGGATGGTCGCTACGTTGGTTTCCTGCTGAAACGTTACGTTCGTTTTGGCCGGTCGCGTGGCCTCTTTCGGGAAAAAGTAAATGGCCTGCCCGGCTTTATTCAACGAAACAGGATTGGTGCTTTCGGCCCACTGTTCCTGCTGGTAGTGGTATTTCGGTCCCGGAAACTCTTGCCCCGTAATATCTTTGAACGTAGTGTCGGCCTTCTCTGAGGGCTTTTCGGCAACATACAGTAAGGTATTTTCGCCGGATGGTGCAGCCATGTTCACCCACTGGTTCCCTTTTCGCACGGCCACCTGACTAATGGTCCAGCCTTTCGGCGTGTTTGTCCAGATGATCTTTAGGTGATCATTGGTCAGCGAAACGGGCTGTTGGGCCTGGGTTGTTAACCAACACAACGTCAGAAAAGCAATTTTACAGATATAACGCATTGACAGAGAATGGTTAAGGATGACAGTGGCCCCCAACCCCCTGAAGGGGGCTTTGACTATCTCTAAGACCAGCAAAAGCCCGGCAGCGGCCGACCGTCCTCTAGAGGGTTGGGGGTTCTATTTACTTCCAGTCGGGGTTTTGCTCCAGCTTCAGGTTCGCATTCAACTCATCCTGTGGAATGGGGAAATACTTGTTTTTCGCCTGCACAGGTCGGGTTGGGTATACACTATTCACCGCTTTCGGAATTACCGTCAGAAATTTACCCGTGCGAGTCAGGTCGTACCAGCGATCACCCTCGGCAAAAAACTCCCAGGCGCGTTCCTGAATGACTGCATCAATGAAAGCGTCCTTGCTAAGCCCAGTTTGTAAATCTGGCAGACCCGCGCGTTTCCGAATGGTGTTAATATAGCCGTAAGCCGTCGCTGATGCGCCGTTTAGCCGGGCTTCGGCCTCCGCAGCAATCAGGTACACATCCGCCATGCGCAGAATAGGAATATTGCAAATCATCCCCGTTGTTGTATTCGGGTCCTGATATTTCTTAATCAGTACGGCGTCGGTAGTGATGGGCGTAATGCTACGTTGCGGAATAATTTTACCCGTTCGATCCACGTAGTTTGTGTCGAGCAATTGGCGCCGTTTATCGACTGGGTTAAAGGATCTGAAAAACGACATGTAGGCGAACATCGACCCGAACGTTGTTCGGCCATAATCGGCCCCGGCGCTACCGGCAGGGCCGCAAAGTCCTGTCAACTGGTGCGACCGACCGGGTGAGATGGGGTCCACCTCGTAAGCCCACATATTCTCGATGCGGGCGGCATCTTCCTGATCGTACTTATAGACATTACGCACATCGGGCATGAGCGAATATTTGCCGGAAGCAATAACGGCTTGGGCTTTTTCAAGCGCCTTCGCCCAGTCTTCGTTATACAACGCGGCTTTGGCATATAGCGCATTGACGACTTCTTTCGAGGGACGCCCTTTATCAACGGCCGGATAGGAGGGTAAGCCAGCCGCAAAGGCCTGATCCAGATCACTGTAAATCTGCTTATACACGTCGGCCTTTGGGCTCTTGCCAACTACTGCATCCGCTTCTGAATAGCTAGGGGTTGTTTTAATAACGACATCGCCGAAATTTTTGGTCAGCGCCCACAGATAGAATGCCCGCAGGTAATACGCTTCCCCAATAATCTGCTTCTTTCGGGTTTCATCCATGTTGGCCGCAGGGACTTTGGCAATAAGCCAGTTGGTCTTCTCAATGCCATCGTAACCCGACGCCCAGATTTGCTGAGGTGATTCATTGGTCCTTGAATTACTCTTCTGAACGGTGTAATTGATGTCGTAGGAGAAGAGCGTCAACGTGTTACGACCAACAACCCCTCGTGGGTACGTTTGATCATCGCTGAAGTCAGGTACCATCGTCATCGCCGGGCCGCTGTACATATCGGCCAGCGGATCATAGGCTGCAATCAGCCCCTTCTCGGCATCGGAGGCCGTTTTGTAAAAAGCTTCGGTATAAATAGACGAATAAATCGTTTCGTCCAGTGTGCAGCTTGCCAGACAGAAAGCTACGAGTATAGGAATGAGTATCTTTTTCATGCGTTTAAGGAGTGTCTGAACCGGAGTTTAGCTGATTGATGGATTTACAGGATTTTGCTAATTGAAAGAGCGTTTCGAAGAAGCGAAAACAAAATCTAATAAATCCTTAAATCTGTGTAATCCCGGTTTAGAAAGTGATTTGTAAACCACCCAGATACGACCGGGCTTGTGGATACACGAGGTTGTCGATGCCAATAGCCGTATTTGAACCCGCATACGTATTGACTTCCGGATCAAATCCGCTGTAGTTGGTGATCGTGAAGAGGTTGTTGGCGCTCACATACACCCGAATGTTCTGGATGCCTTTGATGCGGGGAAGGCTGTAGCCCAGCGTTACGTTCTTGCAACGCAGGTAGGAACCATCTTCCACTACGTAGTTACTCACGGGCATACGGCCTCCCTGCGCCGGGGCAGGATATTCCGTGCTCGGATTCGTGGGCGTCCATCGGTTGACCACGCCTTTCAGCATGTTACGTTGCCCCAGGGGCAGGCTAAACGAAAGGCGGCTGGCGTTGTAAATATCATTGCCCTGTGAACCCGACAGAAACGCACTGAAGTCAAATCCTTTGTAGGAGAGATTTGTAGAGAATCCGTAAATAAAATTCGGATTCGGATTGCCCGTAATGATCTGATCGGCTGATGAGATTGTGCCGTCACCGTTAAGATCTTTTACTTTCTGGCCACCTAACGTACCACCGTAACCCGGTAAAATCGTTTCGCCCGTTTGGTTGATACCATCAAAAACATACGTCTTAAACAAACCCAGTGGACTGCCCACCTGCAAAATGGAATAGGCTGTTACGAATCGTTCCTGCGTTGTGCCGCCATCCAGATCCAGTAATTTGTTGCGGTTGAACGTAGCATTGGCCGACACACTCCATTTCAGAGGCCCCTCCAGAATCCGGGCATTGACGGCCAGTTCCAGCCCTTTGTTTTCGAGCGAGGCATAATTGCCGGTAATCGTGGCATAACCCGAACTCAACGGCAGGGTTTTTACGTAGAGCAAATCTCTGGTTGTTTTCTGGTAAACGTCCATAATCAGGCTAATCCGATTATTCAGGAAGGCTACATCCAGACCGATGTCGGTTTGGGCCGAACGTTCCCAACGCAGATCGGGGTTGGCAATACCCGACGGATTGATGCCAATCATGTAAGCGTGATTGATGTTATAATCACTGCCCGGATTGGGTGCCGAAACCGTTGCCAGCGACTGATAGGGGTCAATTCCGGCGGCATTTCCGGTGATACCGTAACTGGCCCGCAGTTTTAGATCGGAGAGCCAGCTAACCGATTTAACAAATGGTTCCTCAATAAGTCGCCAGCCCGCTGATACCGCCGGAAACAATCCATATTTGTGATTCGCTCCAAACCGGCTTGAGCCATCAATACGGGCTGTGAGGTCCAGAAAATATTTGTCTTTGAAGCCGTAGTTGATACGTCCGAGATATGAATCCAGTCGCTGCGTTGTGCGGTTACTGCTCACCGTGCGGTTGAGCGCTAATTGCAGCGCTTCATTCTGGGTCGCATCATTCGGAAAACCATTCACATTGATCTGGTTTTGGTTATAGTTCTCCACCTGAGTACCAAACACCGCCGTGGCTTTGAAGGAATGGTCTTTCGTGAACGTAGTATTATAGGTCAGAATACTTTCGTGCAGAAGCGCCATGCTGTTCGTGTTCGTTTTTGACCCTGTTCCCGAATTGTCATTCAAATCCGATTTGTTGACAATTGAGCGGGGAGAGTACGTATCGCGAAGGCTATTCTGCATATCGATGTTGAATGAAGCCCGGTATGTAAGCCCTTTCATGATCGAAAAGTCGCCATACAGGTTAGCCAGCGTCCGCCGGATAGCGGTCTGGTTCAGAATTGCTGTATAGTTCAGTGGGTTTATAACCTCCCGGTACTGGCCATTCGCCTGCTCTCCAAACGGGAAGATGCTGCCATCTTCGCGGTAGGGCTGTAGCGTAGGTGGCGCACCAACAGCCGCACCCAGAATGGTATTCGTGACAACGGCAGCATCGCCAATGGTTTGCGAACCCGTAGTGACCCCCGCATTAACAGCATAACTCCCCAGAATACTGGTTCCTATCTTGATCCGTTCGCTGATTCGATGGTCGACGTTCAGCCGGTAGGAATAACGTTTGAAGTTGGAGTTGATGATGATCCCGTCCTGATTGAAATAATTAGCCGAAAGCGCGAGTTGGGTTTTCTCCGTTCCGCCATTAATCGACAATTGATGGCTTTGAATGGGCGCCTGCCGGAAAATGATTTTCTGCCAGTCGGTTCCTTCGCCCAGCGACGATGGATTTGGGTAGTAATTATTTTTAAACGTCTCGTTTTCTACCTGCGCAAACTCGGCGGCATTCAGAAGCGGCAGCGTTTTGTTTACTTTCTGTACGCCATAATAGCTATCAATGGTTACACGAGTGGCGCCGGTTTTACCCCGTTTGGTCGTAATCAATACAACGCCGTTGGCCGCCCGGGAGCCGTAAATCGCCGACGCTGACGCGTCTTTCAGGATTTCGACTGATTCGATGTCATTCGGGTTGATGGTCGAAAGTGGGCTGACATTATTGATCTCATTGCTGTTGTTGGTGCCGTTGGAAATCTGAATTCCATCGACGATGTAGAGCGGTTCGGAGTTACCGTTGATCGAGTTGGTACCCCGGATTCTCACGCTGATATTGCCGCCCGGCGCCCCTGTATTCTGGCTCACCTGAACGCCCGAAACCCGCGCCTGTAAGCCCTGTGCTACGTTAGAAACGGGCGTTTGCACCAGATCGGCCGATTTAACGGACGCGATAGAACCGGTCGTCTCGATTTTGCGCTGGGTGCCATAGCCGACAACAACGACTTCATTCAGCGATCGGTCATCGGATTGTAAGGCAATGTCGATCGTGCTGCGATTCGCTACGGCCACATCCTGTGGTACGTATCCGATATACGAAAACGTCAACGTGGCATTCGTTGCGGGTACGGTTACGGTATATTGCCCGTTTGCGTTTGTGGTAGTTCCCTGCTGGGAGCCCTTCACAACAACGTTGACTCCCGGCAGGCCATCGTTTGTAACGGCGTCGGTGACTCGCCCCGTGATGGTGGCCGTGCGCGGAGCCTGCGTCTGACCCACCAGTGTAGTCAGCAAAAGACCGACTAGGCCGACCACGGTTTGTAGTGATAAAAATGATCGCATAAGCAAAGCAGCCTAAGCTACTCTTTTGGTTTTAGGAATGAGTGAAATTGAAAAAGTACAAAATAGTTACTGGTGAAAATTTAGAGAGAGCGTATTCGCTAGAATTTAGTTTTTTTTGATGAACACCTCATCTAAAGGACTTTTCCGTTGTTTTTCGCTCTGTATGTTGATATTACTATTGAATAGTGATTCTGCAAAGATTTAATTGACTTTTTTTATTGGGAACATTCCCAAAATTTTGGGAATGTTCCCAATAATTCCATCAGACTTACTGATGAACTGGGGTAAGCAACGTAGTGGCTACGGTGATAAAATTGGATAAATTATATTTAGTCGAAAAGAATGGCGACGCATCAGACAACCATAATTGATATTGCCCACGCGTTGGGAATTTCCAAATCGACTGTGTCACGAGCCTTGACGGGCCATCCGAACGTGAATGAAAAAACACGCCAGCGAATCCTCGACATGGCCGCTCAGGTCGACTATCAACGAAACCAACTGGCGATTTCCCTACTGACGAATCGTACGGGGACGGTTGGGATTATGGTGCCGGAGTTTATCAGCTTTTTCTTCCCTAAAGTCATCATTGGGGCGCAGGAAGAAATGGCCAGATCGGGGTACAACGTAGTGATTTGCCACTCGAATGAGTCCTACGAAACCGAAGTGGCGAATGCGAAAGCCCTGCTCGCCAGCCGCGTGGATGGGCTCATTGTGTCGCACACGAAGGAAACCCGCAACTTCGATCACTTCAAGGTATTCCAGCGCAAAGGCATTCCGGTCGTGTTTTTCAACCGGGTGTGCGAAGACATGAATGTATCGAACGTAACGGTGGACGATTACAACGGAGCGTTTCAGGCAGTCGAGCACCTTATCCAGACAGGTCGACGGCGGATTGCGCACCTAGCCGGACCAGATACGCTCATGAATAGTCGCAATCGGCTCAGTGGGTATCGGGATGCGCTAACGCAATATAATATACCTCTTGATCCTGAGCTGGTTATCGCCTATGATCTGAATCTGGATAAGGCAAATATCTACGTAAATCATCTGCTTAATTTGCCCAATCCACCCGACGCGCTTTTCGCCATGAATGACCCCACTGCCCTCGAAGCCCTGAACGTAGCCAAACGCCGGGGCCTTTCCGTTCCTGACGATCTGGCAATCGTTGGGTTTAGTGATGACCCCATATCGTCGCTGATTGAACCGGGTCTCACATCGGTCTCGCAACCCGTCAGCGAACTGGGTCAGCAGGCGGCTCAACTGTTAATCAGGCAATTGGAAGCCAGGGAAGACGAGTTCCAGCCTGAACGGATTGTGTTGCCAACGAGCCTGATTGTGCGCGGCTCGACGGTGAGGAGTGAACTGCAACCGGTTTAAAACTCACCCTCACCACCTTCCTTCGGCTTCTTTTTCGCCTGCCGTAACCGGTAGCTGAACGTTAAATTAATCTGACGAAGCCGGAATTGCGAACTGTTTTCAGCGTAGAAGTTAGGCCCTTCGGTAATTGACCGGAAGCGACGCGAATTGAACACGTCAAGCACATTGAGTGTCAACGTACCATTATTATTAAGTACATCTTTGCTAACCGAAAGATCTAACGTAGCAAGTGCTTTCCGACGCCCCTGTGGCGTTTGCTGGGGCGCTTCGTAGTTGCCACGTAATTGAATATCCGTTGATTGCCAGATCGTAAATCGGGAAATAAGCCGTGTAAACCAACTATACGTATCACTCTGGTAATTCACGTCCAGATTACTACCATTGGTGACTGCCCGAAAAAAGTTGAAACTACCGTCGAGTTTCCACCATTTATACGGGGAAAAGGACCCCGCAAATTCGGCGCCGTATGAATTTTCGCTCTGAAGGTTTTCGGGCCGGGTGGTGGAATAACCCTGATCATTCACCCGACGTACCGACAGAATTTTGTCGGTGGTATGTCGATAATAGACCGATGAACTGATCGAGCCTTTTCCAAAGTATTTGATGTGCCCAAGTTCAAAAGCGTTCGTAAATTCAGGATTCAGGTTGGGGTTGCCGCTCCAGAAATTACGGTTGTCGCTATAGGTACTGAACGGACTCAGATCGTTGTACTGCGGCCGCCGTATCCGGCGACTGAAACTAAGTTGCAGCGCATGCTGACGTGGCAGATCGTACGTGAAATGTACGCTCGGAAACAGGTTGGCGTAGTGGCGCGGATTAACGTCGTTCGTTTGCCGTAACGTAGTGGTTACGTCGGTTATTTCGCCCCGCAACCCCGCCTGGTAGGAGAATTTACGGGCTTTATTACCAATAATGCCGTAAGCCGCGTTGATATGTTCCTCATAGATAAAGTAGTTGGTCAGGCCGGGTAGGGGAGACCAGGCGCCATCTCCGGCCTGTTGCGTCACCGAATAATCATTGGTCATATCCCGCGAACTACTCCGTAAACCGGCTTCTACTTTGCCATTTTTGCTGAACGGCTGAATGTAGTCGACCTGAACCAGAAACTGCTTTTCGGTCTCGTCATTGACGGACCGTTGCAAAACGGACGGGATCATCTGCGTCTTGCCATCGGGCTGAAACGTCTGCTGGGCGAAATATTGATCCGAGCTTTCCCAGTTATCCAGATAGCGAATGTCGGCGGTAAGTTCATGACCTTCCCGCGCAAATGTTCGTTTGTAGGTCAGGGTATATTCCGAATTGGGCTCAGTTTCTGTTTCGTCCTGCGTGCGGCTGGTAATGCTACGTAGGTTATTGAGGTTAAATTGGTAATCCCGGTAATTGATGTCGGCAAAGCGTTTTCCTTTACTCAGTCGATACGTATAAGCGGCTGTCAGTACGTTCTTTGCATTGAAAAAATAGTCAAGACCGGCGCGGGCATTGTTATTCTGTCCTTTAAGCTTAGACGTCGAATTTTGCTGCGTAACGAAAGTCGTGTCGTTGCGGTATAATTCCTGATAAAGCGAACTGCGGCCCGGCGTATTCCGGTAGGAAGCGGTGTAATTGACAAAGAAATTGAGGTTCTTCCGTCGGTAATTGATGTTGGCAGCCAGTCCGAAATTGGCCGGGTAACCCGTAATCAGGTCGAACGAGCCATTGATGCCTTCCTTGTGTTCTTTCTTTAAAACGATGTTGATGATGCCGCCCATGCCCTCGGCTTCGTAGCGTGCCGATGGATTCGTAATCACCTCGACCCGTTCGATACTGCTGCCCTGTAACTGCTGCAAGCCGCTGCCGCCTTTAAAACTCACTAACCCCGATGGTTTTCCGTCGATCAGAATGCGGACGCTGTTGCTTCCCCGGAGGCTAACATTGCCTTCGGCATCGACCGCAACGGAGGGCACGTTGCTCAGAATATCGGAGGCTGTGCCGCCAGCATTGGCCAAATCTTTTCCAACGTTAAATATCTTTTTGTCCAATGCCAGTTCCATCTGGCTCCGTTCGCCTTTCACGACAACTTCTTCCAGCCTTTTAGTGCTGGATTTGATGGTAAGGTTTCCCAGATCAAGGTCTTTATCCACGATAGTAATGATTGGTAGGCTTCGATCCTGATACGATACTACACTGATTTTTATAGCGAATTGACCCGACTTACTACGTATCTCGAACTGACCTGCTTCGTTAGAGATGGCACCTGTTACCGGGGTCGATTTGGCGTTTTGATAAAGGGCAATCGTTCCAAAAGGAACAGGCTTGTTCTGATCATCGACCAGGGTGCCCCGAATCGAGAACTGGCGTTCTGTTTGTCCCTGCGCTAGTGTTAAAAAGGTAAAAAGGCTTAGCAGTAGTAAATAGAATTTCATGCGATAGGTGAAAACTTGATGTTGAGTATGGTGCCGACGGACTATTCTGATGCCTCGTTACGTAGCGTAAACTGATTGTTGCGTCAAGGAATAGGGTTGTCTGCACGTGAGTGGATGATCGAAAGAGGGGAACCGTATTTAGAAGGTAAAGTCAGGGTAAATCTCCTAGTTGCAGATCATATTTTTTAGAAGAAAAGCAGATTTGCTAACACGGGTAGCGGCCGTTTTCTTCGTAATTTGCCGGTATTCGACAAATACGTTCCTGATGATTTCTTTCGATTCCATTCAAGAGGCCCACGACCGCATCCGGCCTTACATCCACCGAACCGCCGTTCTGACCAATCAAACGATCAACGAACGTGCAGGCGCCGAGATCTATTTTAAGTGTGAAAACTTTCAGAAAATAGGGGCTTTCAAAGCGCGGGGTGGGCTGAACGCCGTGCTGCAGGTTGTTCAACATCAGGAAGGGACGGCAATTACAACCCATTCGTCGGGTAATCATGCCCAGGCTGTCGCGTTTGCCGCCCGACAGGTGGGCCTGCCCGCTTACATTGTGATGCCGCGCACAGCTCCTAAAGTGAAAAAAGACGCCGTGCTTGGTTATGGTGCTGAAGTAATTGAATGCGAACCAACGCTCGAGGCCCGAGAAGCGGGCGTACGTGAAGTGATCAAACGAACGGGCGCCGTGCTGGTTCACCCATTTGATGATGATCGCGTGATTGCCGGGCAGGCTACGGCCGCCAAAGAACTGATCGAAGACGCTGAAGGTCGTCCATTTGACGTACTACTGGCGCCGGTCGGTGGGGGAGGACTGCTGAGTGGCACGGCCTTAACCACCCATTACTTATCGCCAACGACCCAGGTTATTGCGGGTGAGCCCGAGGGCGCGGCCGATGCGATATTATCTTTTCATAGCGGCCAGGTCGAAAAAGCGCCTTATATCAACACAATTGCCGACGGGCTCATGACGACCCTTAGCGAACGGACGCTGGCTCTTATCCAGGCACACGTAGCGGATATTTTAACCGTTTCGGATGCCGAGATAAGTGCGGCCATGAAGCTGGTTTGGGAACGAATGAAAATCATTATCGAGCCGTCGTCTGCCGTGCCATTGGCTGCCGTGCTGAAGCACAAAGAGCAATTTGCGGGACAAAAGATCGGTATTATCATCACCGGCGGCAACGTCGATCTGGGAAAGCTGCCGTTCTGATTTTTGGAAATGGCTAGTGTGTGGCGACTGAAGCCGGAGCACGTATTTCGTTCGTCGAAAACTAGGGGCTGTCAGTCTGGCCACCTAATAGATTTTAACGACTAATGAGGTTCGTAGTGTTCAAAAGTGGTAATTTGACCGCCTAATAGTACCTACATATAACCTTCTAAACATGATTGTATCCCCGTCCGCGGCCCTTTCCATTCAATCGATTACGGCTGAACAAACCTATGCCCTGCGCCACGCCGTACTTTGGCCTGATAAGCCGTTTGACTATGTAAAAGTCGACAATGATGCCGATGGACGCCACTGCGGAGCGTTTCATAATGGAGAATTAGTCTCGGTTATTTCCCTGTTTGTGAACGGCAAAGAGGCTCGCTTTCGCAAATTTGCTACCCGTCCCGACTACCAGCGTCAAGGAATTGGCACTCTGATGCTGACGCATGTTATGGCCCAGGCCCGGCGGTTTGGCGCGACTACAATCTGGTGCGATGCCCGGCTTGATGCGGCCGATTTTTACCGGCGGTTCGGGATGAAAGCTGTTAGCGATGTATTTTATAAAGGACCTGTCCCGTATGCTAAATTTTCGCGAAGTTTGCTGTAAACGAAACCTTTAACCAGACAAAATCATGAAAATAGTACTGACACTTTTGTTAGCGAGTAGTCTGCTGGTTATTACTAACGTAGCGAATGCCCAAACGGCGTCAGGCGACACGACGAACCTGAAAGCTTACCTTGGTTCGTACACCTTATCCAGCGGCAGCCCTATTCAAAAATACACGATTACGGCCGAAAAAGGCGATTTATTCGGGGAAGCCGATAGCTATGGTAAGAACAAACTGGTTAAACAGGCCAAAGCCGATACGTATCAGTCTACCAGTTCTTATAGCTCCATGATCACCTTCGTGCGGGATGCTACAACAAAAGCCGTTACAGGCCTGACCTTGTCGGCGCAGGGAACAGAATTAACTGCTAAAAAAGACAATCCTTAACCAAATAGCTGTACGATGAGTTGAGTATTAATGTGGTTTTGCGAGTATATAGGTTGTGTCTGGAAAGCATAACCTTGACGCAAATGCGCTTTAAACAAGTATACTCAACGATGAAAACAACGAACTTTATGCTGGCGGCTGCTACGCTGTCAATGACACTGGCGTCCTGTGGCCAGAAAAAAGACACTAATCAAAAAGCGGAGGCAGTCACTACTGCCGATACGACGATCGTGCTCCCTGCCCCTTATGCGACCAAATCGACGATCAATTACAGCAACGTAATTGGCTGGCCGGATGGTAAAACGCCCCAGGCCCCGGCAGGATTTACCGTCACGGAATTTGCCCGCGATCTGGATAGCCCCCGCTGGATATACGTAGCACCTAACGGCGACATCTTTGTGGCCGAGGCAAATACAGAGCGAAAAGGGGCTAAAAATGCTGTGATCAATGCTGCTACCGGACGTAACAAATCGGAGCGGACGGCTGCCAGTGCTAATCGAATTACGCTACTTCGTGACACCGACAAGGACGGAAAGCCCGATCTGCGCGAACCCTTTTTGACGGGACTGAATCAGCCTTTTGGTATGTTGGTTTTAGGTAATTATTTCTACGCAGCCAACACCGATGGATTGATGCGTTACGACTACAAACCTGGTCAGACGAAAATAACGGCTCCCGGCAAGAAAATCCTGAACTTACCCGCCGGTGGTTATAATAACCACTGGACCCGCAACCTACTGGCCAGCGCTGACGGCAAAAAGATATACGTATCGGTAGGATCTGGTAGTAATGTGGGCGAACATGGTCCTGAAAACGAAGTTCGACGGGCAAATATTCTGGAGATTAACCCCGATGGGAGTGGTGAACGTATTTACGCCAGCGGCTTGCGTAACCCCGTGGGAATGGGCTGGCAACCAACCACAAAGACACTCTACGCTGCGGTAAACGAACGCGATGAACTGGGCGATGAGCTGGTGCCGGATTACCTGACGAGTGTGAAAGAAGGCGCTTTTTACGGCTGGCCGTATTCCTATTACGGCCAGAACGAAGACCCGCGCCGGAAAGGTGAACGTCCGGATTTAGTGAAAAAGGCCGTAGTGCCCGACGTGCCGCTGGGCGCACATACTGCCTCGCTGGGACTGGCTTTTTATGATAAGACGGCCTTCCCGGAAAAATACCGAAATGGCGCTTTTATCGGGCAACATGGTTCCTGGAATCGCTCTCAGTTGTCGGGCTACAAGGTCATGTTTGTACCATTTAAGGATGGGAAACCCGGTGAGCCAGAAGATTTTCTGACGGGTTTCCTAGCCGGTAAAGACAAAGACGCGTATGGCCGGCCTGTGGGTGTGGCGGTGTTGCCTGATGGCTCAATGCTCGTTGCGGATGACGTCTCCGGTCGTATCTGGCGGGTGACAGCCAATAAATAAGGGGTAAGTAAAAAGTCGTAAAAGTCATAAGTCAGAAAGGCGTAAGTCGCTGACACGAGAGCAAAATGCTTGCGTCAGCGACTTACGCCTTTCTGACTTATGACTTATCTAAAACTGGAACAATACCCGTGCCCGAAGGCCGAGCGTTGTGCTATTCTGCCAGTTAGGGTCGCTCTCAGACTGCATCGGCAGCGTTAGCAGTGGGCTTGTCTGCACAACCCAATGGCGACGTTGCCATTCAAGACCGACGCCCAGGGCGAAGGTATTAATCAAAGGAGCTGATCGGTTATTATCGCTGAGCTGAAACTGATCGTATGCATGTATCGGTAGATACACGGGACAGTAAAAGGTTATATTTTCTGCGCTTTTTAGATTCAGCGATGTACCAATTGTTGGTAGTAACGATAGCGTTTGCGTAACCGGAATTCGGTAGCCGAGCGAAAGTGGAATCTGTACGCGAGTCGTTTTTGTATCGATGTTTAGAATATTGCGTTTGGGATCAATCATGCGCCCAAGCCCATATTCCTTCCGGAAGTCACGACGTGTTTTGACATCAAAATCGAAATCGTCTATAAACGTACCGCTGTATGTCGCCTGACTAAGCCCCACACCAACCGTCAAATGCTTGCCAATCAGCGTTTCGGTGAATACACCCGCACTCCACAAGCTCGAGGCTATTTCGCCACCGATACCTGCCCGGAAGTGGATAGCTACCTGATTAATAGGTTGACTTTCCGGGGCGCTTACTTTTGTTTTTTCGGCAACCTGTACCGGCGCAGGCGTAACTGGCACTGTTCGTGCTGGTTGCATACGCTTGGCCCGTTGCGCCATCAGTGCATTCCAATTAAGGCTGTTAGTCGACAGTGGGCGACTAGTAGCTAACTCATAGTTAGCGGATACCGCACCTGTTTCGACAGAAGATGCTGGCTGGACAGGTGTATCCTGGGCGCCTTCGTGGTTCGTCGTACCAACAGCATTTATTGGATTTGATGCCGTAGATTTCGTCGCCCGATTTTTCCCGGTTATACGATCCGAAACCTGGTTTGCTCCACTGGATCGCTCTGTATCCTGATTTTTCTCATTCAGCCGTTCAACTGTCTGACTCTTGTCGTTCAACTGTTCTGTAGCCTGGTTTTCTCCTTTCTTACCAGATGCGTTTCGGGCAGTTATCATCCGGTTATTTTCGGGCTGATTCGCAGGCGCATCTTTGGTTTCTAATGGATTGTTATTGAGAACTTTATCAGAAGTAGACGTAATATCATAGGGGGCAGTTTGTGCAGTAGATGATTGGTTGGTTGATTGACGTACTCCGTCCGTTAAAGCGGGTTTCTGACTAGTTTCTGCATAGTGTTCCTGCGTTGGCGATGCTATGCGTTGCTTCAGGGGAGCTTCGTCAGGCACTGCCGGTTTAGAACGGGATGGCGAAGGCACGGCGACGTATCGATTTATGTAAACCGTATCAGGACGAACCGACTGTCGATCAATCTGTCTGGATGGCGTCGAAGATGCGTCAGCATCCTTTGGACGAAGGCCACTGGCATTTGTCAAATCCGGTCGCGCATCACCCGGCAATTTCTGTTCAGCTGGCTTTTGGGTAGACTGAACCTGTTGTTTATTGAGTTGGCCTACGGTTTGGCGTAACTCATTAATCTCGCGACGTTGCCAGATGCCAAGCGTTACCAGCGCAACTGTACTGACGGTGGCTGCGGCCATCATCCAGGGATGAGTTGACCAGATACTACCCGTAACTGGCTGGCCTGTGCCTGACGAGCCCGGTTGTGGCATAGTTGCCTGCTGGAGCGTAGACTGCATCTTGGCCCAGTCTTTCTCGGAAAATTCCGGCCGAATACTTTCCAGTTTTCGCCGGATAATATCGGAAAAGCGGTCAGTTTTCATGGTAGGGAATGGAAGTTGTAGGGCCTGAGTTCGTGTGGAACGGGTACGCCTGTTTAATAAGCACCTGTAATTTTTGCCGGGCACGGGCGAAGTTTGATCGTACGGTAGCCTCGTTATGGCTTAATATCCCGGCAATTTCATGGAGACTATAGCCATCCACTACGTGCATCATAAACACCGTTCGATAGGTTGGGGTTAACTGTTGTACTAAGGCCAGGATTTCCTCAGCAGCAATGTGATCGACGATGTCTTCGTCGAAGGCAACCTGTTCACCCGTTTCCAGGGATGACGTGCGTTGCTCTAACTTCTGATTTTTGCGGTAATGACTGATGGCCGTATTAACCAGAATAGTACGTAGCCAGGCCTTGAAAGGCAGATTTTCATCGTAGCTATCCAAGTGCTGGAAGGCCTTCAGAAATCCCTCATTCAGGACGTCCTCGGCTTCTTCAACGTTCGATGTGTAGCGCAGACAGATGCTTTTGGCATAACCAAAAAACTGCTTGAACAACGTTCGTTGCGCACGCGGATCGTTTGTACGGCAAGCCCTGATGACGCTGAGGAGGTCATTTTCGGCGAACGGAGACGATTTTCGGAAAAACAAAGGTCGAGCAGATTTACGTAAACATCCCTGAGTAAAACAAGACTACGCCATTCTGTTCTATAACGTTGCAACAATCGGTCAGGTTCTTTTTTAATTTTTTCAATCGATTGCCACACTTACGCAACGAGTTACGTAAAGATAGTAAACGGATTTACTCACTCCGTTTGTGTTATCTAATGAATGTGCTGGTAATTGGCGACGAACATACATACGGCTACGGGCTGTCGGGAGGAAAGCTTAGTTATATAGGGCATTTTATTCGCCAGTTTAGCCGGGCTGGCCAAGCGGTTTCCGTAGAGGCCTACGCCAATCTAACAATGACCCAGATCGTCGCTACGTTGGATCGACTGCCGTTAAATCGGTACGATCTGATTGTGTTACAACTCGATGAGACGATACTACAACCTACGGAGTCAACCTTAACCGGTCCGCCTTGTGTGGCCGTGCCTTATTCGTCTGAGTTAGCACCACCAGCCAATCTGCCAGCTATACGTACTCGGTTAAAAAGTATCGGAAGCGCGCTACTGACATTTGTGTGGCCGCTACGTGCCCGGACGGCTTTGTCGGTGTTGATGAAACAACTTCGGCCGTATCGCCATAATGTCTTACTGATGACGCCTTTCCCGCACCGGAATGCAATTAACAGGTGGTTACGTAAGCAGAGCCGGGCCGTATTGCTTGATGAAGCTGACAGGCAGGTATTCAGTGTATTCGATACTGATTTGGTGATCCAGCCACGCGAAGAATATTTTCTGCCAAATGATAAAGAGCACCTCAGTGCTGTCAGTCATGAACTATTGGGACATTCTGTATTTGATTTTTATCAATCAGCGCCAACGATCGTTACGATTCAGGCCATCCGCCGGGAGGAATAAAGAATTTGCAGCCAACCTATGTTGACCGTCGTCTTTACTTAACGAAGCAAAAAAAGGCCCCAAACTACTTTTTGTTCGGGGCCTTTTTAGGTCTACAGAATCAGTAGTGCCGACCGGGATGGTGGACACTACTCACTACTAGCTCTTTGCTTTTTTACGTAGCGCGTCGTAACGTAGCAGCGCTTCCAGATAGTAATAATCGGCGTAAACGATTGGTGTGTCTACTTCACTTTTCTGCGGTTTGTGGCCCACGCTGTGTTTCAGAATGAAGTTGTTATTCTCGCCCAGGTTAGCTTTATAGGCGGGACTGGACAAACTCTCGAGCATCTTTACCGCAGCCTGATAGTACGTTTTCGCCGAAGGACCGCCGTAAGTAGAGAGTTCGAAAAGTGCCGAGGATGTAATAGCCCCTGCTGATGCATCGCGTTCTTCATTCGGGATATTTGGGGCGTTGAAATCCCAGTACGGAATCTTGTCGGCTGGTAAGTTTGGGTGATTTAAATAGAAGTCGGCAATGTGGCGGGCCTGATCCAGGTATTTCTTGTCTTTTGTTTCGCGATACATAACCGTAAAGCCATATAAGCCCCACGCCTGCCCACGCGCCCAGGCCGAGTTATCGGCATAGCCCTGCGCTGTTTTCCTGGCTGCAACCGTGCCGTCCGGATTGTAGCAAACGACGTGATAACTGCTGTAATCGGGCCGGTAGTGGTTCTTTATCGTATTATCCGCGTGCGTTACCGACAAGTTGTAAAATTCCTTGTTCCCCGATGTTTTAGCTGCCCAGAACAGAAATTCCAGATTCATCATGTTATCGATGATCACAGGATAATTGTAGTTCTGAAATTTATTCCACGACTTAATAACGCCAACCTTCGGGTCAAAACGCGTTGATAATGACTTGGCACCCGTCAATAAAATTGGCGGATACGTAGCATTTTTGGTCAGCCGATAGCCGTTTCCAAAAGGACAGTAAAGCATAAAGCCCAGATCGTGCGTGCCGGTGTTATACTGTTCCTTCGCTACGGCCATCGTCCATTTGTGAGCCGCTGCTTTCCAGACCGGCGCTTTTGTATACTCATAGATGTGCCAGAGTGAACCGCCAAAGAAACCACTGCACCACCAATCCGACGTCCTGTTATCCGGTGAGCCATCTGGTTTGGTTGATTGCGGGAATTTGGTGGTGTCAGGATGGGATTTCAGCATGAGTGCATATTGCTGGGCAGCAAACGCAAACTCTTTGTCGACATTAATTGGGGATTGCCCAAACGCAAACGGGCTTAGAAAAAGCAGGATAAATGGCAGGTAACGTTTCATGGATTTGCCGTATTGGAATAGGCTTTTATGGAATTTATGGAGAATGATTACTAGTCTAAGCCATGAAGCCATTTTTTTTAACCAGGAAATGTAAAAAGGTTTCAAAAGATGATGGGGCAGGACAGCAAAAGAGGTGAACCTGAACGAATCAGAATTCACCTCTTTCAAACAGCCATTGCTGTTTCAGTTAATGTACAACCAACTCCTTTGGCTTTCTCGTATCGCCTGGAAGACCTTCTGGCTGTGGAAGCGATTGTTGCTCACCACCTTCTGGCTCAACATCTTTTCTACGTGTCATGTACGTATAAATCACGGGCACAACGTAAAGCGTCAGCACAAGCGAGAACATCAACCCACCCACAATAACGATACCCAGCGGAACCCGGCTTTTCGAGGCCGATCCCAGCGCAAGGGCCAGTGGTAAAGCCCCAAAGGCCGCCACAAGTGTGGTCATCAGAATAGGGCGAAGACGTAGTGCCGCCGATTCGGTTGCAGCCGCAAATTTGTTTTTACCTGTCAATCGCTGCTCGTTGGCAAATTCTACAATCAGAATACCATTTTTGGTAACCAGCCCTACGAGCATGATGATGCCGATCTGGCTGAAAATATTCAGTGTCTGGTTAAACATCCAGAGCGAGAAAACGGCGCCCGCCAGAGCCAGCGGCACGGTAATCATGATGATGAGTGGATCAATAAACGAATCAAACTGAGCCGCCAAAACCAGATAAACCAGAATCAGGGCGAGGCCGAAGGCAAACAATGTATTGGATGAACTCTCGGCGTAGTCACGCGAGGGCCCCGAAAGAGCCGTCTGGAACGATTCATCAAGCGTACGTGCGGCAATAGCCCGCATGGCATCCACACCGTCACCAACGGTTTTGCCGGGCGCTAGCCCCGCCGATACCGTCGCTGACTTAAACCGGTTGTAGTGGTATACCTGGGGAGGGCTGCTTACTTCATGAAACTTGACCAGGTTATCTAACTGGATGAGCTGGCCCTGGCTGGAGCGTACATAAAAGGAACCCAAATCAACGGGAGCGTCGCGGTCGGCCCGGTCTACCTGCCCAATTACCTGATACTGTTTCCCGTTCATCAGGAAGTAAGCAAGGCGTCGGTTACTTAGTGCTAACTGGAGTGTCTGGGCCACATCCTGTACGGAAATCCCCAAATTGGTCGCCTTTTCCCGGTCAATGCTGATATTCAGTTCGGGTTTGTTGAATTTAAGGTCAACATCAGACGTCTGGAACGTAGGATCTTTCTGGACCTCATCCAGAAACAAAGGCAGTTTCTCCCGCAGTTTCTCAAAATTCAAATTCTGAATGACGAACTGAACGGGCAACCCGCCCCCCCGGCCCACCTGAATGGTTTGATCCTGTGTAGCGAACATGCGGGCCTCACTAAACCGCCTGACGCCCTTATTAATGAAGTCGACAATCTCCTGCTGTGAGCGTTTTCGTTCGCTGACGTCGACCATATTAAGCATCACAAAGGATGAGTTAACCGCGCCTGCGCCTGAGAATCCTGGTGCTACTACGCTGAATGCCAGCTTAGTCTCTGGGATGGAATCAAGCATGAAATTCATGACACGGTCGGTGGTAGCCGCCTGCGATTCGTAGCTGGTACCTTCTGGCGACGTAATAGAAACCCGCGTCCGGCCGCGATCTTCGAGTGGAGCCAATTCAGATTTCAGCAGTGATCCCAGGCCGAAAATAAGCAGCAAACACACGCCAATCATGACAAATGCCCAGCCGCGCCGACGCATGAACGTATCGAGCGAACGGCGGTAGGACGTATCGAGCCACTCGAATAATGGCTCTGTTTTTTCGTAAAACCAGGATCGTTTATCGTGGTTTTTACTGGTCATTTTCACACTAAGCACTGGCGTCAGTGTCAGCGACACAAAAGCAGAGATTAGTACGGCGCCGGCTACTACGATACCAAACTCCCGGAAAAGCCGCCCAACGAAACCTTCCAGAAATATGATGGGCAGAAAGACGATCGCCAGGGTAATAGACGTGGCCAATACGGCAAAGAAAATCTCGTTGGAACCTTCTTTGGCCGCCTGTTCGGTGTCCATTCCCTGCTCAATTTTCTTGTAAATATTCTCTGTAACGACGATACCATCATCCACCACGAGACCAGTTGCCAGCACGATTCCCAGCAATGTCAGTACGTTGATACTGAAGTCAGCTACGTACATGATAAAAAAGGCCCCGATCAGCGATACGGGAATATCGATCAGCGGCCGGAAGGCGATCAGCCAGTCGCGGAAGAAGAAATAAATGACCAGTACAACCAGGACAAAGGAAATAATCAGCGTCTCGCCAACCTCTTCAATGGCTCGCCGGATGAATATGCTTCGGTCAATGCCAACGCTGACAATGATGTCGTCGGGCAAATCTTTTTTGAGCTGATCGAATCGTTTGTAGAACTCATCAGCGATGCTTACATAGTTGGCACCGGGCTGAGGAATCAACACCAGAATGACGCCTACTGCCCCGTTTTGCTTCGAGATGGTTTCTTCATTCTCTGCACCTAACGTAGCGTAACCCACATCTTTAAACCGCACAATCTGATTACTCGTCTGCCGCAGAATCAGGTTATTGAATTCTTCTTCGGTCGTGATCCGGCCAACGGCTTTTACGGTTAATTCGGTGTTGTTGCCATACACCTTGCCGCTGGGTAACTCAACGTTCTGGGCCGTCAGGGCGCTTTGAATGTCCTGCGCTGTCAGGCGGTAAGCTGCCAGTTTGATTGGATCAATCCAGAGCCGCATGGCCTGGCGCTTGAGGCCATAAATGTTGGCCTGACTAACACCCGGAATCGTTTGCACCCGCTCCTGCAGTACGTTCTCCGCATAGTCGGATAACTGGGTTGGGTTGCGGGTCGTGCTCTGAACGGTCATGAAAATGATCGGTTCGGAGTTTGCGTCGGCCTTGGTCACAACGGGTGGCGCGTCAATGTCCTGAGGAAGCTGGCGCTGGGCCTGGGCTACCTTGTCGCGTACGTCGTTAGCGGCCTGCTCCAGGTTTGCATCCAGGTTAAACTCAATCGTAATGGTGCTGGCCCCCAATGCGCTATTCGACGAAATCGTACGAATACCTTCGATACTGTTGAGCGATTTTTCGATAGGCTCCGTAATCTGCGATTCCACAATGTCGGGATTCGCACCGGTGTAGTTTGTCCGCACCGAAATTACCGGCGGGTCAATGGCCGGGTATTCACGTACGCCAAGGAACGTGAAACCGATGATGCCAAACAACACGATAACGATGGACATTACCATCGCAAATACGGGCCTGTTCAGACTTAACTCGGGTAGACTCATTGCTGTATTGAGTTTATAATGTTTGGTTTACAGTTTACGGTTTTTAGTTTTCGGCGTTGCAATGTGCGTCTGCGTTAGCCACTGAAAACTGTAAACCGAATACGAAAAACTCAGTTTGCTGCTACTTTTGGACCATTTCCTGGCAACGTTATCACCTTATTAACCTTGACGGGTGCATCCGGTTTGATGAACAACAAACCCGTTGTTGCTACGGTGTCACCAATTTGAAGGCCCGACAGAATCTGAATCGAACCAGCGGTACGAAGGCCAGTTTTCACGTCTTTAAATACAGCCTTGCCATTTTTAACCACAATAACCTGATTCGTTCGGGTCTGTGGAATAACGGCCTGGGTTGGAACGACCAGACTTTGATCGTTTTGAATCGTGAGCGTTACCCGGGCGAATGCACCAGGCCGAAACCGGGTCGATGCGTTGTTTACCCGAGCCCGTATACGCAGGTTACGCGTTTGCTCTTCAACACCTGGTTCAATAGCATACACCACTGCCTGGCTTGGCTGGCTATCTCCATCTACCATAAACGAAATCATACTGCCATTGTGTACTGCCTGACCGTATTTTTCGGGGATCGAAAAATCAAGTTTGAGCGACGAAATCTGCTGCAAACGGGCAATCAACGTACTGGGTGAAACGACAGCCCCCATACTAACATTCCGCAACCCAATTACGCCCGAAAACGGTGCCCGAATTTCAGTACGCTGTAAGTTAGCTTTCACCAGATCAATGTCCGCCAGCGATGAACGCAGGTTGGTGGTAACGATATCATACTCCTGTTGGCTGATACCACCCCGTTCCAGCAATTGTTTGTTACGTTCTTCCGTACGCCGTGCATTATCGGCCTGTGCCTGAAGCTTTTGAAGTTGTGCCCGTAGATCCGTGTCGAACAGTTTAACCAGCAGCGCCCCTTTTGCCACGGGTTGGCCTTCCTGAATATTAAGCTCCGTAATGCGAGCCGAAATTTCGGGATAGATGTCAACCTGTTCTGCCGCCAGCAGTGAGCCACTGGATACGATATCTTCCCGTATACGTTGCAACGCGACCACGAAGCCACTAATCGTTGAGGGGCCACCTCCACCAGGGCCACCTTTCCCGCCAGCAGCGCCACCGCCACCTTTTCCGCCACCACCTCCGCCAGCGGGATTAGCGCCAGGAGCCGGATGTAACACTTTGTTATACACAATTATCCCGCCGAGTACCAGAACGACGAGACCGATAGCAATCCATCTTTTCACAGGGAAGTTATTAGCAAAGGAGACTATAAATTTTAACGGTAGAAAGGCCGTGATTGTTCTTCAAATGCAAATCTATTAAGGTTGACGACTATATCAACGCGCAGCGTACTGAACATAAAGGGATTTTATTTGAGCTTTCTGCCTGTAAACCAACGCAAAGCACTCGACTTTATGCGTAAAAATGCTCAGTAGATAACGCTCTTTACGGTGGCTTTCTGCGCTGAAAATCAGCCCTTTTTCATATTGCTTAACGTGATGTTAACCGAGTATGTTTAAATACAGAAATGAATTGATTTTCAGGAAGTACTTACGGAGTTAATATTAAAAAAATTAAGAAACTTCCTTCCGTCGTCGTTCGAGTTTTTAGACTTGTTGGCTAATTTCCGAAAACCAGCCATACGGCTTCCTATATTCGCCGGGTAGTAGCCAGCACCTTCCTTCTTTTCTGTTCATTTGTCCATTTGCCGCATGAAACCCCAATTGTTTTTCATAACCAGTATCTTCATTGCCAGCTTCGCTTTTCAGCCGATTTTTTCTCAAAAAGTATCCTCGGAACGTATCGATCGAAGAGCGGTCGTAGCCCGGCATAATGTGGTGACTACTCGCTTCGACTCGATGCAGTCCGTTTCGGTGGGTAATGGCGAGTTTGCCTTTACTGTTGATCCGACGGGTCTGCAAACATTTCCGGATGTTTATCAGCATGGTGTTTCGCTAGGTACGCAATCACAATGGGGCTGGCATAGCTTTCCGAACACACAACACTATCAGCTCGACGAGGTGTATAAAAACTACAAATCGCACAACCGGGATGTTTCTTATACCTATGCTTTTTCGGAACCCGAGCGGCTTAAAGCGGTATCGGACTGGTTTCGGGAGAATCCGCATCGGCTGCACTTAGGGCAGATTGGGTTTGGCTTAACGAAAGCGGATGGCTCGCCAGTCAGGCCAAAAGATTTGCAAAACATCCGGCAGGAACTGGATTTGTGGACAGGTGAAATTCGGAGTCATTTCGAGCTGGAAGGGCAACCTGTAGACGTACTGACGGTGGGGCATCAGAGTCAGGACCAGGTGGCGGTTCGGGTGCAGTCGCCGTTGCTGAAAACCGGTCGGCTTACCCTGACGTTTCGCTTCCCGTATGGGTCCGGCGATTGGGAAAATGCCAGCGACTGGACACGTCCGCAGCGCCATAAGTCGCGGCTTAGGTCCACTACGGGTCACGGCGCGCTGATCGAACGCACACTCGACACCACCCGCTATTCGGTACGTATCGGCTGGAGTGGTGCGGCCTCGCTAACGCAACCAGAAACACATCAGTTTATCCTGAAACCGACTGGGTCAACTGAATCCTTTGAGATGAGCTGTCGATTCTCGCCCAAAGCGGCTGGTCAGGCTACGGCATCCTTTGCCGAAACGTTGACTAATAGCCAACAGCGTTGGAGCCAATTCTGGCTAACGGGTGGCGCCATTGATCTGGCGGGGAGCACCGATCCTCGTGCGGCCGAACTCGAACGACGTATCATTTTGTCGCAATATCTCACTAAAATTCAGTGTGCCGGGTCGGCTCCTCCGCAGGAAACAGGGCTGACCTATAATAGCTGGTATGGCAAGCCACACCTTGAAATGCACTGGTGGCATGCCGCTCATTTTGCCCAGTGGAATCGAATCGATTTGCTGGAAAAAAGTCTCGGCTGGTACCAGTCAGTTCGAAAAAAAGCACAGGCTATTGCAGTCCGGCAAGGTTTCAAAGGCGTTCGCTGGCCGAAGATGGTCGATCAGGTGGGTAACGAAAGCCCGTCGACTATTGCGCCATTTCTTATCTGGCAGCAGCCTCATTTCCTGTATTTTGCAGAATTATGTTATCGCCAACATCAGAATCGGGCCGTGCTGGACAAATACAAAGACCTGGTGTTTGAAACGGCTGATTTCATGGCTTCATACGCCTATTTCGATCCTGAAAAAAAGGCGTATATCCTGGGCCCCGGCCTGATTCCGGCGCAGGAGCGTTTCAAAGCCGATGATACGTATAACCCGACTTATGAGCTGGCTTACTGGCGCTGGGGCCTGACCGTAGCCCAGCAATGGCGGCAGCGGCTTGGCCTGCCCCGAAACAAGCAGTGGGACGACGTATTGACCAAGCTTTCGCCACTGCCTGTACAGAATGGACTTTATCTGGCTGCCGAGAGTGCACCAGACTCATATACCTTCCCGGCCTACATGACCGATCACCCTGCTGTACTGGGCGCCTTCGGTTTCCTGCCCATGTCGTCGCAACTTGATGTACTCACCATGCAACGTACCTTCGAGAAGGTCATGAACGTCTGGAATTGGGAAGAAACCTGGGGTTGGGACTATCCGCTGGTCGCGATGACGGCTGCCCGTTTGGATAAACCGAAAGACGCTGTGGATGTGCTACTGATGAACGTAACAAAAAATACATTTCTGCCCAACGGCCACAATTATCAGCGGAGTAACCTACGCATTTATTTGCCGGGAAATGGCGGTTTGTTGATGGCTATTTCTATGATGTGCGCCGGTTGGGATGGCTACAAAGGCGACCCGAATCCTGGTTTCCCGAAAGACGGTACGTGGCAGGTGAAATGGGAAGGGCTTAAACCAATGCCCTGAGAATTGCTGCGTTTATCTGCGTATATTGCATCAAACACGTAACGTCATGATACCGGTTGAGGAGAAAAGCAAGCGAGGTAAACTAGCCCTGACACCCGAGCAGCGTCGTCAACGGCAATTTTTATTAAGTCAACTTGTCTACGAAATGGACGATAAACCAATATACTATGCTGGTTATCGGGATGTGTTGAACGGACTAAAAGTGCCAGAGGAAATTATGGGTGCAAGCTACCTCCAAAGTTATTTGATTGAAATTATACAGGAGTTTCTATTTGCACACCCGTTTCGTAAGCAATTCCGAATCTTGGCGAGCGAATTAGGCGTTCAGATTGATAAGAAAAAATGGCGTTCCTGCGATATAGCCCTTTATGATAAGGCGAGGCTCACAAATGTTCCTTTATCAAATAAATACATGCCTATTGCGCCAGATTATGTCATTGAAATAGACACGAAGGCCGATTTAAGTAAATACTATTACCAGCATGAATATTTTGTCAAGAAAACCCATCAGCTACACGAGTCTGGGGTAAAGAAAGTGATCTGGATTTTTACGGAAACAATGCCTAGTATCTGGGAGTCTGAGTCCGCCGACGAAATTGTCATTCGGAATGGCTGGGATCATGACGTGACCATCACCGAGGGCATGACCTTCAATCTGGCAAAGTTGTATGCTGAAGCACAGACAGATCAGTCTACGAATCAATAACCATCAGTAACTCGCTGATCATCATGGCGGTAGCACCCCATACGCGATACCCCTGAATCTGGTAGAAGGGCGCATCAACGGTTATTCCCCGCACTTCAATCTTGCTATCGCCAACGATTGTTTCGTCCAGGAGCTGATGAAGGTCGACTTCGACCACGGCTTCGACTTCGCGCGGATCAGGGTAAAAGTCTGGCCGATAGGGAAGTACGCCCACCACGGGCTGTACATAGAAATTGCTTGGTGGTATGAAGAGCTCCGTCAGCAGGCCCAGTACTTTCACATCAGACACCCGAATGCCCACCTCCTCCTGCGCTTCACGTAGTGCCGTACGGGTAAGGTTTTCGTCAATACGTTCCATCCGTCCCCCCGGGAATGCCATTTGACCGGCATGGACTCCATCGTACTGCGGCCGTAAAATCAGTGGCAGATAAATTGAGTTCTGATACGGGTAGAAGCAAATCAACACAGCACTTCGACGCGTGCGTTCGTTGGGCTTTATGCCAAGTCGATACCGAGCCGTCGACGCCATTTTTTGATGGGCTGATTCGCCTGGCAACGGCTTCTTCAAACGTTTCTGCAGGTCTTCGGTAAAGGTTTGAAAGGAGGTGTCGATCATCTGATTTTCCAGTTTACGGTTTCCAGTTTACGGTTTTCAGTTGTTGTGCCATGACCGTATCGACGGCCCGGCACTGTGCGTAACTGAAAACCGTAAACCGAAAACTGGAAACTCATTTATATAGCTTAACTAATTCTTCAGCACAACGTTCGCCATCCATAGCTGCCGACACGATGCCACCCGCGTAGCCAGCGCCCTCGCCACAGGGAAACAAGCGCCGAAGCACTACGTGTTCGCATGTATCGCGATCACGCGGAATACGTACTGGCGACGAGGTTCTACTTTCAACTCCAATTAGTTGCCCATCGTTGCTTAAGTAACCGCGCATCTTCCGGCCGAAATCACGCAGCCCCTGGCGAAGCGGTTGCGCAATATGATCGGGTAACACGTCGCTCATATCGACCGAAGCCAGGCCCGGCTGATAGGAGGTCGGCAGCAATTCACTCGAGACGCGCCCGTCTACAAAATCGGCAACAAGCTGTGCTGGAGCGGTTTGCGATCTGAGAAGAGATGCCTCATCGGCGGTTTGAACAGCGCCCATCCGGCAAGCCCAGCGTTCCAGGTCCTGCTGCAAAGCCAATCCGGCTAAGGGTCCTTCGTCCGCATAAGGCCGAAGGTCATCGTCTGTGATCGCTACAACCAGCCCCGAATTAGCGTATTGTGAATCCCGCCGTGAGGGCGACATGCCATTGACCACTAATTCACCCGGAGCCGTTGCCGCTGGCACAATAAAGCCACCCGGACACATACAAAACGAAAAAACGCCCCGTTCTACCCCTTTAAAACGCGTTTGAGCTACCAAACTATACGATGCAGCTGGCAGATAGTCGCCACGATTGGGCCGGTGATACTGGAACTGGTCAATCAAACTCTGCTGATGCTCAATGCGAACGCCCATCGCAAATGATTTAGCTTCAATGCGGACATTACGCTTGTGGAGCATATAAAAAATATCGCGTGCTGAGTGGCCCGTTGCCAGAATAACACCAATGCCCGTCAGGGATTCGCCATTGGCTAACACAACGCCCTTTAGCGCGTTTCCCTCTATAATCAGGTCTGTTACTTTTGTATCGAAGCGAACGTCACCGCCAGCGTTCAGAACACTTTCACGGAGGTCTGTTACTACGTTGGGTAGCTTGTTGGTGCCAATGTGCGGGTGGGCATCGACCAAAATCTGTTCGGTGGCCCCATGCGCTACAAAAATTTCCAGAATGCGTCGTACGTCACCCCGTTTTGTGGAGCGCGTATACAGTTTCCCATCTGAATACGTACCGGCTCCCCCTTCGCCAAAGCAATAGTTCGATTCCGGATTGACGATATGCTCTTTGTTAATGGCGGCAAGATCACGACGGCGGGCGCGAACATCACTGCCCCGTTCCAGCACGATGGGTTTTATACCCAGCTCGATCAGTCGGAGGGCGGCAAATAATCCCGCAGGCCCGGCGCCAACCACAATGGCTTGTGGGGCACGACTGACATCCTGCTGCGGTTTCTGATACTGAATAAGCGGGGGCGGAGTTTCGCCGGCAAACACGTCAGCTTCAACCAGCACTTTAACGTGCCGATTGCGGGCATCAATTGACTGGCGACGTTTACGCACCACTACGTCATCTGTGTCGGGTAAACTGAATTGACTCAGTAGCTTCTCCCGGAAGGCCGTCTCGTCTAAAGCCAGTTCGGGAGGAAGAGTCAGTGAAAGTTGATGAATCATTGGTGTCAGTGGCCAGTTTTTATCTGGCAACAGATTAATAAAATACTGTGTCGGCAAAGCTGTCTGATTTCTAACAGGCAGACAAGAATTTGGGTTCTTTTTTCTGAGTACCCGACAAAACTAAACCGATGTTGGCCGACCGCCCAATGGCTACGTCATTTTCAACCAGCATTCACAGTATTGACTCGTTTCGCAACGCTGGTAATGAAAAGCTAAATGAAGCCTGCCGTTAACGGATTAAGGTCAAAGCACCCGTATGCGTGCTGATTTTTCCAGTGCCTGATTCAATCGTTAGTTGATAGCTATAAACGCCGGTTGCAGTAGTTTCTCCATGATAGCTACCATCCCAAGCCAGAACCTGATCAAAGAGGGAGGTGAGTACCTGATGAAAGATGACCTGTCCCCACCGGTTATAAATGGTCAGTTGTCGAAGCCGACCCAGGCAAGGATTAACGATTGCCCGAAAGGTGTCATTGACTCCATCGCCATTCGGGGTGAAGCTGCTGGGCATAGCCAACAGACAAGGAAGGACTTCTACGTTCATGCCATAGCTGGCTTCACAATCTGTGTTTGCCAGTCGGACCTTAACCTGATAGTGCGTCGTTTGGGTAGGCTTAGCCCAGGTGATAGCACAACCCGGACAGGACAAATCGGTGCTGGGCGACCAGCTATACAGGGCGTCGCTAGGGCCAGATGCGATCAGTTGCAGGCTGTCTCCCTGGATCATGACTGTATCCCGAAGGGGTTTGATGGTTGCCTGCCGGATCACCAGATGAGTTGTTACGAGACTATCGCACAGGGGAGCGTGCCTGGCAATGCGTGTCAGATAACTACCCGTGGTAGAATACGTACTATCTCCAACAACTAGCTGACTTCCTTGACAGAGCGTTATGCTTTGGGTATAATTGACTGCGGGACGTATTGTCAAATTGGTAATGAGAATACTATCGCAACCAGATGAGCGCGGAAACACATGTCGATAGATGTCGGAGCGGGTATAAATCGAATCGCCTACCGAATAGGTTTCGCCAGCGCATAAGCTCACCTGCTGAACCGTTGGAATCATCAACTGATCAACTTGATAGTTCAGGCGCAACGTGGTCTGACACGTGGGGTTCAGGGTCGATCTGGATTCTACATCCACCCAGTACGTGTCCCGTAGTTTAGGGGTAATTTGTATTGTCGCCGTTGTGTCTCCCGTATTCCATCGGTATCGATCAAAGCCAGCCGGGGCCGTCAAGCGCATCAGACTAGCCTGCGGGGTGCAGCCTGAAGATGCCGTAATGGCCATTTCCAGACACTGGGCATCAAAATACGCATAGCCATAATGCCCACCTTCGGTACAATCGTGAGTGGTCACCTCCAGGCGTAGCGTCTGTCCCACGTAGGCCCGCAAATCCAGCACATGACTCGTCCAGTTCCGGTATAGGAGTCGATCGAACGTACTATCTTTCTCCTGATAGATGAAGCCTGCGGTCTGGTTTGTCGCAACGGCCTCATAGTACCCACAGCGAACGGTATCGCCTGCCAGCGTTCGAATCAGTAGACTAAAGCCCGGCTGATGCTCAATGCGATGATTCGGGTTTTGGAGTACCACCGCAACCTGATACCGCAGTAAAGGCTTATCAGCTGGCACGACGAATGTCGTTCGAAGCTGATCCACATACCCTCCTGCTTCTAAATCGCCAATTCGAACGGAATACTGGCTACCTGGGGCAACCACTGGAATGGGTTCCCTGACATTGGGGTCGTATCCATCGCTACGGCTGGTGATGATATGCCCATATTCACCGTTAGCTGAATGAAGACTACCAGGTTCCAGGTGGAGCGTCACGGGAAAAACGTAGGGTGACATTTCTGCTGTCCAGCGCTCCCAGCCCTGAAACGAGCCATCATCAAAGCCGATCGTGCGACAGTCTACGGCTTGCCCATAACTGAGTACGCTCGTCCACAATCCTAGCCAACCGAACACAAGAAGCCGGGCCATAACGCTGCTTTTTTCAGAAGAACGATTAAGTGAAAAAAACAGTATATGAGGCTTTTACAGACCTGATTTCTTATAATATGCTTTCCGGAATGGATAGCCTTATCTCGAATTTCGCCATAAACTCACAACTGGCGATGTCTTGTGTTTCTATCGTATCTGCCTAAATAAAAGTTGGCGAACGCCTGAGCTTTAAGAGGCACCTTTGCCAACACGAATCTTTCTCAGGGTGTCTATCAAAGGTATTTTTTAGTGAATCCGAAAAATTATTTGTCGTAAAAAGGGTATATGTCCGGTTTGCCTGTCTATTTCCTTTGTTTAGGGTGAAATAGATTCCGGTCAAACCCGCTATTTAATTTTTCAAGCGCGAGAAAATGAGTATGAAATGTAGTCTTTTAGGCTATCTGCTGGTGTTGAGCCCTTGCCTGCTGGCACAACCAACAGCTCAGCCACGTAGCACGCCCTGGTCGCAGCGTATGGTTGCGTCTATAATGGCCAATAATCCCGATTCAATTTCCTACAAACGAAAAGATGGCAGCGCTTCGCCTGCTCACTGGGAGTATGAAATGGGGGTTATACTGGAAGCTGTTGAACAGGTCTGGTATCGCACCGCAGACGATAAGTATTTCCAGTATATTCAGAAAAATATGGACCGTTTTGTAGGGCCGGACGGCACGATTCGAACCTACCGACTGGATGATTACAACATCGACTTCGTTACGCCCGGTCGATCTTTGTTATTGCTTGCTCAGCAAACGTTGCCTGGTAAAGAAAAATACCGAAAAGCGGCTGACCTGCTTCGTAAGCAACTGGAACAACAGCCGCGTACGAAAGAAGGCGGTTTCTGGCATAAAAAGCGGTATCCAAATCAGATGTGGCTCGATGGATTGTACATGGCCGAGCCGTTCTACGCTGAGTATACGAAGTTGTATGGACCAACGAAGAATTTCGACGACATAGTCAATCAGTTCGTTTGGATGGAGAAACACGCGCGGGATGAAAAAACGGGTTTACTCTACCACGCCTGGGACGAAAGCCGGGAGCAAAAATGGGCTAACCCACAAACGGGAAAGTCGCCTAATTTCTGGAGCCGGGCCATGGGTTGGTACGTTATGGCCCTGGTCGACGTATTGGATTATATACCTGCAAATTACCCTCGCCGGGGTGAGTTGATCACGATTCTGCAACGTACCATACCGGCTATTTTGAAATATCAGGACCCTAAATCGGGCTGCTGGTACCAGGTGACGGACCGGCTCGGCGATAAGGGTAATTACCTCGAAGCCTCGGGTACGGGCATGTTTGTCTATGCAACGGCGAAAGGGGTGCGGATGGGCTATCTGCCTGCGTCCCTAATGGCATCGGCACGCAAAGGTTACGACGGCATGCTGAAACAATTTATTTCTACTGACGCAAAGGGACTAATTCACCTGGAAAAAACGGTGCTTGTGGGTGGATTAGGTGGTACACCTTATCGCGACGGTAGCTACGAATATTACCTGAGCGAACCACTACGTCAGGATGATTTAAAAGGCGTAGGCCCCTTTGTTATGGCCAGCGTCGAAATGGAAATTGAAGACGAGCGTAAAGTTGGCAGAGGGAAGACTGTTGCCGTAGATAATTACTTCAACCACGAATTCCGGAAAGGGGACACGGGTGAGCAGGAGCCTTTTCATTACACCTGGGAGGATCGGCAGCACTCGGGTTTCTGGTGGTGGGGAACCACGTTTCGAAAGCTGGGCGCTAAAACAGTTACTATCTCAGGTGCCCCAACCGCGGCTTCGCTGAAAGGTGTGGACGTGTACATCATTGTTGATCCTGATACACCCAAAGAAACGCCAAAACCAAATTATATTAGTGATGCCGATAGTAAGGCCATTGTCGATTGGGTACAGGCGGGTGGCACATTGATGCTGATGGCTAATGATACGTCCAATTGTGAACATTTTTATTTCAATAAACTGGCCGCTCGATTCGGGATGCAGTTTCTGCCCAAAAACCGCAACATGGTGCAGGGAAACCAGTTTGAGCAGGGCAAAATCAGCCTACCCGCCGGAAATTCTGTCTTCCCGACAACCCGAACCGTATATATTAAAGAACTATCTCCGCTCGATGTGAAGGCTCCCGCTAAAGCAGCCATAACAGATTCGGGCGATGTTATTATGGGCGTCGCTAAAGTGGGGAAGGGAACTGTTTTTGCCGTAGGGGACCCTTGGCTCTATAATGAGTATGTAGACGGTCGAAAAATACCCGCCCAGTTCGAAAATTTTCAAGCAGCTAAAGAGTTGGCCGCCTGGTTATTGTCCCAATAACGGCACTTTGGGTATTTCTTAACTCCTCAATTCTCTGAAGGGGACTTTGTCCGTGCTTAACCAAAGTCCCCTTCAGAGAATTGAGGAGTTAAAGACTTGATAAGAAGGCCATTGTGTCGACTCCATCAGCATAATCACTCAAACCCGGTTGTTGCGTCTGACCGAATGGTATACTGCCAGAAAACCAACCCTGCGCCGAGGTAATTACCTGAATCCGCTCGGCGCGTTCGTTGAGCCAGGTGGTGGCGTCTGCCTGCGTCTGGTACGTCTGGAAATACAGCACCGAGATAGGAGAGACCAGCGCATCATTCTCCGTTAACAGCAAATAGCCGTTGTCGAGGTGTGGAACCCCATTGATGAGGTATATCGACTTGTTGTAGTCGTAATTATTCTGATACTTATGGTTGTTGAGATAGATGGGTGCCTGGGGTTCCAACGCCCGCAGCAGGGGAATAAAATCATATCCCTCTGGCACCAGTACCGTTGATACGTTACGGCATCCCAACCCGTAGTAATCCGAAATATCGTGACCGAGTTTCAGGAATTCGTCGCCATCTTCTTCGCCCATCAGTAATCCCACCGAGGTACGGTTTTTTCGGATGATATGGGGCTTTTTGGCAAAATAGTACTCAAAATACCGGGCGGTATTACTACTGCCTGTAGCAATGTAGGCATCAGCCGCATTGAGTCTATCTGCTTCTTCAATCCAGTTGTTGAAAGATGGATTGATCTCCTTTAATTTTTGTATTAAATAGTGGATTAATACAAAATCCTGACTGCTCAGTTTGGCTAATAGCTTATGACCGCTCATCAGTACACAAAGAAGATCATGAAAACCAACAGCCGGAATATTTCCTGCCATGACAACACCGACCGTTTTAGGAATCTCTGGTTCAGATCGATACTGGCTTGCCCAGGCTGTTAATTTATCGGCCGCCAGAAATTCATCTGCAACAGCTCGTAAGGCAATCAGTGAGTTAGCAGGCGTAAACCAGTTATTTTTATAATTAGCCCGTTGGGCAATTTCGTCCAGTTCGGACTGGGCATTAGTTGAGCGCAGAAAGTCACCTAAAGCCACGAACGTTTGCTGGCGTTCTAATTGAAGCATGAATTGGATAAACAAATGGAATACACCATCAACTAATGTAATTAAATTTTAGTTTGTCGCCAACCTTTAAATAGTTATATTTGTTGTCCAATTCACACGGATACTAATTTAGCGTCTATAAATCAGAACTGCTCATGGCAATCATGATCACCGATGAGTGCATCAACTGTGGTGCCTGCGAACCCGAATGCCCTAACACGGCCATCTATGAAGGTGGTGTCGAATGGACCTGGGGAGGTGGAACCGAATTAAGTGAAGTAGATTTCGGGGACGGCACGGTCGTGAGTGGCAAAGCTCCTCAATATCCTGTCTCTAACGAATTTTACTATATCGTTTCCGATAAATGCACGGAGTGCGTAGGCTTTCACGAAGAGCCACAATGCGCGGCTGTCTGTCCAGTTGACTGCTGTGTTCCCGATCCTGATCACGAAGAGGATGAAGAAACACTGCTAGCCAAGAAATCCTGGCTCCACGCCGAAGCGTAGTACTACAGTCCATAAACCTTACTGCAATGCCCGGTTAGTTCGCTGACCGGGCATTGTTGCGTTTTGTACCTTCTGTTACCGCTGGAATAGTCGATTTTGAAGCAAAAAAGCACTTTTGCTGAAGAGAATAATATTTGGGAAAGCGTTTGATTAGCCAAATATGTTGAAAAGGCAAAAATTGCTGTCTTTTTCGGGATTTATGTTAGATATAATAGTATAATTTCAATAAAATTGCAAAAATATTAAAAATATACATAATTATTTGGGGTTGTAGGTTGCGTACAATAATTTTTTAAACAAAATTTGCTTCGACATAAGACCACAGAGAAAGTTGTACTCCACCAAATTATTGCTATGAAAAAAATAGTTTTACTTATTAGTTCTTTGTTTTTAGGTTATGGCGCTCAAGCGCAAGACTCAACGGCTGCTACGCCAGGGAAATTTACCTTCTCGGGCTACATGGACACCTACTACTTTGGCAACTTTAACAATCCCAAAAGTCAGTCGAACTTAGGTTTAGGACCTTCTGGGGGAGTTGGTAATGCACGGGCGTTTGACCAGAAAGCGGGTCAGTTTGGCATCGGTTTAATTCAGGCCAAAGCAACTTATACTTCCGATAAAGTTGATGCAGTAATGGACCTGACATTTGGCCCATTTGCCGACTTAGGAAACTATGGCAACAATATTGGGCCGCTTGGTGCTGGCTCAACGGCACTCGCCATCAAACAGGCTTACATTGTTTTTAAGGCAACGCCTAAATTATCCTTTACGGCTGGCCAGTTTGGAACACACATTGGGTATGAAGTAATCGACGCTCCTGTTAACTACAACTACTCGCTCTCCAACCTCTTCAATAACGGACCCTTCTATCACATCGGGCTGAAGGCCCAATACGCGTTCAGCGACAGGGCTTCGTTGATGCTTGGTTTAGTGAACAACGTCGATAATCTGACTGATAACAACAAAAAGAAAGGAGTCATTGGGCAGTTCTTCTTCTCGCCGGTTGCGGGCTGGAATGTGTACCTGAACGGTATTATGTCGAATGAAGCCTCAGCGCCAACCTCTACGACGCCGTCTGTATCGGCTGATGATGCCATGTATCAGCTCTACGACCTGACCACTACGTATCAGATCACGTCGAAATTCATGCTTGGTTTGAACGCGGCTACTGGCTCGCAAAAGGGTGATTATCAGAATACGGGTGGTCCAGCTACGTCGAAAACCTGGGGTGGTGTTGCTGGATATGCGAACTATGCCTTCACCGACAAATTCGGTATGGGCATACGCTACGAAACATTCGATAACAAAAACGGTGTCCGTGCGCTGACCGATGCGGCTGGTCTTGGTGCCAGTGTCAACTCAATAACGATAACGGGCAATATCACAGCCGGTGATGGGCACGTATTGCTCAAGCCGGAATTCCGGGTCGATAGTTACTCGGCTAACAAATTCGAGAAAAATGATGGCGCACTGACCAAGTCGCAGGCAACGCTCGGTATGGCGGCTATCTTCAAATTCTAATAGCCTTACTCACCAGTTTTAACCCAAATTTTCACTTTTAGTACAACAAAAACCCCTTAGTTATCATGCAAAAGCCTTCTTACATTCCTCTAATCATTTTGCTGGTTGTAGCCGTACTTGGCGTACTGCCTGGCTTCAATGGTGTTCCGACACAAATCGTGACGGAAGGTATCAACTCAGGTGATACGGCCTGGATGCTTGTTGCTACTGCTCTTGTCTTGTTGATGACGCCGGGTCTGGCGTACTTCTACGGTGGAATGGTGAATAACAAAAACGTTATCTCAACGATGCTGCAAAGCTTCGTTGCGATGGGAGTTATCAGTGTATTATGGGTTGTTGTTGGCTTTAGCCTGGCGTTTGGTACCTCAATTGGTGGTTTCGTTGGTAACCCAATGGATCACTTCATGTTCAAAGGCGTGCTGGATGGTAAGCCCTGGTCACTGGCGGCTTCAATTCCGTTGGTAGTATTCGCGTTCTTTCAGCTGAAATTTGCTGTTATCACCCCTGCTCTTGTAACGGGTTCAATGGCCGAACGTATCAACTTTAAGTCCTACGTACTGTTCATGATCTTGTTTAGTTTGCTGGTGTATGCCCCATTAGCTCACATGACCTGGCATCCAGAAGGTATCCTTTTCAAGTTAGGCGTGCTTGATTTCGCTGGTGGTACGGTTGTTCACATGTCGGCAGGTTGGGCAGCCCTGGCTGGCGCCTTGTATCTGAAGCGTCGGCGATCGCAAATCGAAGCCAGCTATTTCCCACCCGCCAACATTCCATTTGTGTTGCTGGGTACAGGTCTGCTCTGGTTTGGCTGGTTTGGTTTCAACGCTGGTTCGGCTGTTGGCGCAACACCACTTGCCGCATCGGCTTTCGCAACAACCAACACAGCGGCTGCGGCCGCAGGCTTAGCCTGGGTGTTATTTGATGCGGCTAAAGGCAAAAAAGTATCAGCCCTTGGGTTCTGTATCGGTGCTGTCGTTGGGCTGGTTGCAATTACACCTGCGGCTGGTTTTGTTACGATCCCGACGGCTATTTTCATCGGTACGATTGGCTCAATGGTATCAAACTACGTAGCGCACCTACGTTCGAAATCGACCTTAGACGATACGCTTGACGTATTCCCTTGTCACGGTGTTGGCGGTATGGTTGGTATGCTGATGACTGGCATTTTCGCTAGCAAAAGCGTCAACGCAGCTGTTGTTGACGAAGGGCTGGCTTTCGGTCAAACAAAGTTGTTTATTACCCATATCATCGCGTTGGTAGGTGTGTCAGTTTTCGCCTTCGTTATGTCGTATGCACTGCTTAAAGTAACGGACCTGATTCTGCCCCTGCGGGTTACGGCCGATGACGAAAAAGTAGGTCTGGATGTAAGTCAGCACGATGAGTTCCTTATCGAAGCCTAATTAGTAAAAGCAGGCCACTACTGTTGTGGAAACGTAGTGACCTGACCGACATAACAACGGAGCCACAGGCATCCTGTCTGGCCGTAACGTCTGACAGCTTTATCTGTGGTTTTGTTGTACTCATGGAGCCGTTCCCGCTTGGGGACGGTTTCCTATTTTTAGAGGATATGGCTCAAATAGCCCGCATTCGATTGTTTTTTAGTTTATGTTCCACTTCAGCCAGGCCCAGCGCTTCCATAAGCGGAGGAATGTATAGGGCAAAACGTCCGCGAAGTCCTTTCTTCAGGCCATACCATCCACCAAGGGGATTTCTTACCGCCCGGCCCCAGGCTTCAACGGTTCCCTCCTTAGCGGGCTTTTGTTCATCGGTAGCTCCTAACTCCATCCAATCGCCATGCTTTTTTAACATTTCATGCAAATCGGCGAGACAGCGGTAATCGTAGTGGAGAACCGTCTTACCGACCGTGCAAACAAGGATCGCCCTGCCGTCTTTTACATCTTTATACAATTGGTATTCGGAAGTGCCGGGTGGGGTTTTCATCTTCCACGGATTTTCTTTTGTTCCTTCTTCAGCCATGTTGTATAATCGAGTTTAAGCAAATATGGTGGCGAGTAGCGCTAAAATTGCGGGAAGGGCCTGCACATAAAAGATGGATTTCTGGGCCGTTAGGGCACCATATGTACCCGCTATAATAACGCAACCCAGAAAAAAGTAGGCAACATTTATGCTCCAGGCCGCATCATCGATCAGCAGTGACCAGAAAAGTCCAGCGGCCAAGAAACCATTATACAGTCCCTGGTTAGCGGCCAGTGCCTTTGTCGGCTCAAATAAATCAGGGGCCAGAGATTTGAAGGTTTTTCGGCCTCTCGTTGTCCAGGCAAACATTTCCAGCCACAGGATATAGACGTGTTCGACGGCAACAAGGCCAATCAGAATTTCGGAAAGTAATTTCATGGGTAGGGAGTTTGGTAGGAGGGCAATCTGGAAACTTTTTCTCAGATACGTAGTAGTTTTGGCTTAAACTTTCCGGAGAAAACAGATCTGAAGCACTATTTTGGTGCGTTCAACATTCCCTTCGAACTGTTTGTAAGACGGATTTTCCTGATGAACGTATCGCTGATAAGTAATAAAGCGAAATTATCCACTGGCAGGCCGCTCTGAGGATAATTTCGCTTTTAACCAAGTAGTTGAGCCTGATTAGTTAAAGCAAGGTTGCCTGACATTCAATGATGTTCCAGCACAGGTTCCAATTCCGTTACTTCCATCAAGCCTTCAGCGTTCACGGAAGTCATGTGTACAGGTAGTGTTTCGTTAATAAGAAGTGGGTCGTACTGTGCCACGACGCGGACATAGTTTTCGGTGAAACCCTGCATACGTCCGTTCTCAATATCCTCTTCAAATAACACGGTGGCATCCCGGCCAACCTGTGAGTCATAAAACGCCCGCCGTTTCTTGTCCGACAGAATATGCAACATCTTCGAGCGTTCGGCCCGAATGTGGCCCGGTACTACGGGTTTAATCGTTAGTGCCGTCGTGTTTGGGCGTTCAGAATACGTGAAAACGTGCAGATACGAAATAGGAAGTTCGTTCAAAAACAGATAGGTTTCCTTAAACTCCGTTTCTGTTTCGCCGGGGTGACCTACAATTACGTCCACACCAATACACGCGTGTGGCATACGTTCCTTGATCTTCTGCACCCGGTCGACGTAGAGTTCGCGCTTGTAGCGACGGCGCATTAAGCCCAATACCCGGTTGCTGCCCGATTGCAACGGTACGTGAAAATGCGGAACAAACCGGTTCGATTGGGCAACAAAAGCAATGATTTCGTCAGTCAAAAGATTTGGTTCAATGCTCGAAATCCGAAACCGTTCGATGCCGTTGACCTCATCCAGAGCACGTACCAGATCAAAAAAGGTTTCCTGCCGCTGGCCATCAACTAAGCCAAAATCGCCAATGTTGACGCCTGTTAAGACAATTTCCCTGACCCCACGTTCGGCAATTTCGCGAGCGGCTTTCACTACGTTAGCAACGGTGTCGGAGCGGCTTTTTCCGCGGGCCAATGGGATCGTGCAGTAAGCACAAGGATAATCGCAGCCATCCTGCACTTTCAGAAAGGTGCGCGTCCGGTCGTTCAGCGAATAGGCCGCATGGTAGTCGATAGCTTCTTCAATTGGTGAGTTGAATACCTGAGCAGGCTGTCCTGTCGGTACTTTCTCGAACGTAGACATGATTTCGTGAAGCCGGAATTTCTCGGCGGCTCCCAGGACGGCATCTACCCCCGGAATCTCCGAAATTTCTTTAGGCTTTAACTGAGCATAGCAGCCTAAGATAGCTACATAGCCGTCGGGATTGATCTTCTGAGCTTCACGGACAATTTTCCGGCATTTTTTGTCGGCATTATCGGTCACAGAGCACGTATTAATAATAAAAATGTCGGGTTGTTGATTGAACTCTACGCGTTCGTAGCCGTGGGTTTCCATCAAACGGGCCAGCGTAGAGGTTTCAGAAAAATTCAGTTTACAACCGAGTGTATAAAAGGCAACTTTTTTCACAGCAATTCATCTATCCTGCAAAACTACAAAATTTTGGTGGGGTGGGTTCAGTTTCGTAAGCGGTTGTACTTTTGTATTACCTATGCATCTATTCTACCAGCCTGCTGCTGTTGAGTACCTAACCGAAGACGATTCCCGTCACGCCATCAAAACGTTACGTCTCCAGGTTGGCAACCAAATTGCCATTACCGATGGACACGGAAACCGACATTTGGCCGTTATTAGTTCGGTAGATTCCCGGCGTTGTTCGTTTCGGATAACTGACACGCAGACAACGTTACCGCGACCATTTTCCGTACGGATTTGCGTGGCTCCAACCAAGAATCTGGACCGTATCGAATGGTTTGTGGAGAAGGCGGTCGAGGTTGGAATCGAACGAATAAGTTTTTTCTTTGGACAGCACTCCGAACGCCGAGTGCTGAAACTGGAGCGGTTGGAAAAGATTGCTATAGCGGCCATGAAGCAATCTCTGCAATCGTTTTTGCCGCAGTTGGATGAAGCCATTCCGTTCGGTGAGTTACTAAAAACTAGTATTGAGGAAGACCGTTTTATTGCTCATTTACCCACTGATGAACCAGTTATTAATTTAGCGAAACGTGCAACTGTAAATGGGCAGTATAGTGTTCTAATAGGACCGGAAGGCGATTTTTCAGATAAAGAAATTCAGCAGGCTGTTGCCGCTGGTTTCCAGATGGTAACGCTTGGCCCAAATCGACTACGTACTGAAACGGCAGCCCTGACAGCCTGCCAATTGTTAAATTTCCTGAACGTATGAAAAAACTGCTTATTCTATTCATAATTTTCCATTCATCATTCAGCATTTCGAGAGGCCAGTATGCCTATAAAATCGCCAAGCTGAAATACAACGGCGGGGGCGACTGGTACGCCAACAAAACCTCCTTACCCAACCTGATTAAGTTTGCCAATGCGAACCTGCGCATGAACATTTTTCCTGAAGAAGACATCGTTGAGCCCGGCAGTCCTGACTTGTTTGGTTATCCGTTCGTTCACATGACGGGACATGGCAATGTAACGTTCAGCGATGCTGATGTGCAGAATTTGCGTCGGTACCTGATGTCAGGTGGTTTTTTGCATGTTGATGATAACTACGGGCTGGATAAATTTATCCGGCGCGAGATGAAGAAGGTTTTTCCAGAACTGAATTTCGTAGAGTTGCCGTTTAACCATCCAGTTTATCAGCAGAAGTTCAAATTTGCGAATGGACTGCCCAAAGTTCATGAGCATGATGCCAAAGCACCCCAGGGGTTCGGTTTGATCTACCAGGGGCGACTGGTGTGTTTTTATAGTTATGAGTGTGATTTAGGCAATGGCTGGGAGGATCAAAGTGTGTACAACGATCCTGAACCCGTGCGCCAGCAGGCGCTACGCATGGGCGCCAATCTGCTGCAATACGCCACCACTATAAATTAAGTAAAGTATTATTTGGGGATAGCAAGCCAAACCGGTCGAAAATTCGTTAGTTTTGTAGTAATATTCTTAGTCACGTAGATTCTTCACCCTTTAATTAATCGCCATTGTGATTGTACTGGCCGCGTTCATTGGGCACTGGTATTTGTCCCTGTTCTGCCAAACGTTCTTTTTACACCGTTATTCAGCCCATAAAATGTTTGTCATGAACAAATTCTGGGAGCGGTTTTTTTATGCCTTAACCTACGTATCGCAAGGGTCGTCGTACCTAAGCCCGCGCGCGTATGCGGTGCTGCATCGTATGCACCACGCCTTCAGCGACACAGAAAGAGACCCCCATTCGCCCCATCATACGAAAAATATATTCACGATGATGTGGAAAACGAAAGACATTTATAATGCTGTTCTTCACCGTAAACAGCCAGTTGAAAAGCAATTTGACCGGAATTATCCCGAGTGGAGTTTCATCGAAAAAGTTGGCGATTCATGGGTCTCCCGCGCTGGCTGGGGTGTGTTCTACAGCATGTTCTACCTATTTGCTTTCCTTTACCTGGATATGCACTGGGCGTTCTTCTTCCTGCTGCCCGTTCACTTTGTAATGGGACCGGTGCACGGGGCTATCATCAACTGGAGTGGCCACAAGTATGGATATTCTAATTTCGATAACCAGGATCAGTCGAAGAATTCGCTGATTTTAGACGTCGTGATGATGGGTGAGTTGTTTCAGAACAATCACCACAAACGCCCAAACTCAGCTAATTTTGGGGCTAAATGGTTTGAATTCGATCCAACCTTCCCTGTAATCGGGCTTTTGCACAAACTGCATATTGTTCGCTTAAGACCATCTGCCGAAGCAAAAAAGGCTCAATACGAGGTAGGTCATGACCGACGGGTTGAGGTTGAAAAGGAAAAAGAAATTGAGGCCTAGATTTTGTAATGCATAAAAAAAGCTCCGAATTGCTTCGGAGCTTTTTTTATGTAGTGCGGTCGGGCTGGCGTATCAGTGGAAACCCATAGTTTAAGTTTTATTACATATGCCAGCCCTGCCCCACTCTACTACGTTACAACAAAATTGTGGCGATATCCTGCCAAGATTTTGCCCGCTGGAACTCGTTGTCATCGCGATTATGTAGCGCGTCGAAGAGTAAGCCTTTTCCCTGAAATGTGCGTAGGTTACGAGGTAGATCGTCGATAAGAAAATCGGTATTCAGCACGCTTTTGTCGCCCAGGAAAATGTAGTTGCGCCACGAAATGGCGGGGAAATGTTCCTGTAGCCAGTCCCACTTTTCGCGCAGGGAGTTAGGGAATTCCTGAGCAGCCGAAGCGACAAAAACATCGTACGTTTTCATAAGATCGGCAATAACGTCCTGTGCGCCCTCCATTACCTTAATATCCCGAAAAAAACCGGGTTCATAAACCCGTTCTGATATGAGCTGGTATTCATTCTCGTCGAATAATTCGTGAAATGACTTCTCTTTCAGTTCCTCAAGTGTATAGCGAGGCATGTCGCCTTCCAGATACAATTTAATAAACTTGGCGTGAGTGTCGGCCATCACGTCGTCCATGTCAATGGCAATGCGTTTTTTCATGAGGTTGTCTGACCGCGCGGGCGGGGCCGCCCGCGCGGTCAGAGTTTAAGGTTACTATCAAATTTCTCTAGGTAATCGGCTACGCGCCGGATGAATTGACCGCCCAGTGAGCCATCAACCACGCGGTGGTCGTAGGAGTGGGAAAGGAACATCAACTGTCGGATGCCAATGAAATCGCCCTCCGGTGTTTCGATAACCGCTGGTTTTTTTACAATTGCCCCGAAGGCCATAATCGCTACCTGAGGTTGCAGGATGATGGGCGTTCCCATCAGGTTGCCGAACGTACCAATGTTGGAGATCGTGTAGGTACCACCGGCCAGATCGTCGGCAGTGAGTTTGTTTTCCCGGGCCCGTTTGGTCAGGTCATTCACTTTTTTGGTTAGACCAACCAGGTTATACTGGTCGGCATTGTGAATAACGGGCACAATCAAATTGCCGCTCGGTAGGGCAACGGCCATGCCAATATTGATTGCTTTCTTTAAAATAATTTTATCGCCGTCAACCGATACGTTGATCATCGGAAAGTCTTTTATGGCTTTCACAATGGCATCGACAAAAATCGGCGTATAGGTCAGATTTTCACCCGTTTGCTGTTTGAATGCGTCCTTACTACGTGTCCGCCATTGTACAATTGGCGTCATATCGGCTTCCACAAACGAACTGACGTGGGGGGAAATCTGCTTTGACTCCACCATGCGCTGGGCAATCAGCTTACGCATCCGATCCATCTGAATAATATCGGATTGACCATTGAGCGAAGCCGTGACTTGGGGCTTGGGGTTTGATGCCTGGGGCTGAGAAGGGATGGGCAAAACCTCTTGCTCACTGCCCTTTGCCTCTGGCAAGTTTCCTTCTGTACGGTCGTTGACGTAGGCCAGAATATCCTTCTTCGTTACCCGATTTTCGGCGCCTGAGCCGGGAATTCGGTCAAGTTCATCACGCGAAATCCTTTCTTCTTTGGCAATTTTTAGAACCAGCGGTGAGTAAAACCGATCTGCGAAACTGGTAGATTCATCGGCCAGCTTATTCGCTGATACAGCCACCGCTTTAGGAACATGAGCCGTGCGACTGCTCATTAAGGAAATAGTAGTTTCTAACTCGCTAGCTGCCTTAAGCGCTTCTGAATCTTCAGCTATGTCGATAGACTCAGCTTCTGCGGGAACGTTTGCTACGTCGCCAATGCCTCTAGGGCTTTGATCTGCCTCACTAGGTACAGGCTGAGTAGGTTCCGGTAAGTCTGGCTCTTTTCCAACCAATTCTTTCGTCTCGATACGGGCAATGGGTGCACCAACCGCAACAACGTCGCCGTCGTTTACCAGAATTTCTTTTAAAATACCCGTGTGCGACGCCGGAACTTCAGTATCTACTTTGTCGGTAGCAACTTCCAGTACCGACTCATCCACATCAACCAGGTCGCCAGGCTGTTTAAGCCAAGTGATGACCGTGCATTCCATTATACTTTCGCCCATTTTGGGCATAACCATATCGATGAGTGCCATCTTTTTAATGATAAATCGGGGCCGCCCGTGCGGATGAATGATAAATGATGAATAGTTATACGCCATAACATTCATCATTTATCATTCATCATTGGTTTAAAACCTCTTCCCGTAGCATATTTAGCAGGTAGTTGGAGGTTAACTGAATGTTCTGATCCCGGTATTTTCCGAGCTTTAGCAGACGTGTAACAGTGCGTTGTTCGGTAGAGCAGGCAATCCAGATCGTGCCGACGGGTTTGTCAGGCGTGCCGCCTTCGGGTCCGGCGATACCGCTTGTTGCAATGCCAATGTTTGTGCCGAGCGTTTTGCGAACACCTTCTGCCATCTGTTGAATAGTTTCTTCGCTTACAGCTCCAAACAACTCCAGCGTTTCAGGCCTAACGCCTAGCTGCCGCACCTTAACGGCGTTGCTATAACTAACAATGCTTCCCCAGAAATAAGCCGATGACCCCGGCACTTTCGTAATTTGTGCCGATACGTAGCCACCCGTGCAACTTTCGGCAATGCCCAGTGTGAGGTTTTTTTCTTTCAAAAGTTGCCCCACAACCGTTTCAATCTCATCGTCATCGAAACCATATACGTTTTTCGAGATGAGTGGCATTACTTTCTCAACTTGTTCTGCCAATTCGTGATCCAGTAGGGTATTGTCCTCGCCAGTGGCTGTCAGACGTAACTTAACGCCACCAAAACTCGGTAGGTAAGCCAGTTTGATATGGTCAGGCAGCGCATCTTCCCATGCTTCGATACGTTCGGCCAGAAACGATTCGCCAATGCCGATTGTGCGAATCATTTTATGCTTGATGATGGGCGTTTTAAAGTGACCGGTCAATTTCGGTAGAATCCGGTTCGTCATGAGGTGTTTCATCTCGAACGGCACACCCGGCAATGATACGTATACCCGTCCTTCATACTCAAACCACATGCCCGGCGCCGTACCCCAGTCGTTCTGCATGTAAATGGCATTGGCCGGAAGGTCAGCCTGAGCGCGGTTGAGATCGGTCATTTCGCGGCCACGCTTCTCGAAAAAGCTGGTTACCAGAGCTAGCGCTTCTTGATTACGTACCATCCCGACGCCAAAATACGTACACAGGGTTTTCTTGGTAATATCGTCTTTCGTAGGACCCAGGCCACCCGTAATAATAATCACATCCGCTCGTTGATGCGCTTCGTGCAGGACCTGCAAAATGGCATCAACCTGATCGCCAATGGACGATTTTCGCACAACCCGGATGCCAATGTTTGTGAGTTCTGTACCGATCCAGGCTGTATTGGTATCGGTAATCTGTCCGAATAATATTTCGTCGCCGATAGTAATCACTTCGGCACGTATGGTGTTGATCATTCCTGAATTAATAATGAGTAATGAACAATGTATAATGGGCTGGCTAATGCTTCCAAATGAGGCAATGAAAAAAATATTTGACTGACATTCAGTATGTTATAAATAATTATTCATTGCCCATTATACATTATGCATTCTTTCGTGTCAAAAGTACGAAAAAACGATTTAGAGCCATTGACCGTTATAAAATGGCAACCTGATTAATTCGATCATGAAAAAAAATGTTCTTACAGCCGCCTTACTGGCTCTGACAATTAGTACAACCAGTTTTGCTCAAGATTCAACGCAGCAGAAGGCGCCTGCTAAAGGTATTTTTGGTAAAGTTCTGGAAGCCGTTACCAATACGTCGGCTGGAACGGGAGGAAGTTTGACGAATACGGATATTGCGTCGGCGTTAAAGCAAGCTCTCACAATCGGAATTGGGAAAGGATCGGATCAGGCATCGGCGCTGGATGGATACTTTAAAAATCCCCTGCTGAAACTTACGTTTCCTCCCGAAGCGCAAAAGGTGGCTTCAACACTTCGGCAGATAGGGTTAAACAAACAGGTCGATCAGTTTGAGTTATCGTTGAACCGGGCCGCCGAAGATGCTGCCAAAAAGGCTAAACCCGTGTTTATTAAGGCGATAACATCCATGAGTATTCAGGATGCCGTTGGGATTTTGCGGGGGCAGAAAGACGCTGCCACCCAGTATCTCCGTCGAACTTCAGGTCAGCAGTTGGTTACTGAATTTACGCCGATCATTGATAGTACGTTGAAGAAAAACAACGCGACTAAGTACTACAGTGAACTGGTAAATACCTACAACAAGGTGCCGTTTGTACAGAAAGCAAATCCAGATTTAACTGCCTACGCAACTGGTAAAGCGGTGGATGGGCTGTTTCTGCTGGTCGCTCAGGAGGAAGCTAAAATTCGTGAAAATCCAGCTGCCCGCGTCACCGATCTGTTGAAGAAGGTATTTGGTGGTAAGTAATATGTAGCGCGGCCGGGTTTCTACTGGTGGTTCAGCCCGGCCGCACTATGTTAAGATTAACTGTTCAGGTACTGAAGTTTGTTATTCCAGACGAGCGCAATCTGTGTCGCTCGTTGTCGCACCTGTTCAGCGGCCTCGCCGGTAAAATTCTCTGTAATCGTTTCTGAAAACAACTGGAGCCATCGTTCAAAATGGTCGATGGTGAGCGTATGTTTTTGATTGATAATCAAGTGCGGACGAAAAGGATGGCCATCATAGGCGTTATTCCCAAGAATCAGCGACTCCCAAAATGCGTACATTTTTGGTAAGTGTTTCGACCAGTCGACCTGCGCTACGTCGGTGAAAATAGGTCCGATGAACGTATCACCCTGTACTTTTTTATAAAACGAATCCACTAGAAACCGAACGGCTTCCGGTGAATCCAGCGTTCTTCTGGACATTTTAGTACTCTTTATGGGAAGAACCCCAAATCAGGCTGAAAATGTTTCCTCGTACTGCTCCGCGTTAAAACCTAAGGCAACAATTCGCCCGTCGGCCTCAATGAGCGGGCGACGAATTACGGACGGTTTTTCGATCATGAGGGCTATCGCACTTTTGGCGTCAATTGGTTTTTTGGTATCAGGTAGTTTCTTCCAGGTTGTTCCGGCTCGGTTTACCAGGTCTTCCCATGGTTTTTGAGTTAGCCAGCGCTCAATTGTTTTTTGATTGATTCCCTGCTTTTTATAATCGTAAAATTGGTAGTCAACACCATGTTCGCTGAGCCAGACGCGGGCTTTTTTTACGGTGTCGCAGTTGGGAATGGCGTATAAAATATACATAAGGCTTGGTTACTTTCGGGCGAAAGTACTCAATTTCAAAGCGTGTTGGTTCGCTTAACCTCTTAACGTAATTGCTTGATTATAGACTGGCTTCTTTAAGGGTTTGGAGTAAGCTGTTGCTTTGGCCGATGGTGTATTGATTGTTACCGACTTTTTAAAAGCGATGAAGTCAGAAATGATAGAAAAGGTGTGGATAGAATTTGATAGTTTGATAAGTTACTTTACCGTCAAAAAATACGTAGCAACCTTGCCACCTGTTTTCGCATTGTTCGTCGTGCGCGATAGTGTTAACTGGGTATCGCTGAGGCTATCGATAGTATATTCGATGATGCCAGCAGTGCCGTTGGGTGGAGGATTTAGTCCTTTCAGTATGAGTTTTTTTTCATCTGCCGAAACTTCCCACTTACCTGTTATGGCTATACCATCCAGATCGACCAGTGTGACTGTTCCTGTACTTAGGTTCAATGTAAAGGAAGCATAGCTGGGTAACACATTGCTCGTAGCCCCAGTGGTGTATACGGCTATGCCATCGTGCCGAACGGAACTGGCTATCCATAGTTTAGTGATGCGTTCGGTTAATGATACAACCGTAGTTGAACCACCACAGCCGCTTAGAGCGAAAAGGGTAAGTAACCCTAGTATGATTTTTTTCATTGGAAGGCTAAAAAAAGTGAATAGCGTTACTGCTTCAGGATACGGCAGATAGCCTGCAAACCACTAGCCTCTACCCGCAGGAAATAAATGCCTATCAGTTGCGATTTCATCGGCAATGTAAGTTCATGCACCCTTTGAACCTGCGGACTCTTCCATTCTCCAATAACCTTACCGACTTCATCCACAAGAGTAAACGTAGCGGGAGCCGCCTTTACCATGCTCAGCCGCACGTCGGCATTCTGCTGAACGGGGTTAGGCGATACGTCCAGACCGAGCGATGTAAGGGTTGGCTCGGTTGCCAGCACTAGCTGAATTGTGATTGGCTGAGACGTAGTGGAGCAACCATCACGAGTTACTATAACCGTGAACGTTCCCTTTTGAGTGGTTGTGTAGGTGTTGTTGGTAGCGCCCGGAACAGGTTGGCCATTATTATACCACTGATATGTCTGTCCAGAAGCCGCTGGCGTAACAAATGTGGCTGATTCCCCCGTAGTAAGGCTGGTAGTAGCGGTGGTAATCGTAGCCGTGGGCGATGGTTTTACTGTAACATCAAATCCAGGTGAAGTCCCGGTACAGCCTTTGCTGTCAGTTGCTGATACGCTGTAGGTACCTGTTGTCGTTACGGAGAGCACCTGCGACGTAGACCCAAAAAGGTTACTGGTTCCCTGTTTCCATTGGTACGTATAGGGGCCTGTGCCGCCAGAAACAGTTGCCGATAAAGGAGAGAATGTACCCGCACAGATGGTATTGTTTCCTGTAATCGAAACCGGAAGGTTTGTTATTTCTTTAATTTCGACAGAGGTTGAGACTGTACATCCCTGGTTAGTTACCTCAACGGAGTATGTTCCAGCTTTTGTAACAGACAAATTTGAGGATGCACCTACGTCATTATTGTTATATTTCCACTTATATACATACGGGACAGGGTTACCATCAGTTACAGCAGATAATACTGTGTTTTGACCGGGGCAAAAAGACAATGAACCACTTATTGTAACACTTGGTGCAACTGAAGTAATACTAATAGTATTGGTGGTAGCTTGACAGCCAGCAGCATCTGTAACAATAGCCTCGTATCTGCCAGCGTTGGACACACCGAATGTAGCAGTTTTTGGGCCTGTAACTAAGGAATTCCGCTTCCATTCGTATGAATACGGAGTTGCTCCTCCAGAAGCGGTTGCTGATAACGTGATAGTACCGCCTTGGCAGGGAAGAAGTGTAGCCGCGGGCTGGTTGATGACTGCTTTAAAAGTCTGACAGTTTGGGTCTAAATTTGGAATGGCTATTCTGGAAAATTCTCCTCCTGCTTTTAAATCATCTTCTTGAGTGCCAGAATGATTTAAGTATAAAAAGTCATTGTATTCAACCGCATTTGAAAAGCCATAAAATGTTCTGTAGAGTTCCGCAATACTACGGCCATTCGTGTACCTGATACTAGCCTGAATACTAGATGGATAAATAACCCAGTAGAGGTATTTGCCAGTGTGCATTATTTTTATACTGGTAGTACTGATACCAATTGTGTCGATTTTAAGACTGTTTACGTCAACTTTCATCATGAAATCAGGACCGCTAGACGTATTAGATGAGGCAGGAACTATGTAATGCAGGCTATTATTATATTGGAATAGGTTAGTTACAGATTTGCCAATTTTGATGATTTCTTTAGTGCCGGCTGCTGTCCCATCTGTTTCCCATATATTTAAATTATTAATGTTGTTATTATAGAAATATGCTTTACCGTTAATGATGCAACTTCGGTCAACATTGATGGATTTAATTATAGTAGTTCCACTAGCCGTACCATCCGAAACCATAAGATTAGAGTCAACAACAAACAATAATTTATTGGCAATTGAGCCTATATTGCCTGGAAAAGAGCTTTCTTTTCCAGGCAATATATCTTTGACGATGGATGTACCGCTTGCGGTTCCGTCTGTTTTCCTTAACTCATAACCATACTCGTCGTCGTCTCCACTAAATAATAATAAATCATTCGCAACGGTTAATCCATTTAAACGCTTATACTCTTTGATTAACGTAACGGTGCTACCGTCTGTCTTGTACAAACCATTGGTAGAATTCGACGCTGTTTTTGCAATGAAATAAAGCTCGTTCTTATACTCAATGCAATAGCCATTATTGAGATCCTGCGAAAAGGAGGATTCTTTGCCTTTAACACTTTCAAAAAATAACACCGTGCCACTCGGTGTTCCGTCTGTCCGCCAGAGTTCACGCCCATTAACACCATCATCAACCCAGAAATACATTTTATCCTTAAAAATCACCACACCGCCCAGATTTACATCACAGCCTTTGGGCCCAACATTAATATCTTTTACCAAGACAGTACCCGCTTCGGTTCCATCACTTTTCCATACTTCACGACCTACCTTTCCATCATCCGCAAAAAAAATAATAACATTATTTACTACTCGCATAAAAGAAGCATTCGACCCACCCTTCCCAGCGTTGATATCTTTAATTATTACTGGATTCTGGCCCCAGGATTTTATTGAGAGTAGTAATAAAAAAAATAATACAAAAAGATATAATTGTTTCATTATAAGATCGTGGAATAATTCAGAAGCGAATGAAGTAGACCGGGGTCTGTCGGGTTGGCAACATAAACTGCTTAGAACGCCAGCAATTCAGTAGTAATCTGTTGGAGAATACGGCTGTGTAGAAATACTAGATAAATCCTAAACCTGGCAATAGCTCTATTTCTTTTGCTCCAAGCTTATCTTCCCATTACCCAAATCAGTTAGGTTAAATAGTTGTTTTATAGTTTCAGGCAAAGCGTCCCAGAGTTGGTCGTCTTTTCCTGTATAAGTAACTTCGATAATAGAGCCGCTCGTACTGAATTTTTTTATGGTAGATTTTACACCCTCAATCGGCTTAATATTATCTTCTGTTAACTTTAATCTGGTATAATCAATACCGGTTATTGTAATGATGATTACGTTTGTCGCTACAACTGCTTCTTTACCAATTTCAACGGATTTTTCTTTCTTCTTAAACAGTGAACCAATATCTTTTACCGTATTCGCTGTGCTTTTAACCGCACTGCCTGTATTACTGACGGCGGAGTTTACATTAGCAGCACTGTACGCAGCCGCATTTACGGTGCCTACGGTGCTGTTAATTTGGCTAAGTGTTGATTGAGCAAAACTAGTGGTGCCAACTAATAAAGCACCAACTGAGAAGAGAAGGGATGTTTTCATGGTAAGAAGCGGGGTTTTATCGTTTGAAGCATCGGGTAGGCAATACTAACAAGTTGATTATTCGGTAGGCGATTGAATAGCTTCTGTTGGCTACGGGCCTATTGTTCTTAAATTTTATTAATTCCTATAAAATAGGCTACAGTAATTTTATCAATCCCGTCCTTTTCTTTACGAAAAAGAGGTTTTTCACAACGAATATTTTTGTTTGGAAACGAAGCCTGACTTGCTTAGTTTAGGCAGCTAAATTCAGCCTTCTTTTACATGATAATCTCTCCTGTTGGCTGCTTCAGAACGTTTTTTTGTGTGCTGGTAGTAATGCAACTGGCAGTCGGCAGGAGCTTTGCCCAAAAGCCCTTTGTCCTTCCTTTGCAGCGGCATAAATTACTTTATGCCGATACCGTTTATCGACAGGCAGTAGCTGCTAAAGATTCCTTTTTACTGGCCGAAGCCTATTATTTGTATGGGAAAACATATGAAGCGGCTGGTGATTTACTGGCTTCGCACCGCTGGTTTCTTAAATCACTTGGTATTCTCGAACCCCTTGGAGATTCCTTTGCTCTGAGTCGATTGTATTACCGGATGAGTATGAGTGAGTGCAGGCAGGGTCATTATCAGGAAACTCGTCGCTACGCACAGTTATCAATCGCTATAGCTCGAAGGATTCAATCGAATCAGGCGCTCAGTAGGGCCTATTCAGTCATGCAACGTGTTTATGAGACGGACTGGTCAACGGGTAAAACCCGGAAGGGACCCAAACCTCAGCCTGACAGCGCCTTCTATTACAAACAGGCAGGACAAACTTTGTTAATCCATAGTAAAGACTCGCTGGCTCTGATTGAGCGCGGTATCGGAATCGGGGAAAAATTGTGGTACGAAAAGCAAGATCCTGGAGGTATTGTTTATTTAAAAAAAGCGTTGAATCTGGCTGTAAAGAAGAACGAGCCTATCTGGCAGTTTAAGGTCATTCGGGAAATGGTGGCCATGTATTTGAGTATGGATAAACCGAAGCAGGCATGGCTCATGCTCCATAAAGCTGACCAACTTCTTAGCCAAAGTCCGTTTGCGAATTCATATGGAGATCAGTATAACCTTGAAGCGTCTTACAGAGACTATTATTTGAAAATTGGCGACTGGCGCCGGGCTTATGAACGTAGCGAGAAGATACATGAGATGGAACGGAACAACTACGTATCAGATCGGAATGGAGCCGTAACCCGTCTGGGTCTGGTATACGAAACCGAAAAAAAAGAAGCCCTGCTAAAAGCTCAGCAAAAAGAACTGGCGCTACGATCCGAAAACCTGCTCATCCAGCAACGTTTCCTTTGGGCAGTATTGGCTTTGCTACTACTGGCCTTCGGGACCAGTATTATCTTCTTTCGTTTATACCGCCGAAATCAACGAATTAGCACCCGCAATGCTGAGTTAGTGAAGGAGCAGAACCATCGGGTGAAAAATAACCTACAGGTAGTTTCGAGTCTGCTCAATATGCAGGCCAACCGACTTACTGACCAAACGGCAAGAAAAGCTGTAGAGGAAAGTCAGTTGCGTATAGAGACAATGGCAATTCTTCACCGGCGACTTTATGACAATGATCTGTTGGCCCGGATAGACCTGTCGGAATTTATACCCGAGTTGATTGACAGCGTATTGCAGGCATTTGGTTATGCCTATATCCAACCGATTTACGAACTGGAGCCAATTAGTCTGTCTGCAGATCGGGCTTTGTCACTCGGTCTTCTGCTCAATGAGTTAGCAACAAATGCTTGTAAATATGCTTTCCCCGACCATCCCAAGCCTGCCTTTCGTGTATCCTGTTGTCGGGAAACCAATCGTATTCGTTTGTCGGTAGCTGACAATGGGCTTGGTTTTGTTTCACCATCGCCACCAGATTCTCTATCTAAACCTCGTCTGTCATTTGGGATGCGGCTGATTCAAATGCAGGTTGATCAATTGCGGGGAACGTATCAATTTGCGAGTATGGGAGGTACATTATTCACACTGGAGTTTAACGATTTATAGGTATGAATTCACTAAACATCCTCATTGTTGAGGACGAGAATATTACGGCTGTCGATATTCAGGAAACGCTGGAGAAAGCAGGCCATCAGGTGACGGCCATTGCCCGAAATTTTCGGGAAGCAGTTGCCGCTGTCAAGCATTGTCCACCTGACCTGGCCATGATCGATATCAGGCTGGAAGGTTCTTCGGCAGATGGAATTACTACCGCCCGTGAGTTGCTTAACCAGCATTGGATGCCTATTATTTATCTGACAGCCAACTCAGAGTCGCAGACTTTTCAACGTGCGAAAGAAACATCACCCGCAGCGTATTTGCTTAAACCGTTTCGCCACCATGAGCTTGCCTTTCAGGTCGAATTAGCCTATATAAATCAGCGCAATCGGAATCAGCCGACATCTACAACCCTATTTTTACCCATCAACAAAGGGCATGAAAAAATAGAAAAAGACAACGTAGTGTATTTGCTGGCCGAAGGGGCTTATGTAAAAGTATACATGGTTGGCGAAGATAAACCCCATTTGTTAGCAATGAACCTGGGTTATCTGGCCCAGTATTTTTCAACAGCAAACTTTCATCGGTTGTCTCGGTCGCTGCTCATTAATCTGAACCATGTATCACGTTTGGAGCGAAATCAACTGTTCATGCATAAGCTTCCTGCTCCAATTATAATTCCTGAAGGCAACCGGGTCGATTTGATGAAAAAGCTGGCCGTTGTACGGACTAGATAAAACCAGCTTAATCATGCGGGTTTCCACCCACACTACGTAAATTTGTGTCTATGAAAAAATCAGACATTCACTTTGCAGTCGAGTTAGATAATCAAAATGTTCCCGAAAAAATTTACTGGGAGGCCACCGATAACCCGAACGAGGGCTTGAGCGATACACGAGCCATTGCCATTGCGATTTGGGATCAATATCACAACAGTACCCTTAAAATTGACCTTTGGACGAAGGAAATGGAAGTTATCGATATGAAACGCTTCCTGATTGAAATCATGAGTGGCATTGCCGATACGGCCGTTGGAGCGACTGGTGATCAACGGATGGCCGATGACATCGAAAACACCTGCCGCGTACTGAGTAAGCGTCTTGAAGAAGAAATCAAACAGCAGCAAAAACAAAAATAACGGGCACAAAACTAGGCTATTGGCTCGTTAACTTGCTGGCGCTTGTTTACGTATCGTCGTTAATTTTATATGAAAAAGATTCTTTTGCTAATGCTAGTGGCCAACATGTCTCTTGCTCAAAAGTCGGGAGGCATTCAATTCAAATCAGCCACTGTCGAAAGTGTGTTCCAGGATGCCCGTAGGTCTGGTAAACCGGTGTTTGTGGAGATTTATTCGCCAACCTGTCATACCTGCCAGAGTTTCATGCCCACGCTGGCCGACAATCGGGTAGGAAAATTCTACAACGATAAGTTTGTTAATACGAAATTAGACATTGCTCAATCGTCTACGCGGGCATTTTTAGACAGCCGTCATTTGCTCGTGCCGTCGTTACCATTGTTTCTGTATTTCGATCCGCAGCAAAACCTGATCCACTTTGCCTTGAGCACCAACTCGACTGATGAAGTAATTCGCCATGGTACAAACGCCCTGAATCCAAAGGTACGTAGCCAGACGATGAAGTCGCGTTATCAGCAGGGCGAACGGTCGACCAACTTCCTGATTGATTACGCTATGTATGCCCGCATTACGAATGATACCTTAGCGGGCATTACGGCAATGAATGACTACGCCAAACAGCAATCGCCAGCGACATTTGCAAATCAGACAAACTGGCTCGCTTTGCAGAAGCTGGTACTGGACTTCGAGAACCCAATGGCTCAGTACATGCTGAACCATATGGATACGTATCGAAAAGCGTATGGAGCCGATCAGGCAAAAAAGGTTGCCGAAGATATCCTGATGTCATCCTTGTATAGTAGACGAGGAGAGCAATTCCCGGTAGCCAAAATTTTGGAGATTCGTCAGGATCTGGTCAAAATCGGGCTGGACTCGAAAGTCGTTGCCAATCGGACGTTGTTGCCTGAGGTAAAGGCCTATTTTAGGGCTCGTCAGACGGCCAAAGCCGTCGAACGAATGGACAATCAGGTAAACTCCAATCAGATGACGGTGCCTGAGTATCTCTATATTTCGCGACTCTTCAACCGGAATAGCCCTGACGCCGTCGATGCGCCGACCGTAACAAAGTGGATCAACAAAGCGCTTGCCCTGAAGCCGGGCCAGAAAGAGCAGGCGAATCTTTATTTCGAGCTATCGGAGGCCTATCGCCGGGGTGGTAAAAGTGCCGATGCGCAGAAAGCCGCTCAAAGGGCAGCGGAACTGTCGCAGACAAGCTAATCGGAACCGGGATTTTTATGATTTAACTGATTGACTCTGATTTTGCTTTCTTCGAAAGATTATTACTGAAATCATAGTCAGTTAAATCATAAAAATCCCGGTTACACTTTAACGGGTCTTGTAAACGGCGGTTGGAGCAGCAAATGAAATGAGTTTTCGTCGCCAAGCGAAACGGCTCGGCGGAGGTCGTTTTCGGCTTGTGGAAGCTGTCGGACCTGAATTCTGGCTAATGCCCGCCAGCGGTAGGCATCGGGTTGTTCATCACGAAAATGCCAGACGGCTTTATCAAACTCCCGAAAAGCCTGTTGAAATTCGTCAGTTTTATAGTAAGCAATACCGCGGTCCAAATAGCAGTCAGCCAACGTATTGTCCCGGTTAATGGCCTGGGTTAAATCGTAAATAGCTGAAAAATAATTCTCCTGAACCAGTTGGCATTTACCCCGGTAAGCATAAGCAACGGCCGATTTTGGATATTGACGAACGGCGTTGTCGAAATAGTGGTGAGCTTCCTCAAAATTCCGATTTGTAACTAAATCAATACCTCGCTGAAATCGTTTCCGGTCTTTATCAGACGACGTATCATGGTCCATCAGATAGTACCGAATCGTCAGATAGATCACGAATAAAAGACTTAGCAGAACAACTTCCATAACCCAGTCAAGTTTTCTTACCCCTGCGAAATTACAAATTTTGGCCTTAAGCACCTAGCTCATCAAGCTGTGCTTGTATAGCTTTTGGCAAACTTTTTCGGACGAGTTCATAGGAATGGTCGATCCATTCCTGAACATCGGAACTACGAACACGGCCATCAATTGTGACTGTGTTCCAGTGCGTTTTATTCATGTGATAACCCGGTGTTACGGCTTCGTGTTCTTCCCGCAATTGAACCGCTTTTTCCGGATCACATTTCAGGTTGATGGTTGTGGGCTGGCTTTCAGTAGCCAGCAAAGCAAACATTTTACCGCCGATTTTAAATACCAGCGCATCACCGCCAAACGGAAACGATTCGGTGACGCCGGGTTTTGCAATGCAATAGTCACGTAAGGTTTCGGTATTCATCGGACGCAATGACGAACGGTATACACTATGACCGCGAACAGAAACATGATAATCGAAATACGGTTGATACCGTGCATCACCTTCAGGTTTGTGCTTGTTGGCTGGTTTGGGTCTGGTTTGCGAAAAACCCGTAAGAAATAACTAAAAACGGGCCCAATTTTGAAATAATCAATGAATCTGTTCACCGGCGAATTGATTGATACTATAATATGAACAAAGTGTAATGTAAGTCAGTGCAATAAAGAATAAATTTCACCAGACAATTTTCATTATTCATTCACCAGGCTTGGTTCGAGCCAGCGGTTGTCTTCGCGGATGAGTTCTATCAGCTCATCAACCGCTCGATCGGCGGGTACCGACTTTTTAATGACTTGCTGCCCGCGGTACAAGGCAATCTTATCCCGCCCGATACCTACGTACCCATAGTCGGCATCTGCCATCTCACCCGGACCATTTACGATGCAACCCATAATGCCGATTTTAACGCCTTTTAGGTGATCGGTACGTTGGCGGATGTGGGCCGTTGTTTCTTGCAAATCGAATAGAGTTCGTCCGCACGACGGACAGGAAATGTATTCGGTTTTGGTAATGCGTGTTCGGGCAGCCTGCAAAATGCCAAAAGCTAATCCGTTCAGCGTTTTTAATTGATCAGCCTGCGCTAATGGACTTGACAAAAGAATGCCATCACCTAAGCCATCAATCAGTAAACCACCCACATCGGTTGCCGCGTAAAGTGGTACGTCTTCGGAGGGTATCGAAGCATAACTTCGTTGAATGACAACAGGTGTTGTAAGCTGAGCGTCGGACCGTCCCTGATTGATTAACTCCACAAACAATCGACGTAACTCCGGCATGGCATGGGCGTTGTCGGTTGTAATCAGCAATACAATCGTCTGGTCGCTACGTAGTGCCGTCAGTAATTCGTCCGAAATATCTGACAAGGCCATCCGAACGAAATTTAGCCGTGGCTGGAGTTGAATGGAGTTTGAACGGGCGTCCAGATACTCAGAAACTGTCAGCAACGGAAAGATATTGGCTCGATCTGGATTAATCTGCCAGACAGCATAATCAAGAATCTGCTTTAGCCCGTTCGGTAGCATGAACTGGGCTGGATGCGAGCCCGTATAAATGTAATCAGCACCCAAATCATTCATGCGCCACTTATCGGGAACTGGCAGGTAAAAGTGACCAATTGGGTGCAATACGTCGTGATCTGTAACCCGTACCTGGCTGAAGTCAGCAATAACGCGCGGTACGTTCTGTCCACCGAAATTGGCGACTTCGTGCGTTGTCCGGCGGGTATATTGAAACGGATTAATCGGATACGTAGTGATTTCCGGAATGGCGTTGCTTTGCTGTGCCCGATTTGTGTAACGGTCAATCAAGGCCTGGGCAACGGGTGCTTCACGCTCGGGTTCTTCGGTAAGCGAAACACGAACCGTATCGCCAATGCCGTCTTCAAGCAAGGTGCCAATCCCCAGCGCCGACTTAATGCGTCCATCTTCGGCTTCGCCTGCTTCTGTAACGCCAAGGTGAAGCGGGTAGGGTTTCAAGCCTTCCTGATCCAAGCGCTGCACCAGTAGTCGATAGGCCTGCACCATCACCTGCGGGTTGCTCGACTTCATGGACAGCGTAATGTTGTAATAATTCTCGTCCTCACAAATGCGCAGAAACTCCAGGGCCGACTCAACCATGCCAACGGGCGTGTCACCATACCGACTCAGAATCCGGTCGGAGAGGGAGCCGTGGTTGGTGCCAATGCGCATGGCCGTCCCATATTCCTTACAGATACGTATCAACGGCAGGAACTTGGCGCGAATGCGCTCCAGTTCAGCCGCATAGGCCGCATCGGTATAATCAATAAATTCGAAGCGCTTACGGTCGGCGTAATTGCCGGGATTGATACGTACCTTTTCAACGATTCGGGCAGCAAGCTCGGCTGCGTTCGGTGTAAAGTGAATATCGGCTACCAGCGGTGTCATGTACCCCTGCGCCCGCAGCCCTTTACGGATATTTTCCAGATTCTGAGCTTCTTTCACGCTCGGAGCTGTTATGCGAATGTATTCACAACCTGCTTCGATCATCCGGATACTCTGCGCAATGGAACCGAGTGTGTCCATCGTATCTACCGTCGTCATCGACTGCACCCGAATTGGATAATCAGAGCCCATGGGCACATCGCCAATGTTGACCGTAATGGTTTTCCGGCGAATGTACTCAGTAAGCGAAGGCGTATAAAGAACAGGCGAAGCAAGCGCGTTGACCGGTAAAGAAGGAGTAAGCAGCGAATCGAGCATACAAGTATCGGCAGAGCCGTTTGACCAGACAAAGGTACAGAAAAAGCAGTTTTCGAACCCTCGCCTGTGTACCCGGAAAACGTTAGGGTTAACGTAAATGTTCGTTTATTAATGAATCAATGTTAGGAGAAGGATTGTTGATAATCAGCCTATTGAGTTGAATTTAAAAAACAATGGAATAGAAACGGTGTTAAAGTCAGTTATAAAGCTGATCGTCATCGACAACTGATGGCTTTACATAAAAATTTACTACAACCTATTGTTAAATCAGGAATACTATGAAAACCAAGCTATTGAGTGCGTTCGCACTTGCTCTATGTATTACAACTGGGGCCTATGCACAGGACAGCACGGCGATGAGTAAGAAAGAAATGCGTCAGCAGGAAAAAGCTGAACGGAAAGCCCGGATGAAAGAAGATCTCAAAAATACGAGTCAGGCAGCAGGGGAGACGGCCACAGAAGTGGGCAAGGGTATTAAGCGGAAGGCAAAAATAGCGGGTGAAGCAATCGACACCACTGCCCGAAAAGTAGGGGCGAAAGTCAATACGGGACTCGATAATGCATCGGACGCTATTTCGACGGAAGCTCGCAAACTGAAAAACAAACGGGATTCTTCGAGAGCTGAAAAAGCGAGAAAGGATTCGCTCTAGTAAGCTTGCTACGTGTGTAAGAGCCGCGATGTGTTGCGGCTCTACTCAAGTTTTGCGCCAACTTTTGTATATTTCCCTCGCCAGTGTTTCCAGCGTTTATGCGACCATAGCCAGTCGGAAGGGTGGTTGCATATGCTTTTTTCCAGCTTATCGCGGTAGCGCTCCAGAATGGTTCCCTGTGGAAGATTGGCGTAGCACGGTTCGGCAATGAGTGTAAACGTACCCTCATAATATCCCTGGCGCAACCGAACTAATTCCAGAAAAAATACGGGTAAATTACGGCTACGGGCTAAGCGCTCGGTGCCGGGATAAAAGGGCGTGTCGCGGTGCAAAAAGTTCATCCAGTGGGCCTGTTCAGGTACATCAGGCACTTGATCAGCTACGAGCGCAATTACGCGGGGAATATTTCTGCGGGCCACCATCTGGCGAGGTAACAGGTTCATGGGTGTTGGTACGGCTCCATGACTGGACCGAACCTCCTGCATAAATTCTTCCATCGCTACGTTGGTGAGCGGTTTGTAGACACTATCGACAGGTATGCCAATTACAACCGCTGCCGACGGCACCCATTCCCAGTTACACTGATGCGAACCAGTACAGATAACCGTTTGACCAGCATTCAGGAATGCCTGAACCACTTCGGGATTGGTATATCGAAATCGTTTTTGCAATTCGCAGGACGAAATAGCCGACATCTTGATCGTTTCGACCAGAATGTCAGTCAGGTTATGATAAAACCCTTGTACAAGAAGCTGAATATCGGCTTGTGATTTTTCGGGGAATGAGAGTCGTAGATTTTCCAGAATTACTTCCCGACGGTAACGAATTACATGTACCAGTAATAAGTACAAAATATCCGAAATGCCATACAGGACACTGAAAGGCAAGCGGGAAAGAAGCCGGAAAAAAATCATTCGAGAATTTAGGTGAACTAGCAAGTTATGGTAACTCGCGAACCTAAAAGTAAGAAAAATACTAGATTATATTGTCTTAGTATCGATAGAGTTTCCTGAGAGAGGGGTATTTATCTCGAAAAGAGAATGACTGTCTAAATAAATTGCTGGTAGGCAATGGTAATTGCTTAAGAGCCTACTCTAGTTTCGCACCAACCTTCGCGTATTTTTCCCGCCAGTGCTTCCATCGTTTATGTGACCATAACCAGTCCGAGGGCTTATTACGGATCGTTACTTCGATTAAGTCGCGATAACGTTCTATAATTGCGCCTAGGGGCAGTTCATCGTAGGGTGGTTCAGCAATGAGCTGAAACTTCACTTCATAATAACCTCTGCGAAGACGTACCATTTCGATATAAAATACCGGAAGCTTTCGGCTACGGGCAAGTCGTTCCGTACCTGGGTAAAAGGGTGTATCATGGTTCAAAAAGTCTATCCAGTGAGCTTGCTCGGGCACATCGGGCACCTGGTCTGACACCATGCCAATAAGTCTAGGTACATGCTTGCGCGCCACCATTTGGCGAGGCAAAGTGTTCATTGGCGTTGGGACCGCTCCAAAACTAGACCGGATATAGCGCATCAGGTCTTCGAAAAACGGGTTTGTCAGCGGTTTATAAATGCTGTCAACAGGGATACCTCTCAAGACCATAGCGGCAGGAAGCCACTCCCAGTTTCCCTGATGCGACGTCATGCCAATTCCTGTTTGCCCGGCTTGAATTCTGGCTTGTAACAATTCTGGATTAACGAATCGAACACGTTGCTTGACCTGGTCGGCTGTGAGGCTGGGTAATTTGATCGTTTCAACAATCAGGTCGGCCAGATTACGATAAAAGCCTCGGGCAATCATCTTGATTTCGGTGGGTGATTTCTCTGGAAACGACAAGTTAAGGTTCTCCAAAACAACTCCACGACGATACCGTATAACATGGAGTAGCATGAAATACAGGAAATTGGACAAACCATAGAGGACTCCCAGCGGTAATCTCGATAGCAGGCGAAAGAATATCATTCAGGGTATATAATGCGTATCGTACAACACGAACGTTTAGCTGATTGATTCCTAAAATTAAAAATTTACAAAAACAGTTGGTGATATTGATTTTTTGCTTTATTTGTGAACGGATATGTTTGTTTTTATTGGAAAAGTACCAGCCAGCGTCTCATTCGACCGGTTTACTCGTTGAATTACACTACTTGCCCTGCTTAGACTATATGTCGGGGCTAATGCAACACGGAGAGGTCCGATTTGAAGCGCACGAGCATTACCAAAAGCAAAGCTATCGGAATCGCTGCTACGTTCAGACCGCCAATAAAGTGGAGACCCTCACAGTACCAGTGCAGCAGGGGACGCACCATCAGCCAATTCGTGAGCTTAGGGTAGCAAACGATCAGGCCTGGCAAATGCATCACTGGCGGTGTTTGCAGGCAGCTTACGGAAAAGCTCCATTTTTTGAATACTACGCACCAGAATTTGAGCCAGTTTATCAGAAAAACTGGGCATTTTTGTTCGATTTGAATTACGAGTTGCTGACAATTTGTCTGAAACTAATGCGACTGAACGTATCAATAAGCCTGACAGAATGGTATGATAAAGCTATCTCAGTCGGTCTATTTGACGCTCGGTCGAGGGTAAATCCGCGAAATGGCCCGGAAACGTATGTATTCCACCAGCCAGTTTCCTACCCGCAAAATTTTGGCGTTGATTTTGTACCAAATTTAAGTATACTAGACCTGTTGTTTTGCCAGGGACCGTCCACTTCGGACGTGTTGAAGGCTGGCTTTCGGGAGTGAACAAATCCTTAAAACTCTTCGTTAGGCCAGTAAGTACGCTTACCTAAGGAGAACCCTAAAACGAATGGAAGCAAAATTCTCAAACCGCGTCAAGGAAGTCATCACGCTGAGCCGGGAAGAAGCCTTGCGCTTAGGCCACGACTACATCGGCACAGAGCACCTGTTGCTGGGTATGATTCGTGAGGGTGAGGGTGTGGCGGTCGGGTTGCTAAAAAAACTTGGCATCTCGCTCGACGAACTCCGGGTTACTATTGAACAGGCAACAAAAGGAACAGCCACCAACAACGTCAAGAATCTAGCTAATATTCCGCTGACCCGTCAGTCGGAAAAGACGCTGAAAATTACGTATCTGGAAGCTAAGATTTTCAAAAGCCCGCTCATTGGTACGGAGCACCTTTTACTATCGATTCTACGTGATGAAGACAATGTCGCCACGCAGATTCTCAATAAGTTTAATATTACATACGAAGTCATTAAGGAGATGCTCGAATATCAATCTTCGGGAAGCCGTCCAGTGATGGGCCCCGAAACCGACGATGACGACAACGACCGTGGTATGTTTGGTGGCAGCAGCTCCAGCTCAGGTAAAGATCCAAAAGGCACGGAGAAATCCCGGACGCCTGTGTTGGACAACTTCGGCCGTGATCTGACCAAACTTGCAGAAGTTGGCAAACTCGACCCCATCGTTGGTCGTGAAAAAGAAATCGAACGTGTGGCGCAGATTCTGAGCCGCCGGAAGAAAAACAACCCGATTCTTATTGGTGAACCAGGCGTTGGTAAAACCGCTATTGCCGAAGGTCTTGCGCTGCGTATTGTGCAGAAGAAAGTCTCTCGGGTGCTGTTTGGCAAACGTGTCGTTACGCTCGATCTAGCGTCTCTTGTGGCTGGCACAAAATACCGGGGCCAGTTTGAGGAACGCATGAAAGCCGTCATGAACGAACTGGAAAAATCACCAGAAGTAATCCTATTCATTGACGAGTTGCATACCATCGTGGGAGCAGGTGGTGCGTCGGGTTCGCTTGATGCGTCGAATATGTTCAAGCCAGCATTGGCGCGGGGTGATATTCAATGCATTGGTGCCACAACGCTCGACGAATACCGTCAGTACATTGAGAAAGATGGAGCGTTAGCCCGTCGTTTCCAGATGGTTATGGTAGACGCTACGTCCATCGACGAAACCATTGAGATCCTGAATAACATCAAGGATAAATACGAAGATCACCACCACGTTAACTACACGAAAGAATCAATCGAGGCTGCGGTGAAGTTATCGGAACGGTACATCTCCGATCGGTTCCTGCCCGATAAAGCCATCGACGTGATGGACGAAGTGGGCGCCCGCGTACACATCTCGAACATTACGGTTCCCGAAGATATTCTGAAACTCGAAGAGCAGATAGAGAATATCAAAAAGGAGAAAAATCAGGTTGTCAAGAGCCAGAAGTACGAAGAAGCTGCCCAGCTTCGGGATAAGGAAAAACGCCTGATTGATCAATTGGACCGTGCCAAACAGGTGTGGGAAGAAGATACCAAAAAGCGTCGGTACACAGTTACGGAAGACAACGTAGCTGAAGTGGTAGCGATGATGACGGGTATTCCAGTTACGAGCGTGTCGAATGATGAAGGCAAGAAACTCATCAACATGGGCGATGAACTGAAAGGCCGGGTTATTGGCCAACAGTCAGCCATCGACAAGTTGGTGAAAGCAATTCAACGCACACGCGTTGGCCTGAAAGATCCTAAAAAACCAATTGGCTCGTTTATCTTCCTTGGCCCAACGGGCGTAGGTAAGACGGAGCTTGCCAAAGTTCTGGCTACGTATCTCTTCGACAAAGACGACGCGCTTGTGCGTATCGATATGTCGGAATATATGGAGAAATTCAGTGTCAGCCGACTGGTAGGTGCACCTCCGGGCTACGTTGGTTATGAAGAAGGTGGTCAATTGACGGAGAAAATTCGCCGGAAGCCATATAGCGTCGTTTTGCTGGATGAAATCGAAAAAGCTCACCCGGATGTATTTAACATTCTGCTGCAGGTGCTTGACGATGGTATCCTGACAGACGGTCTGGGCCGCCGGGTCGATTTCCGAAATACGATTATTATCATGACCTCCAACATTGGGGTTCGTGACCTGAAAGATTTCGGTGCTGGTATCGGTTTTGCCACGAAGAAATCAGCAGAAAGCCAGGACGACCTGATGAAGAGCACGATTCAAAGTGCCCTGCGTAAAGCGTTCTCGCCTGAGTTCCTGAACCGTCTGGACGATGTAATTGTGTTTAACTCGCTGTTACGCGAAGACATTCATAAGATCATTGACCTGATGCTTGGCAAACTGTTAGGCCGTGTAACGAACTTGGGTTATACTGTCGAACTGACCGAGAAAGCAAAAGACTTCCTGGCTGAGAAAGGGTACGATCCACAATATGGTGCCCGTCCATTGAGTCGCGCTATTCAGCGATATCTCGAAGATCCCGTCGCTGAAGAAATCCTGAAAGGCGAGCTAAAAGACGGCGACGTAATTCTGGCCGATTACAGTGGTGAAGGCGAAACGCTGACAATCACGGTGAAAAAACCAGAAGCCGTTACTGAATAAAAATAGTAGATTTTCATAAAAAGGGCCGAATGTGAGTTCGGCCCTTTTTTGTTGGGGTAATTCAGATAACACGGCGTTCAGGAAACTGAAACATGTTTAGCGCATTACTTTCACTGCCTCCGCTACGTTGTCGGTATTAATGATATCAATGCCTAACTTTTTTAATTGCTTCCAGCCATTAGCCACATCAGGAATAGCCCAGAAACGGATAGGCTTACTGTCGCTGTGCGCCCGTTTGATAACCCGTTTGAGTTTGTCACGATCATCATCCGGAATGTCGCCGGTACCGTCCCAGCGTGAATAGGATCGAAAGTTGTCACTAATCAGGGCGACACGGCGGAGCGTCTCCTGATCATACACTTCACTGGGTCGCCCATCAAATTGAAGAATTGGGTAATCCAGATACGTATCAACTTTAGGCCGGTTGCCACTGATGATGACTTGAACTGCTTTCGCGTTGGCCGATCGGTTAAAGCACATGAGATTTTCCTGCAACAAAGTCAGCAGTTTCGGTAATACATCGGCAGGGTTATCTTTCACGTCAACGACCAGGCTGAATGTATAGTCACGGTCTGGGCTTGGCTTATCCTTATTTTGCTGAAATAATTTTGCGATTGGTTTTAAGTACAGCGAGTCAAGCGTTGGCGCGTTGGTTTGAGGCTTATCCTGCGATACTACTAACTTGCCATCCTGCAACCAGATATCGGCTTCTATGAAGTCGGCGCGTTGTTCGTAGGCCTCTACAAAGGGACGGGGTTTAGCATAATCATTATAGGAATATATTTTCTGGGCAAAGGCGGCCGACGCCGTCAGAAGGAGTATAATGAGGGTACGTAGTAGCATGATACGTTTGGTTCAGTAGCCCAGAGCTATAAGTGATTTAAGCGGCTAAAAGTACACTGTCCTGAGACGATTAAAGGTCGAAAAGTTTAATAAATATTTTTGGCGAAGTGAAAGACGCGTTTAGTTACAGAAAAATGAGCAGAGCAACCTAGTCTGTATAGTCAGCAATATTAACAAAAGTTAAGATTTATTTGGATAATTCAATGAGCCTAAAAGTATATTGCCAGAGAAAAGATATAGTATGGCACCAGATATTGACAAAATCAGGTGTTAGTTAACGCTCAACGATAAATCGTTATGAAAAAAAGGTATTCGTAATGGCTGGTTTCCTCTTATCCAACCTAACAATGGCGCAAACACAAAAGGGCAACGGAATTTTAAGTAGTAGTGTATCTGTAAACTATGATCGGCAGGACGTTCCTGATAATAATAATTTATCTGCTCCTCATTCCATTGAACTTTCCACTACTTGAATGCCAGCCTTTTCATTCACAGCAGAACGTTTCTGTGCCGATAATTGGCTAGTAGGCTTATCGGTACTTGACCCGATTGGCACCTTATACTCGAGTGAATGTGGGATACATTACAACTAGTTCCAAAATCAATGGTACTTAACTTTACAATGCGAATACTATTAAGGAGGAGTTTACAATTGGTCTAGCCTATATGGCGGGCCAACGATTCATTATAGAGACCTCATTAGTGAATGCATTGGCAATCTATATAGCTTACAGTAAATCAGACGCGGGGAATTATTATGCTACTTGGAACGCTGGTATTTCTGCTGGATTGACAGGAAATTTCGCTGTTCGCTACGTCCTTCAATAGCGTTAGATTGTCTTGCCGTTTAAGCCTAATCTGCTATTTTTGACAACATTTAATGTGTAATCCACAAGGCACGATGGGTAATCATGCGTTGCTTTGATCATTATACATTGAGCATTATACATTATCTATTAAAAATGAGTTTACTGACAGGAAAAGTTGCGCTTATTACGGGTGCGTCGCGTGGAATTGGTCGGGCAATGGCCCAGAAATTTGCTCAGGAAGGTGCCACCGTGGCCTTCACGTATTTATCAAGTGTTGAAAAAGGCCAGGCGTTGGAAGAAGAACTTCGGGCCTTTGGCGGGCAGGCAAAGGGCTACCAGTCTGATGCTTCCGATTATCAGGCTGCCGAAAATCTCATTGTTCAGGTCCTGGCTGATTTTGGAAAACTGGACGTACTTATCAATAATGCTGGCATTACCAAAGATGGCCTGTTAATGCGGATGTCGGAAGAACAATGGGACACCGTTATCAACGTTAATTTAAAGTCGGTCTTTAACCTGACCAAAGCGGCCATCAAGTCCATGATGAAAGCAAAATCGGGTTCAATCATCAATTTAACGTCGGTGGTCGGTATTCGTGGCAACGCGGGGCAGGCTAACTACGCAGCGTCAAAGGCTGGAATCATTGGTTTTACCAAATCGGTGGCGTTGGAGCTTGGTTCACGTAACATACGCTCCAATGCGATTGCGCCGGGTTTTATTGAGACTGAAATGACCGGTGAAATTAATGAAAAGGCGCTCGAAGAATGGAAACAACAGATTCCGATGAAGCGTGGTGGGCAACCCAGTGAGGTAGCCGATTGCGCTGTTTTTCTAGCTTCTGACCTCTCTCGCTACATCACTGGTCAGGTGTTGCAGGTCGATGGGGGAATGTTAACTTAATTGTGAATGATGAATGCTGAAAAATACAACTGTATTAGCCAGAACGTCATTCATCATTCATCACTCATAATTCATCCTTTACAACGTGCGCTCAGACGTTATTTTTCAATCCTCGCCCTGGTGGATTCTGGTATGCCTGCTGGTTGGAGCAGTCTATGCGTTTGCCATGTATCAACCAATTCCTCGTCTAGTAGGGAGTGGTGCAACTGTTGGTGGATTCGATAAACGAACAACCTATGGATTAGCCGCACTACGTTTCGTAGTCGTTAGCTTCCTGTGTTTTTTGCTTCTGGATCCCTTAATCCGGAGCCTACGCACGCTGACTGAAAAACCTAAAGTGGTCCTGGCGATTGATAACTCTGAGTCGGTAGCAGCAGCGGGGCGGCCTGCGCTCAACCGGTCATTGAATGCCTTACAGACCCTTCGCCAGCAATTAACAGACAAGGGTTTGGATGTAGCTATCCGGGTATTTGGCGATAGTATTGCCAACGACCGCGACGGCGGACCCGACTTAACTCAAATTCCTTTTACCAGCCGCACGACTGATTTATCAGGCTTGCTGTCGGGCATTCGGTCGGATTATGAAGGGCGTAACTTAACCGACGTCGTGCTGGTATCAGATGGTATTTTCAATCAGGGCGTTTCACCGACCTTTGGGCAATATCCATTTGCCGTGCAAACTGTTGGCCTGGGCGACACGATTCCAAAGCGGGATATTCAACTGAAAGGCGTTGTTGCGAACCGGATTGCGTATTTAGGTAATCAGTTTCCAGTGCAGGCAGAGATCATAAGCAATGGGTTTCAGGGACGTAGTGCGACCGTTGTGTTGCGCCAAAACGGGAAAGAATTGGGGCGTCAATCCGTTAATTTTGCCGGAACGGCGGGGGGACGTACCGATACCGGCTCGCCGGTGCAATTCAATCAACTTACGTTTCAGACAACAGCAACGCAGAAAGGCGTGCAGCACTACGTAGTAGAGGTGTTGCCGCAACCGGGTGAATTCAGCACACGCAACAACCGCCAGGATGTGTATCTAGATGTTATTGACGGCAAAGAAAAAGTACTTCTGCTGGCGCTAGCTCCTCACCCCGATGTGAAAGCGTTGCGCAACATTCTGGAAAGAAATCTGAACTACGAGCTTGATGTCCGTATTCTGACAGGCCTATCGGCTGAAACGGCTCCGTTGGCCGACAAAACCTATGATTTAATTATCCTGCACCAGATTCCCGACAATGGGGGTGTGGGAAACCCGCTGCTTCAAAAATACCTGGCCAAAAATACGCCGATATTATTCGTCCTGGGTAATCAGTCCTCGCTGGGGCCATTCAATACGTCGAATTCAGTGATGCAGGTGTCGGCGCAACCGGGTCAAAGTGATAAAGTGACGGGTGTCTTTAATCCCGAATTCAAACAGCTAAATCTCGATCCGGCCCGGCTTGATATTCTGGCCAAACTTCCGCCCATGTCAGTGCCATATGGCGAATTTCGGTTGCAGTCGGGTAGCGAGGTGGTGCTGTGGCAGCAAGTAGGCAGTGTTCGCACGGCTAAGCCACTGTTAGCGTTGAACGTAACGAGTCCACGCAAAACGGCTGTCCTGGCGGGTGAAGGGTTGTGGGGCTGGCGGCTGGAAGAATTCGCCTTGACCGATAAACAGGACATAGTGGATGAGTTAATCCAGAAGGTTATTCAATTGATTTCAGTAAAAGAAGACCGGCGGAAACTCCGTGTCTATCCCATCCGAAACGAATTTGTAGCGGGCGAGAAAGTTATTTTCCTGACCGAGCTCTATAATGACATTTATGAGCGACTGTATGATAAACCCGTTCGGCTCGAAATCATCGATGAAAAAGGGCTGACACGTTCGTACAATTACACGCCCACAGCCGCCAATAACCGCTTTGAAATCAGTCGTTTACCTGAGGGAGCCTATCGGTTCCGGGCAACGGTAAACGTGAATAACAAAACAGAGCAATCGGCCGGGCAATTCGTGGTGCGTGACCTGCAAGTCGAAGCGCTCAATACTACGGCCGACCACGGTCTGCTTCGGCAGCTATCGAAGCAGACGGGTGGTCAGTTCTATAATTCGGCAAACATGGACAACCTTGTCCAGACGCTGACAAACCGCCCGCATCCTGCGCGGTTGACGAGTACGGAAGAGATGGACGAACTTATCAACTGGCGGTGGCTATTCTTCGCCGTGCTGACGTTCGTTGCCATCGAGTGGGGGCTCCGGAAGTTTTACGGCGGGTACTAAAGAATTTATAACACAGGGATTCACGGGGCGTAAAAGAGGTACACAGCGCTTTATTTCTATGCGCCGTTTGCGCCTGCTTCTGCCCGCATCGCGTATTGTACGTAGCGGATGTCGCTATAAGAAACATCGTTACCTAAGGCTTGTCGAATTTCGCTTAGGGACTCTGATGGGTAAGTCTCTAAATAGGACTGTATCGTAGCAATTTTTTTTGCGGGCAGTAAGGCCTCAACAGCCAACTCGCCCGTACCAACGTAGCGCACCAGATGACTTTCAATAGTGGATACCGCCAGGCTACGTTCGGCGGCTATTTCGGCGATACTTTTTCCCGACTGAAAAAAGGCCAGCGTAATCGCGGGCGACAACTCCTTAGGGTCCTTTGGCGGCTTGGCAACTTTCTCCTTTGACACAACTGAACCACCCGACCGTCCCGGTGGGTTCTCCCGAACGATACGTAGTATCTCATCGCCAATCTGCTTCACTTTAGTTTTGCCGAAGCCTTTAATTGCTAGTAACTCTTCCAGTGTGGCCGGGCGAATTTTGGCTAATTCGGCAATCGTTTTCTGCGGAAGCACCATAAAGCCGGATGTATTGTGTTCGCCAGCTATGTCATTTCGCCATTTCATCAACGCGCCATATAAGCCACCGCGCGATGAACCATCGGACGTAACGGTTTCCTGTCGCTCGAGTTTTTTACGTTTGGGCTGGAAATCCAGTTCGGCGTGGTTGCGTGCCTGTAGGTATGCCAACGCCCGGAAGCCATCCCGACAGCTATCGAAACTACGAAACTTGCTGAAAAGCTCCTTTTCGAGTTCATCCATTGCTTCGAGTAGCAGATCATGCACTTTTTTATTGTCGCTGTCAGTGGGACAGCGGTGCAGGAGCGGCAACAGTTCGCTGCCCAGTAACGCATGGAAATAGGTCCCTGCTTTGCGTACGCGTTCCTGAAGCTGTTCGTTATTTTCGGGCAGTGCTTCCTGCGAGAAATAGTGCGGTAGTTGCTGAACGAACCGTTGTGTTACATCGTGGGCTTTCGTCCGAAGCTCGTCCGTGAGCTGGGCCAGCATTGGCATTAAATCGTCGGGTAAACTGCTGGCATGTTCGTTGGCAACCCGGCGACATCGGTAAAGGAGTGAAGTAGCTCGCTCAAAGGAAAAAAGCTCCCGTAGCAGGTTTTGCTGATTCGTCCGCTTCGATTCATGCAGATGCTGTTCATTCGGTGTCATCAATTGAACCTGCTCGTGAAAATCCTCGAGTTCCAGCTCCGTTTTGATACTGTGCGACGGAATAGGCGAACGTAGCACCAGTCCCGCAAACGTTTTACATCGGCTGAGCGCTACATACACCTGCCCGTGCGCAAATGCCGCCGATACGTCAATAATGGCTTTATCGAACGTAAGGCCCTGACTTTTGTGGACGGTAATGGCCCAAGCTAGTTTCAGCGGAAATTGAGTAAACGTGCCGATGGGTTCACTCTTGATTTCTTTCGTGTTCGGATCGAGGGTGTATCGAATATTGGTCCAGTCAACCGGATAAACAGAAATGTCTTCCCCATCCTGCTGGCTCTTTACGTGAATCACATCGGTATCAATGCTGGTTATTCGCCCGATTTTGCCGTTGTAGTACAGTTTCTCCCGGGAAATGTCGTTTTTAATAAACATCACCTGTGCCCCAACTTTCAGGTCGAGGTTGGCTTCGGTAGGGTAGGTGTGCGCCGGAAATTCTCCTTCAACGGTCGCGGTAAACGTATGTAATTTACCCTTTAGCGACTGCAACTTCTGGCTATTGATCTGTTGGGCGGCCGTATTGTGCGTGGAGAGTGTAATATAACCCTCGTCATCGCTGGGCGAAAAGTTAGGCACGTAGCGCTGGTTCAGATCGTCCAGTTGGGCACGGGTGATGGTTTTCTCCCGGATGCTGTTGAGCAAGCTAATAAATCGTTCGTCGGACTGTCGGTAAATGTGTGTTAGCTCAATGGAAACATAAGGCGTTTGACGAAGGGCTTTGCTGCCAAAAAAATAACCTGTGCTATAATAAGGTTTCAACAACGCCCATTCTTCGTCTTTGATAACCGGCGGCAGTTGCTGCATATCGCCAATCAGCAACAGCTGTACGCCCCCAAATGGCTCCGAATTCGATCGATATCGACGTAGTACTTCATCAATACCGTCGAGCACATCGGCCCGAACCATACTGATTTCGTCGATAACCAACAGATCCAGCGTGCGTAATAAATTGATTTTTTCTTTGTTGAACTTCTTGCCTTCGCGTTGTGTCGTACCTGGCGTTAATGGGCCAAAGGGAAGCTGAAATAAGGAATGAATCGTGACACCACCCGCGTTGATGGCCGCCACGCCCGTTGGTGCTACGACAATCAGCCGTTTGGCACTCAATTGTTTAATCTGATGCAGGAATGTTGTTTTTCCGGTTCCGGCTTTCCCCGTCAGGAATATATTCTGGTTGGTGTGGAGAACAAAGTTGTGAGCGAGGGTAAGCTTTTCGTTTACTGAAGCGGCCATAAAAACAGAACGATATTAATCTGGCAAATGTACTCATGTTGGACTTGTCTTTTTACTTATCGTTGCGTTGTCGACCTCATTCAATCCTTGGCAATGGCAATGACGATCGCACCTACAGCCATCAGCACAGCGCCAATAACAACCTGCCAGTTAAGTTTCTCCTTGAGAAAAACGATAGCCAGAACTACGGCAAAAAGCAGTGAGACGTTGGTTATGGGCGATACCTGAGAGGCATTTCCCAGCTTCAGTGCCCGAAAGGAGAATAGCGAGGACAGGCACGTAACGATTCCGGCAATAATCAGATAAATCCAGACGCGACGCTCAATGCGCATAACATCAGGAAGATTTCCCTGCCCAATGACAACACCCCATGAGACGAGCAATATCAGGACGGACTGAATGGCAAAGGCTACGCTGGAATCGACGTTTTTGACACCTATTTTTGAAAGCGTAACGACGATGGCGGCTGAAACGGCGGCTAATAAGGCAAATACAATCCACATGAAATTGATGGTTAATGGCTGATATAGTTGGTATGAAGTCAACGCGCTTACGTAGTAAAGTCAAAATGTAGGCTAAATGATTTAAAAATTAATGGGACGTATTTTGGTCAGATCCGTTATACTTTTGGAGTCGGTAGTGGTTAGTCATCAGTCCATAAGAAAAAACGATGACCAACCACTACCGACTACTGACTAACTACCATCGACTAGTATGAATATTGGTGATAAAGTCCGGTTACTTCGGGCAAAAGAACAGGGAGTTGTGTCGCGCTTTTTGCCCGGCAACATGATTGAAATTGAAATTGAAGATGGTTTCCGCATTCCGGTCATGCGCTCCGAACTGGTGCCGGTTTCGCCGTTGGAGAGTGAACGCCTGCTGAAGACCAGTAACTTTGCTCCCCAAAAAACGGTAGCACCGTCGGCACCTGCCATTTTATCAAATCAAGGGATTTATCTGGCGTTTGTGCCGGTCAATGACCGCGAATACACGTTGCATCTGATCAATAATACGGACTGGGAATTTCCTTATGTACTGGGTGAAGAGTCGGCGGCTGCCAGTGGAGGAATACAGTTCACTGGGATTCATAGTGGCGTGTTGAAGCCTAAATCGCAGCAGAAAATGAACGACCTCTACGCGCATGCCAAATTTGAAGAATGGCCGACGTTCGTGGTCCAGGGCTTGTGGTTCCGCTCCGGAAAATCCTCCTTGCGGGCACCGATGGTCAAGCGATTTAAGGCACGGGCCACTACGTTCTTCAAGAACAAAACAACGGTTCCGGTATTAAGCCAGCCGGGTTTTCTGACGCAGCTGGATGCCGAGACAAACGACCAGCCGCAAGCGTCGGCACCCAATAGCAACCGCGCGGCTCAGGCTCAACCAAAACGAATTAGTGCTGACGATTTGAAAGCTGAGATGTTCAAACCAAATTCCGACGTAGCGGGTGTTTCGGTCGAGCGGCCGTCTTCGGTAGTGGATTTGCACATAGAAGCCTTATTGCCCAATGGCACTGGCGGCCGAACGCCGGGCGACTTACTGAAACTCCAGCTTGATACGTTCGAGAAAATGCTCGAAAGCGCCATTGCCAATGGGATGAGCGATATTACGTTTATTCACGGTGTAGGTAGCGGTGCGCTACGTACGGAGTTGCATAAACGGTTAGGGCAACACCCGAACGTTAAATTCTTTGAAGACGCTCAGAAACAGAAATTCGGCTATGGTGCCACGAAGGTCACAATTAAGTAAGTTTCGTTGGAACATCCAGATACGCGGAGGTACATGGCGATATGCCAAAAAGTTTTGTGCATATCTGTGGCTTCTTGGTGTATCGGTCTGTTTGAATCTATCTTGTCAGCCATCCGGCAACCGTTTAAATCCGAAAGCTCCGAAAGAGGCCTATAATACCACCGTAATGGAAGTACGAAATGAGCGATTTCTGTCTACTGTTCATGTGCCCGTGTCTATTGCACTGGGCGACGTAGAGCGCCAAATTAACGCACAGCTCAATGGACTGATTTACGAGGATAATAGTCTAGACGATAATAATCATGACAATTTCATGACGAAAGTCTGGAAACGAGGCACCATCATCGTCAATGCGGAGGATAGCCTGTTCCACTTCACGGTGCCGCTACGTATCTGGGTAAAGGCGGGCGTGTCGGTGCTGGGATTCACGCAGTATAAAGAAACCGAATTTGACATCGACCTTCGCTTCAAAACGAAATTTGATCTTGAGCGAGACTGGTCTGTAAATACCCAGACACAGGCTGATGGCTACGGTTGGGTTCGTCGCCCAACGGTGAGTTTTGTGGGTATCAATATTCCGATCACGAATTTTGTCAGTCGTATGATCGACAAAAACATGGGTACGGTTACCAAAGCCATTGACCAGCAGGTACACCGGAATATAGACCTTCGAACCCCCGTTCTGAAGGCCTGGAATACGCTGCGTGAACCGTATCTAATTTCGGAAAAATACCGAACGTATCTACAGGTGGTACCCAAGCGAGTACTCATTACACCTTTACGATTTGAAGGACGCGTTATTCGGGCAACTGTAGGCATTGAAGGCTACGCCCTTACGGCTACCGGTGCCAAACCAACCGTGCAGCCCGCTGTTTCGCTGCCTGATCTGACGGTCGTTTCGCAGGTGAAAGATGATTTTCAGATTGGCCTGCTCAGTGAAGCCAGTTATCAGGAAGCCGCGCGGCTAGCGGCTGAGGAGTTTGTTGGGAAATCGTTTTCATTCAGCGATAAGCGGTATAACATCACCATTACAAGCATGGATATGTATGGTCAGAATGATAATCTAATTATTAAGGCCGGGCTGAAAGGAACCATTAGTGGCGACATCTACCTGAGCGGTCGTCCGTACTATGATGCTAAGGATCAGACAATTTCGTTGAAAGATCTTAAATATGACCTGGATACAAAGAATATACTTCAGCAGTCGGCCAGTTGGCTGCTGAAGGGTACGTTTGCCCGAACCCTTGAAAAGCAGCTTACCATCCCAATCGGTTCGCAGTTGGCCGACATGCAAAAGCTGCTTCAGGAACGACTCAAAAATAACCAGTTGGCCAAAGGTGTCGTGATCAATGGGCGCATTGACGAAATTCGCCCCGATCAGGTTTATCTAACGCCTACAGCATTGCTGGCTGTAGTGAATGCCCGCGGTCGAATTGATGTAAAAGTGGACGGGTTTCAGTAATCCAGAAAAACCTATAAGCAGAGAAGGCCATGACGCTACGTCATGGCCTTCTTTTTTGTAGCACTAATCATGCATAGTCTAACAGGTTGGGTATGTATCAAATGATCGAATAGATACTAAATCTCACCTCTCTAAGTCTTACCAATAGGGAATCTTTTATTGAGAATAATATAGCCAAAAAGATATTATGCAAATATAAATATGGTTATGGGTAGTTGCTGGTTAAATTTTATGTTAAAATATAATTAAAATACCATTTATTCTTTGGTTAGTAACGAATATAAGCTGTTTGTGAGCATTTATACTTAATATTTAATTTTTAATAATTTTATTAGTATACTGTAAGAATTGTATTATTTAGATGAGAGATATTGATAAAAAACTCACCGCTTAACTTGATATATTGCTTATGGTATGTTTAATGGCGTCTATAATTTTATAAAAAATGAGAAATTCCATATTAAATAGCAATTTCTATTAATAAGAGAAATTATATTTTGAGTGTTGTTTAAATAACGGCATACGCAAAAGTATAATATTTTTAATATACAACTTTGAATTGAAATCTCCGAAATCTACCTTTGCTGAGTATTTTAACCTAAGCTAGTCTGTGATGAGGAAAAATTTACTGTTGAGCCTCCTGTTGGTGTGCTTAACCTGTGCCTTTACCTGGGCTCAGGAACGAAAAATTACGGGTAAGGTAACTTCTGTTGAAGATGGTGGCGCGCTTCCGGGCGTATCGGTCGTTGTAAAAGGTACTACAGTGGGAGCGGTCACAGACGGGAATGGTAGTTATTCTATTGCCGTCCCTGCAAAAGCTACGCTAGTGTACTCCTTTATCGGTATGGCGACGAAAGAAATAGCTATTGGCGCTAATTCGGTCGTAGACGTTAAATTAGAAACCGACGCCAAGCAACTCTCTGAAATTGTGGTAACGGGTGTTGGGGTGGCCACGGACAAGCGGAAAATTGCGATTTCGGTCGAATCCGTTTCTGGAAAAGATTTACCGCAAACGCCGTCTGCTTCTGTCGATCAGGCCCTGATTGGTAAAATTCCGGGTGCGCAGATTACCAGCCGGAGCGGTACACCGGGTGCCGACGTAAACATTCTGCTACGTGGTATCAACACCATCAACCGCGGTACACAACCGATGATCCTGATCGATGGGATTCAGATGGGGGCGACCAGCCTGCAAACCATTGACTTAAACTCAATTGAACGAGTTGAAGTCGTACAGGGTGCGGCTGCGGCTACCATTTACGGAGCGCAGGGGGCCAATGGGGTCATTCAGCTGTTTACCAAAAAAGGGAAGAACGGACAGTTAAACATCGACTTCTCCTCCAGTATCGCGGTCAATACGTACCTGAACAATGGCGGGTTGAGCAAAGCGAAATATCACGCGTTTGCTACGGATGCCAGCAACAACATTATTGGGTCGTCAGGAAAGCCAATTGTATACGATGCGGTCAATGGGATTTATTCGGAGAACGTACAGTATAATTCGACCGACCCAACTGCAACAAACAGCAAACCATACGATGCTAACCTGCAATATCACGATCACTTCAATTACTTCTTCAAGCCCGCTAATACGACCAATAACAGTATTGCGATCACCGGTGGAAGTCAGCGAGCAGACTTTGGCATTTCGGTTTCGAACAGCCATCAGGAAAGTAACATTCGGGATAATGGCTACTTCGATCGGAGCAACTTATCGGCCAATATTGGCGCGCAATTAGCGAAAGGGCTTACACTACGTTCGATCACGCAGTTAGCCTACACCAAAAGCACGCTGAAAACCAGTGATCGGACCATTCTATTCAGTTTGTTGAATGCCTATCCTTTAGCTGATTTTGATCTGACAACCACGGATGGTTCAATTCCGTATAATATGAACCAGACGATTGGTATTAATGCAAACAATCCGTCTTATCGGCAGGCGTACACGCGGAACAATGACAATAAGGTCGACATTATCCAGAACCTGAACCTTAATTACAAGTTTCCGAAGTTTGTTGACCTGGATTTGAAATACGGACTGAACTTCCAGACGCAGAACCGTGATCTGGAATATGCCAACCAGGCAAATAATGCAAACAACAAATATTGGTTAACACAAGGCACGACCAATTATATTTCGCTCAACAACACGACTAATACTGGTGAGTTAGTGAAGTATGTGAATAGCAAGATGTTCCAGAACTTCCTGGCTACGGCAACGGCGACCTTCGATTTTAAAGAAGATTTTCACCTGAATATTCCCATCAAATCGACAACGCAGGCTTTATTTGACTGGCGCAATAGTAAGGTGAAAGAATATACCAGCGATGCACTTGGGCTTCCCGCTGCTTATGCGCCTTATAATGCCGCCAACACAACGTCATGGCGCGTGTATCGCGATTACGTAGAGCCATTCATTACGTATGGATATCTGGTGAACCAACGCTTTGAAATTGGCGAATTTGCGGGTATCTCGGGGGGGGTCCGGAGCGATTATTCATCGGCATTTGGTCAGGGCTCAAAGCCCTTTACCTTCCCTCGTGGTGATGCCTACCTGCGTCTGTCGTCTTTGAAGTTCTGGGAAAATAGCCCGATAAACAACTTCCTGCCAGAACTAAAGCTACGGGCAGCTTATGGGCAGGCCGGTATACAGCCCCAGCCGTTTGACCGCTACGTAACCATCACACCATCAACGGTGGGTAACACAACCGCCTTCTATTATGCAAACCAGCAGAGCAATCCAGCTCTTGGTGTAGAGGTGTCGGAAGAGTTAGAAATTGGCACCGACATGGTGTTCAGTTTATTCAAGGGGAGCAGCTGGTTAAATGCCATTGCCTTGTCGGCGACCTACTGGGATCGGAAAACGAAAGATGCCATCTATCAGGTCGACGTAGCACCTTCGGTCGGTTTAGGAAAACTAACTGACAACGCCTTTACCCTGGGTTCAAACGGGCTTCAGATGTCGTTAAACTCGACGGTTTACCACAGCACGAACCTCAAATGGAACACGACCGTCAATTTCGGTAAGCAATCCTCTAAAATAATTGCTGTTCGGGGCGATGCGCCAATCATCGTTACGTCCAACGCCGGAAGCACGAACTACGTACTGAAAGCAGGCGAAAAAATTGGTCAGTTGTATGGGTACAAAAACCTGCACAGTGTCGATGAGCGCGATCCTAACGGCAATTTCTTTATTCCACAGGCCGATCAGGAAGGCTATACCGTTGCCAGCAATGGATTTGTGGTTAACAAAACAACCAAACAGCCTTATTTCACGGCCGACAAGTTCAGTTTTGGTGATCCAAACCCGAAGTTTAACATGTCGTTCATTAACGATATAACCTTCAAAAATTTCCTCACATTCGGCATTCAGCTTGATTGGGTGAATGGTAACCACCTCTACAACCAGACAAAAGAATGGATGTACCGCGACGGTATCCACGCCGATTACGCCAATCCGTTCACTATCGACGGAAATACGGGTGCCTGGACGGCTTTCTACCGCGGTATTTATGCCCAGCGGACGGCCAACGGCACCAAAGATTACTTCTACGAAGATGCTTCGTTCCTGCGTCTGCGGAATATTTCAGTAGGTGTCGATTTTGCCAAACTGTTCAAGATTCCGGCTGTCAAGCGCCTTCAGCTTGTTCTGTCGGGACGTAACATCTGGACGGCAACCAAATACACCGGGTTTGATCCAGAAATCAGTTCAGGAACGTCGAACTCGGCCTGGGATAGAGGAACAGATCACAGCACGATGCCAAACTTTAAGTCGTATCAGGCTTCGCTGAACTTTGGATTTTAAGGAACCCATATCAAAAAACTGACCTCATGAATAAGATAAAAATACTTGCTTTAACCCTGGCCTTCTCCGGGTTTATGGCATCCTGTAAAGAACAACTGGACGTTCAGAACCCCAACCAGCCCTCGTCGCCAGCCCTGAAAACCGAGACCGGACTCGTTTCGTTTGGCGAAGGGTTTTATATAACTGGTTTCAAAGACGTAAAATACTACGATGGCGTTCCAGGCTATTTCTGGTCCGGGGCGATTGGTAATCATGAACTGATGGGTGATGTAATTGGAACGGATATTGCCAACGTTTTTATCAACCAGATCGGTGCGCCAAACCAGATCACGCTCGACGATGGTACCGTACTGCTCAACCCGAACTCGCCGAATAAGCAGATCGATTTCATCCGGATTACCGCTAACGTTAATTCGACGGGTTTTCAGAATTCGACCTATTATGAGTGGGCGTACATGTACAACATGAACAATGCGGCTAATACCATCCTGACTAATATTGATGCTGTAACCTTCTCAGGCGCAGCGGATACGAAAAAAGGTGTTTTGAAAGCCTGGGCCTATTGGTGGAAAGGCTATGCGTACTCCCGGATTGGTTCAATGTATTACGCTGGAATTATTAATGACAAGGCAAACGGTGAAGCCCTGAATGGTACAAACGGTAACTACGTATCCAAAGAGGCTATGATCACTGAAGCGAACAAGAATTTTGACGCAGCGTCGACAATCCTTGCTGGCTTAACCGTTAATGCCGATTATACTGCAATGATGGAAGGACTCATTCCAAACTTCAACCGGGTTGGAAAAGGGGGCGTATTAACACCCGCCATGTGGCAACGCACTATCAACACGATGAAAGCCCGTAATCTTCTGGTGAACACGCGTGTCAGTGCGATGACGGCTGCTCAGTGGGCTGATATTCTAACCTTGACAACTAACGGAGTTCAGGCGGCTGATCTTGTCTTTACAGGCCGGTCCAATACAAATGGTGATTTCTTGTCGCCAACCAGCGGCACGGTCTCGGCGAAAACAACGGGTGCCAACAATACGTATAAAATTACGGAGCGTCTCATTCAGGACTTCAAGACGGGCGATCTGCGTTTTACGAATAACTTCCGCAAACGAACCGCTCCCTATATCGGTGAAACCTCGCGCGGCAATTCATTTTTCACGCGCTATGATCTGATCAACCGGGGGGCGGCTGGCTCCGAGGGAACCGCATCCGTTATTACGTATTCAAATACGAACGCGGGTGGTTACGAACTATACCTGGCGAGTTCCTACGAAGAAAACCAGTTGATGAAAGCGGAAGCATTGATAAACACGGGTAAAATTGAAGATGGTCTTGCCCTGATCGACGAAGTACGGAAGGTGCAGGGAGCGGGTTTAACGGCCGTTGCCGGAACGGGCCTGTCGTTAGATGCTGCTAAAGAAGAACTCCGTCGGGAGCGTCGTATTGGCCTGTTATTCCGGGCGTTGTCTTTCTACGATGCCCGTCGCTGGGGATTGCTGGAAAACGGTCGGAAGGGTGCCGTGGCCCTGAGCCGGACGGGTGTGGTTAGCACGAACGCCACCATTACGTATGGCTACCTGGATTACTGGGACGTACCAGACAACGAAATTGTGTACAATCCACCATCCAGCAGCAGTGCACCAACTAAGAATCCGAAGTAAATCAGTTTGATGGCCACGTAGCTATCAATTGATAAAATATAGACTCCCGGTACGTAGTGAAATCTACGGGTACCGGGAGTTTTTTTCGTACCGAAGGACTTAGCTATTGAAAGCCCCGAATTTTTATTCGGGGCTTTAGGATAAGGATAGTACCTTTGTAGTCCCTGAGCGATACGAATCGGCTTATCGCGTCTGAGTAATCGGGCGAGGAAAGTCCGGGCAGCATAGGGCACCCTACTTCCTAACGGGAAGGCGGACGGCTGGGAACGGCCGTTCGACAGCCAGTGTCACAGAGAATATACCGCCTGATTTAGTGAAGAGTGTAGAATTAAGAGTTAAGAATAACGTCCTGTTTATTCATCACTTTTTACTCTACACTCTTCACTAAATCGGGTAAGGGTGAAAAGGTGGGGTAAGAGCCTACCGCCCGACGGGCGACCGGCGGGGCAGGATAAACCTTAGGGGCTGAAAGACCAAATAAGCGTCGGACGTGGAGCGGCTCGTTTCCGTTCCAGAACAATCCCAGCCGGGAACGGTCTGGATGCCGACGCGGGTAGGTCGAACGAGGTGGCCGGTGACGACCATCCCAGATAAATGATAAGCCATTTGATACGTGCTGAACGGCATGAATTGGAGGACAGAACCCGGCTTATAGATTCGTATCGTGACGGTTTTTTGATTGGTTTGAGGTTTGTAGTGAAAAATCTGAAGTATAGCAATAGAACTTCAAACGTTTCACTACAAACCTCAAACTTTTTTTGTACCTTTGCGGCCACGTTTTACAGGGGGGATGCGTCTCCCATCAAAACCAACCAAGCACAAATGAGTGTTAAGATTCGTTTAGCGCGTCGCGGACGCAAGAAAATGGCGATGTATGACATCGTAGTGGCAGAATCAACTTCCCCACGCGATGGCCGGTTTATCGAAAAAATCGGTTCATACAACCCCAACACCGACCCTTCTACGGTCGTATTGAAATCAGAACGGGCCGTTTATTGGCTCATGGTTGGTGCTCAGCCGACGGATACCGCTCGTTCGGTATTGTCGCACGAAGGCATCATGTATCGCAAACACTTGCAGGTAGGCGTCAATAAAGGGGCCATCTCGCAGGAACAGGCCGACGATAAATACGCGGCCTGGAAAGGCGAAAAAGAAGGCCGGAAAGCCGGTGCTGCCGATACCAAAACTCAGACGAAAGAGCAGGCTCGCGCTTCTCGTTTAGATGCTGAGAAAAAGGTAAACGAAGCTCGTGCCGAAGCCATTGCCAAGAAAAACAAGGTAGAAGAGCCAGTAGTAGAAGCGCCTGTTGCTGAAGAAGCTGCTCCAGCAGTTGACGAAGCGCCGGTTGACGAAACACCAGTAGCCGAAGTTGCTGCACCTGTAGAAGCTCCGGTAGTTGACGAAACCCCTGCGCCAGTCGCTGAAGCTCCGGCAGCAGAGGCACCCGTAACTGAAGAAGCTCCTGTTGCTGCGGCTACAGAAACTCCTGCTGAAGAGAAGCCCGCAACGGATGTTGCAGCGGCAGAATAGGTTTTACAAAATTTCTTGAAAAAGAGCCTGTTCGTTTCTGGACAGGCTCTTTTTGTAACTAACGCGGTCGGCCGACATAACGGTAAAGGGCCGCATTCCGGGCGGCTTTCCAGCCGCGTTACGTATGACTAAAGATGATTGTTACCAACTCGGCCATATCACCAAAACGCATGGCGTTAGTGGTGAGCTAGTGCTTTTTTTGGACGTTGACAACCCAGCTGAATACGCCGATCTGGAATCGGTATTGCTGGAAGTGCGGGGGGAGTTGATTCCGTATTTTATTGAGTCCATCGCTATTGTAAAGGGTAGCCGTGCTATTATCGCCTTTGAGGATGTAGATACTGTTGAGCAGGCCGAACGGCTCATCAACTGCGGAGCGTTCCTGCCACTAGACGAATTGGAACCCATTACGGACGAAACCCGCTTTTATTTCCACGAAATCGTTGGGTATCAGATTGTGGATGCCGAAGCCGGTGAATTAGGTATCGTGCGTGGCGTTTATGCCATGAATGCACAGGATCTGATCGCAATGGATTATCTAGGGAAAGAAGTACTGATTCCAATTAACAGTGACATCGTGAGAACAGTTGACCGCGCCAACCAAAAGTTGAACGTAGCCCTGCCCGACGGTTTGCTGGCAATTTACATGGAAGAGGACAGCAAGGATAAACCGGAAATCGACGGCGACGACACCGATGAGGATTGATATTATTACTTGCCTGCCCCGGTTGCTCGACAGTTTTTTTGCCCATTCGATTCTGCAACGAGCACAACTGGGTGGCTACGTAGAAGTTGCGGTGCACGATCTGCGTGACTATACGGCCGATAAACACCGTCGGGTAGACGATTATGCATTTGGAGGTGGGGCGGGTATGGTGATGCAGATCGAACCGATTGCCCGCTGTATCCGGTCGTTGCAGGCCGAACGTACGTACGACGAGGTGATCTATATGACGCCCGACGGTACTCGCTTGAACCAGCAAACGACGAATGCATTATCGCTACGTCAGAACTTGATTATTCTTTGCGGTCATTACAAAGGCGTTGATGAGCGGGCTCGGGAATTATTTATCACAAAGGAAATCAGCATTGGCGATTACGTATTATCGGGAGGAGAATTAGCTGCGGCAGTGCTTTCCGATGCCATTATTCGTTTGTTACCAGGCGTATTGAATGATGAAACATCGGCTTTGACTGACTCGTTTCAGGACAATTTACTCGCTCCACCCGTATACACCCGTCCCGCTGAATTTGAAGGCCACCGTGTACCGGATATTCTGTTGTCGGGTCACGAAGCTAAAATTGATGAGTGGCGGCATGAACAGGCGCTTGAACGGACCCGGATCAGACGACCGGATTTGCTGGACTGAAAGCGCCTACTGTGAACTTAATGGCTGGCTTTGGGTTATGTGTGTACCCAAATCAGCCATTTTTTATGCAACTTTTAGTCTTAGGAGCCACAGGCGGAACTGGAAAACAAACCGTTGAGCAGGCCCTTGAGCGGGGACATTACGTGACGGCCTTTGTGCGTAATCCGGCTAAGCTATCCATTCAACACCCCAATCTGACAGTACTCACTGGTGACGTATTAAAGCCCGAGACCCTGGTGGCAGCGGTTCGTCGGCAGGATGCTGTTATTTGTTCGCTTGGCAGTAAACCCGGTCAAAAAGATCATCCTGTGGCTGATGGCACGGTCAATTTGATTGATGCCATGCAGCACGTTGGTGTTCGAAGATTGGTGGTTGTATCGTCAATGGGGGTCGGAAGCAGCTACCAGGAAATGAATATAATTGGCAAAGTATTAATGAATACACTCCTGAGCAGCGTTATGGCTGAAAAAGAAAAGCAGGAACAGACCGTTCAACAGAGCAATCTCGACTGGCTGATCGTTCGCCCCACCAGCCTAACGAACGGCCCCATTACGGGGAAATACAAAGTTGGAGAACACCTGCCCTTTTCAGCATTTGCTTTCCCTCGCATCAGCCGTGCTGACGTAGCCGCTTTTATGCTTGATCAACTCGAAAAGGATACACATCTGCGCAAAGCTGTAACGATCACGGAGCGGTAACGTACGCGTATCAATTAGGGTGCGAACTGACGATTTGGCAATCACAGCGTTTGGTTCCGGCTGGTAAGGCAACCGGTTTGTCAAAGAAGCTACTAGGCAAAAGTGTCCGGGAGAACGTCGTATATTTCTCTTTCAGGATGTTTCCTGATTTATCATAAGCCGTCAGTTTAACGGATATGTCGCTATGGGAACGTAACGATCGATTCCGCACCGATACATTCACGGAGGAAGCAACCACTACGTTGTCCAGGTCCGAGCAGTCAACGGCAAGGTCGATTGTTTGAGGACTAAGCGATGTATTGTTTTGCTTTGAAACAACGTAAAGAACAACCCCTCCAATCACGACCACAATCAGCAGTAGTCGAATAAATGCTTTCATAATTAATTGTTTTACTGCGTATTAGCTTCCAACGCCTTTTTAGCTTCCTTTTCCCTTCGCTTTTGTTCCCGCCGTTCCTGGCGAAGCTGCTTGCGGCTTTTGACGGTATCAGCTGGGGCCGGTTCGATAGTGGGAGCATCAATACGGTCGGCAGGCTGGGCAGCCGGTTGGTCATTGTCGGGACGTTTCTCCTGTACATTATTTCTGCCCTTGAATAATTTCCGGAAGAAATTGCCGATACCTGTGCCACCTTCGTCTTCATCATCACCATCGATTTCAATCGGGTCGGTCATCAGGCTATCGCCCTGAAATAGCGAATCCACAGCAATCACCGGTCTACGTAATCCTTCCCGTACCCGCACGTCGTAGAAGCCATACGCACCGGAATCGGGAGCTGTTAAACCACGCTTGGCCATGATCCGGCCAATCAGCTTAAAATAACCCCGCACATTGCGTACCTGAAGGCCACCACCAGGTACGAACCAGTTTAGAGCCGCTTTGGGACGGGGCACGACAAAGGCCAGAAAGATACTTTCGCCAAGGCTTAATTCGGCAGGAGTTTTGGCAAAATAATAGCGGGCAGCTTCGCCGATGCCATAAATGTTACGTCCCCATTCAATAATGTTCAGATAGACTTCATACATCCGTTCTTTCGGGACGATGTGCTGATTTTCGATCAACCAGACAATTAGAATTTCTTCGACCTTGCGGGAGAGTGTCTTATTTCGATTCAGGAAGGCGTTTTTAACCAACTGCATCGAAATGGTGCTGGCCCCCCGCTTGAACGATTTTTCCTTGAAATTGGTCGCGATGGACACGCGGAAGGCCTTTTCGTTGAAGCCCTTGTGTGTGAAGAAGTTATAATCTTCCGACGTTAATAGCGCATTACGCAGGTCGGGTGAAATCTGGTCCAGTGGGGTATAATCCGGATTTTTAGGGCCAACGATAATATCCCGAACAGGTTTGCCTTTCTCATAGGGCGTGTACACGAACGGATGGTTGATGGCTGCGAAATCCGTCTTTCCCATCTTTAGCACCTTAAAGCCGTCGGCCGTTAGACCAGAGTTGAATTTTACGGAATCGGGCAGGGCTGTGTCTAACTGAAACGCCAGATCGTATTTAAGTTTACCGGCCACCTGCATACCTTCCAGCGACTCAAACAGCCCTTGCGGAAACGAATTGAAAAGGGATTGGGCATCCATAAGGTCAGTATGGAGCTGCACCTCATAGAGTTTGGCCGGTGTGAGCGTGTATTTCACAAAGGGCCGGGCGCTAACCGTACCAAGATGCAGGGTTGACGAACTATCAATACCAACATAATTTTCACCGACGAACAGGTTTGCATCCATAGCCGCCCGCTGCACCAGTACGTCAGTACGGGCAATGGCGGGGTGGTTAATACGTAGATTTCGCACCGAACCAGCGCCTTCAAGTCGAAATTCGCTACCCGAGCGATCAACGTCCCGGAGTTCGGCCCGGAGCGTATCGACCTGTAGTTTAAGGTTATATTTTTTCTGGATGTAGGGCAGTTCAACAGGTTTGGGCCGTCCATTCTGATCCTCGGCATAAAGTGCCAGATCATATTCGCGGTCGGCAGGATCGGCGGTGCCCGTTACGTGCCAGGTAGCCAGGTTGCCATTTAACTTCAGGGTCGACGTAACATTTTCATTCTTGATAAGCGCCGTTTGCGTAAGCAGGCTGATTGTGTCGTTATCATCCATCCCCCGAAATTCCAGATTCTGAATGTTCAGATCATCGGGAATTTTGGATAATATGTTGTCAATCAGATTCTCCGTTACGTCTGACAGATCAGTGCGCCGATTAGTAGTTTCGGTTTCAGTACGTAGTGAATCACTCTTTTTGCGATGAATCAGAAAGTCAATGTTCGTCAACGAGTCTCGTTTGACAACCTGAATCAAACCGTTTTCGAGCGTCATGCCCGACAGACCAACCTTGCCGGCCAGCAACGGCCAGAATCGCACGGCTACCTCCACCCGCTGGATGCGTGCCAGGCTGTCACGGTCGGCTGGAACGACTGAAATATCCGTAAACGCTACCGAACTTAGCCCCGTAAATTTGGCTGAACCAATGCGAACATCAAGGTTATAATCGCGTTTTGCCTTGCGGATGGCCTTCGCGAGCGTCGTCTTCAGGAGGCTTTCGCGTTTAGAATAGGCAATACCACCGCCCACCAGGGCTAGTAGAAATATACTCAAAAACACCCATCCAGTGATCCGGAGAGCTTTATGTTGACGTTCCGTCATGCTTGGTAACTAGTCTCGAAAGCGCAAAGATAGAGTTTTTGAGCGAAGGGCAGAAGGCAAAGGGCAAAGGGCATAAATTGCAGGTGCACTATTTTACCCTGTGCCCGTACCATTCTGCTCCATGCTTAAAAGTCCAAATGACAATTCGTCCAGCCGTCATCGAAGCGAGTACCAAACTGGCGATAGAAGCCAATGGCAGGTTCGTTCCAATCGAGAACTTGCCACATCATACCGGTACACTGCGTTTCGTGGGCCATATCGATGGTGGCATCCAAAAGTAATTTTCCTACACCGTAGCCCCGGAATGCTTCTGTAACAATAATGTCTTCCAGGTAGAGTCGTTTGCCCTTCCAGGTTGAATACCGGAAAAAGTACAGAGCCATACCCACAATTTTCTGACTGTCGGAATCCTCGGCCATGATCATGCCGAACAGTGGATTCGGGCCAAAGCCGTCAAGCGCCATTTGTTCGACGGTGTTGGTAACCTGATCGGCTGCTCGTTCGTAAATAGCCAGTTCCATAACTAAATCGAAGGCTTCTGGTATGTCTTGAAGGGTTCCGGGACGAATTGAAATCATATCTGATGAATGGATAATGTGTAATGAAAAATGGTCATTGGCAGGAAATTAGTAGATAATTGTGCATTATTCATCATCCTTCACTATTATCTTCTGCCATTTAGATAGTGCGGCCTGAAAATCATCGGGTAGTAAGGAATCAAATTGGAGCCACTCCCGGGTGCGCGGATGAGAAAATCCAAGCGATTTGGCATGCAGGGCCTGACGGGGGAGTACTTTAAAGGCGTTCTCGACAAAAGCTTTGTAGCTGCCTACGGAATTGCCGCGCAAAATCCGGTCGCCACCATACATAGCATCATTGAATAACGGATGGCCAATGTGCTTGAAATGCGCGCGAATCTGGTGGGTACGACCCGTTTCCAGATTGCATTGCATGAGGGCTACGTAGCGCAAATCTTCCAGCGTTTTATAGTGCGTGACGGACCATTTTCCCTTGCTTTCATCGTCGTAAATCACCTGCACTTTACGATCTTTTACCGAGCGACCAATATAACCGGTAATGGTGCCATCGGGCGGGTTGGGAATTCCCCAGACGAGTGCGTTATACGTACGTTCGATGGTGTGTTCGTAAAATTGCCGGGCCAGGTGCGTCATGGCGAACTCGGTTTTGGCAATCACCATAAGTCCAGATGTGTCTTTGTCAATTCGATGCACCAGCCCCGGTCTGATTTCGCCGTTGCGCGAGGTGGGTAGATTCTGGAAATGATACACCAGCGCATTCACCAGCGTACCGTCCCAGTTGCCATGAGCGGGATGAACAACCATACCAGCGGGCTTATTGATGACCAGCAAGTCGTCGTCCTCGAAGACAATATTCAGCGGAATATTTTCGGGCTTTATGTCGGTCTCGCGGGGTGGATGCGCCAGCGAAACGGTGATCACATCTGACGGCTTGATTTTGTAGCTGGCTTTGGTCGGCTTATCGTTCACCCGCACCGATTCGGCATCAATAGCTGCCTGAAGTTTAGTGCGGGTAGCGTTTTGTAGCCGATCCATCAGGAAGCGGTCAATCCGTAATAGGCTCTGGCCTTTATCCACCACAATGCGATGGTGTTCGTATAATTCCTCGTCCTCTGAAAATTCGTCTTCCGTTTCTGCCACTGTTTTTCTGCCAAAAAACCTATCCCGTTTTGAAAATCGTATAGGTTTGTAATTAATCAGCAAAAGTACGGATAATGAACGAACTTGACCGACAGCTAGCCGAATTGATGGGTAATTCGCCGGTTCAACGGCTTGATAACCCGTTTCCGGAAGTCGTACCAATCCGATTGTTTCTGAAACGGGATGATTTACTGCATCCGCAGGTGTCAGGGAATAAGTGGCGGAAACTCAAATATAACCTTCTGGCCGCTCAGGATCAGGGCTTTACTACGTTACTGACGTTTGGGGGCGCTTATTCAAATCATCTGTATGCAACGGCTGCGGCCGGAAAGGTATTTGGTTTTCAAACTATTGGCGTTGTAAGGGGGGAAGAACTCGCCCTGTTACCCCGAAATCGGACATTGGCCTTCTGCGAGTCATGTGGTATGCATTTGCATTTTATCTCCCGAAATGACTATCGACGGAAAGAAGCACCGGATTTTATCGATACTTTATTCGCGCAATTCGGTCCTTGCTACGTCGTTCCCGAAGGTGGGACCAACGAGCTGGCTATTCGGAGCACGGCTGAAATCCTTCCCGAAATAATAACGCAGCTAGGCTATATACCCGACTACGTCTGCTGCCCGGTTGGCACGGGAGGAACGGTTACCGGACTAGCCCGGTCAGTATTTAATAAGACGCAGGTACTGGGGTTTATGGTGCTCAAAATTGCTGAAGCCGCTCATTCTAAAAGATGGCTGCCAATCACTACGTATCATTTTGGTGGCTATGCCAAAACCACGCCCGACCTGCTAAATTTCATCCGATCGTTCGAGCAGAAAACGGGGGTGCTGCTGGAGCAGGTTTATACTGGCAAAATGCTTTTCGGTATTTATGATTTAGCGCGTAAAGGCTATTTTCCTGATGGCGCAACGGTTGTCGCTGTGCATACGGGTGGGTTGCAGGGGAGGAGTGAGGTGTTAAGTAGGTAGAGTTTATATATAAAACTAACGGTGATTTTAACGTAAAATACTCGTTTTTATTGGGCATAAATAGGGGGTTTTCCTCGTTGCGGCCAGCAACTATTACGGATAGTTTCGCATGTTGAAAAATTGCTAACTATTACGTAAAACTTTGAAAACCACTATGTATATGTTTCCGCACCAAAAACGAATTTTGATTTTATTCAGCAGCCTGCTGGCGCTGGTATGGAGTTGTAACAAACCCAAAGATCTTGCTCCACCGCAACTTACGACTAAAGATAATGTAGGACAGTTGTCATTTAACTCCAGCACTTATCAAACGTTTGTCGTCCAGAATAGTGGCGAGGGGACACTAACATGGTCGGCAACCGCAAACAAGGACTGGATCACTATATCGCCAACCAGTGGTACGAATGAAACGGCAATTGAGGTTAGTGTCGATAAAAAAGGGATAGAATCAGGAAATCAGACGGGTTTGATTACGATTACCTCAAATGGGGGACAGCGAACGATTCAGGTGACAATGAGTGTGGGAAGTCCAGTAGTATCTATTTCGCCAACAGCACTTGATTTTGGGCAGTCATCCACCCAGAATCAACTCAATGTGGTCAATAAAGGCGAAGGTATCTTGCGCTGGAGTGCTACTACAAATAAAAGCTGGATTACACTTTCCGGACAAAATGATCCTACCGCTCCCAATTTCTCGGTATCTGTAAACCGATCTGGTTTAACAGCAGGGACGTATACGGGTAACGTTACAGTCAGCTCCAATGGTGGAACTGTAGATGTGCCGGTAACCATGCAGGTAACGGCAGCGCCAGCCGTGCTGGGGCTTAGCCCAACCAGCCTGGATTTTGGTACGACAGCAACGCAACTCACCGTTTCTGTATCAAACCAAGGGGCCCAGCCATTAAACTGGACGGCCGCAAGTAATAATAATTGGTTGACGGTGTCGCCCGGAAGTGGTACGAATGCGGGTACCGTGACTGTTAATGTTAATCGAACAGGTATAACAAGTGGTTCGTATGCCGGCAGCTTTACCATAAACTCCAACGGGGGCAGTACAACGGTGCCGGTAACCATGTCGATACCAACAGCAACATCGCAACCAAAGCTAAGCGTAAGTACAACCTCTGTCAGTTTGGGTAGCACCTCTACGCAAGGCACATTGACAGTTTCCAATACGGGGACGGGAACGTTAACCTGGACTGTTAGCCGAGATCAGAGCTGGATTAGCGTTTCGCCAGCAAGTGGTTCCAATGGAGGTACCATTACCATTACAGGGAGCCGAATGGGATTAGCGGCTGGTACATATACCGGGTATGTTACGGTTAGTTCGAACGGAGGAAGTGCCGATATTACGGTAACGATGGTTGTACCCGCTGCTACTAACACCGTCACCATTGTGTGGGAAAACCAGCTGATCAACGATGTTAATGTTAGTGTAAATGGTACCGTAGTTGGGTCGGTACCAGCAGGCAGTAGTGCACAGAAGGTATATACGAATCTAAGTAGCCTTATTGTTGGTTTTACCAATGTTGAGGGTCAAAACAATGGGGGCGAAGCTATGGCCGGTATTTATCAGACCGTAACTAATCCTACAGGGACTATTACTTATACAATTGATAATGTGGTAGGGACCCAAACTTATTTTGCGCCCGTTATTACCAATAATTCCAGTACCCGATTACTTATAGGGGTCAATATGGGCCTGACTGCAGAGAAGCGTACTAATAGAGTTGCGGTTGGGGGGACGTCTAATATCCAGTTTGGTTATTTTCGGTACTACACAAACGCAAATGTGCGGGGATATAAAGACGGAAGCGGGTATACAGGTCAGTATGTCGTCTGGAATGCCGGTAATCAGTTTAGCGTAACAACCAGAGGGTCTGGCCGGGTAAACCTTACTAATTCAACAAATTTGCGAATTGGGGCTACTGAGACAACTAATGGCCAAAAAACTGGAGATACATATCGTACGGGTACGATGACTGTTCAAACAGATAATACCCACAACGATCAGGAACGGTTCTGGGACGCACCAGCTGACTTTTTTATACCGGCAAAACCGATAATAAGTGACAAGTAACGCTTAAGGCTGTCCAAATCGATTGTATTCATCCAGATTGTTTACCAACAATTTTTGAATGAATAGAGTCGGTTTGGTCATTTCATATGCCCGAATACAACCAGCGGTTGGAAGAAAGCTAATTTGACGAAGAGAAAGTTCTGATTATGTCAGCATTGCTACAATAACTACTGTCTCTATTTTAGTAGCGAAAAATGCCATAATTTGCCTGCTTTATAGGAGGAAAGTATGGAAACGATTTTCACTACCGAACGTATCAGGCCGTTGCTGGCACGAGTTCGCGAATTTGTCGAAACAGAGTTGATTCCGCTGGAAGACGGTTTCTCGCATAACAACCTTAGTACGCTGATTCCGCTTCTCGATCAAAAACGCGAAAAAGTCAAAGCCGCCGGTTTGTGGGGATTACATTTATCCGAAAAGGAAGGTGGTCATGGACTTACACTCTGTGAATTTGGCCAGATCAGCGAAGCACTGGCTCACGCGCCGTTCTTTGGTCACTACGTATTTGGCTGTCAGGCGCCGGACATCGGCAATACGGAACTGCTTCACAAATTCGCGTCAGATGAGTTGAAAGAACGGTATCTGAAACCGCTGATGGCGGGTGAAATCCGTTCCTGCTTCTCAATGACTGAACCTGACTTTGCAGGCTCGAACCCAACCCGGATGAGTACGCTGGCCGTCCGTGATGGGATCGCCGGCGCGGGGGATCACTACGTTATTAACGGCCGCAAATGGTTTACCTCGTCGGCCGACGGCGCTGCGTTTGCCGTCGTGATGGCAGTGACCAATCCCGATGCGGCACCTCATCAACGCGCCAGCATGATCATTGTTCCAACCGATACGCCGGGCTTTACCATCGAACGAAACATTCCCGTTTTTGGCGAAGCGGGCGAAGGCTGGTTCAGTCATGCCGAAGTTACCTATACTAATTGCCGGGTGCCAGTATCGAACGTCATTGCGGGCGAAGGCCTGGGTTTCCGATTGGCGCAGGAACGGCTCGGACCGGGGCGTGTGCACCACTGTATGCGCTGGATTGGCAATGCCGAAAAAGCAATGGATCTTATGTGCAAACGGGCTGCTACGCGCGAGATCGAGGACGGCGTCATGCTGGGCGAAAAACAGTTCATTCAGGACTTTATTGCCGAAAGCCGTGCCGAAATTGACGCCTGTCGGCTCTACGTACTTAACACGGCCTACATGATCGACACGGTTGGTGTAAGTAACGTCCGCGATGCGGTGTCAGCCATCAAGTTCTATGTAGCCAATGCTTTTCTTCGCGTGCTGGACCGGGCGATTCAGGTACACGGCGCACTTGGTGTCACAGACGATACAGTCCTGTCTGCCATGTATCGCCATGAGCGCGGTGCCCGCATCTGGGACGGTGCCGACGAGGTTCACAAGCAAAATTTAGCGATCAGTATTCTGAAAAAGTACGGCCTGGATGTTAAGCAGAAAGCCCGCGAACTGCGGCAATTCCGGCAAATGATGGCCGCTCAGGCAGCAGTTGAATAGGTTCTGGCGCGGGTTCAGCGAGTTCAAACCCGTGCCAGCATTTACTTTATTGTAACTCTCCTTTCTCCAGCAGCTTGTCCAGCCGTTTAATCGATTGCACCATCGAGCGTACAGTGTGGTAATTGATTTTCCAGGAATGGCTCATATGCGTCCAGATCGGGACACCCTGCCGGGTCATCAGCGGCCACCATTCGCCCACGGGGTGGTTCACCATGTTATCCATCACAAAGCGGTGAACGGCTTCGTAGGCTTTCCAGTACGTATCATCGCCGAAAAGTAGGTAGGCGTCCAGGAGGCCGATAAGAATTTCAGCTTGCTGCCAGAACTCCTTTTCGCGGTCATAGACGACGCCACCGTGCGAACCTTCCACATAAATACCGCCATAGGCCCAGTCGATTCCATAGGTCAGCGCGTGAGAAAGGGGCTTTTGCAGAGCATAGCGATACGTTTCCGGCGACGTTCCGAGTATGTCAAGCGCATGAAGTAATAGCCAGGCAAACTCGGCGTTATGGCCATAGCTGGTATTATCTTCGGCTTCCCGTTTAACGCCGTCTTCGGTGAAACGATCCCACCCCCAGATGACATCGAATTTGATTTGGGGCGCTACCCGCCAGTCGGCCCAGAATTGGGGAACACCCGTTCCGTAGATTGGGTGCATGATTTTGCCAACCAGCAGGTCAATAATTTCCTGTAATTTTCGGCGATGAATGGCCTGACCAGAGCATTCGTATAACGTAGTGAACGCTTCCATCAGGTGCATGTGGGCGTCGAGCGTTTTGCGATCTCCCCCCGCCGAGCCCGGTCCTTTTAACGTCCAATCGCGATGAAACATCTCAAAATAGCCACCGTAGCACGTATCGGCCGCGTATTTCTGCAAGAGATCGAACACTTTCTGTGCGTACTCAAGTCCGCGCGGATCACCCGTAGCAAGCGTATATTCGCTCAGGCAGTAAATGGCAAAGCTTTGTCCATACACGATTTTCTGGTCGTTCAGCACCGCACCTTTGCGGTTTGTCATCCAATAAAAACCACCGTGCTCGTTGTCCCACATCCGATCAATCAGATAATCGACGCCGTGACGGGCCAGGTCGGCCAGAGCTCCATCGCCATAGCCTGCCCGATGCGACGAGGCATAGGTATAAATCGAGCGGGTTTGGGCAATAAGTGATTTCTCGTCTTCGCCCGAGTCATTGCCGAATTGATCAAAATGGGTAATATAGCCGCCATGAACCTGATCGGCGGTACGGGTCATCCAGAAAGGGAGTAGCTCCTGGGTGAGGTGTGTATGTAATTCCTGGCGATGCTGTTCGAGGATTTCGTTAGTCATGAGCGACGAATGTATGATGCAGATCAAGGATTTCGGATAGGCTGGCCGTTCCGGTCTGGGCAATTTTCTGGACCGTAACGGCAGCCGCAAGATTAGCTATCTCCAGCGCTTGAATAGGAGTAGCACCTGCCCCCAAACAGGCCGACCAGGTTGCCACAACCGTATCGCCCGCACCAACCGTATCGAGTTCGCCCTGTAGCGGCAACCCATCGACGGTTTGGGTTTCGTTCTTATCCAGATAAAAAATTCCCGCATGGCCCCGGGTGATCAGCAGTGGCGTACCGCTATGGTCCCGGAAGGTCTTTGCCTGCTCAATGCACCAGCCAAGGCCAGGGTCATCGGGAACGGGAATGCCAAGAAAGTGTCCTAGTTCGGCCGTGTTCACTTTCAACGTAGCCCCACGAATGTGCATACCAACGTCGCGCATATCGGCCACGACCTGAACGGTTGGAAAGCGAGCAATCAACGCATTGAGACTATTTATACGCTTTTCGGAAAGTAAAGGGTTCGGAAACTGCTGGTTGATAATCAATACGTCCAGCTCGCTTAGCGCCTGTTCCAGATCAGTGAGCAGGTCTTCAAAAAGCGTATCAGAAAGTTTATTGCCTGTGCCAAAATCAATCCGGTTTGCTTCCTGACCCGCCTGATTCGGCTTGGTATATAAACAGGTGTCCCAACCCTCGCTAACAAGGCGAAGGTGTTGGGTGTTCACGCCCAATGAGTTGAATAAATACTGCATCTCCCGGCCGAACAGATCATGGCCAATGCAGCCCACTACCTGAATGTTGGAAACGCCCAGCGCTGCCAGGTTTTGTACTACGTTCCCGGCGGCTCCTAACGAAGCTCGCGGACGGCTGCCCCAAAACACATCCAGATGCGTTTCCAGCGACCGTTCACCGGTTTCGGTTTGCAGGTCAAAATAAAGATCTACGGCAAAGTCGCCAATAACGCCGACTCTGACATCGGCAAATCGTTGAAAAAGGATTTTGATTTCAGAACGTGTCATGTAGGCAACGTAGTGGTTTGCTTCCGTAGTTCGGTGACTGGCTAAGAGCTATTGTTAAAGCGAATCCATGTATTCTTATTACTCAAATGAAGCTTAAAATCATTTTTTGAAATGAACCTTCGATCCGTAGGTAAGAGTTGACCCAAGCTATCTTTTAGTCTCATCCTAAACGATTCTCACGTATGAAAAATAAGCACTGGATGCTGGGGCTGCTTGCGCTCTCGATGTCGGTCGTTACTTGTCGGGTTGCCCAGAAGTCGTCCCCCGGTATTGGGCAGGAAACGGCTCAGCATAATATGGCACAGGCCGATACCGTCCCCGCTTTTACGGCAAATCCCTCACCGGCTCAATTAAGTCCCGAGCAGAGTTTGAAATCATTCCGGGTACCTAAAGGCTACCATATTGAGCTGGTCGCCAGCGATCCTATGATTAGAGAACCGGTGGCAATTGCCTGGGATGGTAATGCTAAAATGTATGTGGCCGAGATGGACACGTACATGCAGGACGTGGATGGTTCCAACGAGCATGATCCTGTGAGCCGGGTTATGTTGCTCGAAGACACCAACGGGGATGGGAAAATGGACAAGAGTTCGGTATTTATCGATAAACTGCTCCTACCCCGCATGATTTTGTGCGTCGATCATGAACTGCTGGTGAATGAAACCGATACGTATGATATCTACAGCTATAAGGATACCAACGGCGACGGCGTAGCCGATGCGAAAAAGGCTGTCTATCAGGTCGGTAAAAAGTCGCCTGGCAACCTTGAACACCAACGTAGTGGTCTGGACTGGAACCTCGATAACTGGATTTACGTAACGGTTGACCCTGTTCGGTTCCGGTATAAAAATGGCCTGTTAAAGGTCGATTCGATGCCCAGCGGCTCGAACGGGCAGTGGGGATTGACGCATGATAATTACGGTCGTTTATTTTTCTCCAGAGCGGGTGGCGAAATTCCGGCATCCGGCTTTCAGATCAATCCGGTATATGGTGGTCTTGAGTTCCCCGATCAGTATAACGAGGAATTTAATGCCGTCTGGCCCATTATAAAAACGCCTGATATTCAGGGTGGTCTGAACCGGTTGCGACTTGCCGACAGTACGCTGAATCATTTCACGGCCAGCAATGGGCAATCCATTTTTCGGGGCGACAAACTCCCGGCTGATCTGGTGGGCGATTATCTGATTGGCGAGCCCGTCGCCCGAATTATTCGACGCGCCAAAGTCATTAATACAAACGGAAAACTGCGGCTGGAGAATGCCTACAAACAACAGGAGTTCATTGCGTCGACCGATATGAATTTCCGGCCTGTCAATACATATACCGGCCCGGATGGCTGTCTGTACATTGTCGATATGAACCGGGGTATCATCCAGGAGTCGCAGTGGACGCCCAAAGGCAGTTACCTCCGGCCACAGATTCAGCGGTTGGGCCTGGATAAAAACGTGCAGCACGGGCGCATTTATCGACTGGTGCATGATGGCATGAAGCCGGGACCGATGCCGCACATGCTCGATGAACCTAGCGCGAAACTGGTTACCTACCTGGATCACCCGAATGGCTGGTGGCGCGATAATGCTCAAAAGCAACTCGTTATTCTGGGCGATCAATCGGTCGTTCCGGTGCTGAAACAGATTGCTTTGGGACAACAGGGATCGCTGGCCAAGAAACCTTCGGCCCTCGGTCGACTCCATGCCCTGTGGACGCTGGAAGGGTTGGATGCTATTGATAAAGATATGGTGTTTGCGGCCATGAAAGACGAAGATCCGCAGGTTCGGCGGTCGGCGATCTGGATTGGTGAACGTTACGTAAAATCGGACGATGAGCAAGTGATCGACAAGTTTCGTGAATTGAAGGATGATCCGAATTATGATGTTCGTACCCAGCTTATTCTTTCATTACACACCAGTAAGTCAGCTAAAGCAAAAACCCTTTCGGAAGAGATTATAGGACAGAGCGCGACGAACGAAATGCTGGTAAGTGCTCAGAAAAGCCTGTTGAAAAACGATGACGTCAAGACCTATGGATCACGCCTTGGCCGCCTTGAAGCGGCCGATCGAAATAGTGTTATAGCCGGTGCCAATACGTTCAAAACGCTCTGCGCTACGTGTCACGGCCCCGATGGGAAAGGCCTGGCCGTTGGCGGAAGCAGCATGGTGGCTCCTCCCTTGTTCGGCTCAAAACGTATCGTTGGTGATAAAGACGTGCTGATCCGAATTCTGCTTCATGGGTTGTCTGGTCCAGTTGATGATAAATCGTACCCGGATGTGATGCCGTCCATGAGTGCTCAGGACGATGCGTGGATAGCCTCCGTCCTGAGTTATATCCGTTACGAGTTTGGGTACACGGGCAATTTTCCGCCTAGTCCGCCACCGCCTGGCCCCCGTCCCGCTGGCATACCACCGGAAGTCTTAAAACGGCGGAGCTTCAAACCCTTCGTGAAGGCTGAGGAGGTAAAGAAAATACGGGAAGAAACATCAGGACGTACTAAAGCTTGGACATTACCGGAACTCGAAAAAACAAGTGATTAAGAGTTGAACACAGAGGCACAGAGAACACAGAGGTCTAATTCTTTGTGACCTCCGTGCCTCTGTGTTCAATAATTCTGTCTTATAACAGGATGGTCCATCAAAATTACCTTTTATGATCGCTTCCGACACTCCCCGTCCCGTGCGAACGGGAGAAGAACTTGATCTGACTCGTCTGAATGAGTATTTGGCCGAACAGGTTCCTGCTGTGGGGTTGGTGCTGGAGGTCCGGCAGTTTGCGGGCGGCTTCTCGAACCTGACGTATTGGCTCAAAACTGCTGCCGGAGAGTATGTGCTACGTCGGCCACCGGCTGGTGCGAACATCAAAGGCGGACACGATATGGGCCGTGAATTTCGGGTGTTATCGCTGCTCAGAGGGCAGTACGAAAAAATTCCTGATCCTATCGTTTACTGCGGATCGACCGACGTGTTGGGCGTACCCTTTTACATAATGGAGCGGGTGCCGGGCATTATTTTAAGGGCGTCAATGGCACCAACACTAAAGTTAGCTCCTGCCTTGATGCGCCAGCTGTCTGAGGCATTGGTTGATAATCTGGTTGCCATTCATGGGTTAGATATTCAGACAAGTGGACTGATTCAACTGGGGAAACCGGAGGGATACGTTCAGCGACAGGTTGAAGGCTGGAACAGGCGCTATCGAACCGCTGAAACGGATAAAATTCCTGACATGGACCACGTGGGCGACTGGCTACAGCAAAACTATTCTGCTGAGCAGGCTCCGGCTTTTCTGCACAACGATTATAAATTCGACAACGTATTGCTGGCTCCTGATCCAACCACTGGTGAGCCGACACCGGTTATTAAAGGGGTGCTGGATTGGGAGATGGCAACGGTGGGCGACCCGCTTATGGATTTGGGCGCAACGCTGGCCTACTGGTCGGAAGCGACGGATAGTCCGGCTTACAAAAACTTTAATCTAACATGGCTTCCCGGAAATTTAACCCGACAAGAGGTTGTGGCTCGTTATGCTGAACGTAGTGGTCGCGATTTGACCAGTATTTTGTTCTACTACGTGTTTGGCCTCTACAAAAACGCCGTGATTGCCCAGCAGATATACGCTCGCTGGAAGCAGGGACACAGTCAGGATGCCCGCTTCGGTCATCTGTTGCCGATGATCATTGAGCTGGCCAATAAAGCGGCTTCGTCAATAAAAAGTGGAAAGATTTAATATCTATTCCCGGCTTCGGTCCAGATGTACTTTTACGGTGTCAATCCGAGTGCCGTCCATCGAGACGACGGTGAAGGTAAAGGGCGAAAATTCAATTACTTCGCCAACCTCAGGAACATCTTCGTGGGTTTCAAGGATTAAGCCACCCAGCGTATCATAATCGCCTTTGGGTATGTTCCAGCCGTAGGTTATGTTCAGATCGTCAATTTCATGACGGGCGCTCAGGAGCCAGGTGTTTTCGTCCAGTTGTTGTTCAACCCAGTCTTCATTGGTATCATATTCATCCTGAATCTCCCCAAAAATCTTTTCGACCATGTCTTCCACGCTCACTATGCCCGCCGTACCACCAAATTCATCCACGACCAACGCCAGGCTCTTGCGCTCGGACAGAAAACGTAGTAATAAATCCTGAGCAGGCATGGTTTCGGGAACGGTGATAATTGGCGTAATTATTTCCTCAACAGTGGCTGGTTTTTTGAACAGGGCGAGCGCGTGGCAATAGCCTATAACATCATCAATGGTATCCCGATACACAACGATTTTGGAGTGGCCGCTGTCCTGAAACGCCTGCCTCAGCTCCTCGACCGTATCATCTACTTCAATGGCCGTAATTTCCGTTCGAGGCACCAAGCAATCGCGAACCCGCACGTCGCGAAACTCAATGGCGTTGTTGAAAATCTGCGTGTCGACCTCGACTTCCTTTTCTTTTGTATCTGATTTCTGGTTCAGTTGCTGGAGGTAGTGATTGAGATCTGTCAGGCCGAAAACCGGTCGGATTTCAGGATTTCGCTTCCCTAATACGTAGCGGATGAAAAAACGCGCTATACCAACCAGCATCCGAACGATGGGCGCAATGGTTTTGTAAATAACCCAAAGCGGAACGGCCAGGGCTTCCAAAAACCGGTCGGGATGAATAAGGGCCAGACTTTTGGGAATATAATCAGCCAGGGGCAGAAAGATAACCGTCAGAATCAGGGTTTCGAGGGCAATAAATACCGATTCATACCCGGCCCAATTGTCTGGTAATAGGGCGATTAGCAGAGGATTCAGGACGGTTACACCAAAAACGGTGTATAGAACCAGAAACAGTGTGTTCCCCGTCAGGGTAGTCCCTACAAACAATATCGGATTCTTGAGAAAACCGGATACTAATTTCTCGCTTAGTGGTCCTTGTTTGCTGTGAAGTTCAAAATAGAGCCGGTTGACTGATACGTAGGCCATCTCGACGGCTGAGAAAAAACCAGCCAGAACAAGGGCAAGTAGAGCACCGAATAAAAGGACGTATGGTTCCAAATAGGTTTATGGTTTACGGTATTCGGCTTACGGTATTCGGTACCTGCAACGCGTGTTATACACCAAATACCGTAAACCTATTTTTTCTTTTTCTTCCGATTTTCCACCATTTGCTTGATAGTGGGCGAGACGGCTTTTTCGCGTTCGAGACGTTTATTGCGAACATACTGAAACGCCAGCAGAAAAGCCAGACATAACATTAACAGCCAATAGCTATCCATGAACGTCGTGCGCTGGTATTCGGCAATCCAGAGAATCAGAAATCCGGCCGCTGCCGCCAGAAGAAGCGTTTCAGAAAGTTTCATTTTTTGTCTAAACTAGAACGCCAGACCGGCTCCGAAGTCGGTCTGGCGAAGTACTATGCGCATTCGTTATGGCTACCCGGAAATGCGTATGCTCCGATAGCCTTGTAAAAATTAAGCTACGCTTTTATCCCTCATTTTTCTGAATTCCCGATACCGGCGAATGGTAGCAATGGCAAAACCAAGCACCACAATCAGCGTACCGATCCAGAGAATGTTGATGAGTGGTTTTTCAAACGCTTTCATGACGATATAATCACGCTGTGTCCGATTGACAGCGAACGTAAATTTTCCCGTTCGAGGGTCAATTTCATTCAGCTGAATACGTATACCCAGCTCATCGCTCAATTCCGCCGGATGGGCTACCATGCGATTTTTAATCACAAAAGCGGGGCTCAGGATATGCTCGCCGTTTTTGTCGAGGACACGAACCTTTGCCCGAACAGCCGCGTCGCCCGGCCCTACTTCCATGCCTTCCACCTCGTTTGTCCGTACTACGTCATCCAGAATCGCTACGTAGTCGTTCAGGAAAAAGGTGTCTTTAATGGCTACAGAAAACGTTTCGGTTTTCTCCCACTGCGTTTCTGCCGATGGGTCGGGAGCCGTAGCAATGTAGGTATACACATCACGGGGCATCGAATGGCTAATGTCAGGCGACAGCACGACGCCCATGCGCTTGTTAACCTGAATCCGGGGATAGAGGGTGAAAATCTGACCACTGGGCTCCCGGTATTCGACCGAGTAATGCACATTTTCGGGATAGAGCGCCAGCGTGTCGCCTTTCTTGAAATACACCTTACCGTTTTGCTCGATATCGCGCTGGGCAACGCCGTGAAAATCGCCTTCGATTACGTCCACGTTCTCACGGGCTGTGTAGCCTGGCATGCCCCGGACCTCAACATACTGACCTCGGTAGGTGAGCTGGTATTTATCCATTCGCTCCGGTTGATTAAGCCAGAGCAGTACGTTTTCTTTGTTTTCCTTATTATTGTTCTTCGTGAAGTCGTCGCCTTTGGAAATCATAAGCCCGCTGTTATTCAGCGAGATGACCCGTGAATAGCCCGACGAATACAGGATGCCAATCAGCATAAGGGCCATACCTAAGTGGGCGATTGCTCCCCCCGACAGCCGGTAATTGCCCCGAATGATACCCAGCAAAATCGTCCCGTTTGTTATCAGCGCAAAAATTGATGCCACTAATAAGGCCATATAAACCGGGTTCTTAACACCCCCAAACGCTATGATGGCTGCGCTGATGAGTAGCGTGATGATACCGGGCGTGATGAGCGCATCCCATTTTTTATTCTCGATTTTGCGCCACCACATAAACTGCCCAAGGCCAGTTAGTAGAGCAATGGCGACAAAGAACCAGGTCTGGAATTTGCCAAAATGGGCCATTGCGTCGGTTGGCATGGCGAGGTTTGATACTTTGCCGAACGATTCCAGAATCTTATTGTAGACAGGAATAGAGGTTGTCGCAATGACCTGGAAAGCAGCCAGACAGAGAATTGTGGCACCAATAAACAACCAGAATTCTTTGGTATAGACCGACGCTTCTTCCTCATCGCTCGGGATATGTTTCCACTTAGTGGCGGCCAGCAATACAGCTAAAACGACGAATACCAGCAGGTACACCAGCAACTGACCTGATAAGCCCAAATCTGTAAACGAGTGAACCGACGCATTGCCGAGAATACCACTACGTGTCAGGAAGGTTGAATAGAGAATCAACAGGAACGTGCTGATAGACAGAATGATAGCCGTTTTTAGTCCTGTTGAACTGCGCTTGGCGATTAGCATCGTATGCAGGGCGCCAACCATCACGAGCCACGGAACATACACCGCATTTTCGACGGGGTCCCAGTTCCAGTAGCCGCCAAAATTAAGGGTTTCGTAGGCCCAATAGCCACCCATCATAATGCCGATACCCAGAATCATGGCCCCAAAAAGCGTCCAGGGTAAGGCGGGACGAATCCATTCGTACGGTTGGTTACGCCATAGACCCGCCACGCAGTAGGCAAAAGGCACCAGCGTCAAGGCGAAACCCAGAAACAAGGTTGGTGGGTGAATAACCATCCAGTAATTCTGGAGTAAAGGATTTAGCCCGTTGCCATCCTGAGGTACGAAGTTTGGATCAGCGGTAAAGATTGGCGCGTCGGGCATGGCTTCGGTCAACAACAAAAAAGGCGACGAGCCCAGTTTGAACGTATCGCCGAAAACGACGCCCAGAATCATGGAGGCCAGAAAAGCCTGTACCAGCGCAAAAACCGCCATCATGGGCGCTTCCCACTGCTTCCCACTGGTACGTATCAGAATCGCGCCCAACAAAGCATTCCAGAAGAGCCATAGCAAAAACGAGCCTTCCTGACCTTCCCAGAAACACGAAATCATGTACTGAACCGGCAACGCCCGCGACGAATGGCTCCAGGCGTAATGATATTCGAAGTAGTGATTGTAAACGATATAGAACAGCGATGCGACCACACCAACTACGGCTGCTCCATGCAGGTAGAACGCCCAGCGTGCCAGCGTCCGCCAGTCGTCGCGGGCAGCAGGTTCAGCCGTTTCAACAGGGGATTTCGCTTTATGCTTCGTCGTCTTGCCCCCAAAACTCGATTCACCTGCGTAAGCTAACTGAGGTTCTTCAACCGCCACTGCCTGAACCTGGCTAGTTCGACCCAGGGCCGACAAAAAATAAGCGACCGTTGCAACAAGGGCTGTAACGAACGACAGGATAACAAAAAAATGGCCGAGTTGCCCGACTGTGGTATGTATCATTGACTAATTATTCTATCGTATTCTGAGTGAGAGCCTATCCAAAACCAATATAATTCGTTGTCTTCACGTATGGCCAACGCACGGAAATGATCACCTACACGAGCAGCCCACAAATTATCTTTGCCACTTATTTCTTTAAAATGTAGTGAAGGATGTAGTGAAGGATGCAGTGAATCAGCTTTTAAAAGGTCGAAATTCTTATCAGCTAATTCTTGAATTGCCTCAGATAAACTGTAATAACGTTTCCAAAATTTTGTTGTTGTGTGGTGATTCATAAGGGCTTTGTATTGCCCTTACGAATTTCTTCTCTGGCTTCACTCAACAAATTATCTAATCGACCTGCTTTCGCGTCGGATTCTATTTGCTTATCCCATCGGTCATTAAAAAAGTCAAAAAGGCGGGTTACTAGACCGTCCAATTCGTCGACAGGTAATTCTTTAGCGGCCTTTTCTATATCCTGTACACTCATAATTGGGCGGTTTTGGCTTCGTGTTCGGTCGTTTCCAGCTTGCCGTCCTGGTATTTAGATGGACATTTTAGCAGGATCTTGTTGCACTGAAAATGATCGCCCTGCATGGCACCAATGATCACAATTTGCTCCGACCGTTCGAAATCCTGTGGCTTGGGACTGTTATAAACGACCTTCTGTGCGTGATTGTCATTGTCCACCAGGGTGAACTCGAAGTGGTTCGGGTCAATAGCCGGATTATAAAGCATATCGGTAATCCGACCCTTAGCGTCTTTCTGAACCTTACCAACAACGTGGATCATTTTGTCATCGCCATCTTTGGCCAGCTCAGTTGCCTGCTTGAAGGTAACGTACGAACTGGCGTCACCCGCTGTTGATACGATGATACCAATGGCCAAGGCGATGACGACAATACCTAAAATGTGGGAGATTTTCATGATTTAGCGATGATCAGTTAAAGGAAGTAAAACAGGGTTAGCCAACGTCATGGGTTTTATGTCTTGTCTGGTTCTTAACTTCTTTTTCAAGTTTCCCAATCTGGCTGTCAAGTCGGATGAGGTAAACGATAATGCCTGTAAACACGGCTGCAATAACAGCGACGACCACCCAGATCTTGCCATCAGCCCGAAGCCGGTCGGCCATTTCAACGCCATTGGAAACGGGTTGTTGAGCCAGTAAATTATGACTGAGAAGAACAAGAGCCGCTAATGGAAATTTAAATAAAGAAGGCAGTTTCATGTAAGTAAATGAAAGTACAAAATTAACGCAAAAACGGGGTGAATCATTCCGGGATTAAGGCATGAGTTTAGTCATCCAATACAATTTTTAACCGACGAACACGGACGCGTAGCTCAGTGATCCAAACGCCCAATAAAGTGAAGCCGATAACAGCCGGATAAAAGACCATCCGCATCTTATTATCCATATCATATTGGCCAAACGCAGGATTACCACCATTGCCGGGGTGCAACGATGGGTTTAGGCGAGGAACAATAAAAATCAGCGGAATAAAGACGGCGAAGGCAAAGATGTTATAGACGGCTGAAATACGGGCACGACGTTGCTCGTCGTCGAACGAACCGCGCAGAATCAGGTAGGCAAGGTACAGCAGCATACCCACGGCTACGCTGTTTAGTTTGGGATCATTTGGCCAGGGTTCACCCCAGGTGAAGTTGGCCCATAAAGAGCCTGTTGCACAACCCAAAATGCCAAATAGAATCGCGGTGTTTGCAAATTCAACGGCCACTACGTCGTCGTCAATACGGCCATTTCGAAGATACTTGATGGAGAAAATGGCTGAAGTTAACAGCAAAATGATCATACCAAACCATAATGGAACGTGGAAATAAACATTCCGAATGCTCTCGTTCAAGATAGGCATACGAGGCACTATACCGAGTAATCCTTTTAAGATTACGTAAGCTAAAATCAAGACCGAAAGGGCCTTCCACCAGTTTTTGTTCATAATGTAATGCGGGTGGAAACCCGCTTATACAGGTAAATAGTGCGGACTCCCACCGCCTAAGCGGCCTCGCGCAGCAGCAGCCCGTCCGTGTAACGTTAACTCCGCCATAAAAACGGAAAAAGTAGCCATGATAACGTCAATACAATAGCGTCGATGGCCAGAACCGTCCCCATCTCATCCCAGCTTACACTTCGGTCGAGACCGTCGAGTGCGTTTTTCGAGATTTTTAACAACATCAACAACAATGGCAGAATGATCGGAAAACTCAGAACAGCCATCAGCGTCGCCGGATTCTCAGCTTTGCTAGCGATGCCTGACACCAGCGTTAGTGAAGCCGCAAACCCAATCGCTCCTAGTACTAAGGTCAAAAGGTATAACGGTACGTCGTTAACGGGATTTCCCAGCACAAAGGCATACACACTAAACCCCAGCAAAGCGAGCACGAGCATCAGTGCCGTGTTGTATAGAATTTTTGAGATAATGATCTGCTGCGGACTGGCCAGTGTGTAATAGTACAGCTGCCGCCCGGCGCGTTCCTGCACAAAACTTTTGGCGATGGCGTTGATGGCGGTAAACAGCAGAATAATCCAAAACAGTGTATTCCAGACAATGGGCGTCAACTGACCACGGCGGGCGTTGAAACTCAGGTAACACACAAACACCGCCCCAACGATGTACAACAGCATGCCATTAAGCGCGTAGCGTTGCCGCCACTCCAGCAGAAACTCCTTCCGCATCAACGCGCCCATCTGTCGTACTGATTCTGCCATGCTCTGTCTTTTAATTCTGCAAATTTACAGTGCAATGCCGACGTGAAAAAGAAATAGTTTTGCGTTCTGTTCGTCCGCAAGACTATGCCTCTGTCTGGATTTGTACAGTTTTCTGGTTTTATTGATGGATTATTCAACTATTCTGACCCTCTGCGGTTTTTCTTTATTGGCTGGTTTTATTGATGCGATTATTGGTGGGGGCGGCTTGATTCAGACACCTGCCATTCTGTTTACATTACCCCAGTATCCTGTTCCGACACTGATCGGCTCTACCAAAATTCCTTCTTTGTCAGGAAGTCTAATGGGTGCGTTTCAATACAGCCGACACGTAGCCGTTGTTGGGAAGTTCATTGCGCCCATGATGGCAATGGCATTTAGTGCGTCGTGGCTGGGTTCCTGGACGCTTACGCGCGTGCCCAACAGCTTTATGAAACCCTTTGCGCTGGTCATTCTCATTGCCGTGTTTATCTATACCCTCACCAAAAAAGATTTCGGACAGGCAACAAGTCAATACGTATCAGCGCGCCAGCAGCGAATTCGCATGTGGGCGATGGGGGCAGGGATTGGCTTTTATGATGGCTTTTTCGGGCCAGGCACGGGTAGCTTCCTTGTACTTGGCTTTATCGCGCTTATAGGTTTTGATTTTCTTAAAGCGAGTGCCCATGCCAAACTGGTCAATGCTGCCACCAATCTGGCCAGCACGTTATTTTTCATAAGCGAAGGCAAAGTCCTTTATGCGGTTGCCTTCCCAATGGCTGTGGCCAACCTTTCTGGCGCGTTTCTAGGCGCGAGACTGGCTATTTTAAAGGGCAATCGCTTTATCCGGGTTTTCTTTCTGCTGGTCATTGCCACCACGATTCTGCGGTTTGCTTGGGATTTAGTACTGTAAATTTGCATACACAAACTTTCAGTTGTAATCTTGCGTTAATTAAATTGAATCTAAATAAACGCAGTAACCATAACGAATTTTGGCACTCAGTATTAGTAACAAGCGTAGCGTGGCTGACTTACAGCTTGGTGAACGAGCTACTATTCAGTCGTTCAGCGATCAGTTAATGTCGCTTAAACTCCTCGAAATGGGCTGCCTGCCAGGAGCTGAGGTATGTTTGTTTAGCAGAGCTCCCCTCGGTGATCCCATTTGCCTGAATGTAGCGGGCTATTGCCTGGCGATGCGAAAGTCTGAAGCGTCAACGATTCTGATTGATAATTAAGCGTTTATGATTTATGGTTGACGGCAACCGTAAAGCGTAAACCGTAAACTGCCTTGAAATCATCTCCTATAATTGCCCTTGTTGGCAACCCGAATGCCGGTAAATCCTCACTGTTCAATCAACTAACGGGGCTGCGCCAGAAGACGGGTAATTTTCCCGGCGTTACGGTTGATAAGAAATCGGGAACGTGGCCAATTGAGCCCCAAACAGTTGCTACCGTTGTTGATCTACCCGGAATCTATTCGATTTACCCCAAGTCTTTAGATGAACAACTTGTTACCGATATTCTGGCCAATCCATCTCATCCAGATTATCCTGATGTAACTGTAGTGGTTGTCGATGCCTCGAACCTCCATCGAAATCTCCTGCTCTTCACACAGGTTGCGGATCTTGGAGTTCCTGTCATACTAGCCCTGAACATGCTCGATGTGGCTCATCAGCAACGAAAAGAGGTTAACGCCGTGCGGTTGGCGATGCGGTTAGGTGTACCCGTGGTGCGAATTAATGCCCGCACTGGAGAAGGCCTCGATCAATTGAAAAAGGCGGTTGTTAGCCAGATTCAAGCCCCGACCTTATCCAATAAATTGTTTTTCGACCCTGCCGAAGAAGCTGCTGGTCTGATTACGGATACCAAGACTCAGTATCAACTCGGCAATAACTACCTCGCCCTTCAATACGTCATTCAGCACGATGGGTTCACGTTCCTAAATCGTCAGCAACAGCTTGGTCTGGATGCCATTATTAATAAATATAAATTTAGCGAACCAACTTTTCAGGCGGGTGAAACCATTGCACGTTACAAATACATTGCGACCGTCGTAGAGGAGGTCGTTACGGATAAGCGACCGGTTGGCCAACCGACCTGGAGCCAGAAACTTGACAAGGTATTGCTGCATCCAATCTGGGGCTATGCCGTTTTTGGCTTTATATTATTGCTGATTTTTCAAGCCATTTTTGCGTGGGCCCAACCGTTTATGGATGCGATCGATGCGGGCGTTGCCTGGTTAAACGGACAACTAAAAGAAAGCCTGCCCGCTGGTCCCCTGACAAACTTGTTGACAGATGGAATTCTTGCTGGCATAGGTGGTATTCTCGTTTTTATCCCACAAATCGCGTTCCTGTTTTTGCTGGTTGGTCTGCTTGAAGAATCTGGGTACATGTCGCGGGTGATGGTCATTATGGACCGCATTATGCGAAAGTTTGGGCTCAATGGACGTAGTGTTGTGCCTCTTATTTCGGGAGTAGCGTGTGCCGTGCCAGCTATCATGGCAACCCGCAGTATCGGCACCCGGCGCGACCGGCTCATCACCATCCTGGTCACACCGCTCATGAGCTGTTCGGCTCGTTTGCCCATTTATACTATTCTGATTGCCCTGGTCGTGCCAAGCCAGCGCGTTCTGGGCGTATTTAATTTGCAGGGACTGGCGCTGATGGGGCTTTATTTACTTGGCCTGATCAGTGCGTTAATGGCAGCCTATATATTGAAGCTCGTTCTGCGGACCAAAGAGCGCGGTTTTTTTATTATGGAACTACCGACGTTTAAGTTACCTCGATGGAACCACGTAGCACTGACGGTTTGGGAAAGCGTTCGGGCATTCGTCTGGGAAGCTGGACGGGTGATTCTGGCAATTTCAATTGTGCTGTGGGTACTGGCCAGCTACGGCCCCGGCAATGACATGGATCAGGCTGAAACTCGGGCTCGGCAGGAATCAACGACGCTTACTGCAGAAGACTTAGAAAATCGAGTCGCATCCGAACGGCTCGAATCGTCTTATGCCGGACAGTTTGGGCACTTTATCGAACCGGTAATTCGGCCACTTGGCTACGACTGGAAAATTGGCATTGCGCTTCTGAGTTCATTTGCCGCCCGCGAAGTATTTGTTGGCACGATGTCCACGATCTATAGCATTGGCGCCGGGGCTGACGACGAAAACGTTACCATTCGCGAACGACTTCGGCAGGAGAAGAATCCAGCGACAGGCGGTCCCATGTATACACCCGCCCTGGCCTGGTCGCTCCTAATTTTTTACGTGTTTGCGATGATGTGTATGAGTACCCTGGCGGCTACACAACGCGAAACCAAAAGCTGGAAATGGCCTGCTGTTCAGCTAGTATATATGATGACGCTGGCTTACGTGGCAGCTTTTGCTACGTATCAGTTTATGAAATAACCGGGCTTACCAGAGTAATCCTTTCGAGAGGAGCGGATAAACGAAGTGATACACAATGTAAAACAGTAGAGCAACTGTCAGGCTTCCTAAGGCAGTTGTTTGATCAAAGGCACCCGGTGCTTTGCGGGTGGGGCGGCTAGTGCGCATATCTCGTTGAGCTGTTTGTTTCATGGCGGGATAAGATTATAACTATAGTGCAAATTTGAGTCTTCATTCGTTGCCAGAACAGCGCAAAAACCCGGAATTTTAACAATACGTATAATTACCTGATCCGTTTGTTGCCAAAAGGGTTGTAAGCTTCTAAACGGAAGGCAGGAATAAGACGCCATTTGTATTCTGCGGTAACGAAGTGCTGAGAAATCTTGATATTTTCTGACGTTAATCCCAACGTAGCGCATCAATGACGTCAGATGCTACCATACCAATTGGGCCCCGCTGTTCGGCTACGCGATCGCCAGCCAGCCCGTGGGCAAAAACACCCAGTACGGCAGCTTCAATGGAGTCGTACCCCTGTGCTAGTAAGGCCGTTAATATACCCGTCAATACATCACCGGTGCCACCAGTGCTTAGACCAGGGTTTCCTGTTGAGTTAAAATGTATATCGCCATCCGGCGTAGCTATAGCTGAATAAGCCCCTTTTAAGACAACTATAATTTTATATTTCTTAGCGAATTCACGTAGTATATCCAGCTTTTGATAATCGTTATCCCATTTCTGGGTAAGCCGTTCAAATTCTTTAGGATGTGGTGTCAGGATGCTGCTGGGTGGAAGTTGACCCAATAACTCACGATTTTCGGAAAGAAGGTTCAGCGCGTCGGCATCAACTACAATCGGCTTTTTTAACGTGGGGAGCAATTTCTTAAGCATTGCCAGTGTTTCGGGCGCTTTACCAATGCCGGGGCCGATTCCTATCGTTGTAAAGTCGGCCGGTGCTGGACTGCTTATCTCCGTAGCTCCCGTTAGCAGGGTTTGATGGTCATCGGCGAGACACATGGCTTCGGGCACCGCCGTTTGCATAACCAGGTACCCGCAACGGGGCACCTGAACCGTTAGCAGCCCCACCCCCGATCGTAAACAGGCGCGGGCTGCCAACACAGCCGCCCCAACTTTGCCGAAGCTGCCAGCATATAATAAAGCATGACCAAAGGTGCCTTTGTTGGCATACCGGTCACGTTTGTGGAGTAGTAATTTGGCTTCGTCGGGTTGAGTGAAATAATAGGCCGTTGGCGCCAGGTCGATGTAGCGTTTGTGTAGTCTGATATCTACGATTTGCCAATTACCAACGTAGCGCCCGTTTTTGGGAAGCATGAAGGCCAATTTGGGCAACTGAAATGTAATGGTATAGTCTGGTTCAATAATAACGTCATTAGGGCCGTTGGGTTGATCCGTGTAGAGGCCACTCGCAATATCGACCGACACCACGCTTGCTGGAGCGCGGTTGATGGCCGCAATTGTCTCTTTAACAATGCCTTCGGTTGGGCGCGATAAGCCCGTTCCAAGAATGGCATCAATAACCACTTCATTATGACGCAAAGCCGGAATGTCCCGCGAAAATTCAATGTATTTAATGTTCTCCGTAACGAGTTTAAGCCGACGGTGGTTGTGCATGAAATCGTCCGACTCACGGGGAGCATAACGTACTACCTGAACCTCAACCGGATACTCGCGTTCCAGCAGCAATCTGGCAATAGATAGCCCATCGCCCCCATTGTTTCCTAGGCCACAGAAGACTTTAGTCGGTGTTGTAACCGGAAAATGATCGACAAACCAGTCAACGAAAGCAAGCGCTGCGCGCTCCATTAAATTGATGGGGGCAATAGGTTCGTGCAGGATAGTGGATTGGTCAAGTGCGCGAATTTGGTCAACGTTTAGGATTTTCATGAATTTGGCGTCAGTTACGCAGCGTAATTTTACAAAACTATTTTCTGCTACCAAGAAATTTTCCTATCTTTGCGGCTCATTTCGCAAATAGTTATCTGGCGATTTATATACGGTCATGAGCGATTTAATCAAATTAGTGGAGGCAGACAACGCGCAGCGTCGCACCGAGTTGCCCACATTCCGGGCCGGTGATACGGTGAACGTACACGTTAAAATCCGCGAAGGAAATAAGGAACGCATTCAGATATTTACGGGTACGGTAATCCAACGCCGGAATCCAAGCACCGGTGGCGAAACATTCACCGTTCGTAAAGTATCAAACGGCGTCGGCGTTGAGCGGATTTTCCCACTCCTGTCGCCGAACATCGACAAAGTTGAAGTCGTACGGCTGGGCAAAGTTCGCCGGGCACGTTTATTCTACCTGCGCGGTCGTCAGGGTAAAGCAGCTCGTGTTAAAGAGCGCAAGCCAAAGGCAGCAGTAGCAGCAGCTTAAGTGTCTGCCTGCCAAAAAATCAAAAGCTACCTCAAGAGGTGGCTTTTTTTATTGAGTCGTAAGTCGCTGATCGTCAGCCTGGCGAAAATGAATAGTGACTTATGACTGATGACTTACGACAGATGACTACATTTAACTTCTTTAAATATCAAGGTACCGGCAACGATTTCGTATTGATCGATGACCGAAACGAGACATTTCCGGCCTCAGATCAGGCACTCATTGAGCGCCTTTGCCACCGCCGGTTTGGGATCGGTGCTGATGGGCTGATTTTGCTCCAGAACGATCCTGACTACGACTTCCGGATGGTCTATTTCAACGCTGATGGCGCCGTAGGAAGTATGTGTGGTAATGGCGGCCGTTGCATTGTCCGGTTTGCCCATGATCTGGGTTTAATTGGTCGCAAAACCCGTTTCCTGGCCGCAGATGGTGAACATACGGCTCTGGTAGATGAAGAAACAATCTCCCTGAAAATGGGGGACGTAACGACTATTGATGATCGTGACGCACTGACATTTCTCAATACAGGATCACCACACGTTGTCAAATTTAGTGATGATCTGGAGTCGCTCGACGTTGTTGGTGAAGGCCGGGCAATACGGTATAGCGAAGCGTTTCAACCTGCAGGTACGAATGTCAACTTTGCCCAGGTAATAGACGACCATACTGTTTTTGTCAGAACCTATGAACGGGGTGTTGAGGATGAAACCTACTCCTGTGGCACGGGCGTAACGGCGGTGGCCTTAGTGGCTCATCGGCAGCTACGTATGCCCAATCCCGTAAGTATCCAAACCATTGGGGGCAATCTACGTGTTTCATTCGAGCCGCAGCTGGATGGACACTTTCAGGCCATCTATTTAATCGGCCCAGCCCAACGTGTTTTCGCTGGAACAATAACCGTTTAGCCTTGGATGTAGTTAAGAAAGTCAGGTTGTTTCTCACATGTCACATCGTAGGGATTGAATGATTATTTATAAAAATAAAGGCATACTGCCCTCTATCTGGCATTTTCATACTGGTCCCACAGCAAAAGCGTTGGTTCGTCGATTGGCCGTCGTCGGTATTTACGTGTCGATCGTTACAATCGCCGAAATGCATTATACCGATCTGCGACTAAAAGATACGCCCAATTCCTTCCTGGGAGCCATGGGTATTCTCCTAAGTCTCTTGCTCATTTTTCGGACGAATACGGCTTATGATCGCTTTTATGAAGGTCGGCAGGCATGGGGATCTCTGGTGAATAACTGTCGAAATCTGGCCATTTATTTCAATGCCGTTTTGCCTGAGGGAGATGTTACCAGCCGACAGTTTTATGCGAAAGCTATTTCTAATTTCCCGTTTGCCCTAAAAAATCATTTACGCGATATGCCTAAAATGGATGAACTGGATATTGTTGAAGAAGGGGAACGGCGCAACCTGAGTAATTTTGATCATAAACCAGCCGGTGTCTCGAATCAGCTTTGGGTAAAAACCGAAATACTATATCGGGAGGGGCATATTTCAGAATCGCAGCATATTAATCTAAATCAGTATCTAACGGCCCTGATGGATGTTTGTGGCGTTTGTGAACGTATCAAAAGTACGCCGATTCCATTTTCATATATGCTGTTTATCAAGCTGTTTATTATGCTCTACGTAGCCTTGCTGCCGTTTACAATTATCACGGCTTTTGGCTACCTGACAGTTCCGGCAGTGTTCCTGACGTCCTATGTCCTGGTAGGGCTGGAAATGATTGGCGAGGAGATCGAAGAACCGTTTGGACTGGAACGTAATGATTTGCCATTGAACCAGTTAAGTCAACTGATTCGTGTAAACGTTCACGACATCCTGCAGATAAACCTGCCTCATGTCGAGAAGCAGGCCGCAAGGCCGGGCTTTACGGTAATGACGTAGTTAATCTTCAGCTTCCACAATGCCGCCGTGTAAGTGGTAAATAGTTTTTTGCTGAAACTCCGGCTGACGTAGCAAGTCTTTGGCTGCCACCCGGCTGCGGACGCCATTTGTACAGATCACAATCAACGTAGTGTAAGGCAGAAGTTCCGCTTTTCGGGCACGTATATCGGGCAACGGAATGTTGAGCCCACCAATGTTAAATTCATCAAATTCCCACTCGTCACGCACATCAACAACGGCCGTATTAGGTTGCTCGCGGAGATGGCCAAGTTCTGGAAGGGTAATATCGGTGTAGGAAGGAGTGATCATACAAATTCCTAACAACCTTTTTTCGCTGCCTGTTCATTCAGAAGGATACTCTGTCATCGTGCCGTGATCGCCAGAATTTCAATTTCATTGGTTCTGGCTTGTTTAACCAGCCGCAAAGCAGCGTGACTTTCTTCCCTGTTTCAGCAAATCGAATAGTTACAGCTCTCTCCGAGGAGTTTTTTAAGACAGAAATAGTTGTCAATACCTGTTGTAGAATAAGCAGTGTCGCTGTAGTTGGCTTATAAAAAATGCTGTTTCTAGTTGAATCCTGATTACCCAGCCGGACATACGATTCACATTCATCAACGAATAAAGAGTTGTCTGAGATAAAAGCATCCTCAGTACGCTCAGGGCCCAGACTAAGGCTTGATTTAGTTTGGCAACTCAGTAAAGTGGTTATAATCAATAATAAAAATAGGGCATAGTTGTATTTTTTTGTAAAGACCCTTAACCATATCGTATCGTTGGGGCAAGGAACCTATAAAGTAAGCAATCTGTCAATCTGTCAGCCAGGCCGTTACTGGAACAGGATTTGAAGACCGTTGCTCGTATCCAATAAACCATTTAACAACGTACTATGGAAGCCGTACAGAACGAAAAAGGGCAGATTTCAATCCATACCGAGAATATCTTCCCGATTATCAAGAAATTCCTGTATTCCGACCACGAAATTTTCCTGCGTGAATTAGTCTCTAATGCCGTTGATGCTACGCAGAAACTGCGTCAGCTGGCCTCTTTTGGTGAGTTTGGGGGCGAACTGGGTGATCTGAAAGTGACGGTTTCGCTGGATGAAGAAGCGAAGACCATTACCATTAGTGACAACGGTATTGGTATGACGGCCGATGAAATCAAGAAGTACATCAACCAGATTGCGTTCTCCGGCGCAACGGATTTTCTGGAAAAATATAAAGACAAAACGGACGATAAAGGTCAGATCATTGGCCATTTTGGCTTAGGTTTCTATTCGGCGTTTATGGTTGCCGAAAAAGTTGAAATTGTCACGAAATCTTACCGGGAAGGTGCCGAATCCGTACGCTGGGTGTGTGATGGCTCCACTGAGTTTGAACTGACACCTGCCGAGCGTGCTGAGCGCGGATCAGATATTATTCTGCATATCGCACCCGACTCCGAAGAGTTTCTGAGCAAAGGTCGGTTGCGGGGCATCCTGGATAAATACGCCCGATTCCTGCCAGTTCCGGTTGAGTTCGATGGCCAGGTAATTAACAATACGACACCCATCTGGACGAAATCGCCTTCAGACCTGACAGATGAAGATTATAAAACGTTCTATCGTGAATTGTATCCGATGGGAGAGGAGCCTCTCTTCTGGATTCATTTGAACGTAGATTATCCGTTCAATCTGACCGGTATTTTGTATTTCCCCCGTATCAAAAACGAACTCCGTTTTCAACGGGAAAAAATTCAACTCTATAGCCGTCAGGTGTTTATTACGGATGAAGTGAAAGACGTAGTGCCCGACTTCCTGATGATGCTTCACGGGGTGATCGACTCGCCCGATATTCCGCTGAACGTGTCGCGGAGTTTCCTGCAAGCCGATTCCAATGTTAAGAAAATCAACGGTTATATTACCCGTAAAGTCGCCGACAAGCTCAACGATCTGTTTAACGCCGACCGCAAAGGGTTTGAAGACAAGTTCGATGACATCGGTTTATTTATCAAATACGGTATCCTGAGTGACGATAAGTTTTGGGAAAAGGCCAAAAATTTCGTCCTGCTCAAAAATACGGAAGGCCAATTTGCTACCCTCGATGGATATCGGGAGAAAGTGCAGGCGAATCAGACCGATAAAGACGGAAAACTGGTGATGCTCTACACTACCGACCGTAAACAGCAGGATGCTTATATCGAGTCGGCGACTCGTCGTGGATATGATGTGTTATTAATGGACAATGTCATTGATGCGCACTTCATCAATGCGCTGGAGCAAAAGCTTGATAAAGTAACGTTCCAGCGGGTCGACGCCGATACGCTCGACAAACTGATTGACAAAGGGCTGAACAACGAAAGCGTCTTGTCGGAAGCCGATCAGACGAAACTCAAAGAAGTGTTTGAGCAGGTATTAGACAGTAAACTGCTCAATGTAAGTGTAGTGGCGCAACCTACTGACGAACTTCCCGTTACGATCACGTTACCAGAGTTTATGCGTCGCATGAAAGACATGTCGGCCTTATCGGGCGAGCAATCGTTCTACGGCAACTTCCCCCTCAGTTACAACGTAGTAGTCAATGCCAATCATCCACTGGTTGGTAAAATACTGGCCGAAGCGGATACGGATGCCCAGAAATCCTTGGTGAAACAGGTATATGACCTGGCCCTGCTTTCCCAAAACATGCTTACTGGTGCCGACCTGACGGCTTTTGTAAAACGTACCGTGGCAAATCTGTAAGCTAAAGGCTCCTATTATTTTGGTTGTGCTGACCCCGGATGAATTGCCCAATTGGGTGAACCATCCGGGGTTTGGCTATTTATAAAACCATGAGCGTACCCTCCTGTTCGGGTTGATCTGGTGTTGGACGGATAATAAAATGATACACACCTGAACCAACGCGCTTGCCGTGGTAGGAGCCATCCCAGGGCTTTTTGTAAGGTGATTCCTGAAAAATCAATTCGCCCCAACGGTTGTAAATGCGGACACTACACTGCGGAAACGCTTCGATACCGGTAAACGTCCAGGTGTCATTCACACCGTCGTCATTTGGGCTAAATGCCGTTGGCACAAATAAGCCGGGTAATACGTCAATCAAAACTTCGTCTGATACAGGGCAAATACCGTCGGTTAGTACCGTTAATCGATACGTAGTGGTTTGGCCCGGCCGCACCGTTAGCGATGATGCGTCGCTCTGTTGTGTTGCCCCGGCGTTGGGTTCCCACTGATAGGAGAAATCGGGGCCGACCGGACCATCCAGCTTTATGGTGCTGCCTGCATGTATGCGTTGATCCGGACCGAGATCAACCCTGGGTAGGCGTAGTACAGTAACGTAGCGGCTAGTGTCGCCCGCGCAGCCGAACGAATTCGTCAGGTGGTATTGAATGAGGTGTTTACCAACACCGGCCGTGGCTGGATCGAAGCGATTATTGACCACGCCATCCCCACTAAATATACCGCCCGGTGGTGATGCCGCTAGAGGCAATGCAGGAACTGTTGGGCCGCAAAATGGTGGCAGTGAATCCAGTACTGGTTTCGGACGAGGATTTACATGCACCGTTGCTGAGGTAAGGGTACAGTGAGTGGTGTCTGTTACCGTAACGGCATAATCGCCAGCGGTTGCCTTTGCTAAAAAAGGGCTTCTATTGATGAAAGGCGTTCCATTACGTACCCAGTCGTACTGAAGTCGGGTGGTGTCACTGCCAGTTGTTACCCGAAGGGCGTTGCCTTCGCACAGGGTTTGACTGCCATTTGCCGTCAGCGTTGCCTGCTGTAATTGTCCTTTCTGCACCATGACGGAATCGAGAGAAGTGCAGTCGGTGGTTGTGTTATAAATCTTCAACCGATACAAACCGGGTTCTGACACTGTATACGTAGGATCTGTCGCACCGACGATATTGGTACTGCCCCTATCCCATTGATACCGAAAATCAGGCTGTTGGTTTGCCGTAAGAACAAGGGGGCGGCTAGGGCAAAACAACGTATCCGGCGACGTGATTTTCGCAGGCGAGGACGGTTTCAGGATGAGCTTGAACGGGTCGGAAATGGAGTCTCGGGTGCAGATGATGGCAAAGCTCTTGATAACTGTGTAAGTGCCTGGTTCAAGGGCTTTTAGTATGGGTTTATTTTCGCCGGGAAGGTTATAGCCGTCGTGTTGCCATTGATAATTATACGTAGTGTCGGTGTCTGTTTGAAGCTGTACGGTACTCCCTTGACAAAATTCGATGGGTGAATGCCTGACGGGGTTAATCGCAACGAGAGTAGGTTTGGGCGGTACTTTGGGCGCACAGTCGACCACCAAAATCTGGTGATCGCGCCGGACTTCGCCGATCTTTACACCCTGCCGGTATTCTTCGCACAGGACGGTGAAAACGAATAAGCCCAACCGGTCGGGTTTGACGGTCAATACGCCCGACGAGCGATCAATACCCAAAGGTGGGTTACCTGTAATCGCCTTTTGAGCCGTAAAGCCGGGCGTCCAGACAAGCAGCCGATATAGGGGCGAATTGGGTGAATTATTGAAGCCAGCGGGTTTGTAAATATTGTCGTTGTAAGGCGTCGTAAGCGAATAACGCAGCTCATCACCATCGGCATCGGTGGCCCGAAACGCTAATGAAAATGGCTTATTTACGCAGATGTACTCGGCGTTAGGCGTCAGGAAAACAGGGGATGAATTTCTGAATGGCGCCCCATTTTTAATCAGGGGCGGAAAGGAGAGGTAATAGATCATACCCGAGGATTCGGGATTTCTGACATTAACTACGTTGCTATTTCGACAGCATTTCTCCCAAACTACGTAGTAACCTGCCGGATCATTAAAACGATTAGGATCAAGTTGAACGAGGGCCGTATACCGTACTTCGGACGTTTGCAGGCCGCGGGTTCGGGCACAGGCCGGATTGGCATATACCAACAACAATTTTCGAACAAGCTTCAGGGTATAATCACCCATTAATTGATCATTCCGAGTCCGAAAGACCGACAGGATAATGCTGGGTTCGATGACTGCATCGGGGCTTTTGCTGGCGTCGTCGATATATAAATTCAGGCTTAACTGAAACAGGCCTGATTTGTCGGTAGCAACAAATTCGATATTACCGCCCGCAATGTGCGAAGCCCGGACGGTCTGGTGTAAAAGTATCCAGAACAACAACCAACTCAATAGCCACACGACCTTTTTCATCGTCGCTTCTCACCAAACGTAATGATGTTTGAAACCAGGTATGAGCTAGACCTGTATGGCAAATAAAAGGTTGTAATCCCCGTAAACTACTACATTCGACCGTTGCTGCTGCGAGGAATCTGGCTAATTGAATTACCGCCCTGTTTGGTAGGCCGGGTAAACCAGACTTTTCGGCGGGCTATCAATCGTCCGATAATAAAGAGCATCACAAGGCCGATAATGACGATAGCAATCAGGGGCAAAAAGATAGTGAAAAGTGATAAACCAAAGGATGCTATGTTCTCGCCCGTCGCTACCACCGGATTGGCGACACCGCCCGTCGTAAGGGTAGAACCCATTCGAAGTAAACTAGTACCCGCCTGTACAATCCCCGCCGAACCGCCACCCAGAATCAAACCGAGTCCCCACTGTAGCACTGGCGTGTCGATGTGAAAAAATGATGTACTAACCAACGTACCGGCCATAATGGAGGCTGGTGTGGCAAGGGTATCCAGAAAATTGTCGAGCCAGGGAATGTAATAGGAGCCGATCTCGAAGATCGTTGCCACCGAAAGGCCAATCAGCGCGGGCCATTCACTAAGCCACTCAAAGCCAGCCATAGTACCAACAAAGCCAAGTTTAGTGGCTACACTGGCGATGAGCAACGGTACAAATACACGAAACCCGCAGCACGCGGCTAAGCCAACGCCAATGCAGGCACTCATAATCCATTCGAGAGACATAGCTTTGCTTTTGTAAACCCTAACCCATTTTAGGCTAGTAGGGTTTAGCCAAAAAACTGTGAATTGAAATTCATCAGAAAGGCTTCGTCTGTTGCACGGGTCAATGCGGTATAAAGCCAGCGAACAAATTCCTGATTCACTTGCCCATCGGGTAGAAAGCCCTGATCCACGAATACCGCGCTCCACTGTCCGCCCTGCGCCTTATGACAGGTGAGCGCGTAGGCAAATTTGACCTGCAATGCGTTCAGATAAGGATCTCGACGGATGGCTTCCGAGCGTTCTTTCTTGCTTTTGATGTAGAAATAATCCTTCGCTACGCTCTCATACAAGGCTTTGTACTGGTCTGCGGTTAGCGACGGCACCGGCGTATGCAACGTATCGAGCATGATTTTAGCATCGAAATCGGGCTGTTCCTCATAATCGATCAGGCGCAACGTAACGGTCGCGAATCGAAACCCGTGCATCTCCTCTTTGTTGCGAATTTTCTGAACTTCGGCAAATTCACCATTCGCCAGAAAACCAGCCGGGGAGTCTTCATCCAGGATCGTGTAATTGTTTCGGGCAATCATCAGCATATCGCCCGTGTCGAGCTCTTCCTCACACTGATCGATCATCCGCCGGACGAACTGATTGTATTGCACCGCCGTTTTGTTTGAGCGGCAAATAATAGCCGTATTCTCACGACCGTATTTGTCGTAGGCGTAGCGAATCCCATCTTCCAGTTTCGTCAGCGGCATTTTATAAATGTCGCTGAACGAGTGGACATTTAACCGGATGTCGGGTACGTCGGCAGAGGGCGTGGTTGAATGGTCATTTACCAGCGCATCGAAGCCGACGAGTTTGGGGGCACTGTCGCCGAGCAGCATCCGCAAGCCGGTCGCGTTGTAAAGAATACCGGACTCTTCGTCCTGCCGCATGACTTCAGTCAACTCCTGCTCATACACGGTCATATCGAACGCACTGGCGAGAAAGCCCCGATCCAGCGCCGGGCTCAATTCGCGGCCAACGGGCGGTAACTGAGCCGTGTCGCCCACTAGTAAGAGTTTGTTGCCAGGATTCTCGAATACGTAGTCAATCAAATCTGTCAATAGACCTTTGCCGCCGAAATCTGCTTCGTCAGAAATCATGGAAGCCTCATCGACAATGAACAGCGTGTCTTCGTGGTAATTTTTCTGCCGCTGAAAAGCCAGCGATCCCGGTTCGGGATCGGCTACCTGACGATAAATTTTTCGGTGAATTGTCTGCGCAGGTTTCTTGGCGTAATTAGTCATAACCTTGGCGGCCCGACCAGTGGGCGCCAGCAATACCGACTTATACCCAAAGCGGGGCAGCACTTTTATGAGGGTTCCGACCAGCGTAGTTTTACCGGTACCGGCATACCCGCGTAGCAAAAAGCAATCGCGGTAATGTTCAATTTCTTGGGGGGTGATGAACGTGCCTATTTGTTCGAAAAACTGTTCCTGACCGGGTGTAGGCTTAAAAGGGAAGCGTTTGGCCAGCAAACTGGCAGCCGTTTGGGTATCGTTCATGCATCTAAATTACAAAAAAAGCAGCAAAGAAAAAAGGTAAAAAAGTTAGCTGTGTCAACAGGGATTTATACTATATTTTCTTTCTTTCCCTACTTTTCTTTCCTTCCTGCTCCTTTTTTCCTATTTTCACCCACCATCTTAATCCTTTCAGCCAAATGAACATACGTCAAATACTCCAGGGAAAATCTATTAATGCGCTGTACAGCGTTTCGTCCGATCAAACTGTGCTGGAAGGACTCCGGGTTATGGCTGACAAGAACATAGGGGCTTTGTTAGTTGTCGATAAAGGGGTACTGACCGGAATTTTCTCCGAACGCGACTATGCCCGTAAGGTAATCCTGAAAGATCGCCACTCCGACGATACGCGTATTGCTGATGTTATGACAGCGAACGTGATCACGATTGAACCCGAACAAACGTTGGAAGATTGTATGGTTATTATGTCGGATCGCCACATTCGTCACTTGCCCGTTATGGAGCGGGGGGAGCTGATTGGCATTATTTCCATTAATGACGTAGTAACCGCTATTATCCGGGATCAGAAAGTACGCATTGATTCTCTCGAGAGCTACATTTCAGGCAGCCCGTATTGATTGATATAGGAAGTATGATGTAGGATATATGACTGGTAACCGATGCCACATACATCCTATATCATACCTCATACATTAATTCCTATCTTTGCGTCTTTCTATCATTTTTAATATCGTGACGCAGGTAGTAGATGTAGACAAGCCCCGCGAAGAGGTGCTGAAATTATATGGAAACAGGCTGCGGCTTCGGGTCTGCGGCCTGTATCGCGAAGATGACCGTCTGTTGATGGTCAGACACCGGGGCATTGGGCCAACGAATACGTTCTGGTGTCCACCGGGAGGGGGCGCGCAATTTGGCGAAACAGCGCCCGATGCACTGATTCGGGAGTTTATGGAAGAAACAGGTCTGGAAGTTGAAATCGGCCCCATGTTGTTCGTAAACGAATTTATGCAACCGCCCCTCCATGCCATGGAACTGTTTTTTAATGTACAGGCAACGGGTGGTTCACTACGGCAGGGCATCGATCCCGAAATGAGTCTTGATGGGCAGATAATTGAAGATGTCCGTCTGATGAGTTTCGAGGAAATTAAGCAGTACCCACCCGAAGAAGTGCATGCCTTGTTCCGATATTGTCAGTCGCTTGACGATGTGTTTCAGCTACGAGGGTACTTGGCCAAACATAATTACAGCTAAATTAGCGACAGCCCGCTTTTTATAGGATCAGATCTCCTTTTTTACGTTAACCGTTAGTTTCCAAAGCTTTGCAAACCGCTGTGACCCTCGCGCCCACCGTAACGATACGTTCCAACTCGTTCGACCCTGCCCATACTGAAAAATCGGTGCTGTGTCTGGAAGTTGGACGGGACCGCCTTCGGTTGCTGGTGCAGGATGCGGCTGGACGGGCATTGTGTCTTGAGGATTATGCATTCCCATCCCTACTGACCGAGCGGCCCTTAACGAGTGTATTGCCCGATGTCTTCCGGAATCATGCCGTACTGGCCGCCGGACCCTGGCAGGAGATACGTATTGGCGTCAATTCGCCCTCGTTTACGCTGGTACCTAAACCACTTTTTCGGAAAGAATACGCGGGTAGTTATCTGGCTTTCATGCGGGGAAGTTCGCTACCGGCTCACGAGTTTGCTCAGGTGTATGACCATGAGACTGAGGGTTTTCTGTCAGTTTTTAATGTAGAGCACCAACTCGTTGATTATTTTTCGGAAGTATATCCGCTTCAGCCGTTAAGGTACGTCCATCAAATTAGTGCCCTGCTTCAGGCTACCGCCGAGCTGGATCGCCACACACTGACGCCCGATTCAGTCTATCTTTATTTTGAAGACGAGTATGTTACAATCCTATTCCGCAAAGCGCACAAACTACAGTACTGCAATCGATTCGGGTATAAAAATGTGCAGGACCTGGTTTACTACGTCTTGTATGCGCTGGACGAGCAGCAACTGAGTATCGACACCGTACACATTGCCCTCTATGGAGAGATTACTCCGTTTGCTGAAGCCTTTACGGAGTTGAAGCGGTTTCTTCCGCACCTTTCTTTTGGACATGCACCCGCTGGCCTATCGCTGGCCGCTGAATTTAACGACCTTCCCGATCATCGCTACTTAAGCTTGTACGGCCTCGGTTTAATGAGCGAATGAATTAGCGAATTAGTGATTGTGTGAGTAGGTTCGTCCCGAAATTCGCCAAATCACTTATTTACTCATTCCAACGTATGAAGCGTATTGCCCTGTTTCCTGGTTCATTTGATCCATTTACGAAAGGCCACGAAGATATTGTACTACGTGGCTTACGCTTATTTGACGAAGTCGTGATCGGTATTGGGCGCAATGCCCGAAAAGAGCGCTACTTTCCGCTGGAGCAGATGATCAAATTAATTGAAGGTGCCTTTCAGCATCATCCTGCCGTACGGGTTATGAGCTACGAAGACCTCACGGCTAACGTAGCCCGGGAAATTGGTGCAACGTTTCTGCTACGTGGCCTGCGTAATACCACCGACTTTGAATATGAAAATGGAATTTCACAGGTTAACCGCTACGTATATGAAGACGTTGAAACGGTGTTCCTGATTACATCGCCTAATCTGGCCCCTATCAGCTCGAGTATTATCCGCGACCTTCACCGGTATGGACAGCCTGTCGATACGTTTCTCCCCTATGCCTTAACCAGTACGGCCGTGAATCCTGTTGCATCGCCTACTGACTCACCGGCTGATTGACCGCATCAATGACGTATCGGATTGAGCTGAACGAGTTAGTGAGGGCAAGCTTCGTCTCTTTCTGATCTAACCAGGCCAATTTTTCAATGTCTTCTTCGGTTTGAGGAGCCATACGACTATCATCCAGCACCGTCATCCGATACCATTTGGTACGCTTCAGAATACGGTTTCCATTAAGGTTGTAGGTATGCCAGGTTGTGCAAATACGTTCGCCCAGGGCTGCCCGGACGCCGGTTTCCTCCTGCACCTCGCGAACAGCGGCCTGTCTCGAGGATTCGCCATCATCTAATTTACCCTTTGGTAAATCCCAAACACCCCGCCGGAACATAAGCAGCATTTTGTTGCCTTTAATGACGACGCCACCCGCAGCTTTAATAATCTTGAATGGCTTTTTCATGGCTTCTTCGCAGGCTTCCTTATCAAGACACCCTAACGTAACCGATAGCAGCGGCTTGGCATTGGTTTTCTGAAGTAAAGCAAGCAGTTTTCCAACGGAGGATGGTGTAGCGTTGAGCACCAGCAAGTGACCATGTAAAGCATCTTCTTTTAGTGCCTCCAGACGGGCATCGACAATATGATCATAGTCGATGTATGCCTGACGATTAGCCGGAATACGACCTATTGGGGCAATTAATTGAGAAGCAGCTTTAGGGCCAACGAGCTTTATAGGGCGGTCGTTAATGAAGACAATCATCGGGACAAGAGTGTTTCGAAGCGTAAAAGTAGCAAAACTGACGTTCTGCGCACGAACGAACCTATTAGAAACAAGTTCAGTTTCTTTATTTTTGCACCAGGCCAATCATATCCCTTTGTGGAACTTCTTATAATAGTACTCCTGACACTGTTGAACGGGGTGTTCTCCATGTCAGAAATCGCTCTAGTCTCATCCCGTAAATCAAAGTTAGAATCAGCTGCCAAGAATGGGGACCGCCAGGCACAGGCTGCACTGGATTTATCCAACTCGCCCAATCGATTTCTGTCAACCGTACAGATCGGCATCACATTGATCGGTATTTTGCTCGGTATTTTTTCCGGTGATACGTTAACCACCGATGTCCAGAACTTTGTTGGTCAGATTGACCTGATACGTCCTTACGCACACACGGTTGCCGTAGTGCTGGTGCTGCTATTTCTGACCTATTTCTCGCTCGTGTTTGGCGAACTGGTCCCCAAACGTATCGGGCTTTCAAATCCCGAGGGCATTGCCAAAACCATGGCTGCGCCCATGAATGTGCTGTCCAAACTGACCTCTCCCTTCATCGCTTTACTCACAATTTCAAGTGATTTGTTGCTTAAAGTCTTGAATGTTAAGCCCAACGAAAGTGCCGTAACGGAAGAAGAAATTAAAAGTTTAATTCAGGAAGGTACGTCGGGGGGGGCCATTGAGGAAATTGAGCAGGAGATTGTTCAGAACGTATTCCAGCTTGGCGACCGTAAAATAACATCTCTGATGACCAACCGGCAGGAAATTGTATACCTTGATTTAGAGGACGATCTCGCCGAAAATAAAGCCCGGATTCTGGAGCATAAGCACTCCGTTTATCCGCTCTGTAATGGAGGTGTTGATGAAGTTGTGGGCTTAATTTATACGAAAGATTTTTTAGGCAAAGACCTGGATACCGAGCTGGCGCGCCTGAACGACATGAAGCGTGACGTGCTTTTCATTCCTGAAAACAATAAAGCTTATCAGGTACTTGAGCGTTTCCGGGAGCGCCGGCAATATGTTGGTGTCATTGTTGACGAATATGGTGGTGTGCTGGGCGTGATTACGCTTAATGATATTCTGGACGTACTGGTGGGCGACATCAACGACGATATCCATTCCGATTATGAAATTCGGGAGCGCGAAGACGGCAGCTTTTTGATTGATGCCCAATTGCCGTTCGAAGATTTTTTATCGTATTTCTCGATCAATATCACGGCACAAGCCCGACGTGACCTGACTGGTTTTGACACGTTGGGTGGTTTCGCGCTCCACATTCTGAAAGACATTCCTCAAACGGGCGAAACGTTTGTCTGGCATACGTATCGTTTTGAGATCATGGATATGGATAAAAGCCGAATTGACAAGATTCTGGTAAAGAAATTTGCTGAAGAATAAAGGTTCCCAGCAAACAGCCTGGCCATAATATCAGTTATAGCTGAAATCAAACGCATCGATACCTATGCGATATTTCAGCCCTGATCCCAGCGAATTGACCAGCAGCGATTCAAATCGTCGGTCCGCCGGTGCGGTGCCAACCGGCATGGAAAACGATCCGAATGCCGATGAGGAAGTAATCAACCAGGAGGCTGGAGAGCAATATCCTGAATCTGTCAAAAAAGAGGAACACCCAGCCGAAGATACCCCGGCGAAACTTGCTCCCGATAATTTAGCGGATTCGATTGCTTATGCTCTGGATGGCACTGGCCCCGGCCCAATGAATGAAAAGCCCAATGTTTCCGGACATAAAGTGATTACCGAAGGAGTTACCGGTGCTGGCCTTGAAGACGAGGAAGAAAACCTTCGCTCACTGCTTTGACCCATTACACCACTTCCTTGTATTGCATCCGGTAGAGGTTGGCATAGAAGCCTTCCTGTTGAAGCAATTCTTCATGATTGCCTTGCTCAACAATACGTCCTTTGTCAACGACGATGATGTTGTTGGCTTTTTGGATGGTTGATAGCCGGTGGGCAATCACGACGGCAGTACGTCCTTTCATGAGTTTGCTGATTGCATCCTGAATCATTTCCTCGGTTTCGGTGTCAACCGATGAAGTCGCTTCGTCGAGAACGATAATTTTGGGGTTTTGCACCATCGCCCGTACGAAGGAAATCAACTGGCGCTGTCCAACCGAAAGCGTTGAACCACGTTCCATGACGTTGTACTCGTATCCGCCCGGCAATCGTTCAATAAAATCGTGAACGCCAACCAGTTTGGCCGCTTCAACGATTGTCTCCCGGCTAATGCTCTTGTCGCCCAGCGTAATGTTGTTCTCGATGGTGTCTGAGAATAGGAAAACGTCCTGTAGGACAACACCGATGTTCCGGCGAAGGTGGCCGAGTTCGTACTTGTGGACATCAATCCCATCAATCTCGATTTCCCCTTTATTAATATCGTAAAACCGGCTCAACAGGTTAATAATGGACGATTTGCCCGCGCCGGTTGCCCCTACGAAGGCAACGGTTTCGCCTGCTTTCGCTTTGAAGGAAATGTCGCGTAACACCCAATCTTCGTTATTATAGGCAAACCAAACGTTCTTAAATTCAACTTCTCCTTTGATCGCCGTTGGCGCGAACGTACCGTTGTTAACCGTAAATTCGTCACTGTCCAGCAGCTTCAGAATCCGGTCGGTGCTGACGATGCCCATCTGAAGCGTGTTAAACCGGTCGGCCAGCATCCGGATAGGACGGAAAAAGAGGTTGATGAACATGACAAACGCCGTGACAGTACCGAACGTAACGTCCGAATTGACGATCTGCTTGGCGCCATACCAGACCACTAAACCAACGGCAACGGCCGAAATAATATCGGCAACGGGGTAATAAACCGAATAATACCAGATGGAACGGATGTTGGCCTGACGATGCTCGTCATTGATAAGCCGAAATTTCTCCGCTTCAATTTTTTCGCTGCCAAATATCTGGACGATATTCATGCCGGTGATGTGTTCCTGCACAAACGAATTCAAGTTCGCGACTGCCGTACGCACTTCATTGAACGATTTTTTGATCTTTTCTTTGAAGACATATGTACTGAACAGCATCAACGGAATTGTAGACAGACTGATAGCGGCTAGTCTCCAGTCGGTATAAAACATCACACCGATAATCAGGATCAACTGCAGGATATCCCCCGCAATGGCGGCCATGCCTTCGCTGAACACGTCGGCCAGGGTTTCTACATCCGAAATGGAGCGCGTCACCAGGCGGCCAATGGGCGTATTATCGAAAAACTTAAGCCGGAGATGAAGAATCTTTTGATATAACTGTACCCGAATGTCGCGAATGACGTACTGGCCCAACCATCCCGACAGATACGTATTGGAAAACTGCACAATTGCCTGCACTACCAGCACGCCAATCATGATGACCAGCATCAGTGTGAGCTGTTGGTAATTCCCTTGTGCAATGACATTGTCGATGGTGTAGCGGATGAGCAGTGGTGCCAGGGGCGCCAGACAGGCCGACAGCAAAATGATGCCGATCAGGGAATAAAAGCGTGCCTGATACGGCTTTACAAACGCATAGAGCCGTCGGAGGATGGCCAGATCGAAAATTCGGCCGCTTTTTTGTTCTTCGTTCACAGGGAAACTTAATAATGGCGAGTTCAGAAGTGTAACAGTGTTTTTAAGACGAACGTTTCAGTTTTTGTCTTGGCGACGATAACATATAGCTTGCTCCAGGCTGCCTCTGCGGTGGGCCGTTTCCTGTATCAGCCAGACAACCAATTGAGTAAAAATGTCGCTCGTTGTCGCTTTCTTGACTAATCACCTGCATAACCATCGTCATGAACCGCCGACAGTTTGTTCAGAATACCGCCGTTGCCGGACTCGCAACGCAGATTTTACCCTTTCCAATTTATGGGCGAAATGCGCCAAGTGAAAAAGTTATCATTGGCTTGATTGGCACACAGTCGCGGGGAAGCTGGCTGGCAGGACTCTTCTCGAAATTGCCCGGTGCTGAGGTTGCTTACATCTGCGACGTAGAAGACGGCGCTATTGCCAATGGTTTAAAGGCCGTTGAGAAAGCGGGGCAAACGCGCAAACCAACGGTTATTAAAGATCTTCGTAAACTGCTGGAACAGAAAGACCTTGATGCCGTAGCCATCGCTACCCCCGATCACTGGCATGCCCCAGCGGCTATTCTGGCGTGCTCGGCTGGCAAGCATGTGTATGTTGAAAAACCCTGTGGCCATAATCCGCAGGAAGGCGAGTGGCTGCTGGAAGCTGCCCGGAAACACAAGCGGATTGTGCAGATGGGAAGCCAGCGCCGGTCGTGGCCAACGCTCCAGCAGGCACATAAAGATATTCGGGATGGGGCAATTGGTAAGCCGTACTTTGCCCGCGCCTGGTATTACAACAACCGGAAATCTATTGGGAACGGCAAACCGATTGCAGTGCCTGCGACGCTGGACTGGAATCTGTGGCAAGGCCCAGCGCCCCGAAAAGGCTATCAGGACAACGTAGTGCCCTATAATTGGCACTGGTTCTGGAACTGGGGCACGGGTGAAGCCTGCAACAATGGTACCCATGAAATCGACTGCTGCCGCTGGTTGATGGGGCTGGAGTTTCCAACGAAAATCACCTCGTCGGGCGGCCGGTATGCTTACACAACCGACGACTGGCAAACGCCCGATACGCAGGTGGCCTCGTTTGAATTTGGCAACAAAGCCACCATTACGTGGGAAGGATTGAGCTGTCAGGGATATGGTCCCGAAAAAAGCGGTCGAGGCTTTACGATTTATGGCGATAAAGGCGTTTTGTCAGCTCCCGAAAGTGGTCCTGCCTATCAAATCTTGGATCTGGGCGGCAAGCTGATTAAAGACGTAAAAAACGACGAACCCGCCAATGCCGCCACCAATACGGTTAGCGCGGGTGGTGAACGCTTAGATGCCTATCACTTGACTAATTTTCTGGAAAGCGTTCGGGGAACGGCTAAACCCAATGCCGATATTGCCGAAGGACACAAGTCGGTCCTGCTGTGCCACCTGGCCAACATCTCTCAACGTACAGGCATTATTCTGCACACCGACCCAACAAATGGCCATATTCTTCAGGACAAAGAAGCCCTGAAGTTGTGGAGTCGGGAATATGAAAAAGGCTGGAAACCCGTCGTGTGAGATGAGCATGAAACGGCGGACATTTGCCCGATTGGTTGCTGCATTGCCGGTTAGCTTGCGCGTTGATCCGAGCGAAGCAATCAGCCGGGTTTCTCAACCGGCTATACGTAGTGAAGTCGCGAACGATGAGCGAGCGTACTGGCTTCAAACGCTATTGAAAGTTGCCGATCCCGTTTTGAAGGCGCTGGCACAGAATATGTTAAAAGCCACGATGCCCATTGAGTGCGCTCCCGATCAACAGGCTAGCCGTCTGGCGGTATCGCATCTGGAAGCCCTGGGCCGGACGATGGCAGGGCTGGCTCCGTGGCTGGAATTAAACGCCGACGATAACGTAGAGGAAGACCTTTTACGGCAGCGTTATCTGGATTTATCCCGCCAGGCAATTGCCAATGGTGTTAATCCGCAATCGCCCGATTATCTGAACTTTACGAAAGGGGGGCAGCCGTTGGTGGATGCTGCTTTTCTGGCGCATGGCCTTGTCCGTTCGCCGAAGCTATGGCATGCCTTGAGTACAACCGAACAGGCCAACGTAGTGAAAGCGTTGCAGTCGAGCCGGGTGATTAAGCCGGGCTATAGCAACTGGTTATTATTCACGGCGATGGTCGAAGCGGCTTTGTTAAAATATACCGGTTCAGGCGATGAAGTGCGGATGGATTATGCCATTAAACAGCATCTGGCCTGGTACAAAGGCGACGGCGCGTATGGTGATGGCCCCGATTTTCACTGGGATTATTACAACAGCTACGTTATCCAGCCCATGTTGCTGGACGTAGTAAAAACGCTTACGGAAGCTGGCAAGGCAGAAAAAAGCTTGTACGGAAGCTTGCTGACGCGAGCCCAACGGTACGCCATCGTGCAGGAGCGACTTATTAATCCTGATGGCTCATTTGCAGCTTTCGGGCGATCGCTGGCATACCGGTGTGGCGCGTTTCAGTTACTGGCTCAAATTGCTTTACAGGGAAACTTGCCGCCGGAATTATCACCTGGGCAGGTGCGTTCGGCGTTGACCGCTGTGATTCATCGGACAATGGACGTACCGGCTACGTTTGATGCGAAAGGCTGGCTGCAGATTGGCTTGTGCGGACACCAGCCCGGCATTGGCGAAACCTATATTTCTACAGGTAGTCTGTACTTATGTTCAGTAGCGTTTTTGCCGTTGGGCTTACCCGTATCAAACCCATTCTGGTCGGTACCAGCGGCCGATTGGACGGCCAAAAAAATATGGTCGGGGCAAAATGTGCCAACCGACCACGCAATTAGGGAGTAGTCAAACAAAGCCGGGCGATTCATTTGGAATGCCCGGCTTTGTTTGACTAGTATGTATGGTTTTATTAGGAAACCGTTCCGCCGTTCCAGACAGAATCACCGGGAGCGATAAGCGCCAGTTTGCCATCCCGGTCTTCAGCCATCAAAATCATGCCCTGCGACTCGAAGCCCATCATTTTACGAGGAGCCAGGTTCGCCAGGAAAGTCACCTGTTTGCCGATGATCTCTTCGGGAGCGAAGTGCTTGGCAATGCCACTCAGAATCTGCCGACCACCCAAACCGTCGTCTACTTTCAGTTTTAGCAGTTTATCACTTTTCGGAACACGTTCGGCTTCGGTAATGGTGCCGATACGGATGTCCATTTTGGCAAAATCGTCGTACGTAATTTCACTACGTAGTTCCGGTACAGTCTTGACTTCTAATTCATTCATTCGTTTAGCATTCAATAATTTCTGAATCTGTTTATTGATCTCGTCGTCTTCAATTTTGGCGAACATCAAGTCGCCAGGACCGGCTGGGGCCTGTCCCAGCACGTGGCCTTCAATCAACAGGTCAGCCCGGCCCGCGTTCGTCCAGTTGAAGTGCTCGGTGATATTGAGTTGAGTCCGTAGTTTTTCGGCGGTGAACGGCAAAAATGGTTCGCAAACAATGCTCAGGTTAGCCGTAATCTGTAAGGCGATATTCAGGATGGTATGCGCTCGCTGCGTATCGGTTTTAATAACTTTCCACGGCTCCGTTTCGGCCAGATATTTATTGCCTAGACGAGCCAGATCCATCAAACTTACCAGTGCTTCCCGGAATTTATAGTTGGCAATTGACTGCCCAATTCGGTCAGGAAACAGCGCCAGTTCATCCAGCACTTGTTGATCGTAGGCCGTGAGTTCGTCGAGCAATGGTACGTGTCCGTCGGCCATTTTATGCGTTAGCACAACTGCCCGGTTCACGAAATTTCCCAGAATACCAACGAGTTCAGAGTTATTTCGGGCCTGAAAATCTTTCCAGGTAAATTCACTGTCTTTCGTTTCGGGCGCGTTGGCCGCCAGCACGTAACGTAGCACGTCCTGCTTACCCGGCAACTCGTCCAGATATTCGTGGAGCCAGACCGCCCAGTTGCGCGACGTACTGATTTTGTCGCCTTCCAGGTTCATAAATTCATTGGCGGGTACGTTGTCGGCCAGAATGAAACTTCCCTCGGCCATCAGCATCGCCGGGAAGATGATGCAGTGGAAGACGATGTTGTCCTTGCCAATGAAATGCACCAGTTTGGTGTGCTCGTCGCGCCAGTATAGTTCCCAATCGCGGCCTTGCTCGGCGGCCCATTCTTTGGTCATGGAGATATAACCAATGGGCGCGTCGAACCAGACGTACAGCACTTTGCCTTCAGCATCGGGCAGAGGAACCTTAATGCCCCAGTCCAGATCGCGGGTCATGGCGCGGGGACGTAGCCCTTCTTTCAGCCACGATTGGCACTGCCCAAATACGTTCGTTTTCCATTCGGGATGGCTGTTAACGTAATTTTCAATCTCGGGCTGCATCCGATCCAGCGGCAAAAACCAGTTTTTGGTCGAACGCATAACCGGCTTGGAACCCGACAGTGTCGAATGCGGCTCAATCAGTTCAGTAGGACTAAGGGCCGTGCCGCAGCGCTCACACTGGTCGCCGTAGGCATTGGGGTTTCCACAAACGGGACAGGTGCCCACGATGTAGCGGTCGGCCAGAAACTGTCCGGCGACCTCATCGTAATACTGTTCCGTTACCTCCTCAATAAAATCACCTTTTTCGTAAAGTTTTGTGAAAAATTCCTGCGATGTTTCGTGGTGAATCTGGTTTGAGGTGCGCGAATAAATATCGAACGAGATGCCGAAGTCGCTGAACGCCTGTTTGATCTGACCGTAGTATTTATCGACAACTTCTTTGGGCGTAATGCCTTCTTTTTTGGCTTTAATCGTGATTGGGACGCCATGCTCATCGGTGCCGCTGATGAAAGCGACATCCTTGCCTGTTGAACGGAGGTAGCGTACGTAGATATCAGCGGGCAGGTAACAACCAGCAATGTGGCCGATGTGAATCGGTCCATTGGCGTAGATCAGTGCCGCCGTGACGGTATAGCGTTGTGGGTTTTCGAGGGACATTTCAGTAGTCGTTAGTCGTCAGGTGACAGTCAATAGGTATAAACGCTACCGACTACGGACTGACGACTTATTTGCGCAAAATTAGCAATTCAGGGCCGAACGTTGTTATGTTTACGTAAAGAGACGGGGGAGTTGCCTTTATACAACGGTCTGCCTTGTTTTACACAACATGCAACACTAATGGAAAATCTCCCAAGGCATAAACAATTTTCTAATTATTTATTTTGGGATGTCGATCAGAGTAAGATGTCCCCGGATACGTATCGGTCGTTTGTGATACGTCGTGTATTTGAGCTTGGCACGCTTGATGATTTGATAGAAAGCATTGCATTCTACGGTCGTGATGCAGTAAAAGAGACGTTGATTTCTGCTGACTGTCTGGCCGATAATGCGGTAGATCTAGCGACGGCGCTGTTCCAACTTCACCCTACTGATTTTAAATGCTACACCTTGAAACCGTCTCTGACAGCTTACGGGCGCTAATTCAGGATGTGTGCCATCACCCTGACCTGATGCCTTTTCGTTTAGTAGGCGGTACAGCCTTGAGTCTATTTATGGGTCATCGGATTTCTATAGATGCGGACTTTTTTACGGATCGCTCATTCGACAAACGACTTGTTGAGCAAACACTTGTTGAACAATTTCCGGGAATAATGAAAGTACAGGAAGCCGCATACGGATTCACGTGGGTTTACCAACAGCTCAAAATTGATTTTTATGATTGGAAGGTTCCTTTTCTGAAAGCACCCTATATCGAGCATGAGATGCGTTTAGCTTCGCTTGATGATATTGCTGCTTACAAACTGGACGCTATTGTAGGCCGAAAAACAGAAAAAGATTTTAGAGACGTAGTCGAGTTGCTAACTCATTTCACTCTGTCTGAAATGATTGGACTCTACAAAGAAAAATACCCTTACAACAATTCTAAGCTGATACTTGATCATTTAGCAGCTGTACAACACGTCCAGGCAGACGAACCATTGGTTCTGCTAAAGCCAAAGCCTTGGGATGATATTGAGACGGCAATTTTGTCTGCTTTAAAACAATATGTTGATGATTTGTTATCTCAAAGAGAAAAGGCTGATAAACAGCGTGAGGAGCGATTAATAGAATTGCTGGCCCGAAAAAACAAGCCAGCGTCTGATTAATAGGTACTGAATCGTTGTTAATTTTTACGAATAATGGAGAACACTACGTCGAATACGAATAATTTCCTAAACTGGGTTGAAATCAAAAACTTCAAGTCCATCAAAGACCTGCGGCTCGACTGCAAGCGCGTGAACGTATTCATCGGCAAGCCAAACGTAGGGAAGTCCAATATTCTGGAAGGATTGGGGTTGTTGGGGGCTGATTACCGAACTAACGAAACAGAATTGAATGATTTTGTGAGATATAATAGTTTGTCAAATTTGTTTTATGATGATGACGTTGTTTCCGCAGTGAATATTAAAACTGATAAAATTTCTGCTGAAATTGGTTATAATTCACCTTCGAATTTTTTTTATTTCTATGCGGGAAGAGAAAAATGGAATAATGAAGTTAGGCAAGTAATAAGTAGGAGTAATAATATTTTTTCAGGTGAAGAAGGCTCTATTGGTGATGATGTTCTAGCCTTCATCGCTAAAATATCAATGCGGGTAAAAAATAATAATCCAAGAGAAGATAAATATCAAAATATAGAAATATTAAGATTTGGAGGTTCATCCGGAAATAAACTTAGTTACGGATACTCTTCACCTATCAGTGACAATCCTATTAAGCGTTACGAATTCAATGGAGTTAGCAATATTAGTGATATAGGTCAAAATTATTTACTCCCGCCCTATGGACGGAACCTCTTTAACGTTATTGATCATAATGAAGAAATAAGAAAAGACTTAGCTGAAGTTTTTAGACCAAACGGATTAAATCTGGTTCTTTCGAAAAAAGATAGAAAGTTTTCTGTCCAGAAACAGATCGATGGCTACGTCTATGATTATCCTTACTCAAACATTGCTGATACCTTTCAGCGGTACGCTTTTTACTTAGCAGCTATAGAGTCAAATGCAAATTCTGTAATTGTACTGGAAGAGCCTGAAGTACACTCATTTCCACCTTACACGCAGGAGTTAACGTACCGGATGATCAATAGTGAAGAAAATCAATTTTTTGTCACGACACACAGCCCATATTTACTACAAACGCTCATTGAAAATCTTACGGATGATCAACTAAATGTGTACGTGACTTATTATGAAAACTACGAGACTAAAGTCAGAGTATTAACCTATAATGAATTACGTGAGGTAATGGACTTCGGTATTGATATATTTTATAATCTTGAAAAATATCAGCCGAATGCCTAATGTCCGACTAATACCTGAATGTTATGGTGATACAGCAATAGTTAACCTGTTTGTAAATGATCGAAAGCCAGTTGATCATGTATTTGGTATTTCAAATGTTGCGAAAGAGATGAAAGCTGGGTTAATCAATCAGCCTAATTTTGTATTGATTGGGTTTGTTGATAATGATAAAAGGACGCCTACTTACTTTGATGATTTCGACACAGTATTGATAGAAAATAAAATTATTTTTAAAAAGAATCGGCTCGTTGAACATTATTTATTAGTGATTGATAAAGCCATCGAAACATTTATAATCTGGAATGCTCAACAAGTAAATGTTGATATGACAGACTATGGTTTTGCATCGGATCTCAAAAGGTTATGTCAGTTGATGAAACGAACGACCATCGGTTCTGACCCCAACTACCTCCGTCTCCTCGCCGATCTACACACGCGTCAGGCACCCGGCTTCCTCACACTCGAACGTATTCTGAATGACTTCATCATTCCATAACCCGGTCCTCATTACGGGGGGCACCGGTTTTATTGGCTCACACATTGCCCGGCGGTATCTAGCCGATGGGCATCCGGTTTCGGTGCTGCACCGATCTCAACACGAGTATGGTATGTTGGCTGATGTAGCCGAACGTATCACCTGGCATGCCGGCGATGTGCTGGATATACCCTCGCTTGAAGCGGCTATTCAGGCTAATTCAGATGTGATTCATGCGGCTGCGATTGTTTCGTTTGTGCCCAAAGACCGTGATCTGATGGAACGAGTCAATGTAGAAGGTACGGCGAACGTAGTGAATGTCTGCCTGAAAGCAAAAGTGCGGAAATTGGGTTATATCAGCTCGGTAGCGGCACTCGGGCGACCCGCCGAAAAAGGAGGGAAGTCCAAGGAGCCGATTATTATTAACGAAGATCAGAAATGGGAAGACTCACCAAATAACTCTGCCTACGCCAAGACCAAATATTGGGCTGAACTGGAAGTCTGGCGGGGAGTGGCCGAGGGGCTGAACGCCGTCATGGTCAACCCATCCATCGTACTGGGAGCGGGCGACTGGAGTCGAAGCAGCCTTCAACTTATCAAGTATGCCTATGACGAAAAACCATTTTATCCGGCTGGTTACGTCAACTACGTCGATGTTCTCGATGTGACCGACGCCTTGGTCAAGTTGATGCAGTCTGATACCACCGCCAGCCGCTACATCCTGAACGGGGGCACCATTCCCTATCGTTCGTTGTTAGAACAGGTAGCGGCTGTATTGGGCAAGCGTCCGCCAACGATGCGGATTTCGCCCGGACTGACTCGATTACTCTGGCCGATGGAAGCCGTTCGGGCGTGGATTGTGGGGAAGGCTCCACTGATTACGCGCGAAACAGCCCGGTCGGCGAGTTCGGTTTATCAATACGATGGAGGAAGTATCAGGCAGATGTCTGGGTTTCAGTACCGCCCGCTAAGTGAGACGTTACAACGTGTGGCAGACGCGTTCAGGGCCTCCCCCAGAAGCGCGTAAATTTTCGGCTTTGGGGTTGGAGTTTCGCTTTTTTGGATTTATATTGAATGGCCAAAGGATAAATCGCGCCGTTGGCGCGGCCCCTATCCGCCTAACATTTTTCAAGGCATTAGCATGGAGCAAGAGTTCGAAGAACGAGAAGGCGATATTAAAGAATCCATCCGGCGTTTTGAGCAAATGCTGGATCAGCAACAAAGTCATTTTTTCGATCTGGACGTCTATGAGCAGATGGTTGAGCATTACCTCAACAAAGGCGATTTAGACAAGGCGTTTAAAGCCGCCGAGTCCGGTCTGGAAAACTTTCCGTATGCGTTGGAACTAATGCTCGACAAAGCCCAGATTCTGGCAAATTTTCAGCGGTTCGATGAGTCGCTGGAGTTTCTTGAAAGGGCATCACTCTTTAACCCCGGTGATCTTGATGTGCCCTTTATGCAAGGGTCGGTACTGAACATGGCGGGTCGCTATGAGGAGTCCATTCAGGTACTGGAAGAACTTCTCGACCGCGCCGAAGAGAAGGACGATATCCTATTTCAATTGGGCCAGAGCTATCAGAACTGGGGCAAGTACGACGAGGCCATTACGCAGTATAAGAAATCTATCGCGCTGAATATTAACAATGAAAACGCCCTATACGAACTGGCTTTCTGCCTGGACGTAACGGGTGAATTGGAAAACAGCCTGTCCTATTATCAGCAACTGATTGATACGGACCCGTATTCCTACAATGCGTGGTATAATATCGGTATCGCTTACAGCAAGTTAGCGCGCTATGCCGAAGCGGCCGAAGCTTACGATTACGCCGTCATCATCAAGAGCGATTTTGCTTCGGCACATTTCAATCTGGGCAATACCTACATGAATCTGGGGCTGTTCGAGAAGGCAGAAAGCTGCTATCGCGAGACGTTGAAGTATGAAGAAGCGACCGCTGATACGTTCTGTCACCTTGGAGCCAGTCTGGAAAAGCAGGACCGCCTGCCCGAAGCCATCAAAGAATACCGCGAGGCTATCAAACTGGATAACATGTGGGACGAAGCCTGGTATGGTATTGGTGTTTGTTTGAGTGAATCGGGCAAGTGGTATGAAGCCCTGCCATTTTTACAGAAAGCCGTTAAACTCAACGACCAGAACGGTGAATATTACCTGGCTGTTGCCGAAACCGAATACAAAATCGGGAACGTACTGTCGAGCGTAGAAGCGTTCGAGAAAGCCGCCGAAGTGGATGCCGAAAACCCGGATGTATATCTGACATGGTCGCTGGTGCCGTTCGACCAGGGCGATTTTCTGCGCGCCAACGATATCATACAGTCGGGTATTAATGACATGCCGGAAGAAGCTGATTTATACTATCGGTCAGCCATTTACCTGATTCATGCCGGGCATTATCGCGAGTCGCTGATTCAGTTGGAAGCGGCTCTGTCGCTCGACTATGATGCCCACGTTCAACTGTTTGAGTTCTTCCCGGAGTTGGAAAAGCAGAAGGCGTTGTACAAGATTATTCAGCAGTATAAAAAGGAATAACCGAGTACCATTTTCAGTTAAAAGAAATGCCCACCAGGATTGGTGGGCATTTCTTTTTTACAGGCTATTCATCATTGAGTTTGGCCACCGCTTTAACAATCTCACTCTGGTTTAAAAAAACATCTGGAAACTGTTTTCCCGATCGTTCCCGGAATTCGTAGAACCATTTGTTCAATTTTTGAAGCGACGTGAACTTATGCAGATTGCTTGCTTCATCCAGTACGTATAATTTCTGGCCTATTTCCCCGCGGTCTTCATCGACTGCAAATACACGGTCCAGCACCGTAGTAGAGCCATTAGCCAACTGTCAAAACAACTGATTGCCAAAGCGCTCGAAAACGGTGGAGTCGGTGCGATCCGTAACTAGCGTATCGGAACCGGCCAGCGCCAGCCGCCGGATCATTGAAAATCCAATTCGTTGCCGCGGTGCCTGGCTGCTGGCACGATACGTAAAGGTTTTTCTACCATTATATTGAATTATATTGAAAGCGCCCTTTTAAATAACTTCCGTTCGTTAAGAAGGCGACACCATCATGGTATTTGTAACCGATAGGAGGCTCGGTTGTGGTAGGTACATACACTATACTCAGGTAGTGAGTATGGTGCTTTGGTTGAGCCCATGAGCTAGTTGTGATACAAAACAGCGTTGCACTAATAAGCAGGAGACGTTTCATAACGGTACAGGTTTGACCAAGTGACAACTTTATATCAAGATAATCATATTTATCTGCTATTAAAAGTTGATTAGGATTTCAAATGCTTGTAAAAAGCACGCTGTTTGTATCCTAATTACGTAATCTATTTTTTTAGTTAGGGCCGCTGATATAAGGGATTCTGATCGGTTGGTTGTCACAGCCATTGAACGGAATGATACATGAATCGGTTAGTCAGCCAAGTTTAGGTGTATGGGCTATTTTTTACTACATATGGCAGGTCGGCTGATCATATGCGCCAAATCAAACAAAGTGAGGTTTCATTACGTGTTGATTGGCAGCTTTTTATGGATGTTGGGCAAGCCGTTGACTGTCAGTGCACAGACCGACTCGGTTCGGTTGCATACTGATGGGCAACTCACGGAATCCCACGCTGATTCGTCCGCCGATATATGGGATGTCTATTATGAGTTTATCAACAGGAAAGGTCATCGACCTGTTGAGCGCCAGCAGGCAGGCTTTCACCCGTCTATTTTTCCTGAGTTAGCCTACGCGCTGCAAACGGGCTTTGCCGTGGGATTGAATGCCAATCTGGCCTACACCAGTTCCGATCCGAAACAGAATGTTTCGACGATAATTACAACGCCCCAGTATACGCAATATCAGCAGGTTATTATTCCGGTTGTAACGAACCTCTGGACAAAAGGTAACCGCTATAACATTGTGAGCGACTGGCGGTATTACAAATACTCAGCCGATAATTTTGGGCTAAGTGGTAATTCACCGGCCAACGTCGATGATCGGCTATTGTATTCCTATCTGCGGTTATATCAGGCCGTTTTGCGCCAGGTAGCGCCTAATCTCTCGGTCGGGATAGGCTACGCACTTGATTATCATTGGAATATCAGGGAGGAAAACAGTACGCCCCAACTGAACGATGATTTTCAGAATTACAGCACAGCCATCCGATCGGTATCGTCGGGGCCAACGTTCAGTGTGCAATACACGAATCGGCGCAATTCCAATAACCCACAAAGCGGCTTTTTCGGGAACGTAGTGTTTCGGCCTAATCTGACCTGGTTAGGCAGCGATCAGAACTGGAAATCGCTCGTGGCCGATTTCCGAAAGTACGTTCCCTTATCGCCCGATTCACGACACATTCTGGCATTCTGGAGTATGAACTGGCTAACGTTTGGTGGGAATGCCCCCTATTTGGATCTTCCCAGTACGGGCTGGGATACCTACTCGAACCTGGGCCGGGGCTATACGCAGGGCCGGTTTCGGGGGCGGGATTTGGTGTATCTGGAAGCCGAATACCGTGCTGCGCTTCTCAACAATGGGTTGCTGGGTGGTGTCGTCTTTGCAAACGTACAGACGTACAGCGATTATCCGAGGGGAAATCAACTCGGTCGGCTTCTGCCCGGTGCAGGCGTTGGCTTGCGGATAAAAGTTAACAAACATTCCAACCTTAATCTGGCTATCGACTACGGTTTTGGCATAGGTGGCTCGCAGGGATTATTTCTGAATCTGGGCGAGGTTTTTTAAAGGTATTGAACACAGAGCCACAGAGAACACAGGGTTAAAACCGATGTTATGTAATGAACTCTGTGTTCTCTGTGGCTCTGTGTTTAAAAATTTATTTCACATCAGTAGGGGGAGCTTGACTAGCGACTAGTTTTTGTTTCAGGTCAAACGTTTGGGCGGCAAAGACAATCAGAATATGGTTCTCATCGAAAGCTTTTTTTACCGCCATTATGGCTTCGCTCAGGGCTGCTTGCGGGCTGGTGGCGGGTTTTATCCAGAACCAGAGCACAAATTGAATGTTCGCATCCCCAAAATTGCGGTAGTGAAAATCGACAGCCGGCTGAGTTAATACAAATGGCAGGTCAGTAACGGCTTCTAGGGCTACACGCTGGGCTGTTTCTAAATTATCCAGGTAGGAAATGCCGGCGGTTACTTCAATACGTCGCTGGCCGATGCGCGAGTAGTTGGTGATCGGTTTCTGGAATACATCTTTGCTGGGGATTTCGACCGTTTGCCCCTGCCCATTATCGATAACGATGGACCGAAGTTTGATATCCAGCACTTTACCGGTGTAGCCATTGGTTTCGACCGTATCGCCCACCTGGATAGGCCGGGCCAGCGCGATCATGGCTCCCGAAATAAAATTGGTAGTCAGATCCTGAAAGGCAAACCCCACCGCCAGCGCAATAACGCCGGCCCCCGCCAGCAGGGACGTAACCGTTTTGTCAAGTCCCAATACGCCCAGCGCCACAAATAGCCCAACCGCGACAACGAGTACCCGGATCAGGGCGGCTGTCAGGTTGATGAGCGAGACATTGCTACTGACCCGCTCCAGCCCCCGAACCATCCACCGACTTACCCAGCGCGACAGAAACGTGAAGAAAACCAACAGCAATAACGCAACGGCTATCTTAGGTATGTAACGTATCGCAAGGCGAATCCAGATGGATAATTCGGCGTAAATAAGACCCGCGGCCTGGGAGAAATTCATTGGGCTAAATTAGTCGTAGTTGGAGAGGAACGCCACGAATTTGCATTGTGTTTCATCATTAAACCATTCACCGTACCTTTGTCAACTAATTCACTGACTACTGATGACACGTTCTGCCGCCGTTTACCTTGATAATGCCGCTACTACCAAACTCGATCCTGAAGTGCTGGACGCTATGCTGCCACTCATGACTGAGCAGTTTGGTAATCCATCCTCCATTCACAGCCACGGCCGTGCGGTACGTTCAGCTATCGAAAAAGCGCGTAAAACGGTAGCCTCTTTACTCAATACGTCACCGGCCGAGATATTTTTTACATCGGGCGGTACCGAAGCCGATAACACGGCCATTCGGAGCAGCATTGAAACGTACGGACTCAAACACGCCATTACGTCGCCGTTGGAGCACCATGCGGTTTTGCATACACTTCAGCATCTCGAAAAGCAGGGCATTATCCAGTTAAGTCTGGTCAATATAGACGAAAAAGGCCACATTGATCTGGCCCATCTGGAAGAGTTATTACGCCAGAACAAGATGTCTGGCAAGGGTCGCTCATTGGTGTCGCTGATGCATGGCAACAACGAAATTGGCAACATGCTGAATTTGACTCGGGTAGGGGAGTTGTGCCGAAGTTACGACGCTGTTTTTCATTCCGATACAGTGCAGACAATGGGTCATTTTCGGCACGATCTGCAACAGTTGCCCGTCGATTTTATCGTGGGTTCGGGGCACAAATTTCACGGACCCAAAGGCGTTGGCTTCCTGTATGTCAATGCCGACCAGGTGAAAATTCATCCTTTCATGCATGGCGGTGCGCAGGAACGCAACATGCGGGGCGGTACCGAAAACGTGTACGGCATCGTTGGATTGGCGAAAGCGCTCGAAATTGCCTATCGCGAGATGGATGCCCATCGGCAGCATATCATGGGACTCAAGCGTCGAATGATTGAGCAACTGCGCGCTACTATGCCCGACGTTCAGTTCAATGGCGACTCCGCCGATGTTGAAAATAGTTTATATACGGTCCTGAATGTCAGCCTGCCCGCGTCTGACATGAGTGATATGCTCTTGTTTAGTTTAGACATTGCCCGGATTTCGGCGTCGGGTGGCTCGGCCTGTTCGAGTGGCTCGAACATTGGCTCGCACGTATTGGGCGCTCTGCCCGGACTTGATGCAGATCGTGGCTACGTTCGGTTTTCGTTTGGCAAATATAACACCGCCGAAGAAATCGACTATGCGGTTGCTACGTTGGTCGGCTTGTATCAGAAAGAGTTGGTGAAGTAAAAAATCACTAATTCCAACGCTTGGGGAGCATAAAGAGTCTAAGAGTCTGTCCTAAACCCCTAAATCCCCTGAAGGGGACTTTGTTCGAGAGTGAGAAAAGTCCCCTTCAGGGGATTTAGGGGTTTAGGACAGACTCTTATATTTTTTATCTGGAAGCCATGCTCAAATTCATTGTCTTTACGGGGTTGATCGCATTAGGCTGTACAGGCAATGACATCCCTAAAAATACCCCCGGTTGCGTTGTAAATCTGATTCAACAAATTAAAAAACAGGGTGTCTGGAATCCTCCGGCCAGGGTTTATCGCTACGTATATAAAGGGCAAACCGTTTATTTCGTTCCGCAACGGTGTTGTGATATACCGAGCACATTATATGACGAAAATTGCCATGTGCTTTGTTTCCCCGATGGCGGTTTTACCGGCGCTGGTGACGGCAAATGCAACGACTTTTTTGCCAGTCGATCAGAAGAAAATCTGATTTGGCAGGACACTCGGAAATAATTGCTTACCAAGTAATAAATTTACCTAGTCTGAATTCAGAAATAAATCAAGTACATTGATCAATAGATTGCTTGATATTAACCCACTACTAGCTACATGCTGCCTATGCAGAAGATAAGGTCTATTCTGCTCTTTCTGGGTTGTGCACTTTTGGGCATGTCAGTTGGAGCCGCCATAGCCTTGTTGACTGTTTATTTAGTAGGAAATATAAAGGAGATCAAGGAGCTATCTACGTTTATTCAACAGGTTTCTCAGCTTCCCAATGGATGGTACCTTTTGCTCTCCGTTCAGGCCATTAGCCATTTATTTAGTTATCTCGTTCCCGCTTTGTTTTACTGGTATTATTTTGAACATCTACAATGGGATGACTTTCAAAAGCAACCGTTAAAAGCAGTTTCATCACTGTGGATTGTTCTGGCCAGTGTTATTAGTATTATACCATTCACTGACTTGATAATTGATTTGAATCAACGCCTTGAGCTACCTCAACTACTTAGTGATGTTGAAGAGTGGATGCGTCGTAAGGAACAGGAGAATGAACTATTAACGAACCAGTTAGTAGCTTTTAATTCAGTAGACCAGTTTGTTATTGCTTTATTTGTTATAGGATTTGTTGCTTCAATTGGTGAAGAAGTATTCTTTCGTGGTGTCATACAGCGAAAGTTGATCGAGTGGACGAGAAATGCTCATGCCGGTATTTGGTTAGCAGCCATTCTATTTAGTGCAATTCATTTTCAATTTTACGGTTTTTTCCCAAGACTCGTGCTTGGGGGATTATTTGGTTATTTATACCTCTGGTCAAGAAACTTATGGGTTCCTGTTCTAGCCCATTTTATCAATAATGGCTTTATCGTTCTTACCATATATTGTCAACATCAGCCAGCTTATCTGGGGCTTAGGCTAAAGCTAGATACTAGTAGTTGGTTTTGGATAGCGCTTTCAATAGTTGGGTCAATAATTGTATTATTCAACTTTTACAGAGTAAATCGGAGAACTGAAAGTAAGCTATACATAAGATTTTAAGAACACGATATAACCCTGGGTGTGCGAATACATCAGAAAATAAAAATTCCCAGTGGAAACCTGTTAAGTCTCCACTGGGAATTTTTCAATAACTGCTACGTCTTTTTTACCTGACTTTCACTTCTTTACAGGCGTCAGTATGTTCTCAGCCGCCTGCACCTTTTCGGGCAAGCTGGGTTCGCCCAGCATCTCGCGCAGATCAACTTCCACGCTCCGGCAAATAGCTTTCATCGGTACGTCGCTGATGTTGTTTTCGAAGGGGTTTTCGCTGGTGTCGCTAACGAGCTCCATCGTATAAAAAACCCAGGCAATAATCGTGTAAAAGGGAACCGTCAGCCAAATGTGCCAACTACTTAATTTCGCCATTTCGGTTAGCAGACCGAACGGAAGTATGCTGATGAATAAACAAACAAATAGATAACTGTTGAACGCATATTGACGGAGAAAAGGGAGTGCTTTCAGCCGCTCGGCAGCTCCCTGCTGCGCGTATAAGTCGCTTAGAATGTGCTCCATATCCGAATGATAGAACTCGGTAATCAATCCCGCCATCCGAAGCTCACGCAGTTGAGCCGACTGCCGTCTGATAATCTGGGCCGCTGGGTTCTGCCGGGCCATGAAATACTCCACTTCATCGTCGTGCAGGAACATACTCAGTTCCTTGTCCATCTGAGACTGGAACCCCCGCAGATCTTCGGCGCTGTCTGAGGGATCAAAACAATTGTGGCGCCCGCCTACCTGGATACGTAGTGCATTCAGGTAGGCCACATGCCGGTAAATAAGCATCTGCTGGGTCCGGAACAGTTCGTCGGGTGAACAGCATGGCGCCCCGTCCATATTGCCTACATAGTCCATAACCATCACACCCCACGACCGGCTGGCATTTACCAGCTCGCCCCACACCCGCCGACTTTCCCAGAGTCGTTTGGCCGACGAGTTGTTTTTAAACCCGATGTAAAAGGCCACGGCCGTTCCAATGGCAGCAATGGGCACAAAGGGCATGGCCAGAAATGTCCAGCCAGCCCAGGCATAGAGGGCACAGATCGTTAACGAATAAAGTACAAAAAAGAGGACAGAACGCCAGGCGAACGTCGCTGTGCTACGGAACGGAAAGTGGTTAGCTGTATCCATACGTCTGGTACGCTTAAAAAGAGGAAGAATCTACCATTAACCCGCATAATGCAAGGTGAGCGCCGTAATATCGTCGAACTGGGCATTTGTCCCAATAAACTCCTGAAGGTGCTGAAGCATCGTCTCATTAACGTGTTGAGGCTTAGCGGCATATGTCTCTTCGAGGAGTATTTTCTTGATACGTTCCATACCAAAGCGTTCGCCAGCCAGGTTATTGGCATCGGGCACGCCATCGGTGTAGGTAAAAAGTGTATCACCCGGTTGGAGCGTGAACGTAGCGGAAACGTATTCGTACTCGCCATCAATGCACAATGCCAGCCCTCCTTTCTTTTTCAGGACCTCAACTGTCTTGTCCTGGCGGAGAATCAGCGGAGGTTCGTGGCCCGCATCAATGTATTCCACAATGCCCGTTGTCAGATCCAGAATACCGATGAAGGCCGTTACGAACATCATCGACTGGTTATCCGCGCTTAAGAAGGAGTTGATCCGGAATACCTCTTCGTGGATGGCACCGCAATTTTTGTTGGAAAAGTGGCTTTTGAATATGGTTTTCGTGATAGCCATAAACAACGAAGCCGGCACCCCTTTGTCGGATACGTCTCCGATGATGAAAAACAGCCGGTTGTCGTCCATCAGGAAGTAATCGTACAAATCGCCCCCCACCATTTTGGCGGCTTTGAGGAACGCATGCAGATCAAAATCCGTCCGATCAGGAAACGGCGGATTCGTTTTGGGCAGCATAGCCTGCTGGATATCCTGGGCAATGTTGAGGTCGTTCTGAATGGCAATCAACTGGTCATGCTCCCGCTGCGAGCGCATCATCATCTCGATGTGGGCAATCGTTTTGTTGATTGTAATTTCCAGATCACTGAAGTTGATGGGTTTGGTGACGAAATCAAATGCTCCGCGGTTCATGGCCGTCCGGATATTGTCCATATCGTTGTACGCCGAAACCATGATCGCTTTCAGGTATGGGTTATTCATTTCGTTTAACTTCCCCAGAAACGTCAGACCGTCCATCTCGGGCATGTTGATGTCGGACAGGATTAAGCCGATGTCTTTGATTTCATCCAGCTTTTCGAGAGCTTCTGCGCCATTATTGGCAAAAATGAACTCGAAATCTTTATTCCGAATCTGCCGTCTGAACTGTTGCGTAATCAGCATTTCCATGTCTGATTCGTCATCTATACTTAAAATTTTGAAGGACATTGTTTGAGTAATTTAAAATTGTAGATGCTGTTTTTTCTGTTTTATATGGTTAAAATAGCGATTAATCGAGTGGTAGTCGAATGCTGAATTCGGTGAAAATACCGGGTTCCGAATCAACGTTTAGTTGGCCTTTGTGCAAGCCATTGATGATGTCATGGCTGAGCGAAAGCCCCAGCCCGGTACCGACACCAACCGGTTTAGTGGTGAAAAAAGGCATAAATAGTTTTTTCTTGACCTCCTCTGAAATGCCGTCGCCATTGTCGCGGATTTTAATCTCGATGGCGTCAGCTTCTTTGTGCGACGATATCAATATGGTTGGCTTATACGTATCTGGTTGCGTTTTACGGCGCTCGTTTACGGCATAGCAGGCGTTTAGGACCAGATTCAGGATGACCCGATTAAATTCATAGGGCGCAATGTTTATGCTCCCAATCGATGGGTCCAGTTGAAACGTCAGAGAAACATTGAACTGATTGTCGCCCGCCCGCATACCCTGATAGGCGAGTTTCGAAAACTCTTCAATCAATATGTTCAGATCCGTCTGCTCGAACAGCACTGATTCGGAAGAGCGAATTTGGGCGAGCATTCCCTTAATGATTCGCTCGGCCCGCGCCCCATTCTCCCGAATGCGTGATACGTTTCCTTTCAACATGTCCAGCACTTCGAGCAACTCTTCAGGATCGAACTGAGCCTGTAGCTTTACGGTAATGCTTTCCATCTCGCCGACAAGATCGACCGACAACCGCGCATAGTTGGTGATAAACGTGAGTGGATTTTTTATTTCGTGCAAAATACCCGCTGTGAGCTGGCCAATTGCCGCTAACCGATCCAGTTGCGCCACCCGTTCGCGGAGCGCCATCAGCTCAGCGTCGGTTACCGAGGGCGACTCGTTCAGATGGTCGGGTTCTGCTACCCCTTTTGGCGATTTCATAAAGCAATTGTTAAAAAGATTGAACGGGTCTGTAAGCTAATTGGCTATAGTAGGCAAAGTCATCATAATCTCAGTAAACTCACCTTCCTGCGAATGAATTTCAATTTTCCCTTTGTGCGTTTCAATAATATCCCTTGCCATAAACAGCCCCAATCCAGTACCTTTCGACGTGGGTTTAGTGGTGAAAAATGGACTAAATAATTTAGTGATTTCACGTTGAGGGATGCCTTTGCCATTGTCCCGGAATACGATTTCGACATGACCATTTGAGGCTGTGGTATCAATTCTGAATTCCGGTACAAAGTCTTTGGTCGATTTATTTTTTTCGTATAAGGTATAAAATGAATTACTGACAATATTCTCGATCACCTGCCCAAACTCATAGGGCAGCAGCTTGGCACGTATGGATTTGCTTTCCAGATCCATGACAAGGTTCACTGAAAAATCTTTATACTCGGTTTTGGCGTTCTGCAAGGCGGTTTTGGCCTTGTTTTCAATGAAATTGTTGACGTCGGTCTCCAGAAAAACCCTTGATTTTTCTTTCAATAATTTCTGCATGTCTTTCAGAATGCGGGTGGTGCTGTTACTATGCTCCTGAATCTTGGACAGATTGACTTTCAGCACGGCTAACTCCTCCGAGACTTCCTGCAGTGTTTGAGGTTTTATGTCATCTTTCTGACTTTCAATAACATCGATGAGCTCATTGATTAAATCATCCGATGTCTGAGAAAAATTATTAACGTAATTAAGTGGGTTCAGAATACGATCCACGATGCCCTTCGTTAGCTGCCCGACCGATGCCAGACGCTCCTGACGAATTAATTCGTCCTGTGTATTTTTAAGATCATTCAGCGTCGTTTCCAGGTCTTCCAGCAGCCGGGTTTTAATGAAGGCGGCAATCAGGTGTTCCTTCAGATTACAGATCATGCTGATGTCCCGCTGATCGAACGCATTGACCCGATTCGTGTTTTCGAGGGTAATAAATCCTTCAATGTGGTTGTCGGTCTCGATGACAATCGTAATCAGCGACTTGGGCGTAATCAAATCATCAATCGGGCTGTTGAGCGGTTTGTAGACTACGTCGTTCTTCAAATAAATATCCTTGTAAACTTCTACGCTTTGGGTCAGGAAACGGCTTTCGGCCTCCTCCTGGGTCAACTGGACCGACTCGACGTGTTTCAGGTCCAGATTTCCACGTAGTGCTTTGAACTTGAATGATTTGGTGGGTTTGTCGTAGAGCAGAAAGCTGGCACTGTCCATATTTCGGATGACCGAAAACTTGGTGACAACAGTCTGGAAGAGGTTCGCGAAATCGATTTCGGCGTTGATCGACTGAACGATCAGGTCAATTTTTTTCAATTGATCATTCTTGACCGCCAACTCCTCCGACTGCTTCTCCATCTCTAGCTTCTGCACAACCACTTCCTCCGTCCGTTCCTGAATCAGGTTCTCCAGTGTCTCTTTTTCCTTAACCAGTATGAGCAACCGCCAGCGGATCAATCCGTAAATAATCAGTCCGGCAACCAGCACAAACAGGCTTATGACCCACCAGCGTTCGTACCAGGGTGGCAAAATCCGAAACGAGTAAGCGGCTTCTTCACTGATTGTACCGTAAATATTTCGGGCTCTTACGCGAAACCGGTACGTGTTATGTGGCAGGTTGGTGTATTCTTTCCGGTTTTCAGTAGTCCATTCCGACCAGCCCTGGTCGTAATTTTCCAGCATGTATTGAAAGGAGAGCGCATTGGTAACGGCAAAACTGGCGGCTGAAAATTCAAAACTGATGTCGTTATTCTGATAATCCATCTGGGGCCGGGCCGTCGTGGACGTATCGGCCTGTTCGGCTTTTGAGAGATAGCCATTAAATAACACTTTTTCGTCCTTCGCCTGAATTTTACGAATCAGCGCCTGGAACGGGAGCTTGTATGACTTGTTGACCTTCGCATCGTACCGTACGATGCCATCCCGCCGGCCAAACCAGACCAGACTTTGTTGATCCGGGTAGACTACGTTCACGGGGGAACTCAGGAGGGGCAGAAAGGGCGTTACGATTGGCGTAAAGGTCGCTCCACGTTTTTTGTAAAGCGTAACGCCTTTTTTATCCCCGCTTACGGTCCAGATATCACCGTGTGCGTCTTCGAATAGATTGTCAAGCCAGTAGTGGGTTGCCGGTGTGTTGCTCCCGAATGGGTTGTAAAGGGCAAAGCGATTCTGTTGCGGATTGAATCGGTAAATGCCTTTCTCATTACAGACAAGCAGCCCCTGACTGGTGCGGGCAATCCGGTTATAGAGCAGCGTCGGCAGGCCCTGTTGAGTGGTGTAGTGGGTGATCTGGTTCGTTTTAGGCTGGAATGTATAAATACCATCCGTTGATGTTTCCATCCAGACCGTTCCGTTGGTCTCTTCGAGTATCCCAAAAATGCGCTCGTTCAGGCCCGGAATGGATTGATACGTTCCGGCTGTTAGCACACCCAACCCACTTTCCGTACCGACGTAAAGCCGTGAAGGATTGACTTCTGAGGCCGTAATGCAGAGCGCATAACTATCGGTAATAGCTCGTGCTACGTTGTTTTTTAGCTGATAAACGCCTTTGCTGGTGGCTATATATAAAGAACCACCACGCTCGGCTAAGGAGAAGCAACTGACATTCAGGCCTGCTACCGGGTGAATTGCCGTGTTGTCGATTCGAAACAACCCATTGATCGTCGCGAGGTAAACGATGCCATTGACACGACGGATATCCAGGATTTCGCCGGAGAGCCGGGTCGATTCGTGGAAAAGCGTGATGGGCGATGGTATTTCTACCTGGGCAAGGCCGTTGTTCAACGCCAGCCATAGATTCCCGTCGCGGCCGGTAAACATGCCATTGATTAACTGATCATTCAATCCGCTGATGCCCGTAATCAGTTGTTTGAGCTGGCCCGTGGGGGATAAAATGACAAGGCCACCCCGTACCGTACCAATGGCTAACGAGCCATCGCTGAGCACTGCACCCGTTGTCGCCTGACTTTTGGCCAGATACGTATTGACCGATGCCGGGAACTCACTGATCGTGTTGCCTGTCAATTGAAACAGCCCCTGGTTGCTGGTGATCAGCAGTTGTTTGTCGCTGCCGAGTGGCAGCATCGCTGGCATATCATAGATCGTAGGTAGATCACTGCTACGTCCTACAGGGCTGAATTTACCGTTATGAAAGCGGCTTAGTCCCTGCTGACGTAGAAATACGTAGATCACCTGATTGGCACCGAAGGCCGACATAATATCCGAGGTCGAAGGCCACTCCACTACGTTCTTGCCATTCCAAAGGAAAACCGTTTTTCGACTTATGAAGTGGATTCCTTCCTTTGTTTCCAGAATGGCGAGAATTTCTGTAAAGCGGGTTTTGATTCGCTGGTTTAAACTGGAAAATTCGAGTTTACCCGTACTGTCAGCCCGCAGAAACCCAAATTCACCATTGCCGCCCACATAAACTGTTCCATCCCGGGCCGTTAGTAACGCTGACACTTTGGTTGTGTTCCGGGTAGAAATCGTTCGCCAGTTTATTCCGTCATATTCTAAAACACCAGCAAAATTGGCCACGTATAAAACGCCCCGACGATCCTGCGTGAAAGCGAAATTCTGACTGTTTGCATCGTAGTCTTTGGGCAGATACACTCTCGCTGGAGGTGTACCAACACTAGCCGAAAGCTCGTCAGTCTGGGCATACGCCAGCAAGCTGCCGAACAGGCAGAGTAGCATATAGCAGAAAATGACGCGCCAAAATGACATAAGTATTGACTTCTAGTTATATAATTTGCGGTGAATCAGTCAAAAGTAATTTTCTCTGATGGAGCAACAAGTCTTCGTCTGCCATCCCTGCCGCCATTCGATTGGCCAGTTGGTATGGCATGGAATCGGGCTGGATCGCCACGACACGACATAACTCCTCAAATCGGGTGGGATTCAACTTATGCAATACGTAAAAGGCTGTTTCTGCCAGAAGCTCGTTTGACGAAGCCACATTGGCCACCAAAATAGCGGTTGGATCGGTTTCGTGCCAGTCCAGCAAAGCATGAACCGCTACCGCTTTTAATTCAGCCGATACGTTATTGAAATCTTTATTGATGATGTCATGCAATCGTTCCTCGACCGTCAATTGCTGTTGCGGATAGTTCACCGAACAGCGACGTAACTTTTCACTCAGGGGCATTTCGGCAAAAAGTGGCAATATCCGATCTTTCACCTCAGCAGGCAAGGCCGTATTGAGCAGTTCGATAAGATAGCCCGTCATATCACTGTTTTTGTGCGTAATTAACTCACCAATGACTTCAAAATCTGTGTTACCGTAAAGAATAATGAGTAACGTAAATACTTTAGGGACGATAGTCTCTTTTTCATGATTGAGCGCCTGCACGATAGGCGACGCTCTGTCATAGGCGGGGGCCAGGTCCAGCCGCGACGCAGCCAGCCAGACCAGCAGCGCAATCTGTTCATCCAGTTGCAACATAACCGTTGGCCGTTCGGTGCTCGTTACCCGGTGATGCAGGCGTTTCAGACCGTCAAAAATGGCATCGCGAACAACCTGAACCGGATAATTGATTCTGGGTCGCAAAAACCGCAGGGCAACCGGACCGCCAATTTCACTTACTACGTTCGCTACACATACCTGATTTTTAGTCAGTTGGCCACTTTGATTGAAAAACCGGGTCAGGGCTGGAATAATCGGTTCGCCGACCCGTATCAGGGCCGCTTTGGCTGTGTTGTGGTAGTAGTCCTGAGCCAGATAGTCAAGCAGGGATGGCCAGAGTTCCGGTTTTCCCAAGGCTCCGGCAGCCAGCAGGGCGGCTTTCTTGACATCCGGGTGTTCTTCTTCCTGCAACAGGTTCAGCAAGTGAACATACGCGTAGTAGCGCCCCGATCCACCCAGTTCTCTGGCTGCCTGTATTCGATCGCTTACGTTCCTGGAAGCCGCCAGCCGGACCATGGCGTCAAAGGACGCCGACGTTGTGATAGAAGCGGTTTCGTTTTGCTCAACCGCGATCACGTCGGGTCGGTTGCCCGCAAGTTTACTTCGAATGAGGGCTGCCGAACGGCTAACGGTTTCGCTGAGAATCGTTCCGTAAGCCGTTTGAATACGAAACGCCACCACCACCCATACCACGAGGAGTGGCAGGAAAAAATAGCTCAGGTGAACCATCGTAATGACGCTGAAACTATTCAGGAGCAACAGAAACAGGCCGGGCAGAATGTTGCCCAGTGCTTTAGGGCCTCCTTCGATGCTACTGGACAAGGCCGCTCGTTCGACCGTCGGAATTGGCTGGAAGAGGACCTGAAAGGCAGGATCACTAATCGATTTGCGGACAGCACTCATAAAAAAACGACTCAGCGCGATGAAGGCAAAAAAGAGCGAGGCTGTCCCGTAAAAGGTGCCGTATAGGGAGGCTACGCTATAACTAAATAGCAGCGACAGCGGAAGCATGACAATGCCAACGCGAATGGAGTAATTGGTAATGAGCCTGTTATAGAGAAATGTTTTGATCAATAACTCAACGACCGCACAGATACCAAAGAAGATACCCAGAAAGCTAGCCAATACGTCTTTACTGGGGAAACTGGCTCTGGACATCACGGTGAACATAAATTCAACGTAGACCAGCCCGGCAACGGGTAGCAACGACAAGACGTAGAGCAGCGAATAATAGGATTTGTTGACCCGTTTCTGGGTCGTAACAGGACTCGCTTTTACGGTATTCTGTTCTACCTTTCCGACCGATAGCTGAGCACGAAACCGCCGATTGGTGATTACCGACATACCCATGCAAAGCAGCAGGAACAGCAAGGAGATGAACAGTAATTGATCCGTTTGGATAAACTGTAGCAGAATGGGCACGGAGAAATAGCTGAGAATCGACGAAATAACGTCGCCCATGCTGATAAAGCCGAATAAGCGTTTGGATTGCTCCAGGCTGAAAACCCGCCCGGCGGTAGACCAGAATGTAACCCCATTGACGAAGACAAACACCCGGTTCCAGATAAACAGCGTAAAGTAAATCCATTTATTAGGTGCCCCAAGGCTGGCTAGGAGCAGCCCACCTACCGAGAGTACTAAAAACGACATCAGGAAGGCGTTCATTTGGGTGAATGACGCTTTCTGCCGTAGTTTCTGAACCAGTAACCCGAGCAGATAAACAAAAGAACCGCCGGCAATAAACGCCCATGGAAGCTGGGCACGGGTGAAACTGACAAGAAACAGAGACGTAGTACAGGTATAGAATACCGCCGACGCTACGCCCATAAACAGGGAATACAGCACAAACAGCAGTACAGTACGACCTTCGCCCGGCTGCATGTTGACTAGCTTATATACCTGTTTCAACTGGAACATGCTATAGGTTCTTTTTTAAATCGTACGACATAAAAAACAAGGGCCAGTGTGGGCGTTCGGGTGTATTATACAGCTCGCAGTGGTAGGTAAATCCTATTTTTTTCAGAGACTCTACCCGATATTCCAGTTGCGTGGCGCCCACAATTACGTCCAGACCCGACTGTATGGCATGTTCGACCCTGATCCGGTCCAGTGCATGGGCCAGCCCTTGGCCCCGATACTGCGGATCAACTACCATCCGGTTAAAGGACGCAATGGTTTTGTTCGTAAACTGCCCCCAGCATTCAGCGGGCAGCAGGGGCGCATAAGGCACCGTTTCCATCGTGGGGTGGAAACTCATCCGGGCGGCCGCCACCACGATGTCATCTTTGGTAATGACCCAGTGCTGTGATTTTTTGTCGAGCGATTCAATGAGCGTCGGGCGGTCGAAATACGTCTTATCGACCGCTGGTTCATTGCGCCAGGCACGCACACGCAACGACCCAATCTCGTATTCAAGATCTGAGAAAGGAACCTGCTCAAGGTGAAAATGTGCGTCCATCGTCATTGTAAGTGTTTCCATATCGTAAGGTTGTCCATACTATTCGACCTGACTAACGGTCGGCTTAATGACTATTTCTGGACTGATTCTTTGGGCGTTAGGGTGTAAAAAATCCCGAACGAAACGTACCGGCGATCCTGCGGATAGATATTGGTATACAGGGTATTGTCGGCCTCCCGGACACCGGGCACCGAGTAGTCATTGTCGAGCAGATTATTGACTGATAATTGCAGATTCAAGCCGCTTACCAGATTATGATACGTCAGGTTACTGTTCATCACGAAAAAGGCCGGAAAAGTCTGCTGCGGATTAAAGCTCCCCGATGTGCCCGCGCCCGTTTTGCGGGCACTCACATAATTTCCGGATACGTAGAGATGTAACTTCGGCAGGATCTGGTAATCGCCACCCGCGTTGACCATATAATCGGCCACATCGCTGAGCCGCTGGTCGGTGTCCTGATCGACGGGGTTAGTATACGTGAAATTCATCCAGGCATTCAGGCGGGTCGCTTTATAAGTAGCTTCACCCTGAATGCCCCAGATTTCGCGTCGGCCCAGAGCCTGAAACTGCTGCGTTGTTCCTCCCGTTTCTAACTGTACTTGTGCTACACCAACAGCGTTACTATACGTAGCATAATAGCCGACAATGTTGGCCGATAACTGCTTGGTGGCCTGAAAATAAGCACTCACGTCCAGGTTCTTTACGCGCTCGGGGCTCAGGCCCGGATTCGTCAGGGTGCGGGTGGCCGTTGTTCCGTATTTCTGCAGAAAAGACGCATCTTTAAACGCTTCGGCGTAAATGGCTTTGAAAATAAACTTGCTGTAATTGTAGATCGCTGCAAACCGTGGATTGGCCACCGTTCCGTAGCCGTTGTGCGAGCGAACCCGGTTGTTATCGACCCGCACGCCACCCACCAGTTTCAGGTCTTTCGTCGGGCGGTAGGTCACCTGCGAATAAATGCCCATGTCGGTGGTACGGAAGTTGTTGCCGCCACCCAGGGCCGCATTGCTGACGACAGATCCTGTTTCGTCAGCATACGGTCTTGTCGAGTTCAGGTAGTTGACCTGAATCTGGCCACTACGTACCTCGATGCCGCTGCTTACATCCACATTGTAGGCTGGTGACCAGAACAGACGAAGTTCGTTCCGGAGCTGGCTGGACAAGCGATACTGGTAAATGGCTGTTGCTTTCGGAATTGAATCTTTCGCCAGTTCCAGGAAGCTTAGCTTGCTGTTGTAATAGCCGTTGTAGGTGACCAAGTTGGTATTGCCATTGATTTCGTGCAGCAGATACGACGAAATATTTACCAACTGAAACTTGTCGTTGAATGGCTTTGAATACGTAATGGAGAACGCCCGGTTTTGCGTAATCCAGCGCGGACTGCCTTCTGTCGATAAGGTAGTTTTGTTGGTATACCAGGGCGTTGCGCCTTCGTTTGTTTTCCAGTTCAGGAATGAAATCGTCAGGTCTTTGAACTCCAGTTTGGCCCGGATCATCCAGTCGTTTTTCGTATTGCTGAACCGCACCGGTTGCCCGTTGAACGTATTGCCGAACAGGTTGTTATCCAGCGTGGCGGCTTTCTGAGCGCCCTGTTGGGTGAGCGTCAGCGCCGTCGCGGTATTGGTGCCGGGCGCATACGTAACGTTATACAGATTGCTGTTTGGGTAGCGGGTGAGCAGTTTACTGGTGTTGAGGTAGTTCTGCGCCCTGTAATTGCCATTGGCGTCGGTGCCCGTTATGTCGAGTTGTCCGGTGTAATCGGCCGCGGTTCGGGAGTCGAAATTCCACTGCGAATACCCGGACAGATCGCGCTCATCCGAATGAAATACCCGCCCGGTTATCGAGAAGGCCACATCCGAGGTACGTCCCCAGATCACGCCATCCATAAAATGCGTATTGAGACCGCCCGCCCGGGCATGCGCGGTTACGCCAATCTGGCGGCTTGGGCCGGGTTGGTCACGGTAATTTTTGGTGATGATGTTAATGACACCCACGAAGGCATTGGCTCCGTAGAGCGTTGAGGCCGGGCCGTAAATGACCTCCACCCGTTCGATGTTCGACAGCGCATACTGCGGAGAAATGAGGATGTGGTTAGAGACCAGGTCATTCTCTTCCACGCCGTCAATGAGCATCAACGTCCGGTCGTTGGAAATGGAACGATAGCCGCGCTGGTAAAAATAGGAGTAGCCAACGCCGTTTCCTTTCATCACGTCGAAGCCGGGCAAATCGTGAAGAACCTGCTCAAGATCCTGATAGCCGCGCTGGGCAAAGTCTTTGCCGGTCAGCACCATGATCGTAGCCGGTACGTACAGGATATTCTCCGCCTTTTTTGATACCGACGTAACCTGAACGATCTGCTCCTGCGACTCCCGAACGTAGCGAAACAAGGCTTTATAGCGCGGTGAGGCCGAGAAGTCAGGTTCAAACGCGGGATTCAGAGCCAGTAACTGGCTGATGGACTTCGAACTCTGCTGCATCGAATCAATGGCCAGATACGTCATCGACAGGATTTTCAGCGCCTGCACGCGGCCGGTTTCGCTGAATCCTTTTTCGGTACAGGGAGCCAGTAACGCAAAGACGTCATCGAAGTTGCCGGTAGCGTATCGCTTCGTGGCTTCCGGAATCGCGATCGATTCATCGCAATTTCCCTGCGCTACGGCAACCGTACCGAACAGGGTTCGAACGAGCAGACTACCGATGAACAGTATGTAGAAACGTGTATGCATAAATTCTCAAAAACTAGCTCCTCAAACCCAACTCCTCATTTTTCGTATGGTATATCTTTCCCGATATACTTCGTCCATTCCTCATCCGTCAGGCTACGTTTCACTTTTTTCGATAGCTCGTCGTACAGATCGGTGGTGTTCACGTTACGTATGCGAACGGTTTTGTCGGCCCCGCAGGCAATCAGGTTTTTGCTGTCGTTTGAGAAGCAAATCCCCATCACCCAGGCGTCGAAATCGCTGATGACAATGGGCTGTTGCTGCTGCGCCAGACTGCTGTAATCCCAGATATGAATGGACCAGTCGGCACTGCAACTGGCCAGTAATTTTCCATTGGGGGTAAAGGCCAGATCATTGACCGTAGACGTGTGCCGACCTGACAGTAGATTGCCGAATGTGTCAGGCTCATCGTTTTTGAATCCCCAGGCATACACAAAACCCGCCTGGGTACCGGTGATCAGCCGATCGCCATCCGGACTAAACGTCAGGGCCGTCACCCGGTTGCCAAACTCCCGTCGTGTATAAACACTGGGTTCTTTTCGGAGGCTGGCCAATTCGTACCGAAGCACCCGTCCGTTGTTGGAGCCGCAAATTAGGTACTTGCCGTCTTTGGTCAGGCTGGCGCAATAAATGGGTGCCCTGGTCATAACATCCTGCACCGGCGCCAATCCAATTGCTGAAGGCTGCCATGTACGTATATGTCCATCATTACTGATCGAAATCAGTTGCGAATGATCCAGTGTAAACAGCAGCATCTGAATCGGTACATTGTGCGCCTGAGCCGCCCCCGTTGGCATGTCCGACTGGGCCGGGTTCCAACTGTACATCATGCCCTTTTCGCTGCCGCCGTAAATCGTTTTGCCATCTTTGCTAAAGGCAATACTTCGTACGCCATCGGTATTCCGCTTGGACGTACTCAGTGTAATGGGGGACTTTGCCGGATGAGCGTACGACCATACTTTCACAGTCCCATCATCACTGCTGGAAGCCACCATCTGTTCACCACCAGGCTGCATCACTACGTTGCGCACTACGTCGGCGTGCCCGCGCAGAACTGTCCGGGCGTCCGTGGCTTTCGCCAGGGCATTAAAAATGTCTGGATTGTCGGATTGGCCTCCGTTTCTTAGGTTTAATGTATAGGCTTTCAGGGCTAATAATGCGGGCAGATCATCCTGACCCGTTTCATTCATCTGGTAGGATTGAATTGCGATGGTCCGGGCTATGGCTTTACTACGTTGCTGTTCGGCAAATTTCTGTGACGTAACGGCTTTACTACGTTGCGTTTCGGCATCTTTCTGGGCGATTTCTGCCCGATTCTGTTGCTGGAGTGCATTCTTTCGGGCTCCTTCGGCCTGCAGGCGTTGGGCTTCTGCTTCGGTACGGGCTTCTTCGGCGCGTTGCTTCTGGCTAACGGCCATCTGGCGGGCGGCCTCCGCTTCCTGGCGCTTTTCTTCAGCCGTTTGCTGTTCCCGTACGGCAATGACCCGCTGCTCTTCCGTCAGCCCTTTTTGCTGCTCGGCGATGATCTCCTGCTGCTCGGCAATTTTCTTCTGTGTAACGGCTTCGCGGGTTTGGTTCTCGGCGCGTGCCCGCTCGAACAGAGCAATCCGTTTTTCGGCAAGGGCTTCTTCCTCACTTTGCTGCGCCTGCTTTCGCAACACAGCTGAAATGATTAGAAACATCAGGGAAATTAAAGCGCCGATGCCCAGGAAAATGGCAAAATTGCGCGCTCGTTTCAGTTCCTTTCGCTGGCGGTCTTCTTTGTTCTGAATGGCGAAATCATGCTGATCGCGGCTATATTCCAGAAAATTGATCGCCCGTTCCAAGTAGGGATCATACCGATTGGCCCAGGCTTGTGTCGGGCGATTTTCTGCCAGCCATTTCAGGCCAATCTGCAATTCGGGATTGGTCCACAGGCCGCTTTTACCTTCGTGGTACAAGGTCGCTGAATTGCTGATCTGTTTGTAGAATTTGGCCGATTCGGTCTCTTCCCGCACCCAGGTCCGCAGCCGTTCCCACAGCACCATAATCCGTTCGTGGGAAATATCGATAATGAGTGCCAATTCCGTTTGAATAGTGGTAGACGGGGTTAGAAACGCTACGTCCGGCTCCCGAAATCGATTCAATACGTCGATAAGCTGATCAGGATCAATGCCTGTCAGCTCAATAAGGGTACTAACGGGTATGGGTTGAATGGCACTCGAATTACTTGACCCCAGCACGAGCAACGCTTTAAACAGTTTCTCGGCGATGAGTCGGCTTTTGTCACCCGGCAAATCGGCGTACACTTCTTCGGCATGCACCGTAATGGCTTTCTGCATGGTGCCAATGGCCTCATAATCGCAAACCTCAATGGGCTCGTCGCCTTTCTTGTTGAACAGCCAGTAATTCCACGTACGCATCAGCGCATGCTGCAGAATGGGCAGTTGATCCGATTTGCTGCCCAAGTCTTTGAGCAGCCGGTCGGTCAGGTCAGGGGAAATGCGCGCGCCCATTACGTTAATGGGCGTTGTGATCGCCTGTCGAATCTCCTCCTGATTCATTTTGGGGAGCAGGTAATAGCCCTTGTTGATGGCTTCCGTTAGCCCCTCGTAGTCTGTGCAGTCATCCAGGTAATCGGAGCGCATGGTCAGGACTACGTAAACCGGGTATTCCTGTCTACGGGTGAAATCCAGCATCAGGTCAATAAACCGGGCGACTTCCTCCCGATTATCCTCTGCCTGATGGTAGCGAAACAGCTCCTCAAACTGATCAATGATAATCAGCAGGTTAGCATCTTTGCACCAGTTCATGAGTGCTTCAGGGTCCGTTAACAGCAGCGTCTCGACGAATTCGGGCGAGACGTGTGCTGCAAACGTATGATCCCGCGCACTAAATGCCTGATGCAGGGCGCGGGCCATATTCCGGATTGGCGTGGCCTCCGGATTGAAGAAGGCAATCTGCCACGTATTGAAAGCCGAGGCAATCAGCCGATTTTCGATCAATTGCGGAATAAGACCCGCCTTGACCAACGACGATTTGCCGCTACCCGACGACCCGATGATAGCTAAAAAGCGGGAATTCGTCAGCCGATCCCGCAAATCACGAATCTGATTGTCGCGCCCAAAGAACAGATACGAATCTTTAAGCTCAAAACTCCTTAATCCGGGAAAGGGATTGGTATAGGTAACCTTGTTGTAGACTTCTGTCATATCGTCCTCCCGAATCGTTTTCTCAAAGTCACAACCCTCTGGTATTAAGCGTCCCCCACCTTAACAACGAAGATATTTCGATTGCGGTGGTTCGCGAATTCGTAACGAAATTTATCAACGGCATTGATGGTCAAATGAATGCCCATGCCTCCAATAGGTCGTTCTTCAAGCGGCTTGTTGAAGAATTCCTCCGTGGGTAATGTATGCTGAAATGGATCGAACGGGGGGGCGTCGTCTTCCAAAACTACCTCAATCTGATTGTCCTTGTGGTCGACCTGCAGGTCAATCACGCCCGACTTGTTATTTTCTTCATAGCCGTGCATGATGATGTTGGTCGCAATTTCATCAATGGCCAACAGAAGGTTGTACGTCGCCTTTTTAGACAATCCAACCCGCTGCGACTCTTCTTTTACCTCCTGCCGGATACCCTCGAGTGAATCGAGGGTACCCGGAAACGTTTTGCGTTCCATCGTAGTAGGATTGAAAATGGATACTAACCCGGATTACTGCAGTGGGAGCTAATTCGCTTTAACTGTGGCTTGGTGACAACTGCCGAAGCAGTGAATGCTAATTATCAGTACCGTTCTTTAACTGTGCCACAGCCAGACGAATACGCTCCCACCGGGCCGAACCCAGATGGTTCGGCCTTAAAGGTACTGATCCACGATATTGACGCTGTGCTGAAGGCCCGTTTTTTCGAGCGTTTCCAGAACCGATTCCTGGGGCTTGACGATGTAAATAGCCAGGTTGGTACCCATTTTCTGCTTGGCGAAAATCAGGACGCGCAGCCCTGCCGACGAAATAAAGGTGAGGTTCTCAACGTAGAGAATCAGCTCATCTGGCGATCCGGTTGCCAGTTTCTCAATTTCCTTTTGAAACTCACGGGCCGACAGCGAATCGATTTCGCCCACCAACGTGATCTTGGCAATTTTTTTGGCTTCTGAGAGTATGTGAAAACTCATTTTAAGACTTGTTTTTAACGTGAAATTTTTCGGGTTACTTACCAATCAACACCACCGTACTACGGGCGCCAACCAGAAATTCATGCTGATTTTCGAGCAGCGGTTCCTTCCCGCCATCGAAGCTATCGTTTGGGGCCGGTACATCCGTATTACTGACCAGGTACCATTTTTTCTCGGCCGGTAAGCCAGGGATTTCGAAATGGAGTCCTTCCCAGTACATGTTTACGGCCACATAGACCATGACGTCTTTAACAATGCCCTCTTTGGCGTGATCGCCATCGAGCAGGAACGCAAACGCCCGGCTGGAGGCTGACTGGTCGACGCTCCAGGCTTTGGTGCCGTGGAAACTGATGTCGGGGTAGCCACTGCCGGCGTAGTCCCAGTAACGAAAATGAACGGGGCTACGCAATACAGGGTGATCGTGCCGGAACCGGATGATGCGCCGGGCAAAGTTGAAGATGTCGGCGTTGGTCTCTTTCGCTGACCAGTCCAGCCAGTTCAGTTCATTGTCCTGACAGTACGTATTGTTGTTGCCCTTCTGGGTGCGGCCCACTTCGTCGCCCATCAGAATCATGGGCACGCCCTGGCTGACCATTAATAAGGTAAGCGCATTTTTGAGCTGCTTGTGCCGCAGGAAGTTAATGTCCGGATCGTCCGTTTCGCCTTCCCAGCCGCAGTTCCACGAGTTATTGTCGTTGGCGCCGTCGTTGTTGTTTTCACCATTTGCCTCGTTGTGCTTGTTGTTGTAGGCAAACATGTCATACAACGTGAACCCATCGTGGCAGGTGATGAAATTGATGCTGGCGGTTGGCCCACGCTGACTGTACATATCCGGCGAACCGATGAGCCGTTGAATCATTTCGCCCACCAGTCCGGGATCTCCTTTGAGGAATTTGCGCATCGTGTCCCGGTATTTTCCGTTCCACTCAGCCCAACGTCCATAGGCGGGGAACGAGCCGACCTGATATAGACCGCCCGCATCCCAGGCTTCGGCCACCAGTTTGCACTTGGCCAGAATGGGGTCATAGGCCAGCGACTCCAGCAAAGGCGGATTGCTCAGTGGAGTGCCATCGGCCGACCGGCCCAGAATTGAGGCCAGGTCAAAGCGGAACCCATCAATGTGGTAATCAGCCGCCCAGTAACGTAGGCAGTCGAGCACCATGTTACGTACCACGGGATTGTTGCAATTCAACGTATTGCCCGTTCCGGAGAAGTTGAAATAATAGCCCTCCGGCGTCAGCATGTAATACGTCTTGTTGTCAATGCCCCGGAACGAGATCGTGTGTCCCCGCTGGTCACCTTCGGCGGTGTGGTTGAACACCACGTCCAGCATCACTTCAATGCCGTTTTTGTGCAGTTCCTTAATGAGCGTTTTCAGCTCATCGACCTGCATACCGAACTTCCCGGTGGCGGCATATCCCGCTTTAGGCGAGAAGAAGTTCACCGTGCTGTAGCCCCAGAAATTGACCAGGACTTCGCCCGTTGTGGGGCTTGGACGACTGTTTTCCCACTCGTCGAATTCGTAGATCGGGAGCAGTTCGATGCAGTTGATCCCCAGCTCTTTGAGGTACGGAATCTTCGCCCGAATAGCGCTGAACGTACCGGGGTTTTTCACCGCCGACGAGGGATGTTGGGTGAACCCCCGAACGTGCATCTCATAGATAATCAAATCCTCGGCGGGTGTTTCGAGCGGATGGTCGTTTTCCCAGTCGAAATCTTCGAAAGCCAACCGGGAGCGATAAGGGTATACATTATCCCAGTTCGGTTTGGCTAGCCACGTATCCCGACCGCCAATGACTTTGGCGTAAGGGTCGCTGAGAATCACCGATTTGTCGAACCGGTAACCCTGACCCGGATCGAACGGGCCATCCATCCGATAGCCGTATTCAAGCCGTTCGTAATCCAGCTCAAATACCGTCATACTGTATACGTTCCCGATGCGAAATTCATCGGGAAATGGAATTTCAGCAAACGGCTGATCGGCGCCCCGCTCAAACAAAACCAGGGTACAGGCCGTAGCGGCACTGGAAAAAATGCTGAAATTCACGCCATTCGCGACCATCGTTGCCCCAAATGGCAGCGAATGCCCCCGACGGAATTTAATACCCTCGTGTTCGTGAGTAGGATAGTAATCAATCCTGTTCGATTCGGTCATGACTAGGTGGCTTTAAGGATGTCGATGCCTTCCTGCATAGTGTCGGCCGTACTGAAAAAGGACAGAAATCCGGTATTGGCCATGATGTCCTGAATTTCTTCGGACGTGCCTACCAGAACCACCTTTCCACTCTTGGCTTTCACCTGCCGATAGATCATCAGCAAAACCCGCAGACCGGCACTCGACAGGAATTCGACGTTCGTTAAGTCGATGATTACTTCTTTCTGCCCCTGAACGGCCGCCATGGCGGTGCGCTCAAATTCAGGGGCAGTTTTACTATCAATACTGCCGGATGCCTCAATAAGAATAATGGAGTCAACCGTGCTGGACGTTACGTTCATACCTGTAGTAGAGTTTAGATAAGTTGTCAAGTTACTAAGTGATAAGTCGTGGGTGAGTATGTTGTAAGTGAGTAAGTTATAATTGGATATTAACCAATCTAGCTACGACTTATCTACTTACAATTTAATGACTTTCCACTTAGTAACTATTTACACCGGTGTGATCAGTACTTTCACACGCACCTGCTTGTCGGTATCAGGCAGTTTTACGGTCAGTGCCTGAGCATCGAAATCAGTATAGGGTTGATCGTCAATGAAACACTCACTGATGTATATGCTGCCTTTAGGCAGAATGTCCGGCGATACGTACAGAATGTTATCCTTGAACGAATCGGGGTAGGGCTTAAAGTAGAAATACGTCGGCTTCTTGGTGATCAGCAGGTTCGTATACACCGTTGACAGGTAGCATAGCTCGGTGCTGTGGTAGGCGCTCATCGAGTGGCTGCCTTTGAAGCGCTCGTTGCCCATCAGGTACGGCATTCCGTTCGAGAAAACGTTAAAGTAAACGCCACCATCGTCCGTATCGAGGAAGAACGCGTTATAGAACGAAGCTGCTTCGCGCGCCTGTTTTTCGTACTCTTTGTCGTCTAAAAGACCATACAGGATCATGTAAGCCAGAATCGCCTGTTCCTGTTGCCACCACGCTTTGCGATCGTGCCATACGAACTGGTGACGCTTGCTGCCGGGGATCGGTTTCCGTTCCACTACGTCGTACCAGCCACCGCGCTGCTGATCGGAGCCCGCTTCGGGCATGAGTTCGGCAATTTTCTTGGCGAAATCCAGGTATTCCTGTTTGGGTGTCAGCGACTGCATACGCATCAGGTTCCAGGCAATTTTGAGGTTGTGCCCCACGACGGCCCTGTTTTGCTGCCAGCCCCAAGTCTGGTCTTTACTCCAGTCTTCCATGAATTTCTCCTGGACAAACGGACTGTTTTCGTAATCAGGAAAATACTTGGTGATGGTATCGAAGGTATACTCAAGGAAGTCGGCGTATTTCTTCTCACCAGTGGCCAGGTACAGGTTGATCAGGTACGCAGGCGCGTGGTCACCCACCGAGTTCCAGTTTTTGCGGGCGCGGTTGTGAGCCAGTGATTCATCGCGTGGATCGAGTCCAATGGGATCAATGTGTGAGAAATACCCTTCCTGTTCTTTGTCTTTATAATACATCTCGAAGAGGTCGATGGTCTTCTCGATGTCGAACAGAATTTTTTTGTCGCCGGTGATGCGGAACGTCTGCGTAGGGCCAGCCAGCGCGTAGATTTGCTCATACATCGGGATGGAATAATAGTCATCGCCAAATTCTGAGGTAAGCAGCTTGGTTTCCTTCGCGCCATCCAGTTTCAGGCCGTGGTACCAGTAAATGAGGTCGGCGTCCTGATCGAAGAACCGCATGTGCTCACGCAGGTATTCGGTGCCTTTTTCGGCTCCTTCCAGATACGCATCGTTGCCGGTGAGCATGTAGGCAGAGGCAAAGCCGTAAATCATCCGCGAGATCGTATCCGTCTCTTGCAGGAAATCGCCTTTTTTGGCCCCGGCCAGGTGAAGCATAGTCCGGTATTTGCTATAATCGATTGGCTCTTCAGGGTAATTGAACTGCCATTTGAGGTAGCTCGATGCGATGGAGCTGATCTGGTGAATCCACCAATCCTGCCCTTCGTGCCGATACTCCAGCGGATGGTGGCCCGGGAAGATCATCCACTGGACTTCAAACACCGGTTCCGACGTATCGATACCTGGATAGAACGAACCATAGGCATGAACGTACTGGCCTTTTTGGGAAAGCATCTCAAACATCACGCCCGTAGCATCCTGATAGGGTTCGTCCAGGTTGCGCGCTGAGCGGGCATAAGTAGAGGCAATCAGATAAAGTTTGAATTTGCGACCATCCGACGTTTCAAGGATGAATGCTTTTTCGGATGGGATAAATTCAACAACGTAGCCCGAAATAGTATCGGAAAATGTGAAGTCGATCCGCATGTTGGCGGTTTTCGTGGCGGAAGATTGCCCATCGGCACCCGGCGCAACACTTGTAATATCGGTTTCCATGAATGCTATTTTGATTTAGAGTGTAAAATCGGTTTAGAGGGAGTTAAGTTGTAAGTCACAAGTTACCAAGTAGTAAGTATGGTTATTTTGTTGACAATCAAACGCTTACTACTTATTAACTTACTACTTATTTGTCTAGTCGTGGTAGCCCTGGCTAATCTCCACGATGTTGCCATCGGGATCTTTCACCCAAACTGTTTTCCACCCCGGAATAAAATCGCTGAAATCCAGTGGCCCCAACGTAGTGTTGGCTGCATCGCCCATGGCACTCACGGTGGCATCTACGTCCGTCACCTGAAAGGCAATGTGCCGGACGCCCGTGTAATGTGGGCCGTCGGCTACTGCCTCGGGTGTTCCCTCGGGCCGGTTCCCTTCGGCCTTGAACAGTTCGAGATAAACCGACTGCCCGTTTTTCAGAAACACGATTTCATTGCCTTCGCCAAGTGGAATCGCCCGCGATCGTTGGAAACCAAAATGCGTCGTGTAAAATTGCTCGGTTACGGCAATGTCGTTGCAGGACAGCGCGATATGCGAAAAAACCAGATCTGCCATGTTAGTTAGGCGTGGATAAAAGCTCGATAATTTTTTTGGCGAACAAATGGGCGTGTCCTCCCGACCGGCCAGTTACCAGATCGCCGTCGACTACTACGTCCTGATTGGTGTAGACAGCGCCGTAGGCTTTGGCATCGCCGATAAGGTTATTGTGGCAAACCAAGGGCCGACCCTTGACCAGTTCCGTGGCGGGGGCTACCAGCCAAAGGCCGTGGCAAATGATGCCTTTCAAAACCGATTTTTCGGCGAATACGCGTTTCAGGAATTCGGTGGCGGGCGGAATTTTTTCAACATCTTCCGTGTACCGCAACCGATCCGATACCATACCCGACGGCACAATAATGGCCGAGTAACTTCGCAGTTCCTCATCGGTCATATTCTCGAAACTTTCCGAACACTCCATCGGAGCCCGGTATTCGTGCCCAAGGAACGTAATACGATCATTCCCCCAAAGCCTGGTCAGGAAATGGAGTTCGGCACCTTCCTCCGGGAAACGGTACTTGTAATAGAAAATCTCGTTCTCGAAGTAATCGCTTTCGAGAAGTATTCCGATTTTTTTGCCACTTAGTTTCATTGGGGTATTAGCTAAAGATTTAAGCAGGTCTCTGCACGCTGTCCACAAACCCGTCCACTAGGCCGATAGAGCCTCTACCATTTTATCGCCAAACGCAATCGACGACTCAACCGACAGGGCCGTTACGAACGGATGGTCGTACATAACCTGAGGTTTCTCCCGGTTGGTGGTTGGATCAGAATACACCTTGCCCATTGGGCCAACAGCATCTTCAACAATCACTTGCAAGGGGAATACAAAGCCCTGCGTTACCAGATCCGTACCTGCATTTTCGGGCGTGGTTCGAACGAGTGGGTAATTGAGGGGGCCGGTAAAATCCCAGGCGCGGGGGTGAGCCACAATTTTTTTGCCGTAAATGATCGGGCGGTGCAACGTATCGACATCACGCGCCCAAACGAAAGCTCCTACGGCATAGCATAAGGCCCCTAATATTTTATCCTGATTGTACGCTTTCACGCACAGATCATGAACGAACGCATTCCCAACTATATCGAGTGGAGATCCCGGACCGCCTACAAGTACCAGCGCATCGTAATCCTCCATTTTGGCATCTTCAATTTTGATAGGGGTGTCCCACTCGCCCGTGTCCAGAATTTCGTTGATCCGATCAACTACTTCGGCCGGATTAACATTGTAGTTCTGCATAGGGTCCACAAACTCCTTATCCATGCTCAATTGCAGCGGCAGGGGAGTAATTCCTTTAGGTGTGGCTAAGGTAACATTGAATCCTGCTTTTTTGAGGGCGTCCCAGGGAGCCTGTAATTCTTCGCCCCAAAGCCCTACATTAGACGCTAGTATTAATACGTTCTTGCTCATGATTTGCAAAAAGATAATAGATTGAGATGTTGTTTTAGTTAAATAGACTAGGCCCCGTATGGGTTACTATAAAGCATATACGCTGACAGGTCGAGCATATCAACAACTTTGTAGTCAGGGTATTTCTTCATGATTCGCTCCTTCAGGTCATTCCCATCAGTTGCTTCAGCATACGCTGATTTTGCAAATTCCAGCGTTTCAATCATCGTGTCGCAGATGCTGGAATCTGTTGGCAGGCCGTGGCCCGGAAAGATCGTTTCGTAGCCTTTCGCTTTTACGTCCTTCAGGATAGCGATCCAGGTGTCAAACGAAACCTGCTGTGTCATGTAGTTGCGGTCGCCAACGTAAGGGTATACGCCGTTGTAGATCAGATCCTGCGCAATCAGCGTGTTCAGTTGCGGCAGTTCGATCATGACCGAGAAGGTAGTGTCCGTCCCGAAATTTTTGTGATAGACTAACTCCAGGCCATCAAACACTTCGTTCTCAACGGTGAGCGGTTGTGGCACCACCGTAACGGTGGCGGCAACGGCATCGCCAAAATAGGGTTTTTTGCTGTCTAGCATACCCTGCCCGTAGTTCGCTATTTCATTAACCGATTCGGCCAGCGCATAGCTCGGTACGTCGCTGAATACCTCCAGCCCAGCCCAGTGGTCGGGGTGACCGTGGCTGATGATCACTTTGTTTATTGGTTTGCCGAGGCTATTGGCATAGTCTTTAACTGCCTGAGCCTGTTCCCTGAGCAGTTGAACATCAACAATCATTAATGACGCGGGTGTTTCGATAATCTGGGAGCAAACCATCTCAGCCCATTCCGGGCTAAGGTAACTATGGACTGTATAGGGCCCTTTTTCTACTTTTGTAATAGTAGCCTTGGCCGTTTCTGGAGTTGGGTTCATTCTGGTACTGGTTAAGGATGAGGAAGTTAGATGCGGTTGAATGGCTATTTTAAGCCCGAGTAATGGCGGAGGATTTTTCCATCTTTCAGGTAAAGGGCGTCATACACTTTCGCGGGACCGTTGGCTGTATTAATCGTCGCTTCCAGAAAAATACTGTCATCGGTAGTAGCTAGTTTCTCCGTCGAAATAAAGCCGCGATAGATGTACTCGATGTAATCGCCCAGTTGCTTTTTCAGCGCTTCTTTCCCTTTGATATGAATCGGCTCGTCGGCCACTAATAAAATCATTTCAGCATCGTCGTGGTAGTCGTGTTCTACCAGTTCGTTCGCATCCTTGTTGGCCAGCAACACCAGGTGGTAATCATAAAATGCTTTCGTATCCATTAGTTATTAATTAAAAAGAGGAAGGTAACTTTAATTTAATCATTACTGCTAATAATTAACTATTTAATTGAGTTAACGAACGTCGGATCAGCACTTTGGCCAGCTGGTAATAATAGCCTTGCGGAGCATTGCCGACCGTAACGGGCAACGTCGTTTCATCAATCATCTCAACGGCTTCGTCGATGCGCGCCAGGTTCAGTGGCCGACCATTCAGCGACGTCTCTATCGGCTGCAACTGGATAGGTTGCTCGGTGAAACCGGCCAGGATGATCCGGGCTTCTTCCACGCCCCGCTCCGAGGAACGTAGTATTACCGCTATGCCATGCGCTGGTTGACGGCCCGACAATTGCTCTATTTCCAGGTAGCAGCCCGTAGTTTGCTGAGCCGCCGGAACGACGACGGCCGTTACCAGTTTGCCCGTCGGAAGCGCCACTCGCTTGCCATACTGACTAAAAGAGTGGATGGGCAGCCGCGTATCATCTTCCCGACTTAGCACAACGGCTTTGGCGTCGAGCGCCATCAGCGCAGCGAGAACGGCCGCGTGTGCATGACCGCCGTAGTGCAGTGCTCCCCCAAGGGTGCAGTTGTGACGGAGATGCGGGTCCTGAATGGTGGCTAATGCCTGCGCCAGAATGGGGTACTGGCTAATGGCATCGTGTTTGAGCAGGCTGGCATAGGAGGTCGACGTACCAATGTGTAACTCGCCAGACTCGTTCCCTATAGTGGCCAGGCCCGGCACTTTGCGCAGACTAACCAGTGCCAAAGGAGACGCTGCTCCTTTTTTCAGGGTGCTGACCAGCGATTGGTCGGCGGTTAATACCTGATACCCTTGACGGCCGATCAGGTCAAGCACACCTTTCAGCGTGTCGGGTGCTTCGTAGGTAAGTTGTGTTCCGATCATGATTTTATACCGTTTCGAATTGATGAGTATGAACAATATCCCAGAGTTTCTCGGGAGTAACAGGCATGTCAATGTGCTTGACGTCAAAGTCTGACAGGGCATTAATAATGGCGTTCACAATCGTTGGGGCAACACCCGGATTGCTCACATCACCCGCCCCTTTAGCGCCCAGAATGTTAGTTGGTGATGGCGTTTCGGTGCGAATCAGCTCGATGTTCGGGAACCAGTCGGCTCTCGGAATCGCATACGTATCGAAGTCTGTCGTTAACACCATACCCGTTTCCGGATCGTAGCGACCTTCTTCGGAAAGCGCCTGACCAACGCCCAGAACAATGTTACCATAGGTCTGGCCGTCCACAACCCCCGGATTGACCACAACCCCATAATCATTGCCGGCTACGTATCGTTTGAGTTCGACGTTGTAGGTTTCCTGGTCGACTTCAACAATGGCAACGTGCGTACCGAAGGGGAAATTGAAGTTTTTCGGGTCGAAATACGCGGTCGTTTCCAGACCGGGCGCCATGCCTTCGGGCAAGTCCCAGCCGAACCAGAGCATCAGCGCCACTACTTGCAGCGGCATTACGGCCTGTTCGGGGGCTGGCGTACCAATGACTTTTCCGTCTTTGTATTCGATCAGGTCAATGGGCATTTTGAACAGATAGGCTGCAAACTCCCGTGCTTTCTGGATAATCGCCAGACAGCCCTGCTTAACGGCAGCGCCTTCCACACTAAGCGACCGGCTGCCGTAGCTGGCCTGGCCGTAGTAGATCGGGTTCGACGTATCGGAGTGCTTCAGCGTGATGTACTCCATCGGAATCTGCAACGTATCGGCGGCAATCTGCACAAAGGTCGTATCCTGTGACTGTCCGTGGGGTTGCGCGCCGGTTGTGATGGCGACTTCTCCCGAGGGCGCTACGTGAATGTAAGCACTGCCCCAGGTACCGCTCAGCAGCCCTTCGGCGCCCATCTTGGCGGAAGGGCCAACGCCTGCTGCGGCTACGTAAGAACCAATGCCCATACCGAGCCATTTGCCGCGCTGACTAGCTTCCAGCTTCATGGCCGCCAGGTCAGTATAGCCCGCTTTTTCCAGGACAAGATTCAACAGATTTTCGTAGGTGCCCGAATCGTAGGTCCAGCCCAGCCCGTTGTCGAAGGGGAACTGATCGGGTTTGACCATGTTGATCCGGCGCACTTCGGCGGAGTCCATGCCGATCTCACGGGCGTACATTTCGATCATGCGTTCCATAAAGAAAATGGCTTCGGCCCGGCCTGAGCCCCGCATGGGCGCGGTTGGTACCTTGTTGGTATAGACCACATCAACCTCATAGCACGGATGCGGAATTACGTAGGCACCCGTGATGCTTTTCCCGATAAGTGGCAATGGCTGACCCGGCGCGTTGATGACCGGATAAGCGCCTACGTTGCTGTAGGCCCGGCACATGAGCGCCGAAATTTTGCCATCCCGTGACCCGGCAATCGTTCCATACTGAACCTGATCGCGGGACTGGGCCGTGTTCCGGGCGAAACCCTCGCGCGTATCGACCCACTTTACCGGGCGACCTAGCTGTTTCGCCATCCAGAGCACCAGCGGTGTATCGGGATAGAGGTTCCCCTTGCAGCCGTTGCTCTCACCCATGTAGGGAATGATTACCCGTAGGTTATTATACGGAATGCCAAGCACGTAAAGCGAAATCAGCAAGCGGTGCGGATACGGAATCTGTGTATTCGCCCACAACGTGTATTGATCCGTTTTGGCATTATAATCAGCTAAGGCTCCCCGCACTTCGAGGGTATTCTGCATCATTCGCTGGTTATAAATCCGTTGCTCCACCACGACTTCAGCCTCAGCAATGGCTTTCTCGGTAGCCTCCTTATCGCCAAACATGGCATGAATCAGGCGGTTATTCGGCGCGGTTTCGTGCAGGAGAGGAGCCCCATCTTTTAGTGCTTCCTCTGGATCGAGCACAACCGGTAAGGCTTCATAATCAACCTTGATTTTCTCTAAGGCAGCATACGCCTGTTCACGTGTTTCGGCTACAACGGCGGCTAACTGATCGCCCGCAAACCGAACCCGATCGGTGGCAAACACCCGGTGCGACCCCGGAACAATGCCTGATGGATGCGGCAAAAAGTGACTTTCGGCGTAAGGCGGAACCCAGATAACCGGCATCGGCATGATCTGCTCCGTGTCCTTGGCCGTAAACACCCGAATGACGCCGGGCATGGTTTCGGCTTCCGAGGTATCAATATTTTTAATGATCGCATGCCCGTGCGGACTTTGCAGAATGGCCGCGTGGACCATATCCGGCAGCGTCATATCGCCAATATACTGGGCATTGCCATTCAATATTTCCGTCGTCTTTCTTGGCGTTACCCGTTCTCCGATGCCTTGGCCGTTGGCGGGGGTAGGGGCGTGTCCATTGTCGATGCCGCTAATACGATCAGCCGCATCCAGGATGGCATTAACGACCGGCTGGTAACCGCTTTCACGAGATAGGTTGCCTCGTAGCCACAGTTTGACTTCCTCTTCGGTGGGATTCGGATTTTCATTCAGCAATTCGACAGCAGCCATTACAAGACCGGGTGTCGAAAAACCATTCTGAACGGCAAAATTTTCCTGGAAAGCGGCCTGAATCGGGTGCAATACGTCGGTTGCCAATCCTTCGATAGTCGTGATCGAAGAGCCGTCGGCCTCAACGGCCAACATCTGGCAGCTTTTAGTCGTCTTGCCGTCAACCAATACATTACAGGTTCCGCACATCCCCGAACCGCATCCCCATTTTGTGCCGGTTAGGGCAAGGTCATCGCGTAGAAAATCGATCAACAGCGTGTTAGGTGCTACGTCGTGCTGGCAAGGAGTCTGATTAACGAGTAAGTCGAGGTTCATAAAGAGGATGGAATAAGCCAGTAGTAAGATTAAGCCAGTGATCCGTCGGGGTGTTGTACCATCCCGGCAAAGTGGATGGCAATTCGACCATCACGTAGTACCCAGCTATCAGCAAAGCGCATATGGCTTTCGCCGTCGGCGGTGGTCATGGTAATCTGTTCGGTTATCATGATCGTTTCGGGATTTTCGGTCTCGGCCCAGAATACAATGTCTGTTTCAAGCCCGTCGATTCCCAGAATTCCCTGCATATGTTCGCGAATCTGCTCTTTGCCTTTGTAGTAAAGCGGGGTCTTCATAAAGCTGCTGATGAGCAGGGCATCATCGGTATATTGATCCAGCAGAGCCTCAATATTCTTGTCCAGAATGAACTGAATATGAGCTTTGTACATCGCTCCGAGCTTAGTGTCTGGTACGTTTGTCATGGCGCTTCGGAGTTTATAAAGTGGCTGATCCTTCGTAGTACTTCAAATCATCCACTACGTATTTCGTAATCACCGTTTTACCATCGATGACGCCCATTTCCCAGGTTTGATACGCGTCGGCAATGATACGTTTGCTGTTGGCTTCCGGTGCATTCCAGACACTGGCTTCCCACTTTACGATCACCTTGACCGTCGCCTTATCCCCGTCAATCGTTGGGGTTACTTCTTTGAGGGTGTGTACTTCGTCGAAGAAAATGCGGATGACCCGCTGAAACCAGCCTTCGAAACCCGCCCAGCCATAAATCGTTGCTTCGGGGAAAACCATCTCCAGCTCTTTGTCGGCGAGCATAGGCAATACCTCGACCATTGGAGCATGAACATCTAATTTTTTATACCAGGCGTCGGCTAGTTTCTGAATTGATTCGTTCGTTAACATCTTGATTCGTAATCTAATGTGATTAAAAAAGAGGAAAGTTGTGTTTGTACTACTTGTCTGCTATTGCGAGCAATTTGTTTTCACCCAATCGGACTGGTGATTCCCTTCCAGCACGAGATCAATTAAAAACGGCTTGTCGTCGGCCAGCATCCGGTCAATGGCCGGTCCGATTTCTTCGATACGTTCGACACGAACCGCGTCAACGCCCATCGACTGGGCCATCAGGTCGAAGCGGGTAGGAGGGAAGGAGAGATCGAACGACAATGGGTAATTGTGGCTGTCGATGCTACGTTCCTTCCAGTACACATCAATGTTGAGTTGCAGCAGTTTATAGGAACCGTTGTTGCAGACGACAAACTTGGCTCCCGTATTATGCCGCACCGCCGACCAAAGAGCCTGTATGGTGTACATGCTGCCGCCATCGCCGGAGAAACCAATAACCGTTTTGTCGGGATGCACCAGTTTGACACCAATAGCACCCGGAAATCCCACACCCAACGAGCCGCCACGGGTCGTAAAATAAGAGCCGGGCTTACGGGGAGGAATGGCATGCTGAACGGCAGGCGAACTGGTTAGCGCTTCGTCGAAGATAATGACGTCGGCAGGCACTTTCTGGGCCAGTACATCGGCAAACTGGGCCATCTGCAACGGTTTTACTACGTCCGACGGTGTTTCGGGCTGTGCTACGTTCGGGGGCGTTTGTTTCGACTCCTGAGCGGCCTTCAACCGACTTTCGGCGGCTGATTTTTGCGCATCCGTCTGTTTTGCTTCAATCGCTTTCGCCAAAGCTTCCAGGGATAGTTTAGGATCGCTGACGATACCCAGATCGACGTGGTGATTTTTGGCGATTTCGTAGGCGTTGAGGTCAAAGTGAATCACCCTGGCACCCGGCTTATAAATGTCTTCAAGACGCGGGAAAACCTCTGGCACCATGTAGGTTCCAACGATGAGGTTTGTATCGGCTTTGCTGGTCAATGGATAACTGAATGAGCCAAACATGTGACCCGTTGTGCCCTTATAAAGTGGATGCGTCGTATCGATAAATACATCGCCGAAATCGACACCGTACACGTCGGCCCCCAGCAACTCGGCTACTCTGGTGAGCGCATCGTTAGCCCCGGAATACGCTACACCATCCCCCGCAAAAATGACCGGTGTTTCGGCTTCCAGCAGCATTTGGGCGGCCTCGTCAATGTCTTCCGATGTGGGAGCCACCCGTGTTGATGGAAAGCTGGTTGGCACCACCGGCTCATCGTTTATCTCGTCCAGAACATCCATAGGCATGCACACATAAACCGGTCCCATTGGCGCTGTACCCGCTATTTTGATCGCCCGACGTAGCGTACGAAGCAACGATTTAGAGGATTGTACCATCGTTGCGTACTTCGTCACGGGTGCCATCATCGCCACTAAATCATTGGCCATTTGGGCATCCATGTTCATGTACTGCAACCCGGCGTCAGAACCAATCACGACCAGGGGTGCATGACCCCGTTTCGCCTGGTACAATGCCCCGACCGCATTGCCAATGCCGGGGGAGCTGTGAAGCTGCACCAGCGTTGGGCGTTGAGTAGCCCGGGCATAGCCATCGGCCATCATCACGGCGACACTCTCCTGAAGTGTCAGGATGTACTTCATGTCGGGGTATTCGGCTACGGCATCCAGAAACCCCTGTTCCACTGTGCCGGGATTACCGAACATGTGGTCCATACCGTCGGCCAGGAACTGCTCGATAACCTTCTGATTACCAGTCTTACCAGCCATATCGTTTCAGTCCGTTATCTAAAACATTAACAAACTGATCGCCAAATTCAAACGAGCATTGTAATGACCGGGCGGTAATGAATGGATAATCGACAATGACCGACGTCTCCTTGCCAAAATTACCATGATACTGGCCTTCCGGCCCGACAGCGTCCGACAGCATGTATTCCAGTACGTAGGGTGGTGGCCCCATATTCAGGTCTGTGTGCAAAAAGCCCGTACCGTCGTGGTAGTCATACTCAATGCAGTGCCCTGTAACGTGTTTGCCCTTAATAATTGATCGACGTTCGTTGAAATCCCGCGCGAAAATCAATGGAGCCACCCCGTAGCAAATAGCACCGATCGGCATGTCTTTCTTATGAAACGCCAGAATAATGTCGTGAACCCGCTGATTGTTAACGATGTCGATGATTGGGCCACTACCACCAACGAGCAATAAAGCTGCGTATTCGGTAGTTAGATCTTCCTGCGCTATTTTCAGGTCACTGAAGTATTTTTCGAATTTCCGAAGGAAATCAGACGCTGAGAAATAAGGCCGTTCGGGAATTACTTCCGACATATTCTTACGTTCTTCCAGCCGGTTCGTTGCCTCAAACGCCTTCACCATGTCGGCGGCAAGGGGCGTGGTAACGCACATGCCCAGGGGAGGATCTACATACGTCGTATCGTAACTGGGCGGTAAGGCTTCTGCTTTCTTCCCTTTGGGTGTCATAAACTCGACGGTGTACCCGGCCTCTTCGAGTTTTGTCAGTGGCCCCACCAGTTCGATTCCCCAATATCCGTATTCTGATAGGATAGCCAGAATTTTCTTTGACATGTAAAGAGAGTAGTTTTGATAAAAAAGGATAAATAAGAGCAATGCGGGGGCTGGATGCACTCAAATACTGAGGACACAATATGCCCACGGTCAATATAAACCGGATTAATTAGCCAGCAGATTCTATATGGCTATGGCGGACTTAACGTGTGAGTGGAAACGTAACTGGATGTTTTCATAAGAGGAAGGTTAAGGCGCATGTCTGCGCTCATTCACTTAACTAAAACTAGATCTTTCTTTTGGTCAAAGCTATGGTTTTCTTTCATTCAATGGGCGTATTTGCCGTGAACAACAATTTTGATGGAGTAAACAACGAGCTAATGGGTGTGAGTTAGGCAAGGGTGCGTATAAGCGAATCAGAAATGAGGTATAAAAGCTAATTTGCAGCCTCTGTATGCTCATTTTTTAATGTCAACTCGCTTGATCGCTCCCATTTAAACGGATTAAATACCTTATCTTAATCTGTTTAAATGGGAGATGTTCATATCAGGTTTTTTTCACTGAATCAAGAACATTCTTCGCTGAAGAGGCCAGTAGCAGCACATCAGCGCCCAGCGTCAATAAGCGAAAACCTTCCTGAATTCGTGCTTTGGCCTGATTAGGATCGCCTACAAAGGCGCCACAGGCAATACCTGCTTTTTTACAGGCCAGCAATACCTTTTGAACCTCAACTTCAATCAACGGATTTGACAGATCATTTTGAAGATTCATACTGCCGGCCAGATCCAGCGCTCCGATAATGATACCATCCACGCCTTCTACCTGCAGAATTTCCTCGATGTTTTGAACCGCCAGAATGTGCTCAATCATAAAAATCGTTGCCACTTCGTCGTTGGCCGATTTTATGTAGCTGCCCAACTTAAGGCCATATCCCTGAGCACGAGCCAGCCCAATGCCTCGTTCACCCAGGGGAGGGTATTTGATGAATTTTATGGCTTTCTCGGCATCTTCCCGACTATTGACAGATGGAATAAGTATGCCATCCGGCCCAATGTCCAGAATCCGTTTGATGGTTGTCTGGTCATTGCAATCTACGCGCACAACAGCGTTTGTCCCAGTGCCCGAAATTGCCTGTAATTGGGCTAATACGGTCTCCAGACCCATTGTTGTATGTTCGGTCTCGATCCAAATCCAATCGAAACCAAGATTGCCGACCAATTCTGCGATTTGCGGATTACCAATGGTTAAGGTTAATCCATAGGCGACTTCCCCCGAATGAAGTTTTTGCTTGAAATTCATGATTTATTGATTTTTAAATCATGCCAAGTTCCTTCATGAGTGTATAGGAGTCGTAGGGATACCACCACAATTCGGCCAGTTTACCATTGGCAAACCGGCACATGATGTTATACTGAAACTTGATTCTTTTGCCGTTTGGTGGCGTTCCGTCGGGCAGTGGACCCGTAAAAGTACCTTCGTAGGAAAGCTCCAGCGTGACCATATCTCCCTCGCCGAAACAGTTATGAATAACATGCGAACCATCGGGAAAGGCCACTTCTTCTGTCACGTAAAAAAAATCGCTCAATGCCTGGTTGCCGTGCAGATCGCCAGGTACAAAATGGGTGTGTCCTACAAAATCTTCCGCTACTAAAGGAAGATAATTTGAAAATGTTCTGGCATCATTGTTTTCAACAATGGTACGCATAACGTGCACGTTGTGTTCTACGGAGCTAACTTCTGTAGTTGTCATTTTAAACTAATTAAGTGGTTTGGCCTACACTAAGTAGGACTGGTTAAAAAAGAGTATATTAAAATTAAATGCGAATAGAAGCAGAAAGCCTATACAGATTCGACCGTTTAAATCTGGCTTCACCTATTGCTGCTTTAGCGTAATCAAATCTACTGCGTGTCTGAGTAGACTGGGAGAAATACGCCGTGAACGACTGTTTAAGAGGAGCAAACTACTAACTTTTGTGTGTAAGAAAAAGCGCAGGATTGAAATTTTGAGTTATAGGTAGGAGCAGGCAAAAGGAACCCGGAAAAATCTATTAAACGGTAGGTAAGCGAATCAGAAAAGCAGTATACTGACCTTCCTGCGTATCCACAGATATACTCCCTTTATGGGCTTTAATAATATCCTGACTCATATATAATCCCAAGCCCGTACCTTTCGACGTTGGTTTTGTCGTGAAGAATGGCAGGAAAAGGTTTTTCATTTCATTGGCCGGAATTCCCTTTCCATTGTCTTCTATTCTTAATTCGACATAATCTCCTCCGCAGGTTGTCTTTAGGGTTAGCTTTGGTACAAACGTTTTATCTGTCGATGCTTTTTCCTTCAATGAGTAAAGCGCATTATTTAGCATACTATGAATAACAGAACCCATCTCAGTCGGTAATATCTTAACGGTACAATTTCTAGCCGCAAAATCAGTAATTATTTGTGCAGAAAAATCATCGTTATTCTGCTTTATTTCCTGTAAATATTTGACAATCTGGTTGTCAAGGAACGTATTAATATTAGTATCAATAAAAATAGTTGACTTAACCTTTAATAGTTTACTCATACTTCTGATTATACGGGATAGACTAGTCCCATGCTCGAGTATTTTGTCGACGTTAGCTTCAGTCATATTCAGCAATGGGATTAAATCATCATGAATAATCTCATCTGATACGTATTTTTCTACATCGATCAGCTCTTTGCTTTCTATTAAAAAATCTTTTGATACGGCAGAAAAGTTATTGATATAATTCAGTGGGTTGAGAAGTCGATCAAGGAGGCCTTTCGTTAACTGACCTATAGACGCCAGTTTCTCCTGGCCTATCAGTTGCTCCTGTGTTTCGTTGAGGTCAACTAGGGTTTTCTTCAGGTCTTCGAGCAATTCATCGGATTTTTTCTTTTCTAAAACCAATTCACTTGTGCGATCTTCTACTTCCTTTCTGGCCTTGGATAAATCGGCAACCATTTTATTAAAAGCAATACCAAGCTCTCCAATTTCATCCCTCGATTTACTATTAACTCGTTGAGTAAGGTCACCGTTACCTACTTTCGTAGCCGCATCTCTTAGTTCCAGTACGGGTACTGATATATTCTTCGCCAAGCCAAATCCAATAACAATGCCAACGGTGAAAACTAAAAGACTAAAAAGTAAGGACGTAACACGTATTTGTTTTTTGGTCTCAATAATTTCTTCTGTCGATGAAGCTAGCAAAATTTCGCCATTCATTAATGGGGTCATAAATGAGGCTCGTTTTACAATTCTTAAATCATTCGACAACGCATTCAGGTCTACCTTTTTATTTTCTGGAAATGTTTTAAAAATAGTTTTATTTATTTTATAAGCTGAATGATTCTTGTTCCACGTAGTATCAATTTGTAGTAAACTTACGAACTCTAGATGCGGATCTTTTTTAACAAAATCCATCGCGGTTTTCACCCCTTCAAAATTTTGTTCAGTCATGGCGATCTTCACACCCAGGGCAACTGTGTTGGCATGATTTTGTACCTCTTTGTTGAAATTGCTTAAAAGGCTACGTTCCTGAATAGCCGGCAGATATAGTAAAACAAAGAATGAAAACAGCAACACAATTGTAATGACTGTCATCCATATTTTTGTTTTGACAGTTAAACGTACGGGCAATACCTTCCGAACAAGAAGAATCTCGTGTATTATGCCTGTAATTTTTGACATTAACTAGTTTATTAGTCTGAATACTACCTGTGTGTCATAAAAACTTTTTTCCGTCAATTAGTATAGCTCTGTTTGTGGGCGAAACCTGATTAACAACACCAATGGATCCTTTTGTCTGCGCCACGAATTCTTCCAGTTCACTTTCAGAATTGAAAAAATTAGGGGCGTCTGCCTTGCCCTGAAACACTAAGGCGAGCCAGTATTTATTCAATTCATCAGAACTCATATTGTAAATCTTTTTGCTCGTATTCTGCCCTATTGGCGTATTCGTTTTCATGAGCGCTATAACAACTTTACTGCCATCGGGCCAGCGAAGTTTTTCGCCTTTCATCGTTGACTTCAGTTGATTTATGTTCATCTCTGCTGGCACTCCTTTCGCATTACCGATAATCGCCAGATTAACGTCCTGTGATTTTGGCGAAAATCCATCGTACAAAAGAGCTACCGCTATACCGATCGAAAGTTGGTAAATCCAATTCATATGCTACTACTTTTGTTCAAAAACCGATGGCTAATTGAAGAGTTATTTTATCCGTGTCAGTAGACATCTGTCGTTTTGTATACTGGTATTCAAGTTTTAAAACAGCCAGATAGTTTAGCTCGTAACGTAAGCCCCCAATGAACGATTGGGCATTATTATTAGAAAAGTATACTTCCTTGTTTTTGTATTGAATGTCATCAAATCGAACATACGGTATGAGCTTTTCAGTGACTTTCAGGCCAGCATACGCGTAGGTTGCCATCGTATTCTGCATGCCCAGCGAATCCGATTTACTCATCGCCATCGTGCTTTCAACCAGCAGTTCATATTTTTTTGAGAAATAAGCTACCGATCCCGTAATCAGATTCTGATTTACCTGAGACATGATCATTGGTGGTCCGCCCGCGTGATTATGGAGAACCGATCCACCTGAGATAACATCATGATAAAAAGAAGCGCCAAGCCGTAAACCATCAACTGGTTTTATGTGCATGGCTGCTGTAACGGATTTGAATTTATCATTATCTGCCAGATCACCCGAGCCTAGTCCGTTGCCCACCATCAGATCGTAGCCAAAGCGAATATTTCCAAGGTTTTGCCCCTGTAAACTTACCCCGGTTGTATGGAGTGGAATAATCCCTTCTGAAAAAACCAGTGGCCGTTCAATGGTTGGAAAAAATACGCGTCCGTGGTGATACGTATCATTCCAGTAATTGACAGGTGTATGATGCTTTCCAATCAATACACTGTGGTTTCCGGCGTAGTTATATTTCATAATTATCCGCTCGATACTTATATCAAACAGCGTTGGCGAATCCGCGGAATATTTAAAAACCGTTTCGCCAAGAAATGATAAACGCTCGTTCAATTCGGACGTAATGAACAAATCCTGTTCACCCAATCCGAAATTTAATTTTCCACCCTGATAGTAACTAAGCACATCCACAAATCCTCTGATTTGCGTTCGCTGGGCAAACGATTGATGTACGGAGCACAGCATTAGCCCGACGATCAATAAAGTAAAAAGCGTACGTACTATTTTTTTCATACTCAATGAAAATGAAACAGGCTTTGGGTAAGCTGAAAAATGGTGTACTGAAAAATCTCAAACGCACGCTTTTCTGTCGATGAGCTGCATTCGTAACACCATCGTGAAGGACCAGATCAAGCAACCTTCCCAAACCAGTGGCGAGCTAGATCGGAAGATCACCCGCTCACGATAAAAGGTTAACGTGTTGTCTATGATTCGGGCTGGCCGTCGATTAACAGCCGTAGCCGCTAGCTGTATGCTGGCAGAACCACCGAATAAACGGGTACGCAAGCCTGGGGAAGCTTCCAGATACGGGGGGTAGGCTCGTAAAGTAGGGTCATAGAGAAGACGGTTTTATGAACTGATATATATCAAAGATAATCTATAGTTACCATCTGGATTAAAAAATGCCGTGAACGACGGGAAACACGTAGCTAACTGCTGATTTTTGGGTGTAAGACCTGCTGGACATAATTAGCGTACACGAAAGTGACGTAGAAAATCATCTTTATACACTCGCCCAAGGGGTAGTGTCTGTCCGGGAACCTGTATTTCGTAATCATTAAACGAGTCTACCCGGCCTAAATTTACAGCGTATGAGCGATGCACGCGAACCAGTGTCATATCCATGAGCCGTTGCAGCAAAACCGCCAGAGACAGCCGTAGAACGAATTTTCGCGTGGTCGTCACCAACGTAGTGTACTTATCCTCCGCTTCAGCATAAAGCACTTCGGCCTGGTGCAGACGAACGAACTGGTAGTTCTGTTTTATGAAGATATATTCTCCCACCTGAAGAATCGCTTCTCCCTCGCGTGCCGTGAGTGGAATCGATTGTATATCCGGAGTTTTAGGTTTTGACGATAGTTCCGCAAAGTTGCTCAGGGCAATTTCAATGGCAATGCGCAAATTATCGGTCGTAACGGGTTTGGTCAGGTAGGCAGCCGGTTTGGTATCTTTAGCCAGGTCAAGCGTCATGCGGTCAGTTAAGGCCGACAGGTAGATAATCGGTACGGGCCGGTGAGCTTTCAGTTTTCGGGCGGTGTCAATGCCAGTCCAATCGCCACGCAGGTTAATATCACAAATGATTATATCGGCAGGTTGTTGTTCGTATAAGGCCAGCGCCTGCCGGCCTGTCGTAGCTGTGCCAACGATGGTATAGCCTTCGGCTTCAAGACGAACGCAAAGATCCAGGGCCAGGATTGCTTCATCCTCGACAATCAGAATAGAAGTCGGCTCAGTAGAGGTTGTAAGCATGTTTTTGATTAAGAGTAAAGAGGTAGTGCAAGTTAGGCTATTTTGGGCATATGCAACTGGAAATGAGTGCCCGTTGGCCCTGTATCAAGCTCATAAGAGCCACCTAGCTGGGCAGACAGCGCTTTAATTAATTGTTTGCCAAATGAGCCGTTGGGTTTCTGCCATGTTGCCGGATCGAACCCCGCGCCGTTGTCGGTTACTTCAAACAGAAGGGCTGTCTCGTTCGTCAGGGATATGTGTAAAGAGGGAGTATGGTCAATTTTCTGGTAAGCGTATTTCAGGGCGTTTGTAATAACCTCGTTCGCTATCAGACCGAGCGGTATTGCCTGATCTACATCCAGCCATTCTACCTTGATGGCGATAGTCAGGTCAAGCTCATTGGGCTGAAAACCATAGGCACGTAGCAGACTTTCCGTTAGATCTGTCAGGTAATCGAAGATATTGACCTGCGTCAATAAATCAGTCTGATAAAGCCGTTGGTGAATGAGCGACATGGCTTCAATACGTTGCCTGACCACCTGAAGTGTTTGTTCATTATAGGGCTGGTAGGATTGCAGATTCAATAAGCCGGATACGAGCGCCAGGTTATTTTTTACCCGATGGTGTAGTTCTTTGATGAGTAACTCTAGCTTATCGGACTGTTGGCTGATCCGGGTGCGGCTACGCTGGATACGTCTATATTGCCAGCCCGAAAAGCCTAATAACAGCAAGAGCAGTCCACTGCCGCTACCCAGATAAATCATCTGCCGCTGGTGAAGTTCGCTCTCCCGGTTGAGCTGATTTATATGTTGTTCTTTTTCTGTCGTCTCATACTGAATTTGCAGTTCATTTAACTGGTGGCCCCGTTCAACAGTAAATACGGAATCGCTGAGTGTATGAAACCGCTGGTAGGCAGCTAACGCCTGGCTCGTTTTGCCTGCCTGCTGATAGCTGTCGCTCATCGTCTTGTAAATATCCAGCACTCGTTTGGGTGCATTCAACCGATTCGCCAGCGTAAGTGCCTGGGTAAATAGCGCTTCAGCTTGCTTCAATTTGCCAAGGCTGGCATAGACGCGAGCTGTATTTTCCAGGCTGTAGGTCATGGAGAGCTGATTGTCGAAGCGCTGGTTAATCGTTGTGGCCCGTTGCGCCCAGGCAAGCGCTTCTTTAGGCTGTCCCTGCTCAAGCGTTACTTTCGAAAGATTATTGAAAAACATGCTCAGATTGGCCTGTTTCTCTGCCGGGCCTTTCTCCGTCAGTCGTGCCGCTTCAAGAAAATAATAGCGAGCCTGCTGGAGGTTGCCCTTGTTTTTATAAACCAGCCCAATTTGATTATAGGTCTCAGGAATATACTTCGTTAGCCCTTCCTTCGTGTTGATTTCCAGGGCTTTCTTCGCGTAGACAAGGGCTAGATCATAATTTTTCTCTCCTTCAATCAGCATATTGCTGAGGTTGTTATAGCCCTGACTTAAGCCTTTTGGTTTTTTCATCTGATCCCAAATAGGAATGGCTCGCAGAAGATACGTTTTGGCCAACGGGTAATTGCTTTCAATTCGATACGTAGCACTAATAAGGTTGTAGGCGTCCGCTTCGGCAACATCCATATGTAACTGCTGGGCTAGTTGCAGGGCCTGCATCGCATACAGGCGGGATTTGTAGGCATTTGTGGCTTTGTAGCTATTCCCAATGGTGTATAACGCTTCAAATCGTACAGAATCCTGGGGAAGTTTGGGCAAAATTTGAAGTAAACTATCTCGCTCTTTATTGGCTTTTTGCGCATAACTGCGTTGTCCACAGATGTATACGCAACTAAATAGAAGAAATTGTATGGCAATCTTCATGGAAGGTAATCGCTGTCGATTGGTATAAAAAGATATGCACAAAGTGAAATTACCCGATTGGGTTTATCAGGTAAATTACGCTTGAAAAACTGGTAGCAGCCTAATCCTATCGGGATGTTAATTGCGAGTAAGCAAGATCAACAGGCCCACAAAGGCTGCTTTTATGCCCTGATAGGACCGTGTGGATGGGTTGCAGAGAAGAACATGAAGCATCATCTTTTTAACATACAGATTGTGTTCTACCAACAATTAAAGATAAATGCAATGATCATACTTTAAACTGTCTTGCATCAATATATTTACTGAAAGGCTATAGTCTCTGTAAGGAGAGAGCCTGCTGTAAAAACAGCCTGTTTAGCACTCTATACATACTTCGTTCAACGGCAAAAGGGTGCCTTCATTAAGCACCCTTTTGTCGTTGAACATAACGAAAAGCTGTTGCACCAGGCCTATTTCTCCACTAAACTCGAAGCCATCCAGCGTTGTGTCACGTTTAAAGTATAGTGCAAAAACGCCTTTGCGGTACGTTCATATACTTCGTGACCAACAAAATGGCCCTGTTCATCTAAATTTTTATCCGTCTCGTGCGACTCGTATAATTTCGGCGATACAATAGAGTAGCTGTTGGTGAAACTAATCAGTTTGTTTACCACGGTTGTCATATCCAGCGCTGGTTGCCGCCCACCGCGTCCGTTCGAGATACCCGCCATGGCGAATACCTTGTTCTCAAACAGGTGTTTGAAGGCTGGGCCTCCCAATTGGTGAACCAGATTAGTGGCCTGTGGTGGCGCTGTCCAGTTGTATTCGGGCATCGCGAAAAGTACCAGATCGGCCGCTTCCCAGGCGCTGATCAACTGGGCCTGAAAGGGGGTCAGGGTCTCTCTTTTTACAGATCCCTGGCCAACAAATGGAACATCGTACTGCTCAAAATCTAGTATCGTAACGTCATGCTGGCCCTCCTCAGCCAGAAGGTGCTGGAGGTAGCTCACAAAGCGCAGCGAATTACTGTTCTTGCGCGGTGAGGTAGCAATCAGGGTAATTTTCATTGTATTCAGGTCAATTTGGTTAGAAAACCCCAGCGTTTAGCCTTTAGTTTCCGGGAGCAGCAGGCAGAAACGATGCAACCTGTGTGAAATTTATGGGGTCTTTACATCAAGTCATTATTAGGCCTTTTTGTTATGAAACAGCTACTTTGTTTATTGTTTCTCACGAACGTAGGATACGCGCAGGTTCCAGCACAGTCTGTTCGACGGGATTCTGTGCCGGAAGTCTTTCCGCCCCGCGTGGATTCGCCGGATCGAATGCCCAACGCCCGGCCCAATAATTCATTTTATCGGTATCACGCGGGTCAATCAACCAGGCGTGCCACGTTGGATAACATGCCAGTCAAAATCCCTGATTCGTCAACACATTATACCATGCTACGTTCGTACGGGAACTATGAAAAGCCAGAAGAGCCGCCAATGCAGTTCCTAAAGCCCATGAAGCCAGTCTTGCCGAGAAAGAAATTTTAAACACAAAGCCATGGAGAGCACAGCTTTGTTTGTATGCTGACGCTGGAAGCATCTTCGACAAGGAAAAATAGCTACTGTCCGAAAATGCTTCCTGTGTCCGCACGACAAAATACAGCAAAAATGTTACCTCAGTGCCTGCGCCAGATCGGCGATCAGGTCCTCGGCGTGCTCAAGACCAATTGACATACGTAACAGATTCTGGGGCGTGTTGGAGTTTGGCCCTTCGACGCTGGCGCGGTGTTCAATCAGACTTTCTACGCCACCCAGGCTAGTGGCCCGCGTAAAGAGTTTCAGCTTACCAATAAACTGTAATGCCTCCTTGGCTCCGCCCTTCACCTGCACCGACAGCATGGCCCCCGGTTCGTTCATTTGTTGCTGAATCAGAACACGGTCGGGGTGATTTGACAATCCCGGATAGTGGATTGTCTCTACAGCAGGGTGCCCGTTTAAGAACTCCGCCACCACTTTCGCGGTAGCCGTCTGCGCCCGCACCCGAATCCCCAGCGTTTTAAGGCCCCGGCTGATCAGCCAGCAATCGAAAGGCGACGGTACCGCTCCTGATAAACTCTGCAACTGACGAACCCGCTGCGTAAACTCATTATCGTGCTTAAAAATCAGCGCACCACCCAGTACGTCGCTATGGCCGCTGAGGTACTTTGTGGCGGAGTGCATCACTACGTCGCAGTTGAGTTCGAGGGGACGTTGTAGGACGGGCGTGGCCCAGGTATTGTCGCACACGCAAATCGCCCCGGCGTCATGCGCTATCCGGCTTACTGTCAGCAAATCCGTAATAGTTAGCATGGGATTAGACGGTGTTTCGCACCAAACTACGCGCGTATTTTCGTGAATGGATGCCTGCACCGCATCGAGGTTGGTCATATCTACACGTGTATAAGTGAGTCCCCACGGGTGAAATACCTGTTCGAGCAGGGCGGGCGTGCCATAATACGCATCGGTTGACAGCAACACATGGTCACCTGGCCGAAGGGCCTGAAAAAGCGTCATCGTAGCCGCCTGTCCCGATCCGAACGACATCCCAACGGCGCCCCCTTCAAGCGTAGCCAGCGCTTTCTCCAGGGCTTCGCGAGTTGGATTATTGGGTCGGGTGTAAATGTAGCCTGCGGGCAACTCATTGGCTTCATTACGGGCAAATGCAGTTGATAAATGAATGGGTGGCACCACTGCCCCGGTCATAGGGTCAGATTGGTGCGTCGCACGGAGGGCAAGGGTATCGAAATGCATAGGTGTTCAGAACCGTATCAGGGCTCATTTATTAGCAGTCGAATGTCATGGTTTCTGCTGATAATAGTGCAATAGACGAATCAAATTGTTTACAAAATAGGGATATAGATCTGATAATCAGCGCATTGTCTGATTTAATCTCTAGGCAAGTTATCAGATAGTACCACTATATAAGAAAGTAGCTGAACCTATATTTTTACCGGAAGAATGAAAATGTCAAGAGTGTTAATTATTAATTTTTATTTTAAATATAATGTAAACTTATTTAAGCAGTTTTGTCAGATACGGCTTGATAAAGTTCCGTTTTTTTCTCTCTTTTGTTGATTAAGCGGCATGTCGCCTGAAATAATTATTTACTAATCCATTATAACGCTAACGTACTGATTAAATGCCCTATCTGGACCAGTACACTCAGCCACTTACCGCTGCTACCGCTGCGCATTTACTTCGACGGGCAACCTTCGGGCCTACACAAACAGAGATTACCAACTTTACGGGCCTGACGGCTGCTCAGGCGGTGCAGCAACTCATTAGTAACGCTAACTATTCGCCCCCGCCCCCCGTTGATCTGGATAATACACAACCAACGGCCGGGCAGACGTATCTTGACAAACCCTTCAACGGCGACCGAGCTTTTGATTTTGGAAATTATTTACGCCATTGGTGGTTGGGCTTGATGACATCGCAAACTGCCCCACCCAGTTTGCTTGATAAACTGACACTGTTTTGGCAGAATCATTTTGTGACCACCTTTACTATAGTTGGTGATTATCGATATGTGTATCAGTATTTACAACTATTGCGTAACAATGCGCTGGGAAATTTTCGAACCTTAGTTACCAAAATTAGTAAAGAACCAGCTATGCTGGCCTACCTGAACGGGAATGAAAATGAGGTAGGTAAACCCAATGAAAATTACGCTCGCGAACTTCAAGAACTCTTTACGGTGGGCGCTTTTGATTTTGCGGGTAATAAAAATTATAGTGAAGATGATGTAAAAGCTGTCGCCAGAGTGCTGACAGGATGGAAAAATACCAATTCGTGGGTGGTGGGTTCAACGAGTTTTGGCACTGTATTCACGCTTTCCAAGCACGATACGGCGGACAAAAGTTTCTCGGCCAGTTATAGCAATACCGTCATTAAAGGTCGAACCAGTAATCAATCAGATACAGTTACTGCCGGTGACCTCGAATTGAATGATCTGGTGACAATGCTTTTAAATCATCCGCAGACGCCCCGATTCATTTGCCGGAAATTATACCGTTGGTACGTTAACCCGAACGTTACGCAAACTATTGAAGATAACGTGATTATTCCACTGGCGCAGTTTTTTGCCAGTGCTGGAAATAACTACGCGATTCAGCCGGTGATTGTAAAGTTGCTGACGAGTCAGATCTTTTTCGACAATTCGAACCGGGGCGCCATTGTCAAATCACCTGCCGAACTCGCTGTTGGGACCATGCGCTTTTTTAATCAGCCGGTGCCGGATATGACGACGGATTACGCGGCTTTTAAAACCTATTTCGACTTTATGTTCTGGCGCATGCGCGACCTGCAAATGGCGCTCATCGATCAGCCGTCAGTATTTGGGTATGAAGCTTACTATCAGACGGGCTACTCGAAAATCTGGATGAACACGACTACCATTGCACTACGTAGTGACTACACCGATGCGTACATCTGGCGATGGCTTGAGGTTAAGCCGGGCTACAAAATGGGCATCGATGTGTTGGCCTGGGCAACTTCGTTACAACCTAATTTTTCGGATGTAGGGGGAACGGCTCCCATCTCCTGCGTCGATGTGCAAACGGCTTTTTCTAAAAATCTGTTTGCTACCGACCTGTTTCAATCGCAGAAGGATTTCCTGATTGATACCATCATGATGCAGGGCATTCCCCGCTCATCCTGGACGTTTGAATGGAATGCGTATCGCACGGCACCAACCGATACCAACAAACGGAACGGGGTGACCTGGCGCTTGCAGAACCTGATGAAATACATGCTCCGCATGGCTGAATACCATATTTCGTAATAGCCGATAGTCATCCGTTGGTAGTCGTTGATAGAAAGAACGTATCGACCGGCAACTATTGACTGATCACTACCGACTGACGACTATCAACTCTTTTTATGAAACGAAGAGACTTTTTAACGGCGGCCTCGGCGAGTTTACTGCCGGTGATGCTTGATGGATTTGGGCTGAAAGCCATGTCGCGCCAGTCGGTGCTGGTGCAGTCGCTGTTAGGAACAACGGCGCTCGCCAGCGATCGGGTGTTGGTCATTGTTTACCTCAATGGGGGCAACGATGGGCTTAACATGGTCATTCCGCGTGACCAGTACTCGTTGTATAATGGACTACGTAGCAATATCGCCATTCCGGAAGGATCAATTCTTGGGTTAGATGGTAATCCGGCAACGGGCCTGCACCCCGCCATGACGGACATGCGCGACCTGTATAACAATGGCAAGTTATCCATACTGCACTCAGTTTCGTATCCTAACCCCGACCAGTCGCATTACCGCGCTACTGACATCTGGATGACAGCCGTCGATGCCAATCAGACTTCTAACTCGGGCTGGGCCGGACGGTATCTCGAAAATCAGTTTCCGGGCTATCCGGCTGGATACCCAAATGCACAGATGGAAGATCCGCTGGCGATTCAGATCGGCTATCTTACATCGACGGCCTTGCTGGGAAGCCAGCAGTCAATGGGCATTGCACTGAGCGATCCGAACAGTTTTTATCAACTGGTTGGTTCGGGCAATGGACCCTCACCCGGCGATCTTCCCTGCTGCGATGCCGGTGATCTGGTCGCTTTCATTCGCAAGCAACAGGCGCTGTCGGTTGGGTATGCATTAGAAATAAAGAAAGCTGCCGACGCGGGTCAGAATCTGGCCGTCTATCCCGATTCCACGGCCAAAAACTCGTTGGCCGACCAGTTGAAAATTGTAGCCCGGCTCATTCATGGCGGTCTGAAAACCAAAATTTATTTTGTGTCGCTCAGCGGATTTGATACCCACTCCGGTCAGGTCGAAACGGACGTAACGCAGGGAGCCCATGCTTCGTTGCTCGGTAAACTCTCCACGGCTGTCGCCACGTTTCAGCAGGATTTGAAGTTACAGGGAACAGAAGACAGAGTGGTAGGGATGACATTTTCAGAGTTTGGTCGGCGGGCAAACTCCAATAATTCGAAAGGCACCGACCATGGAGTAGCCGCCCCCATGTTTGTATTCGGTAACGGTCTGAAACACCGTACTATTGGTCAAAACCCAGATCTGTCCAACCTGGTAGGCCAATCGGGTAACAAAGACATTGGTATGCAGATTGATTTCCGGCGGGTTTATTCCGACATTCTCAATGATTGGTTCGGTACGGCGCACGCAACAACCAACTCGTTACTCTTTCGTGAATTTCCGACCGTTTCCTTATTTTCTGACACTGTCGAGACCGTGGCATCCGGCAATTGGAAAGACAAAAACGTATGGACGGTTGGACGAATGCCGTTTGCTAATGAACTCGTTAAAGTGAATGCCGGTCACACCATGACGGTCGACCAGACCATTATGGTTAAAAATATTCGGCTGGAAGGCAAACTGAATTTTACCGGTCCTTATTCAATCAAAATGACGGGCTAGATAGTTTGATCCTTGCGTTGTATTCGGTTAATCTACTACTTTTACGCAAACCGTATGCAAGCATACTATAGGTTATGGATCAGACGTATCAATCCGTGTCAGTTGAGCAGGCCGACGGCGTGTTAACTGTAACGCTACTTGGACCCGGCAAGGGAAATGCGATGGGGCCGGAGTTCTGGGAAGAACTGCCCAAGGTAATGGACGCCATCAACCGGATGCCTGAGGTTCGGTGTATTATTTTTCGGGGTAGTGGCGATCATTTCAGCTACGGGCTCAATGTGCAGCAGATGATGCCGCTGCTGGGTACGATGACGACCGGTACGGTGCTGGCTCACCAACGGGTCGATCTGATGGCGCAGATTCGACAGATGCAGTCTGGTTTTCAGAAAATGCATGAGTCGCCCAAACCGATTATTGCAGCGGTACATGGCTGGTGCATCGGCGGAGGGGTCAACATGATTGCGGCCGCTGATATCCGGCTCTGTTCCCGCGACGCAAAATTCAGCCTGCGCGAAGCTAAACTTGCCATAACGCCCGACATTGGCGGTCTACAGTTTCTACCACCGATCATCGGACAGGGGTTCACCCGCGAAATGGCGTTCACCGGTGCCGATTACGACGCAGCTTTTGCCGAACGTATTGGTCTCGTCAATCATGTATACAACACCCCTGATGATTTATTTGAGGCTGCCATGACACTCGCTCGCCAAATTGCCGACAATCCGGCAACCGCCGTGCAGGGGGCCAAAAAAGTGCTCAACTATAGCCTCAACAAATCCATTGAAGATGGTCTACAATACGTAGCCGTCTGGAATTCCAGTCAACTCCAATCCCACGACTTCAACGAAGCGATGCAGGCCACGGTGGAGAAACGAAAAGCCGAATTCAACAAAAAGACCAATCGGGGATATTAACTGGTTTACGGTTTGCGGTTTACGGTGGGCTGACGCACAGTTGCTTACGCGTCAGCCCACCGTAAACCGCAAACCGTAAACTCACACCTATGAACGTAACCGGCATGCTGCGCGACGACGCGCTGAAAGGAAAGACCATTATTGTAACCGGTGGTGGCACGGGTCTCGGCAAATCAATAAGCCGGTATTTGCTGCAACTTGGTGCTAATGTCACGATTTGTAGTCGTCGACAGACGGTGCTGGATGCCACGGCGAACGAGTTGATGGACGAGACTAGTGGGCAAGTTCTCGCTGTTGCCTGTGACGTTCGCAATCCGGTGGAAATCGAAAACGTCATCGCTCAAACCATTGAGAAGTTCGGGAAGATTGATGGCTTGCTCAATAATTCGGCCGGGAACTTCATCAGCCCAACCGAGCGCCTGTCTTACAAGGCGTTCGATACGGTGGTTGACATCGTTCTGCGTGGAACGTATTACTTCACGCTGGCCGTGGGGAAATACTGGATTGAAAACAAAATTCCCGGTACAGTGCTGAACATTTCAACTACCTACGCCACCACGGGCTCAGGCTACGTAGTGCCCTCGGCGGTGGCGAAGGGCGGGGCGCTGATCATGACAAAATCACTGGCGGCTGAATGGGGGAAATATGGTATTCGACTCAATGCCATTGCGCCGGGTCCATTTCCGACCAAAGGTGCCTGGGATCGGCTCTTTCCCGAACCGCTGGCCAGCATGATGGACCCGACAAGCCGCATTCCCCTCCACCGCGTGGGTGAACACGGCGAACTGGCCAATCTGGCTGCTTTCCTGCTATCGGATTATTCCGGCTATATCACTGGTGAAAGCATCACGATCGACGGGGGTGAAGTGCTCATGGCGGGCGAATTCAGCCACCTGGAGAACGTAACAACCGAGCAGTGGGACATGATCGAGCAGACGGTCCGACAGGCGAATAAAGCGAGTAAGAAAGAGTAAAACTAATGATGAATTATGAAGGATAAATGATGATTTTCGACGTGTTTTCCCATCATTTATCCTTCATAATTCATCATTAATTCTGCACCTTTGCTCCACAAAAAATGTTCTATTTACGTACCAAAATCCTTTACAATGCCTAACTGGTTTCTCGGAAAAATCCGCTATCAGCAGCCCATCGACGACTCGAACGTCGGTACCCGGAACGAAGAGTTTATCAAGCAAAAGACGGTAACAGAAGCCTATTTAGTCGACGCTGTAAGTTATACGGATGCCGAAGGACGGCTCTATCAGGAAATTGCTGCCAACACGCCCGATTTCGAGATTACGAACATCTCGCGTATGAAACTTGCCGATGTGTTTCATAACGAAGATGCGGGCGAAATCTGGTTCAAGGTAAAGGCTATGTTCATTACCGAAGATGAAAAATCGGGTAAGCAGAAGAAAACACCGAGCGTGATGCTCGTGAATGCCGAAACGCCCAAACAGGCGTATGAGTATGTGGAGATAAGCCTGAAAACGGCGCTTGATCCGTTCGAGATTACAGACGTGAATACCACTAAAATTCTGGAAGTCTTCCCGTATAATGAAGAGGAGAAACGGAACCTTCGGCCAATCCGCGAACTGGTAAACCCTGAGCCAGAAACAGTTTAAGAATATATGATTAACCCCTCAATCCCCTGAGGGGGACTTTGCTCACATTTTGACAAAGTCTTCTTCAGGGGATTGAGGGGTTACTGGTTTTTACAGGATGGGATTTGATTTTTATATAATTCCCGCCTTTTACTCAATTACACTTGCGTTGAATTGGATAGATACGGATATTTGACCCATTATGAAACGTACTCTGTTCCAATTGTTCAACGTCCTGATGGCCTGCGTCGTGCTGCTAAGCAGTACTGGCTTCGGTCTGGTTGAACATTCGTGCCAGATGCGCGGTAATAAAAAAACGATGGTCGTCGCCTTTAGTGAGGTGAAATCACAAGGGTGCGCTACGAATAAGCAGCCGATGCCACTTGGCCAGACGATCATTAAAAAGACGGAATGCTGCCAGGATCAACAGCATTACGAAAACGTCGATATTTCGTCCTCGCTGAGCCAGTTCGTAGCCAAGATCGTTAAAACGATCACCGAAACGATCATTGCGGGCGTTGTGAGTGTAATGACCTGGCTTATCGATCTGGTATTTGCTGAAAAAGCGTCTTCGATTTCGGCCTTTTCAGCACCACTCTCCCTGTCTGGACGAGATATTTTAACGCTCGACAGTACACTTCTTCTCTGATACATTAATTGATTCACATTTGCTGTATCTACCTGATACGGAGACTATTGTGTTTATCTCAATTAATGAACTCATGCGATTTCTTTTCATATGGATTAGCCTGCTGGCTATTACGACTCCCGCATTAGCGCAATCCGATTCAACCCTGGCTGGCAAATCAATAAGTATCCACGGCAGTGTCGGGGAAACTGTTAATGGCAAGCGAATGCCGCTTGTTGGCGCAACAGTCCTGTGGTCAGGTACGTCTACCGGTACAGTAACCGACTCAATAGGCCGATTTCAATTAGCGGCTAACGCATCAACGAATCGGCTGGTTATCAGCTACGTTGGTTATCGTCCTGATACAGTAACCGTCAGTAGTCCGACCGAAAATCTTGTGATTACGCTTCGCGCCGAGCGGACATTGCAGGAAGTGACCGTGTCTGGCGCACCCGGTCAGATTGACCGTATCAATCCCATTCAGACCGAATTTATTAACCAGCGTACACTGGCAAAAGCGGCTTGTTGCAATCTGTCCGAAAGCTTCGAGACCAACGCGTCGGTGAGCGTGTCGTATAGTGATGCCGTTACGGGTGCGAAACAGATTCAGTTTCTGGGATTGGGTGGACAGTACGTCCAGACGAACGTCGAGAATATTCCGACGGTGCGGGGGCTGGCCACTACGTTCGGCTTGAATTACATTCCTGGTACCTGGATCACGAGTATCGACGTGGGCAAAGGGGCAGGCTCGGTTGTGAATGGCTACGAGTCGATGAGCGGTCAGATGAACGTTGAATTGCAAAAGCCAGATGACGTCAACAAGCTTTTTCTGAATGGCTATGTCAATAGCTTCGGACGAATCGAGGGCAATGCTAACTGGTCGAAAACGCTGAGCAAAAAGTGGAACATGGGCGTGTTGGGTCATGCCAGTACACTACGTCGCGAGATTGATCAGAATAACGATGGTTTCCGTGATTTGCCGCTCTACACGCAAGTCAACGCCATTAACCGGTACAAATACAGCAGTGAGCGATTCATGGCGCAGTTTGGCGTGAAAGCGCTTTATGAAGATCGTGACGGAGGCCAATTATCCCGTTTTGGTACGTCACGCTATAGCTTTGGAAACACGACGAAACGGCTGGAATTTTTCTCGAAAACGGCCAAACTATACCCCGATACGCCCTACAAAGGACTGGGCTTGATTTTGAATGGTGTTCACCATGAGCAGACCGCTAATTTCGGGTACCGACCTTATTCGGGACAGCAGCGAACGTTCTATGCAAACCTTATTTATCAGTCGATACTTGGCAATACAAACCATGCTTATAAAGCGGGTATCAGTTATTTACTGGACGATTACCGCGAACAATTAGGTTATATTCAAACCAGGCGCACGGAGTCGGTGCCGGGTGTTTTTGTAGAATACACCTACACATATCCTGAAAAATTGACCTTAGTGCTGGGTGGTCGGCTGGATTACCATAACCTATTTGGGGCGCAGTGGACGCCGAGAGCGCACCTTAAATATAACATCAGTCAGAACGTAGCGGTACGGGCATCGGCCGGGCGTGGTTTCCGGGTGCCGAATCCCTTCGCCGAAAACTTCGGCTATCTGGTTAGTTCAAGAGCGGTATTTTTAAATGAAGCCCTGCGGCCCGAAGTGTCCTGGAATTACGGCCTAAGTCTGACCAATGATTTTCAGTTGATTGGCAAAAAAGCCTCGCTTGTCCTCGATTATCACCGAACCGATTTTCAGAATCAGTTGGTTGTCGACATTGAACATCCGGGTGAATTGTATTTCTATAATCTGACGAACGAACGGGGTGTGGGTGGCCAGTCGTTTGCCAATAGCTTTCAGGCTGAACTTAATGTACAACCTGCCAAACGATTTGAGCTAAAAGCCGCCTATCGACTTTTCGATGTCCAGCAAAGTATGGGTGGACCGTTTGGCGAAGAACGGCTGTTACCCAAAATGATGGTCAGCCGCGACCGGGTGTTGCTCAATGCGGGCTATGCGCTTCCATTCGACAAGTGGAAGTTCGATGCTACGTTGCAATGGAACGGCCCCCGACGGATTCCCTACCTGCGGGAGGGGTACGTTCATTCCAGCTACCAGAACATGCCGATTGACTTTTCGCCGGGATTCTATAACCTGAACGCACAGGTTAGTCGGGCGTTCAGAAGCGGTTGGGAAGTGTACCTGGGGGGCGAAAACTTAACGGGTTTTCGTCAGCTAAATCCCATCCTTGGAGCCGACGATCCGTTTGGGACCCGTTTCGATGCAGGATCGCGGGTGTGGGGACCAATCACGGGGCAAATGGTGTATGCTGGAGTACGGTTTAAACCACAAATCTAAACCGGGAGTTAGCTGATTTAAGGATTAATCTGATTTTGTTACTAGTCCCTGTTGAAAGATTGAACGCAAAATCCTTTTAATCCATGAATCAGCTAAATCCCGGTTCTGACAGCAATGAAACTACTTATCCGAAATATGGTGTGCGATCGCTGCAAGCGGGTCGTGCGCGAAGAACTGGAGAAGATCGGTCTGAGTGTTGGCCGGGTTGAACTGGGTGAAGTGGAGGTGGATACGCTTCCGCCGAACATAACGCTTGATGCTGTTCGGGAAACATTACAGACCAACGGGTTCGATCTGATAGACGATAAAAAACAGTCGCTGGTTGAGCACATGAAGCTGTTTCTGATCAATGAAATCCAGTATTTTAAAAACGAGCGCCTGCCTGCTGAAAACTATTCGGCCTTTCTGGAGCGCAAGCTTGGCTATGAGTATTCGTACTTGAGTGGACTTTTCTCGTCCAGCGAAGGCCATACACTGGAAAAATACATTATAGCGCTCAAAATTGAAAAGGTGAAAGAGTGGCTACGCTATGATGAACTCACGCTAAGCGAGATCGCCTGGCGATTGAATTATAGCAGTGTTCAGCACCTCTCGAATCAGTTCCGGCAGGTGACAGGCCAAACACCGGGTCAGTTTAGAAAAGCTACTCAGGGCGAACGACGGAGTTTAGACAGGATTTAATCTCATCCATAATTATGTAAAAACTCTATCGACTAAGCCTGGTTATTTTGTCAGACCAATGGTGGTCGATTAAACGACAACAACGAGTATGGAAACGATGCAACACACCAACACCCACGTCGATACCTGTTTTGATTGCGCCGAAGCCTGCGAACGCTGCCTGACGGCTTGCCTGGAAATGGGCGACAAAGACGGGAAAGGTCACGACATGACAGCTTGTATCAAACTCTGCCGCGATTGCGCCGATATCTGTACACTGTGTGGTCGTCTGACAGCGCGCGGTTCACAATTCATGGCATCGTTTATGAAGGTTTGCGCCGAGGCTTGCGAAGCGTGTGCGGCTGAGTGCGAAAAACACGCCGATCACGTTGCCCATTGCAAAGCCTGCGCAGAAGCCTGCCGCAAATGTGCTGAAGAATGCCGGTCAATGGCCGCTTAAACGTACGCAACAAAAGTGCTCGAAAAAGTCGCAAATGACTCGATCGGGCACTTTCCCTGAACCCACTAATATGCTATACCTTGTGTACAGTTTTTTACTGTTAATTACCTGGCTACCCAATCCGGAACCGGCTGATAGTCAGCAGATTGGTTTGGGTAGGCATCCAACTGTCGCTACAGATCCGGCAGGGGGCGTTCATGTGGTGTATGGACAGGGAAATACTATTTTTTACGTAGCGTCCAGTGATGGCGAACGGTTCAATACACCCGTACGAATAGATAGCCTGGCAGGGCTTCATCTTGGGGCATCGCGCGGTCCGCAGATTGCCGCTACGTCGCAGTCCGTTGTGATTACAGCCATTGACAAGCTGGGAAATGTGTGTGCCTATTCATTCGACCGCGCTACTGGAAAATGGCAACCGAAGGTGCGTATAACCGACATGCCGGACGTCGCCAAAGAGGGCTTTGTGGCCCTGACGGCTAGTGCCGACAACACATATACGGCCGTTTGGCTTGACCTGCGCAACGACAAACGGAACAAAATCGTTCGCGCGCAATCGATGGACGGCGGACGTACCTGGCTGGCAAATCAGGTGTTATACCAATCGCCGGATGGTACCGTGTGCGAGTGCTGTCAGTTGTCGGTGGTTGCTCAGCAACAACACATGGCTGTCATGTTTCGAAACTTTCTGAACGGGTCACGGGATATGTATCTGCTACAATCGACGGATGGTGGAACGTCATTCGGGAAAGCGGAAAAACTAGGGGAAGGCACCTGGAAACTCAACGCCTGCCCCATGGATGGAGGGGGCGTATTCATGACCGCTAATGGGGCCATCACTACGGTCTGGCGCCGGGACCATAAACTATTTACGGCCAAACCCGGACAGGCCGAAACCGAACTGGCCGACGGTAAAAATGCTAAAATAGTCTCAACCAGGAAAGGTGACTACGTAGTGTTTCAGCAAGATAACCAGGTGATGGCAGTCACGCCAGCGCAACCTCAGCCAAAATTACTTGCCATGGGCGGGTACCCCAAACTGGCGCTATTGCCAAATGATAAAGTGCTCTGTTTGTGGGAGCAAACGGGTACGGTATGGGCACAGATAATCCGATAAGGATACTCGACAACCTGATGAACAAATTTTTAATTAGTGCGCTACTCTGTCTGAATGGAGTCGCGTTTGGTCAGCATCAGCACCATGAGGGAATGGATATGTCCAAACCCATGAGTAGCAAGCCGAAAGCGGATACGACCCGGCCAATGGATCATTCGATGGCCGATCAGAAGAGGCTGAATTATGGCCTTACGATGGATACCACCATGGGCACTTCCATGCCGGGCATGACGCATTCACTGTCGCGAAATCTGCCCATGAATCGCAATGGCTCTGGCACGTCCTGGCATCCGGACAATACGCCAATGTATGCCTACATGGGTATGCCTACGGGCAGCAAATGGAGCTACATGCTGCACTACGCTATTAATCTGCGCTACACTAGTCAGAACTTTACGAACAGCAATGGGCGCGGACACGATCAGCAGTTGGGTGCACCGAACTGGTTTATGGGTATGGCCCAGCGTAAAGTTGGTCAGCGAGGGCTGTTTCAGGTGCGGGCCATGCTCTCGCTCGATCCCTTGACCGTCGGAAATGGCGGGTATCCGTTGCTGTTTCAAACGGGCGAAACTTACAAAGGTCAGCCCCTGATTGACAGACAGCACCCGCACGATCTGGTTTCGGAACTGTCGGTGAGTTACAGCCATGCCTTCAGCAAAGACATTGATCTGTTTGGCTACGTGGGTTATCCCGGCGAACCAGCGCTCGGGCCGCCCGCATTCATGCACCGGATTTCGTCGTTCAATATCCCCGATGCACCGTTGAGTCATCACTGGCAGGATGCCACACATATTTTATTTGGTGTGGCCACGGCCGGATTTCGCTACAAGTGGGCCAAAGTGGAAGCGTCGACCTTTACAGGCCGTGAACCCGATGAAAACCGGTATAATTTCGACAAACCGAAATTCGACAGTTACTCGTATCGGCTGTCTGTTAATCCCTCGCCTTCACTGGCTTTGCAATTCTCACAGGGCTTCCTGACTGACCCGGAAGAAGCTCATCCCGGCGAAAACATAACGCGCACAACCGCTTCCGTTTTGCACAGCAAAGGACTCGGCCCCAGTCGCTACGTTACGTCGGCGTTTGTTTGGGGACGTAACAGCCATCATGGCGAAGGCGAAAATTCATTTCTGGCCGAAAGTAGTTTGCAACTGGACAAACTGGCAATTTATGGACGGTATGAAAATGTTAGGAAATCAACGGAGGAGTTAGGGATTACGGCCTTTGCCGATAATTCCGGTGTTGGGCCATTCTCGATCAATAATTTGACACTGGGTACGAATTACCGCATCGTTCAGAGGTATCATTCAGACCTGGTGCTGGGCGCACAGCTAACGGCCAGCAAACCTGATCGTTTGCTGCAATTTCTCTATGGAAATATGCCCATTTCCGGCGAAATTTACCTGCGGCTAACGCCCAGCCTGATGACCATGAAGAGCATGAATCATTCGGGGCATGGTCAGATGAAAGGAATGAATTATTAACACCTACCTGTCGGGCACCATCTAAATAAAAATTTCGTTATCAGTTCACTATAAACCATCTACAGCCATGTTGCGTACCCTATTCTTGACCGCCCTAACCTCATTACTGATCCTGGGTAACTCCTTCGCCAGCGCACCCACCCGCGACGATAAAGAGAAGGAAGTGAAAATTAAGACGTCGGCCATTTGTGGCATGTGCAAGGCACGGATCGAACGTAATCTTGCGTTTGAGAAAGGTGTGAAAGAATCCGACCTGGACGTAAAAACAAAGGTCGTTACTATCAAATATAACCCGGCTAAAACGGACGTAGCCAAACTGAAAGCCAACATCAGCAAAACCGGCTACGACGCCGAAGAAGTCCCCGCTGACGAAGCTGGCTATAATAAATTGCCAAGCTGCTGCAAAAAAGGTGGCGGCATGGATCATCAGTAGACCGGAAAGTATTTCCAAAAAAAACGGCCCGCAATCACCTAATTGCGGGCCGTTTTTACTTTATGCATCGTCTACTTAAAAGCATTGATTAACTGAGTAGCGGCAAATGCCTGGGCCTGCGCTGCTTTGGGCACGATAGCATATGTGCCAAAGAACTCGTGCGTAACGCCTTGGTATAGCTGATACGTAACGTTAACCTTGGCATTTGTAAGCGCGTCGCGAAGATCCATACCATCACTTTGCAACGGATCAATTTCGGCACCTATAATTGTGGTAGGGGGCAAACCGTTCAGATTCGCTTTGTCGACTAAGGAAATCAGCGGGCTGTCACCGTCGGCGGGCGTATTGAAATACTTATCGACAAACCACTCGACCAGCGGCTTGCTTAGTGGCTGAGCATTGGCGTAAGTGATGTACGAGGGTCGGTTGAGATCGTTATTCGCCACTGGATAGACAGACAGGATGTGTAGTGGCTTAGTCGCTAAATTGTTGTCACGAGCCATTATGGCTGTCGTAACCGCCATGTTGCCCCCAGCGCTCTCGCCTGCAACGGCTACTTTGCCATTACCGTTCAGCACCGACATATTATTGACAACCCACACGTAGGCCGCGTACGCATCCATATGAGCCGTTGGAAATTTGTTTTCCGGTGCGAGCCGGTAATTGACTGAAACGACAACGGCTCCGGTATTCTGAGCCAGCGCGAGTGTCGACGCTTCATACACATCAGAATTGGCGATTACCCAGCCACCCCCGTGATAATACACAATGACAGGCATCGTTCCCGATACGTTTTTTGGCGTGTAAACGGCGATTTCAATAGGGACTCCGCCAGCGCCCGGAATGAACCGTTTGCTACTACTGACATTGGCCATGGGGGGCGTAATGTGGTTCTTATCGAGCAGCGAATTAACCGCATCCTTAACGGATGGCTTCATGCGGGCTTCCTGGGGCGTAAGCAGATAAAGTGGCGTTGGATTGAGCCGATTTAATTCTTCAATAACCGCCAGCATCTGATTATCAATATCAGGAGCGTAGGCAGGTTTGGGGCCTGTCGGCTGAATAGCCTGCCCGGGTAATGGTATTGTGTTGTGGTCCTGGCAGGCGGATAGTCCAAACGCAATAAATAAACCTAGTAATACACATTGCCGGATTGAACCGACTCTTGCCGTTTTTGTGAGATATTGTTTCATAAGCGTTGTTTTGGGTAGCTCGAAAACGCAGATAAACACACATGGTTTAAGAAGATCTGTTACATGTCCCGTTTGTTAGGGAAAGGTCCTGATTGTGGCTGCAGGAACAGAAACGAAAAGGAGGTGAACAAAGAGAGGGTTGATTTAGTACAAACCTGCGCATCTTTACACGCTAATGATCAAGAAATGCGTCTGACATTATTTATTACCTGTATCTGCATTTTGGTACTGACTTTTCGGGTGAGTACGTTAGCTCAGACACGTGCTAAGCGCAAAGAAAAGTATGAGTACCTGCTCTATCTGCCCAAAGAGTACGACGCTAATAAGGATAAATATCCACTGGTCATTTACCTGCACGGTGGTTCGCAAACGGGAAGCGACCTGGGTAAGCTCAAAGAATATGGTCCACCTTATATGGTCGATAAGGGCCATGATTACAACTTTATTATTGCCGCTCCCCAGTGTCCCGAAGGTAAATTCTGGTCGACTGACAACTGGTTTGATGCGCTTTACAAAGAGCTGACAACGAAATACAGAATTGATAAAAAACGAATCTATCTGACCGGCGTCAGCATGGGAGGGTATGGCACCTGGCAGACGGCCGTAGCGTATCCGAAAGTATTTGCGGCTATTGCCCCTTTGTGTGGGGGGTGTGATGATTCAACCCAGATTTGCCGCATCAAGCGCGTGCCTGTCTGGACCATCCACGGGAGTGCTGATAACGTTATTCCAATCTCCGAAACCGAGCGCTTGGTAAATCGACTGGAGCAGTGCGGTGGGCAGGTGAAGTTTACCCGATTGGAAAACGAAGGGCATGGTATTCAGTACTATTACGAAAAAAACGACATCTATAACTGGCTATTGACGAAGCAGCGGAAATAAAGAGCTGTGTAGTTATGTCAAAAGGTGTCAGTGTGGCCAGCAATAGGTTATGATCGGGGTTGTCCTTCTTGTTTTTCCACCAATTCTTTCAGTCCTTCCAGAATTTTATCCCAGCCTTTCTCCGATCGGTCGTATCGTTCCTGAGCGCCTTCTCCCTGCCCTACTTTATCCGTGATTGACAGGATAGTTTGGCCATTTTCATACGTTAATTCATCTGTCACGATTGAGAAATTGTCAGGATCATCGACATCGTCTCCATTTGTCAGGCTATACTGTAAAAGCTTATTGGGCTCAATCCTGAGTATTTGGCCTTTCATCTCAATATTTTTGATGAGAAACAGTCGGCCGGTGAACAGTATCGTGCTGCCAACTTCCCAATCCGAGAAGACTTCGCAACTGAAGAAATACTGTCGGGTTTTTTCCGGGTTGGTCAGGGCATTCCAGACCGCCGAAGGTTCAGCATTGAGGCTTATCTTTTTCCGTACGATGAATTCTTCCATGTTGAGATAACGTATGTTTCAAAATCACTCAGTCAAGGCGTCAGTCTAACCAATCAACAAAATTTACTACGTCCTGAAAATAAACCTGTGCTGTACAACTTAGTTTACTTTTTTAAATACACAGGCCAATGGTATACGTTGTAGGACAGCGTTTTAGGAGCTATCGCCCAGGCGTCACGCTTGCTTTTATGCTTTAAAGCCTTGCATGCCGGTCGAACGATCATTTTTGTCAGACACACACCCGCTTCAGAACCTTCCTTGGCCGACTTTTATAAACCTCTTCGCATTGACAGACTACTGACCCTCAGACTTTGCCGTAACTTGACAAAAAAACGATATTCTGGTAACAAGAGACCTATTTTAGAGTTCATGCACTATGCAAGCCACAACTCTTTCTCCGCCCCGAAATAAGGTGGACTCCTTTGAGTCACCGGATTTCTATTGTATCGACGACTTGTTAACGGCCGAACACAAACTGGTTCGGTCGGCTGTGCGCAACTTTGTGAAACGCGAGATTACGCCTATTGTGGAGGACTGCGCGCAGCGCGGTGAGTTTCCGATGCATATGGTTCAGAAATTTGGACAGATTGGCGTATTCGGGGCCACCATTCCGCTTGAATACGGTGGGGGAGGTCTCGATCAGATTTCCTACGGGCTGATGACCCAGGAGATCGAGCGGGGTGACTCGGGCATGCGCTCGTGTGTATCGGTGCAGAGTTCGCTGGTGATGTATCCCATTATGACTTTTGGCTCGGAAACACAAAAGCGGAAATACTTACCCAAACTGGCAACGGGTGAATTGCTGGGCTGTTTTGGCCTGACCGAAGCGAATCACGGGTCTGATCCCGGTGGTATGGAAACCAACTTCATCGAACGTAGCGACTATTATTTGCTGAACGGCTCGAAGCTCTGGATTACCAACGCACCCATTGCCGACATTGCCATTGTCTGGGCCCGGAATGATCAGGGTAAAGTTCGGGGGCTGATTGTAGAACGCGGTATGGAAGGGTTTACCGCAAATGAGATAAAGAACAAATGGTCACTACGTGCCAGTAGCACTGGTGAGCTGATTTTTCAGGATGTGCAGGTGCCAAAAGAAAACCTTTTGCCCGATGCGTTTGGCCTGAAAAGCGCGCTGAAATGTCTGGAACAGGCCCGCTATGGTATCTGCTGGGGCGCTTTGGGGGCCGCTATGGAATGTTATGAAGTGGCCCGCCGGTATGCGCTCGAACGTATTCAGTTTGACAAACCAATCGCGAGCTTTCAGTTGGTTCAGAAAAAGCTGGCCGAAATGCTGACGGGCATTACGCAGGCGCAGCTGTTGTGCTGGCGACTTGGCATGCTCAAAAATGAAGATAGGGCTACTAATGCGCAGATTTCATTGGCCAAACGTAATAATGTTGAGATGGCGCAAAAAGTGGCTCAGGATGCGCGTCAGATTTTGGGCGCCATGGGTATTTCCGGCGAATATCCCATCATGCGGCACCTGATGAACCTCGAATCGGTTAGTACGTATGAAGGTACTCATGACATTCAACTGTTGATTCTGGGCGCCGACATTACGGGCATTCCGGCTTTTAAATAAAATTCTGGGTCAAGGAATGGCTCAGCTTTGGACCCCTCAAGAGTCGTACTGATCTGCCGGTCGAGCATTATTGATTTCTGGTGGTCAGCTTTTATCCAGAGTGACTCGTTCTGCTTTAATTATCAACATTTTTGATCGTTGGGCGACTGTCGTTTACGCGTTTCTCATACGGTATCTGAAACTGGCTCAAATTCGGGCTGTATTTCCGCTTGCGCTTTTTTTCATATTGATAAATGGTCTGGCCAAGCTGATACATGAACGGATTCCCTATGCTTTCGAATTCGTATTTGTCATCGTTCAGAATGCCGTCGCTGTTGACGTAGATGGTCGCCGTGAGCATGTATTCGATTTTGTTGTTGAAATCCACTACGTAGGAGGCATCCGTCAGAAAGCCATACGCCCAGCCAACTTTGTTGAATACCCGAACACCCGCTGGCATCTGGTGGTGTAGGCTATCCATGAAAAAGAATTTCACGTAGCTGTCGTAGTATTGTTTCGCGTCATATTTGGGGTAATTGGTTTCGCCGGGGTACTGCGACAGATATTGGTACAGAAACGCGTAATCGTCTTTTGTCAGGTTAAACCGTTGGGTAGCTGGCACAGAAAGCGGAAACATGACCGATTGCAGGATCTGCTGGAAAGCTTCCAGTGGCATTTTATTACGTTCCGTGAAGTTAAACGGCTCATAAACCAGGCTGTCTTTGGCATAATAGCCCTTGCCGAGTTTGGCAATTCGAGTGAAATCGAACGGGTCTTTATTGTAGGCTGCCGGTTGTGCGTAAATCAATTTGCCATCGTCCTGAATAAACCGGACCGGATTCGTATGTCGATTTTCGTCGGCCGTCATCCGGACAAACCGGTGTGTAATCCGGGTATCCAGATAGCCTTTCGCATGTAAGCTACGATTGATTGGCCCCTGCCCAACGAACTCATACATACGGCTATAGGCATCGTTATCGCTGACCAAAAAGGCTTTCCGGATGAACTGGGCGATGGAAGGATACCCGTTTTGGGCGGTGGCATCTTTCCATTCTTTTGTTTGGCCGCTGTAGGCACTATCGAATTGCATGGCCGTGAACTTCGTCACGCCAGGGATTTTTAGGGCGTTCAGTTTTTCCAGCGAAAGCAGGGCAAGCGGCAATTTTACGGTAGACGCCGGATTGAAATAATTGGTGCTGTCTACGTGGAAATAATAATTCGTAAACGAAGGCACGTTGTGCTGATCCCGGTTTATTTGCGTGTAGATAATTTGCAGTCGATACGTGTCCGGCTCCTTTAAGACCTGCTGAAAAACAGCGTTTTTATTTGTGAATAATAAATTGGTCAGTAGCGTATCTGTCTGAGCTTGTGCACAGCCTATAATGCTCAAAACGAATACAATTACGAGGAGTCGTTGGGTGAATCGATGCATAGTCGACAAAGTACAACCGGCCACGAAGAATCGCAAGTATACCGCTATCGACTCGTGTCACCGGGGAAACTTTCGGAGCCACGTCCATCTGGACAGCGCTGCCAGTCAACGAACCAGCTCTTCAACACGAAAGCGACTGAAACTAGCCCATGTGCTTTGTGCCTGGTGCTGTTATTCTTCGCTGGAAAGCAAGCCCGTTACACCGAACAGCACGGTTCCTAAAATTTTGGGGCCAAACTTTTTGCCGGTGAACCGCCCAAACTCGCTCATCCATTTGGTCTTTTCCACAACTTTAGCCCCGGTTTCCCTAAGGGCATCCGAAGCGTCTTTACCTGCAGCTCTCTTGGTAACGTACAGCACGGGAGCGCTTAAGCCTAGTACGGAAATACCAACCAACGTACCTGCCACTGCACCGATTGTACCGGATAACTCCTTACCCGTTTCTTCAAATTGTTTCCACTTTTCTTCAAAATTATAGTCTTTTGCTTCCACGGCTTTTTTTGAGCTAAGATGAAGAAATTCTGTCACTTAAAGATACGTATCGACTGAAAAGATTCGACCGCAAAAGCAATTTTTAGACTAAACAAACTCGAATCTCTCATACATAGCGATTTAACGGATGGACTACACGAGTTTGCCAAAGATTGATTGGAGACGTTCTATAACGCTCCCAGAAAACGAAACGTACGAGTAACCGAATGAAGACAGGCGCTAACCTGGCTAAGAATGTCTCGAACAACCCTAATTGCTCTAGCGAAACGTAGTCGAAATTTGATTGAAGCAGGGATGCGCCTGGATGGGGAAGCCGATTACCAGTCAGTTGATGGTAATTAACTAGGGTGCTTTGATAATATACACATACCATTCAATCGCTGTATATCTTATTGCCGTATATGCTTTGGAAGCTGTGTAGCCTCTCAGTATTAACTTGCTAAGAATGCGTTCAGATCGCTCCGATTCGGAGCGATCTGTTTTTAGTAACTTTTAGTAACTGCTCAGACGTTGCTGATAAGGAAATTAAATCGGGCTATCTAACCGTTAAATGGAAGACAATTATTGAACCAGTTGAGCAAACAGCCGGGTGAGGGTTTCTCCCGCATTTATGCACAAGCCAGGGTGCACGGATGAGGTTTGCACAATGGTGCTGCGGGTGGCCGTGAGCCAGCGGAAACGCGAAGCTATGGGCAGTTGACCGATGGTTCCACCTTTGGCACGACCCGCACAAATTCGCTCGAAAGCATGAAGCCTTTCCTGTAGTTCAAGCATGTCCAGGCCGCTCGAAAAAGCACGGAGCCGGTTCTCGTCCAGCATAAACATGGTCTGCAGGAAGCCTTGTGCGGAGCAGTAGAGAATAACGCCAACGTTGAGAAATTCTTCGCGTTCGACGCGCGGCACGACGCGGATAACCGCATACTCAAACAAGTGCTTTTCTGGCATCGATAGCATACTTGACAAACGTTTCTGAGTTGGCGACCCGGGCCGTTAAAAACTGAAAATAAACCTGCCGCTTCTCATCGGCCGATTCGGTGGATGAGCCGTCCATAAGCCAGTCATCGGGGACTACTGAAACAATGGCCTGGATACGCTCGGGCGTGAGAAACTGACGAAACTCGGCGTCAATGGCCTCAAGTTCAGTTGCTTGAGGAAGCAATACGTGGTCTTTGACCTGAACAAACGGTCGCTGGCTCTGTTCTTCCCAATTTTGCCAGGCATGGTGAAAGTAAAGCGATGCGCCGTGGTCGATCAACCATAATTCTTTATGCCACATGAGCATGTTGGTGTTGCGGGCGGTACGGTCCACATTCGTGATCAGGCAATCCAGCCAAACAATTTGTGAGGCCAGTTTGGCATCGACTTTTGTGACCAGGGCATCGAACGTGATAGCGCCGGAGAGGTAATGAAGTGCCAGATTCAGCCCTTCACTGGCCCGTAGCAAATCCTGGATTTCTTCATCCGGCTCCGTACGTCCAAAGGCTTCATCAAGATTAATAAACACGATTTCGGGTACCCGCAAGCCAAGTGCGCGGGCAATTTCACCGGAAATAAGCTCGGCAATGAGCGCTTTCGTGCCTTGTCCCGCTCCGCGAAACTTGACTACGTATAGGAAGTCGTCGTCTGCCTCGACAATGGCCGGCAGTGAGCCGCCTTCGCGCAGGGGTGTAACGTAGCGCGTTACATTGACGGTTCTGAGCTCAGGTTGATGACTAGACACAAGGGGAGAATGTTAAACATTGTTTAGGACTTCCGCTCAGAGCCGTGCCACGGTTTCTAATGACGCTTAGTGAACCGTGGCACGGCTCTGAGCGAAAGTCCTAGTTGTAAAGGTCTAAACTTTGTCAAAGGTATTTACCTCAACTGAATGTACCGCAGAAAATTTAGCTTAAAACTTTAAAGAAGTAGGGTATATCCATCCTGATTGTACTGTTTCGGCTTATTTATCAAAATTTGTTTAGATTTGTTCTAAATAATCAATTCATATATAACATGGCTCAGAATCGACCGACGCGACAGATTTTAGTTGAAATGGTGCAAGTAATTCAAATTACGGACATAACACCACATATGCGCCGGATCACGGTGGCGTCCGATGGACTTGTTGGCGTACACGGGTTAATGCCCGGCATTCACCTCAAAATACTGCTGCCCCAGCCTGGCCAGGAAAAGCCTTTGTTACCAATTTTCGATGCCTCTGGCCAGCCCTTGCCACCCCCCGAAGAAGGCCGTCCAACAGTTCGAACGTACACCGTTCGGTCATTTGAGCCGCAAACGGGTGAGTTAACCATTGATTTTGTCCTGCATGGTGACGAAGGGCCGGCGTCGGCCTGGGCCACTACCGCTCAGCTCGGCAATTTCCTGGGTATCGCGTTACGTCCTGGTGTTTCGTATCGTGAAGCGGACTGGTATTTGCTGGCGGGTGATCAAACGGCGCTACCGGCCATCAGTGCTATTCTGGAGCTTTTACCCGCTTCGGCAAAAGGGGTGGCCTTCATCGAAGTTCCCGATGCAGCCGAGGAGCAGGCGCTCGACTTCGAGGCCGATATTCAGGTTCGGTGGCTACATCGAAATGGCGTAGAAGCGGGTAAAAGCAGGCTGCTGCAGGAGGCTATTCGTTCGGCATCTTTGCCAGACGGGCGGGCGGAAATCCGCTTTGTTTGGGTAGCTGCCGAAGTATCGACGGCTAAGGAAATTCGGGATTACCTAAAGATGAGATACCAGCTTGCGGCTCATGAACTCCACGTAGCAGCCTACTGGAAATTGGGCATGAACGAGGATGCCTATCATGAGATACGCCACCGCGAAGCAGACCAATAGGACGAAATCTACAAAGAACGGAAAGTAGCCAAGAAGATAAGGATAAGTAGAAAGCACGTACTGAGGGAATCGCTATTTTAGTTACCTCTCTCATCTACATATTGTCTAATTAACCTATGCGCTACTTACCTCTCGTCTTCGCTTGCTTACCGCTCGTTGTCGCTACGTGCAGTCGACCGCCCGCTAAGCAGCCAATTTCGCTTGTTTTACGAGAAAGCCGACTTGATTCTTTGTTCAGAGAATTTCCTGAATTCAGTGGTGTCGTGCTGATTGCTGATAAAGGAAAGCCTGTTTATGATAAGGCGTTCGGGTACAAAAACTTCCAGACGCGCGAGCATATGACAACGGCTTCTGTGTTTGAACTGGCGTCTATTTCGAAACAGTTTACCGCCATGACAATCATGATGCTGAAGCAGGACGGGAAACTGTCGTATGATGACCTGGTCGAGAAATACCTGCCGGGCCTGCCGTATCCAGGCTTAACCATCCGGCATCTGCTCAATCATACGTCGGGCTTACCCGATTATCAGGAGGTGATGGACAAACATTGGGACAAGACCAAAGTGGCCAATAACGCCGATAATATTGCCTATCTGATTCAATACCACCCACCCAAATTAGCTGAACCAGGGGCAAAATACGCCTACAGCAATACGGGCTATATGCTGCTGGCCAGTATTGCTGAGAAAGTGTCGGGGCAGGATTTTATTGATTTTTGTCGGGTACGTATTTTCAAGCCGCTCAACATGACGCATACGGACATTCGCACCCAGGATGAAAAAAACAAGCTGGCCGATATGGCGTGGGGACATCAGTACGTGCCAGAAAAAAAACGCTACGTGCGCGCCGAAACATTTCCCGAATCCAACTATGCGATCTGGCTGGGTAATCGAAAAGGACCGGGCCGTATGAGTGCTACATCTGACGATTTGTTGAAATGGGATCGGGCCTTATACGGCAATCATTTGGTAAACCAGAAAACGCTGGGCGACGCGTTTATGGCGGCCCGATTGAACGACGGTTCGTTGTCGCCCTACGGGTTTGGCTGGGAATTGGCGCAGAGTGCCACACTTGGGCGAGTCGTAAGCCACAGTGGGAGTAACCCGGGCTACAAAAATCAGATTATTCGCTACATCGATGCCGATCGAACCATCATCCTGCTTTGTAACAACGCCGACGAAAAAATGCCGGTGATTCTGAAGGAAATACAGGCGCTGGTTGAGTAGTCGTTGGGTAGTTTTTTTTGTCCCAGCCTTTCAGAAGCGTAACCTGACGTATAGACGGCCCGTCTGCATCAGCCGAATTCCTGCTCTATGAGAAAAAAGGTCTGTTTAACACTGCTTTTAATCTGCTTGCTCGTTTCTGGAACACAGGCACAAAACTGGTATAAGGGTAATTTACACACGCATTCACTCTGGAGCGATGGCGACGATTATCCCGAAATGATCATGAATTGGTACAAGGCTGAAGGCTATCATTTCGTTGGATTGTCGGATCATAATATTTTGCAGGATGTTGAGAAGTGGGTAACTGTGCCTCACCAGAAAGACCGCCGACGAACGTTTGATCGCTACCTGCGCACCTTCGGCCCCGATTGGGTAACGTACCAGAAAGGGCCAAATGATTCGCTGAAAGTCCGCCTGAAAAAGCTGGATGAGTATCGAGGCCAGTTTGAGGAGCCGGGCAAATTTCTGATTCTTAAGAATGAAGAACTTTCGACCAGCTACAAGGGTAAGCCAATTCATATTAACGTTACGAACGTAAAGAACCTCATTCGTCCGCAAATGGGCAACAGCGTAGCTGAGGTGATGCAGAACAACATTGACCTGGTGGTTGCCCAACGGCGGCTGACAGGGCAGCCCATGTTTCCCCACATTAACCATCCCAATTTTTACTACGCTGTTACGGCGCAGGACCTGATGCAACTTCGGTTTGAGCGATTTTTTGAAGTGTTCAACGGGCATCACCTGGTAAACAACTACGGCGATGGCACCCACGAAGGCACTGAGTCGATGTGGGATAAGATTAACCTTCATTTTCTGCAACAGGGTCGCCCGCTCATGTACGGGCTGGGTACCGACGATAGCCATAATTATTACTTTTTCGGACCAGAGTTTAGTAATTCGGGCCGGAGTTGGGTCATGGTCAATGCGGCTGAATTGACCCCTAAAGCCCTCATCGAAGCGATGGAAGCCGGGCGATTCTATACTACGTCGGGTGTTACGTTGACCCAACTGTCACAAGCTGGAAACACACTGACGGTGCGGGTCAAAACCGAGCCTGGTATAACGTATCGGATTCAATTTTTTGGGATTAAAAAAGGCCGGCAACAAGCTGAATTATTGCGGGAAGTCGCCGATACCGCAGCGGCCTATACGCTATCGGAAGATGTTTTGCTGGTTCGGGCGAAGGTCATTTCCAGTAAACCGAAATACAACCCATATATGCAGGTTGACCGGGCTGCCGACGCGGTGGAAACGGCCTGGACGCAACCCATTGCGCAAAAGCTGGTTCCACAGCCACTGGCTGGCGTCGTGCCATTGCCTTTCGGTCACGCTCATAATGACTACGAACAGTCGCGCCCGCTCTGGGATGCGCTCGATAATGGATTCGCCAGTGTTGAGGCAGATGTACACCTGATAGACGATACGTTATATGTGGCGCACGATCGCCCAACGTTCAAGAATCCGGCATCTACGCTTGAAAATCTATACCTCAAGCCACTCGCCGAGCGAATCCGGCAGAACGGTGGTCAGGCACTAGCCGGTCATAAGGGACCATTCTACCTGATGATCGATGCTAAAACACAGGCCGATAGTACGTATCAGGCGTTGGATAAGCTGCTGCAACGCTATCACTCCTTATTGACAACCGGTAACCGAACGGAAAATAAACCGGGGATTATATCCATTGTGCTGTCGGGTAATCGTCCCATAGCGACCATACAAAAGGCCGGCCAACGGCTGTTGTCTATAGATGGGCGACCTGACGATCTGGGGAAAAAATACAGCCCGGCGGTTATGCCCATAATCAGCGATGCGTATAAAAATCAGTTGACCTGGCGTGGGACAGCCAAGATGCCCGCTGCTGAGTTCCAGAAATTGCGTCAACTGGCTGAACAGGCGCACAAGGAAGGGAAAAAACTACGCCTTTGGGCCAGCCCCGAAGATCCAGTTGTATGGGCTAAACTGCGCGAAGCAGGGGTCGATTTCATCAGTACCGACCAATTGGTAATGGTTCGTGATTTTTTTCTTCAACCCAAGGGTATTGAGAAGGCAGAAAGGTAAAATGACTTGCCTCCGGTTTAAACCGGAGGCAAGTCATTTTATTAATGAGTTTTTATTCCGCTGCGTGGGTTGGCTGATCCTGTTTATAGAACAACGTTATCAGTTTCCGGGCCTGGTCAGCCGGCCGATTACTCAACTCATCGAGTCTGTCAAATGCCGCCCGTTTGTCGGGCTGATCATAGAAAATATCGTCCAGGTTAGTGCTGGTGATCAGATGAATTGGTGAATTTGCCTCCCGACTAACGTAGTACACTGTATTGGCATAAGTTGATCCGCCACCGGGTATCCAGACATTCGTGGGCCTGCTGTATATAAAGAGCCGATCGGTGTGTTCAACGCGGTATAAATCACCCTCGAAGCTTCGGTAATCGACGCCTTCTTTTCGCTCTCCCCATACCGTAGTAAGTGGAAATTTGGCTTCTGGCGCGTTGGGATGATCGACTTTTAACGTTCGTTGAAAGGTCTCTTCTCGTAAGCTGTAGCCTGGCTGGTTACTGTCGAAACCGTCGGTTAATTTGCGGCTTGAGAAATCCGCGGAGGATAGATAGATGCCGTTATCAGGATAGGGAGTGAACGTATCGGTTTGTTGAGCGAGCGCCGAAAAAGGTAGCGCAGCCAGGGCTACCAGCATGATAGTTTTCATAAGAATCGAACGAATTAGTGAAACAAAAAATGAATAAAAAAACGGGTGCGCAGCCTTGATTGTAAAGGGATGAATATGACTGCTTACTAGTATTCGTGTTTCATTCGTTTTCCTGATAATGGCCTGTTCGCAGAAGCAAACCTGCGGGTACAAGATTATAATCAGATAAGTTTTTTGTTAATAAACCGTTAAAAGTCAACAGTTTATTGATTAGTGCAAGAACTTGATCGAATCGTTCAATGAATCTTGAGGAAACGACTAAAGGAAGTACGTCAGCAAAAAGTCGTATCTTAACAACATCGCCGTAATTAGAACAAACACGCATGATTGACCTGGAAACCATTCGCCACATGGCACTGTCGCTTCCCGAAACGAGTGAGCAAACTCATATTGACAAGCCTTCGTTCAAGGTGGGTAAAAAGATATTTGCTACGTATAACGGAAAGGAGAATCGGGTCTGCGTTAAACTTTCCGAAATAGATCAGGATGTTTTTTCGTCATTCGATACATCCATTATTTACCCTGTTCCAAACAAGTGGGGCAAACAGGGATGGACGCTCATCAACCTGCATAAAGTGCCTGAAGAAACACTCGTCGATGCTCTGGCAATGGCCTATTGCGAGGTAGCACCTAAAAAGCTTTCTGTACTGGTCAGAAGCCGCTATGCGTGAGCGTTGCCGAATAATGAAAAAATAGTTTCCTTAAAATAAATGACCTATTACGCCGAAACAGTAGCGAAAATCAGTCGGGATTGGTATCCGAAGGACCACATAATTCAGCAGGTTATAAAAGCGAAACAGTTCATGGATCGTCATTTCGCCGATCCTATTGACCTGGATGCGATGGCGCTGGAAGCCTTTTATTCAAAATTTCACTTTATCCGGTGTTTCAAAGCACTTTATGGCAGGACGCCACATCAGCACCTAATTTCGGTACGAATGGAAGCAGCCAGACAATTTCTGGAAACAGATGCGCCTATTGCCGACATCTGCTACCGGGTGGGTTTCGAAAGCGTTACGTCATTCACCAGCCTATTCAAAAAAATGACCAGTGTAACGCCCGCTGTGTATAGAGATAGAAAAAAGCAATTTTCAAGAATTGAGACAAAAAATCATTGCGGAGATTTGCCGGCGACACGTAAAAAGACGTCGAATGAAAATTAAGCTCACCAGCGTAATGGTCGATGACCAGGCCAAAGCCCTTGCCTTCTACACAACGATCCTGGGTTTTGTCAAGAAAACTGAAATCCCGATGGGCGAACACAAGTGGTTAACAGTTGTATCCGCCGAAGAACAGGATGGCGTTGAACTACTTTTGGAACCGCTGGGATTTGCACCTGCTCAAACGTATCAAAAAGCCCTTTTTGAGGCTGGTATTCCCCTGGCAATGTTCCATGTTAACGACGTTGATAAGGAGTATGAGCGGCTCATGAAGCTGGGAGTTACGTTTAGTATGCCACCAACGCAGATGGGTCCGGCAAAGCTGGCCGTACTCGACGATACGTGCGGCAATCATATTCAGATCGTACAGATCTTGTAATCGATTCGTAGGAGTGTCCTCTATTGGTTGTGGTTTTCCTGTTACAGGATTTCTACATATCCGTCTGTTCCATTCACCTGAATTCGCTGTCCGTCTTTGATCAGCCTGGTTGCATTTTCTACCCCGACAACGGCTGGTAAGCCATATTCGCGGGCAATAACGGCGCCATGGGTCATCAGGCCGCCTACTTCGGTAACCAGGCCTTTTATGGAGACAAACAGGGGTGTCCAGCTGGGGTCAGTAAAGGAGGTGACTAGTATATCGCCAGGTTCCAGATCAGCCGTTTCCATGGTTAAGATGACCCGTGCCCGCCCCTCGATAAACCCCGAAGAAACAGCCAGGCCTGGAATGGCATCGGCCGGGAGATTTTCCCGTTTGTAGGCACCCGTAATGATCTCACCATCCGACGTAATCACCCGTGGGGGAGTCAGTTTTTCATAGAGTTTGTAGTCGTCTTTTCGTTGGCTGATAAGCGAGTAATCCAGTGTATTTGTGCGTACGACTTCGCGAAATTCGTCAAAACTGAGGTAATAGATATCCTCTTTTTCACGGATGACCGTGGCTTGCACGAGCTGTTCCGCTTCTTTCAGTAAAGCCTGCTTGTAAACGTAGTAGCGATTGATCATGCCATATTTTGGATATTCACGATAACCGGCGAAATTCCGGATCAGGTCGATCATTCGTTTGGTTTCCTTGGCTTTTTGTGCCCCATCGGGCAACTGTTGCAATCGATCCAATAACTCCTGCTCTTTTTGTATGGCTTCCTGCCGACCCTGCTGAAATTTCCGCTTGCTGGCACCCGGCTCAAAATTTTTGAGGTTACTGAGAATGATCGGGATAAGCGCACCTGGCTTTTCGCTCCAGCGGGTTCTTGTGATGTCAATCTCACCGGCACAGCGCATTCCGTACTTGTTTAGAAAAGCCTGGATAGCATCGTGGGCCTCCTGCCCACCCTCCAGCTTCGTTAGTTCGTGCAGAAAGGTGTCGACTGTAACCTGCGCATGGCCTGCTCCGGCGTCCTGGTGCCGTTGTAGATGGTCAATCACCTCCGGATAAGGACGAAGAACATCGGCGACTTCCATCAGTGCCAGCCCCATCGCCGACGTAATGTTGTTCGGCACAGATTGTGAAAGTATATCGGCTGCATTCTTTTCACCTAACCACTCCTGCATGTTGGCATTAATCCAATGGGAAGCATTCATACCGGTCATAATCATGCCAAAACTCCGAGGATCAGCCATGATCTTCTTTAGCTGGAGGATGTCTTCCTGAATAAAATCAAATAACTCCAGACCTGATTTCGTCTGAATAGCTTGTTTTAATGCCTCTACCGATGTTTCATTCTGCTTGATCAGATCGCTGACAAGCGTCGGATCGTAGTCCTGTAGGGTTTGGTAATCCGCCAGTGAATGGCCTTTGGGGGGGGCATCATCCACTGTTGGTTTTATAAAATCGTTCCGTTCAATGAGGGTGGTAAGAGCGTCTTTCATAAGCGGATCGGACTTGCCGAGGGTGTCCACTAGTGTTTGTCTGCCGACTGGTGAAGCCAGCATGGGGGCCACATCGACAAACAACCGCCCACCCGCTGTGTGCATCGAGGCCCGGGTCGTCATCAGGTAAAAAGACAGGCCTAAGGGTTTCATGGGATCAATCATCATTTGTTGATGACCGACGGATACGTAAATATGCGGGCCGCGATCGGCCTGGCCATGCCTGGCATTCTCCTCGTCATCCGCTCCGGGAATGGGGTATAACGTAGTGATTGGCCGACTCTGAACAATGGAAAACGTATCGTCCACCAAACACCATTCGATATCCTGGGGGTAGCCGAAATGGGCTTCAATTGTTCGGCCCAGGCGGGCAAGCTGCAAAATCTGCTCATCCGTCAGCGCCTGTTTGTTCTGCATGGCAAACTCAATTGCCTGTTCTTTCGTACCGCCCGCTTCCACCGCATAAATAGCCAGTTTCTTGGCGGATATTTTCTTGTCGATGATCTTGCCATCCCGTACTTTGTAGTTATCCGCATTCACCAGACCGGAGACCATGGCCTCCCCAAGTCCGAAGCTGGCATCAATGGATAGTATGTTTCTAGTTGACGTAACCGGGTCGGCTGTAAACATAATCCCCGCTACGTCCGAAAAAATCATTTTCTGAACAACCACCGCGAGCTGGACTTTGTGGTGGTCAAATCCATTTTGCAACCGGTAAATTACTGCTCTGTCTGTAAACAGCGACGCCCAGCATTGGCGGATATGCTTCAGGATGGCCTCCTTTCCGATGCTATTCAAAAATGTATCCTGCTGGCCCGCAAAAGATGCCGTCGGTAAGTCCTCCGCCGTGGCGCTGGAGCGTATAGCATACGCATTTCGTTCACCAAATTGTTCGATATGGTGGGTAATGGCTGAATAAATGTCCTGAGGAATGGTGATCCGTTCGATGACACTACGAATTTTACCGCTAAGTTCGCCGATCTTATCCCGATCCTCCACCTTCAGCAGTGATAACTGATCCAGCCATTCATTGATCGACGGCGTTTCCTCCAGGATCCGTTTAAACGCGTCCGTAGTTATACAAAAGCCATCCGGTACGTGGATTCCTTCAATTCGGGTGAGTTCTCCCAGGTTGGCACCTTTACCCCCGACAAGCTGGAGTTTTGTTTTGTCAATAGTTTGAAAATCAAGTACGTAGGCGCTCATAATTTTCATTTTTACGATTGCTTGCCGTTGAGCTTATGGGTTGTTTCAGTCATTATGTCAATTGCTTTCGAAAAGTAGGTTTCGATAACCTTGATTTCATCGTTTGAAAACGAAGCCATAAGTTCTGCTGACTTGCTTCGGAATTCTTCGTACAGCGGCACCAAAAGCGCCAGTATAATTTCGGTGTTTGGTTCGATGATAACCTTCCGCCGATCGTCCTGAGCAAACCGTCTTTTAACCAGGTTTTTCTTTTCAAATCGGTCGATTAAGCCAGTAACGGCACCGGTCGTTAGACCCGTTAACGTTGAAAGCTCCCCGGCCGTCATTTGCCCTTTTTCTATTAAAAATCCTAAGTATTTATGGTCTGTTCCTGAGAGTCCTGCCTTTCGGGCAACGGCTTCGTGCATCTGTATAGAGGTGTAAGCATACAACTGGCTCAGTTTTCTTGTTCGTTTGATCACCTCGTTTTCCATTTTTATATCTTATCACCTAAGTATCTTAGTTACAAAGATAATACAGATTTGTAAAGTGTCCAACTAGGTTTGGTGGCCTTGACAGACTTTTCGGGTAGTACTACAGACCTTGCGGCAGTGATGTGAAATAAGCCAAAAGGATTAAATAGGGAAGGCTGGCACATGCCCACGGTCGGCTATCTGACCGGCCAGAGTAGTCAGGTAGACCTCTGTAACGCACTGTATTTATGCCAGCAAGGGGGGCGCTTTGCTCAGCTACGTCGGGGAAGTTGCTTGTGATGAGTTGATGTAATAAAAAAGTAAATCAGTCCAATTGGAGAGAGGTTATTTTTCCTACTACCAGAAGATTGCTGAGGTACCAGCCGTTTTCGGCGTAGCGGCCAGGGTCGTCTATGTTAATGTTCCTCTTTTGAAGAATGGCCGCTTTGTCGAATGCCGTTCCGGGCACCCGTACCGTAACTTCGTGGGGGCCATCGCTGAGCCCTTCCAGGTAAAAGCTACTCTTGCGGTAATAGTGAGCGTAGGCGTCGAAGCGCTGGAACTCCTGTTTCTCTCCATCTAGTGTCACCTCCAGCAGGCCCGCTCTTGGCCCCACTATATCATAAAAGCCTAACGTAGTACCGGTGAACCTGACCCGTAAGACGGCATCTGGCGCAATGGCCCGGTAGAGAGCGGGCATGAATTTGGAGAAGCTTTTGACCAGTTCATGATCGGTCGGTAGCTTCTGCCAGTGCGCCGATGCTGTCGTTTCGGGAATGGAAATTAGCTGAGCCGTTTCCCAATTATCGGCCACGAACGGTTTTGGCACCATATGGGGCTGGTTCCCGCTGACGTTTGCCATTTCGTCAAGGTATTTACGTACTACGCTGGCATAAACGGGATGCCCTGATTTCGACAGCGGGTGCGTTTTGTCCGTAGTGAACACAATTTTGCCAGGGTTCTCTTCCGGCTTTCCGGTGAATATCAGGCTGCCTGCTTTATACAGCCGGGCTACTTCCACACCCATATGAATGGACGGAATTTTATAGTAATCGGCGATAATTTCCATCGCTTTGGCCGACGGTTGATACGTCCCGTTCACCAGATCAGGCAAAACATTTTCGGCCAGCGTATACACAAAGCAGATGTCGGTGGTGGGGTACGCCTTCCAGGTTTTCCGAACGATGCCTTCCATCGACTGGTAAAGTTGCCGGGGCGTTCGCCCGAAATCATTGACGGCAAATTCCACAAATACCAGGTCGGGCTTAAGGGCCAATACGTCGCGGTCCATCCGGAAAACGCCTAGATTTGAGCCCGTTCCACCGATCGTAGCGTTGATTTCGTTGAACGACGTATGTGGGTAATTAACTCGTAAATAATTGAAGGTCATACTACGCCACCCATCGGAGGCTTCGGTGATGCTGCCACCGATATACGCTACGTTAACTTCCTTGCCTTCTTTGACTTTCTGAAAGAAATTCGGCAGACCACCCCGCCGGTGAAATTCCGGCGCCCCTGTTGTAATCGTTTTTTTCTGCGTATCAGCGCTCGTTGACAATGGCTTTTGGCAGCTCCAGCTGAATGCCAGCAGGGTCATCAATGCGGATAAAATCAGGGTAATTCGCGTCATGTCGTTCGTTAAAAAAGTAAAATTGTCAATAGCCCAGCTGCTGAGTCAGGACAGAATTGTACAAGTTCCAGCCAACAGGATAGGCAACCGTATCTGGAACGGTTGCACCTGAATGATTGGCCCACTGCTCTTGACAAAAAGGCCGTTGTTGGGAACCTCTACCGTAACGGAATCGGGGCGTACTTCGTAAAGAAGGCATTTATGACAAGGCCAGGTTTCCAAAAGAGTAGACGAAATGGGCTAAGCCGTATGGGAGGATTTCGCTAACTTCTGTCCTGATGCCCAAACTCTACTGGTGAAAACAGGTTACTACCTACTAAACGTACTCAATCGCATACGATACGTTAAGTAAGTCGCCAGCACTATTGGTGCTCGATAGTGCTGCCAGATAAGCAACACCATATTACGGGTAGTCTTCTGGCCGGAAATTAAAACGCCTTATGCACAGATAATCATGACAGACAATATGATAGAACAAGACGATAAGCTTCTCTGGTACAAGGACGCCATTATTTATGAACTTCATATAAAAGCATTCTGCGATGGCAATGGAGACGGAATTGGTGATTTTCAGGGGCTGCTCGAAAAGTTAGATTACCTGCAGGAACTGGGTGTTACAGCCATCTGGCTGCTGCCTTTCTACCCATCACCCCTGCGCGATGATGGCTACGATATTGCCGATTACTACACCATAAACCCGTCGTATGGAACCATCGAGCAGTTTAAAACCCTGCTCGTCGAAGCCCACCAGCGGAATCTGAAGGTCATTACGGAGTTAGTCATCAACCATTCGTCTGATCAGCATCCCTGGTTTCAACGTGCGCGGAAAGCGCCTAAAGGCTCGCCCGAACGGGACTACTACGTCTGGACCGACGATCCAACCCAGTACCGGGATGTTCGGATTATTTTTCAGGATTTTGAGCGATCCAACTGGACCTGGGACCATGAAGCGCAGCAATATTACTGGCACCGCTTTTTTCATCACCAGCCCGACCTGAACTACGATAATCCGCTGGTTCAGGCGGAAGTGTTCAGGATGATTGATTACTGGTGCGAGCTGGGTGTCGATGGCTTTCGGCTAGATGCCGTACCGTATCTGTTTGAGCGGGAAGGTACCAACGGCGAAAACCTGCCCGAAACCCACGCGTTTCTCAAAAAACTGCGCAAACACATTGACGACCATTTTCCTGGCGTAGCGTTTCTGGCCGAAGCCAACATGTGGCCCGAAGATTCAGCGTCTTATTTTGGCGATGGCGACGAGTGTCACATGAACTACCATTTTCCGGTGATGCCCCGCCTGTTTATGGCGCTGCAAATGGAAGACCGGTACCCGATCACCGACATTTTCGACCAGACACCGGCCATCCCCGAAAATTGCCAGTGGGCGATTTTTCTCCGTAACCACGATGAATTAACGCTGGAAATGGTCACCGACGAGGAGCGGGATTATATGTATAAAACCTACGTCAAAGACCCCAGAGCACGCATCAATCTCGGTATCCGCCATCGGCTGGCCCCCCTGCTGGGCAATAACCGGAAGCGAATCGAACTGATGAACTGTCTGCTGTTTTCGTTGCGGGGCACCCCGGTCATTTACTACGGGGATGAAATCGGTATGGGCGACAACGTGTACCTGGGCGACCGCGACGGCGTTCGTACCCCCATGCAGTGGTCGCCGGACCGGAATGCGGGCTTCTCGTCTGCGAATCCACACAAACTCTACCTGCCAACCATTCTCGATCCGGAATATCATTACGAATCGGTCAATGTAGAAACCCAGCGAACCAATACGTCGTCGCTGTTCTGGTTCATGAAGCGGATGATTAATCTGCGGAAGCGATTTAAAGCGTTTGGCCGGGGCGATCTGAAATTCCTGAACGTCGAAAATCCTAAAGTGCTGGCCTTCACCCGCACTTATGAAGGTGAAACCCTGCTGATCGTTATTAACCTGTCGAAATATTCGCAGCCCGCCGAGATTGAACTGAAAGGTTTCAACGGCTACGTACCGGTCGAAGCATTCAGCCAGAATTCGTTCCCGGCGGTTTCGGAAAATGAAACGTACTTTTTCACCCTGGCTCCGCACGATTACCAGTGGTTTGTGCTAGAGAAAACCCATACAGACGTACTGCCTGCGCTCCAACTGCCTGAAATTCAGGTAAACCTCTGGGGGCAGATTATGAACAAAGGGACCCGCGAACGGCTGGAAACAAGGGTGTTGCCAGATTATCTGCTCAGATCCGACTGGTTCAGTGAGAAGAAGCAGACGATGCGGGGCGTTACCATATTGAACCAGGCCCCCCTTACACTCCCGGTTGGATCAGCTTACATCCTCCTGCTTGAGGTATCGTATGAACGGGGGCTACCCGAAATCTTTCAGTTGATCCTGGCCTTTGCAGATGAGGTGCAGGCCGCTAAACTTAGCCAAAGTTGTCCGCAGGCGGTGCTGGCTACGCTGAAACTGGGCAATGAGTCTGGCTTGCTCTGCGATGGGCTGTATCTGTCCGACGTTCAACAGGCATTGTTTCAAAAAGTGGCGCAGGAAAGTGGCCATAGCGAAGGCAATCTGGTTTTTCAAAGTAAACCGGCGCTGGCGGATTACGTTCGGGAACATAGCAGCATAAAACCCAGGCTGATTGCTTCCAGACCTGATTATGCCACTATTTCCTACGATCACTGTTATCTCCTCAAATTATATAGGAAGGTCGATCTAGCCATAAACCCAGATACGGAAATTACGCGGTTTCTTTCCGATCTGGCTGGCTTTGCGAACGTTGCTCCCTTTGCCGGATCGGTAGAAATGACGTCGAAGGGCGAGCCGATCATACTGGGTGTCATGCAGGAAATGGTTGGTCAGCATGGCGACGGAAAAAGCTACGTCCTGGAACGGATCAACAATTTTATCGAACGTATTCTGGCCCGCGATCAGGTTCAATTAGCTCAGGCAACGGAAGTAGCGCTTGGTACATGGAGCCAGCCGGTTTCGTTTAGTACGTTACCCTTCGAAACCCAGGAGTTGGTGGGGCATCGGGCCGCTCAACAGGCCCGGCTTCTGGGCATACGTATCGGACAGATGCACCAGGCACTGGCTTCTGATCCGATGCATAAAGATTTTGCGCCGGAAGAGTTCTCGCTGCACTACCAGCGTTCACTGTTTGCGAGTTTTCAGTCGCTGGTTCGCGAAAGCTATCAGAGCCAGAGACGGAACCTACAACGCCTTCCTGAGGACGTACGGCAGGATGTTGAGCAGATGTTGGGTCGAAAAGATGACGTACTGAACCTGCTCAAGCGAATCTACCGCAAAAAGCTGAACACGACGAAAATCCGGATTCATGGCGATTTGCAACTGGAAAAGATTCTGCTGACCGGCAAAGATATCGCCATCCAGGACTTCGGTGGCGACCCCAGCCGAAGCTACAGCGAACGCCGGCTCAAGCGCTCGCCCCTGCGCGACGTAGCCTCCATGATCCGCTCATTCTACTACGTAGGGTATGAGGGATTTTTGACGACCAATCAGGTGCAGGCCGACACGACCACTCAATTGCTCCCTTACGCTGGATTCTGGGCGCACTGTATGAGTAACTTTTTTATGGAAGCCTATCTGGAAACGGTTCAGGGTAGCTCATTTATTCCCGACAATCCTGACGACCTGCAAATGATGCTGGAAACATACCTGCTCGAAAAAACCATTTCAGATTTAAATCATGAACTCAACAACCGACCTGATTGGGTGCGCGTCCCCCTGCAACTTGTCAAATCGATTGTAGACCAATCTGAAGTGCTGACCGCCGATCACGTATCGGGCGAAGAAAAAATGGTGCAGGGTTCTATCGCTGATATGTAAGGAACAAGTAGCGTTAATCTTGCTTTGTTGCGAAAGGCCCAGCCTGGTTTTCCTGCTCAATTGATAAAGCAGGAAAACCAGGCTGGGCCTTTCGTGAACCGTTTGTACTGAACGGTAGGTAATCGGTGGGGCAGTGACGGAAATTGATACCGACTGGAGATTAGTGGACTCGATTTTAGTCAGAATCGGACGGTTTCATGAGTGGTTGGTTCAACCAAAAGCAGCTTCTTATTCCAGCTACCATCAATCTATCCGGCCTGTAGCAAGGTATAACTCTGTTGAGCAATCTCCAGCTCTTCATTCGTTGGTACCACCAGGATCTTGACCGGTGACCCGGTCGAATTGATTGCCCGGATACCGGGTGAAAAGGCCGCGTTTTTATCGGCGTCAAGGTGAATGCCCAGATAGTCCAGGTGCTGACAGATTCGCGTCCGCACGTCTGAATCGTTTTCCCCTACACCCGCCGTAAAAATCAGCGCATCCAACCCATTCAACACAGCGCTATAGGCACCAATGTACTTTTTAACCCGGTAAGCATACAACTCGGTCGCTAATTCGGCGGTGGGATCGCCTGCTTCCCGCAATTTCCGTACGTCCCGCATATCACTAAACCCCGTGAAGCCCGCCATGCCTGACTGTTTGTTGAGCAACGTATTGACCTGCTCGGGACTGTATCCATGCTCGATCAAATAGAAAATGACAGCCGGATCAATATCGCCCGACCGGGTGCCCATCATCAGACCCGCCAGGGGGCTAAATCCCATACTCGTATCCAAGGATTTTCCGTTCTGAACAGCCGTAATACTGCACCCGTTGCCTAAGTGAATGCTGATGAGTTTAGCGTCCGGGTTGCCCAGCCAGGCGGCCGCTTTCTCGCTGACGTACTTATGGGACGTCCCATGAAAACCGTAAACCCGAATGCCCTCCTGCCGGTATAAGGCCTCTGGAATGGCATAGCGAAAAGCATATTCAGGCAGACTCTGGTGAAAAGCGGTGTCAAAAACGGCGATCTGTTTGGCGTTGGGGAAAGTTTGTTCTGCAATTTCAATGCACACGTAGTTGATTGTATGCAGGGGCGCCAGTGGAAAATACGACCTGATTTTCTCTTTGACCGCCGGGGTGATTTGGGTAGCCCTGGTAAAGTTTTCTCCGCCATGCACTACCCGGTGGCCGATGACCCGGATCTCGTCCGGCTGCTCAATAACGCCAACTTCCGCATCCGATAGTAGCGCCACCAGTTGCGCAAAGCCCTGGGCGTGCGTGGCAATCGGTTCACGGCGCTCAATGACCGGCTTAGCCGGTCGATTCAATACCGTATGGCGAATAAAGGACTGATCCGTACCAATACGTTCGATCAATCCTGTACATAAGGGTTCTGTGGCGGGCATGTCGAAAAGCTGATACTTTAGCGAACTGCTACCCGCATTAATAATGAGAATGTACATAGTTGGCTGGTAGCGTGTCTGCTACGGATTTTGCTGACATTGAATGGCTGTGATGACGACGGTATTGAACACATCATCCACGGTGCAACCTCGGCTCAGGTCGTTGATGGGTTTATTAAGTCCCTGTAGCATAGGGCCGATGGCCAACGCCCCCGTTTCCCGCTGCACGGCCTTGTACGTATTGTTCCCCGTGTTTAAATCCGGAAAGATCAATACGCTGGCTCGACCCGCTACCGTTGAGTCCGGTAGTTTCTGATGGCCTACCAGGGGGTCTACTGCGGCATCGTACTGAATGGGTCCCTCCACGTGTAAGTCGGGCCTTTTCTGGCGCACGATGGCCGTTGCCTGCCTAACTTTGTCCACATCTTCGCCTTCGCCCGAACTACCTGATGAATAGGACAGCATGGCAATGCGGGGCTCAATCCCGAAGCGGGCACTCGTTTCGGCTGAGGAAATGGCAATGTCAGCGAGTTGATCAGCTGTTGGATTGGGATTGACGGCGCAGTCGCCGAAAACGGAAACCCGGTCGGGCAGGCACATAAAAAAGACGGACGAAACTAGCGAAACACCGGGCCTGGTTTTAATGAACTGCAGGGCGGGCCGGATGGTATGCTGCGTGGTATGCACCGCTCCGGAAACCATGCCATCGGCATGCCCTTTGTAGACCATCATGGTGCCGAAGTAGGATACGTCCAGCATCAGATCCTGCGCCATATCGATGGTCACATTTTTGGCTTTGCGCAGTTCATACAGCGTTTCAACGTAGGACGTGTACTGGGGCGACGTGGCCGGATTAATGATGGTCAGGGTTGTCATATCCACCAGAAGGCCTAATCGCTTGATAGACGCCATAATTTCAGTTTCGTCGCCTAACAAGGTGATCGTGACTACGTTCTGCGCCAGAAGCCGGACGGCTGCGGTCAGGATGCGGTCATCGTTTCCCTCGGGAAGAACAATGTGCTTTTTCTGACTCTTAGCCGTTTTGACCAACTGGTATTGAAACATGTGTGGCGTAATGCCTTCGGCGTGGAAGGTGACAATCCGATCATCGAGGGCTTTCATATCCATGTGGGCCTCGAACAGGTTCAGGGCCAGCTCAATTTTGGATTTGTTATCGGCGGTGATGCGGGAACGGATCGCACCAATGGCTGTGGTCGTACCGAAGGTGCCCTGTTTGACGGTCAGGATGGGCAATACCGTCTGGAGTCCCGAGATAAGCCGGGTAACGGGCTCATCCGGTACGGTATCGGCCGTCAGCACAATGCCCGCCACCTTCGGGTAGTTCGTTGACAGATTAGCCTGTAAGGCGCCGATGATGATGTCGCCCCGATCGCCTGGAGTGACAATCAGTACGTTCTCCTTGATGTAATTCAGGAAATTAGGCAGCATCATCGCCCCCGTAACGAAATTGTCGACAGGATTAGCCAGCAGACTTTCTCCTAACAAGACTTTGGCCCCCAGCGCGTCCCTGATTTCTTTCATCGTCGGGCTTTGCAACTGTTTTTCCCAGGGAATGACCGTGAGCAGAATATCGGCCGGTAGCTGCATGCGGAGGAGTGCCTGAACGTCTTCCACCTGGTCAGGTTTCACTCGGTTGGCCACCAGGCCCAGCACCTGTACATCCCGGCTCACAAATCCTTGCAAAGCACTTTGGGCTGAACTGACGATCTGGGCCGTGGATTTTGCGTCGCCACTAATGACGATCAGTACGGGCGCTCCGAGGTTTTTGGCAATGGCGGCATTCGATTCAAATTCAAAGGCAATGCCCTCGCCCAGAAAATCGCTGCCGTCGATAACGGTAAAATCGCAGCTTTCTTCCAGGATTTTATACTTGCTGATGATGGTATTGAGCATGTCGCCCCGCCCGGCCGATTCCATATGTTGCAGAGCCTCCTGCCGGGTGAACGCGTAGGTGGCTTCGTAGGGAATGGGTAAAGCAAAATAATCCAGAATGGCTTCGATATGGATTTCTTTCTGACCCGCCGGTTGCTCGGTAATGATGGGTTTGAAATACCCTACCTTTTTTGTTTTTCCCAGCAACCAGTTCACCAGGCCAAGGGCTACTAAGGATTTACCGGTATAGGACTCTACCGACGCGATGTAAATGGCTTTCGTCATACGATATGTTGCTTGTTATTTGTCAAAACGAACCAATCCGGATCCGCTGTCTGGTGACCCTAATTAATCCGATAGGCTCATGTATAGTAAGCCCAAAGGCTCAGTTTATGTTTTTAGAACCGCGCTTTAGGGGAAATCATCCCGAAGACGCCATAACTCAATTGAATCCGCAATAGGGTTGAATCAGGACAAGGTTTTCTCCACGAATGAACTTGCCGTTCAATCGATCAGTACCAGCCAGCAGGCTGAGCCGAATGGGCCAGCGACAAGATCAGTTGGGGGAAATACCCGCTGTCGAGAAGCGGAATTCTGACTGGTTTCTCCTTGTATGTCCGCTTATCACATAAGTGGTGTAATCTGGTGATAATGTGCCCTAACTTGTGCATTCTCCGTTACTGCTAGCCATCACTCACCATCCCCAAACTGTTATGGGAAAGAAAATCCTACTCTCCTTTGCGAATGCCCTGCAAAACATTCGTGCCCGATTTTTTCACACCATTTTGTCGATACTGGGTATTGTGATCGGGGTAGCCGCGTTGGTGGCCATGCTGTCGTTGATTGACGGCATGGAACAGTATGCCCGCGAACAAATTACCAAAACGACTTCGCTGAAAGCTATTATAATACAGCCTAATCTCTACAAATCTGTAAACGACGTAGGGGTGCGGAAGCAAGCGTATGCTTATTTAAATTACAATGACTTTTTGAGGATGCGGTCGTCACTGACGAAACCGGCGACGGGTTATCTCTACGTCCGGCAGACCGATGAAATTACTGGGAAGGCAACCAATCGAGCTATTGGCACGATCGTTACCGGAACGGGCCTGCCGCTGCATCCAGACATACAGCTTTTGTATGGCAGAGCCTTTAGTGAAACTGATCTGAAAAACAGAAGTCATGTGGCCTTTATCAACCAGCGGCTGGCGAAACAACTGGTGGGTAAGAGGCCGCAGAAAACCGCTATCAACCAGCAAGTTGTTTATAAAGGGAACGTACTGAAAATCATTGGTATCTCCGCTGATAAGGACGCAAAGGTTGGTCAGTTAATGATGCCGATTACGGTATTTTCTGATAGTACCGTCAAGGCAAATCCGCCCGTGTGTGTCCTTGAGGCCGGGAACGTAGAAGACGTGCCAGTCCTTAAAACGCAGATCGAAACCTGGTTGAAAGCCAATATGAAAACGAAACTCGCCGATTTTATGATCATCACCAACGAGCAGCGCGTCAGTCAGGTGGCGAAAGGTTTCCTGCTGTTCCGGCTGATTATGGGCATGATCGTTGGCATTTCGGTGCTGGTTGGCGGTATTGGTGTGATGAACGTACTGCTTATTTCAGTGACTGAGCGGACAGTCGAGATTGGCATTCGCAAAGCCTTGGGCGCCAAAAAACGGGATATTTTATGGCAGTTTCTGTCGGAATCGATCACCATTTCAACCTTTGGCAGTTTGCTTGGTCTGGCGCTGGGACTGTTAAGTACAATGGCGTTCGTGCCGATTGTAAAAGCCCTGACCGACATTCCGTTTCAGATGGCCTATACCTGGAATACATTTAGCGTCATTCTGGTCATCGCCATGCTGATAGGCGTCATCTTCGGTACGTATCCGGCCATGCGAGCGGCCCGGCTCGACCCCGTAGAAGCCATTCGGCGCGAGTAAGTCATTGGCAATGTCAGTGACTTACCCGCGCCAGGAAGAAGTACTACACGGTTAACTTGCCTTCAATCGAATCATCCAGGGTTTTTCCCAGAATAGCCCCCGCAGCCATCTTGACAAACGCCACCGCGTTGCCATGTTTGTTGTCCCAGTAATAGCCTTCCTGCGTGTCTACTTTTATTACCGTAATACGTGGATCATCAACTCCTTCCGTAAACCACGTTTTTAGAATCGGTTCCCAAAGCTCTTTGATGAGTTCTTTGTCTTTGGAGATAGTAGCCATTCCATAAACGCTCAAAAAATTAGAATAATCCGAACCCTGGAATAAGAGATGCACCTGGCTGTCGGTTTGTATATCCGCATTTTTGTGACTGTCGCTGGCACTCAAAAACCAGAAGCTACCCTCTTCATCTACTTTCTGCACCGACATGGGCCTCGTTTTCAACGGCTCCCCGGTTGTAATCTTCGTGCAGAAATAGCACGTATTGCTTTTGCCAACCAGCTCTTTAATTTTCTTTCCGGCTTCAGTGCCGGCCAGGTCTTTGTGATTTTCTTCGGGTTGTTGTTGATTGATGCTATCCATAACGGTTGAGTTGATCGAGAAATAGTTATTCCTTTTCTGATCAACTAAAAACGCACCCAACCTTCTTTTGAGAAATTCAGGAAAAGGCATTTCGTTAGGCTGCGGTTAGGTCTCGACATTGTTGAGTACGTGCACTGGCATACAGTTATTTACTGTTTTCTGCCTGCGATAAGTCGGAATTTTCTAATGTCAAATTTGCTTGGCGATGGATAAATCTATTGAATTTAGTTAGTTTGGCCAATAATAGTTGTGAATTTGAGCGTTCGGCTTTACTTTACGAAATACTTGTTGAGGGTAGTCAAACCGCAGATCAATGGCCATTTTATCGAAAGAAGAATCGAAGAAATTAATTGACAGGGTATTGTCTTTTTCGAAAGCTGATGAAATGAGTGTCAGCATCAGTGGTGACAAAGGAGGGAACATTCGCTATGCACGAAATTCGGTAAGCACCAGTGGCCAATCGGCTAATTTGTCGCTGGCTGTTACGTCGATATTTGGTAAGCGTTCGGGTACCACTACGATCAACGTGTTTGATGACCAGTCGCTCGAAAAAACAGTAAGAAGGTCGGAAGAAGTAGCGCGGCTGGCCCCCGAAAATCCGGAGTACGTGCCGCTCCTGGGACCGCAGACCTACCTCGAAACCCAGACGTATAACGAAGCAACGGCCGCCATCGATCCTGCTTATCGGGCCAAACTGGCGTTAGATAGCATTGCCATCTGCAAAAAGAATTCGGTCAACTCGGCGGGGTTTCTGGAAAACTCTACCGGTTTTACGGCCATAGGGAACAGCAAGGGCCTTTTCGGATACAATCAATCGACATCCATTGATTTCTCGGTAACGGTCAGGACGGATGATGGTAAAGGGTCGGGCTACGTAGTGCGGGATTATAATGATGTTTCTAAACTCAATAGCGGGCCGCTCACGCAGGTAGCTGTTCAAAAAGCGATCGCTTCTGCCAAGGCGCAGGCGCTGGAACCCGGCAAGTATACGGTTATTCTGGAGCCCACAGCCGCGCAGGAGCTGATTCGCAATATGATGTCGAACATGGATGCGCGCAGCGCCGAGGAAGGACGCAGTTTTCTTGGTAAAAAAGGAGGAGGAACGCGACTTGGTGAGAAACTATTCGACGAACGTATCACCATTTACTCCGACCCCATGAATGCCGAGATTCCAGGAACGCCGTTTGTTTCGGGCGGTGGTCGACCTGGTTACGGCGATCTGCTGGGTGGGGGCGGAGGAGGTGGCAGCAGCACCGACGGGCGGCCCCAGGAAAAAGTGGTGTGGATTGACAAAGGCGTGGTTAAAAACATGTTTTATTCGCGCTTCTGGGCTGAGAAAAAAGGCGTTAAAGCCATCCCGGCTCCCGATGGAATCATTATTGAGGGGGGCAACGAATCAATGGCTGACCTCATCAAAAGCACCCGAAACGGCATTCTGGTTACCCGATTCTGGTACATCCGGGATGTTGACCGGCAAACACTGCTGTATACGGGTCTAACGCGGGATGGTACGTTCTACATCGAAAATGGCCAGATCAAGTTTCCCGTCAAAAACTTTCGCTTCAACGAAAGCCCGATCGTTATGCTCAATAACATCGAAGCAATGGGCAAAGCCGTCCGAACAAATGGCAGCCTGATCCCTCCGATGAAAATTCGTGATTTCACCTTTAGCAGCTTATCTGATGCCGTTTAAAAGTCGCTAGTCAAGCGTTGTTAGTCAATTGTTTAAGGCTTATGACTAGCGACTCTTGACTAATTATTTTTAGACTCTTGACTAAAACACATGAATCGTCGAGATTTTATTCAACTTACCAGTGCCGGTGCTGGTGTATTACTTTTGCCTGGTATGGCTGCCGGTGGGAGAGTCATTGCGGCTGAAGCGCTTCTGGACCCTGGTCTTGATCTGGCCGTAAAAAAGCGGTTGGCAGATGCTGGCCTGAATGCCGCCAAAGCGAAAGGTGCTACGTATGCCGATGTTCGAATTGGCCGCTACCTCAACCAATTCGTGACAACGCGTGAAGACAAGGTGCAGGGCATCGTTAACCTGGAATCGTTTGGCGTTGGTGTTCGGGTGCTCGTGAACGGTTGCTGGGGATTTGCGTCCCTGGGCGACGCCAGCACTGAAGCGCAGGTCGCTGAAACGGCTGAAATGGCGGTGCAGGTTGCCAAAGCCAACATAGCCTTACTGGATGAACCAGTGCAACTGGCACCACAAAAAGGGTTTGGAGACGTAAGCTATAAAACCCCCTTCACGAAAAATCTGTTCGAGATTCCGATCAAGGAGAAAGTCGATTTACTGCTGTCGGTGAATGGGGCTGCCATGACCAACGGCGCCAGCTTTGTCAACTCAGTGCTGTTCATGGTCAACGAGCAGAAATACTTTGCCTCAACCGACGGTTCGTATATCGATCAGGATATTCATCGCATCTGGCCTACGTTTACCGTAACCGGCATTGACCGCGCAACCGGCCAGTTTCAAACCCGAAACTCACTGGGAACGGCCAAAGCAATGGGCTACGAATACCTGCAAACCACACCGCCTGATCGCATTACGGGTCGCCCCACGACGTTGTTCAATAACTACTACGACATGATGGACGATGCTACGTTAGCCGCCCGACAGGTCAAGGAAAAAGTGAAGGCGAAATCAGTAGAAGCGGGGAAGTACGATCTGGTGCTGGACCCGTCTCACCTTCGACTGACGATTCACGAGTCGGTGGGGCATGCTACGGAGCTGGATCGCGTACTGGGCTACGAAGCCAATCTGGCTGGTACGTCCTTCGCCACTATGGATAAGTGGAAATCAAAAACCTTCAAGTACGGCAGCCCGCAGGTCAATGTGTTTGCCGACAAAGTGCAGCCCGGCTCGATGGGCGCGGTTGGCTGGGATGACGAAGGCGTAAAGACTAAAAAATGGGATCTTATCAAGGATGGTATTCTGGTTAATTATCAGGCCATTCGCGATCAGGTGCACATGCTGGGCGAAACCGAATCGCACGGCTGTTGCTACGCCGACAGCTGGAACGCCGTTCAATTTCAGCGCATGGCCAACGTATCATTGGCCCCCGGCGCTCAGCCATTGTCGGTGGATGAATTGATTAAGGACGTCAAAAAAGGGATTTACATCATTGGTTATGGATCGTATTCAATTGACCAACAGCGGTACAACTTTCAGTTCGGCGGTCAGCTATTCTACGAAATCAAAGATGGCCAGATTGCGGGTATGCTCAAAGATGTGGCTTACCAATCGAACACGCAGGAGTTCTGGAATTCGTGCGTGAAGGTAAGCGACCAGCGCGACTACCGGGTTGAAGGATCGTTTTTCGATGGAAAAGGCCAACCTCCCCAACTAAGCTGCGTGTCGCACGGGAGTGCTACGGCTCGCTTCAACGGCGTGAATGTGATCAACACGGCCCGCAAAGTGTAGCAGGACGATTTCTCCCCCTATTCGTCCTTCTGTGACCGAACGGGCCCGTCCAAGGCCCGAAACACGTATCAATTCGGCTGCTCCGGTTTTTGAATTCGATCGGCCCTACACGTTTGGTAGAGACTACAGACACAGCTACATGATAGTGGCTGAATGGGTAAAAAGCTGCGCACAAAACCCAAAGCGGGTCCAAGAATCAGGCCATACACAGGGCGGCATGGAAACCTTCTGGTACTTCGCACTCAACGGCGACTAACGTATTGACAACGCTTCACTGGTAAGGCGGCATCGGTCGGCCGACCTAACGGGCCAAAACCCACTCAAATCAATTCCAAATTCACGTTATTTACAGCCGTGCAATCTAATTGTCTAAATTTTCGTGCTGTAATTCAACGAACAGCCCTGCTCCCTCAAATCCATGAGAATCAGTTCAAGTCGCTACGTATTTATCCTGCTGTTTATTGCAGGGACAGTAATCCGGGCTGTAGCCCAAACACCGGGCGATGCCTTTGCGAATGGTGATCTGTTGCCTAATTCCCCCGATCTGGCGGCTCGGGGAACGTACAGCGTAGGGGTACGAACGATGAAACTGGTGCACCCGGCGCAGGTGGATGTTTTGCACACGAAAGACGGCAAGCACCCGCTGTATGACCGCCCGTTGACCGTTGAAATCTGGTATCCAGCTCGCAGCGAGGCCAACAAACCAGCTATCGTTACGTATGAATCCGTCCTTGGCCGGGCCAACGATCCCAAGCGACCTCTTATTCCGTTTACGTTCATCGGGCGAGCCAGTCGTGATGCCGAACCAGATCCTGGCGGAGGGGCCTATCCACTGGTTATTGTTTCGCATGGTTACCTCGGATCGCGCCTTCTGCTGACCTACCTGACCGAGAATCTGGCCTCGAAAGGTTACGTTGTCGTTGCCATTGACCATACCGAATCGACATACAGGGATGCGGCCGGATTTCCTAGTACGTTGCTGAATCGTTCGCTCGATGACCTGTTCGTGCTAAACGAAATGGCCCGGCTGGGTGCTAAAACCAGCAATACCTTCCTGGCCGGATTGCTAAATGCCGACAACACAGCCCTGATTGGCTATTCGATGGGTGGCTACGGAGCGCTCAACGTAGCAGGGGCCGGTTACAGTCCTCAGGCGATAAAACTGTTCGGGCAAACAGCCGGGGGGAGTACGGCTCTTGCTGTTCGTGCAATGGATTCACCAGCCTACAAAGCCTCCCTCGATCCCCGGATCAAGGCGGTGGTTGCCTTTGCGCCCTGGGGCATGGAACGAGGTGTCTGGGATGCTACTGGATTGGCGGGTTTAACGTTGCCAACGTTGTTTGTGGCGGGTAGTAAAGACGACGTATCGGGCTACGAAAAAGGTATAAAAGCTATTTATGACGGGGCCGTTAATGCCGATCGGCATTTGCTGACTTACGTCAATGCCCGGCACAACGTAGCGCCCAATCCGCCCCCGATGGCGTCGCTTCTGCCCGGCGTGTCGGCTGATGAATACATGCACTATGCTGAGCCAGCCTGGAACGAACACCGAATCAACAATATCAACCAGCACTTTGTGACGGCGTTTTTAGGGATTCATTTGAAGAAACTCGATTATGCGAAGTACCTCGATCTCCCCGAAACCGACGCTACCGGACCCTGGACCGGCTTCAAACCCCGCATGTCGGTCGGACTGGAAATGCGTCATGCCAAACCTTAGCGCTGTCTGAAAACCCCTAAATCCCCTGAAGGGGACTTTTCTCCCTCTCTAACAAAGTCCCCTTCAGGGGATTTAGGGGTTTTCAGACCAAGTAAGAAATATTTTAGCATCCCCGTAGCAACCAGCGCGAAGCAGCTACGGGAACGCACTTCATGACCTCCAGTCAACGTACTACAGTTACCCGCAGGAACGTAGCGGATATAGACGTCGTATTCTTGTCGGAGCTCTTGTTCTGACTGGTAAACAATGCCTCTAATTCTTGCTGTAGCTCCGAAGATTTGCCATTCTTTTCCGCGGCCTCAAACGCATTCATGGTTGGGCCGTAATAGTTTTTGAACGTGTCGACCAATTCGGATGGGGTATACGGTGCGTTAAAGGTAAAGGCATCGTTAACAAACGTTATGTTTTCTTTGGCCACACCGGCTTTCTCAAATCGTTCGATCACATGGCGCTCGACACCCCACAGCATTGGACTAATGAAACCTTCTGGTGGTGGCGGTGTATAAGCCGAACTGATCGTTAAAATTTGTGCCACCAGCGTTGGGTCGCCCGGTATCCAGTTGCCCATGATGATACGTCCGCCGGGGCGGGTAACACGGACCATTTCTCTGGCTACATCAAATGGCTTCGGGGCAAACATGGCCCCGAATATGCTGACGACCAGATCAAAACGCTCGTCTTCCAAGTCCTGCAAATCGGTCGCATCACCTTCCTGAAAGGTGCAGTTTGTAAGCCCTTCCGCTTTGGCCCGACGGTTGCCCGCTTCAACGAGATTGCTAGCAATATCAACCCCTAAAACGGTAGCGCCAAGTCTGGCTTCCGGTATGGCCGTAGTACCATCTCCACAGCCGAGGTCCAGTACGTTCATACCTTTGGTGATGCCTAGTTGAGCAACTAGAGCCTCACCGCTTTCCCGCATGGTTTCGGCAATTCTGGTGAAGTCCCCTTTCTCCCACAATGCTTTGTTCGGATTCATCTTCGTTCATTTTTAGGATTTAGTAGTGTATTAGAGCGCTCCTTAGACTAAAGAATGAACAAGAGTCAGATTTTTTCCAGGGAATGCACTCGTTTATTGAGTGAATGGCGCAGTTGGGTTAGTTTACGGATAAGTTGCCCCGTGACGTACTGTCTATCAGAACGTTATCCGGAAATAAAGATTCGGGGTTAGCGTCAGCGCTAATAGGCTGAAACTAACCCCGAATAGATGAACGTTGCGAATTACTACGTGTCTAGCGCGTAACTTTCAATAAAGAACCACTGGTAGCATTTGGCCCAAGGACAGTTACGTAATAGGTGTTGGCGCTGGTCTGTTTCAGGTCGGTGGGCAGGTCCAGCTTATCGACTAACACTGAGTTTCCGTTGCCCGCTACCTGAATTAATTTACCTGTAGAATGAGCGAATCCCATACCAAATACGCCATGCTGCAGCAGCAGTAATCCCAGATTGGTCTCCAGATTAATATCAACTATACTGGTAAAACCGCTTTTAAAGACAGACGCATTGCCTGACGCATCTACCTGGTAAATGACAGATGATGTTTCGGCAAATGGGAAACCCACAAGCGTACTGACCAGGAGTTTCTGCCCATCATAAACGATTCCGGTTGGTACGCTCTCGCTAAACGGAATGGGAGGCACTGTTCCTGCTGGATTGGCAACTGGAGGCAGAATCGAAAAGACGCTCCACACACCTGCTTTTGTTCGGCGGATGATAGCGTTGGCACCGGCATCGGTAAAGAAGAGATCGCCGTCAGGCCCAATGGTCATATTGTATAGGTGCGTGTCTTCTGTATCCTGACCTGCAGGAAATTTATAGTCAAGTATCCACTGTTTTTTGTCTTCAACAGGAAGACTTTGGGCCGAGATGGTTGGATCACCGACTTTATAATTAGCGACATTGACTTTGTAGAATTTGCTGTGTGATCCAAGGATATACAGCCACCCATCGGCAAAGAGCAGGTGATTTAATCCATTCGGCTCACCCTGAAATATTTCCGAATCGAAGCCGGTAATAACAGGATGCACCACCCCATCGGGCGTGACCATCGAAACCCGGCCGTCGTTGTTGCCGGTTCCGCCCTCCGTTACCCAGATACGTCCGCTGGGATCTGTATCAACGCCAATTGGACTCAGCAGACCCGTTGCAAAGGGTGTTGTCGTGAATGCACTTGGGGCAACTATCTGATGATCCTGACAACCTGTTACTAAAAATACGGCCAGCAGGCAAAGAGAGAAAGTAATTTTGTGGAACATGATAAAAGGAGTGTGAGTGATTAAAAAATAAATTAACCAAGTGTACTAATTTAGACGTAATGGGCTCAACTGGTTTTCGGCTAGAAAGGTAGTATAGGCGGATCGAACGATTTTCAAGTATTTAGCAAGCGGCAGGACTTTCGATTGTAGGGCAGAAATTACGTAGTAAACCAGAACGGGCGGGGTACCAGCTTAGCTGGTACCCCGCCCGTTCTGGCAGGATGCGCATCGGTTTCAGTAAAAAGGGAAGTGGTATGGATACTGGTTAGTCGTGCTGGCCTGAATAACTGGAAACAATATAATAACCAGAACTATTAATCAGACCAATAACCGCTACCTGATCAGAACGGAATGATACATTTCCATATCTTTAATCACTTCACTCGTGCCTTTCACAACGGCCCTGAGCGGGTCCTCGGCGATATGAACAGGCAGTTTAGTCTTTAACGCCAGCCGCTTATCCAGTCCGTGCAGAAGCGCTCCGCCACCCGTTAGGTGAATGCCGTTGGTATAAATATCAGCTGATAATTCGGGTGGAGCCATTTCCAGCGCTTTCATGGTAGCTTCCTCAATTTTCGACACTGATTTTTCCAGCGCATAGGCAATTTCGCTGTAGGTTACCTTGATTTCTTTGGGAATGCCCGTCATCAGGTCGCGACCACGCACTTCGTAATCCGATGGGGGATTCGTCAGCTCCGTAAGTGCTGAGCCCACCACCAGTTTGATTTGCTCAGCCGACCGCTCGCCAATGAACAGGTTGTGTTCGCGCCGAATGTAATCCACAATATCGCGGGTGAAAACGTCGCCCGCCGTTCGAATGGATTGTTCACAGACAATCCCCGACAAGGCAATGACGGCAATTTCGGTCGTGCCGCCCCCAATATCAACGATCATCGTTCCATTGGGTTGGGTAATATCAATGCCGATGCCAATAGCGGCTGCAATCGGTTCATACACCATGTACACTTCTTTCGCCCCGGCGTGCTCACAGGAATCTTTAACGGCTCGCTTCTCCACCTCCGTGATGCCTGAGGGAATGGACACCACCATCCGATGGGAGGGAGAGAACAATTTACTGCCGGTTTCGAGCATTTTTATTAAACCCCGAATCATCAGTTCGGCGGCCGTGAAATCGGCAATAACGCCGTCTCTCAGGGGACGAATGGTCTTGATATTCTCATTGGTTTTCTCATGCATGAGCATGGCTTTGTGGCCAATGGCCAGCACCTTACCGCTGATTCTATCCATGGCAATAATTGATGGCTCGTCTACCACAATCTGGTTCTTATGAATAATCAGCGTATTCGCTGTGCCTAAATCAATGGCAATGTCACTTGTAAGGAAATTAAATAAATTCATATACCTGTAACGCGTAAGGCGTGATGGCAGATACAGATTTTTGGACCTTACAATAAGAATAAACACATTATCTAGCCTGGTCGATACGTTACCTGTCATTCCGGCCCGCCACGTTTTTGACCGATGAATTCGGTCGCGCCCGTGTTGTTGTGTTGATAAACAGCAGGCCGTCGAACCGTTGACCGATGGTTACGGGATAGAAAAAATTTTCCTCAGCACGGGGGGCGTATACTGAACCGATACTGCGCATCGGAGAAGGGGTTGTGAGCCAGCCGTTGACGTCGGCGTTTTTTTGTGTTTGGTGGAAGTCAACGATAAAATTTTTGAGGCCGGTTTGGGTAAAATACCAGTCAACTGACCCGTCGGGTGCGGGTTTGGCCGTAAAGGACATAAGCATTCGTTTTGTCGAATCGCGCGGCTGGGCTTCCCGCGCCTGAAACGAACCCTGATTGAAACTAAAGCCAAGCGCGTAATAGTCGTTGCCGTAGAATTGCCGTAAATAAGCGCCCATGGGCATAAAAAGGCCATTGTTGTCTGTCGCAATGTGGCCGTTATGAGCCCATAGCACAAAGCGTGTGCCCGGCGGTTCGCGGTCAACCAGTCGCCTGAAGTTATCGGCCATGTACACATCACGCATGGCAACACCTGCGGGAGTCTGCCGACTGTATGAGTCGACGTATTGCGTCAAGACGCGGGCATATTCCCGCATCTGTTCGTATTCGGCCGGGCTGGATTTTGCGGTCAAATTCGGTCCATTCAGCTCAAGAAATACAAATAAATCATTGTAATTGGTTTGCAGTTCCTTGAGCGTTTTCTGCATCTTCTCCTGCTGAATGGACGTGCTAAGCGCGGAATTCAATGAGTCAAGATTCGTCCTGAAAAAGGTGGCCGTTGTGTCAACGCGCTCTGGGGCAACCCGCCTGAGATAGTCCAGTAATTTGTCTTTGCCGGGTTGATTAAACTGAATATCGAAGCCAACAAATTTGACTCGCTTATCGGCCGGAGCATCGGCGTTGTAATGGCGTGCCCAATCCATCATCGACCGTACTTCTTCAGTATTCCAGGTCCAGAAACCCTGACTGTCGAGGGCCTGGGCGCCGTCGTTCCTTGTGCCCATTACGTAAGCATTGATAAGTTGCAGGGCCGCGTAACTGCCTTCGAGGGCAAACACGCGAAAGCCCATGTCGCGCACCAGAAATTCGAGTAGTCGATGTTTGACCTGAAAGAACTCGCGGGTGCCGTGCGTTGCCTCACCCAAACCGACAAATCGTACGTCCTGAAACGTTTTTTTGAGCGGTTGCAAATCCGTAAAATCAGCGCCGGCTTCAACGGTTTTTAGCGGAATAGCGTTGGTTTTTAGCCAGCCAATTACGGCTTTCTGCTTGCGGAGTGTTTCGACAACCCTGGCCGCATAGGCCTTTTGCGAAAGCAGTTCATTGATTCTGATTTCATAACGGCCGGGTTTTGCCTCTTTTTCGAATGAGCTAACGTCGATGCGGTATAAGCCCGTATTTTTTGCTTCGAGCCCAATGGGTTCATCACCCTGATCGCCATTAGGCGAGTCGATCTCCGCAACTTTTGTCCCATCTGGCTCGAAAACGCGTACCAGTACGTCGATGCCTTGCTGGTTGACGGTCGCCCCCAGAAATTGCCCTTTGCTAAGCTTAATGGTATAGGTATGAGTTTGACCGGCTTTCAGATCGCGTCCAATAGGTTTGTTCAGTTCCAGTAATGGCGCTTCTGTTGATGTTGGAACTTGCTGGGCGACAGCCATAAGGCTGCCTGCCGTCAGAACTACGAGGAGGACCGATTTAATCATAGCAAAATATGGATCGCAGACAAAAACGTACCAGCATCAACATAGGCTTGCTGTGCCGAAACCACTAAGTTATTCATGGGCGTTGAATTCAGAAAGAGACGGCCGAATCAGCCTTCAGAAAGAGCGGTTTCTGAACCAGTAACCGGTTTTTGCGCTGACGGATTCGGTGCAACTGGCATACTATAAAACGTAGTGAACATGCCCAACTCAGTGGACTACAAATAGCCATTTTGGAACTGCCAACGGCTCTGACTACCCAGAAACTGAGCCGCCATCAGCCAAAGAAAGAGCGATGTTTGACAAGCGTTGCATGACTGATAAGTACTGAAGCTATCAATAACAACTTGGATTTGCGTGCTGTTTGGTATTTTATCATCGTATTTTAGTCGTTAAGCTGAAAAAGGACGTAGCGCTCCAGACCAATTTCTGGGGCCGAAGCATGATTAATACTTTAGTCGGAATAGCGATTGATCAGGGAAGCAACCGGCCGAAAAAATCTTTTCGTACTCGCCTTCTGTGGCGCCTGTCATTATGAAAAGGCAGTGAATGAAGTAGAAACCCAATGACTGATTCCTTATGAGTGTATCAACAACGTAATTTAGCGTTCATTATAGATCAGCCTATAGGGGGCACATTCCTCCGTTTAATAATCCTCGTTTACTCCAGATGATACGTACAGCCGCATTTTTGATTTTATCCGTGATCGCTACGTCGGTCAGTCAGGCGCAACCCTTTGGCAAACTCGTCAAGAAAACGCCCGGCATTGTTTCCTATACCCTGCGCGATAGTTTCGGGAAGGACGTTCCCGGTACGCTGGACAAGATTAAAGCCTGGGGCATTACAGACATCGAATTTTCGAGCCTGTTCGGTAAAACGGCCCCTGAACTACGGGCCCTGCTTGACCAGCGCGGGCTGCATGCCAGTAGCTACGGGGTGAGTTATGACGCGATTGATCAAAAGCCGGATTCGATTCTAAACAATGCCAAAATATTGGGCGTGAAGTACATACGTATCGGTTCGATCCCGCACAAGACTGCGGCTACGCTGGACATGATGAAGCAAGCCGCTGCCGTGTTCAATCGCTTTGGGAAACAGGCGCACGACAAAGGAATGATGTTTTGCTACCACAACCACGGATTTGAGTTTCAGCCCTACGAAGGCGGTACGTTGTTCGACTACCTGGTGAAGGAAACCAACCCCGACTACGTGAGCTACGAGATGGACGTTACCTGGACTTTTTTGCCAGGACAGGACCCGGCGGCATTGCTGACGAAATATCCAAAACGCTTTCGGCTCATTCACCTGAAAGACGTAGCGAAAGATGTAGAACACAGCGATAAAGGAGGGATGCCGAATGAGAAATCAGTTGTCTTGGGAACGGGGCAAATTGACTGGCCTGCTGTTCTTAAAGCCGCCAATAAATCGTCGATTGAGCACTTTTATATCGAAGATGAAAGCAAAGATGTTGAACAGCAGGTACCGAAGAGTATAGCGTATCTGAAGAGTTTGTAAGCGTAAATAAACCTGATTGAATAAGGGTTAGAGACGGATTGATTTAGCCTGAGCTAATCCGTCTCTAACCCTTATTTAATACCAACCTTTTACATGAAATTGGGATCGTGTTCGTTACGTAATAGCGTATCCTTATATCCGCTACACGACAGAAGGTACAACGAAACGACCATGAAAACGACCATTACTGCCGGTTTACTAGTACTGCTGGTTATTGGCTTAACCGTTATTGCCTGCGAGACTTCCGATGAGAATCCCATAATTGTGACAAAGAGTGGGCAGATGCGAATCGCCTTCGATAACGTAGTAGGCTCGTCGGACCTGAAACTGAATAGTAGTACGTATCAAAATGCGGCTGGCGAATCGTTTACCGTCACAAAGTTCAACTATTTCGTCAGTAATATTCGGCTTCGGAAAGACGACGGCACCGACTACGTAGTGCCGCAGGATAGCAGCTATTTTCTGGTTCAGGAGGCTAGTCCCACTTCCCAGACGATTGCCTTAAACAACATACCGATCGGCAGGTATACGGGCCTGACATTTACAATTGGCGTAGACAGTTTGCGTAGCCTGGCCGACATCAGCAAGCGAACGGGTGTGCTCGATCCTGGTATTAATGATGGCATGTACTGGGATTGGAACTCAGGCTATATTTTCATGAAGCTGGAAGGTATATCGACTTTGGCCCCGGCTACCCAGAACAATACGTTCTTTTATCACGTCGGTGGTTTTGGCGGGGGCTATGACGGCAAGAAAACGATCAATAATCTACGTACGGTCACGCTGCCTTTTGGGAGCGACGTTGCCAGCGTTCAAACGGGTGTTACGCCAATTGTCCGACTCACAACCGATGCCCTGAAGGTGTTCAATGGCTCAACGCAGCTGAGTATTGCCCAGCATTCGTCGGTAATGTTTGAAACCTATTCGACGAACATCGCCAATAACTACGCGCAAATGATAAGTTACAAAGGGGTTCAGGCCAATTTATGATACGGCTCAATACGATATTGCTACAACGTATTGGCTTGGCAGCCAGTGTGGTTTTGTTTGGGGTGGCGGTTTCGTGTCAATCCAGCAGCAGCACTGAGCCAACGCCTGGTCCTGGTACATCGGGTGGGGGCGGAGTGGTGTATCAAACAACACCTTATTCATTTAAGAAGCCTGCCAATTTTCCGGATATGGTGTATGATTTAACCCAGAATCCACTGACGGTTGAAGGGGTTGCGTTAGGAAAGACATTGTTCTATGATGCGCAACTTTCGCGTGACAGCACCATTAGCTGTGGTTTCTGCCATCAGCAGTTTGCGGGTTTTGGCCATTCCGACCATCCGTTGAGTCATGGTATCGATGGCAAGTTTGGACCGCGTAACGTACCGGGTTTGCAAAATCTGGGCTGGAGCCGTGAGTTCTTCTGGGATGGGGGCGTGACCAGTTTAGATGAGTTGCCCATATCACCCATCAAGAATCCGGTCGAGATGGATCTAGCCTTCGCTACGGCGCTAAGTCGGGTTCAGAAAAGTCCTAAATATCCGTCGCTGTTCAAAGCTGCTTTTGGTTCGGACACGGTGACGACGGCGCGTTTTCTGAAAGCCATTTCGCAGTTTGTGCTGACCCTTGTGTCGGCGGATTCGCGCTACGATAAATACGTCAGGAAAGAAGCGGGGGGTGATTTAAGTCCCGATGAGCTGGCGGGCCTTGCGTTGTTTCAGCAGAAGTGCTCAACTTGCCACGCTACCGATTTATTTACCGATCGGAGTTACCGCAACAATGGCCTGCCAGTCAGTACCATCAATGATCAGGGTCGCTACGTGATCACGCTGAACGAAGCCGACCGGCTGAAATTTCGGGTGCCAAGTTTGCGAAATGTTGAAAAAACCTTCCCGTACATGCATGATGGGCGATTCACTACGTTGGAGCAGGTGCTTACTCACTACACAACTGGCGTTAAAGACAGCCCTTCGCTCGATCCTGCCCTGAAAGTAAATGGTGCCCTCGGCATCGCCCTGTCGGACACGGAAAAGAAGCAGGTAATCGCCTTTCTGCTAACCTTGACCGACAATACGTTCATCAACAACCGGGCGTTCAGCGCCAACTAATCCGAACCAGGATTTTTTTGATTTTACTGACTGACTTTGATTTTACTTTCGCAGAAAGTTCAATACAGAAATCATAGTCGGTCAAATAAATCACAAAAATCCTGCGGGGCCGCCCATGCGGTTCAGTGCGTGTGACTTGCCCGATGTTGCCGGATGTTGAATAAATGGGTGATGACCAGACCGGCCGATGCGGCATAGGCCAGGTATTCAAAAGCAGGATCAGTATCTTCGAGCAGGAGGGCTATTGTGAACAAACCCAGGAAACCCCACAGACTGCGCTTAATGATGGGAGGAGCGTAGTGCCGCGTTGCAAAATAAACGGCCACGATGTTTACCCCGATAAAAACGTAATCCAGACTCAAATAGCCCACTCGAAGCGTGGTATCCTGCATGAGTGAGGTCGTTAGCAACAACACAGGCGTTATGAGGCAATGAATAATGCACAGCACGGAGCCAGTAATGCCGATGTAATCAGCTTTGCGGGAAAGAATACCTGTTTTCATGGATGACTGCAAAAATACGGGGCTTTCGCTAAACGTACTTCTCCGTAACCCACTTTTTTGCAACAAAGTTGCGAATTAGTTAGGTAAAAGACCTACCCTGGCTGAGATATCATATAGAAGCAGTTCAATACACTTTACTCAGAACGGAGTACCCCATCAATTTGCCATTCTTGTTGTAGGTTTCCGACTTTATGTCAAAAATCTGATTGTCAGCTCTGTAGCTGACAACACGCATGTTATTACGGATGGGAATGCCCATAACTTTATTTTCGAAACTCATGTCCGATGAAATTTTATAGGCATCGAACGTACCAGCCGGGGTCGTGATCGGATCTTTGCTCTCTACCTGTCGGTTAGCCATGACCATATTCATGTTCATCATGGTGTTGCCGTTACTGGTCATCTCGGCTTCCATCTGGCCATCACTCAGTTTCTGCCCTACGCTGAGTTTTCCGGGGTAAACCAGCTTGTTCGATTTGAGTTTCATCTCCATATCCTTCGGGCCGTTGGTTTGCACGGCTTGCATCATCCCCGACATGTCGGCCACAAGTTCGGTACCCGTACAGGTGTAATGGATGGAGTAAGGTGTGCGTTGTTTACCTTTTTCATCTTCAAACTGCGCCGTGATGTCCATCACAGTTGCCCCCCCTTCTTTATGAACATCCTTGACAAGGTAGATGACCTTACCTGTAGGCTTATCTTTAGCACTAAAATGGCTCAGTTCGAACCCCATGCCCGCTTTAAACGTCATGCCCATACAATCCTGAGCCCACCCAGCCGTCAGGGACGTAAGCATCAATAACAGCGAAAAAACAAGCGTTTTCATCATCAAAAGTCTTTAGGTTTATAGAATGTCAAAGGTATATGGCGCTGTAAAAAAATCCCTAAATCCTTGAGTAAACGGCGAAAGATGATGTATGATATGCTTTCGGAGCGGCAAATATTCCATACATCTTATATCTTACATCTCTCTACGCCCATATCATACTAACGACGCCGAGGAGCATGATAAGCTTGCAAAGGCTACTGAGGTACCCAAAATCCCGTCGGGTATCGGCCAGTACAAGTTGATAGGTAAGCCACGCGAGGGGGAGAAGTAAAAGCAGGAAAATGAAGTTAAGCCGGACGTTATGAAGGGCGCTGGCAATGAGGAATATGCTGATGAGAAACGCGCCAATCAATACGTAGAGCAGGTATTTTGTTCGGCGCAGGCCCCACACAATGGGCAGTGTTCGGCAGCCAAATCGGGCATCGCCCCGGATATCCTGCATGTCTTTAATGATCTCGCGAATGAGTGTAATGCCAAACGAAAACAGGGCATAAATGAGCAACATGCCGACGTTATGGCGGTAATAAATAGCCAGGGTAATCAGCGAAAAGGCGGTCAGTAACGAAACGATGAGATTGCCGATCAGGGGTTGTCGCTTAAACTGCGCCGAGTAAAACCACAACAGCGACACCGAAATAACATCAACCAGAAAAATCCATTTACTTAGGTAAAGTCCAATCAGGCAGCCTATTATGTTTAGTATCTGGTGCACGCCCATAGCCACCCGTCGCTTGAGATAACGACCAATAACGACTCGCTTCGGCTTATTGACCAGGTCGATCTTGACATCGAAGTAGTCATTAATAATATAGCCTGCCGCGGCAATGCAAGCCGTTGATATCGAAAGAAGCCAGATGGTAGGGTCGGTAATAAGCTGCGCGCGACCGCCCCCTGCACTGGGGCCGACTAAAAACACGCGGGCCATGAACTGCGTCAGCACCACAATCAGTAGATTCTGCACCCGGATGAGCCGCAGAAAACCGAATGTGAAGGCCGAGAAAGGAACTGACTGACGCGCAACCATGACCGTTTTTTTGTCAAAAATAAGGATTTTATAGTCGGAAGGAAAGGGGAAAAAGGGACAAAAGGTAGGAAAGGTACAAGGTGAAAAGCGGGAAAGATTTACGCCTACGCTGTACCCTTTTCCCTTGTTCCTTTCCTACCTCTTCCCATTTCTTATTATTTCAGGGATTCTTTTTGTTCCCGTTTGTTGTTGAAAGACAAAATCGTTCTCTCACGCATGAAAATTGGTATTGTGTGTTACCCGACCTTTGGGGGAAGTGGTGTTGTTGCCACCGAACTTGGTAAGGGGCTGGCCAAAAATGGTCACCAGATTCACTTCATTACGTATCAGCAACCACCCCGACTCGATTTTTTTAACGAAAACGTCTTTTACCACGAAGTAAATATACCGTCCTATCCGCTCTTTCAGTACGCTCCCTATGAGTCGGCGCTGGCCAGCGAAATGGTCAATGTCGTGCTGAACGAAAACGTTGATTTACTGCACGTTCACTACGCTATTCCGCATGCGTCGGCAGCTTACATGGCCAAAATGATACTTCGTTCGCAGGGACGGAATGTGCCGGTTGTAACGACCCTTCACGGTACTGACATCACGCTCGTGGGTAAAGATGCATCCTATGAGCCCGTCGTAACATTCAGTATTAACGAGTCGGATGGGGTAACGTCTGTGTCGGAGAATTTACGGCAGGACACCTACGCTCACTTTAATGTCCATCGCGAAATTGAAGTGATTCCTAACTTCATTGATCTGAGTCGTTTTAAACGCCAGCAGAAGGAACACTTCAAGAAAGCCATTTGTCCGAACGGCGAAAAGCTAATCGTGCACACATCGAATTTCCGGCGGGTGAAGCGCATCGACGATGCCGTTATGATGTTTTATCATATTCAGCAGCAAACGCCCGCCAAACTCCTGCTCGTGGGCGACGGTCCCGAACGGGCGCGTATCGAGCGATTGGTACGTGACCTGGGCATTTATGAGCAGGTGCGGTTTCTGGGAAAATTAGATGCCGTTGAGGAGGTACTTTCTGTCGCTGACCTGTTCGTGATGCCGTCCGAGAATGAGAGTTTCGGTCTGGCAGCCCTCGAAGCGCTGGCCTGCGAGGTACCGCTTATTACGTCGAATGCCGGGGGCTTACCTGAACTGAATATCCAGGGGGTAACGGGTTTTTTGAGCCCCGTTGGCGATGTGGCTGATATGGTCAAAAATGCCCTCTATATTTTAGAGGACGACCACCTGCCGACGTTCAAAGAAAACGCCCTCGCCAGGGCCAAAGAATTCGAGATATCGCGTATCTTGCCGCTTTACGAAGCTCATTATGAGCGCGTATTGCAGGCATCGCTCCCTTTAGTAAGTTAAACGCTGATGTATTCGGTTCATGAAATGAACGTATTGGCTATTTGGCATATAAGTAGCCTGATCGTCAGTCCGGTATAAACTGAAACCGACTACTATAAATCGAAAATAATGAATCCAAACATACCACAGACCGACCGCAAGCGCGTCGTTATTGTTGGCGCAGGTTTTGGTGGACTGAAGCTGGCGCGCAAGCTATCGAGCCGAAAGGAGTTTCAGGTCGTGTTATTGAATCGTCAGAATTACCACGAGTTTCAACCGCTTTATTATCAGGTTGCTACGGCTGGTCTGGAGGCTAATTCAATCTTGTTTCCACTGCGGTCGGTATTTGGCAATTGTAAAAATGTGCACATACGCGTTACGAACGTAACGGGCGTGCGGCCCGCCGAGAAGACCGTTGACACCGAATTAGGGCCTGTGACCTATGATTATCTGGTGATAGCCACTGGCGCCGACACAAACTTCTTCAATCAGCAGAATATCATCGAGAAAGCCCTTCCGATGAAATCAGTGGCAGAAGCTATTTCGTTGCGTAACCGAATGTTACAAAATTTTGAAGATGCCCTGAGTGTCGAAACGCTGGATGAAAAGGAAGGCCTGATGGACGTTGTGGTAGTAGGCGGGGGGCCAACGGGCGTTGAACTCTGCGGAACCCTAGCCGAAATGCGCAAAACGGTGCTTCCTAAAGATTATCCTGAACTGGATTTCAAGATGATGGATATCTACCTCATCGAATCGGGTGGAGAACTCCTGGGACCCATGTCGGTACAATCGCAGGAGCATTCGCTGGCTTATCTACAAAAGCTAGGAGTGAACGTTCGCCTGAATACGCGGGTAAAGGATTTCGACGGACGTATCGTGACCATGAACGATGGATCAACATTACGTACCAATAACCTCATTTGGGCGGCTGGCGTCAAGGCCAATCCGTTGGCAGGATTGCCACCAGAGGTGATCGGGCGGGGTGGGCGTGTGCTGGTCAACCGATATAATCAGGTACAGGGTTTTACGGATATATTTGCCATTGGTGACGTAGCGTTGATGACGGAAGAGAAATGGCCGAATGGTCATCCTCAAATTGCGCAGGGGGCCATCCAGCAGGGAGGGCATTTGGCCAAGAACCTATTGCACTGGGTTCATAATGAACAGCCTAAAGAATTTACGTATCGTGACCTGGGCACTATGGCGACTATTGGAAAAGGGTTAGCCGTTGTTGATTTGCCTTTTTTAAAATTTCAGGGATTTTTTGCGTGGCTAACTTGGTTATTTGTCCATCTGATGTCAATTGTCGGGGTGAAAAACAGGCTGACTATTTTTCTAAACTGGCTAGCTAACTACTTGACTTACAGTAACTCACTGCGGTTGATTATTAAACCAAAACTACCTAAAGGCGATCTAGTAGCTATGCAGGAGAAGCTCTCCGATCAACTGGAGGTTAGTAAGACATAACCAAGATAGTAAACTTAATTTACTATCCTGAATCGTATTAAAAACCCGTTTTCGTCGTACTTTTGTACAATTATTTTTTGCCAACGTATCTGAATCTATGGAATCAACTACTGAGAAGCTACACACTATGGCCGGGCACGGAAAAACCCGTCCTAAAAACAGTGGCACCAAAAAACTGTTCGATAATCCTATACTAGAGGCTCTTTCGCGTACGCACATCATGGTGCCCATTACGATGTGGCTGGTATTGTCTGCGTTCCTGGGCTGGTACGCCTTCACGTATACAGACATGGGCACGTCGATTATTGCGGGGCTTTTTTTTACAGGTCTGTTCGTATTTTCGATATTTGAGTATGTGCTCCACCGATACCTGTATCACCTGGCGCCAACGACGCCTAAACGGGCTAAAATTCAGTATACGTTTCATGGCATTCACCATGAGTATCCGAAGGATAAAACCCGTCTGGCAATGCCTCCCGCCCTGGCGATTTTTGTGGCAGGTGCCTTTTTTTGCTTATTTTTCCTGATGATGGGCGAAGCGGCTTATGCTTTCTTTCCTGGTTTTCTGGTTGGGTATTCGGGTTATCTGGCCGTGCATTTTATCGTTCATGCCTATGCGCCACCTAAAAATTTCTTCAAACAGCTTTGGGTGAATCATAGCGTACATCACTACAAAAATCCAGAAAGCAATTACGGCGTATCGTCTCCATTCTGGGATTATATTTTCGGGTCTTTTCAAAAGTAAACGACCTGAATTTTACACACAGCAAAAATCCCCGCTGACATCTGATGTCAGCGGGGATTTTTTACGTAACGCGGGTTTCCATCACAACGGCAAACCGTACGCGCTACGTATTACTTTAGTTTCTCATTATTCAGATGCCGCGTTGCATCCCGAATATTTTTCTTGTCCATATTCTTCTGAAAAGCTTCTGTCAGATCAACGCCCGTTTGATTGGCGAGGCAGATGAGTACCCATAGTACGTCGGCCATTTCATCGCCCAGATCTTTGTTCTTATCCGACTCTTTTTCCGACTGTTCACCATACCGGCGGGCAATAATACGCGCTACCTCGCCAACTTCCTCGGTGAGCATCGCCATGTTGGTTAGCTCGTTAAAATAACGAACACCAACGGTCTTGATCCACTCGTCAACGGTGGCTTGGGCGTCTTTGATAGTCATAATAGTCAGTAGTCGATAGGTAGTAGCCGTCAGTCATTCGCAAAATAGTATTGACTGACGGCTACTACCTATCGACTTATTTTTCCGGTACAAACGTCAGTGAACTGAATTGATTTTCGTCGAAAACTTCCTGAGCGAGACCTTGTAGTTGCTCTGACGTAACGGATTTGATGTCGTTAAAAATATCATTCAGGGCTTCAACGCGGTTAATGTCCAGCAGACTTTTGGCCATCATCAGCATAAAACTGTTGTTGCTTTCTTCCGACATGGCCAATTGGCCGATCAACTGCTCTTTCGTCTGGTGAAGCTGTAACGTAGTAAGCGGCTGTTCCCGTAGGCGCTTCAACTCCTTCATGATCAGCGAATGCGCTTTGTCCACTTTTTTAGGGTCGGTGCCGAAATAGATTCCCAGAAAACCCGTGTCTAAATAGGGTGTGTAACTGGCATCAATTGAATAGACCAAGCCGTATTTCTCGCGCAGATTCATATTCAATCGCGAGTTCATACCGGGTCCGCCCAGCAGGTTAACAAGCATAAAAAACGGGAGTCGTCGCGGATCGGTCAAGCCGTAGGCCGGTCGACCGAGCGCGCATTGAGCCTGCGTAATAGGCCGTTCTACCTGGGTTTGGCGCGGCACATAGGTAGTCGGCGTTTGGCGCTGGCGAGCCGAGTGCTGGGCCGGTACATCACGGAAGTATTTTTCGGCAACTTTTACGACCTGTTTGAAGGGAAGCCTGCCAACAGAGGCAAATACGATTCGGCTCGTGTCGTAGTTTTCCGCAATAAATCGCTGAAGATCTTCGCGTCGGAAAGATCCAACCGTCTCGGTCGTGCCAAGAATATTGCCACCCAGCGCGTGATTTGGGAATACTAACTCATCAAAATCATCCTGAATGGCATCTTCAGGCGAGTCATAGTACATCGCCATCTCTTCCAGAATCACACTCCGTTCACGCTCAATCTGTTTTTCGGGAAATATCGAATGGAACGTAATGTCGGAAAGCAGTTCCGTTGCTTTCTCAAAATGTACATCCAGTACAGATGCGTGAAAACATACTTTTTCCTTTGTAGTATAGGCGTTTAATTCACCACCAACCGTTTCTAAACGGGTGATAATATGGTAGGATTTTCGTTTCTCCGTACCTTTGAAGGCCATATGTTCCCAGAAATGGGCCAATCCCTGCTGGTGAGGTTGTTCGTCGCGGCTACCGATGTCGAGCATGATGCCGCAATGAGAAATCTGCGTATGCGGAATTTGTTTATGCGCTATTCGAATTCCGTTGGGCAGGGTATAAACTTCGTAATCTTCCATTCTTAACAATTTACGCAGTCGTAACGACGTGTTGAGCGTACTAATGATAACCGCAACCAATCCGCCCCGGTTCCTGATTATTCAAACCGCTTTCATTGGCGATGTAATTCTGGCTACCGCCTTACTCGAACAAGTACACGAAGCCTGGCCTAACGCGGTGTTGGATGTGCTGGTGCGCAAAGGTAACGAGAGCCTGCTGGCAAATAACCCCTTTCTGAACGACGTATTGATCTGGCACAAAAAGGGCATCAAATATCGGGATTTATGGCGGTTATTACGTACAATCCGCGCCCGTAACTATGATGTCGTCCTTAATTTACAACGCTACGGAACGATGGGGCTACTAACGGCTTTGTCGGGCGCAAGATGTACGGTTGGTTTTAACAAAAATCCGTTTTCCCGATTTTTCACCCGGCAGGTCGAGCACCGGTTTGAGCCGGGTATGCATGAAGTTGATCGGAACACTAGTTTGTTAAAGGCGCTGGAACTGGATGGAAAGCCTGTCAGTCTACCCGCTTTCAGATCGGTTGTACGACCTAAAATCTACCCGTCCTCGACTGATTATGAAGCGGTCAGTACGTATAAAAGCCAGCCTTATGTGTGCATGGCGCCCATGTCGGTTTGGTTTACAAAGCAATACCCAACGGAACGCTGGGTCGAACTAATTCAGGCTTTACCCGAAAATCTGATGGTGTATTTACTGGGAGCACCAACTGATACAGCCGCTTGTGAGGCCATTCGGGAGTTAACCGGACGGAAAACGCACGTGGTGAATCTGGCCGGGAAATTAACACTACTGCAATCGGCTGCCTTACAGCAGGATGCCCTGATGAACTACGTCAATGATTCGGCTCCACTCCACCTATGTTCGGCGATGAATGCGCCAACGACGGCTATTTTTTGCTCGACCGTTCCCGAATTTGGCTTTGGTCCGCTGGCTGACGTATCACGTGTTGTTCAAACGCCCGAGCTACTTGATTGCAAGCCCTGTAATCTGCACGGGCGAAAGGTTTGTCCACTAGGGCATTTTAGGTGTGCATGGACGATTCGAGTTGACGATTTAACCCTTCCGGAATAGGGGAAGCAGTGGAATATAGAGCTATGTATACTTCAACTTATTAACATTGATTACCATATAAGTTTGTGTTTTATTTCGTAATTATTGCATTTATTGAAATTTTATAAAATACTTTAGTAATAAGGCGAACTATTTATTTGAAAGGGCTTCATTAGGCCCTATATTTGGTCTATTAGCGATAGTACAACAAAATAAGCGGTTGCGTCTCACCTACTTCCCTGATTTGTGAGCCGTTAACTCCATAAACAAAGATATTCTTCACCTATCTAGTAGTACGTTATACAAACATACTCGTATGTCTATCAATCGTCGTGACTGGCTCCGGGCCAGTATGTTATCTGGTCTGGGTTTAATGACGGCTCCTGCGGCTTTTTGTGAACCAGAGCCAGAGATGCCAATGGGCTATGACGTGCCTAAGGTTGCGCTCAAAGCCCGTCTGTCAGCTAACGAAAATCCTTATGGACCATCGCCGAAAGCGCTGAAAACCATTACGGAAGCAGCCCCCGATGGCTACCTCTATGCGATGGAATACGCTAAGCAATTCCGTAAACTGATTGCTGAAACCGAAGGCGTTCCCGAAGATTACGTACTGCTGGGAGCTGGTTCGGGTGAGTTGCTCACAGCGGCTTCACTCTGGGCGGCTTACCGGGCAAACGCAGGTCGCACGATTGTGGCGCCAGATCCAACGTTTGATGCGCTTCCACGTACCTCCATTAAGCATGGTATTACGATGGACAAGGTACCGCTCGTAGCGGCCGATGGATATGACATCAACCTGAATAAACTTAACGAGCGTATTGGGAGCCAGACGGGTATGGTCTACCTCTGCAACCCCAATAACCCAACAGCCATCACCGTTGACCCAGCCAAACTGCGGGCCTTCTGTGATGCCGTAGGAGCTAAGACCCCCATTCTGGTTGATGAAGCCTATATCGACTATACGCCAGATCCAAAAGCCTACACGATGGTGGATATGGTGAAGAAAGGAAGCAACGTAATCATTACGAAGACCTTCTCGAAAGTACACGGTTTCGCCGGCCTTCGGGCGGGTTATATGATCGCCAAACCTGAATTACTGGAACAGATTGCCAAGTTCGCAACGGGTGGTAGCTCCATGAGTATGACGACGTTACGGGCGGCTATGGTAAGCTTGCAGGACAAGGATTTTATCAAATTCTCGCTGGGCAAAACCCAAGAGTCAAAAGATTATCTGTACGGCGTGTTGAAGCAAACGAACTACGAACCGCTGCCATCGGGTGCCAACTTCGTGATGTTCCCCATCCGGATGAAGGGTGAAGATTTCGTTGCCCGGATGATGGAAAAAGGGGTGAGCATCCGTCAGTGGAAATTCGACGGGCAGTACTGGTGCCGCGTGTCTTTAGGTACAATGCCACAAATGCAGGCTTTTGCGGAAGGCTTGAAAGTTATTTCGTAAAGAGACGTAGTGCGGACGGTTAGCCGTTGCGATGGAAACCCGCGCGATCAAGCAAAAAAAGTGGTGACATACTATGTCACCACTTTTTTTGCTTGATCGGATGCGTAATTCATTTGACGATCTTTTCTACTTATGGAGTATAGCATTAGTGGCTATTGCAAATCTTTTCTCTCGTGTTTTATTGCCACGATGCAATTAAAATGATTATTCAACTACTGCTAGTAGTTCCTTAATTGTGCTAGCAGCTTCCAATCTGTCTAAGAGCACTTTCCTTGTTCTGCCCCATAAAATCCGGGAGCCACGCACGTTTAGCTTTTCAAATATAAACTGCTTAATCTCTTCAAAAGCATACTGCTTAGTCTTCTCCAGAGTATATTTAACCTTGATAGAAGTACCTTTTAACAAAGGATGAAAGCCCCATAGACCCCTGTAGCCTGTTTTCTCTACAGCTTGAATTTTATGCCCTTGCCCATTTGAATCAATTAGTTGTACATTTTTGAAGAGACCTTTTTTTAATATTTCTTCTGAGGTATAGTGAAATTCCTTCTTAGAATCGAAGTAATAAATCATACTTCTTCCTTCATAGAAGCTAATTACAGGAAATACTACCTCTTCCATTACGATTAACTGTTTTTACATCTTATTATGTGAAAATAGTAATAACTAAACTCAATTGACTTGTGCAACAGCCACATTAGTCGTTTATCAACTTCTCTATGAACACATAATATTACGGTTTTCCATCGCAACGGCGAACCGTCCAAGTTACTTCTACTTTATCGCTACAGTTTTAGTTGGGTCAATACGTAGCCATAACAGGGCACTTACCAGCAGACAACCCGCAATCATGAATAAAGGGTAGTTGAAGTTATTGGTATGCTGGACAATGGTGCCAAACAGAATGGTGATAAAGAAGCCACCTAGCTGACCGGCAAAATTCATCGAGCCAGTTACGGTACCCGCGTTACGTTGCCCGATATCCACGCATACGGCAAAGGCCACAGGCAAGGCCAGATCTTTCATCAACACGCAGATTGCCAGATAGTAGCCCGCCATCTGGTTGTCTGTAGTGAGTCCGGCCAGCAGAAAGAATAAGCTCGATAGTCCCAGGCCACCTACGCCCACCGTCCGGCGCCCTATTTTTAAGCCGTAACGTTTTGTTAAGACATCACTTAACGTACCGCCCACCAGACAGCCAATCGCGCCCAGGAAGTAGGAGAGGGAGATGAAATTCTTGGTTTGATCTTCGCTCATGCCACGCCCTTCCTGAAAATAGACCGACGACCAGTTCGTGAAGAAATACGAGCCGTAAAAGAACAGATGGCACATCAGCATCAGTGCCCACAAATCGGGGTTGCGGATAATGGTTGTCCACGGAATTCGGTGGTCACTTTGCTTGAGGTTGCGTCCGGTTTCAATTTCACGAACTTCTTCGGCACGGATGCCGGGTTGTTCAGACGGTTCATCCCGAAACCATACGTACCAGCAGATAGCCCATAAGACGCCTGTTAAGCCCAGCAGCGCGAAAGCCCACCGCCAGCCAGTCCAGTGGACCAGCGGAATCACGAGCAGGGGTGTCAGCGCGCCACCCAGCCGTCCGGCTGCCCAGATGACCGACTGCGCCCGGCCAACCTCAACGGCGGGAAACCAGCGGGCAATAACGATCGATGCATTTGGGTAAGCCCCCGCTTCGCCAATGCCAAACAAAAACCGGACAATGAGCAGGTACAAAAAATTGAAGGCCGTACCCGTAAGGGCCGTGAAAGCTGACCACCAGAGAACGACACGCGTCAGTACGCGCCGGGGACCAATCTTGTCGCCAAGGGAACCGGTTGGAATCTCGAACAAGGCATACGATAGTGAGAAGGCCCCCAGTATCCAGCCAAATTGTTCATTGTCGAGATGCAAATCGGCTTTCACATATTTGCTCACTACGTTCATGCAAACGCGGTCGAGGTAGGTAATGGTTGAGAGCAGAAATAAACCGGCCAGAACGCCGTAGCGAGCCTTCATACAGACAGGGAGAGAGGATTTGTTGGTAAAGCTAAAAATACTTACGGTCTTACCTTTATACCCACCGGCGCCTGACGTAATTTTACCGCATGTCTACCGTAACAATTGCTCCGCTCACCGAAAGCTTGCCTGCTTTCCTTGATTCTAATGACTTTTCGGACATTGCTGTCATTGCCGATAATCATACGTCCCGTTTTTGCTATCCCGAACTTAAATCCTTTCTGCCGAAGCATACGCTGATCCGGCTGAAGTCGGGAGAGGAGCAGAAACACATTGCTACCTGCGAGTTGATCTGGGATGCTCTGACACGGGCCAATTTTGACCGTCATGCGCTGGTCCTGAATCTGGGTGGTGGAGTTATTGGGGATATGGGGGGCTTTTGTGCAGCTACCTACAAGCGAGGCATTGCTTTCGCTCAGTTACCCACTACGTTGCTGTCGCAGGTAGACGCCAGCGTGGGCGGTAAACTCGGTATTGATTTCCGGGGTTTCAAAAATCATATTGGTGTGTTTAAGCAGCCAGATGCTGTTCTGATTGACACTACGTTCCTGGCGACGTTGCCGGAGCGGGAACTGCGGTCGGGTTTTGCCGAGGTTATTAAACACTGTCTGATTGCCGATGCCGCGATGTGGGATGAAATTCGTCGACGTGACCTTGAGGAGCAGGACTGGACAACCCTGGTTGCGCATTCCGTAGCCGTTAAGCAGCGCATCGTTGAACAGGACCCAACGGAGAAGGGATTACGTAAGATTCTAAATTTCGGTCATACACTGGGCCATGCGGTTGAAACGTACTTCCTGACGCAACCCCGCAAGCGTCTTCTCCACGGCGAAGCGATTGCGGTAGGGATGATTGCTGAGGCTTATATTGCGGTACACAAAAAGATGATCGACGAAATCGTGTTGACGCAAATCGAAGAATACATTTTTGCCGTATATGGAAATGTACGTCTTCTGGATGGCGACATCGAACCGATTTTAGCATTGACCTTACAGGACAAGAAAAACCGGGGACATCAGGTCAGAATGGCGTTGCTTGACGGGCCGGGCAGTTGTGCATTCGATATTCCGGTCACTGCATCTGAAATGCGACGGGGACTGGAGTTTTACCGAGGTTTAAATAAGTAATAAAATTTGGCCATAGCCTATTGTTTGCCAAACAATTACGGTTATATTTGGGTTTGACCGTAAAAGATACCTTGTTAATTACCATAACTATTTATTATAATCTATTTGTTGAAAACTTTTACAAAGGCGAGTATGAAAAAGTGCATCGGAATTCTGTTTACACTGGCTGTTGTCGCTATGGCGGGCTGTTCGCCAAGTAGGTTGTTTGTGGAGAATGATTATAGCTACGAGGGCCATTTTAAGAACTACGAATCGTTTAATTTTTTAGAGTGTGAATTTGTCGATTCCACACTCCTCTGTTCCGACATTCAGGATGCCATTCGGCACCAGATGGAAGCTCGGGGCTATCGGGTCAGCAATCGAAATCCTAACTTACTAATATCGTATAATATCTTCCGTTCCGATCTGCGTTTCCGGGGCTATCAGCAACCAGTTATGAAGGATTGGGTGGTGCGCGAAGATGATGATGCTACGTATAAGCGCATTGACTATAATCTCGATGAAGGCACGCTGATGATCTCGCTCATTGACGCCGAATCCTATCAGGTAATCTGGAAAGGCTATGCCTCCAAAATGATGCGCAACCAGAACTTCAAGAATAACTATTTCAAGGGCATAGTCCGATCCATATTCGATCAGTATCCGCTGATGGCAACTGCGCGGTAGGTAACGTGAACCTGTTGCTCACAGACTGACCTTATCTGAAGGCGAGACACATGTCTCGCCTTCATTAGTTTATGAACGTATCAGGCGTACCTTATTTGCCTGCGGACAAACATGTCCGTGTTACTTCGTCAGTTCCTTAAAAATCCCTTCCAGCGAGTTTTCCTGCTGACGTAGCCCTACAAGCGTTAGGTGCTGGTCGGCGGCAAGGCGGAAAATGGCGGCTCGCAAGTCAGTAGCTGGTCCGGCAGTGATTCGATACTGACCCTGAGCCAATGGTTCAACATTTGTAACGCCAGGCACTGTTTTCAATACGTCTGGATTGGTTAAGTCTCCTTCAAACTCAGCTACCACAACAACCCCATCTCCAGAAGATGTACTGCGTAGTTGACTCAGAGAGCCATCCGCTACAATTTTACCTCTGTTGATAATGACGACCCGATCGCAGACGGCTTCAACTTCCTGCATGATATGGGTGGAAAACAGGACCGTTTTGTCGCGGCCCGCATCGCGAATAACCTGCCTAATTTCAGCTAGCTGGTTTGGGTCGAGGCCGGTTGTGGGTTCATCCAGAATCAATACGGGGGGATTGTGAAGCAAAGCCTGCGCCAGACCAACGCGTTGCCGATACCCCTTCGAGAGTTGGCCAATACGTTTGTGCTGCTCACGTCCTAACCCAACCAGGTCAATCATATCGAGAATACGCCGGCTCAGATTCGACCCGCTCAGGCCATGCAAGGCGCCGGCAAAGCGAAGGTATTCCTTCACGTATAGATCCAGATAAAGCGGGTTATGCTCGGGTAGGTAACCAACACTACGTCGGACATCCATTGGCTGGGCCAGCACGTCGAATCCGTTGACTTCCACGGTCCCTTCAGTAGGGGGGAGGTAGCCCGTAGCCACTTTCATGGTTGTCGATTTCCCTGCACCGTTTGGCCCCAGAAAACCAACTATCTCCCCTGGTTTCACCGTTAGCGAAATCTGATCGACCGCCCGTTGTTGATTGTATTCTTTGGTAAGGCTCTTAATCTGGATAGACATAATTTACGGCTAATGCTGAACAATGAACGACGTAGTATACCGAATTGACATACCAGGAATGTGTGGATAACAGCCAAAAAACCGGAAAGAATTTCTATTTTTAGCGGTTTAACCGCAATAGACACCGTTTTCTCCACCTATTCATGTCCATTTTACGTAAAAAAACTGTTGCACAAATTCTCAGCGATGCAGCTGGCAGCGAGTCGAGCAAGTTAGTGAAAACGCTGGGCGTACGTGACCTGACCTCGTTTGGCATTGCAGCGATCATTGGAGCCGGTATTTTCAGCACCATTGGTCTGGCAAGTTACAACGGTGGACCGGCAGTATCGCTGTTATTTGTGTTCACGGCGATTGCCTGCGTATTCACCGCTCTCAGCTACGCACAGTTTGCCAGTACGGTCCCCGTTAGTGGCAGCGCTTACACCTACGCTTACGTAGCTTTTGGTGAGATCTTTGCCTGGGTTATCGGCTGGGCGCTGATTCTCGAATATGCGGTCAGCAACATGGTCGTGGCTATTTCCTGGTCGGAGTATTTTACGTCGATGTTAAGCGGCTTCGGTATTACGTTCCCTAAATACTTTGCTACGGATTATGGCTCGGCTGCTAAGGCCTTTGAGTTAGTGCAACAAACGAAACAGGCGGGGACGGCTCTCAGTACCTTACCTGACAATGTACGTACGTTAGCCAATGCGTATGCCAACGCGCCAGAATTGGGTGGCCTGAAATTGATTGCTAATCTACCGGCTGGTGCTATTACGGTTCTGATTACAGCTCTGGTTTACATCGGTATCAAGGAATCTCGTGCGGCCAGTAATATTCTTGTTTTGCTCAAATTAGCCGTAATCGCGCTAGTTATTGGCGTAGGCGCTTTTTATGTTAAACCCGCGAACTGGTCCCCTTTTGCGCCCAATGGGATGTCGGGTGTGCTAAGTGGCGTAGCGTCCGTGTTTTTTGCGTTTATCGGATTCGATTCAATTTCTACTACGGCTGAGGAGTGTAAAAATCCGCAACGTGATCTGCCCCGCGCCATGCTCTACTGTCTGGCGATTTGCACGGTTCTCTACGTATTGATTACGCTGGTACTAACCGGAATGGTCAATTATAAAGAGTTGGGTGTGAGCGATCCGCTGGCCTATGTGTTCCAGAAAGTGAATCTTGACTTTGTGGCGGGTGTGATTTCGGTGAGCGCCGTAGTCGCCATTACCAGTGCTTTGCTGGTGTATCAACTCGGTCAGCCGCGCATCTGGATGACCATGAGCCGGGATGGCTTGCTCTGGAAACGGTTTGCGACGATTCATCCTAAATACAAAACACCTTCGTTTGCAACCATCATTACGGGTATCATTGTGGCTGTGCCATCCATGTTTATGGATCTTAAATTCTTCGTCGATTTGACCAGCGTTGGTACGTTCTTCGCGTTCATTCTGGTCTGCGCGGGCATCTTGTTTCTGGATGCCAAAGGACTGACGGCACAGTCTAAATTTAAAGTGCCTTACGTAAATGGCAAATACATTATTGGGCTGGTGTTGCTAGCTGTAGTGGCCTATGCACTCACGGGTGCCGATCTGCTACAAACGATGGAAAGTAAACCGTTGTTGTTTGTGTTTTGGGCCGTATGGATTGTTTTGGCTGTACAGGGATTCCGGTATAATTTTTCCTTGCTTCCTGTAATCGGCATTCTAACGAATCTTTATTTGATGACTGAGCTTGGCGCCAGCAACTGGCGGATTTTCGGCATCTGGCTTATTTTCGGTCTGATAATTTATTTTTCCTATGGTTTCCGGAAGAGTAAGCTGGCGAATCAATAATACACTAGCTCGCTCACCAGATTGTTTTGATGGATACGTAGTGGATACCCATTTGCCGCGTACTCATAGTTTGTGCCTGGCGTAAGCTGAACATGTCGGCTTGAAAAAAAAGCGGAAATGTAATGCACTGTACCAGCGTACGGGTTGAGCCCCTGATCGTATTCATAACGAAAGGTGCGATCCGCGTATTCAGGCGTAGTGTTTGTGCTGATTTCTCGTAACGAAATGATGTTACCTTTACCGTCGTAGGTGAACTCCTGAGTTTTGCCTAATTTACGGGTACTGTCATACATCAGAACCTTCACGGGCTGTTGCTGACTATTATATTCATACACGGCTACACTGCGTAGTTCCCACTGCTCCGACTGTTTTAAGAACGTTCGACTTTCCTGAATACGTCCAGCTTCGTCCGTATCAAATTCATTATAACTTGTCCATTTTACAGGACCACTACAGCTGGATAGGCTTGAGTAGCCACACTCATTATCAAAATGCTGTACGTAGCGAAGCCGCCCAGTCGCATCATAGCGGTATTGATCGGCTGTTGTTACTTGTCCCGCTTTATAATTACGCCATTCCACTACTTTACCTTGTTGATTGTAGCGCCATTCGCTGGTTAGCTGCCCAGCGTATGTCTCGCTTTTTAAGCGGCCAGCCACCGAGCTACCCTGCAGAATCGGCTGATAATCGGTAGGTAAGTCAGCGAGCGACTGCACAGGTGCATCGAACGATTGAACCTGAACACCATTATCATCTTTGCAACCTGCCAGAAGAAATGCCAGCCCGATGAGAAAATAGGAAATCTGCATATGGATAGTAATTTTCCAGGAGATTCTAAAACGGGCCGAACGGTTGTAATCTACTGAGGAAGAAATCTGAACCCAACGCTATTCGAGACTGGATACATCATTTTCCGAAAAACATAATGTGTTGCTGGGGTAGTCGGTCATCGTTTTTGATCAACTTCAACCCGGCCGCTTTCATCTCTTTCGTTGCCTGAGCCACGCTTAATTTATGAAGCTCTTTGATCGGTACGTTCGGGTCTTCGGAACGGTATTCAACTAACACTACCCGTCCGCCCGGTTTCAGGGCTGACACAATATGATTCATCATTTCACGGGGATATGAAAATTCGTGGTAGGCATCAATCAAAATGGCTAGATCAGTGCTGCTGGCAGGCAATTTGGGGTCTGACTCTGTGCCGAGCACGGGCTGTACGTTCGTGATGTTTCGTTTTGCTTTTCCTTCGTTCAGATACGTAATCATTTCGGGTTGGATGTCTACCGCCAGCACTTTCCCCTGAGGTAATTTGGGGGCCATCAGGAATGTGAAAAATCCTGTTCCGGCGCCTATATCAGCTACTACGTCGGTCGGCTTCAAGTTGAGGGCTTTCAGCAATAGATCAGTGCGTTCTTCCCGTTCGCGTTCAGGGCGTTCAAGCCAGGATGCACCCAAGTGACCCATAACCTGAGCAATCTCGCGATTCTGATAGATTTTGCCAATGCCATCGCGGCTGGCCTCGCCAAAGCGGTAAACCTTGGTAGAATCTGTTGAGACTGTCGTAGCTGACTGTTGTTGAGATGAGCCTTGGCCACAGGCTGTTATAAAAACGAAGAGTAATATCCAGAGACGTTGCATGGTTCAAGGTTTGCTATAATTTCTAAACCATCAGAATACAAAACAGTTGTTCAAGAAACCAAATACACCTGATTAGATGAATCTCATCCTACATTTACTGCTCGATGCCGCCGTAATTTTTGGTTTGGCTTACCTTATGCCCCAGGTTGATGTCAAAAATTTTGGGACAGCCGTATTGATTGCGCTACTACTTGGCTTACTGAATTTCTTTGTGGGCTGGCTTATTCGCTTCCCACTCAATCTAGTTACATTTTTTCTGCTGACGGGTATTGTCAGAATTGTTGTGACAGCAATTCTCCTGAAGCTGATTGACAAAGTGATGGACAGTTTTACCATCGTTGGCTTCTGGCCGGCACTAGTCATTGCCCTGGCCGTAGCGGTAGCCGGAACACTTATTGACCGCTCGGCGCCTACGCCGGAAATGGTTGATTCGGGCTACGTAGTAACAGTATTAGCACATCTACGACTGGCTTAACAAAGAACTCGTTACGCAGCCATTTACGGCCGTTAAGCACTACAAAATAAAAGGCCGTGTCGATGACAACACGGCCTTTTGCATTAGAAATATAGTTATCTGTTTGGAATTAGTCGCTTCGACGGCCACCCATCAGAAGGCTGGCGTAGTAAAGTAGCGTGGCTAATGAACCCAGCGCTGCCACTACGTACGTCATAGCTGCCCACCACAGTGCGTCTTTGGCAAAACCATACTCACGCTGATTTACAACGCCGGTCGTTTGTACCCAGGCGAGTGCCCGGCGGCTGGCGTCAAATTCAACGGGTAATGTAACGAAACTAAACAGGGTCGTTAAAGCAAACAGCGCAACGCCAATAGCCAGTGGAAGGGGCGTTGTATTCAATAACAAAATACCCGCCAATAACACCCACTGCAAATAACGCGATGACACCGTCAGTACGGGTACCATGGCTGAACGGAGTTTCAGTGGCCCATAAGCTAGTTTATGCTGCACCGCGTGCCCACATTCGTGCGAAGCTACAGCCGCAGCTGCTACACTTCGGCCATAGTAAACATCAGCGCTGAGGTTAACGGTTTTTTCCTCCGGATTATAATGGTCGGTAAGCATGCCTTCAACTGAAACAACCCGGACGTCGTATATGCCATTATCATTCAGCATTTTTTGGGCTACTTCAGCACCACTCATACCGTTGCTAAGGCCAATTTGGGAGTATTCGTTAAACTTGCTTCGTAACCGCCAGCTCACAAACGCGCTGAGGCCGAAGATAACAATCATCAATATCCAGGAAAATGCCATTGTTAATTAGTCAGGTTTTTGGTTCGTTCTAAACAGGAAACTTAGTACCTGTTGATAATAAAACAACAGTTTACCCGAAAAAGTATCCCATCAGGGTGACCATTTATCAAGCTAATACTCCATTTAACAAGCCAATACGCAAATACGGCTCCACCTATTTGCGTAAGTGAAGCCGTATTTTATATCGAAATGAAGCCGTCTAGGGCGTTTTCTCCCTCGTCAATACAAATTCTTTATTCAACCAACGGAAGCCTTTGAAAATCCGGGCATTCAGGGTTTTAGAATCAATCATTTTTACCTCAAGGCTAAAATGCATGCCCGTTTTAGGGTGAATCAGCTCACCGCCCGACCAGCCATTGCCATCGAACCCCAGATTGCTGATGAGGAGTTGATTTTTGGTCAGACCAAATTTTTCCTGTCCTGTTGGACTCACATCGGCAATGCGTCCGAAGTAGCGATCGCCCGTACGATACAACTCAACCGTTGAGCCTCTGCCCGGAAATTCCCAGATACCCAGAATCTGATCGGCGGTATGATCAACAGACGATTTGCCGGTTATGGGTAATAGTAAAATCAGGGCCCAAACCCAGAAACGGCGTTTGTTACGTAGTGAAATCGGACTCATTCGTGCGTTGTCGGTTTACGAGGTAATTACTGAAACGGAAATTATCAGGAAACCCGCCTACGGACGCTGCCACACTACGTAACGGGACTTAAAAATAGCGTCTTTATTCCTGAATCCATAAGAATGATAGATTAAAATTAATTAACCGGTAGAACGGAGCCATAAGCGTTGATACACAGGTTTAATAGCTCTGTTTAATCCGGTCAATAAGTTTGGTAGTGGAGTAGCCCGGTACCAACGCAACCGTTTCTACCCGCCCACCTCGTCCTAACACAAAATCAGCGCCAACAATAGTTGCTACTGTATAATCATTCCCCTTAACCAGAACATCAGGCTGAATAACTTCAATTAATTCGATAGGCGTGGGTTCGCCGAAGAGGACAACTGCATCGACAAATTCGAAGGCAGCCATGAGTCGGGCGCGGGCATATTCGTCTACTACAGGGCGTAATGGGCCTTTAACGCAACTGACCGACGCATCGGTGTTGAGGCCTAAAATCAGGCGATCGCCAAGATGACGCGCTTTTTCGAGATAATCAATATGACCAAGGTGAACTATGTCAAAACATCCGTTCGTAAAAACGATTTGCTGGCCTTCGGCTCTCCACTGGTCAGCCTGTTGAATGGCTTGTTCGCGGGTAAGAATTTTGGATTCGGTCATAAAAGAAAACACCTTATCGTTCTAGTTTTATGGCTTTTGGATCGTCCAGTACGTCGGCTGCGTCGGTTACTTTGTTGCGCCGGAGCAGGACAACTAACAGAGCCAGAACACCCAGAATGATGATCATAATTGTTGAAACGCCGTGAATGAACGTAGCGAGGACTTGCCCATCCTGCCCCGTCAGGCCATAGAGCAGCGCCACCTGACCAACCAATAAGTGAAACGAACCGATGCCGCCCGGCGTTGGAGCGGCCATACCCAGTGAACCAACCACCAGAATAGTCAATCCAGCCAAAGGACCAAGATTGGCCGTGGCAGGCATCGCAAAAAACAACGTGTATGACATCAGGTAATACATAGTCCAGATCAGGAGCGTATGAACTATAAAAGCACCCGGCCGACGTAACTTACGGACGCTCAGAAGTCCCGACATCAACCCTGTCACGAAGCCACTAACCTTTTGATAGAGTGGGTGCCGACCTAGTGCTTCGCGATACCGGCTGAACAAAAACCAACCCAGCAAAGCGAGTCCTAACAAGACCGCGCCAACCAGAAATAGTACGCTCGACCCACTGGATCCTTTAGGTAATTTACCGCCCAGAAACTCCATGAAAAACTGGCTCAGGCGATCAAATTCCAGGATGAACGTAGCGGCCAGCAATAGCAGCAACATCAATACGTCGAACAACCGCTCGGCAACAACCGTACCAAAGCTGACATTGACCGGCACCCCTGACAACCTATACAGTGTGCCGCAACGGGCTACTTCGCCAGCCCGTGGCAACGCTAAATTGGCCAGATAACCCGTCAGGACACTTGCTGTGGCATCAATCGAACTTGGACGTTGCGAAACGACAGGCTCCAGCAAAATACGCCATCGTTCGGCCCGGCTCCAGTGCGCAATAATCGTAAAGAAGGCAGATGCCACTATCCACCGATAATCGGCGGCACTGATTTTTCGCCACAGATCGGCTGCGTCAAGATGACTTTGCTGGAATGTAAACCAAAGTAACCCACCAGCAATGGCCAGTGAAATGACATACTTAAGAATATTCGTTAGATTCATAAAGCGTGTAACGCGGCTGGAAAGCTGCGCTGAGATGGACATTAGTGCGGCTTTGCAGCCGCGTTACAAAAAACTCCGTTACAAAGTAACGGAGTTTCGCCCAAATGGGTGTTAACGGTAAATAAAAGGCTCAACCTTTCACCAACCGATTGTTATTATCCGGGAAAACTACGGTCGGTTTATAGGCTTTAGCTTCTTCGGCGGTCATCATGGCGTAGGCAATAATAATGATAATATCGCCAACCTGTGCCTTGCGGGCAGCCGCTCCATTGAGGCAAATGATGCCCGAACCGCGCTCGCCTTTGATAACGTAGGTGACAAGCCGCTCGCCGTTATTATTGTTAACGATATGAACCTGCTCATTTTCGAGTAGACCGGCTGCCTCCATCAGATCTTCATCAATGGTAATGCTTCCGACGTAGTTGAGTTCTGCCTGCGTGACTTTGACGCGATGGAGTTTGGACTTTAAAACTGTAAGGAACATGATTGTTAGGTACGAATCGAATGGAACGGCAGTATAGCACTTGCTCACTTCCATTACATCGTACCGAAAACAGTCATGAATAGGGCTTGGTTCCGGGCAGTTTCGCCACCACAAACAGGCCGAATGTTAACTCATTACGCACCAGTGACTTCGGGTCAATACACCGCCATCGCTGGCTCAACGTCTCGCGCCCAGGCATTGATGCCGCCATCAAGATTATACAGATTTGTCAGACCTTCCTGCGCATATAAGTACTGAACAACATTCGCCGAACGAATGCCGTGGTGACAGTAGACAACAACGGGCCGATCGGTCGGAATACGTTTCCGATTGTTAGGAATCATGCTAACCGGAATAAGCACGGCATTATCCAGATGGCATAAATCGTATTCAGGACGTTCGCGCACATCCAGCAGAAAGATGGATTCACCTAGTGACAGGCGGTCGGCTAGTTCCTTAACGGACATTTTTTGTGGTCCTAACGTACCCGGAGCCGGGGGCAACCCCATCGATATTAAGCCTTGTTTTGCCAATTCTTCGGCGTCGGCCCGGCGCCTGGTTTTGATTTTCTGCTGACCCATCGACAGTAGATCGATCATCAGCAGGTGTTCGCTTAGGGACTGGCCGATACCGGTAATAAGTTTGATGGCTTCATTGGCCTGATACGTGCCAATGACACCAGGCAACACGCCCAGAACACCCGTGTCGTTACAATTCGGGATTTCAATCTCGTTTGGATACTCCGGAAACAGGCACCGATACGTTGGTCCACGAAGACCGTCGCCGAGGTCGGCATTCAGCACGGCTACCTGGCCCTCAAACCGATGAATGGCGCCATAGACAAAAGGCTTGCCGAGCGTAACGCACATATCATTGACTAAATAGCGAACCTTGAAATTGTCGGTACAGTCAACAACGATATCATATTCTCCGATGATACTGCGCGCGTTGCTGATGTCCAGCGCCATCGTATACGTATCGAAACTGATATCCGGATTCAATCGGTTCAGGTGACTAACGGCCACTTTGGCTTTGGGTTTGCCAACCTCGTCCGTCGTGTACAGAACTTGCCGTTGAAGATTGCTTAAATCCACTACGTCCGGATCAATAACACCGATCGTACCCACGCCCGCTGCTGTCAGATAGAGCAACACAGGACAACCAAGACCACCGGCTCCAACGACCAGCACTCGGGCATTTTTGAGTTGTAACTGACCTTTTGTACCAATTTCAGGCAGATTAAGGTGCTTCTGATAGCGTTGTTTTTCGGCAGGTACTAGGGTTGTGGCTTCCATATTTGGTGTTCGTTGAGCAAGCTAAAACATGCTGCATTTATCCAACAGATTTATCCTGTCTAAAATTGCGCCGTTTTTAGTCCGTGTGTAAATATTTAGTAAACGTGATGGATGTAGTTTTTTTTAGTACTATTGCCCCGTCAAAATCCAAACGTTTCCTAACTATGAACCATACGCTTTTTCCGGCAATCGATCTGGCTGCTCACGCTCATTTACTACAATTTCGGTCACAATTGACAGTTGGTCTGCTGGCCCTTTCTCTAACCTTCACGGCAAATTCAGTCAATGCTTCTGCTAATCCAGTAAAGCCTACTATCGGTGTTAATGAGCCTACCAAAGGTAAGTGGGAAAGCTTGTTCGATGGTAAAACCTTAACGGGCTGGCACACGTACCTGAAAGCAGGTCAACCCGTCTCTGACAAATGGACGGTTGATGATGGCGCCATTCATTTAACGGCGGGTGGCGCTGGTGACCTGGTAACCGACAAGGAATACGGTGATTTTGAACTGGAAATAGAGTGGAAAATTGCGGAAGGTGGCAACAGTGGTATTATTTACCATGTTCATGAAGACCCTAAATACAAGGCTACCTACAATACGGGTCCTGAAATGCAGGTGCTTGACAATGAGCGCCATCCCGATGCTAAACAGGGGCGCGACAACAACCGCACCGCGGGTGCACTTTATGATTTACAAAAGCCCGTCACGCTTGGAGCCGCTAATCCGGCTGGTCAATGGAACAAAGCCAAACTGATTGTCAGTAAAGGAAAAGCGGAACAGTATCTAAATGGCAAGAAAACGGCAGAGTACCCAACCAGCGGTCCCGAATGGGATAAAATGGTGTCGGAGAGTAAATTTAAAGGGTGGGAAGGCTTTGGTAAATATGCGAGCGGTCATATTGCCCTGCAGGACCACGGTAATAAAGTCTGGTTTCGCAATATTCGGATTCGCGAATTATAGCCCAAAATTCTTATGACCTTCTCCCGCCGTACGGCCCTTAAAACGCTAACTGGTACCGCCCTGACGTTGCCTGTTCTGACGAATTCTTTTGCTAGTTCTATGGATCAACCTGCACAAGCTCCCCTCGCTCTGAAAGGAAATATCAACCACGCTGTATGCCGGTGGTGTTACAGCAAAATACCCCTCGACGATCTTTGCAAAGCCGCAAAGGACATGGGTATCAAGGGGATTGATTTGGCTGGTCCCGCTGAATGGCCTGTCCTGAAAAAGTATGGTCTTACCTGCTCTTTGCCACAGGGGGCCGGGAAAGGCATTACCGATGGATTTAATAATCCAAAACTTCATGACGAGCTTGTGGCCAGTTACGAAGGCATTTTCCCAAAGTTAAAAGAAGCAGGGCTGACCACTGTGATCTGCTTTTCCGGTAACCGGAAAGGCATGAGCAACGAAGAGGGAATGGACAACTGTGTTGTCGGGCTGAAGCGCCTGATGCCAAGTGCCGAAAAGTATGGTATCACGATGATTATGGAACTGCTCAACAGCAAAGTGAACCACGCCGATTACATGTGCGATCACACGGCCTGGGGCGCAGAAATGTGCAAGCGTGTTGGCTCGGATAACATCAAGCTCCTGTACGATATTTACCATATGCAAATTATGGAGGGTGATATCATTCGGACGATTCGTGAGCACAGCAAATACATCGGGCACTATCACACGGGAGGAAATCCCGGACGTAACGAAATTGATGAAACGCAGGAGCTTTATTATCCGGCTATCATGAAGGCCATCCTCGAAACGGGCTATAAAGGCTTTGTTGCCCAGGAGTTCATCCCTAAACGTGACCCATTGACCAGCCTGAAAGAAGCAGTATTAATATGTGATGTATAATTCGTAGTGACGCAACCCCTTGCGTCTCTACAGTTTGTAATTCTTATATTCGCCAATACGCCACCCGGTCAGCTTTTCTATGAAAGTTAGAAAGCGCACCCGGGGGGTGTATTTTTTTTGGGTGATATCAAAATCGAAAGTCCAGTTCAGGCGGTCGACGCGAGGCTGCATGACGGCAGGGTGTGTTCCCGTAAAGTGGGCTAATGAATCAATCTCGCCGTAGTCAAATACTTTAGCCCGGGCATCTGCGTCGGCGATGTTCTCATGGCTGGTATGCCAAAAGCGATTGGCGTATTCAAGCCGTTTTCGTTGCGTTTCAGGCGGTTTTACCCAGCCATAGTGATAAATATAAGCATCAATCAATTTGACCTTTAACTTGCGCTTGTCGCGTGTCCGAAAACCCTGTGCGTCCTTGTAAGAGACTACATTGCCCGTGTTTCGAATTACTCGTATTTCGCGACGATACCACTGACGGGAGTCGCCTATGTAGCTGTAGGAGCCGTAAAAATGCAGGTATTTGAAAAGCAGCCCATCAACATTCTCGTCTCTTAAATACGTTTGCATAGCCTCCCGCACTACCGGAATAGATCGCTCATGCAACACTTCATCGCCCTGGATATAAAAGGCCCAGTCGGCATCTGGTGAAATGGCAGCAAGAGCTTTATCAGTTTCCTGGGCTAACACCCGCCCTCCCGCAAGAGCGCTCTGATCCCAGGTTGTATGAACGATTCGAATTTTATCCGAAGGGATTGACTTGATCAAGTCCAGCGTATCGTCGTCTGAAGCACCTACGGCGATCACAAACTCATCACACAAGGGTAGTACAGACGTAATGGCTTCCACTATAGGATAATCGAATTGAACGGCATTACGGATAAAACTGAATCCGGCTACTTTCATGGCATACAGATCGGGTTGACTACGAGTCGGTAAAGATAAGTCTCAATTGCTACGTTATTCATTCAACGCTGCCCGGGCTTTATTATCTACGCTGTTTTTATACTCGTGCCGTTTGAAACTGAGCGCCTTCTGAAAAAAGGATCGAGCATGGGTACGATCGTTTTTTTGCCTGTAGATGTAACCTAGCTGCAGGGCAACTGTTGCCCCAAAGGACAGCTGATCCGGTTCGCTAAGCGTAAGAGCCCGGTTAAGATAGGGAATGGCAGCATCGGGTTCATTTCGGCGTTGAAAGATGCGCCCCATGCGGTAATTATATTCAGCTTTCTCTGGCGTCAGCGAAAATTTAGCCTCATTGTACGGACGAAGATACGTCAACGCGCTATCAGTGAAACCGCCGTCGGATGCTAATCGAGCGCGCATTAATACCTTCTGATTGGGAGAGACACCTCGTTTTAAATACGTCTCAGCGAACTTCTGTGCCGCCTTATCCGACTCAACCGTTGTATGACCGACAGATATAACTTTTTGCAAATAGGCACGGGATACCCTATCGCCAGCGCTGCGTTCATCGCCTAACCAGTGGCAGAGAAATAACTTATAGTACGTATCCTTCAGGAAATTCTGGCCTTTGTACGTTGTCAGAAACTGTTGAAAATGAGTTATGGATGCCACATATTCACCTTTTTGTAGAGAAATGTCACCCAGAATATTTTCAATTATTGGTAAGGCAAGGTAGTCTTTTCCCGTAGGTCGATTCGCCAGATAAGCGAGCGCCTGTTCGCTGTGCCCATTTTTCTGTTCAATTGTTGCCCCAAAGAAACAGAGCAACAGATTATCGGGATTCTCACTGATGAACCGTTGTAGCAGTTTCTCATCAGCGTCAGTAAACTTGAGTACATAGGCGCGTACCATGAAGTCGATCAAACGAGCTTCGCGGCCAAAAACGGGATCTTGCTGGGCGCCTTTCAACTCATCCTGGCCCTGCTTAATGTTGCCATGTAATCCTAATAGATTGGCTACCCAGACGTAATTCTCTGGTACGGAGCCAATCATTACGTGCAACGTACCCAGTGACTTATAAGTGGGCAGGAAATTGGGGAATCGTTTTTGGTTTTCCGCCAGCAGTTTATACGCGCGGATGACATCCCAGCTAGCGCTTACTTCTTTGCCGAATTTTAGTTTTACAAAGGCCCAATGTATACGTACTTCAGCTAACATAACGCGTTGCCACGGAGACGTATCATCTAACTTTTTCAGAATATCAAGCCGATCACTTTCGCGGTCGCTCAGGCGATCAAAGGCCTGCTCATCGTCGGAGGTGGCGAGTATAAGCATGTCAGCGTAATCGTCCAGAAAGATCTGAATACCATTCTCTGTAGATTCATGAGTCAACTGTTGCTGGGCAGGAGCAACTTTCAGTTTCTGCAGATCAGAAAAAGCGCGTTGCAAACCGGGTGTCCAGACGAAGTCCTGAGCTGATACAACAAACGGCAGAAGAACGAGCAGGGTTGTTGCAACCGCAACGCGACGAATGAAGGTCAGCATGGTTGTTTCAACAGGAAATAATGGCAAAAGGACAGTTCTAAACCAAAAAAGGTCGTCAACCCGACGACCTTTTTGATAAATAATTCTTGCTGATTACCGACCGCGACCAACGACGGCTGGTTCGGGCATGCCTTCAACATCGGCAAAAACTCGTCCGCAGTGTTCACAAACGATGATTTTCTTTTTGTCTTTAATGTCAGCCTGTCGCTGGGGTGGTACTACGTTGAAACAACCCCCACAAGCACCCCGCTTAACGACGACAACTGCCAGGCCGTTGAGCGCATTCCCGCGGATTTTGTTGTAGGAATTTAACAAACGTGGCTCAATGGTGGTTGCCTGCAGATCGCGCTGTCTGATAATTTCCTTTTCTTCTTCCTGGCTTTCCGACGTAATCTGGTCAAGTTCCTGCCTTTTAGCTTTCAGATCCTCTTTCCGTTCGTTCAGGGCCGCCTGTGTCGTTTTGATTTCTTCCTCTTTACCTCGAACGCGGAACTGTGCTTCGTTCGCGCGTTTTTCTACCAGTTCGATTTCAAGTGACTGAAGTTCGATTTCTTTTGAAATAGCGTCAAATTCCCGGTTATTACGGACGTTCATCTGCTGATCTTTATATTTAGTGATCAACTTTTCAGCGTCTTTCTTTGCTACGCGATTGCGTTCAATTTCTTCTTCCAGCGTCTTGATTTCGCTCTGGAACTTGCCAATCCGTGTTTCAAAGCCAGCGATGTCGTCCTCCAGATCACGGACTTCTTCGGGTAGACCACCGCGAATTTTAATAAGTTCGTCTAATTGAGAGTCAAGGGATTGCAGTTTCAGAAGAGCGTCTAATTTTTGCGCAATCGTCAGTTCCATTCGGAGTGTTGTGTTATAATGTATATTGTATAATGAATAATGTTTAACATAAGTTTTTGATAAAGCGCTGAAAAATAATCAGTTTTATAACCAACTTATTCTGTATACACTATTCATTAGAAATATTTGACCGGATTCGTATCGGTTTCCGATAAAATTACCGCAAAAGTAGTGAATTTTTTTAGCAAATGCCCGTAAATTAACTCTTTGGTGAAGACTTCACTTTCATAATGCCCTATGTCGCAGATGCCTATGCGTCCGTCAGCGTCGAAAAACTCGTGGTATTTATAGTCGGCCGTTACAAATATATCGGCTCCAGCCCGCAGGGCGTCCGGTAACAAAAAACTGCCTACGCCCCCACACACCGCCACACGTTTTATGGGCCGGTCGGGGAGGGGCGTGTACCGGATCAGGTTCAGTTGCATGTGTTCTTTCAGATACGAAAGCCATGAGTTGCTGTCCAACGGCTCTTCTAACTCGCCAACGGCCCCTGATCCAACTTCCTGATGGTGATTATCTAGTAGTGTGAGGTAATAAGCGACTTCTTCATACGGATGCGCCTGTTTCAGGGCCGCTATCAATTGTCCCTGCTGATGGGTTGGGATAATGACTTCCACTCTAGTTTCGAGTTCTTCATGATACTCGCCTATTTGACCAATAGCTGGCTGGCTGCTCTCACCGGGTTGATACGTACCAGTGCCTTCAACACGAAAACTACAGTTTTTATACTCACCAATCTGACCAGCTCCGGCTGTGTACAGGGCATCCAGCACGCGTTGGGTATCTGCAACAGGCACGAACGTTACGAGCTTGCTAAGCACATGCGTTTTAGGCGCTAATATTCGGACGTTATGCAAGTTTAGTTTCTCCGCAATCTTGAAATTGACGCCCCCTGCTACGTTGTCCAGATTCGTATGGGCGGCATAAAGGGCTATGTCGTTTTTTATGGCTTTAATAACGGTTCGCTCAACATAGGTTTTGCCATTTAATTTTTTCAGCCCCTTAAATACAATAGGGTGGTGAGCCACTATAACATTACAACCTTTGGCAATAGCCTCATCAACAACGGCTTCCGTAGCATCAAGGGTTACCAAAACGCTTGTGATCTCGGTCGTAGGGTCACCCACGATCAGGCCAGCATTATCATACGATTCCTGATAGGCGAGGGGGGCAAGTGCTTCGAGATAAGCAGTAAGATGGTGAATCTGGATCATTATGGACTGAATTTAATGGCAACGTATACAACTCTAAATCGTAATGATGGCTCATACTTAAGAGACATTTATCCCTACCGTTGCCTAAATGCGGACGGCATACGGTCAGTAAAGATTGCCTTTTGCTGTAAATGTGTCCACATTCGTATAGGCTATTTTGAAAAGATTTATGGTTTCCCTCTTAGCACTTTAAGCTTTAATACAATCGTGACCAAATCCTTTCGATAACTAAGAGGACCGGTCAAAGTCCATGTTTTTTGTTTCTCATTGTAAACCCAGCTGTTACCTGGTTCAGCAATAACTGTCATATATAGTGAGTGAATTTATAAGCTGCCATACCAACTCATACATATACATGTCTAGAACACGTCTCTTACTGCTAATTTGTGTAGGCGCATTGGTCGCCTTCGCGCTATACTGCGCTGCCCTTATCAACTGGATTGAGGATTATTCAACCGGGCTATATGACCGCAATTATGCCGGGTTGATGCTCGAAACAGGGGCTATTTTGATCTACACCTACTTGGGTATTCGGTTTTTCAATCGAAATTTGCGTTTGTTTCGATAGGGCAATTGCTGCTATACGCAGTACTCCTACGTCTCTATACGTAAAATAAGGGCACATGAGGATCTTCTGCTGGTTTTTAGTAATACTGGCTTTTTCTTGTCAGGAGAGTAAGCAGAAAATGGCGGATAGCCCGGATGCGGTGCGTGACCTGCTGATTGATCGATCCTTCTGGAAGTCAAATGCTTTATCGACGACGGGTGGTAACCGCATTAATATGCATCGCTTTACGATTACTAATACATCGCATAAGTATACATATAGAAATATAGAAGTTCGATTTGATTATTACGATAGCAGTCATCGTAAAATTGATACTGCCAAACGTATTGTCGACCAGTCGGTTGAACCACGGGCTGCCACACAAATTAATGACATCAAGGCTGACCTGTCAAAGCCGGGCGTAACATCTGCAACCGTCACGGTCATAAGCGCTTCAGTAAATTAATACTTAGTTAAATTTACTACAGCTTACTACATTTTAATTAATATAATTGTCAGGTAGCGAGATAGTTATAATAGATCTTTCCTGAGTATTTGCTAAAAAGGAAATATTGGAAAGGAAAAGCGTAAACAACATGCGCCGATGCTTTGTTAAAAGAAAGTGAATATAATACGACAGTGGTCGTGATGGTATTCATTTTATAAAACATTCACTAAAGGGGAAACCCAAAACGGCATGAAAAAAATAGCTGTAATAGTCACTGCACTTGCTTTAACAATGGGCATTGCTCAGGCTCAGGATAGTAAAATCAAGAAAAAAGCTGAAACTGTAGAAGCCAAGGCTGAAGTAGCGGCTGACAAAGCTGCGCTGAAAGAGAATAAAGCAGAGCGCAAAGCGGCAAAAGCAAGCGGTGATAAAGAAGCGCTGAAAGCGGCTCGTAAAGATAGAATGAAGAAAGAAGGCGAGCTAGTTAAAGACCAGGCAAAGAAAGATGTCAAAGTAGTAAAGGAAAAATTTTAGTTGTATTTCCTTTTATATAAGCAACGCCCGATTTTAGCTAAAATCGGGCGTTGCTTATATAAGACGTTCAGGGATTGATAATTGTAAGATTGAAACGAGTAATTAATCTTCCTGAATTGTAACATCATGTTTTTTTGCGGCCTTTCGAATTCGTTCTTTAATGATGTTCACTTCGTCGGGGTCATATTTAGCTGCGTTGTCTTTGTGATTGATGTAGCTCCAGGCGGCTCTTACATGCTCAGGCGTGTCGATCGGGTACTTTTTGTTGGTACGATCGGCGAACTCAACGTCTCCGTATTTGTGCTCGCCTTCGGTTGGTTTGACGTCGTCGCGCTGGTCAATTTTTGGATCTTTAGCCATGATTGCTGAGTAATTAAGTGAATTGATTCAACGAGACCTGTGGGTCAAATGTTTGTTAAAATTAAGCTTTAGGATATACCATGTCGATGCTATTTTCTCCACTTTCCATTCAAAGTGTTCAGTTCAAAAACCGTATTGTTGTGTCGCCTATGTGCCAGTATTCCAGTGAAGATGGCTTTGCCACAGACTGGCATCTGGTGCATTTGGGTAGTCGCGCCGTGGGCGGAGCGGGCCTGATTATCAGCGAAGCAACGGCCATTTCGCCGGAAGGAAGAATCTCACCGGATGACCTGGGTATCTGGCTGGATGACCATATCCCGACGTTGAAACGAATCACGCAATTCATCAGGCATAACGGGTCTATAGCGGGTATTCAGTTGGCCCATGCGGGTCGAAAGGCCAGTACACAAAGTCCGTGGAAAGGAGGCAATCCAATTTCTCCGACGGAGGAAGGTGGCTGGCAAACCGTAGCGCCTAGTGCTGTTCCGTTTCACGAGGGTGGTCCCGAGCCGGTAGCATTAACTGATGAGGGCCTTGAAAAAGTACGAGCTGACTTTGAGGCTGCGGCTACCCGTGCGCTGGAAGCTGGTTTTCAAGTCATTGAAATCCACGCGGCCCATGGGTATTTGTTGCATCAATTTCTGTCCCCGTTGAGTAATCAACGTAGTGATTCCTACGGTGGATCGTTTGAAAACCGCATTCGCCTGTTACTCGAAGTCGTCGAACGCGTTAAACTCGTATGGCCGTCAAGTCTGCCGTTGTTCGTCCGAATATCAGCTACCGATTGGACCGAAGGTGGCTGGACTGCCGAAGAGGCCATTGCGTTAGCGGCTGTTCTTAAAGATAAGGGCGTGGATGTAATCGACTGCTCATCCGGCGGGAACGTAGCAAAGGTAAAAATTCCGGTAGGTCCCGGCTATCAGGTGACGTTTGCCGAACGTATCAAACAGGAAACCGGAATAATGACGGCCGCCGTTGGACTCATTACATCGGCCGAGCAGGCGGAGGAAATTCTGAAAACTGGTCAGGCTGATTTGGTATTGCTAGCGCGTGAATTTTTGCGCGATCCTTATTTTCCATTGCATGCCGCTCACGCGCTAGGAGATGATATAACTTGGCCAGAGCAGTATGACCGGGCAAAGCCACGTTGATTAATTAGGCTGAGAGTAAACATTTTAGCCCGTTTGCTAGTAATCTTGCCAGCGAAGGGTAAGCGTTAGTTGTACAATCACCTTAATTAAACAAAAAGAAATCATGCGTTGGTTAGGAGGACGTGAAAGTGATAATGTTGAAGACCGTCGGGGAAGCGGTGGTGGTGGCTTGCTGGTCGGTGGTGGTATTGGCACCGTCGTCATTGCGGTTATCGTTATGTTACTGGGTGGCGATCCGTCGCAAATTCTGAACCAAAGCGAACCCGAAGAGGCCACCAGTCAGGCGCCAGCGGGTCCACAGCCCGACGATGCTGCGGCTTCATTTACCCGTAAGGTGCTGGCCAGTACTGAAGATGTCTGGACAAAAGTATTCGCGGAACAGGGAAATCAATACAGAAAACCAACCTTAGTGATGTTTCGCAACGTAACGCAGTCGGGCTGCGGCACAGCACAGGAAGCGATGGGTCCTTTTTACTGTCCTGAAGACCAGAAGGTATACATTGATTTATCCTTTTACGACGAACTTGCGAAACGGTTTCAGGCGCCCGGCGACTTTGCGATGGCCTACGTAGTGGCGCATGAGATAGGACACCATGTGCAAAAGCAGCTAGGAATTATGGACAAAACGGATGAACTACGTCAGCGCTTAAGCGAACGTGAATACAACCGCGTATCGGTGCGTCTGGAATTACAGGCTGACTTCTTTGCTGGCGTTTGGGCAAATCGGGCACAGGGACAGAGTATTGCGCTCGATGCAAACGACGTGGAGGCAGCCCTCACAGCGGCTAATGCCATTGGCGACGACAAGATTCAGGAGCAAACACAGGGCCGCGTGGTGCCCGATGCTTTTACGCATGGCACCTCTGCCCAACGCGTATATTGGTTCAAAAAAGGACTTAAAACCGGCGACATTAAACAGGGGGATACGTTCAATAGTAACGAGGATGCGAATTTGTAGTAAACTTTAATAGGATACCACAAAAAAAACGGACCATGCATGGTCCGTTTTTTTTGTGGTACAACGTAACGCGGCTTTCCAGCCGCGCTGCCTGACTACTTTTTCCATTCGGTCAGGAACTCGTTAAAAGCTTGTTCCAATGCTTTCAGGGCATCCGATAAGCCACTGGTATCATTCACTTTTAATTTCCCCTCGGCCGTTCGGGCAATGTCGGCCACACGCGAAACGCCGATGGTTCCCGCGCTTCCTTTGAGGGTATGCAAGTGGCTTTTTACGGTTGGAATGTCGCCAAGATCATACGCCGATAGCGCACCCTTGACTAGCTCATCCGCTTCATTCACAAACTCCTCCATAATACTATCGACCAAATCCTGACCGCCAATGTCGCGCAACTGCCCAACAATTTCTTCGTCAATAATGGGCAGCGCAGGTTCAGCGGGCACTGCTACGTTCTTGGGCAATAGCATTGGGGCATCATGCTGTTTGGCCCGGTTCGCATCCGTTAGTTCCTTTACTTTTGCCACCAGACTTTGGGCACGAATGGGTTTGGCAATGTAATCGTCGAGCCCCTGGCTCAGGAAGCGTTCACGGTCTTCGCGCATCGAATAGGCCGTCATAGCAACGATCGTCGGGAGGGTTTTGCCAAATTGTTTGCGCAGATTTCGTGTGGTTTCAACGCCATCCATATCCGGCATTTGGATGTCCATGAAAATGACATCGAACCCACTGAAACTGCCTTCTTTTTTCAACTTTTCGGCCTTCTCTACTTCGCTGATGGCAGCCGGTCCGCTGTCGGCAGTCGTCACCATGCAACCCGACTTGCGCAGAATTTCACTGGCTACTTTACGGTTCACCGCATTGTCATCAACCAGCAGTACGTTCGGATGGTAGGTGCTGAAGAAGTTGGCCAGCGCTATTTCGGCTACTTCGGTGGCTTGCTGTGTCGGGCTAATGCTGGTCTCTTTCAGTTCAATGGTGAACCAGAAATTACTGCCCATACCTACCGTCGATTCTACACCAATCTCACCTTTCATCAGGTGCGCCAACTCTTTCGAAATGGCCAGCCCAAGGCCCGTTCCGCCAAAGGATTTTCGCGACGACGTATCAACCTGGCTAAATGAATTAAAGAGCAAATCGATGTTCTGGGGCGAAATGCCGATACCAGAATCCTTCACGACGACCCGAATCCGGTTGAACTTACCCCGTTTGCTCAGTAGCGTTGCCTCGACACGGATAGCCCCGTTTTCGGTGAATTTGATCGCATTAGAAGTCAGATTCGACAGCACTTGCAGGAGCCGGGTCTGGTCGGCAATCACGAATGTGGGTAACTCAGGGTCAAGGTGATACGTCAGTTTATTGTTCTTGGAATTCGCCTGTTGGCCAAACAGGGCAATCAACTTCTCGAAAATTTCCTTGAACGCCACTGGCGCTTCGTGCAGCATCATTTTACCGGCTTCAATTTTGGACAGATCCAGAATATCGTTCAGGATATTTAGCAGCGTTTCTGACGAGCGTTTAACTGTCCGGACGTAGCTACGTTGTTCATCATCCAACTGCGTGTCGTTCAGCAGGTCAATCATGCCGATCACCCCATTCATGGGCGTTCGGATTTCGTGACTCATGTTAGCCAGAAACTGCTCTTTCACCTTCAATGACCGTTCAGCCTCTTCTTTAGCTTTCACTAATTCGGCCGATTGCCGCTTCAGCTCGGTAATGTCGCGGGCCAGAACGGCTACCACTGAGTTACCACCCGGCGTTGTGGAATCGCCCGACCCGTCGTTCAACATCAGCATGTTAAACATAAACTGGCGTTCGCTGCCATCTTTCCGGCGCATACTGGCCTCAAAATTCCGTAGGCTGCGGTTACGGCCAAGCTTGAACATGGCGTGCCGAATGTCATTCTCATCAATGAAATACTGGGTTATTTCCTGGCCCAGCACTTCATCGGGCGTATAACCCATACGCTTGAAAATCGACGGGCTAATCATGGTGATACGTCCTTTGCGGTCTACGCGGGCATAGATATCCTGTAGGTTTTCGAAAATGCCCCGGAATTTTTCTTCACTCTGGCGGGTCGCAATTTCGGCACGTCGGCGGTTTGTAATGTCGCGTGCAATACCCGATACTTCGTCGATAACACCACCCGCCAACAAAATAGGGTTAAGGTGAAATTCGAGGTACGTTTCGCCTTTAGGCGTTTCAAAATATAACTCAAAATTCTGTGGATGACCCCTAAACGTCTGCCTGTATTTTTCTTCCAGGCGTTTCCGATTGTCTTCTCCAAACATGCGCCAGCCTAACTCTGGGGCACTCGACTGAATGGATGGTGATTCGTCCAGTTGGTATTCAATCAGGCGGGCGTAATTTTTATTAAACGAGGTCAATTGCAGGGCCTTGTTTACCGACCAGATCAGATAGGTACTGCTGTCAAAAATAGCATTCAGGCGGGCGTTTTGCTTATCCAGCCGAGCCTCCGATTGTTTGCGGGCAATGGCCAGGGCTACCTGTCCGGAAATAAATTCCAGCAGTTCCAGATCACGGGGGCCGTAGGTTTGGGCATCGTCGTAAGATTTCACGCCAATAATCCCCGTAATCTCATCGCCAATACGTAGTGGAGCCGTGAGCATCACCTGCGGCTGGCGCAGGCCATACAGGTCAATCTGGTGCTGATCGGATAATTGCCGGATATCTTTTTCGTACAGAAACAGCGGCTTGTTTGCCAGAATCGTGTATTCGATGATGCCGTTGCCCAGTTTTCGTTTGGTGAACCGCATACTGCTGCCGAAGTATTCATCGACGTAGTAGGGGAACGATAAGTAGGTCTTGCTGGTGTCATAGAGGGCGATGAAGAAATTTCGGGCATCGATAATATGCCCTAATTCCTCATGAATTTTGCTATACAGGTCGGCTAAATTCGGAGCATTGATGGTCCAGTTGGCGATACTATAATAGAGTTTCTGCGATTTTTCGGCCCTGATCCGGCCGGTGGTATCGTGTAGAATACACCGAAAAGCGGTTGGGCGGCCATTATCGAACCGGCAGTTGATGCTACCCGACAGAAACAGGGTTTTACCAGATTTACTCCGGAAAACGGTTTCAACATAGGGGAGTTTATCGCCTTCCTGAATGCGTTTCAGCATGCCCAGCGTACTTTCGGCGTAGTCAGGATGGAGCACATCCCGCAGATTCAGGGCAGAAATCTCTTCGGAGCTATAGCCCAATATGTCCCGCCAGGCCCGGTTCACGAATATGAATTTGCCGTCGAGCGTTAGCAACTGGATCAGGTCAGAGGTGTTGTCGACCAGGTCCTGCAATTGGGCATTGGTATTCGACAAGGCCGAAGCGACCCGTCGTTTATTCGTTACATCTTCGCCAATGATTGTGAACGATGCAACATGATCGTCGGAGCCGTTGATAATGAATGAATTAACCTGTACGTTCCGTAGTGCTCCACTGCGAGCCAGCAAAGTGATCTCCTTTTGTTCGGGAAACCCCCCTTTGGCTAATGCTTCCGTAAACTCAGCTTCGAGCCGAGGTCGATCAGCCGATGGAATGAAGATATCAAAAAAGTTTTTGCCGATGATATCGCCTGATTGCCAGGCCGTAACACGGTAAGTATATGGATTGACGTAACTTAGTGTGCCATCACGTTCGATGGTGAGTCCAATCAAATTAAGTTGGTCAACGGTCTGGCGTACGTCGAATGCCGGCAATACGTCCGATACAGCGAGTCCGTCGCGTTCGTTATGAAGCCGTTGGATTTCGGCCAGTAATTCATCTTTAGTTTTAGCAGACCAGCGCATGGAATGGGTAATGAGTCGGTGAATAAGAATGCTGACTAGTTAAATTTACAATAAATATTGGTTTACTCTGATAATTATATGACAATGGGTTTCAGTAAGTAGACGATTTACTGTCAAATAAGTAGTGCTTACTGACTAAATTATCCTTTACTACGTAGGTTAAAACGCTATTTTAAACCGTCAGGTTCTGGCCTTCCATCGTAGGACATAGCCATCAACTCAGGTGAAACATTGATGATCTTTAAATATAGGACTTTCACTCGGAGCCGTGCCACGGTTCATTAAGCGTCATGAAAAACCGTGGCACGGCTCCGAGTGAAAGTCTTAAAATAGCAGAGCTCGAAATAATGTAGTATTTGAAAGCGAACGCTGGAGTCGAATAGTGGATCTAAAGTGAAATGGTTCGTGAATTGCCAAGTATTGCTTATTTTGCTACGTATCCTCCCAAAACCATGTTAAAAAGTTCTATCTGTCTGTTGATCCTGTTCGTAATGATGGCTTGTGAGCCATTCGATCTGACCAGAAAAAACTTCCCGGTATGCGCAAAACCAGCGGCAAATATTGGTTATACAGCTGGTTTGCTGGACGTTACCTTCTTTCTCGACGGTCCACAGGGGGATATTGGCGCGGTTGGTTGGGATCCTGGCGATGGTAAAGGAATTGGCCGTGTTGGCACGCGCGTGACCTATACATACGACAAAGCGGGCACGTATACAGTTACGCTAACAATCGCCAATTCGTGCGACGATAAATTTACAATCACCAAGCAGATTACCGTCCATAATTAACCTGTTATGCGCCTATTTTTAGTTATTGTTCTGGGTTTATTTTTAGTCTTGCCGGGATGGGCTCAGGAACGCGTTAGTCATGTTCAGATATGGGTAATTGACTCATCGCAACTCGAGATTCGCTACGACCTGCTAACGATTCGACCGGGCGACTCAATCTATTTTAATGTACAGAGCCGGTTGCGGGGAAACCTGCAGATTGCACCTGAGTTTGTTCGGGGGGATGTAGGTAAGCAAATTACCAGCGGCACCGAACGACGTATCGTGTGGGACGCGCTGGCGAATGGTTATGCCTTGAATGAAGAAATCCGGGCTACGGTGCTTGTCAAAACCGGTTCGCCCATAACGGCTAATCAACCTACGCCACCAGTACCCATTGCGGCTTCGCAACCTCCTGTAACCGCACCAAAAGTAGAAACGGCCCCCACAACACCATCCACCGTGATGGAATCTGTGAATGAGCCGAAGCCTGTAACGCCCGAAAAGCCTGTTGTTTCGGTGACAGAACAAACGAACGAACCGGCCCCGCAACCTGTTCAAACCAAACCATTACCCGCCCGCGAAGAACGTCAGCAAAAAACGCGCTATGTAGGGCCAGCCTGGGCATTGCTATCGGCCATAGCGCCTGGTATCGGCAATATTTTTGTACAGACACCCAGACCTAAAGTAGGTATACGGCCGTTGTTGACGGTGGGTTGTTACGGTTTAGTCGTGTATGGGTTAATGGAGCGGCAAAAGTCGCAGGATGAGTATGCTGTCTATTCGGTACAGAAAAACATGACGGCTGGCGAACCGTACTACCAAACGGCTAATACGCATCATCAGCGCTATTTCCTGGCTACGCGGGGTGCTATGGTGCTGGCTGCGGCCGATGTTATATTCACTTTTATCAGGGGCATTCGTAACACGAAGTTGCAGAAAGCGTCATCCATTACGGTATGGCCGGGACTCCAGGCCGGCCAACTAACGGCTGTTGCCCGGTATTCGTTTTAATATGAATTCAACTACCAATTTCGCCATGCGCTTATTTCTTACAACTGGTTTTGTTACGTTGCTATGGCTCGGTAGTCTTACCCAGTCAGTGGGACAACGTCCCAAATCAGTTATTTATTCGGCTTCCAGCGGTTGGCAAAAGGTGGTATTTAAGCAAACAACCCGCCTGGGAAATAATCGGCCCGTTGGCATTTCGCAGGCTCCCCCCCGTCCTTCAGCAGAGTCAGCGGAACCCGTATTGCCTGAGACTGCTACAACGCCTGTTGCTTCATCGACGGTATCCGTGCCTGGTTTTCGCCCGGCTTTTACAGGTGATTTTGTTACCAATCGCAATCGTTGGAAAGCGGGTTATTTAGGTGATTATCATTACCAGATCGGCCTGGGTTCGTATAGCATCCGGAAACGGAATGTGAATACCCGACGTGTAGCGTTTAGCTCCGTGCCCTTGCCCCCAACGATTAACCTGAATAATGCGGACGTTTTTACGATTAGGGCCGATGTGTTGGCCGATTCAGGGCAGGTGCCTACCGGCGGCCTGTTGTTTGGCGTAAAAGACTCCCTTAATTTCTGCTCGTTCACGCTGAATGCCAGGGGCGAAGTGTCGATAAAACGAGAGGCCAATGGGCAAACATTTAGTGACTATATGCCGGGCGAGTTTTTTTCTCCCGGTGTGCCCGTTGAAAAAAATCGTAACCGACTCATGATCCGACGTCGGGGCGATTACCTGCATTTTTTTATAAATGATCGGGAAATACGTAGCAGCCCTTATCCCTTTCGATTTCTTTCAGGCAATGGTATCGGCCTGACAAGTTCAGGCTACTGGACGTCGTTTCAGAAACTCAGTGTAACGATTGGGCTTTAGGGCATGGGTCATGGGTCATGGGTCATGGGTCATGGGTCATGGGTCATGGGTCATAAGTCAGTAGCCGCCAACGTCAGTTACTGGCAACTACTGATTTACGGCCGCACGGGCGACCCCGTTACGACTATTTTTAATTTCTTACTTGTTCCCCCAACCGGTTGATGGTGATTAGCTGTCCGTTGATAAAAACGGCTGCAGTGTTGCCGCGGAACGGGGTTACAGCTTCAAATTCGGGTCGAATAACCCATTCATCAAATTCATTGACGTACCCCCAGCGACCGTGGCTTCGGGCGCGTCGCCATCCCTGTTCGTCGGGGCCTACTTCTACCTTGTCGTAGGGTTTGTTTCCGAAGGCTTCTACGTATTTACCCTGACGAGCATCGGTTGGATTCGCGGGTTTCGTTACGGGTTCTTCAGGTCCGAGGGGTTCTTCAGCAGGCTTGCTGGTCGTCAACTCTTTTTTTTTAACATCGGGCAACGTAGCGATTGGTTCGCTGGCGGCTTCTGTCGGTGTAGCCGTTGCTTCTGAAGTTGTTGCTACGTCTGGTGTTGGTTCGGGGTCCTGCCGACGCACGCTCGTCGTTTTCATACCCCGTTTCTTCTTCGACGATTTGGTCGGTTGTTCGGTTTTGCTTTTGGGCTCCCGTTCCGGTTCGGGCGTGTTGTTGCTTTTGATGAACCAGTAGATGGCGGCCAGCAACGCCAGGGCAAACAGGACGCCATACACGCCACTTCGGTCGGGCTTGATCACCTCCACACGAACCGTACTGAGGGGATTGTCATTCGCGTCGAAAAGTGTGTAATCCGTTGTTTTGAGCGGCTTTACCCAGCCCCGATTGCTCGGTGATAAGCCTTCGCCAAGATCGTCGATGGTGACGGCCAGCAGATTCTCTACTTCCCAGGCGAGTGTTACTGCCTGGCCTTTTTTTATGCGGGCGGGTGTCGCCGTAAACGACCGAACAATGGGCGGAGGCTCGGGCGGACTTGGTGGAACTACCGGCCGGTCGATCACGGGTGACACGGGCGTAGGTGACGAAACAGGAACTGCTCGCTCAATAACGGGTTCAACGGGTTTGGCTGGCTCCGGCGTACTAACAGCTGGCTTGGGAGGTTCGGGTTCACGCTCAATTAATTGCTCATACGTATCAACCTGATCCACAGGTTCAGATACGATTGAAGGAGCAGGTGTACTAACGGGTTCGGCCGGTTCTGGTTTCGAAGCCGCGGCTAATCGCTGCAAAACGGTGGGCACCCACTTGTTTCTGACAAAGTCGGGCGAGAGTTTCAGCGACGTAGCGGCATTGACAATCTGATTCAGATCCTGTTCGATAAACTGACTGCGTGAGGGCTGGGCCAGTCGGGCAATACGTGCCTGGATGTTCTGAAACAGCAGATTATTATTCGCTACTTCCTGGCTGATTTCGTTCGCTCGTTTCAGCGCATCGGCCAGCGGGAGCCCCGCCTGCTGGGCATCCTGAAGATAGCCATTGCTCCGCCAAACGTCGGGGCCGTCGAGAACAATAGCTTCGCGAAGGCGGTCAGTCAGTTCGGTTTCTGTCATTGAGAATGTGAGCGGGTGAGCTTGTTTACGAATAATGTGTATCGGGACGTTTTACCGTTACGACAACAAAATAACACACATCATTTACGCAAACACAGAAAATCAGTCGAACGTCACCATATTTCGTCGATAATCCACTGAAATTTTACCAAACTGCGACAGAGCCGACTGACCCAGCAGCAAAGGCGCCTTTGCATTACTGACAACATTTGCCGTCACGTTTTCGAGAACCCGGTCACCGATTTGTACCGATTTGAGCCGAATAACCGATCCAGGCGAAATATCACCCTTCGCATCCTGAAACTTCGATTGTCCAATAATGTCATTGTCGGTCAGGGCACCCTGTTTGACCATGAATTCAGCTTCGGTGGCCGATATGGAAATCAAACTGGCACCCGTGTCCAGGATGAATTTCATCGACACGCCATTAACAATAACCGGCACTTTATAGACGCCGTTTTCCTTTTCCATCGCTACTTCCGTGGGGCCACTGCCAATTTGTGTCAACGTTGGTTTTGGTACTGTAGCTGGGGGCTGACTGCCTCCATTCTTTGTGGAGTCGGTGGTGCTACGTCGAGTCCGGTGCGTTTGATGGCTACCCGAACGCGAGCAGCCAGAACAACCGGAGAGGTAGACAGAACCACCTAAAAGAAGGCATGCGATGAATAGTCTTGTCATTATTCGTAGCGAATCAGGGCTTTTTTCTTCACACGCCACACGCCATTCTCGAGCACAGCCTCACCGTCCCGGCGCATGATAATACGTGTGTGCGTGGCAAAATAACTGTTCTCACTTTCGCAGGCGGGTTCAATCATGTAATTGCGGTACGTCAGAAAACGAGCCACCCGTCCGGGTTCGGCCTCAAACCGAAAGGAAGCTACGATTGGTTGGTCGCTGCCCTGCTCTTTACGGGCAGCATCGACGCTGAAGCGGTAAGCTGATTCAGGTGATAATGTGCTGGATTTCTGCTCGTTATCGAACTGGCCACTCGGATCGGGTGGCGGGAAATAAAACACCTCCGAGCGGGGCGTATTAGCGGGCTGAACAGGCGTTGACTGGGACTGAACAGGAGCGGATACCGGCACTGCTGGCGTGTCTATAACCGGTTCGGTACGTTCAGGAGCCGCTACAGGTACAGAAGGTGTAAGGACTGGCGTTGAGCTGATTGCCTGCTGTCTTAATTGCCGAATCGCCACTAACGGATCAATATTCGTACCCAATTCCGCCCGAATGGCGTCATAGGCATTGGCTTTTTGCCGGTAATCATTCTGTGGTTGCCGGGACTCGTTGGTTGGTTTAGGTCGTTGTGCTACGTCCAGCGAATGACTTAACCGTTTATTTTCAGACAGCAATTCCTGTATTTCGGTCCGTGCTGCCCGATACACCAGGAAATAAACGGCTGCGGCACCCGCCAGCAATCCCACAAATGCGCTTACAAGTATCATCCAAAATTGTTTATCCTGTTCGTCTCTTACCTTCCGTTCTAACTGGCTGATCTGAAGGGCCACCGGCGTCACACTCGATTGCTCAGGTGCTGCCGAAGCCGAAGCGGGTTGGTCAGCAGCGGCCGCTGGTGCTGGTGCCGACGTAGCATTGGGTGGCAGCAGGGCGTCAATTTTGGCCAGCAAAATAGCCTGGACAGGCGGACTAAGCGGCTTGCCGTAGTTTTTGTCATTTTTGTACTTCGTATAGAACTGAGTGAACTGTTTCCGAATCGTTACGTTCGCGTCGGCGGGCGACATGGCTATGAAGCGGGCCGTATTTTTCAATTCACTCAGCTCCTGCATTTTGGCCCCCACCTGATCCCAGCTTCCAACGCCCCGGATCACCTGTTGCGGGTCGCAGCCATCCCCACAGGCCAGCAATTGTGCATAGATTTCCTGGGCTTTGGGCTGCTTGATTTCCGCAAATACGGCTTTTGCTACGCCTTTCGTCAACGTATCAACCGCAGCCTGATTCGCGTTTTGCGCGTACGCCAACGAAGCCGACGCGAGTAGTCCGACGAAGCTTATACACGATAGTTTTAGCATAAAATTGTCAGCTATAGGTTAAGTAGTTTAAGGCTTGATCACGTGTTGCCAGATATAGTCCGACTTGATCAAGCCTTACGTTTATGCCAATGCGTTTGCTAACTTATTTATGGCGCCAATGAGCGGATAGAAGAACAGCGTTTCCTCAATGGGAGCGCCGAGAGCATCGGTCATACCGCTGTACTCGGCTGCTACGTCGCCTTCTTTCCGCTGAATGCCATCCATAAGTGAGGTATCCAGATGTGTCCGTAATTCCTGCTGCGCTATGGCCAGCGACCGCGCCGATACGTTCAGGTTCCTGACAAAACTAAACTGCTGATTGAGTGCAAAGAAGAAATCAATGAACGCGTTGGTTTCTTTCAAGAGCGAGTCAATGACTTCCGGCTTCCGTAGGTCGGCGTAAGTGAGTTTCGGGAATTCGTCGTTGAAGGTAGCCGGATAAATGTAGCTAATCGCTTCGGTATCAACGGGGCGGCTGTTGGCAGGCTGCATCAACGCGCCTTTGCAGGTTACCTCTTTCGGTCCTTTGCGTTCGTAGAAAAGTGTCAGACCACTCGTATCATAGGTAGCAGGCTCATATACTTTTTCGAAAATCGCCCGCGCCAGTTTACCCAGCATCTGATCATCGGAGCTGATGATTGTCAGGAGCTTGGAGCCCGTACCGCTGAACGTAATGGCCCCCGGCAGGCTAATGCCTTTGTGCTTCATCAGCCGCGCGATGTGGTAGATCAGGGCCGTGTAGAACAGCACAAATACCACTTTCAGATCTTCGTCTTTGGCCAGCATCCCGTTGAACGAGAGCATGCTCTTAGCCTTCACGTCGTTACTTTTCTCGATCGAAAACCAGAAGGCCATGATGTCTTCCGAACGATTGGTTTCCAGAATACGCCGGTTGTTATCGCTTAAATTACCGAGGCTCTGGCTTGCCAGCAGGGTTTGAATTTTATCAGCGTATTTTCTGACAAAGCCGTTATGACTGGCTGCACCATACTCGCTGAACGCATCGCCGTAAATGGCGTTTCCCGCAAACCGGAATGAAGTCAGGAGCTTGGGTTCGTTCCGTTCATACACGACTACATCGGACGTACCCCCGCCAATATCGACGTTGATAACCGGCCGCGCTGATGCGCTCAGAGTGGGATTTTGCTTATAATAATAGAATGGGGCTACCGACTCCGATACCTCGCGCAGTCGGCCTGGCGCCCCGCCAATGTATCGGTCATAAAGCTCCTGCCAATCGGCACGTAGCTGGCTCACGCGACCGGGCGTCATGCTGGCCGGGAAGAACCAGTACACCGTTGTTTGGGTCAGGTTACCGCCTTCGGTGAGCACTTTATTTTTAATCAGCATCAGCAACTCTTCCAGAAAAGCCTCTACGCGCCGTTCGGTCTGATCGCTGGTTTTGGCCCATTTCAGGTTGGTTGTAATGCGGTTGGAACCCGCCGGTTGCCGCTCCACGTAAAACGGAATATTAAAGTCGGCCAGCGCCTGCGTTTGCTGATTGAAACTCAGGTTCATGGGCTCTGCAATCGCCGTGCGCGTCGGGAAGTTATCTGGCCGACCGGGACCAATTGTAGGCGGTACAAACTCCAGATCATACAGCAAAAACAACTCGAACAGCGCCGGATTGTATTGAGCCGGAGCCACCAACGTAGCGACTTGGGGTGTGAGTTCAGCTACGTCGAATGGCCGGGGTGTCTGGCCATCAACGCTGTATTCGATGTGAGTATTTGTCGTGCCAAAATCCACCGAAAACGAAAATTGCTTACTGCCGCCGTTGTATAACTGCCAGCGTGGAATCAACAGTCCATTCATGTCGCGACCATCGGCGCGGATGTGGGTTTGCAGGTAATCGAATTCCTGCCGCAATACGTAGTAAACACTCGATCCATCAGTATTCTGCTGACGAACAGTACGTTGATGTTTCGACTCGGGCTTCAGTTCGGTGTTATTCAACTGCCCGTAATACGAGAGTTCGTATTGGTTCTGACTATCGAAACCCGACTCGATCAGTTGAACCCGGTAGTCGGCAGGCACCGTAACGGCTCCCGACCGGACAAACGGATAGATGTTGACCGTGAAGGAATTTTCAATGATGATTCCTTCGTTGGTCAGCTCATTAGGGGCTGTAGATGTGCCAACGCTCGGGCTATAAAGCCGCTCGAAGGTCACGAACTGGTTGCCGGGTTGATTAGGCGCCGTAACCGGAATGTCGAGCGATACGTTGATACCGCCACCTTGCGGTGTCATTTTTAGCCGAACGCGCCCATTCAGTAAATCCTCTACATCGAAAAAGTCGAAGAAATCCTTTTTCAGCGGTAATAGAAATCCTTTGTCGGTGGCCGACGTTTGCAGGTTTCCGTCGAAGAACCGGCCCCGATCGGTTGGGAACGGCAGCCGGATCAGATAGGGTTCCAGTAAATCGCTGACCGTTAACCAGGGGTAATTTCCCGGCTGGCCCGGCAACGGGCGCTGATTCTCCCGCCATGACTCACGGGCAAAATAGGGAATAGGCGTATTGGAATTCCACTGCGCCTGTGGTACGTAGGTAAACTGCCGGAAAAAGCGATTTTGTAACGCCATCGGGCGCGGCTGGCCAGGATTCAGCCGGGCATATTTGTCGGATTTAATGATGAAATCGCTGACCTGATCAATAGCCCGCACATCCGATTTTTTCTTGCGGAGGGGGAAGCCCAGCACTTCAACGATATCGCCTGGTCCGGTTGTCAATTCATCAAAATCCTGGTCGAATTTTTCGCGCGTCAGCAACGGCTGGCCGTTGGGCGACTCGATATGTTCATAGAACAGGGTAGGATTTTGCTGTTGCAGCAACGCACGACTGCGGTTCAGGTAATCATCCACCTCCCGGAATCGGTCGCGGAAGTTGGGCATAAATAGCTTGATGGCGTACCAGAATTTCTGGTATTCAATATCGCGCTGGTGCAGTGGACATACCGAATGATCGAATAAACGGTCGTTTCCCATCGACACATCGACCCAACTCAGGTCATTGCCTGAACTGAAAAACAAGGTCTTGGGCGACGTACCCCCCACAACCCGGCCCCGATAGCTGAGGACAAACAAACGATTTATGGCGTTGAAATTATATTCAGCGGCATCCTGATCCAGAAACAGTTTCAACGCATCGCCAAGCCGTTTGTGCCCCTGACTGCTCGACTGCCGTAGCCGTTCGAGATCCGTGCGAATGTCGAATGGAGTAATGGTAACGTAGGTCTTGAGCTTGTCGTAGTTAAAAAAAAGTTCGCCCACATCGAGCGCGTCTGAAACTACGCGTTGGTCGTTCATAGTACCGCTGAGGTCGGGTTTGAGCGCCAGATTCAGGAAAGCGGAACGTACCAGATCCATCCGCGCGAAAGGGCTTGGAATAGAAGTTGCCTGCTTAACGGTCTGGCCACCCTGTGGGTCACGGATGGCTGCAATCTGGTCAGTACCAAGTGGTTTACTAACGTACCAGTGTAGACCGGGCGTAGGATTATGTAAGCTGAATGTTGTTGGCATATTTTTTATCAGTTTACCGTTTTCGGTTTACCGTTTTCAGTTGGCTGACGCGTAAGCACTTCTTGCGTCAGCCAACTGAAAACGGTAAACCGAAAACGGTAAACTTTTTTAGTAGTCAAGCACTTTTGGGAGACGATCACGAACGAACTGTTCGGTACCTTCCGAAAATAGCTGTATGAATTTATCTGATTCGCTGCCGTAGGCTTTTCCTTCAGCAGTCTTGTTAAGCGTTTGATCAAGGTCGTCGACGATGTCTAATTTTACATCGGACTCACCACCAAAGATGCCTTTCTTTTTTGGCTCGAAACCGCGGACCGTGTGGCCGAGATTAGCCGCATCGAGCAGGAAAGGCTCGAAGGAACGTTTGTTGCCGCGCATCTCGGAAAGCCACTGCCGGAACCCCGCATCAAAATTTTTGACGCTGTTAAAGAAACCCGAATTCAGGAAGGAGGTCGAAATTTGAGGATTGGCTTTAGACCATTGCACCGTGCCTGCCGCCTGACGAATCCGCTGGCTGAGGTACGTACTGAACAGCGCCATTTTGGACAGGGGCAGACTAATGATCTGCTTAGTTGCACCGGCCAGATTGCCCAACTGAATGCTGATGCCATCCTGCTCAATACCAAATTCCTTATAAACCGGGTTCGTGGGTCGGCCATTGGCAACGGCCAGACTGGCGTCATCCGTGTTCATGAAATCCACGATGGCTAAAGCCGAAGCCATCTCAACAAAGTGCGCTTCGTTTTTCTGACCACCCGCGCCGGGGTCGTAGGTATAGGCTTTCGTCTGGTCGTCACCGATGTAATAGAGCGCGTTGACTGCTGGATTAACCCCTTTCTGGTAATAGTTGAGGGCGGCTTTCGTTTTGGCGATAAACGAGGCCGGGTCAATCAGTTTGTTATCGCTGGTGGTCAGGCTGAAATAGGGCATAACTGTAACCGCGCCGATTTTGGCGTTGGTCAGAAACGCCGGATTTGGAATCTGACCGATGGCCTGCGCTCCCCGGATGTTCTTAAGCAGAATGGGAAAACCAGCCGCACCTGTGCCGCCAAAAATAGAACTGACGATAAAAATCCGGTCGTTAGCTCCGAAGTTTTCGGCAAAGGCCTGGAACACATCCGAATAGCGAAACTGGTTGAGCACCGTACTGCCAATGTTCGGATTCCCGACAAAGCCAATGTCCATTTTGGTCTCCAGATTTTCTTCCGAAAACAGCAGACTGGCAAAGGCTTTGCTGGGGCCATCCAGCCCTTCATAATTAATGTAATCCCGAAATTTTTCCTGTTGAACGCCCTGTAGCTCAAAAACATACGTATCGGCGATAGTAGCATTGCCACCAATGGACCGGTTAAGGGTTTTGATCTCAGTTCCGAAAAAACCCGATGTTGGTTTGGTTTGCAGCCCCGCCCGGATGTTGCCATACTCACGTAGCAGATCTTTGGTTCGGAGGAGGTCGTCGTTGGTAGCGTGAGGGTCCAGGATAATGGGAATCACCTCATCCGTATTGTTCATTTTAACGCCCGACGCCAGCAAAAAAGTCAGGGCTTTCAGCACCCGTGAGCCGGTTCCGCCAATGGCGAAGACAAATAATTTAGCCATAAATATATAGTTTGCTGTTTACGGTTTTCAGTTGCGGTTCCCCGCCGGGACTGGCGCATAAATAGGTGTTGCGCCAGTCCCGGCGGGGAACCGCAACTGAAAACCGTAGACTACTTTGATGGCCAGAGCATAGGCCGGTGTTTTGCGTTTTTACTGAAATTCTTCATAATCATCGAGATGATAAAGAAAATGAGGGCTGTTAGCAGTGCCATCTCGAACGCGTAACTTAAAAATACGCTGATACCCTGATCGAAGAGGGTACCCTGGTTGGTATCTGCTTCGTCGCGGGGAATATCCTGATTAGCTTTCTGGTAGCAGGTTACCAACGTAATGATGAATAATAGTAGCGAACTGACGGCCGTCATCAGGAGCCAATGACTCATACCGCTGAAACTTACTTTGTTAAACGGCCAGATGTAGAAAGCAATGGCTACCACGAAGGCAATGCCGATGGCCGTCCAGGTCATGGGTGACAGCAGTTCTTCCTGATACAAATCTTCGAGCAGGCTGCCGTTGACAAACAGGTTGTAAAAATTATAAAGTGACTCTTCCATGTTTGGAGTTTTGGTGGTTTATAGTTTACGGTTTCTGGTTTACGGTTGCCTGGTACGCAAGCTTCCTTGTGAAGGAACGCCGTAAACCGAATACATTAAACCATTAGTTCAATGTAATAGTCAACGTGAAATACTCGGTTTGGTTATTGGGATTGTACGCTCGTTCGACGCCCTGCAATAGATTTTGTAACCCAAACGTCGAATTGGCGTCGGGCGAGGCATCGTTGGTCGTGTTGGTGTTGGCAATCCAGCGGGGCGGAAATTGCCGACGCAACCGAATGGTGGCCGTCCGTTCGCCACGGGCTGGCTTGGACGTACTCAGCAGGAGTTTGTGCGTGGTGCCGTTTGCTCCGGAATAGGTTTGTACCGACGAAACCTTAAAATTATCTTTCCCTTCCACTACGTATTGACTCGCATCGGTTAGCAAACTTGCTGGCAACCGAAGGGCCGACAAATCGACCGCCACGGGAATGGTTAGGGTTTTGTCCGTAACATCGGCTTCTACGTTATCGAGCGTGTGAATAGCCTTGGCATGACTGCGCACTTCTTCGTCGGAGCGTTTGAAACGCCCTTTTTTAGCCGGGTCATTCACCAGGATCGAATAAAAAGGCGTTGTCGTTTTGGCGTCGCGACCAAAGAACCACGAATCAGCATAGCCCGGCAATTGATCAAAACGACGAATTGTCTGGTAGGTTTGATCCTGATAGAGTTTTTGCATCGTTTCGTTCCGTCCGATCAGGCAGAGATAATACGGACGCTCGCCCGCGTATTTTCTCTTGGCGTTGTTCCAACTGTAATACGTGCCGTCGAAGTCAGATTTTAGCTTTATAACCAGCATCGAGTGTGTACTGGCATAGGGGTTAAAAACCGTCGTGAGCAGCGAACTGGCCGCGTCGAGCGTTTTCTGGGCACTCATGCCAGCCAGGCTGGGGTCGGAGTAGATCAGATCGGATACCAGCACACTGATGTCGTCACCGGATGTGTTACGTAGTATCTCGCTGAAAATTCCTTCGAAGTTGGTACTGGTCGTCTTTCCTTTGGTTTTGGCGACGGTGAAAATGTCTTTCTCCTTAAAAAATTGTGAGAGCGACAGACCCAGATCGTTGACTTCGGTATTCACCACAAATAATTTACCCTGACCGGGATTGATGCCGTCGAATTCCGTCAGTACGTCGTTGAGCGTCCGTTTGAAGGCGCCGTTGCCGCTGGGCGCGTCGTAAGGAAACATACTGGCACTGGCTTCCAGGTAAAGTTTCAGCCGCAAGGGTTTCGCCGAAGCCACCGTGCCCGATAAAGAAACCGTGGGCGTTTTGCCTTCCTTCGCCAGTTTTCGATACGTTCGGTTGCGCTTAATGTAGGCAAGCAGGGCTGACTCATCAATTTTGCCATCGGGCGTTAAAATGGCGGCTGTTTTTTTGTCCTTACCGAGTTCTTTGCTGTCCTGACCAACAAATACCCGAAGAGCATCGGCTTCCGTGACATCAATAGCATTATCGTTGCTTAACGCGTCGCTGATTTGATCGTCTAGTTTATCGACTGAGCTAGAGCAGCCAGCCAACGCAGCAAGGAGCAACAACGAACAAAAACGGGGGTGGATCATGAATGTGTTTTTGGCGATTTTGGGAGCAACAGGAGGGTGGCCAAATTGCTAAACCTTTAAAATTTCTTAAATTACTATAGAACGTAACGAAGCAGCCAGCCATTTTATGTCAATCGGTACGGTTTAACGATGAACGGACGTTTACCTTTGTAGTGTGATTACTTCAAACATGACGCTTCGCCACCTCGTAGTAGGCTTCTTACTGGTTCTTCCCATTCTTCTTCAGAACTGCGCTCAGGTGGCTCAACCACCGGGTGGTAAAAAAGATACACTGGCTCCGAAATTGGTAAGCAGTATGCCTGCCGCCCGTGAGCGAAATTATACTGGCAAGTCGGTTGAACTGGAATTTGATGAATATGTCAACAGCGAAAACCTCCAGCAGAAAATAACCATTACGCCCCAGGACAGTAACACCTACGTAGTGAAATCGCTGCCGTTGGGCGTCCGGCTGAATTTCAACAAACCGTTCCAGCCAAACACAACCTATACCATTGATTTTGCCGATGGAATCAAAGACATCACCGAACGAAATATTGCCAAAAATACCAAAGTTGTTTTTAGTACCGGGCCAACTATTGACTCGCTTTATCTGACGGGAAACATAGTTGATGATGAAAGTCGACTGCCGATTTTAGGGTTTGTGGTTGGCCTGTTTGCCTCGACCGATACGTTGCCGATCAATCGAAAACGCCCTCAGTATTTCGCCCGCACGGATAGCAGCGGCAATTTTCGTATCGAAAACGTGAAGGCTGGGCCGTATAAAGTTTATGGCTTCGATGATAAAGATTTGAACCTGGTGAACAACACCCCCGGCGAACGAGTGGCCTTTCGGGACAGCGTACTCAACCTGAACCGCAATTATACGGACGTAAATCTGGTCGCTTTTCGGGGATATGGAAAACCACGGATCAGCCGACGCGAACGTACCGACGAAACACTTGGGCTGGAACTCAGCAGCGGCATCGCCAGCTACACGGTTAAGTATGGTAAAGCTGCGTATACAGCAACGGCCTCCACCACAGCCACCTCCACGATAGCAACGTCTACGTCAACTGCATCTACGTCGGCTGTGTCTACAACAGCCGCATCCACGTCGGCCGTCTCCACAACAACGGCACCAGCTACAACGCCTACCACATCGGCCACGTCGTCTGCCTCCGCGAATGATACGTTGATTTCTTTTCTGGAAAATCCCAAAATGATACGGCTGTACCGACCGGCCAACCGGGCTGCGGGCGATACACTTTATACGGTCATAACGGCCATCGATTCGGTGGGTAATAGTACGGAACTGAGGGAGCGTATTTATTTTTCGCCCCTGAAAACGAGAGCTAAAAACCGCACATCGCTAACGTTTCAACTCACCCCCCCATCAAACGAACCGATTGATAATAACCTTGAATTTACGCTGGTCTTCAATAAGCCTGTCTTCCAGTGGAGCACAGACCTCATCGTTATTGGACCCGACAGCACGAAGCCGTTCAAGCTCACGCCGGAGAGCCTGATTTGGAGTAATAATTTTAGCCGTCTGGTGATAAAGCAGAAAACAAATCTGAAGGATACGCTGCTCTTTCGGCTGCAAAAGGGAGCTTTCATCAGTGTTCAGGGCGATACGGTGGCGCGCTATTCTACCCGATACCTCATTGCCGAAGAAGATAGTTACGGCCTGATTGCGGGCCATATCAATCCGACCACCGTTGGCTCGGCGGGGAAAAACTTTATCGTAGAACTGCTGGATGAAAAATATAAAGTTATTCGATCGTCGTATGGTACGTTAAACTACAGCTTCGGGCGACTCAAGCCGGGGCAGTACCGCGTCCGACTCATTATTGACGCCAACGCCAACCGAAAGCGCGACATTGGCAACGTGCAGAAAGGCATCCAGCCCGAACGGATGATTTATAGCCCCGGCATGGAGGAGGGCGGTATTATTCGGGTGAAGCAGAATTTTGAGCTGACCGATATTGATTTCTGATACGGGCAGCGCATCTGCGTTGCCTCACTACCGTAGCGTCGATGCTATTGCCTGTGCGTCACTACCAAGTAAAAAATTATCTGTTAAGGAATATTCTATACCGGTCACAACCTGGACGTTGAAGCTTATGTGGGCGTATGGAATGACTACTTATTCGTGGCAAAATTTATCGCACTTTTGTCCCAAACGGCTGCGTTGGCAAGGCTTTCGATAACGTCTTCAGGATGGTTGACAAACGACCACATCGCTAAATGATTCTCATGCATGAAATTTTCACTGACGCACTTTTCAAGCATAGCCCGCAGTGGGTCATAAAATCCGTTGGTATTTAAAATGACAATTGGTTTTGTGAATTGACCGAGCCGTTTGAGAGTTATGGCTTCCAATAGCTCCTCAAGTGTCCCGCTTCCTCCTGGCAACGTCACCAGCCCGTCAATATCCTCTAAAAATTTTGCTTTTCTTTCGTGCATTGTATCGGTAAACTCGAAGTCTATGACTTTTTTGTGCGCCCATTCCACTTCATTCATAAACTTGGGCATGATCCCTTTTATCTTCCCGCCTTTTTCAATGATCGTGTCTGCAAGTTTGCCCATCAGGCCAATGGCTCCACCTCCATAAACTACTTCAATGCCAGCCTTTACAAACTCAACAGCTAATCTTTCTGTCGCATCAAAATAGGTTTTATCCACCTTGGCGCTCGATGCGCAGTAAACACAAATTTTCATATCTCTATCTATATTATTTCGGTCATGGATGACGCTTGGGACGTTACTTCAGTCGATAGGAAATCTGGTTGGGCTTAGGTTTTCCTATCAATTTGGATCGTCGACGCAACGTATCACACGAAGCAAATGTATAGTTTACTAGGGCTTATTTACAAAATAGTCAGCTATCAACAAATAACTGCCTGACTATTAAGGGATTGGTATTTTTAGCTTGTTCTTTTTTAAAGAATGATTTAATAGCTGATTGAAAATATGAGGTTGAGCCAGCTAATTCATAACGTGATTAGCTACCTGGAAACGTATCCCGCTGCTACTAATATTGATTTGATCCCGGCAATACGTAGTGCGAAACCAACCGATTATTTTCTCCAATCTAAACAGTAGCCAACCAGAGCGGTGGATTGTCACTGATAATTTGCCCAATGCCCGTACCTTTGTGGCGGATCGCCGAAGCGACCAAAACCACCGGTATCATGTACGTAAAGCCTAAAAAAGAACTCGGTCAACATTTTCTGAAAGACCTTAGTATTGCTCAACGAATTGCCGAACTCCTGACCGGACATGGATCGTATAAAGAAGTACTCGAAATCGGGCCAGGAACGGGTGTTCTGACTCAATACTTACTTCAGGATAGCCGGTTCGATACGTATGTGATTGAGATTGACCGCGAGTCGGTGGAGTATCTGAAGCAGCATTTTCCGGCGCTGGAGGGACGTATTCTCTCCGCCGATTTTCTGAATATCCGCCCGGATTATTTGCCAACCAAAAAAGCTGACAGCACCGAGCCATTTGCCGTGATCGGTAATTTTCCCTACAACATTTCGACTCAGATACTCTTCAAGGTACTGGACATGCGCGACCGGGTACCCGAAATTGTGGGGATGTTTCAGCGCGAAGTGGCCCAGCGGGTAGCCTCTGGACCGGGAAATAAAGACTATGGTATTCTGAGTGTGCTGTTGCAGGCCTGGTACGATATAAAATATGAGTTCACCGTTGATCCTGAGGTTTTTAACCCCCCACCAAAGGTTTTTTCGGGCGTGATTTCCCTTCGACGCAACAACGTAACCGACCTCGGTTGCGATTTTAGAAAATTTACACAAGTGGTTAAACATGGTTTCAGCCAACGCCGAAAAACCCTACGTAATGCGCTTAAGCCACTCAATCCATCCGACGAAGCGCTCGCTAGTCCCTTCATGGATAAACGTGCCGAGCAGTTAAGTGTGGCAGAGTTCGTTGCGCTAACGATATTAATGAAGAGTGAAGAATGAAAAGTGAAGAATAGACATTACTCTTCACTTTTCATTCTTCACTCTTCACTTACCTTATGACGTTCGAACTCACTAAAGACTATCTTGACCATATTCAGGCGACCATCGACGCGGGTGACGATACGTTGCTACGTGCTGAGATGGATGAGTTATTTCCGGCTGATATTTCCGGGATTCTGGATGAGCTGGAGCCAGAAGCAGCACATTACCTGCTGAGTTTGCTGGACAAATCGGTGGGTGCCGAAATCCTGGCGAACCTCGACCCAGTTGAACGAACGAATCTATTGAAGCTGTTTTCGTCGGCCGAGATTGCTCCGTTCATCAACCAGATGGATTCTGATGACGCGGTGGACGTACTGAATCAGCAACCCATTCAGGTGCGCGAAGAAGTGATTGGGCTGCTCGAAGATCGCGAACAGGCTCGCTTCATTCTGGATTTACTACATTACGAGGACGGCGTGGCGGGTAGTCTGATGCAGAAAGAGTTGATTCGGATCAACGTCAATCTGACCGTCAATGCCTGCATTGAAGAAATCCGTCAGCAAGCCGAAGATGTCGAAAATGTATATGCCGTTTACGTTGTAGACGATCTGGGCAAATTGCTTGGGCTGGTATCTCTGAAGAAAATTGTGCTGGCCCGCAAGAATGCCAAGATCGCTGATATCTACGATGATGACGTAGTGTTTGTGGAAACGTATCGGCCTGTGGCCGAGGTGGCCGAGGTAATGCAGAAATATGACCTGGATGCTATTCCGGTCGTGAACGTTCAACAGCGATTACTGGGGCGAATCACAATTGATGACGTAGTGGACGTGATTACCGAACAGGCCGAAGAAGACATTCAGGTTATTTCGGGTTTATCGGGCGAGGTAGAAGAAGATGATAGCGTCTGGCAACGCTCGAAAGTGCAATTGCCCTGGCTGGTAGCCGGAGCGGTTGGGAGTTTACTGGCGGCCACGGTCATCAACGGATTTCAGAGTGAGCTGGGCAAAATTGCTGCACTGGCCGCTTTCATCCCCATTATTGGGTCAACAGGCGGCAACGTCGGTATCCAAACGTCATCACTGATTCTGCAAAGTCTGGCCGATACGTCGGGCCTGAGTACTACGTTGGGCCGACGGCTGGTCCGTACGTTGATGGTCGCTCTCTTAAATGGATTGGTGGTAGGTTTAATTGCCGGAACATACACGTTCCTGATTGGCGAACCAAGGCTGTTTTTCGTTGTAGCCACATCCTTGCTGGCAGTGGTGTTGCTGGCGTCGTTTATGGGTACCGTAACCCCCTTGCTTCTGAATCGAATTGGCATCAACCCGGCTGTGGCTTCGGGGCCGTTTATCACAACAGCCAACGACCTGATTGGTATTGGTGTCTATTTCCTAATCGCTCAGTGGTTATTGGCAGAGGTTTGATTATCTTGCCTTCATGACCATTCGCTTCGCTAAACTCGCCGACGCCCGGGCCATCCTGGCTATTTATGCTCCCTACGTCACGAACTCATCCATTACGTTCGAGTATACCGTGCCGACAGTAAGTGAATTTTCGGAACGTATCCAGATTATTCAGCAGCAGTTTCCTTTTTTGGTCGCTGAGGAAGATGGGCAGCTACTAGGTTACGCTTACGCGTCGCGACACCGGGACCGCATTGCCTATCAGTGGGCTGTTGAAACGTCGGTGTATATTCATCCAGATGGGCAACGAAAAGGCCTGGGTAGAGCGCTTTATACAAAATTATTTGAGCTGCTACGTCGGCAGGGCTACTATACGGCTTGTGCGGGTATTACGAAACCGAATCCCCAAAGTGAGGCTTTCCATCGGTCAATGGGCTTTGAATCCATCGGTTTTTATACCAACGTTGGCTACAAAATGGGGGCGTGGCACAGTGTTGAGTGGTTTCAGCTAGCCCTGCAACCTCACGAGTCGAATCCAGCCAAGCCCATTCCAATAACTCGACTTATGTAAGCTTACCATCTTCTGAATCAACTACTTCCTCTTCGAACTATATGACTGTCTCCTTTCTGCAAAAACGCTACGTCCGGGCCATTTCTTTGCTGCTCATTGGCTTTTTATTTCTTTCTAGCGGGGCATGGGCGCAATCCATCAATCAGGTTTCTGTCGACAGTATTGATGCCATTCTCGGTAGGCACATGAGCGGCAAGCATATTCCTGGGGCCTCCGTTGCGGTGATGCATCAAGGGAAAGTCTTGTTGGCCAAAGGCTACGGAATGGCAAATTTAGAAGTGAGTGCCCCCGCTACCGACAAGAGCGTTTATGCAATTGGATCCGTAAGCAAGCAACTTATTGCGACGGGTATTCTGATACTGGCGCAGGAGGGAAAACTGAAACTCAGTGATGATATACATGTCTATTATCCGCAGGCTCCCCAAACCTGGCAGGGGATTACGTTACGGCATTTATTATCGCATACGTCCGGCATTATTCGGGAAGCACCCGCGTTTGACCCTGCCAAAATTCAGCCAGACTCGATCGTCGTTCAATCGGCGTTTCCTTTACCCTTGCAATTTCCGATTGGTACCAAGTGGCAATATTGCAACGTCGGGTATTTTGCGCTGGCCGACATTATCCGCAAAGTGTCGGGTCAGCCCTGGTCTGCTTTTCTGAAACAACGGGTTTTTACTCCGCTGAATATGACCACTACCCGAACCACCACGCTGACTGAAGTTATCCCGAATCGGGTGGATGGGTACGAATGGGAAGAAACCCACTACCATCGGGCGCAGGGGTACCTGGCACTACGTCCAAGTGGTGCTTTTCTGTCAACCGTGCTGGATTTAGCGAAATGGGACGCTTCTTTATACACCGATAAAATTCTTACGCAGGCAAGTCGCACCGAGATGTGGACGCCCATTGACCTGAAGGACGGCACGAAGTATCCCTATGGCTTAGGCTGGACGGTTGATACGTTACAGAGTTATCGACGAGTACATCACGGGGGCTCACTGCCCGGCTTCCGCTCCGAATATGCCCGTTTTTCTGAATCGGGTCTTTCCGTCATTGTCCTGACAAACGCAGAAAGTGCACAACCAGCAACAATCGCTCAGGATATAGCACTGCTTTATTTGCGTCCAGCCACGGGGAAGGTTGTTACCAAAAAATAGGAACGGATACTTGGGTTTTTGTTATCTTGCCGACCTTGCTGCCGCTTTCGGCGCAGGGCTATTTTATTTCGAGTATGATTGCCGTTATTCAGCGCGTTTCCCACGCTTCCGTTACCATTGATAATCAGGTGAAGGGTCAGATTGACACGGGTTTTTTGATTCTGCTTGGTATTACACACACCGACACCCAGGAGGATGTTGACTGGCTCAGCAAGAAAATTGTCGGCATGCGGATTTTCAGTGATGCCGATGGGAAAATGAACCTCGATTTAGCGGCCGTTGGTGGCAGCATCCTGCTCATTAGCCAGTTCACACTGCACGCCAATACCAAAAAAGGGAACCGGCCCAGTTTTATCGAAGCCGCCCGGCCCGACGTAGCAATTCCACTTTACGAAGCCATGATTGCCCAACTAGCAACGGAGTTGGGAAAACCCATTCAGACCGGAGAATTTGGGGCCGATATGAAGGTTATGTTACTGAATGACGGCCCGGTAACCATATTAATTGACTCAAAAAACCGGATTTAGTACAATAGATTACTGATTTATTGTTGCTATCCGTTACTTTTACTGAAATCAGCAGTAATAGAATAGCGCACAGGTTACTAGCCGAATGGATTTTCTGCCCCAAAACATAACCGCTTACGCTGAAGCCTATACCTCGCCCGAGAGTACGCTGTTGCATCAGCTCAACCGAAATACCCGTGCCAGGATCATGGCACCCCGGATGCTGTCAGGGCATATACAGGGCCGATTGCTGTCGATGATCTCCTGTATGATCCGGCCCCGGCGAATTTTAGAAATTGGCACTTATACGGGCTATTCAGCCCTATGCCTGGCAGAAGGGTTGACGGACGATGGCCAGCTTATTACCATCGACCACAATGAAGAACTCGAAGATTTTGCCCGATCTTACTGGCGGCAATCCCCCTTTGAAAACAAGATTAATTTTCAGATCGGCTTAGCTGCCGATATACTGCCTACCCTGGATGAAACGTTTGATCTGGTGTTTATCGACGCCGATAAACGCAATAATTCCCTGTATTTTGATCTGACTTTTGACAAGTTGCGGCCAGGTGGTTTCATCCTGGCCGATAATGTTTTATGGAGTGGAAAAGTTGTTGAACCGCTGAATCCATCCGATCAGGATACGGCGGCTGTGCTGGCGTTTAACCAGAAAATTCAGGATGATGTGCGTGTGGAAAATGTGCTGCTGCCCGTGCGTGACGGGATAATGGTGATACGGAAATTATAAGTACGAGTGATGAAATCAGCCGCCTGAGCGGGCTAATCTATGAAAAAACAAACCTATTCATTCTTTCTCCTATTTCTTCTCGCGGGGTTCGTAGCCTCGGCGCAAAATACGCCAGTTGTGCCGGAGCGAGTGACCTTTGCCGACATTTCGGTACAGCTAGACCCCGATGCCCGACGTCTGGTGCAGCAGGATGTAAACGCTCTGTTTTCTAATAAGCAGTATTGGATGGCTAAACTCGATCGGGTGGTGCTGTATTTCCCGATGATTGAGTCGATTCTGATCAGCGAAAACGTACCAACGGATTTCAAATACCTCGCCGTTCAGGAAAGCTCATTGACGCCCGATGCGGTATCGACCTCTACGGCAGTGGGTTACTGGCAGTTTAAACGGGAGACCGCTACTGATTATGGCTTGCGTGTGGATGACGAAATTGATGAGCGAAAAAGCATCACCGCGTCGACGCACGGTGCAGCTAAGTACCTGAAAAAGAATAATGTTCAGTTCAATAACTGGGTGGCGTCGCTGTATTCGTATTACCTCGGAGCGGGAGGCATTTCTAAATTAATTCCGCCCGATTGGTCGTATGCTCGTGAGATTGCTCTTGATGGACGTACTGACCGGTATATTCTGCGCTTTTTTGCGCATAAAATTGCCATTGAGAATGCGCTGAAATTTCACCAGACGAGCAACCGGTTTGCGCTGATCGAATACCAGAAAGGAAGTGGCAAAAGCATGCGGACCATTGCTGACGAGTTAGGCGTCGATGAATTTGAACTCCGTAAATACAATCGATGGGTACTGGGAGATGCCGTTCCGACCGATAAGACCTACGTAATGGCTGTGCCAGTCGTGAGCAATCAGATCAATGATGTTCGGCAGAAAATAGGCGAAACCACTGGCAAAAGCGCGGCTGATGTAGCCCAGAGCGATGTAGGTTTTCCGGTGTTACGTCGGGTAACAACAGGTTCGGGAAGTAAGAATGAGCCGATTCTGTATGAAATAAATGGGTTGCCCGGCATTCAGGCGCAGATTGGCGACAATGCGGGCACCCTGGCCCGCAAAGCAAAAATCAGTTTGTCGAGCTTTTTACGGTATAACGACCTGGACGAATCCGATCCGATCATTGTTAATGATATTTATTACCTGTCCAAGAAACGGAAAAAGGCACTTGTTCCATTTCACACCGTTCGCGAATCGGAAACGTCCCGGAGTATTTCGCAACGCTACGCCCTGCGGCTCAAGAAATTGCTACGTTATAACCGCATAGAACGGGGCCAGCAACTGGAAACGGGTCGCGTGATGTGGCTCCGCGAGCGTCGGCCAAGCGATAAGCCCGTTGAGATTATTAACTCGCCAACGCCACCCGTGTATGATCAAACGCCACTGCCACCAACCCGGGCGGAAGTGGCGGCAAATACACCCACAGAACGTACTGTCGGGAATACTCCCAAGCCTGTAAGCGGCAGTGATGCCATTCCACGTAATGCGTCGGAGCGGAAACGCTATCAGCCTAAACTGGTGGATGGTGGCATTGCAACCAATGATGGTACATCGGCACCCGCGCCTGCGCAACCGTCCGTACCACAGCCGACCTCCGTATCCACCAGCCGTCCGGCTCCAGCCACGCCGAGTACGCCGGGGAATAGTGAAGGTTCTCAGCGAGTTGTGATTGTGCGGTCTGCCGATGCCGACGGAACAACGAAAACGGTTCCTGTGGCAACAACTCCCGAACGCAACAAAGCCGCTGCGCCAGCTACCACTTCTGAAGATGGATGGCGGCCTGCGGGTTCTTCGGCAACGAGGGAGGAAATCAACGCGTACAACCGGACTCCGACAGCCAAAAAACCATCAACCGCTCAAACGGGTAATTACACGGGCCCACTTGAGCAACAGGCCGATGGTTCACTAACGGCCGTGGATACGAAGGCAATCGTTCGGCCGGCGGCACCCGCTGTGCCTAAAGCCGATGTTGTTAAGGCTGAGACGCATACAAAAACCCCCGAAGTAACGGTTCCCGAAAAGAAATACGTGGCAACAGTTACGCCAATGGTAGAGAAGAAGCCAGAAAAGAAGGTCGACGTTCCTGTAGCATCTCCGACAACCACCACGGCTGAGCGCTCAGTAACGACTCACGTAGTTGGGAAAGGCGAAACGTATTATGGCATTGCCCGGCAGTATGAACTGACGCTTAGCGAATTGCTGGAAATGAACAATCGCACGTTAGATAATAAACTCGAAGCTGGTCAGAAGCTGAAGGTTAAAGCTGGTGGTAGCAGTGCTGCTAAAACGGAACAAACCGCAACGAAGACGGAAAAAGTATCGTCTAAAACGGAGGAGCCAACTCCCGCAAAAACAGCATCGACTCCAACGGGGCAATCGGGCGTTACGTCTCATACCGTTGCTAAAGGTGAAAACCTGTTTCGTATTTCCAAAATGTATGGCGTAAGCGTCGAGCAACTTCAGGAGTGGAATAAATTAGGTACCGCCTATGTACGGGAAGGTCAGAAGATACGGGTTGTAGAGCCGTAAGCCTAGACTTTTATGCTGTGTATAAGGTAAAAAAAAGCTCTGCCAGTGCAGAGCTTTTTTTGTTTGCCACGCTATAAGATGGACGTAACAGAGGTCGTATTTTTCCTCTATACGTCGTTCTGGTAAACGTATCCGAGTTTACTATTCTTCAATCATGGTAATGCTTTATTCCGTAAGTTGTATCTTTACTGAGTAATCCATTACGGATTTACTGCTGTGTTACAACTATGATTCTGCTTGATAATACCTGTATCAGCGACGATGTCGCCGAGAAATTCTTCGTCTGCAACTTAGATAAATGCAAAGGAGCCTGTTGTGTGGAAGGCGATATGGGCGCCCCTCTGGAAGGGGATGAACCAGCCATTCTCGACCGGATTTATGAAGATGTAAAACCCTACCTCTCGCCCGAAGGCATTCGGGTAATCGAAAAGAAAGGCGGCTACGAATCGGATGGTGAGGGAGGCTTCGTGACCAATACCGTCGCCGGACGAGAGTGTGTTTACGCTACCTGGGACGATCGGGGTATTTTGAAGTGTGGTATTGAGGAAGCTTACAACGATGGTAAAGTTGGCTGGAAAAAACCCATTTCCTGCCACCTCTATCCCATTCGGGTAACCAAATACGAATCGTTTCATGCGCTGAACTACGATCGGTGGCCTATTTGCAGCCCCGCCTGTAGCTTCGGCGAACAGTTGAACGTGCCCATCTATAAGTTTGTCCGCGAAGCCCTCATCCGTGCCTACGGCGAAGAGTGGTATGGCCGACTGACAACGGCGATTGAAAACCCTGCCAGTGCTGACTAATGCCCGAACAACGCGATTATTTTGAGGAGGTTTACGAAGTTGTACGCCTGATTCCAAAAGGGCGTGTTACGAATTATGGCGCCATTGCCCGCTACCTGAGTCTGCGGGCGGGTGCCCGAATGGTGGGGTGGGCCATGAACGGTTGCCACAATCGCCCCGATATACCTGCCCATCGGGTTGTTAACAGCGTTGGTCTGTTAACGGGCAAGCATTTTTTCGGTGAGCCAAATGCGATGCAACGATTGCTCGAAGACGAAGGCGTTCGGGTTGACAATGACCGGGTCGTTGACTTCAAAACGCTACTCTGGGATCCGTCAGTTGAGTTGGCAATGTAGAACGTAGTGATCGGTCGTAGCCTGGATGGAACATGGTATTTTTTCCCCAGGCTGCGACCGATCACTACGTTGTTAATTAATTGACGCGGCCAAGTTGCTCTTGTTCAATGCTTTCGTCAGTCAATGAACAGCTTTGTCAGATGAGCTTGATACGTTGCTATATCACCAACGACATTCGCATTTTTCTCTGCATAATGAAAGTGGATGCTTTCCGGTGGCTGCATACCCGTAGAAGTATTCATACGGTGGAAGCCGAACGAGGCAACGTGCCACCCGTGCCATAGGGTAGTCCCCGATTTCCTATCAACAAAAGAACTGGATGCGGGTCCTATTAAACTGGTTTGGGAAGGCTTTGCCCCGATTGAAAATACCCTGTATTCCGGCACCTGCAATCGAACCATCTATTCCAAAGAGATTAATCAGATTGAGGCTATTTTCCTGAAAGAGATGGAACCTGAGGTTCAGATTTTTGACTAGTTTTGAACTACCCAAAATTGTCGGCTCAATCGCTTATCGATTCCTTTTCTATGCAATCTTTCCTGCTTCTATTGTTGACTGCTTTAGCGATTCATCCGGCTTTTTCACAATCCATTCCCTCAAAAGTCTATTCGTGGGATCAGGCACCGGTTGTCAAACATACTGGTTATGAGAGCCGAACAATCATGAGAGGGCCTACGCGGGACTTTAGTGACTTAACTATTCGTGCAGTAACGCTTTTTGCCAATCGGCCCTCGCAGCATAGTCAAACGCTGGATGAGGAGCAACTGATTATTGTAAAAAAGGGCGAATTAACCCTGACACTAAATGAAAAGAAGAAAACGCTGGGGCCAGGTAGCGTTGCGCTGATCATGCCGGGCGATGTACACCGGTTTGAAAATAAAACCGACGTACCGCTCACTTATTTTGTTATGCAATACACCTCGAACGAGATGCCTGACATAGATTTAACCCGGCTGGCAGGTGGCTCCTTCTGGGTCGACTGGAAAGAGGTTCCTTATAAAGCACACGAGAAAGGAGGCATCCGGCGGATGTTCGACTGCGGAACGGTGATGACCAAGCGATTTGAGATGCACGTCACAACGCTCAATGCCGGTTTATGGAGCCATCCACCCCACACGCACCGGGCTGCCGAAATACTGCTTCTGATCGATGGCACAGCTCAGGAAAGTATCGACGGAGTATTGCAGCCAGCGGGCGTTGGCGATGTGATTTTTCTGGAATCCAACGTACCGCACGCCATTCAAAACACCACCCAAAAAAGCTGTACCTACTTTGCCTTTCAGTTCGAATAGCTGTACCGATTTAGTTGACTGGCTGCTGACTGGCAACGGCTTTAACTAACGATGTCAGTACTCCCCGTACTTCCTGAATCAGAATTGGGTCTGTTATCCGCCCCTCAGCATCCACTCTTTGGCGAACAAAGGGAATAATCAATAATGCGTCTTCGGGTAACTTCGCCGTTAAAACACCCAGCGTGTAGACCAGCGCTGCATGAGCGCGCGAACCGCCCATGTCGGAAGGACTGGCGCTGATAACGCCGACGGGTTTGTCCACAAACTCGCCCGATGACGCTATCCAGTCAAGCATATTTTTCAGGACACCCGGCATTCCATGAATATATTCTGGCGTGCAAAACAGAATAGCGTCGGCTTCCCGGAGCAGGGTACGTAGCCTATTGACAGGTTCGGATGTGTTTTCCTTGTCACGCTCGGGACTGAAGTGGGGTAGATCGTCCAGGCCGTCGTAGAGTGTAACGGTCACGTTGTCGGGTGCTAATTCTGCGGCCGCCCGCAGCAGGGACGTATTGGTGGAAGCGGCCCGCAGGCTACCCGATATGGCAACGATATGCATGAGATGTTGAGTTGTTCTTTTACCGCAACACTTTCGTAATCTCGTTTAGTTTCTCCATTTTTTGCACAAAATCGCCTTTGAGTTTGGTACGGATAGCCGTCAGGTTGTCGAGCGTTTCCTGCAAACTGTCGGGCAGGATTTCTTCAAGTACCTCCCGAAATCGTTTCGCGAAGGTCGGCGATTTACCATTGGTAGAGATGGCAATTTTCAGGTCGCCTTTTTTCACCACCGAACTCAGGTAGAAATCGCACAGATCGGGGGTATCCGCTACGTTAACCAGTAGGCGCTGGCTTTTGCAGTCAGCCTGAATCTGGTGATTAACCGTCCGGTTATTCGTTCCAACGATCACCAGGTCTTTGTCGGACAGGTAAATTGGATGATACGGCTCCTGAATCAGTTGCAGTTTGGGATGTTGCTGGGCTAACTCCCGAATCTCGTCCCGAATTTCAGGCGCCACGAGTGTGATACGTGCCTCCGGCGAATTGCCAAGCAGGGCCGTAAGTTTTTCAAGGCCAACGTAACCTCCGCCCACAATAAGCGTGTGCAGATTCTCGGCCTTAACGAAAATGGGGAAGAGGGTATTCATAAAAAAAGTCGATAGTCGTAAGTCAGCAGTAGTAAGTGATTAAAAACCAGCTTACTCCCAGTGACAAACTTACGACTATCGACTGATGACTTACGACTCTTTTTAAAATTTAAACCCAAGGTTCACACCCAGAATCCGGCGTTTGCTATTGCCACTGCTCAGTACATCGGCAAATCCATAATGGTAAACGAAATCCAGCATAATTGGGCCCGCATCGAAACCAAGGCCAGCTAGTCCGTTGATCGTAGCGGCCTGGAAATCAGCGTTTCCTAGATTAAAATCGTTTTTGTCCGTGCTGAGGGGCGTTGCATATTCAGCACCCACCTGTAGCCGAATGCCCGATACACCCCGGTCTGACTGAGCTACTTTGAAGCCAATCATGGCAGGAATATGCAGATACCGCTGATCGATATTGCCAATAATGTCGCTGACGTTACCGCCATCACCAGCCTTATAGAACTGCGAACTGGAGGTTAGGTATTCGGCACCAATCTGACCATAAATCCGGCCACCACCTCGAACAAAGAAGCCCAATTGATAGCCTAAACGACCGGTTAAATTTTTGCTGTCGATTGTTTCGCCCTCAAAACTGGTTGAGTTAGCCCCCGCATACACGCCAAACGTGAAGTGCTTGTAATTCTGGCGATGCTCCCGACGTTCGGTCGCTTCTACGTTTTGCTGACCATCCTCAAAACCCTGGTCATAGGCTCTGCTCAGATCGCTTTCATCATACATGCGTTCCGACCGACGGCCGTCACCCATTCGTTCCTCGTACCGATTATTGTACCGAGGCTCTTCCTGCCGTCGCTCATTAAATTGTCGTCGCTCATCCAGCCGATCATCAAATTGACGTTCGTAACGACGTTCGTCACGGCGCGATGACCGGTTATCGTTATAACGGTCGTCATATCGGTCATTGTAGGAATTCTGCTGACCAAGCACGATTCCTGTACTGCAAACACCTGCCAGAAGCAGGGCTGTTTTAGTGAAAGTTTTCATAATTCTTGCGTTGAGTAAACCAATACCATCATTTATTCCTAAAACCGTGCATCAATTAGGAATGTTTGGGTAGACGCTGGTTAATCGTTTTTTTAAGAGTAATTCGCAAAAAAAAGCCGCCTTCGTTGGAAAGCGGCTTTTGTATTTTTCTGCGACTAGAACTTGAAGCCTACACTGGCGCTCAATATCCGGCGCTGCGAAGTGGCAAAGCCAGTGTTCTTAGCGATAACATCGCTGAAACCATAATGGTACGTTAGGTCCAGGAAGAACGGACCCGCATCGAAGCCTAACTGACCTAAGCCGTTAAACGTACCCTTTTTGAATTCCAGATTATTCAGATTGCCAAACGAGTTGCTGCTTGAACCGATCTGATTGGCATACTCCAGACCTAACTGCACCCGTACGGCCGAGATTCCCCGATCCGATTCAACAAGCTTGTAACCGATGTAAACCGGAACCTGAATGTATTTGATGTCAATTTGATCCTTAATACTTGAAGCCGACTGGCCAGAGCCTTGTACAAAGTAGTTTGAACTCGAAGCAAAATACTCAGCACCAATCTGACCGAAAAGGCGACCACCACCCCGTACGAAGAAACCAGCCTGGTAGCCCAGACGTCCCGTCAGCTTATCGCTGCCTCCATTAGGATTAGTTACTTCGCCTTTGAACTTGGTCGTGTTCAGGCCCGCATAAATACCGAATACAAAATTCTTGTAGTCGTTCGCTTTTGCCCCTTTAACGCGCGTCGTGTTATACGTATCAGTTGTTGTCGAAGCCGTTGTGCCATCGGTCGACGCAGGCATGCTGTTCGTTGAGTACGTAGTAGTTGGCGTTACTGAATTCGTTGTGTTCGTCGTCCCGTCCGAGTTTGTCGGGCTGTTGGTAGACATAGTATTCGACGGAGTCGTGCCATTAGCTGAATTTGTACTATCCGTTGTTACCGACGTACTGTATGAAGTAGTAGTTGGGGACGAATAAGTAGTAGTAGTCTGGGCATTTGCGATGCCGATGCTACACAGGCATAGTGCCAAAAGTGAGAATTGACGTTTCATATCCTTGTTGGATGATCGTTGAGTTGTATAAAAATAAAAAAAGGTGTAACCGAAATTACACCCCATTAACAGGTCTATCTGTAGCAATGTTTTGAACTATTTCAATTTTAGGTCAAATTTAATTCATTGCATAGAGTAGAAAAAAAGCTTGACTCTAACCCGCGCTATTCGTTACGCATCGCTTTGAAAGCGTTCATCAAGCCGTTTGTTGAGCTGTCGTGCGTGGTCACGGGTGAGTCGTCCTGCAGCTCGGGCAGGATTCGGCTGGCCAGTTGTTTGCCGAGTTCTACGCCCCACTGATCGAAGCTGAAAATGTCCCAGATAACGCCCTGAGTGAAGATTTTATGCTCATAGAGGGCAATGAGGCTACCGAGAGTTCGGGGGGTCAACTTCCGGAAAAGGATCGAATTGGTTGGCCGATTTCCCGAGAACATTTTGAAAGGAGCCAGTGCTTTTACTTCCTCTTCGGTTTTGCCCGATTTGCGTAATTCTTCGGCGGCTTCTTCCTCGGTTTTGCCGTTCATCAGGGCTTCCGTTTGAGCAAAATAATTTGCCATTAAAATTTTATGATGCTCACCAATGGGCCGCTGGCTGACAGCCGGAGCCAGGAAATCGCAGGGAATAAGTTTCGTGCCCTGGTGAATAAGCTGGTAAAACGCGTGCTGGCCGTTGGTGCCCGGTTCACCCCAGATGATCGGGCCCGTCTGGTAATCGACGGGCTTGCCGTCCCGATCCACCGATTTACCGTTGCTTTCCATGTCGCCTTGCTGAAAATAAGCCGCAAACCGGTGCATATACTGATCATAAGGAAGGATAGCCTCGGTTTGCGCCCCGAAAAAGTTATTGTACCAGATGCCTACCAGCCCCAGAATTACCGGCAGATTTTGCTCGATTGGTGTATCGCGAAAGTGGTTATCCATCGCATGGGCTCCGTCCAGCAGCTCTTCAAACTTATCGAAGCCAATGTATAGGGCAATCGACAGCCCAATTGCCGACCAGAGCGAGTACCGACCGCCAACCCAATCCCAGAACCCAAACATATTGTCGGGGTCGATGCCGAATTTCTCGACGTCCTTCTGGTTGGTCGACAGCGCAGCAAAGTGCTTGGCAATAGCGGCTTCATCTTTAGCCACATCCAGAAACCATTGCCGGGCCGTCTGGGCATTGGTCATGGTTTCCTGCGTGGTGAAGGTCTTCGACGCAATCAGGAACAACGTCGTTTCCGGCCGAACAGTCTGCAGAGTTTCGTAGATATGAACACCGTCTACGTTCGAGACAAAATGCACGCGCAACTTTTTGTCATCGGCATAAGGTTTCAGCGCTTCCGTTACCATAACCGGGCCAAGGTCCGAACCACCAATGCCGATATTTACTACGTCGGTAATGGCTTCGCCGGTGTAGCCTTTCCATTCCCCCGACCGAATGCGCTCCGAGAAGGACTTCATGTGCGCCAGCACTTCATTCACATCAGGCATTACGTCTTTGCCGTCCACCAGAATCGGGCTGTTGGCGCGATTACGGAGCGCCACGTGCAGGACGGCCCGATCTTCTGTCCGGTTTATTTTATCGCCGGAGAACATCTTACCGATGGCATCCGTCAGCCCGGCCTGCGTGGCCAGTTGTGCGAGTAAACTGACCGTTTCGGCGGTAATTCGGTTTTTTGAGAAGTCGAGCAGAATATCCTCAAACTGGCGCGTAAACGTAGTAAACCGGGCTGGATCTTCGACGAACAGATCGCGGAGGTGCCGGTCTTTCAGGCTATTATAGTGAGCTTGTAGCTGGCTGTAAGCGGGGAGGTCCGTGAAACGATGATTAGCAAGCATAAGTGATTTCTGGTTTGCAGTTGTTGAGTTTACCGTTTTCGGTTATCGATTTCGGTTGGCTGACGCGTCTGAAACAATGAACCGAAAACCGTAAACGGACATGTCGGCGCGAATATCGTCAATCCCGGCAATCTTTTTTCCTCTATTTTTACGCGCCCTTTCCATCTGGAAGCAGGGTTATTTTGTCATTAATACGTTGATTAATGAATCAAAAACTTTTTTATTCGTTAGTACTTGCTGGTTTAGGAATCCTGTTTTTTATCCCGTTTCTGGGGGGCGTTCGTCTGTTCGACTGGGACGAGATTAACTTCGCTGAATGCGCCCGTGAGATGGTGGTGCTGGGTGATTATCTGCACGTTCACATTGATTTTAAGCCGTTTTACGAAAAACCACCGCTATTTTTCTGGTTTCAGTCAATGATGATGCACCTCTTTGGCATCAACGAGTTTTCGGCCCGGCTGCCTAATGCTATCTGCGGCATCATAACGTTGGTTTACCTCTATAATCTGGGCCAGAAACTGCACGGTCATCGGTTCGGGCTGCTCTGGTCGCTGGCGTATCTGGGATCGGTAACACCTCACCTATATTTTCGATCCGGCATTATTGACCCATTTTTCAACCTGTTTATATTCATTGGTTTAGTTAACCTCATTTTTGCGTCCTGGAAACGGGAACGCCTGGGGGGAGCGCTGACCGTACCAAAAAGCGAATGGACATACGTAGTAACAGGCGGCTTTGTGCTTGGACTGGCCATTATGACAAAAGGCCCTGTCGCTTACCTGATTATATGCCTGGTGCTGGGTGTCTATGGATTGCTTAGTCGCTTTCGGTGGTTCATTACGCCCCTGCAATTCATTGCGTTTTCCATTGCCGCTTCAGTTGTTTCCCTTGCCTGGTATGGCCTCGATATTTTTCTCCACGGCCCGGCCCTGATGCGTGAATTTCTGGCTTATAACATTCGCCTGTTCAGTACGCCCGATGCCGGTCACGCCGGCTTTCCGGGCTATCATATTATCATTCTGCTGGTTGGCTGTTTTCCGGCGTCTATTTTTGGTATTCGTGCGCTGGGAACGCTGTTCATCGAGCGAAACTACCAGCGCGAATTTCGGCGGTGGATGCTAATTTTATTCTGGGTTGTGCTGGTGCTGTTCAGCATTGTGCAGTCTAAAATTGTACATTACTCGTCGCTCTGTTACTTCCCGCTAACCTACCTGGCAGCGCTGACGCTCATGCAATTGGAAGAGCGGAAAATTCAGTTCAACAATTGGATGCGAGCGGGTTTACTGCTTGTTGGCGGCATCTACGTAGCGGCCATTATCGGTTTGCCCATTCTGGCGCACCGCATGGATCTAGTGAAATCCGTTGCCGATCAGGACCCATTCACGCAGGGAAATCTGGATGCGAAAATCAATTGGACGGGTTGGGAAGTGTTGCCAGGCGTATGGTTGCTTATTATTCTGATTCTAACGCTTGTCTGGTTTAGTCAGCGCGAGCCAGATAAGGCCATTGTTGCCCTCTTTGGTGGTATGGCGGTATTCATTACGTTGACGCTCTGGTTTTTTATTGGCCGGATCGAAGGCATTTCGCAGGATGCCGCTATGCGTTTCTTTGAGAAGGCGCAGGGACAGAATGTCTACGTGAAAGCTTACGGTTACCACAGTTACGGCCCCTATTTTTACACGCTAAAACAACCCCCAACGAATCTTAATTATTACAATGACGAATGGCTGCTACGGGGGCGGATCGACAAAGACGTTTGGTTCATTCGCAAAGCCAGTGAGCAACCTACTCTCCTCGATTCCCTGCCCGACGTTCGGAAAACAGGTGCCGAAAATGGGTTTGTGTTTTATAAGCGATTAGCCAGATAGGTTTTCAGGCAGGATTAAAAGCAAAAAGAAATTCTGCAAATCCAACCGTTGGCCCGGCTGCGTCAGCAGGACAAAAAGTACGCGATTTGCCGGTCATAATAAAAAGTTCAAATAGCTTCCCTGTCAGAAAAACATCGGTAAGATCACTATCCAGAACCTTTTGGCAAAGAAAAAGTAGTAGAGTGAAAACTTGACTGCTTACCCCGAAAGAGAGTATGGAAGGAACATCGTTGAATCAGATTCGTATTGGCGATCCACTGACCCGTGTGGATGGTCATCTGAAAGTGACCGGGGGCGCAAAATACGCCGTCGAATACGAGTTGCCCGACATGGCTTATGGAGTACTGGTGACCAGCACAATTGCTAAAGGACGTATTAAAACCCTCGAAACAACTGCTGCCGAAGAAGCCCCCGGAGTACTGGCAATTATTACGCATATAAATTCACCCAGGGTGCCGGGTTATGACCTAAAGCCCGATCCCGAAAAGACACGGGTGGTGGGCCAGGAATTTCGCCTTTTCTACGATGACAAAATTCTATATAACAATCAGCCGGTTGCGCTGGCGGTAGCCGATACGTTCGAACGGGCGACGCATGCGGCCTCCCTGGTTAAAGTTGAATACGTTCAGGAGCCGCACCAGACCAACATTCGTAAGGGGCTTTCCAAAGCTTATAAACCAAAACGCCCGGATGACTCGGCCCGTGGTATCGCGGATGCCTATAAAAGCGCGCCCATCCACATCGAGCAGGAATACCAAACGCCGATTCATGTGCATAATCCCATGGAGCCACACGCGACGACGGCCGTGTGGGAGGGTGACAAGGTAACGGTTTACAACAAGACGCAGGCGTCCAAACTGGCTCAGAGCGATATTATGAAGGCATTTGACTTGCCCGAAGCAAACGTTCATGTGCATTCGCCGTTTGTGGGCGGGGCTTTTGGTAGTTCGTCGCGGGTCTGGCCACAGGAAATGGCTGCGATTCTGGGAGCTAAGAAAGTAGGGCGGCCCGTGAAAGTGGCCCTGCGACGTGATCAGGTGTTTAACATGGTTGGTTATCGGCCTCGATCCGTTCAGAAAGTGGGCCTGGGCGCTACGGCTGACGGTAAATTAGTGGGCATCACTCATGAGGCTTATGGCTCCACGTCGGCCTATGAGCAGTTTACGGAACGGACCATTCACCCGACAAAGTCGCTTTATAACTGCCCGAATCTCAACGCTACGTATCGACTCATTCCACTTGATCTCAGTACACCCTGCTGGACACGTGGCCCCGGCGAAACCAGCGGCTCGTTTGCGCTTGAATCGGCGATGGACGAGTTAGCATATGCGTTAAAGATGGACCCGTTGGCTTTGCGGCTGGCTAATTATGCTGAAGTTGATCCGGAAAACGGGGCGCCCTGGTCGAGTAATTACCTCAAAATGTGCTATGAACAGGGTGCTCAACGCTTCGGCTGGTCGAAGCGAAATCCCACGCCCCGCTCAACACGCGATGGATCCTGGCTGATTGGAACGGGGATGGCAGCAGGCATCTACCACGCCAACCGATCGCCCGCAACGGCGCGAGCTGTGTTGCAGGCGGATGGTACGTTGATCGTGCAAAGTGCCACCGCCGATGTTGGTCCCGGCACGTACACGATCATGACGCAGATTGCCGCCGACGTGATGGGTATGGCCCCCGCCAGGATTCGTTTTGAACTGGGCGATTCGTCGTTACCCCCGGCACCGGGGCAGTTTGGTTCGCATACGACAGCGTCGGTTGGCTCGGCGGTTCATGACGTTTGTGTCGCGTTGAAAGAGAAATTGCAGACGCTGGCAGCCGACCAGAAAAGCCGTGATGGACAAGCTTACGCCGATCTGCTGAAGCAGCACAATCTAACCCAAGTGGACGTAACGAAAGAGTCGAAGGAGGAGCCGGGTAAAGAGAAACGGTCGGGACAATCCTTCTGTGCCAATTTCGTTGAAGTGCGCGTGCATGCGGCAACGGGCGAAGTTCGGGTAAGTCGGGTGGTGTCGGCGCTGGATGTAGGGAAGGTGATCAATCAACACACCGCCCGCAGTCAGGTGCTGGGATCGGTGGTTTGGGGAATTGGTATGGCGCTGATGGAAGATGGCGTCATTGATCACCGTTACGGTCGGTACGTCACCAAAGATCTGGCTGACTATCACGTACCCGTTTGCGCCGATGTTCCAGTCATTGATGTCATTCTTATTAATCAGCCCGACGCTTTTCTCGATCCCATTGGCGCCAAAGGCATGGGTGAAATTGGGTTGATTGGCTTTGCGGCTGCTCTGGCCAATGCGGTATATCATGCCACTGGCAAACGCATTCGGGAATTACCCATTACGCCCGATAAGCTATTGTAATTGCGGTGATTTCAAACCGTTAGGGCAACCGGATAGTTACAACCCTATGACTACTAAAACTACTTTTTCTAACCGATCTGTATCGGGCAATAAGATCTGGCCAATGGCTAAACGGACTTGGCCTGTTGCGCTTATGATTGGCTTGATGGCCTGTGCCCAGACTAGCCAACCCAGCACCGGTTCCCAGAAAACGCTACGTGTCTCTGTCGGAGAAATCAAAGATATTACGTTGTCCAAAGGGGGGAACGGCTCGTGGGAATTAATTGGCGCGTCCGACAATCAGGAGGTTGTTGAAGTATCCAGGCGTAATCTGACTCCGGCCGTCGATACGTTAAAACGTGATACTACCGGACCCATGATTTTTCAGATAAAAGGTGTTACGTCCGGCACGGCAAATGTTGTTTTCACGAGGAAGCCAATAGATGGAACCGGCAACGGCGAAGTTGTATGTACCTACGTTGTGCAGGTGACAGCAAAGTGATCTGTTGTTCAATCGGAGGACAGCTATTCTTGTAGTATCATTACAAAACAAGTGTTTCGTCTACCCAACGTCCCCAAGGGCTAATGGATGATGACGCTACGTTACTGAACTCGAACAACTACCAACCTTTTCACCCTCATTTGGTTGGGCTGGAAAGCGTCCGACGGGACGAGCGTCTTGTCAGCGGTAGCCTGCCCACGCGGAGCGAAACAAAGCTTCAATCTCGCCACATTTACTACTATTCAATTACCGGAGACAGTTTTTGCGTTACTGGAGATTGCCATACCCTTTTTGATAAGAAAGGAAGCAAGCGCCAAAAACAAGATGAAAGCTGTGAACTCCCCCAAAACTCTACCCATGCTAAAAGTGCTCGGGCCTTCCGACACAACTGCCACCAGTATGTTTAGTAGAAGGGGGAAACGCCCTAATTGTATGATTAGAATAAACGCACCCAAAATGACTAACCCCCAACCCAGTAATTTTTTGATCCAATTTTGCATCGTATTTAAGTTATTGTGTATTGTCATTACGGGCGTATACCATAACCTGTCCTATTGGGGCGTTCCTCTTGTCAACCGGAACTTGGAAATGGGAGCCCAACTTGCCAAACCGGGGCGTGCAGCTTGTCGCAGATAACCCGCCTAGTACACCCATTTTTTGCTATGCGCCCAACGCCCTAGAGGGCTGATGGATGAGGAGCTTAACTTGCTGAACAACAGTAGCCAAGCCTTTACACCCCCTGCTTGTTGGGCTGCAAACTCTCCTTCAGGGGCGAGCATCCTGTCATAGGAAAGCTACCCTTTCAAGTCAGAGATTAAGGTGTCCAAACAGTTGATTTAACTTGTTCAATCCTCCACTGCCTTTCCGAAAGTTTAGTGGCCTGACCTTCATAAGTGATTGTGCTGTCGTCGCCAATAATTGACAGTTCAAAATGTAATTTGGCTCGGTCTGGCGATGAATACGAAAACCTATACTCTTCGTAACCTCCTATACGTTCCATCAAGGCTTTATCAGCTTTTGCTTGGTCAATCAACTCAAAGAGAAAAGAAGGAATATAATAATCAATTACTAATCTGACAACCTTCGTCACAATGAAGAGGCAAATAAAACCAATAAATAGCGTCTGTAAAATCCGTTTTTTATCCATTTACACTAACATACTTTACCGAAGTAGAAACGGTTAGCCTGTCGCACAGAACGTAGCATACATACTTTTTAGCTGGCTAACTCAGGCGCTTCCTGTGTCAACCGGAACCCGCCAAACGAGCAAAAAGCTTGACCTCTGCGGCAGGCAACCTGTTGTCCACCCAACGACCATGAGGGTGTTGATGGTGAAGGCAAAACTTAACTGAATATACGTACTTGTACCTTTACACCCCCTGTTTAGTTGGGCTGCAAAGCCGCCTTCGGGACGTGCTTCCTGTCACCGGAAGGCTGCCCATGCCCAGCCATTAAACACCTTCCTCGGCATATTCTTTCGTCCGAACCCAGTTATCCAGCTTGTAGAACACATAAAGCGCCCCCAACGGCAGAGCAAACGAGATAGTTTCACCTGCTATAACCGGTTCAAAAGGGTTGGACTGGTAATTTTGAGCAACGCCTTTGCCGAATAGCAAGAAGTTCAATAACTGAAAACCTACGCCTTGGGCCGCCGAATAAGTAAGCGTAGGTAAATTAACGAGAATAGGAAGCAATATCTTCCACCATTTGGAGAAGACATTGGCTTTCCAGACTTTATAGATCGCATACAAGTTGAGGGCTAAAACTACCCACCCTAGTAGACTAAAAATGATAGATGTGGACATTACGGATTAGAGTTTACAAGTACTCAAAAGTTTGTTTTGTCAGCCGAGAGCTGGAAATGGAAACCTAAGACCTACCTAACCGGGGCGGTTCTCGTGTCAACCGAAGTTGATTAAGGAGCCGAAAGAGTCTTGTCACGGGACGTGCCCCCTGTCACGCGAGACTCCACTATTACGTTATCAGCTTGTCGTGTTCACCCAACGACTCAGGGGGCTGATGGGGCAGGCATAACTTGACTCAATATACTTACTTCTGACCTTTACACCCCTGTTTGGTTGGGCTGCCAAGCCTCCACCGGGACGGGAACCCTGTCGCCGGGAAGCTACCCCACGCAAAGCGGAATACTTAAACCATTCTTCGTCTTCGTCAAATTGCCACTGGCTCAAATCCTCAACTGGCCTGGGTAATCGTCCTTCCAACCAATGTAATAACGTGCCCGGCTTAAAGTTACGGTCTTTAGTTTCAATCACCCAAGAAAGAAAATCTTCAGGTAGGTAGGCGGGTGGCGAAACAGGGTAAAACAGGGTCGGCAGGCGCTCACCGGCAGACAAATAATTACAGACATGTCCTACTTCTTGCACGACGTGCCAAGCCAAAGGGTTCGTTATATCAATCTTGAACTTAACCCACCATAATCCACTTTCGTCAGCGCCAAAACCGATTGGTTTTTGAATTGCTGGTACTTTTCCAAGGTACTCGATAAGGGTCTTAAAGGCTCGTTCAGTCATGAATAGTTGTAATAGAAGTTCCGTTATGAAGCATTTGATTTGTCGGCCGCAACTTTCCTTTAATGATTTCTTTTCAGGGGCGATTCTGGTGTCACACGTATTTCGCCAATGAGCATTAGCTTAACTAACTCGTTGCTCCACTGTCGCAGGTAACTTGCCTTTAACTCACTGCATGGACCCGCCACCCAACACCTGTGGGTGTTGATGGTGATGGCATAACTTAACTGAATATACGTACTTGTACCTTTACACCCCTGTTTAGTTGGGCTGCAAACGTTCCTCCAAGACGTGCTTCCTGTCGACGGGAAGCTACCCTTCTTTTTAACCAAAGTGTTCCGCTTTATCCAGACCCATTTGGATGTCGTTTATCCTTTGCCCATTGGTCATGTCGAGTAATATGACTTTCTCAATGGCAATTTCGTCGTGGTTAGCCGCAATTATTGAAAACCAGATTCCTTCTTCAAAATCATGATGCCATGTCGTCATAATCTCATGCTTCGGAAGATATAAATCCTCTATGTCAACTTCTCTAAATACAATTTCTTCATCTATCAAATCATGTACTAGTTCGCATTGCTTTCCAAGGGTGCAAATCCAGCAAACATCTTTGGCGATAATTTTAGTGATAACCTCGTTGAGGTACCTTCTATCTCGGTCATCACTGATTAGGACGCATAACCAATTCTGATTCGGGATTTGAGCGTACCAATTTTGAGCGGTATTGTACTCTACAAAAAGAATCTCACGAGAATTGATACGTTTTTCCAAATTGGCTTTTTAAGTTAATTATTGAGCCGTGCTGTCTGTCAACCGAAGCCGACCACTACGCTGTTTTTCAGCTTGTTGTGTTCACCAAACGACCATGAGGGCTTATGGTGGGCGCATAGCTCCACTGAATACACGTACCTGCACCCTTACACACCCGTTTGGTTGGGCTGAAAACCCTCGGACGGAACGCGCTTCCTGTCAAAGCTGCCCTGCTGTGGGCAACAATTTACCACAGCCCAATCCAGTTTTCTAACGCTCGTTTAGATTCTTCTACGGCAAGCCAAGTACTTACTTTACGTTCGCTTCTTGTATCATAAGCGGTTAAATAGTGAACACTGATTTTTTCGCCCACTTTCAGATGGGGTAAGTGTGTTGTGAAGCCGTTCTTTCTCATTTGAGTTATCGATATAGAGAAATCCACTCGGTCCTTTAATCGTGGCGGAAACCAGTCATCAAGTTCGGCTCTTGAGCGCAGCATTTCACCATCTTCTGTTCCTATATGCAGCGTCCAGTCATTATTGAAGGCTTCGATTGCATCTAAGGATTCACCCGTAGCAACGTCAAAATTCACATCACTATTTTTTGCTTTGAGTACACAAAATGATTCTATTTCCTCATCCACATCCGCTATTCTTTCAATACGTATTAGCCAACCGTTACTGCCAGCGACAGTTTCACCATTGTAGAGTGGCTGCCGAATTTTGAAAGTGACTACCTCAACTCTATGGGCTAACGAACTGAAAATTTCAGATTCACCATTTATATACTTTTTTGTCTCGAAGAGTTGAACCTTAATACATTTGAAACCGCAGCTAACTAATCCTAACGGCGTGTCAAAGTTTCTTTCTATCAAATTCATCTGTTCTCCCACCTCTCAGGAATAGTACTTGTCAGTTGGAACCTATTACCGTTTCGTATATAACTGTATTTGTTTGGTCCTGGAACTTATACCCACTGCCAGGTATTGAGGCCGTGCTTGCAATACGTGTCGGCCGCCTGTCATGACCAATCCCTTAAATCGCTTTAGCCAGGCATCAACATCTTCGGGTTTGTAATACTTCACATTGCCGAATGAACTGACCGGCTGAAGGCCAAAGGCTTCTCTCAGCCGCTCGAAGGCAATGGGCGTTATGTTGTGCTTCAGGCAGATTAATTGCTTGCTCAAATGGCTTGATGTTGGGGTCGTTGCGGGGGCCTTGTTGAGTTCAGGCTGGAACCTGGCAATGGCTTCCTGCTCCAGTCGATCCAGGTCATTTTCGTCGCAGGGGATGAAGCTAAATCGGACGAATTCCTTACCTGAAAATTTGTGATTTAAAAGCCGGGGATACAGACTCATCGTCTGACCAACGTACACCACTTCATCGTTGGCATTGATCAAATAATAAATGCATGGCTGGGGCTGAAATAGCGTTGCGCTATCGAGAATCTGACCCAAATCAAGGTGTTTTTTGGTGGTTTTTTGCGTCTCTTTCATGTATTAAATATAATACAAACAATACTTATATCCAACAAATAATACCTATATTTTTTCGCGTTTTTAAGCCTTTTTTATAGCTTTGAAAATGGCTGGACGACGCGAGAAAAAGAACGATATTCAGGGGAAATGGCTCAAGGAAGCGCTGGCCAAACAGGGCGTTTCGGTCTACCGATTAGCGAAAGAATTGGGGATTAGCCGCGAGAAATTTTATCGGCATATTGGCAATAAAACTTACCTGAGCAGCGAGTCCCTGGCGGCCATTGCCCGGCTGTATCCGAGCATGAACATGCGCTACGTATTGACCGGCGAAGGGCCGCCCCTGACCGCATGAAAAAGCCCGTTGCGAAATCAGATGATTTCGCAACGGGCTTTGGTGATGAGTATACGTAGTAAACCAGGTAGCTTCTCTGAAAAGCTGCTGGTGACTTCCTGCAAAAAAATTACTTTACTTCGACCGATTTGCCGGTACTGCTCACCGCTTTGCCTTGCTCGAACGTCAGGTCAATACGGCCTAAATTGATACCGGCAAACCCAACCTGATTAATCCAAACCGGCTGGCCGTCGGGATTGTTGACCGCTACGGGGGCGTCCAAAAAGGTGTGCGTATGGCCACCAATAATCAGGTCAATATTCCGGGTTTTCGCGGCCAGTACGTTGTCCGAAACGGTTGGCTCATTATACTTGAAACCAAGGTGCGACAGGCAAATGACGTAATCACATTTCTTGTCGTTTCGTAGCGTGGCTGCAGTGTCGTTACCGATGTCGATTGGATCGAGGTATTTGGTCTCCTTGTAGGCGTTTTGCGGAATCAAACCGGCTGGCTGAATGCCCAAACCGAAAACACCTACGCGAATACCGTCTTTTTCAAACACTTTGTACGGCATCGTCTTACCATCCATCACCGTGTTTTTGAAATCGTAATTAGCGATCAGCAGCGGAAACGTTGCCTTGCCGAATTGGGTTACCATATTCTCGATGCCACCATCGAAATCGTGATTGCCGATGGTACCGGCATCGTAACCAAGCCGGTCCATCGCCAGGATTTCGGGCTCGCCCTTGTAGAGGTTGAAATAGGGCGTTCCCTGGAAAATATCACCTGCGTCGAACACCAGTACGTTCTTTTGCTCCTGCCGAATTTTCTGGATGAGTGTGGCCCGGCGGGTAACCCCACCCTTACCCGCATTGCGGCTCCCGTCCATCGGGAATGGATCCAGTCGGCTATGTACGTCGTTGGTATGCAAAATGGTTAGCGATGACGAACCACGTCGCCCGGCACTAGCCAATACGTCGGGGGCGACGGCGCCAACGACAGCAGCCGTACCCAGTAATTTTAAGAACTGACGTCTATTCGATGCTGATGCGTCCATCGGAAACAGGGTTAATGGGTTGACCGGTTTTACCCTGATTTCGGAAGTAATCGATCAGGGCATCCCGCATGAGGTAGTTGATGTTTTCGCGCTTGATGGCATTTTTAAGAAAATTGGCGTTGTCGCCACCGTCGGCAACGTAGTCGCTCATCACAACGGTGTAGGTTTCGTTGGGTTGGAGCGTCCGGCCATTGGTGAATGTAACGGATGTCACCTGTTCGTTATGGATCTTGGCGCGTAATCCGCCCACCACCAGTTTGTCGCCTTTGGCAAAGTGATTGAACAATTGCTGGAGCATATCGCCGGTAACCGTCAGCACAATCAACTGATTATCGAAAGGCATAACCTCAAAAATGGAACCGGTCGTGATGTTGCCTTCCGGCAGGTTATTTCGAATGCCTCCGTAGTTCAGGTGCGAACAGTCGATGGGTTTTCCGTAGCGCTGGGTGGCCTGTTGCAGGAGTGCGTCGGTAAGCAGGTCGTTGAGCGGTCCTTCCGGCTGACCTTTATTGATAGGGGCGCTTGCTCGGGCAAGTACCTCGTTCATCGCTTTGTTGAGGCCCTGCCGATAGGGTTGCAGAAAATTCGCCACGCTGCTGTCGGCTGACGCGGTCAGAGAATCCACACCGATGCGGTTGGCCGTTCGGTTCGTAAGGTGATAGCCACCCGGATGACAGGCCGCAAATCCGGCAAGCATCAGGAGCAGTAGGTATCTTTTCATAAGTAGCTGCAAGTTCGGAAACTCTGGGCAATCATGTGTTAACAAATCATTAGAAACCCCCGGTTGCCTGCCTGCTAACGTATGATTGTCGCCTTCATCCCGCAAGCAGGCTTTGAATATGGTAGAATTTGAGGGTTGTCTTTCACAAAACGGCTATTGTGACTTATATCAGTGGGTTACGCGGGTATTTTGCCTAAATTAACCACGGATGAAGCAGCAACAATGGAAGGCACTGGCGGCTGAGTGCGTGGGGACAGCCTTACTGATTTTTGGCGGGATTTCAGCGGTGATTTTTAACTTCGGCGCGGGGAGCCGAGTCGCCGACTGGCTTCCCGATGCACTGGTGCGCCGGATACTTACCGGCTTTTTATTTGGCACCGTAGGTTGTCTGGTCACCTTGTCGCCCCTGGGACGATTGAGTGGCGCGCATCTGAATCCGGCCGTCACCCTCGCCTTCTTCGGACGCGGCCTGATGCCCTGGCGCGGTTTGCTGGGCTATATTACGGCTCAGTTAATTGGTGCTTCCCTTGGTGCAGGTGCCCTGTACATATGGGGGCCAATGGGTGAGAGCCTGCACGAAGGCATAACGGTACCAGGACGTAGTATGGGTATTGCCTTTGCCGGGGAAACGGTCTGCACCTTTTGCCTGATCAGTTTGATTTTGCTGTTCACGGGCCACGATCGGCTAAAAGCTTATACGCCTTATATGATACCGCCCCTGTTTGCCATATTGGTAGGTTTGGAAGCACCGCTGTCGGGGTGTAGTGCTAACCCGGCGCGTAGTTTTGGCCCCGCGTTATTAACCGGCATCTGGACCGACCACTGGCTCTACTGGCTGGCACCTATAACGGGCACCGTTGCGGCACTACTATTATTTGCCTCTCCCTTACTGCAATGGCTACAGAATGACATCGCCAAACTTTGCCATTTCGGGCACGACCCAACCGGCTTCCTGCGTGGACAGGAACAACCCGCGAGTATTTAAGACTACTTTTTGAAATAGTCTATTTTGTCGGCGCCTGAATTAGTGTTTATACGGCTATCGCCACTGCTATCATTATCCTTCAACGCTACACCGGTTAACTGCAACTGAAACGCCGAATTAATCAGGTACATGAGTTTGTCTACAGCCAGCGCCGGCGGCAGTCCCTGCTCCCGAATGTTCGAGATGCAGTTTCGTCGTTCGTCCGTTAAGCCAGGCTCGGGTGCATAGGTGATATACGCGCCAATGCTGTCAAAGGAGCTGAGGCCGGGCCGCTCGCCAATCAGCATGACGGCCAATCTAGGACGTAGCAGTCCGCCAATGGCATCGGTCATCGCGACCCGCCCCTGTTCCACCAGCATGATTGGCGATAGTGAGTAACCTGCCTGTTGCGCTTTTTTAACCAGCAAATCGACCACCTCTGCCGCATTTTTGTTAATGGCTGTGGCCGAAAGTCCATCCGCAACGATGATACTGATATCAGCGGGTGGGCTTTTGAGTTGTTGAATTTTATTGATTGATGATTCATCCAGTAAACGGCCTAAATCAGGGCGCTGCAAGTATACGTCCCGGTTATTTGCCTGACTTTTAGCGTAGTGAACCGGCAAGCCCGTACTTGATAAAGAAGCCAGTAACTCGTTAACCTCCAAGTGTGAATAAACGGCATCTTTGGCATGGGCGTGCGCCAGCTTAAACTGAAGCGACTCTTTCAGCGGCACAGAAACGCCGGTTCGCCCGAGCGCGATCCGGGCGTTTGTAAACGCTTTTAGTGGTTCCCATTCATCGGGTGAGGGACGTAGGGGGTATGACGCCTGGGGCAGGGGGCTTGGAGCATAGGGCGTCGGAAGTAGCGCTGTAGGTATAGGATTTGTTGTTATGTGTTTGACTCCGCCCAAAGCCCCTTGCTCAAGGCCCCATGCCCCCAGTCCCCGGCTCCAGGCTCCATCAGATAGTCGATTCCCTTGAGCATCCATGATGCCCTGACGAAGCAGCCATTCTTCAAACTCAGGCGCGGGTCGCAGGCCAAGAACCCGACGCAGGTATAACGCATCGTGGAAGGAGGTCGACTGGTAGTTCAGCATGATGTCATCGGCACCGGGAACGCCCATGATAAAGTTAATGCCTGATACGCCCAGCAGGGTCAGCAAGGTATCCATATCGTCCTGATCGGCCTGCGCGTGGTTCGTGTAGCAAATGTCCATACCCATGGGCAAGCCCAGTAGTTTACCGCAAAAGTGATCTTCGAGCCCGGCCCGAATGATCTGTTTTCCGTCGAATAAATACTCCGGCCCAATGAAGCCGACAACTGAATTGACCAGAAAAGGCTTGTATTGACGGGCAACGGCATAGGCCCGTGCTTCGCAGGTTTGCTGATCGACATGGTGATGCGCGCCCGACGACAGAGCACTGCCCTGACCCGTCTCGAAATACATTACGTTATTGCCAATTGTCCCCCGCTTCAGGGATAGACCTGCCTCGTAGGCTTCCTGCAAAAGTGCCAGATTTACCCCAAAACTGGCGTTCGCCTGTTGTGTTCCGGCAATGGACTGAAAAATAAGGTCAACTGGCACGCGTTGCTCAACCAATTGCAACGTAGTGGTGATGTGGCTCAGCACACAACTCTGGATCGGCATGGCAAACCGCTCGCGCAATCCATCCAGCATGTACAGCAGCCGGGACGTAGCCGCCGGGCTATCCGTGGCCGGATTAATTCCGATCATCGCGTCTCCGCTGCCGTAGAGCAAACCATCGATGATGCTGGCTGCTATGCCCTTGGCATCGTCGGTGGGATGATTGGGCTGAAGCCGAACGGAAAGATGCCCCCGCAGGCCCATTGTGTTCCGGAATTGGGTGACTACTTCGCATTTTTTGGCTACCAGAATCAAGTCCTGATTCCGCATCAATTTTGATACGGCGGCCACCATTTCGGGCGTAAGTCCGGGGGCTAGTTGTTGTAACGTAAAGGTAGTGGCTTCGTCTCCGAGCAACCAGTCCCGCAATTCACCAACCGTAAAATGACTGATAGGAGCAAAAGCCGCTTTGTGGTGAGTATCAATTATTAAGCGGGTAACATCATCGAGTTCATAGGGAATAACGGCCTCATTGAGGAACGTAGCCAGCGGCACATCCGCCAGGGCGATCTGAGCTGCTACGCGCTCCTCGTAGCTCTCGGCCGCCAGTCCCGCCAGCCCATCGCCGGAACGTAACGGACTCGCTTTCGCCAAGAGTTCCTTCAAGTCCTCGAAGCGATACGTAAAGCTGCCGATGGTACATTGATACGCCATGATTGGTATATGTTAGATTTACCCCACCCCAAACCCCCTCCCCTAAAAACTAGGGGAGGGGCTAAAGAAAGGCTAGGATGCACCCCTCCCCTGGTTTTCAGGGGAGGGGCCGGGGGTGGGGTATTTTCATTTCAGTTTTCCACTCCTGCTGGATTTTTCGATACCGGCCTGATACGTAAAAGGCGATTATGATTATGATCAAACCGCCGAAAAATAGCAAACTCAGCCAGCTATAAAAATAAAGCATTGCGCCTAAGGCTACCAGGGCCAATGCAAGCGCAATGGCCGGAACGATGGGATAAAAAGGCGCTTTAAATGGGCGTGGCAACGCAGGCTGAGTTTGCCGAAGCTGGAATAAAGAGAGCATACTTACGATATAAACAACCACCGCGCCAATGGTTGACAGAACGACTAACTTGCTCGTATCCAGTAAAGTTAAGGCCAGAATACCAAACATAGATCCGACTACTAAAGCCCAGTACGGTACCTGGCGGGTTTTGCTGACCTGCGAAAGGCCATGAGGTAGGTAGCCACTACGGGCCAGCGCGAAAATCTGCCGGGAATAACTGATGATGATGCCGTGGAAGGACGCAATCAAGCCAAACAGGCCGACGCTGGCGAAGAATTTGGTGAGCGGATTTTGCCGACCCAGCACGATAGCAATCGCTTCGGGCATCGGATAGTCGAGATGATCCAGCTTTTCCCATTCTGTAATGCCGCCCACGCTGATCATCACGGTCAACGCCAGAAAAGCCAGCGTCAACACCGCTGAGATGTACCCCTTGGCGATGGAATTTTTTCCTTCTTTCACTTCTTCGGCGACCATCGCAATGCCTTCCAGACAGACGAAAAGCCAGATGGCAAAGGGTAATGCGGCAAAGACACCCGGCCAGCCAAACGGCATGGGGTTGTGCATGAACGTATCAAATCTGGTATATGGATACACGACGCCAATGAAGAGCAATAGCTCACCTATGGCAATGATGGTCATGATCAGCGAAAACCAGGCCGCTTCCTTGATACCCAGCAGGTTAATTATCGTAAAGACAACGAACGAGCCAACTGAACACCAGACAACCGGAACGCCAGGATACAAAAAATGGACGTAGCTGCCCAGCGCCAGACCAATAGCGGGTGTCGCAAACAGGAATTCAATCAGGGTGGCGTAACCCGCTACCAGCGCCCCCAACGGACCAAAGGCCTGCAGGGCATAGGCGAAGGGGCCGCCCGCATTCGGTATGGCGGTGGTCAGCTCAGTAAAGCTAAAAATGAACGTGAAATAGAGTAACGTAATGATGAGTGTCGCAATCAGCAGGCCCACCGTTCCCGCTACGCCCCAGCCGTAATTCCAGCCGAAATATTCACCGGATATGACTAGCCCTACACCAATCGCCCACAAGTGAATGGGTTTTAACGCTTTTTTTAATGCTTGGGGCTGTTCTGCCATTGTTGATAGTATAGCCGTTGCGTTTATTTTTTTAACTGATCACTTTCCCCATCAGCGGGTCGCTGTACCCGGCTTTGCCCGTTTCCACCCGACCGGCATATCGATGTTCGAAACTGTCAACGCCGGCAATTTTTACGCTGAAGTCGTACCAGTTGTGACTAGTTGTAAGGTTCATGACGATGGCCTGCTGGGCACCTTTCATCCCCGCTTTGTCGAGTGATTTCTGCTCGCCTTTTGTGCCATAGGCATTGTCGGTAAGCTGAACGGAATAGGCGCGTTGTGGGTCCATATTTTTTAGCTTCACCACTACGTTACCGGTAAATTTCTTTCTAGTATCGCGTTCATACTCGCAGGAAATTTCGATGGGTGGATTGCCAGATTCCCGTCTGAATTCGCGCAGAAACCCATTTGGTCCATAAACCCGCAGGTGGCAGGGGGCATTCAAGGGCCAGGAGTCGCTGAGTTGATCACCAGCGGCCACGGTGTACGAGCGGATTTTTATATCATCGGGCAGAATCTGGTGAACCTGAAAAGGAGCCCCAGCCGCCTGCTTACCGAAAGCGTCGGTTTTAGCGGCCAGCGTTATCGTAAAGTGCTGGTTGTCATTACGTCCATCCACATACAACTCGTAGGGGAGAGCATTGGCGGGACGAATGCCTTTTTCCTGATCCGGAATATGGGACGACCCCAGCGGGTCCTGGTTAATCTGCCGAATTTCATCAGGGCCCAGCGCTTTATAGCCACTTGGTACGGGTTTGAACTTCGCTTTGTGAATGCTCTCGAAGAAAGCGTTCTTTGCGACAAATTCGGGTAGTTTGATTTTCTCACCCTGGTACGGCCGGAAGGCAGACGACAGATCGCCACACACGGTACGTCGCCACGGGCTGATGTTTGACTCCGTCAGTTTCTGACCTTTTTTATGACTCAGGAAATTTTCCAGAAACTGAAGCGTCGAGGTATGATCGAACACTTCCGAGCAAACGAAACCACCCCGGCTCCAGGGCGATGCAATTACCAGCGGTACGCGGAAGCCCAAACCAATCGGGCCGGTACGTCCGCCATTTTTGCGTTTCTCTTCCTGCTCTTTCGTGACGAATTCCAGCCGGGTATCAATGCCTTTGCTCGTCAAACCCGTTTCAGGCTGATCGGGGTGGGCGGGCACGAACGGTGGTACGTGATCGAAATAGCCGTCGTTTTCATCGTAGGCCAGAATGAAAATTGTCTTTTTCCAAACGTCGGGATTCTGCGTCAGAATATCCATAACCTCCGAAATATACCAGGCCCCATACCAGGGCGCGCCCGGATGGTCAGAGAAGTTTTCGGGTGCAATCAGCCAGGAAACCGTGGGCAACTGCTTGGTTTTTACATCCGTTCGGAACTGATGCAGTACGTCACCTTTGGGCACCTCAACCTGCCGTTTGGTATCGCCATCCTGATACGTTAGGGTAGACAGCGTTCGATAATTCGGGTCGTTAACGTTCGTGGTAAAGGCTTTTTTATGAAGATTTTTTTCCTGTTGAGACAGTTTTGCATACGCTTCGGGCGTGTACGTAACCAGATCTTTCTTGATTATTTCCAGCCACTGCTGCTGCCGGGCTAAGTCCCGTTTGGTTTTGGCGTAATCCTTATCACTCTCGGACAGGGTTTTTAACTTGGTTTCCAGCGCCAGTATGCTGTCTGGAAGCAAGTTGACCTGTTTCTGAATATAGGGATAATAGGCTGGATGGAAACGCACCCGGTACTGCTCGAACCACTCAATGGGGTTGTCGGTAAAGTTGCCAAGCCAGCCATCGGCTTCACCTTCCAAACCCGTAGGTAAACTAATTTCGTTCTGATAAATTTTCCAGGAAATACCATGTTCTTCCAGCCGCTCGGGGAACGTAGTCCAGCTCGCTTCTACCCCGTAATCTACATTTTCATTGCGAACATTGGCCATCGCTTTTGGGTCGCGCGTATCGCGTAGAGCACCCGTCCAGAAATACAACCGATTGGGGGTCGTTCCCGTCAGCGACGAACAGAAATTCTGATCGCAGACCGTGAAGGCGTCGGCCAGCGCATAATAGAACGGGATGTCTTCGCGGTTGTAGTAGCCCATCGTCAGGGGCATATTCGCGTAGTCTTTGTTGCCTGATCGCTTGGCATCCAGCCATTTATCGTTTTTACCGCCGTTGAGCGCATCCACCTGATTCTCCCAGGAGTGCGGCAACGAACTCATCCAGGTTGCTTTCGTATCCCGGATGTTCAGCCGAAACGGAGCATACGTTTCCCTGGCCGCGTTCGTCTGTAACCAAACCTTGTTTTTGTTTGGCAGGTCAATGGCTCTGGGGTCGTTGAACCCCCGAACGCCCTGAAGACTTCCGAAGGTATGATCGAACGAGCGGTTTTCCTGCATCAGGATCACAACATGCTCGGCGTCCAGATACGTAGTGCCGGGTTGCGGATCAATGGCAAATGCTTTCTGAATCGAGTCGGGCAACATACCCGACAAACCTGTTGACAGCAAAGCCGCTTTTTTGAGAAACTCTCTTCTGGAATCCATAGCGTTTGGAATATAGCCAAAAATAGTGAAAGCGGCAGAGCCTAGCCGCTTTCACTACGTTAAATGACTGTTATTTCAACAACCACATCAGTTCGTTGGTGTTGTCGTTCCCGTTGTACTGCGTACTCAGCGCCTGCTTCACGTTGGCGCCATTGTAATCCAGCTCACTTTGCGGATACAACCAGCGGACGGGCAGTTTGTCGCCCGGTACGTTCACGTTTGAGGCCGGGTTGACGGGAAACGCCGGATAGCCGGTTCGCCTATTTTCGAAAAAGGCATCGTAGGGGGCCTGTAGGAACGTACTGATAAATTTCTGCGTCAGAATCTGCTCGATCTGCTTTTCCGACGTGCCCGTCAATTTTACTTTATCCGACGCAACGTAGCTGGCAATATAATCAGCGGTCATGGGCATGTTGTGGTGATAAGCTACATCATTCGGCGTATTATCGGCCGTAAATTTCATGGCGGCCGTAATGCCATCCGAATAGTAGGTAGCCGCCGTTGTGCCCGTTATCCAGCCCCGAACGGTTGCTTCGGCCAGCATGAATTTCAGTTGTGAATAGCTCAGCAAATAAACGGGCTCACCAGCGGGTAATTCCATGTAGCGACTGTTTACGTTCGAGTAATCTTTACCCGCATAAATCTTGCTGATGTCCGAGTAAACCATGGCCGGATCGGTACCGATGTACGCCGTTGGATCGTTCACCGCTTTGCCTTTGGTGATCTGCACTGGTGACGGGTTGGCGTAGTAAAACAACCGGCGGTCGTCCAGGGCTTTGAGCTTATCCGTCAACAGGCTGGATACCATGGTGTAGATAATCGACGGGTTGCCTAGTTTGTAGAACGGATACCGCTGTCCGGCTTTATCGGAATAGACCAGTTGAAAATTATCGGCATTGCTCAGGAAGATTGGCCGGCTGGCAACGATCTCTTTAAAGCGATCCGTCACTTTCAGATCGGCATCGCCCGTTTTTTTGTACAGGTTAAGCAGTACCTGTAACTCAAACGTATTGACCAGTTTGCGCCACTTGGTTACGTCGCCCCCGTAAATGGGATCGCCATCGAATTTGGTGCCCTGGGCGAAAAGTTTGTCGGCTTCGTCGAGTTCAGTCAAAATGCCCGCAAATACCTGTTTTTGTGAATCATAGGTTGGAGCGATTCCGCCCGTTTCGCCTTTCAGGGCGTTGCTGTAGGGGATATCGCCTACCCGCATGGTCAGTTGAAAGAATTTCCAGGCGCGAACGAATTTCCCGAGTGCGGTATATGAATTCTTGGCCGAACTCGTGGCGGCATATGCCAGCATTTTATCGACGTTAGCCAGCACTGGAAGCCCTGCGAAAGTGGTACGTCCAAGATCGTTATACTGCTGTGGTTCAGCAAATTCCGTGTAAATGATCGTCTTGCCCAGCATGAAGGGCTGCATAAATGTCTTCTGGGAGCTGATGGTCACGTCGGTGATGTCCAGAATCAGGTTGGTCGCCAGCATGGGCGCGGTCGCATTGACAGCCGCATCGGGGTTGGCATTCATCTGCTCAAAATGGGAGCAACCCGCTGAGGTCATCACCACCAGACCGGCCAGTAAAAAGTGTTTGTAGGTCGTTTTCATCGGAAAGACGTTGATGGGGCTTAAAACGTTAGTTGAATATTGGCGCCTACGTAGCGAACAGACGGCGATGTCAGTTCGGTATCGCTTGCTTTATCCGGATCGGCAAAACGGAAAGCTTTGGTCCACATCCAAACGTTCTGGCCCGTCAGCGATATGCTGGCCGAACGCGCGCCAATGCGGCTGGCAAAGGCGCTGGGCAGGGTATAGCCGATGGATACTTCCCGCAGTTTTATGAACGTAGCGTTGGTTACACCGCGGGTGCCATCGCCGTAGCTACGGGCGTAACTTTGGTAGGACACTTTGGTATCGTTTGGCGCAAACTCACGGGTGTCGCTGGTAATCTGCCCCATGTTGTCGTAAGTAATGGTACCGCCGATCACTTTCACGCCTTGTCCCACGTAAGATTTGTTGCCATTGACGACCTCATCGTATCGATACTGGTTGTCGCTATCCGGGTGCGAACCCGTATCCCACATTTTGTAGGAGCTGTAGTTATTCAGGAAACCACCAATCCGGCCATCAAATCGCAGGCCAATCTGGACGTTTTTCCAACGGATGCTGTTCGCGAAACCCACGAGGGCGACCGGGTCCGTATAGCCGTATAAATAATTGTAGTTACTGGCCAGCGGCAATCCACTGGCCTGGTGAACCACATTGCCAGCGGGGTCGGTAATCCAGGTTCTTCCTGTATAGGTATCTGTCCGTCCGCCAACTTTTGTCCATAAATTGTTCGCTGAGTAAACCGGATCTAGGTTTTTGAAATACCGGTGGTTATAGGAGTAGTTGGCCGTTGCATCCCACTGGAAACGACTTTTTTTGATAAGCGTAGCGTCCACCGTCACTTCCACCCCGCGACGCACGTACGTTTCGCCCGTGTTGATCAGCGTCGATGTGAAGCCGGAGCCGGGTGAAATGGAGGCAAAGCGCTGGATGTTGTAGTTGTATTTGTTGAAGTAGGCGACATCCAACTTGAACCGCTTGCCCAGAAAATAAGCCGACGTACCGATTTCCCAGGTACGGTTGGTTTCGGGATTCACGACGCTATTCCGTATGGCTAGTGGGTAAGCCGCCGAGTTCAGGTTGTCCCAGTCGGCGGTGGTTGTCGAATACGTCTGGTTGTTGGCAAAGACCCGTAAATCCGTTTTGGAAAGCGTCCAGGAACCCCGTAGTTTCAGGAAGTCCAGCCCCGTCGGCATTTTCACCAATTCGCTCAATACAACACTTCCCGCCACCGACGGATAGAAATACGACCGTGAGTTCTGCGGCATCGTTGAACTCCAGTCATTACGTCCTGTTACGTCCAGAAAGAGGCTATTCATGTATGAAAGCGTCACCTTACCATATAAACTGTTGACCTGCTTTTTGCCATAGGGAGTCAGCGGGTCATCGTTGTAAACGGGATTCACAATCACGTCGGGCCGTTCAATGGAATTATTCAGTGAATAATAGCCCGGCACGACAATGCCGCCACGCGTGGAGCTATACAGCTCTTTGTTGCCGTAGGTGTAGATGGTTCCTCCGGCCAGCGCATCAATATCGAGTTTACCAATGGCTTTGTTATAGGTCAGCAAAGCGTCGCCATTGAAACTGTAGCCATTCCGCTGATTGATCGAGTACAACCCATTGGCTGTCCAGCCCCGGGTCGACAGAATATTGGGTGGATTGCGCCGGGTTTCATTATTGAAGAACGCATCAAAACCGGGCCGAACAATGATTTTAGCGCCAGGAAATACTTCATACGTAGCGGTCAGGTTCGTGTTTACCTTATTTTGCTCGATACCGTTCAGTTTTTCGTAGGCCATCAAATATGGGTTGTCATACCACGCTTTGTAGTGCCAGTTTTGCTGCTCATTCGGTACCAGCCAATAGTTATCCTTGTACTGGCTCAGGTCATATTCTGAACCCATCCAGACCAGAATGTTGTAGATATAGCCTTGGGCGCTATAACCCGCTCCCGAAATCTGGGGTGCCGTTTTGCGGTTATAGCCCGCCTGACTTTGCAGGGTAAATTTGTTGCCGATTTTCATTTCGCCCGATACGGAGAAATTCATGGCGTTGGACTTCAGATTAGGGAATTGCCCTTTGTTATAAATGTGCGTCAGCGAAACCCGAAAGCTACCGTTCTCTCCACTTTGCGAAATGCTGACGTTGTTGTTGGAAACCACGCCTGGCACGAGGAAATCATTGAAATTGTTTCGCCCGCGTGAGGTTAGCTCCTGATCCTCCATTTGCTTGGAGATTGGATTCCACTGCATCGCCCGCTTCCCAATATCGAGTTTTTGGCCCCATACGTAGTCGGTAGGATCATAGACGCCACCCAGGCCCGCGCTGTAGGAATGTTGCGCTTCGGGCAGCATCAGAAAACCCGCATTCACCATGTTGTTGGAATTCACCGTTACGGTCAGCCCTTTGGAACCGGCACCCCGTTTCGTGGTTACGATAACGGCACCACTTCCCCCGCGCGACCCGTAAAGAGCGGCCGCCGTTGGCCCTTTCAATACATCGATACTCTCAATATCATCCTGCGGAATGTTACCGATGTTCATGTTGCCATAGGGCACCCCATCAATGACCAATAAAGGCGTTTCGCCACGTAGTGATAGGATAGGTGCCTCGTTAAATTCCGTGCTATTCTTGATCCAGAGACCAGCCACCCGACCTGTCAGCGACGTAGCGGCATTGAGGCCTTTTACGGTTTGTAACGTATTGCCCGATACTTTCTGAACGGCATACCCCAGGGAACGTTCTTCGCGCTTTACGCCCAGTGCCGTTACAACCACTTCGTCCAGTTGCTTCTGATCATCGGCAATGACTACGTTAATTTCGGTTCGATTGCCAACGGGCTCTTCCTTGGTAACGTAGCCAATAAATGAAAAGACAAGGACGTCCGTTGAGTTGGCCACCACGATTCGGTACTTACCCAGCGCATCGGTGGTAGCGCCACGAGTTGTTCCTTTAATCGTGACGTTTACGCCTGGAATGGGTGTATTGGTTTTGACATCGTTAACCGTACCCGTAACAGTAATATCAGCAGAAGGACCGTCGTCGGTTAATAATACAATCGGATGAGTGATCTTGTCTGGGCGGCTTCGGGCCTGGACTGACAGAGCCGGAAGACAGAGGATGATCAACAGCAATTGAACGCTGAAACGTCTGGCAAGTGTACGGAATGGCCGGCATACTTGTACAATGTGTACCATAATCTGGACGGTTAATTTGAACAATTTGGTGACGTATGGTTAAGAGACACGTTGAGGGAGAGCAGAAAAAAGAATTTTGGAAATGAATTGGACATAGCCGGGCCAGCGCACCAACGGTAGGGTTGATCGCGAAGTTGACAGTGTATAGATTCAAGAATTAGATTTGGCTACAGGCCATCCTGCAATGAGTTGAGGACAGCAGAAATGTATTCTGCCTCGTTTAAAGTAGCCAAAACGTATGTCTGCGCAATTTCTGATATATTTTTTAATATTCCTTTAATGAGATATATAATATCTATAAATGTAAAATATGTACAATATTATATTGTAAACGGCTTATTAAGTAAGCGGTTTTGAGTGAAATTAAATATGCCTGTTAGGTGAAGTAGACTGACAAAAGAGGGTATGCCTGAAGCCTGGCGGATCGCTTATAGACTCTTGCCGGGAAGGGTAATTACGGTTCGACGGGGCTGGTAACTCACCTTGCGGATTCGACCGAATCCATAGATACCAATGTGTAAACTAATCAGTCCGCCTTTAAAAAGGTCAGTAGCCATCACGGGGCTGTACGACACTTTTGTTCGAACGAACCAGGAATTGTCTTCGGCGCGGTCGGGCTTATGGACATTGTCGCTAAACTTAAGATCATAAATTACGCCGAGCATGGGGGCATTGCTGGTAAGGGAAAAGCCTTTGTAACGTTCGTCAGCCGGGTCGCGGGGCGTCAGTGTAAACATGCGGTATCCGACGTAGGGAATCAACCGGCTGCCGGGAGCGTTGCGAACAATATGGCCCAGGGCTACTTCGCCCATGGCGGGCATGATGGGCATTCCGGTTTCCCACATCTGATTCTGATGCGAAAATTGCGACCGGATTCGACCACCGAATAGGGTTGAATTAATCAACAACAAGGTTTTCTGATAGGCAAGATCGACCCCGATTGAAAAACCTACCGGTGGATTAAGTACCTGTGTAAGTGGGCCTGTTGGCACAGCAACGCCCCCGCCCAGAAATAGGCCGAACCCAATCTTCGACGAATGATAGGTCGTTACTAACTCAGGTGTATCATAAAGCCGCTTTGCAACCTGTTGTTGCCATTTTTGTAGCGCATCAATGTCATCTCCTCCGCCCGTTTCAGACCGGAATCGGTTTACTTCGGCGCTTAATTCGGCATTGGTAAGGTATTCAATTTGCTTGGCCTCTTGTTTAAATCGCCGATTAACACCGAGGTCAATCAGTTTGGCTTTCATCTGCCGCGTATGTATCTCCACCAAATCGAACAGGACCTGGTTATACGCCAGCGTGCGCTCATTCCCGGCGGTTTCCGAAACCCAGGATGAATTCCGAAACATCAGACAGAAGGCGTCGATGGCGGGTTTGCTACTAAAAATTGCCGGACGGACATCGTAACCAATCTGATAATAAAACTCAGATCCCCCTAAACCGGGTTGTGTGGGTGCATGAAAATCGGAAAGTTTAAGCCGTCGGGTAGCGCTCCAGTGCAGCGTGTCAATTTGTGTCTGCGCCGGGCAGAGCAGGGGAGACAGCAGCAGCAAAAGGAGTATACGGTTCATTGAGCGTACAAATAGAGCATAAACAGGCGAGCAAATGGTTTACAATAAGTCGCTTAATCGAACTATGAAACCCGAAAGTACGTCATCCCCACTTAATTCATCAGCAAACGCCTTTGTTTCTGGTTCCTGATCCGGCCGATAAATCGTCGTTTGTTGGGTGAAGGGATCAATCACCCAGCCCAGTCGGACGCCATTCTGGAGATACTTCTCCATTTTGGTAGGCAACGTGTATTTCTCGTCCGAGTCGCTCATCAATTCGATCACGAAATCAGGACAAATCTTCGCAAACTTATCCTGATCCTTTTCAGAAAGAGCATCCCAGCGGTCATGACTAATCCAGGATACGTCCGGTGCACGAACCGACGTATCGGGGAGCGTGAAACCCGCACTGGAATCCGCTACTAAACCCAATTTAGTTTTACGATTCCATAGGACAACCTCGGTGATGAGATCAGCATTCCTTAATCCAGTTTTTGTATTGGTGGGCATCTCAAAAATAATCTGGCCATCTGCTTCGCGTTCAATACGAAGCGAGGGATTTGCCTGACAGAATGCGTAAAACTCATCGTCAGTCAAGCGGTCATCCCGGCGCGTAGTGGGGTTTAGCGGGAACATCATAGTTGAGCGTCGTTTCCTTGTGTCAATACTAACAATTTTTACGCAAAAAAGCGCGGTCCCGTTGCCGAAACCGCGCTTAGTCATACAGGATGTATAGTTTTGATACGTCCTACATCATACATCCTATATCTTTTAGTACCGATACATTTCCGATTTGAATGGACCTGCAACGGGAACACCAATATAATCTGCCTGTTCCTGTTCCAGTGGTTCGAGTTTAGCCCCAACGTGCGCAAGGTGCATAGCGGCTACTTTCTCATCAAGAATCTTAGGCAGTACGTATACTTTATTCTCGTATTTGTCTGAGTTAGCCCATAATTCGAGTTGCGCCAGTGTCTGGTTCGCAAACGAGCAGGACATTACAAACGATGGGTGACCCATAGCGCAGCCAAGATTCACCAGACGGCCTTCGGCCAGTACGATGATTTCCTTGCCTTTTATTTCATACATGTCAACCTGCGGTTTGATCTGGCTCTTGCTATGACCATAGTTTTCGTTCAACCAGGCCATGTCAATTTCGTTATCGAAGTGACCAATGTTGCAGACAACGGCTTTGTCGCGCATGGCTTCGAAATGACGACCTTTGATAATCCCTACATTACCCGTTGCGGTTACAAAAATCTGAGCGCGGGGAACTGCTTCGTCCATTGGAATAACTTCATACCCATCCATAGCAGCCTGCAGCGCACAAATCGGGTCGATTTCGGTTACCAATACGCGGCAACCAGCACCCCGAAGCGATTCGGCCGAGCCTTTACCTACGTCGCCATAACCCGCAACAACGGCTACTTTACCAGCCAGCATCAGGTCGGTGGCACGACGGATAGCGTCGACCAGCGACTCGCGGCAGCCGTATTTATTGTCAAACTTCGACTTCGTTACTGAGTCATTTACGTTGATGGCAGGCAGGTGCAACGTACCGTTTTTCATACGCTCATACAGGCGGTGAACCCCTGTTGTTGTTTCTTCCGAAAGCCCTTTGATGCCCTGAATCAACTCAGGATATACATCGAAAACCATGTTGGTCAGGTCGCCACCATCGTCGAGAATCATGTTGAGGGGCTGACGATCTTCGCCGAAGAACAACGTTTGCTCGATGCACCAGTTGAATTCTTCTTCGTTCATGCCTTTCCAGGCATACACCGGAATTCCGGCAGCCGCAATGGCAGCAGCGGCATGGTCCTGTGTCGAAAATATGTTGCACGACGACCAGGTTACCTGAGCGCCCAGTTCAACCAGCGTCTCGATCAGCACGGCCGTTTGAATGGTCATGTGCAGGCATCCGGCAACGCGGGCACCTTTAAGCGGCTGCGAAGGGCCATATTCAGCACGGAGGGCCATTAGACCCGGCATTTCAGCTTCAGCTAGTTTGATTTCCTTGCGGCCCCATTCGGCCAGCGCGATGTCCTTAACTTTGTAGGGGACGTAGGTTGATGTTTGCATCTTGTTTTGTAAAATTTGAATACCTTTTATAAATCAACTAAGAGGAGGTGTTTTTGGCGTATTTCTTAGGAAAGTGCAAAACTAAGGATCATTCCTCAGAATCCCTAGACCTATACAAATTCCTTAGCCAAGGGTAAATAGATAAAAAACTGTCGGCTTGGCTTGACAGTTATTGAAATTTCGCCTATCTATGTAACTACTTACGTAACCACTTACCTAGTATGGATTTTATGGCTGATATGGCTGAGTTGGCTCTGGCGAGTCGACTTCGGCGCTTAAGTGATACGTATTGGCAGGGGGTAACGGCAATCTACCGGCAATCGGGACTGGATTTTGACGTTCGCTGGGCCACCATCTTTGTGCTGATTGCCCGGCAGGGACCCGTTGCCGTTATGGAAATCGCTGAACGACTGGGCATTACACATCCAGCGGTAATTCAGGTGATCAATGAGCTGGAAAAACACGGCCTTGTGGTGTCAGCTAAATCAGAGCAGGATGGCCGGAAGCGCTTATTGACGCTCAGTGAAACCGGGCAGGCTATGTTGCCGCAACTTCAGCCGCTCTGGGATGCATTCATCGCCGTTAACCAGGATATGCTGGCCAGGCAGCGACATAATCTACTAACCTCGCTTCAGGAGATGGAAGCACAACTAGCCGAAAAGGCGTTCTTCGACCGTATTCAGGAACAATTAAACCGTACCAATTCACAATAATGGAAACCATGACGTCTACCTCTGCTACTTCTATTATTCCGTATTCGCCCAACTATCAGCCCGATTTCAAGCGGCTGAACATTGAATGGATTTCCCACTATTTCACCGTTGAACAACATGACCTTGAGCAGTTAGATCAGCCCGAAGTATATGTCCTGCCCAATGATGGCCAGATCTTCTTTGCAAAAATTGACAACGACGTAGTAGGCTGTGTGGCGATGATTAACACCGGGACGCCAGACCGGGGAGAAACCAGCTTTGAGCTAGCTAAAATGGCTGTTTCTCCCGCGGCCCAGGGAAAAGGCATAGGCAAACTATTGTGTCTGGCTGCCATTGACTATGCCCGCCAGTTGGGTGTCAAAACCGTCTGGCTGGAATCAAACCGTATCCTGACACCCGCCCTAACGATGTATGCCAGCGTAGGTTTTCGCGAAGTCCCCAGCGTACCAACGCCCTACAGCCGGGCCAATATTCGAATGGAAATGAAGTTGTAAACGTAAATAACTTACTGCGGACGTTTAAATAAGCCTACATATCCGGCCTTTCCCAATACATGGCCGTCTACGGCTTTTAATACGGTCTTCCGTGTTTCCGATCCTTCCGCGCCGGGCTTCACATCAAGTTTGGTGTCCAGCGCGTAAATTTCAAAGACGTAGTGATGCAGAGGGCCTGAGGCCGCAGCACCCGGACCACGGTAGGAGGGTGTGAAAACATTCATCTGGTAGCTGCCATCGGCCAATTGCGCCCCGCCCGGAACACCTTCGGGCAAACCCTTGAGGGTAGGAGGTATATTCCAGACCAGCCAGTGGAGCTGATCATCCGTGCTGTTGTTGCGCGACACATCGACGTCATGCATATGCAGGACAAAGCTCTGGGTGCCCGGCGGTACGTTCGTCCAGCTTAACTCCGGCGACGTACCTCCGCCCGGTGCCGCTCCGGGTGCCGCCTGAGTAAACTTTATGGGAATCATCCCACCATCCGGGAAGGCTGAGCTGGTTAACCGCATGGGCGGTGCGGTTGGCGTTGTTGCCGGGGCTGGCTGCTGCGCGAACGTCAGTGAAAGTGGACTGATCAGCAGGGCGAAGGCGATGAATAATCGGTTCATACTATGTCGAAGTTTGGTTAAGATACTACCCCTTGTAAGCGCTATCAATACTTTTTCATGACTTTTACCAACCCACGCGTAATACGTTCGTAGCCTTTATCCGATGGATGCAAACCGTCATAAGTCCTGTCGACAGCCTCAAGCGGGTAGGGGTACTCATCGGTTTCGGGGTTGAACGGGATGTCTATAAAAGCCGGATATTTGTAGTTGGTATAGACACCCGTTTGCGGATTTTTCAGGCGTTTGTATTTCACCAGCTTTTTCAGCCCTAAACCACTCGTGTGGTAAAGATCAACGACCGGAAATTGTTCAAGGCGACCAATGGAATCAATCGCCATGGCAAATGATTCGAGTGACTGGCCGTTTTTTGGTTTATACGAGCCATAAGCATTGTTTTTGAAGTTCGCCAGATACACAAAGTCCACCCGCTGCATGGGCGTGATCAACAGAATATGAGCTTCGGGATTGAGGCTACGGAGCTTATTGATAATAATCCGGAATGAACCATACACGGTGTTGTTGCCCGTATTGTTTTGATAATCAGTAAGACGGCCTAAGGGTCGGCCCTGCCACCAGTCATTGGTTCCCAGAAAGACCGAGTAAATATCAGCTTTGACCAACCCTAATGTCTCGATCTTTTGAGCGATGCCGCCGGACGTCCATCCGTTGTGACCCTGATTCGTGTAGTGGATATTGGGAAGTTTCTCGACAACCCGGGTCATGTACCCTTTGGTGATTCGATTTCCCGTTTCGTCCAGGTGCTCGTTTAAGTACGTGATCGAATCGCCAATAGCGACCCAGCTAAGCTCTTTGGGCTTATAAGAACTAAGCAGACAGACTAGGGAAAAGAGCAGAATCAGCTTTTTCATGATAGTGGGGTAAAAGGAGATTCTGCGAATTTATTTCAAATAGGGACGTACCACGCTCGCCCAGCGTTTGTAGCCTTCGGGAAGCATATGCAAACTGTCGGACTTAAACAGGATACCAACGGGTTGCCCATTTTTGCCAAGCATCACCGGGCGAATATCGATGAAGTCAGTATTTTTCTGTTTGGCCAGATAGTCTTTGATCAGGCGATTCGCTACGTCCATTTCGGGGAAGAATTTCCGACGCGAGGGACTAGGTTTCAGCGAAATAAAGGCAAAGGAAACCGTAGGCAATTTTTGCCGAACATGCTCGAACAAAGCTACAAAACGCTCATACGTTTCCTGGCCGGTTTTGCCAGCCGCTACGTCGTTTTCGCCCGCGTAGAGCACAACCTGTTTGGGATGATAGGCCACAATCGCCCGGTCGGCATAGTAGAGGACGTCGCTAAGCTGAGAGCCGCCAAAACCCCGTGGAAGCACTGGTTTGCCAGGAAAATAATCGGTTACATTTTCCCACAACCGGATGGACGAACTCCCCGTAAACACGATTGCGTTTTTGGACGGGGGCGACGCACTGTCCATTTTTTCGAAGGCGCGGATTTCGTTCTCGAACGGGTGAGGTTCTGGCTGAATTAGCCCAACCGCACACAAGCTAACGAGTAATAAACCAATACATCCACGGAATTTCAGGCGATACATCATAAAAAAGAAGCCATCAGGCAACGAATTTTAGATAAAAGGCACGACCGTCTCTAAACTCATGCCCCGCGATCCTTTGATGAGTATATGGGTGTCAGTCATGGGGTTGTCCATCACCCAGTTATGCAGCGAAAATTTATCTGGGAAATAATACGCTTTGGGTAAATAGCCCAGTGCAAATCGCATGTCTTTACCCGCCAGAATAACCAGATCGAATTTACTGTCGGCAATCAACTTACCCAGGGCCGCATGTTCGGCTTCGCTCTCGGCACCCAGTTCATACATATCGCCCAGAATAACGGCTTTTCGCTTCGCCGGTGTCGTGGCAAACTGCCGAATGGCGGCCGCCATCGAACTGGGGTTAGCGTTATAGGCGTCCAGCAAGACGGTGTTCGTTCCTTTAACAATAACCTGAGAGCGGTTATTGGTGGGGTTATAATCGGCCACGGCACGGTTGGCTTCTTCGGGCGAAACACCGAAATAATCGCCAATGGCGAGAGCCGCCGTCATGTTCTCGAAATTGTACCGACCCGGCAGGTGCGTCGTTATTTCCTGGCCGGTTGTATCCCGGTAAACAACCACCGGCGATTCCTGAAGCAGCTCAATCGGTGCGCTGGCCGAGTCGACGGCGGGATAGAAGACCACTTCGGCAAAAGTGGTTTCGGAACGTAGTGTTTTCAGTCGTTCCCGATACATGGCCATCAGGGTTTTATCACGGGAGTTGATGAAAACCGTCAGGCCGTTTTTCGCCAGATAATCATACAGTTCGCCCTTGCCTTTCCGGACGCCTTCGATCCCGCCGAAGCCTTCAAGATGCGCTTTGCCCACATTCGTAATCAGCCCGTGGGTCGGTTGGGCGATGGAGCAGAGAAGTTCGATTTCGTGCTGATGATTGGCGCCCATTTCCACCACGGCCATTTCGTATTGTTCCGTGATGGCCAATAATGTCATCGGTACGCCAATGTGGTTGTTGAGGTTGCCGACGGTAGCGTAGGTCCGGTAGTTTTTGGACAGCACAGCCGCAATCAATTCTTTGGTCGTGGTTTTGCCGTTGGAGCCCGTCAGGCCAATCACCGGGAAGGTAAACGTTTGCCGATGATGACGCGCCAGATCCTGAAGAGCCAGCAACGTATCGGCTACGAGCAGGTAGCGGGACGGGTCGTTGGCCGCCACCGCAGCGTCATCTACCAATACGTAGCGGGCACCTGATGCAAGGGCCTGTTCGGCAAACTGATTCCCATCGAACGTATCGCCTTTGAGCGCCACAAACAGGCAGTCGGGCGTAATTCGGCGGGTGTCGGTTGACACACCGCTGCATTCCTGAAATTTATGATAGAGTTGATCGGTAGTAAGCATCACATTCAGGACAGTTCTATCGTTGCTATTGAAACACAGAGGTAACCGCGAGCGCCACCGCGAAGAATTTTTTGTATGCTCCGCGCTTGCTCCGTTTTCTGCTTTTAAGGAGGCCCCAAAATTAGAATGAAAAAGCTATTCGTACTTTGTTTTTTGGTAATTCCGCTGCTCACCCAGGCGCAGTCTGGTGGGAAAATATCGTTTCGATACGATCAGACGCCAACAGTTATGGCAAATGGACGCGCCATACCCAATCCCTGGGCGGGCGGGTTGAATGCCACGCAGTATTCCACCATCCGCCTGAACGACGACGCCCGCGATGACCTGGCTGTGTTCGACCGGACGACCAGCAAAGTCAGTACGTTTGTAGCCGTTGCTAATGCCAGCGGCACGGGTGTTACGTGGCAATACGCCCCCGAATATGAAATCGCTTTTCCTGCCAATTTAGGGGGCTGGATGCTGCTGGTCGATTATGATGCGGATGGTCGAAAAGATCTCTTTACGGCCGGATCGGGCAGTGTTCGGGTATTTCACAACGAATTGAAAAATGGACAGACGGTCTTCACCGTAGCGGCCGATCCGCTCATGAGCGAAGGTTTTACCAGCCGCCTTCCGCTCTTTGTGGCCAGTGTGGATATGCCCGCGATTCTGGATTATGACGATGACGGCGATATTGATATTATCACCTTCGATTCGGGGGGTAATTTAATTTCCTACCAGCAAAATATGAGCGTTGAACGTACTGGTCTGAAAACAGGGCTGGACTTTAAACGCTACCAGAATCTGTGCTGGGGCCATTTCCAGAAAGAATACTGCAATGATTTTGTGTTTGGCATTCAGTGCGGTGATGGGTCGGGTCGGGTAGGCGTCGACAAACCAAGTGGAGCCAGACCCTTACACGCGGGGAATACCATAACGATGATCGATACGGATGGGGATGGCAAGAAAGACATGCTGTTTGGTTTTGTAACCTGCGAAAACATTTCCCGCCTGCGAAACACGGGTACCAATGATGTCAGTGCGAATTTTACGAGCTACGACAGTTTGTTTCCAGCCAAAGCGCCCATTTTATTTCCGTCTTTTCCCGCTACCTTCTGGGAAGATGTAGACGGGGATGGCGTGAAAGATTTACTGGCCTCCCCCAGCGTAAGTGCGAATGATAATCAGGCGTTTGACTTTCGGGCATCGGGCTGGTTTTATAAAAATACCGGCACCAATCAGCAGCCGGATTTTACGCTGGTTCAGAAAGATTTCTTGCAGAGCGACATGCTCGATCTGGGCGAGCGGGCGGCTCCGGCGCTGGCCGATCTGGATGGTGATGGCGACATGGATATGCTGGTTGGGTATCGCGGCCTGGGCATAGGCACAAGCTCCCGCGCCGGGCTATGGCAGTTTGAAAACACAGGCACGACACAGAAACCCACCTTTTCGCTCGTCACCACCGATTACCTTGGCCTTTCTAAATCGCTGGCACTGACCGACGTAGTACCTGCTTTTGCGGACGTCGACGCGAATGGTAGTATGGACCTCGTGCTGACGGGAACGGGCACGAGCACAGTCGACATTCGGGTGTTGATAAATGCCGCTGCCAAAGGCGCTGCCGTCCGGTATGATCTGGCCGGTGCGACACGCTGGCCAACGCCCGATCTGATATATCCGCTTGATATTCTGACAGTAACCGATGTCGATCGGGATGGTAAACCGGATTTGTTAGTCGGCCGATATTCCGGCACGATTCTATATTACCGCAATGCGGGCACGGCAACTGCGCCGGTCTTTCAATTGCAAAATCAATTCTTTGGAGGCATCAAAACTGACGACTACGTATACGCGCGGGCTCGTTCGCTGGTCGTTGCTGATTTAAACGGGGATCAAAAGAGAGAGCTCATTGCCGCTGCCGATAATGGTACGGTTAAGGTGTATCAGTTTCCGGACCCGCTCGATCAATCGATGGTACTCATCGATTCATTGTCGTCGATAGGCATGCCTGGAAGGGGGTTGCTGGCCGCCGTTGCCGATCTCGACGGCGACCAACTGCCTGACTTAATGCTGGGAAGTTTGGCCGGTGGTTTACGGTATCTGAAAAATACGTCTGAAAAAATAGTTGTCACGGGCATTGACGAAGAGCCAATGAGTCCGTGGGCTTTCCCCAACCCCACCGAACGCTACGTTACCCTGAAATCGCCCTACGAAGGGCGCGTTGACCTGGTGTCACTGTCGGGGCAGATTATGCTGCCCGCCCAGCCAGTTCGGGCATCGATTGAAACGGTGGTCGATTTGGGGGATTTGCCTAAAGGAACGTATCTGCTACGGCTGTCCGCCGACAATCGACCGGCGCGGGTTCAGAAAATTATTGTCGCGAAATAGTCGCAAACTCTTTACGACATTAGTGGTTAGTAACTAACAACCGGTGATTGAAAACGGGTATGCAGATTCGCCCGCCAGTCACCATCAGCACTAAACCATTATGGAAAATACCAACAACTCCGATCAACAACGCGTAGATCAGAATTCGGGTGGACCACTGGAAGGGATGTCGCCCCAGAACACGAATATGCCTTTGAATGATAATGAGGAGGATTCGGTCGTTTATGCAGGATTAGGTGTCAATAACCAGCCCGACATTATGAATCCCGGTGATGACGAAGCCTCTGATACGTTGCTGTATACCGATACGGCAACCGCCCGCCATGCTACAGATGAACTCTCGAACGACGAAGAGTTCGATGAATTTACGGCTGATGAGTTAGCCGATACTGACCTGTCGGACGATGATATAGACGAAGAGATCACTGAACTGGCCGAGGAAGAAGACGAAGGCAACGAGCGATATTAAGTACTGACGCAACAAAGCAGTTCGTAGAAACGATAAAAAAGGGTTAATCAGAACGAGTTTATACACTCAGACTGATTAACCCTTTTTCAATAAGGTCTTTTTTGCCTTAATCGATTAGCCTGTAAATACTTACGTATACCGCGAATTCGGTCTCAGAAACGGCCCGTCAGGGCCTTAACAGCGTAACGTCGGTAGACCGTCGAAAAAACAGGATAGTTGTCCTCAACGTGCCGTTAGGTAAGTAACAGATACATGTTCATGGCGGATGGTATATCTCCATTTAGTACCCCTTCGGCGGGCCTGCCGACGTTACGCTGTTGAGCCCTGTAAGGACTAGAAAGCAAGCCCGGATTCACTTTAAGTATACATAGCCTAAACTATGTTGAAACCCCTTTTTGTTTAGCATCGGTCGGTTGCGTCAACTGGATAAAAAATAATCTAGTGTATCTTAGCTGACCTGCTGAGTTGTTTTTAATTTGTTGCACTCCTTTACTCTTTACGATCAAGTAACCCTATTTTATGACTGGTAAGTATACGTCAGGCGACCAGAATACTCCCCAAAGCCCTGTTACTATTTATCCTTTTCTGACCAATGGAGGTGAAATGGGGGCTTTGATGCGGGCCTTCGATTGGTCGGGCACTACGCTTGGCGAGCCTGCCAGCTGGCCGCAAAGCCTTCGTACTACGCTCAGTATTGTTCTGAATTCAAAGTTTCCCATGTTTTTGTTTTGGGGTGAGCAGCACCTTTGTTTCTATAACGATGCCTATCGCCCGAGTCTGGGCAACGAAGGTAAACATCCCTATGCACTCGGTAAGCCCGGTGCCGACGTTTGGCCGGAGACATGGGACTTCATCAAGCCGCTCATTGATCAGGTGTTGTTGGGCCGTGGCGCAACCTGGAACGAAGACCAGTTGCTGCCTATTTACCGGAACGGTCGGTTGGAAGATGTTTACTGGACCTTTAGCTATAGTCCGGTTACTGACGAATCGGGCCGAATTGCGGGTGTATTTGTGACTTGCCAGGAAACCACGCAGCAAGTGTTGACCCGGCAACGGCTGGAAGAAGGTCAACGGCAAGTGCTGACCTATTTCGAACAGTCGCCGGTGGGCATTGCCATCCTTAGCGGTTCTGATTTGACTTTCCGCATGGTGAATCCCTTCTATGGCGAGTTAGTAGGCCGCAGGCCGGATCAACTGGTTGATAAACCCCTATTGAAAGCCCTGCCTGAACTGAACGGGCAGGGATTTGATCAGTTGCTGAGAAGTGTTATTGACACGGGTGAACCCTACGTTGCTAAAGAAGTAGCGGTAAATCTGGTACGTAATCATGAATTAAACACCATCTACGTTGATTTTACTTACCAGCCGCAACGCGAGGCCGATACAAGCATTTCGGGCGTACTTGTGGTCGTTACGGAGGTAACGCAGCAGGTGATAGCCCGCCAGAAGATCGAAGACGCCGAAGCAACCCTGCGGAGTGCCATCGAACTGGCCGAATTGGGTACCTGGCAGTTTGATTATACCACTGGCCTGATTGAGTATTCACCGCGCTTAAGGGAGTGGCACGGTTTAGAACCTGAGGAAGTTATTACTCCCGAACGAGCCTACCGGCTAGTTAACAAAACTGACTGGCCACGGGTAAGAGGAGCGCTTGCCCAAGCTGGTACGCCGGGTTCTACCGGGCTTTACGACATCGAATATACCGTGGTGTCCAGTCCGGCCGGTCAGGAACGAATATTACATGCCCAGGGTAAAGCCTATTTCAATGAACTGGGACAGGCCTATAAAATTGGGGGTACCGTGCAGGATGTTACAGCACAAAGACAGATTCAACTGGCACTGGAACAGCAAGTGCAGAAACGTACGGAAGAACTGGAATCTATCAATGAAGAACTGGCTACAATTAATGAAGAGCTTACCGTAGCGAATGAGAAAATCGCCAACGTGAATCGGGGACTCCAGGAAACGAATCTGCACCTTAGCCGTTCCAACCAGAACCTGGAACAGTTCGCCTATATTGCCAGTCATGATTTACAGGAACCCCTGCGGAAAATCCAGCAGTTCAGCGATCTGTTAAAGACGCGCTATGCTACGTCCGAGGGTGACGAACTGGTTTATCTGGAACGGATGCAGGTGGCCGCCAGCCGAATGTCTCTGCTGATTAAAGACCTGCTGGCTTTTTCACGCATTTCGACCGGTCAGGTTGCGCAGGCGCCCGTATCGCTTGCCGACGTTATTCAGGTAGCCCAGGAAAATTTATCGGTAGCGATCGACGAGACGAACGCTCATATTCAGGTTACTACGTTGCCCACTGTACCCGGCGATGCGTCGCAGTTGAGCCAACTGTTTCAGAACCTGCTTTCCAATGCGATTAAGTTTCGCCGAATCGAGCCGTCGGGTGCCTGGATAAGTCCGCAGATACAGATTAGTGCCCATGAGGTCGTGGCTACTGATTTGCCTGCGTCGGTAAAACCAGTTCGTCAGGCTGACGCGTATTACCTGATCAAGGTGACTGATAATGGAATCGGATTTGAAGAAAAGTACACAGATCGCATTTTTCAGGTGTTTCAACGCCTGCATGGTAGAAATGAGTTTGCCGGAACGGGGGTAGGCCTGGCCATCTGCCAGAAAGTGGTCACCAATCATGGAGGAGCTATTACCGCCATTGGCCGACCAGGCCAGGGAGCCACTTTCTGCGTGTATCTGCCCGAGTGAGTGTAAAGCCGGGGTCTGATTCAGTGGTGATACAGGTGCCTATACGCTGGAATGATTGTCGACAACGGCTTCGCTTGTGGTTCTTGACACAGGTAAAAGAATGGAAAAGGTTGTTCCCTTCCCGAATTCAGACTGCGCCTTTATGCTCCCGGAGTGATTGCGAATAATTCTGCGGCAGTAGGCCAGACCAATGCCCTCGCCTGCCAGAAGAGAATTCTCTTTTGTGTGCGGTACCTGAGAAAAAATATCGAAGATTTTTTCAAGTTGAGACTTCTCAATACCAATGCCATTGTCTTCCAGTTGAATTTCAACAAAGCCAGCGTTGTTTTCGGCCTGGAATGGATGATCTGCCGGCGGTTGACTCAACTCGTTGGCTGAGATAGATATGACGGGTGGTACACCTTTTTTAGAGAACTTGATCGCGTTGCTGATGAGATGATAAAAAAGCTGTTCCAATTGCAGCGGTATTCCCTGGATCGACGGCAATTTTCCTGCTTTGACTGTTCCTTTCCTGGCTCTTAATTTCGGGCTTAACTGGGTCACTACGTCCGTTATTACTTTCGTCAAATCAACCCGTTCAAAATCAGCCTCCTCATTTTCCAGCTCCGAAAAGCCGGATAAATCTTTGACCATCATGGACAGTCGCTGCGCACTGGAATTGATTTTTGCGGCAATCGTCTTCGCTTTATCAACATCATTCACTTCCGTAGCCTCAATCAGCAGGCCACTGAAGAGCCTGATCTTCCGGAGCGGTTCCTGGAGATTATGATTGGAAATGTGGCGATACTGTCGAGTTTCGTCCATCGAATCTGTTAGCTGCTGATTCAACGTTTGTACGGCCGCCTGGCTCCGCTCAATTAATTCTATCTGCTGGTAATGAAAGGCAATTAGATCCGTGAAGGCATTGAACATACCAATAGTCCTGGAATTGTTCAGCTGGGCGGGTTGGGGGTCGATGGCACAAAGGGTACCAAAAAAATCACCGTTTTTCAGGAAAATGGGAAAGGAAATATAACTTTGAAAGCCGTATAGGTTAGGTGTATGGTGGTTGCAATAGGCTTCGCTTTCCGCTACGTGATCAATGATGACGGGTTGGTGAGAGCCCCGAATCTCATGACAAATAGTTGTTTCCAGTTTTAATTCGCCACCAGAGACCAGCCCGAATCGAATATCATCGCGAACACTACAGGCAATCCATCTGTCCTGAGTCACACGGGCAATAGCGGCAAAACCCATTCCGGTCGTCTGGCACACTACGTCTAGTATGGTGGGTACGATTGGTATCTGCTTGATGCGCTCAATATCCTTGGATAAGCTAGCGTCAGAATAATCCATTTGATCGGGCAGTATAACAATCAAAGATACATTTAAAAGCTAAAGTTAGTCAGATCATACTAATTCTATAGTTTAGGCTGACGTTGGCTATGCCCTTACGTACCTAAAACTGCCCTGCTCTTAGCGGCCCAATCGAATCATCAATTGGGCCGCTAAGGGCAGGGCAGTTAAACCTAATTAAGCAGGCAGGAAAACTCGCCTTACTTCAGGAAAACCTCGTCGTTATCGGTTAAAAACATCCGGGTGCTTTCAGTATACGTACCACCGGTTGGCACCTTATATTTCAGGTCGACATAAAACGCCCGGAAGCCCGATGCGGGGTAGGCTTCACTGACCGAAATGGTGGCTTTGTTCTTTATACCCAGGGGTTTAGCTTCCCACTTTTCGTCCTGAAAAATCATGTCTGTCGAATTGGCCGACCAGACCGTTACGTCCTCCAGCTTATCGGAAGTCGTTTTTATGGTAATGTCAACGCCTTTCTTCGTGGTCGATACGCTCCATTGACAGGCTGGATAGGGCTGCTTGGTTAACGTGTTTCCAAAAAAAGCGCTCAGAGCCTCCAGCGCCTGCCGTTTGTCGCCCAGGTCATGTCCCACATTAGGCACGTAGTGAATGAAGTTTTCGCCCGGAATCTGGCCAATGTAATGCTTCACGGCATCGACTGTCCAGTATTCATCGTTGGTGCCCATGAACAGCATTTTCGGCATAGTTAACTTTTTTCGGTACGAATACGGATCGATCATTTCATTGATGGCCGTGCCTTCCTTCGTATGGGCGGTCTGGGGGATGCCCAGCTTTACGTAGTCGTCAATCTGTTCGCTGTATTTATGCCAGATCTTCATCTGATAATCCAGGTTGACCGGCATGTTCAGAATGTCAATAACCATCGGAGCAATGGCCACGGCCCGTTTGTCGCTGGCGCCCGTCAGCCAGGTGGTCCAGCCGCGCTTGGAAGCACCCGAAACCACAAAGTTTTTAACTTCTTTATTGAGTTTCTCTTTGGCTAGTGCCTGCACCGCGTCCATTGCCCGAACGGCACTTTTTACCATCGGGAAAAGCAGCGGCCATGAATAATCGCCATCTTTTTTGAACTGATGCAGCGTATAGGAAATCAGCGCATCTTCGGTCAGATTATCGTATAAAGGTTGATTGGGCGTCTGACGGAGAACAGCCACGATGGCATTGTTTTTTGTGGCTACGGTGCTGATCGCCCGGTTGAATCCATCTTCCCGTTTGTTCCAGTTTGGTTCGCCATCTTTAACTGACCCGCCGGTAATGAACAGCAGGGCACCCTCGTATTTCACGTCTTTCGGAACCAGCACCGTCAGTTGGTGCTTCCAGGTATATTCCCGCCATTTCTGGGAGGTCAGCAAGACTTCGTAGGCCGTGATGTCTCCGTAGCTATACGTGTCTTTCACTTCCCATTTGAAGGTCTGATCGCCGTTGTGAAGGTAGCTGTCCAGCGCCGTCGACGGTGTGATTCCATCGACGGGTTTGGGTACATCGAACGAGAATAGCGCACTGACACTGATAAGCGCAACAAGGGCAAGGGTTTTCAGTAGGTACTTTTTCATTGATTGTTGGAGGTTTGGTCCATGTTACGTTAAGGCTTTTTATAGCCATCCGCTTTGGGTGATTCGTTAATTAATTTCAGGGCTTCGTTCATGTAAATTTCGGCGGTGTTTTCGCCCAGGCTGGTCCGGCTGACATAGTCATAGCGCTTGAAACTGTTGAAGTCTTCTTTGGTTAGCATGTAGCCAAACGCGTCGTTGGTCAGACCGAATAACAAGGGGACGCTGGCGTGCATGTGTCGCTTGAGGTAGAAGCCAATATTCGGTAACGCTTCGCCCGGAATGGTCAGTAGCTGCGCGGTGCCCACGTTGAGCAGATTGACCTGGGCCACCACCTTGTCGCCGGGCGCTACGTCATATTTGAGCGGTGAGTTCTTGACGATGTACTTCATCACCTCCGATTCAATCGGGAACGTAACGGTTCGGGCCGTGCAGAAAAGCGTCGGACTGGATTGCGCTTCGGCCGGGCTCACAATACGGAGTGCTTCATCGGCCAGTAACTCCCCGATTCGGATGCATTCGTCCCACGTATTGACTTCCTTCGCGTTCTCCCGCCGGTTGTCGGCTGTTACCATACCGCCCTGCGCACCGTTGACGAACATGGCCACACCCCCCACTTTCGACTCGATTCGGTCATAGAGTGGACCGCATAAATCGGGGCTAAGGATGCCTCGGCCCGAGCCAATTACCTCTGGATGAATTGCGTAGTTAACTAACGTAGCAATGGGTTTTCCGGCATTCGTCCCGGTTGTGGCGATAGCCTGAATGACCCCGCAGCGCGGGTCGTATAAGTCAGGCGCGTAGTAATTGTAGGCAATCTGGCCTTTTGCCTCACCAACCGCAATTTTCAGCGAAGCCGGACTTAATTTTGACACCGCTTCATTAACCGCATCGGCGATGGCCTGCACACATTTGTCCAGGTAGGAGAGGTCCGCAAAGGATTCGCCTTTCTCATTCGGGAACCCGTACGCATCGGGGCCGCTGTGCGTATGTGTGCAGCCAATCAGGATATTCTGGGGCGGAATTCCCTTGATAAGTGCTCTCGATTTATTGCCCAGCACCGATGGCCAGCCCAGATTATCGACGCTGACGATGGCCACACGAGTGCCTCCTTTTTCGAACACACAGGCTCTGACAAACAGATCTCCTTTTTTCTCGACCGCTTTTTTAGGTGTCCCAATTCCTCCCGAAACAGGCAACAACGGATTCGGCGTGATAAGCCGGACGGCGGCTCCCGCTTTAAAATCCTGCGCATTTGCCGGGACGAATAACCACAAGAAGGCGAATAGAGAAAGGAGGGTTTTCATATGTATGATTGTCTGGTTTAGGGTATTGAGTTTACGGAGGCTGGCGCGAAAGCAACTCTAGCGTCAGCCTCCGTAAACTCAATACCCTAAACCGAATACCTATCACCAGGGCTTGCCTGTTCCCTGAACCAGCCACTGTTTTGACCAGGCGCTGTTTTTGCCGTCGGACTGTGAGTTGGCGGTCGTTTCGAGTTTTTCAATAGCTACTCCGGCATTAGTTTTGTTCAGGTTTAACTCATCCCGCATGTAATAAAATCGAAGCGGTAGCGCTTTTCGCTTGGCCACCGGACCCGCCGTTAGCGCAGGCAAACCCGTCCGGCGATAATCGAACCAGGCTTCGGTGGCGCTGGTCCAGCTGGCAATCCATTTTTGCCCGATAAGTTGCGCCAGCGTTCCGTCATAAGCAACCCCTTTCTGGGCAATGAACGTAGCATAACTGCTGGCCAGGCCCCAGGCAGTGAGGGAGGCCTTAACCCCTGCTTCATAGCGCGTTTTTGCATCACCGGCCACCCATCCTTTCTGTGCTGCTTCGGCCAGAATAAACTGAACTTCGGCCGCCGACATCAGCCGGGCTTTTAACAGCGGTCCTTTGGCCTGCATATACATTTCATTCAGATACGAAACGTGCGGATTATAAGACGTTTGGCCCGGCGTTGGATTGAAATTATAGCCCGACGGTAACTGCGACCCACTCGGGGGCAACCCCACGTAATTCGGGTCGGTGTCGATAGGTGTCGTTCCTACTTTGTCGGGGGAGAGGTACCGGACGCCGTTGGTGATTTTATCCGTGCCAGCGGGTAAGGTAGCGTCAACTTTCAAGGGAATCTCTACCTTCTTGGCCCAAATGGCCAGCCGTGGATCGCTCGTTGCTTGCATGGGCTTGAGCAGCGTGCTACACATTTTTACCCGCCGATAATTGCTGCCACTCACATCAAACACGGTGTTAGACGGCCAGGCGTCGTTGGTATTATTACCCACATAGGCCATCGTCGCATCGACAGACGCATCGTCGATAATGGGGTATTGAGCAGGGGTGGCCACAATTTTCTCGATCCCCGCTTTGGCTACGTCGGGCTGTTTGGCCGAGATCCGCATCAGATACCGCAGCTTCAACGAGTTCGCGAGTTTTTGCCATTTCGTCGGGTCGCCGGCGTAGTATAGGTCGGCGCTTTCCAGAATACTTGAGTAGGACGTTTTGGGCTTCGATAGCAACGTATTGGCTTTCTCCAGATCGGCCAGAATGCCCGCATAAATAGTTTCCTGACTGTCATATTTCGGTGAGATAAAGTCCGTTCCTCCCTGTTCGCCCTTCAGCGCGTTGGTATACGGGGCATCCCCCCATAAATCGGTAATCAGGCCAAACAGCATGGATTTCATGACCAGCGCCACGCCCTGTTGAAATTCCATGTTCAGCGCTACCGCCCGCTGATAGACCAGATCGTTGTTTCGCAACTGGTTATAATAGTCGGTCCAGCTTTGGTCGCCACCCCAGTCGTAGTCGTTGTGCCCACTAAACCAGGCGTCTTTCTGGGTGTGCTGTACCACACCGGCAATATCCTGAAAGCCGAGGTTTGTGTAGAGCTTGGCTGTTTCCGACAGTACAGTTGGCATGACCAGATTCGGATTTACCGTCTCGGGCTGAACGCCGTTGGGGTTTATGTTTAACTGACTCAGGTCTTTACAGGAAAAACAGAAAGCCAGAAACAGAACGAGTAAGGCCGTATTTCGAAGAGATAACATGTTCATGACTGAAAAATTTTCGAAGTTTTTAGAGACTATCTGAAAATTATATTTTTACAAATTTGAAAACCGACCCGTCGGACCGCCCCTAGATCCCCTGAAGGACGGTCGGCCGCTGCCGGACTTAATTCACTCACACACCAAGTCCCCTTCAGGAGATTTAGGGGGCGGTCCGACGGGTCGGTTTTCAAATTTTTTTTCTTAAAACGTAAGGCCAAGTCTGAAACCAACCGGGATAGTCCAGGGTGTTACGTTATAGCGCTCGATTCCCTGTTTGAACTGCGTACCCGCCTGCGCACCTGCCTGCGGCTGGAAAGCCATTTCAGGATCGACGTTGATTTTGGCCGCCGTCCACAGAATGATGTTGCGACTGTAGACCGAGAACGTAGCGTTCTGCAAGCCAATGGACTTCACGAATTTGGCGGGTATGTCATAGCCCAGCGAAATCTCCCGGAGTTTAACGAACGAGGCATCAAACGTAGCGGCTCGCGTGAAGTCCCAGGGGTAATTGTCGCCGTAGGGAATGATTTTGGTGCCTGTTCCACCCAGATTTTCGGTATACCCGGTCAGGTTGCCCTGTGCGTCATATTGGCCGATAACGCCTGGGTTGAATACGCCATATGGATAAGTCTTTCCCCCAAATTCAAACGGATACCCACCATAAGCGGCCGTTGGACCACCCACAATCGGAAAGAAGTTGCCGTGAATTTTGATGTACTGATCCTGATTCTCGACCAGCCAGTTACGTAGTGCATCGCCTGTTCGGCCATCCGGATTGATCAGGTTGTCCAGAAACCGCTGCGAACGTAGATCCGACTCCATGTAGCGGTACGTCTGTGAGACGAAATCACCACCCGACCGCCAGTCGAGGGAGAAGTTAAGGGTGAAACCTTTATACGAAAGCGAGCTTTGGGCACCCAGGATAAAGTTCGGGTTGAAATTCCCGATTTTATTCTTACTCGTCGTAGCACTCTTACTCTGCCACGAACCATCATTGTCCAGAATTGGGTACCCGTAGTAAGGTGATTTCTGGTCGGTTACGGTGATAATCTCTGAATCGTAAATGTCGCCCACTTTATCGCCTACATAGGTCCAGGCCCCCCCTTTCGCATCCGTCCATAGAGTGTAAAACGGTATCCCTTCGGCCAGTTCCTTAATCCGGGTCGTATTCTTGGTGAAATTCGTGGTCAAATCCCAGCGCAGACCGCCTTTGTCAATAATTGTACCCCCAAGCGAGAGTTCAACCCCGCGACTTTCGAGCAGACCCGCGTTGATATTTTTGGTGGTAAAGCCAGACGACGGGGCAATCTGTGAAGGCAGAATCTGGTTTCGGTTGTCTGACATGTAGTACGTTCCCGAAAACCGGAGTCGATTCCGGAACATGTTGTAGTCGATACCCACTTCGTAGGACGTAGCAATTTCGGGTTTCAGATCAGGCAACAAAATGCTTCCCGATTTGCTCAGGCGCGTCACGCCATTCCAGGCACCGGCATCGGCCAGGGTAGGAAACAGGCTATACGGACTGGCATCGTTACCCACCTGCGCAGCCCCGGCCCGCACTTTAAACAGATCGACGCTGCCAGGCATGTGCATGATTTCGTTGAGCAGCACACTCAACGACGCCGATGGATAGAAGTAAGACCGATTGTTGGCCGGTAACGTACTCGACCAGTCGTTTCGAGCCGTCAGGTCCAGGTAAATCATGTCTTTGAAGCCAAAATTGGCGGTGGCATACGCGCTGTATATGGCCTTCTTGTACAGATAATTGCTGTAATTAATGTTTGTAGTCGCAATATTTTGAATGGTAAACAGTCCAGGAATAATCAGGCCCGCCTTGTCTTTGCTACTGGTATTAATATCTGTTGATTGAGAATACCGGTTATTTCCTCCGGCCGAAACCACCACGCTCAAGGCGTTGAACCGCTTGGTATACGTAGCGAGGAAATCGGCGTTACGTTCGTAGCGTTTCAGGTTGATCAGCCCGTAAGCACCGTTCGGCTCGCCGGTGTAACTCTTGGCAATTTTTGTCTCCCGCTGCTCCGTATACGTATCCAGGGCGTAGCGACCCATCAGTTTAATGTCGGGCGTAATCTGCCATTCGGCTCTCATGTTGCCGAACAGTCGATCCCGCACAAAGCTGTTGTTCACCTCGTAGGCCAGAAAGTACGGGTTGTTGTAGTTACCAATGCTTTGTGATTTCTGTTGTATTCCTTCTTTACCCGGCACCCAGTAATCGCGCAGGTCATTGATGTTGATGTGCGAGCCAACGGCATAGGCCCATTGCAGCGGGTTGGTGCCTCGTTCGCCAGCGGGTCGGTTGTTGGAATTATTCCGGCTGAAATCCAGATTCGTACTCAACGTCAGCTTGTTATTGACCCGCACATTCGTGCTGATGGCCAGCGTGTTTTTGAACAGATCCGAATTGGGAACAATACCCCGGCTGCTCATATTGGAGTACGAAAGCCGATACGTTATTTTGTCCGAATTGTTTGAGATCGATACGCCGTTGGTGCTGGTAATCCCTGTTCTGACAAAGTCCTTAATGTTGTTGGGGTGCGAAACGAGCGGGGTTGGAATCTGCTTCCCATCGGCACCAACGGGGCTATTCCACTGAATCGCGTTGTATCCTTTGTCTAATTCCGGCCCCACACCTCCCGCCGAACTTTCGTCAATTTGCAGAATCCCACCCGGATAGGGGTTTGCTGTGGGCGTGAACGGAAGAATTCCCGTGGCAAATCCGGTCGACATTTTTAAATATTTATAGGGCTGATCAAACACTGTGTTCGACGTTACCGAAACCGTCATTTTCTGTGACTTCGAACCGCTTTTTGTGGTAATCAGCACGACGCCATTCCCCGCCCGTGACCCGTATAGAGCAGCTGCGCTTGGTCCTTTTAGAATGGATATGTTCTCGACATCTTCGGGGTTGATGTCGGAAATGGCGTTGCCGTAATCGACGCGGTTATCGCTACCTATCTGACTGACGTTATTCAGCGTATTAGCTATGGGAACGCCATCGACGACGAATAAGGGCTGATTATCGGTATTGAGTGATTTTGCTCCCCGAATGATCATACTAACCGACGAACCCGATGGCCCCGTCGAACTGATCTGAACACCCGGTACGCGGCCTGCCAGTGAGTTCAGTACGTTCTCCTGCGCCACCCGGCTCAGGTCTTTTCCCTGCACTTCGCCCACTGAATAGCCCAGCGAACGCGCTTCCCGCTTGATACCCAGGGCCGTAACAACCACTTCGCCCAGCACCTCGTTGTTTTCGACTAACTCGACATTGATAACGGACTGATTCCCGACCGTAACTTCCTGGGTTTTGTGCCCGATGAAGGAGAATACCAGGACCGCATTGCTGTTGTTTACGGAGATGGAGTAATTGCCTTTCTGATCGGTGACCGATCCAATCTGGGTACCTTTGATCAGGATGTTGGCTCCCGCAATAGGCTGACTATTTGTGGCTAACGTAACGGTACCGGTTATGGTTTTGGCCGGGTTTCCTTTAGCCAGCGCGTCTGCAAAGCAAACTCCCACCAGTATGGCGATGGTCAGAGAATGCCTTAGAATCAACTGAAAAGTAGAAATTGGTTTCATGCGTGTTCAGTTATAAGGGGTTCAATAAATTCACAGGATAAAATCACTACGTATCGGTCAGAAAATCCGGCTGAGTACCGGTTTCTAGCGGCTACTCCACTTGCTTATCGGGGTCAGGCTTGTGGTCATTTTGACGGATCAGTTCGTTGAAATAAGCCTCCAGTACGTCAGAATAGGCCCTACTGGCGTCGTCATTATGCAGACCTCTTAAAAATTCATCAAGTTCTGCCCGCGACAGGTTGTTGTTGAGTAGTTGCTCAATTAGATAGCTACTGTCATGATTTGACATTGTATCACATCCGTTAGCCCGTTTGCCTATAGTACTGGCAATGCCCGCTAAAGGACTAGTCAAAAACACTTATTTTTTATGAGAAGCTGTCGGACCGCCCCTAAATCCCCTGAAGGGGACTTTTTTTACGCTCGAACAAAGTCCCCTTCAGGGGATTTAGGGGCGGTCCGACGGGTCGGCTCTCAGACCAAGCAAGAAATAATTTCCAGACAGTTTATAAGGTCACTAAAGGAGGGCGAAATCGAGTTTTTCCCGCAGCACCTGTTTGGCTTTTACGAGCTGATTTTTAACCGTATTTTTTGAAATCCTCAGTAGCTCAGCTATTTCCTGATAGGATTTTCCGCCCTCTATGTTCAGGAGAAGGATGACTTTCCGTTTATCGGACAGCGAATCAATCGCCGTCTGGAGTAAGGTAAGCCGGGCTTCCTGATCGTCGGCTTCTTCTTCGTGGACGCTTTGCATCCGATCCAGGTAGCGCTGTTTGAGAAGCTGACTCTTTTCGACCTGCTTCAGGTAGTCGAAGGCCATGTTTCTCAGGCAGGTAAATAAATAGGAGCTAAAATTCAGGCTCGGATTAATGGACGTACGACGTTCCCAGATTTTTATGAATACGTCATGGACCATGTTTTCTGCCTCCTCCTGATCTTTCAACAGATACAGGCAGAACTTAAAAGCGGGCGTTCGGTAATGCCGATATAATGTCGCAAAAGCCGCCTGGTCACCCTGAATTACATCGCCAAGAATGCTTTCAATTGAGTAGTTGATGGTCATAAACAGGAAGAGTTAAGTGTACGGTCTGTAATGTTTTGCCAAACCACCAGAAAATTGTGAAATAGAATGGTTTGGTGAATTTTTGTTAATTATTTAAGTTGAATGCCCAAATATTATTTGGATAATAATGGCAAAAGGATGTATTGTTATTTGGTAACAAATCCTTTACATTCTCTTAACAAAAGCTGGATAATCCAAATAAAATTTGGATTTGCGTTGAGTATGAGGCAAATATAGAGCAGGAGGATTTAATTAATTTTCGCACTTTGCGTAAAATAACCCTCTATTTGCGCAACCGCCTGTAGATTTTACACAGGGGTAATAGTGGGTACCTGCCGTCTGGTGTTTATTTCTCAGTGTCAACGCTTTAGGCGTTAGGCTGCTCAACAGGTCTTTACGGGTACTTGCCTGTAAGTAATTCCGCTGCGAAGCTGTCTAAAACCCAAAATCCCCTGAAAGAGACTTTCCTTACACTCGAACAAAGTTCCCTTTGAGGAATTTGAGAGGGTCAGACAACTTTTGACAATGGCATGTGTAGCAGAGAAACCTAAAATTTGCCGGTTGGGAAATAGCCTTATACAGCTGTCAGGCAGTATATCAAGTGAATCTCACGAATAAAGCAGGCTATGTCTGCTCGAACTGACACCATTCTCGTATCATGCAAAGACTCTGCTCAGTAGCTGTTTTAGCTGCCTTTCTTATTTTATTGTCGCTTGATTACCCGGTATCCGCTCAGTCGGTTTATGCTGATAAGCCGTATGGTCAGATGTATAGTGTTAAATATTATGCTGGAAAAGCAGCCGGTCTCTCCGGGCTAAGTTGTGATCGAAACGGAGTGATTCAGGTAATGTCGGCCGATGGTTTACTCCATCCACACGGCGGCCAGTTTCTGTCGCCCGGTACGTTGCAACCCGACCGAACGTATCGACCAATGACCGATATGAAACTGGCGGCTATGGCTACGTATGGTCAGCAACTGGTTTACCTCGATAACCGGGCGGTGTTGAGCAATGCCTGGGCGGGAAAACTGTTCATCGAACATCAGCTTCCCAGGGCGCGACTTTTTGCCGGTGGCGCTAATTTTACGTTCCTCGTTTCGGATGGAAAAACCCTTCACCTGGTCAAAGAGGCCGCCCTGTTGTGGAAAGGAGCCGTGCCGGACGATGAGGTGATTGGCATGCGGTATCAGCCCGCTGCTGACCAGTTCTGGATACTGGGCAAAAAATCGTTGTATACGCTTTCGGGCAAGGACTATAAATTGGCAAAGGTGTTTGAGGGGGCCAGCTTCACGTCGTTTGATTTGACCAGCCAGGCGCAGAAAGTGATTATTGGTACGAATGACGGCTACATTGAATTCGACCCGGTCAGCAAAAAACAGCTTGGCGCCATTCACAAAAAACTACCCTGGACCGACATCACAACCGTAGCCGACGTGAATGGAAAGCTCTGGTTTGGCTCGGCCAAAGGGGCCTTTTCACTACGTCCCGACGGCAAATTCGATTACTACAACGGTGAACGCTGGTTGCCGGGCGACAACGTAACGCAGATTATCGCCGGTCCAGCAAACAGCGTGTTGATCCTGACGACGGCTGGGCTGGCCGAAATCGTTACGAAGCCGATGACGCTTCACGAAAAAGCCATGTTTTACGACAAACAGGTTCGGAGTCGGCACATACGCAACGGATTCAATGCGTCGCTGGAGCGGATGGAAAACGGTAATCTGGTAACGGGTTATCTGGATGACTCAGATAATGATGGCTTGTGGACGTCCATGTATCTGGCGGGTGAGGTGTTCCGCTATGCGGTTACGAAAGACAAAGACGCGCTGCAAAACTGCCGGGAATCGCTCGATGCCATGGAGCGGCTCTATACCGTAACGCCCGTGCCGGGTTTTCCGGCCCGATCGTTTGAACGATCGGGCCTCATGGCGCAGCTCCACGATGTGGACCGCTGGCAACATTCGCCCCAACCCGGTTGGGACTGGAAATCGACGACCAGCAGTGACGAAGTGATCGGGCACGTTTTCGCGTTCGGAGCCATGGCCGAATTAGTGGACGACAACGTCATGCAACGTCGGGCCATTACGCTTATCGATACGCTCATGAGCCACATTATCAGCCACGATCTGTATTTAATAGACTTCGATGGCAGACCCACCATGTGGGGAAAATGGAATCCGGCCTACGTGAATGCGTTCCCGATCAACGTGGGTGACCGCAAGCTGAACTCCTCGAATATCGTGGCCATGCTTCAGACAGCGTATCATTTTACCAAAAAGGAAAAATACAGGAAGAAAGCCCTGGAGCTACTGCAAAAGCATGGCTATCTGGAAAACCTGATGCGCCCCATGAGCGTGATCGGAAAAGCGCCCGAAGATGCCGATGAGCACAGTAAACACATGTCGGATGGCTGGAATCACTCCGACGACGAGATGTATTTTGTGGGCTATTGGGGCCTGTATCGCTACGCGCTGACCGATGCCCTCAAGGCTGATTTCAAAAAAGCTATCATCGACCACTGGGAAATCGAGCGGCCCGAAAAGGAGGGAGCCTGGAATATTTTCACGGCGCTGACCGGCACGAAAACCTTCGATCTGAACGAAGCCGTCTGGTATTTGCGGGAATTTCCACTTGACCTCATCGACTGGGAAATCCGAAACAGCCACCGTAAAGACATCGAAATGCTGCCTGATAATTTTCGGAAACAAACGACCAAAGAAGTCCTGTCTCCCGCCGAGCGGCCCATTCAACGGCACAATGGGAATACGTTTAGTCTGGACCGTAATCGTGGCAACGGCCAATCGGAGCACAGCGCGGGCGACATCTGGTTACTTCCCTACTGGATGGGCCGGTATCTGGGCGTGATTAGTGCGCCGATTGGGCTAAAGAGTGAAAGCGCGCAAGAGTGAAAGCGCGTGGTACGTTTACGCCACTAACCGACTCCCATCAGCCGAATTTCGGCGTACTTGCTTGATTGAAATAATTATGATACCAGCCGTTCTCAAAAGGTTTGAAAAGCGTTCACTGCTGTGTAAAACGCTTTTTCACTCTGCTGCTTTTTCGCTCTTTATTGTTTCTGCTATGTCCGCTCAAACGCCTGTTTATCAGGATGTGCCGTATGTGCAGGACTACAGCGTTAAATACTACGTAGCCGACAGCGCGGTTCGGCTTAAAAGTGTTTTTGCTGACCGGAACGGGGTTGTTCAGGTGCTTTCCTCGAAAGGGTTGCTACGTCCTCAGGCCGGTCAGTTTCAGTATCCCGGAACGCTGGAAGCTGATCGGGCGTATCGACCCATGGCTGATCGGACGATCGCGGCCCTGGGACTTTGCCAGCATCAATTTGTTTACCTCGATAACGACGTCGTTTTTAGTAATGCCTGGGCCGGAAAGTTGTTGGCCAAACACGCCATGCCCAATGCCCAGTTAGTTTGTGCCGGTTCCGACGGAACGAACCAATTAGCTACATTTTTAGTGTCGGATGGCGTACGACTAAAAGCACTATGTGACAATTCGGTTGTCTGGGAGGGCGTTTTACCGCAGGACTCCGTAGCATCTATCCGATACGACGTAGCGAAAAATCATTTTCTGGTTCTGGGGAAGCATTCACTAAGTGTAGTGAACGTCAAGACAGGACACCTTAAAACGGTCTTTCAACAGCCGGGGCTGACCTGTTTTGAACTGGCTCAAAATAAAGTTTATCTGGGAACGCATGATGGGTATCAGGCGCTTGATGCCAGTACGTTCACACCAATCGGTACGTTACAGAAAAAACTGCCCTGCCCGGATTTACGCACCATCGCGTTCGTTCACGGTAAGCTGTGGTTTGGCTCTGCCCTGGGCGCTTTCATGCTACGGCCTGATGGTAAATTCAACTATTACTACGGCGAACGCTGGCTGCCGGGCAACAACGTAGCGGCAATCTCCGCAGGTACGGGTAACAGCGTTTTGGTTCTCACCGACAAAGGATTAGGCGACCTTCATTTCGAACCGATGACGCTTCAGGCAAAGTCGCTTCTTTATGAAAAACAGGTTCGTCAACGTCACATCCGGTACGGCTTTAACTGCGACGTAACAAGCATCCAAAACGGTGATCTGGCAACCGCCCAGATGGGCCAGCGCGACAGCGATAACCTCTGGACATCCATGTATCTGGTTAGCCAGTTGTTTCGCTACAAAGTGACTGCTGACCCGGAAGCCCTGCGAAACTGCCTGGAATCATTCGAGGCAATGGAACGCCTGTTTACGATTACCAGTATGAACGGCTTCTTTGCCCGTGGCTTCGAGCGACGTGGCTACCAGAAGTTTGACGCAAAAGCCTGGGATGGTGGACTGACCAACGGCTGGACACACGCCAACGATCCCGGTTGGGACTGGCGCGGCACGACCAGCAGCGACCAGACTGTTGGCCAGCTATTCTCCCTCACCTTGCTGGCCGAACTGATGGATGGTGATGTAAAAAAACGAGCTATTGGGTTGATTGATAGCCTGATGACCACTATCATAAGAAACGACTGGTATCTGATTGACGTTGATGGTAAACCCACGCTTTGGGGCAAATGGAATCCTGACTACGTCAACTCGTTCGATAAGTCGGTAGGCGATCGAAAGATTAATTCGTCCAATATTATCGGGTTTTTGCAGGCTGCCTATCATTTTACGGGAAAGCCCGTTTACAGGGAGAAGGCCTATGAACTGATGCAGAAATATGGCTATCTGGAAAACCTGATGCGGCCCATGCGTGACATTGGAAAAGCCCCAAAGGACGCTGGCGATTGGGCTAAAATGCTTTCTGAAGGCTGGAATCACTCCGACGATGAAATGTACTTTCTGGCGTATTGGCCCCTGTATCGGTATGCCTTCACGCCCGAACTGAAAGCCAAATACGGCGAAGCCATCAAAGATCACTGGCAGGCCGAACGTCCTGAAAAAGATGGGCTCTGGAACCTCTGCTACGCCATGACCGGGGCCAAAGCGTTCGACCTGCCCGAAACGGTCTGGTATCTACAGGAATTTCCGCTGGACATGATCGAATGGCCGGTGATGAACAGCCATCGCAAAGACATCGAATTCATTCCGGAAAACTTTCGCGGGCAAACCACCAAAGAGGTGTTGCCGCCCGATGAACGTCCGGAACTCAAACATAACCGTAATCTCTTCAAGCTGGATCGCCCCGGCAAGGCCGTTAGCGAACTGAGCGCGGGCGATTCATTTCTGCTTCCCTACTGGATGGGCCGGTATCTGGGTGTGATTAGTGCGCCAGTCGGGAAGTGAGCAGCCTGAAATAATTCGTTCGGTTGAGTAGTCTGAATGACGACGTGAACAGTAGTATACCTAGTCTGAAATCGCTGGTCAAATGAGTGGTTTATCCAACCGAAGTCTCCTTCAAAAGCTCAACAGTGGACGAAACGTCTACGGAACCTGTATTACGTCGACCGCGCCGATGTGGCCGAAAGCGGTCAGGCAGCTAGGTCTTGATTTTGTTTTTCTGGACACCGAACATATTCCGCTGGACCGAGCTGAACTGGCAAAGCTCTGTCAGCAGTTTCGGGCCTACGGCATCACGCCTATTGTCAGAATACCGAGTCCTGATCCTTTCCAGGCCTGTCAGGTAATTGACGGGGGAGCACTGGGCGTAGTAGCTCCGTATCTCGAATCGGCCGAGCAGGTGCGGGAATTGGTCGGGGCTACCAAATATCGGCCGCTGAAAGGCCAGCGACTGGCGAATATTCTTAGTGGAGATGAAACGCTGTCGGCCGAAATGGCCGCTTACATTGCTGCCTATAATGCCGGCCACCTCTGCATTGCCAATATCGAAAGTGTGCCCGCCCTGAATCGGCTCGATGAGTTATTGTCGGTACCGGGTCTGGATGCGGTGTTTATTGGACCGCACGATTTATCGGTAAGTCTGGGACTGCCTGAGCAATACGATCACCCTGATTTTGAGGCTGCGGTACGTAGCATTATTCATGCGACCCGCCAGAAAGGGCTGGCTATCGGTATTCATTTTTCGCTGGAACCCGAACGGCAGATCAGGTGGATACATGAAGGTGTCAACATGGTCGTACATAGTTTCGACATCGCTCTTTTCAGCCAGCGCCTGCAGCACGATCTGCGCATCATCAAAGAAGCCATCGGCGACGATCAAAGCCCGGAACCGAACGCGTCGCTGATTATTTAATGGGATTCGATGCCATCTGACCACCACTCGATCGCTCATCGGGCAGATAAACTCAGTGCTTCTCTACGAACTTGCCCTGTCAATTGGCTGGAGCAAAACCTAAGTTGAAAAACGCTCAACCTGCATGAATGGAATTAGAAAGAACGTAGCGTGTAGCTTCGTCATCGGATGTTTGGTGGCTCAAATCACCACCTATGGTCAGACTCCGGATTCGGTCGGGTATTACCGAACGATGCTGACGACTCACCATAAAATGGGCGTTTCGGCGCACAGAGGCTCGTCGGAAATTGCCCCGGAAAATACACTCGCTACGTTTCGGGCGGTTTTGCAACTCCAGGTTGACTACATAGAGATCGATGTGCGAACGACGAAGGACGGGCAACTCGTCATTTTGCACGATGCTACGTTGAATCGCACGACGAATGGAACCGGCTCCGTAAAAGAGCAGACGCTGGCCGAACTGAAAAAGCTATCGGCCGCCCAAGGCTTCGATGAACAATTTCAAAAAGAGCAAATTCCTACGCTGGAAGAGGTTTGCCAGTTACTTGCTAACTGGAATGCCAATCATACCGGAAAAACAAATTTGTACGTCGATTGCAAGGATGTAGCACCCGCGCCACTGGTGGCTATCCTCTCGAAATATGGCTTGCTCAACGATGCCGTTTTTTACGGTTCCGACGAAACGCTACTGGCCTTACAGAAGGCGGCTCCAACGGCGAAATTGATGCCAGGCCTGAAGAAAATCGATACATTGGCCGATAAAATTAACAAACTTCATCCGTATGCCTTCGATGTAAGCTGGCCCGCCCTGAACGAATCGCTCGTTGGTCAACTTCATCAGCAGCGGATCAAGGTATTTTCTGACCTGTTGGATGGGTACGATTTGCCCGCCCAATACGCAAAAGCGGCTAAACTGGGTATCGACGTCATTCAGACAGACCATGTGCTAAGCGTGTATCGGACACTGGCAACGAAATAAGCAAAACCCCCAACCCCCTGAAGGGGAATCTGCTCATTTGTGAATTAAGCCCTCTTCAGGCAAAAACACTACATAATTTTAACACATTTGCTCATCATGATACGTACCATATTATCTTTTCTCCTTTTATTAATCGTCACGTCGACTTGGGCGCAGATTCATAAGGACTATTTGCCAACCGCTTATCCCGACCGGCTGATACTGGGTTGGCAGGGAAGTCCCGCCACATCGCAGTCGGTCAATTGGCGCACCGACTCGACCGTGATGAACGCGGTGGGAGCCATTGCCGAAGCTGATCCATCGCCCGATTTTGTCAATAAAGCAACCATCGTTCCGGCCACTACCGACCGCATCGTTCTCGATGGGAAATCGGTCTTTTATCATGCCGTCCATTTTAAAAATCTCAAACCGGCCACCCAATACAGTTATCGCGTGGGGGATGGGACGCACTGGAGTGAGTGGTTTCATTTTAAAACGGCCCAGGATCATCCTGCACCATTTTCTTTTTTGTATTTCGGGGATGCGCAGAACGACATTCGCTCGCTTTGGTCGCGGGCCATTCGCGGGGCTTACTCAACCCTGCCTAAAGTGAACCTGATGATTCATGCAGGCGATTTAATCACTACGTCCAACGCCGACTGGCAATGGGCCGAATGGTTTGAAGCGGGCGGCTGGATCAACGGCATGGTGCCAACGCTGGCGACGCCGGGCAATCACGAATATTTTAAGGACGAAACGGGGAAAGTTCGCGTATCGAGACACTGGCGCCCCTCGTTCGTGCTTCCCGAAAACGGACCAAAGGGCCTGGAGGAAACGACGTACTCATTTGACTACCAGGGCACTCGATTTATTTCGCTGAACTCGCAGGCGGCCCTGCTCGATTCAACGGTGTTGGCTATGCAGGCCAATTGGCTGGTGCAAACCTTAAGCAGTAACCCCAATCGGTGGACCGTTGTCGTTCACCATCACCCGATCTATTCGACGAAACAGGGGCGCGACAACGACGAATGGCGCGAAAAGATGGAGCCGATCTACAAAAAATATGGCGTCGATCTGGTGTTGCAGGGTCATGACCATACCTACGGCCGGGGGTTGAATATGCCATTGGGCAAAAGTCGCAAGCATCCCGATGGGCCGATTTACGTAGTATCGGTAAGTGGGCCCAAAATGTATGATATTGGCTTGCAAAACTGGATGGACCGGGCGGGGTCGAATACGCAGTTATACCAAACCATTTCGATCGACGGCGATAAATTGTCTTATCAGTCGTACACCGTAACGGGCGAGAAATATGATACATTTGACTTACTTAAAAACGGTAAAGGTCAAAATACCCTCGTCGATCAGTCGCCGGTGCTGGCTCCCGAACGGCTCGAACTCCCGGCAGAGTATCAAAAAAAGTATAAACCCCAGGAGATGGACGAATACCGAAATCGTTTTCAGGAATACAAAGCCCGCAAACAGGCGAAAAAAGAGTAATACCTATATAGAATCTGCCCCTCTATGCAAACAACTACGTCAAATTCAGCCGAACCGGCTATTGCCCAGCCCGCGCCCGTCAAACGACTTCTCTCGCTCGATACGTTGCGCGGGTTCGACATGTTCTGGATCATGGGCGGTGAAGAAGTCTTTCACGCGCTGGCAAAAACCACAGGAGCGGCCTGGGCGGTTCTGCTGGCCGATCAGTTCACGCACCCTAGCTGGAATGGCTTCCGGGCCTACGACCTGATTTTTCCGCTGTTTGTGTTTATGGCAGGCGTCTCAACCCCTTTTTCAATAGGCGGAAAGCTCGAAAAAGGCGCTGATAAAGGACAGATAGCCCGTAAGATCATCACGCGGGGCCTTGTTTTAGTGTTGCTCGGTATTATTTACAACAATGGCCTGTTCGTCAAAGCCATTCAGGATACGCGTTTCCCGAGCGTTCTGGGACGTATCGGACTAGCGGGAATGTTTGCGCAATTGATTTACCTGTATGCCAAACCGCGCACGCAATACATCTGGTTTGTCGGGATTTTGCTGGGCTATTGGGCCGCCATGATGCTGATTCCCGTGCCGGGTTGCGGAGCCGGTGTGCTAACGATGGAATGCAATCTGGCCAGTTACATTGACCGCCAGTTGGTACCGGGTCATTTGTATAAAACGATCCATGATCCAGAAGGGCTGTTCTCCACGATTCCAGCCATCTGCAATGCATTGCTGGGGATTTTTGCCGGTACGTTCCTGCGCACGCATGGCAAAACAGGCAATCAGAAAGCGCTGCAATTGCTTGGTGCGGGCGTGGGGTTTGTCGTACTCGGCTGGCTCTGGAATTTCGTTTTTCCCGTCAACAAAAACCTGTGGACCAGCTCGTTCATGCTGGTGACCGGAGGCTTAAGTTTGACGTTACTGGCTATATTCTACTGGATTATCGACGTAAAAGATATAAAGGGCTGGACGTTCTTCTTTACCATCATCGGCATGAACTCCATCCTGATTTATCTGGCGGGTGAGTTCATTGATTTTGGGTATGCTGCCCGTTTCTTCTTTGGTGGCTTACTCAAGCTATCAGACTCCGAAGTGGTACTGGAGGTCGGTGGTGTGCTGGCCATACTGGCTGTCAAGTGGGTATTTCTGTATTTTCTGTACAAAAAGAAAACGTTTCTTCGGGTTTGAGTAGGTCCTATTATTAACTATTTTACGGCTGATAGTCAACGTGTTGCGTTGCTACGTATAAAGCTGATAAGGATTATAACCCCTAAATCCCCTGAAGGGGACTTTGTCTGCACACGAGTAAAGTCCCCTTCAGGGGATTTAGGGGTAGAGGCATTCATGAGTAGAAAAGCCAGCACTTAACAACCCTGCCCTTCAGGTGGTGGCCGGTCTCTACAACTTGATAAAAATCTTCCTGGTATACAGCCTATAGGCCGGAATGAAATTGACGCCGACGAAAAATAGCGCATATAACAAGCTGGTGAGTTCGGGCTGTATACCGGCATCGATTAACCCATTTACAACCTGCTCGTTTAGCGGGAGATTGCCGAATTTGAGTCGGTAAAAAAATAGGGCAAAAATGTCGGCCAGTACGTATACGGTGATGGCGTTAGCACCGAAAATGACGCCCGGTTTCGTTCCGCTTTTATAGCCAAGAACATCGACCAGAAAATATAAGGCGCCCAGTAGCAGCGCGGCAAAACCGGACGTAACGAGCACAAAGGAACTCGTCCAGAGGTTTTCGTTGACGGGAAACGTCAGTCCCCAGAAATAGCCAGTAGCCGCCGTGAAAAATCCAGCCGTCATCAGGTACGACACTTTTTCGGTCGGGCTAGTCCGACTCAGCATCCAGCGTCCGGCCAGCAATCCTGTAATGCTCGTTACAATCGACGGGAACGTACTGAGGATACCTTCAGGGTCCCAGGTGCCCTGCCACATGCGGCCAGGCAGGTATTTTCGGTCGAGCCAGGCTGCCAGGTTCTGACCCGGTTCCAGCACTACTTTTCCAATGTCTGGTGTCGGAATTTGCGTCATGGCCAACCAATAGGCAACCAGCGTGATGGCGCCAATCCAGGTTTGTTGTTTCCAGGTCGTGTTCAGAAAGAGGAGCGCGCAAACCAGAAACACAATGGCGATTCGGTGCAGGGTGCCTGTCCAGCGAACAGTGGAAAAGTCAAAATCGGGCATCAGATTCAGGAACATGCCCACGGCAAAAATTTTCAGCGACCGAATCACGATTTTTCGATAGCGTTTGCCTTTCAGAGTTCCTTCATTCAGCTTCCCAGCATAAGCCAGCGCAATGGAAACACCGACAATAAATAGAAACGTTGGGGCAATCAAGTCCGTGAAAGACAGTCCGTTCCATTTTGTATGCCGCAAGGTAAAGTACACGGACTCCTCGCTTCCCGGAAAGTTGGCAACAATCATGGCCGCGATAGTAAAGCCGCGCATCGTATCTAACGAAATGAGTCGGCTTGGTTGCTGCATCATTAAAATGTAAAAAAAGCCCGGTTTCAACAATGGTATCTTTAGTACTGATTTGAGTACTATAAGGGCTATTAAACCCAAAAATTTATGCGTACCGGTTTTTATGCCACGCTATTCGCGCTGATGATTGGTTGCCTGAACGGGTGTCGGCAGGCCGAAAAAACGGACGCTGGCGAGGGACGGCAACTGGCTGTCTCCTGGGAACTGGTCAGTAATTTTACCGGCATAAAAGATGGGTTCGACGCTCGCTTCAGGCTTACCAACAAAAGCGACGCAGCCCTGACGGATGCCAACTGGGCCTTGTTTTTCAACATGTCGCCCCGACCGATTCTTCCGGCTAAAACCTCCCAGCCTGCCACAATTCAGCACATCAACGGCGACTGGTATAAACTGATACCCAGCAAAGGATTTAGCCTCGCACCGGGCGCATCAACGGAAATTCGGTATCAGGGCACCGAAGCCGTTACCAAAGTCACCGATGCACCCCTGGGGCTCTACGTTGTTTATTACGACAAAGACGGCAAGGAAGAAAACATTGTTCAGATCGCCCAGGCGAACTACACAATCGTGCCATTTACGCGGAAGGAGCAGATGTTACGGGGGCCGGGCGACCTGTATCCATTACCGACCTCCGAAAACACGTACCGAAACAACCTGGCTGTGTCGTTACTCCCCGCCGAACAACTCCAGAAAATCATTCCATCGCCCCGTAAGCTGACCACCCGTTCAGGCACGTTAACCCTGAATACCTCGCTGCCGATTTACGCGGAGAAGGGCCTCGAAAGTGAAGCGAAAATTTTAAGCCAGAAGCTAAAAGCGCTGACGGGGAAAGATTTTTCGGTGACTACCGGACCCGCGACGGCGAAAGGTATTTCTTTAAAAACAGGTAACGTCCGTATCAACGGCGTAACGAAAGAAGCCTACCGGCTGGGTATCGACGCAAACGGTGTAACCATTGTCGGGAGCGATGCCGCTGGCGTTTTTTATGGCGTTCAGAGTTTGCTGGCGCTGATCCCGACCACTACGTATTTGACTCCCTCTGCTGATATTGCACTCAACTACGTGCAGGTTGAGGATGCGCCCCGGTTCGAGTTTCGGGGTATGCATCTGGACGTGAGCCGGAATTTCCAGACGAAAGAAACCATCCTGCGCCTGCTCGATCTGCTGGCATTTTACAAAGTCAATACGTTCCTGTTCTACACAACGGAAGACGAAGGCTGGCGACTCGAAATTGATGGTTTGCCTGAGTTGACTAAGGTCGGTGCGCAACGGGAACACACGTCGGGAAAAGAGACAGCCGTCCTGCATCCGGCCTATGGCTCAGGCCCAAAAGCTTACGATAAAGGCAAATACGGCAGCGGCTATTACACCAAAACCGATTTTATCGAAATCCTTAAATACGCTAAAGAACGTCATATCAAGGTGATTCCCGAGGTGAATTTGCCGGGCCACGCACGGGCTGCCATCAAGGCGATGGAGGCCCGCTATGACCGGCTGATGAAAGAAGGCAAAGAAAAAGAAGCCAACGAATACCGGCTCATCGACCCTAACGATAAATCCGTGTATTTGTCGGCGCAGGGCTACACGGATAACGTAGTGAGCGTGGGCCTGGAATCGACGTATCACTTTTACGAAAAAGTGGTCGATGAAATCACCAAAATGTACAAGGAAGCCGGGCTGCCGATGGACGTCATGCACGTCGGTGGCGATGAAGTGCCCGAAGGCGTCTGGACAAAATCGCCCATTGCGGCCAACCTGCTAAAGGCCAATCCGACGATCAAAGACCCCAAAAATTTACAGGCCTATTTCTTCGGGAAACTTCGGGAACGGCTCGCCAAACGAAGCCTGGAAGTGCATGCCTGGGAGGAGGCCGTCCTGGTCAAAGCGGCCGACGGAAAATTGGTAATGAATCCTGAATTTGTCGGCAAGGGCGTCGTCCCCTACGTCTGGAATAACCTGTTCGACATTGATCTCGGCAATCGGCTGGCGAATGCCGGTTATCCGGTTGTGCTTTGCAACGTATCGAATTTCTATTTCGATATGGCCTATAACAACGATCCACAGGAGCCGGGACTCTATTGGGCGGGTTACGTCGATACGTGGAATAACTGGGCCTTTGCACCCTTCGATATGTTCAAGACTACCTACAGAACGGCGATGGGGAAACCATTGAGTTTCGCCGGGCTGGAGCGTATGAAACCCGAAGCCCGTAAAAACGTTCGGGGGATTGAGTCGCAACTCTGGAGTGAAACCGTCAAAGGCCGCGACATGGCCGAGTACGATATGCTGCCAAAACTGCTCGGTTTTGCCGAAAGTGCCTGGGCGCCGGAGCGGCCCTGGGAAACGATCGAGAATCTGCAGGCGCGCGAGACGTCGATGAAGGCGGGTTGGAATGTCTTTGCTAATACGTTAGCACAGAAAGACTTACCGCGACTGGCTCGTATTAATGGCGGATACACGTATCGATTACCACTTCCGGGCGTTCATATTGAAAAAGGAATGGTAAGCGCCAATGTCGAGTTGCCGGGTCTTATGATCCGCTATAAGACGGATGGTTCTGAGCCGACCGCCCAATCGCCGGTGTACAAAACTCCGGTGAAGGTGACGGGAACCGTGAAACTCAAGAGTTTTGATGCCGCGGGTCGGTCGAGCCGATCAGCGGTTGTTGTCGTGCCTTAATCCAAGTCTGATTATTTGCCAAAAACTGCTTTTCAACATGACTATCGGAGTTGATTTAGGAGGCACTAATGTGAGAGCCGGTCTGGTCGATAATGGGTTAATTATACGCCAGAAAAGTAAAGCGTTACAGCAGAAAGATTCCCTCTTGGCTACGCTGGCGCAACTTATTGAACTCATTCGACCCTTTGTCGAGCCACCTGTCAGCAGCATTGGTATTGGCGTGCCGTCGGTGGTCGATATAGAGCGGGGGATTGTCTACAACGTAGCCAATATTCCGTCGTGGGAGGAAGTGGCGCTACGGGATATCCTGGAAAAAGAATTTGACCTGCCGGTTTTTGTGAACAATGACGTGAATTGTTTTACGCTCGGCGAACATCAGTTTGGGATGGCGCAGGGCTACCGATCGGCGGTTGGTATGGCTATTGGTACCGGTCTTGGTTCCGGCGTTATCATTGACAATCAGCTGTATACGGGCAGTAACTGTGGCGCTGGTGAAATCGGTTTATTGCCTTACCTGGACAAGAATATTGAGTCGTATGCGGCTGCTCAATTTTTTGAAGCCAATCACGGAACAACGGCCCTGGAAGCCAACCAGGCCGCCCGGCTGGGGGCGAAGAACGCGTTGAAACTCTGGGACGAATTTGGTAAACATTTTGGCGTTGCCGTTAAAGCCGTGCTTTACACCTACGACCCCGAAGTGATTGTTTTAGGTGGGTCTATTGCCAATGCCTATCCGTTTTTCAACGCGACGATGTTCGAAAGTATGGCTGATTTTGCGTATCCGGTAACCCTCCGGCGGCTGAAGATTTTTCAATCGCAGAATGAGAACATTGCCCTTTTGGGAGCAGCCGCGCTGGCTCAGGGCGCTGGGCATGGCGCGTGGGCGGTCCGTCGTTACGGCATGGGGTGACCCCGTCCTCCATGTGCCACACCATCCATTCGCTCTTAACGCTTCCGATGAAACGAAACACGCTGATTGTTGTCCTGATTCTTCTGATATTTTTTGTCATTTCCTTCCTGACCAACATTCTGGGGCCGATCATTCCCGATCTGGTCGAAAGTTTTAAGCTCAGCATTGGCCTGGCGGGATTCCTTCCGTTCGCATTTTTTGTGGCGTATGGCGTGTCGATCCCATCCGGAATTCTGGTAGAAAAGTTTCGGGAAAAACCCGTGCTGATTGGGGCTTTTTTTCTAGCCTTTCTGGGCGCGCTGCTCTTCGCGCTGATGCCCCGGTTTTCGGTAGCCCTGATCTCTTTGTTTTCCATCGGGGTAGGCATGGCTATGTTGCAGGTCGCTATCAATCCGCTGCTTCGGGTAGCCGGTGGCGAAGAACATTTTGCGTTTAATTCGGTGCTGGCCCAGCTTTTTTCAGGAGCTGCTTCATTTTTTAGTCCATTGCTGTACAGCTACTTCGTTCAGACGATTCATACCGACAATACGTCCTTTTTGATACGTCTGCTCAACCAGGTGGTGCCGGTTCATTTCGAGTGGGTGTCGTTATATTGGGTTTTTGCCGCCACTACGTTGCTGATGATTCTGGTGGTGGGCCTGATCAAATTTCCGGCGGTTGCCCTCAAAGACGATGAAAAAATAGAGGTGGGTGGGACGTTGGTTGAGTTGTTACGAGATAAAAAGGTGCTGCTCTTTTTCGCCGGAATTTTTGCGTACGTCGGCACGGAACAGGGCATTGCCAACTGGATGTCGAAATTCCTGCAACTCTATCATGGCGTTGACCCGACAACGGATGGCGCTACGGCCGTCGCCTATTTTTGGGGCTTAATGACCGTTGGCTGTGTTCTTGGCCTTGTTTTGCTGAAAATTGCCGATAGTCGCAAAGTCCTGATTGTATTCACGATGGGTGCTATTACGTCGTTGCTGCTGGGTTTGTTTGGTCCGAAAGAATGGGCGCTTTATGCCTTGCCGGGCACGGGCTTTTTTGCGTCGGTCATGTGGTCGATTATTTTCTCACTGGCGCTCAATTCCGTACCGAAACATCATGGCACTTTTTCTGGTATCTTGTGCACCGGAATCGTGGGTGGTGCGCTGGTGCCGCTCATTATTGGTGGCCTGGCCGAGCTGGTAGGGTTACGGTTGGCCATGCTTTTGCTGCTCATTACGTTAGGCTACATTTTTAGCATTGGCATCTGGGCAAAACCTCTGGTAACAAACGCGACGATCAAATTAAAGAGCGAAAGGATTAATGAGTGAAAGAGCGAAGCCATCCGGTGATTTTCACTCTTTCGTTCTTTCACTCTTTGGCTCTTTGGAACATGCACAAGATCATTCTACTGATTGATTTCTCCGAGGATTACAGCCGGAATCTGCTGAAAGGGATCTCCAAATACGCCCGCGAACACGGTCCCTGGGTGTTTTGTCAGATGCCCCTTTTTCACCGGGAAACGCTGGGCGTCGATGGTATCCTGAACTGGGCCCGCGATTGGGAAGCTGATGGTATTATCGGGCAGCTTTACAACGATAGCAGCGTGGAAAAAATCGTTCAGGCCGGCATTCCGGTGATTGCGCAGGACTTCAAAGAGCGCTTTGTCGAGATTCCGAACATAACGGGTGCGCACCGGGCAACAGGCGCTCTGGCCGCTGATTATTTTCTGCGGAAAGGCTTTCGGCATTTCGCTTTTTACGGATTTAAACACATCGTCTGGTCAAGGGAGCGGGCCGAAGGTTTCGACGAGCGGGTGTCCAAGGCTGGGTGCTCGGTGCATTATTTTGAACATGAAGAGTACAGTTCGAGTGATCTGTGGCATTATAAACCCAGCTCGTTGAGTAAGTGGCTGTCGTCATTGCCAAAACCCATCGCCATCCTGACCTGCGACGATCGGATGGGACAACATATTACCGAAACCTGTCGGCATTCGGGCATTCGCATTCCCGAAGAAGTAGCGGTGCTGGGCGTCGATAATGACGAGATGCTCTGCGAACTTTCAGACCCTCCGCTGTCCAGCATCATGCAGGATGCCGAGAAAGGGGGCTATGATGCCGCTCAACTGCTAGACCGGCTGATTCGCCGGGAGATAACCGATATCTATGACATTATCGTTGAACCCACGCAGGTCATCACCCGGCAATCGACCGACATCTACGCCACTCACGACGAATACATCGCGTCGTCGCTGAAATACATCCACCAGAACATCGACAAAAATCTTCAGGTCGATGAGGTCGTGAGGCAGGTGCCGTTGTCGAGACGGTCGCTGGAAATGCGGTTCCAGCAGGTGATCGGCTACCCGATTTACAAATACATCCAGAACCTGCGTATTGAAAAGTTCTCGAAAAAACTGCTGGAAACCGATCTGGCCGTTTTTGAGATTGCGATGGATCTGGGTCTCAACGACACGAAAAATATCGCCCGTCAATTCAAGCTGATAAAAGGCTGCACGCCCCTCGAATACCGCCATCGGTATCTGGCCGGGAAATAAATCTTACTGCTCTTTCGGGATTTCTTTCAGCAACCAGATATCAGAAATGCGGGAATTCTGCCGCCAGTTCAGATGCGACTCTTCTGGCTGGTCGAACGTAACGCTGATACGTCCATCCTGGGTAGCCACCAGGGGAACAATCCATTCTTTGACCGTATCGGCTTCCCGATTGTACTGGATCGGTTCCAGGCGTTTGCCATCTACCCGCAACAGGGCTTCGCCAAAACCAACCACCCGAATGACGTAGCGGGCACCCGGATCAAGGTTGTCGTAGTCGAGCGCCGGGCTCCGCTGAAACGTTTGCGACGACAACCGGGCCCGGCTGAACCCATCTTTCCACCAGGCAATATCGGTGGCATCGTCGGAGATGGTTTTCACGCGTGGTCCTTTGCTGACACTCGACACATCATCGTAAAAGCTGCCCTTGCCGGGCGTTTCCCAGAGGCCAATTTCCCTGAGTCGAGCCAGCTGCTCCTCTTTGGTTTTCAGTGATTTAATTTTTGTTAGCTCATCGGCCAGCCACCAGCGGTTGTTGAGCGGATAATCCACAAAGTCCAGCAAAGCCCCCCGCTCATAGCCCTTTGCCTTGTATTTTGGTACACTGGTTTGTAAGCCAATTGAAGCGAATAAATCAGCGCATAATGCCTCTATTTTACTACGTAGCTCGGGCGAAACCGGCTTTTTGTCCGCCTGATTTACCAGGTCAAGTGCCTGCGTCATGACCGCTTCCTGGTCAGTAGCATCGGCATGAGCCAATAACGCATTGGCTTTTTTCTCCAGTCCCTGTTCGTAGAGCAGGCGTCGGCGCGTATACGTATCATAATAGGCACGTAGCAGAAAAAGCTGCCAGCGCCAGTTGGTGTGTAGCCCCAGATTGTCGGTCTCCAGCTTTTTCCAGTAGGCAAACGTGGTTTCTACGCCACCATTTTCGGTAAGCGGTCCCTGCCAGTTATGTTCCAGCGCTGCAATGCCATCGGCCGTGGCTTCGTCCAGCGTTGGTCCGAAGAAAAAGCGGCCATATTCTTTCAGGATCTCGTGAATGCTCCTGTCCGGGTCCCAGCCGCGCATACTCCAGACCACCTTGTTAACGTCATCATGACATCCGTCTGAATAGGATACAAAGCCGTCGGTAAAAGGGGCGGCAACGGCCTGCGCTTTCGCGTAGAAATAAGGGCGGGGATTGGGTGCTTCGCGGCCCAGTGTGAGGGCATAGGCCTGGTCCCACCGCTCAACTGGAAATTCGCAGCGAACATTGTGCGTGATGTCGGGGTACTGCCGAATCTGGTATTGCTTGGGAAGCCGGTAGCGGGTTTCGGCCAGGGGTGGGCTGCTTGGGCCGTGTACGACACCCGCCAGCCAATCGGGCTTGTTTTGAGCCAGGTAGTCGTAAAAGTAATCGATCTGTTCGACGCTGAATCCTTGCAGCGAAAGCCAGATTTTAGCCTTCGGATGGTATTTGACCAACAGCGTGTGCAGGTCTTTCAGGAAGGGCATCACCTCTCTTGGATGGTTATCACCCGGATCGCCACCCGGCACAAAAATATGATCGAGTCGGGGGCAGGCTTTATAAAAAGCTTCGTGCAGGTCGAGTTCAGCCTTTCGCCTGGCAACGTCGGTCAGGGCAAACGTAGCCGGTGTCCAGACCCAATAGTCGAGGGCATATTTCTGACATATTTCGCTCATTTTTATCCGCATCTCCGGCGCAGGTATTTTGAAATGCGGACTCGGTTTTTCCTCTTCGTGAAAGGGAATGCCTTCAATGGCGTTGGTGCCAAAAATAGCTAACTCCCGGACGTACTGGTCAAACTGAGCCACCGTCCAGGCATCATACGAGTTGGCCGTTGTCCGATAGCCCAACTGATGGCCCCGAATGGGATAAGCCGGTGCTGATGCTACGTCGATTGGCGCAGGTATCTCCAGCCGTTTGGTGTCCATGTTGAGGTTACGCAGGAGCCAACCCGTACCAAAGAGGATGCCCCGGGCATCGGCCCCGATAATCCAGAGCGTAGTCCCCTTTGTGTTGACGTCGCTGACAACCCGAAAGCTCTCCGGCTTTACGTCCTGTCGATCTTTCTCGGCGCTAACCGGAGCCGGAACGCCAAGCAATTCTTTATCGCTCGCTAACACGAACGCGATGGTAACGGGTTTATTCTGAGGCCAGTTTGCTGCGTTCCTGAGCGTAATGCCTGTCCGTTTGGCGATTTCTTCACTCAACAGGTGCGGAGCTGTTTCCCGCATGGGCATGGGCACCGACGGCGACACGAGCATAACCGCCCGCTGAAGGTTAATCGGCTGGGCGGCCAGTGGAATGAGCCTCGCTGAAATCAGGGTAAGAGACAAACAGAGGCAGGTTGCGATACGATACGGATTCATAAGGTATAAGGGAAAGGACGTAGTATAGCCTATTTATTGACGGCCTGCTGAACTTTACGAATGGCGTCGGCAAAGGACTCCATATCGCTTCGGGTACCCAACATGGCCTGCTGAAAAATCCACACGGCTTCGTCGGCACAGGCGTGTTCGGCCACCGGGCAGTACACCTGCGAATAATCGACTGAGTCGGGAATGGCGTAACACATCCAGTTTTTTTGCTGGAAAACGGGTTGCCGGTAAAGCGGGTGCGGGTAGCCAGCCGAGCAGGGGAGACCCTCAGCTGCCAGCATAGCCACAAACGCCTGCTTCGGCAATTGATTGAACTTCGACGGATCGTACCTGAAAATATACAGATGATAGGCGTGCCGAATGGAAACCTGCCCGCGGCTCAGTGGTCTGATGCCGTCTAGTTCGGCCAACAGACTGTCCAGATACAAGCCATTTTCATTTCTTATTCGGGTCTGTTCGTCGAGCCGCTTCAACTGTTCGCTGAGCAAAACGGCCTGCAATTGGGTGATTCGGTAGTTGCAACCCGGGTTGAAATGGTCGTACCATTGCCCGTCGGGGAGCCGCCCTACATTGCGTAGTGAATTCATTGTCTGGTAAAGCGCATCGTCGTTGGTAATGACCATGCCGCCTTCGCCCGAGGTCAAGTTTTTTGACGACTGAAAACTGAAGCTGCCCACGTCGCCGATGGAGCCGAGTTTCTGGCCTTTGTATTCGGCACCATGAGCATGGGCGGCATCTTCAATGACCCGCAGGTTATACCGGCGGGCAATGTCAAGGATGGCCTCCATATCGCAGGCTAATCCGGCAAAATGAACGGGAATAATCGCTTTGGTCCGTTCGGTAATGGCTGCTTCAATGGCTTTGGGGTCTAGGTTATACGTATCGGGATCTATATCCGCGAAGACCGGGACGCCATTAACCTCCAGCACAACAGACGCGGTAGCAATAAATGTGTAAGGCGGAACAATGACTTCATCGCCGGGACGTACGCCACACGCCATCAGGGCTAATCGAAGCGATACGGACCCGTTTACACAGCTTATGGCGTATTTGCTACCGCAATACTCGGCAAACTGCTGCTCAAAATCGGCAACGGCACCGGTGCAATCGGGATTTCCCCATTGCCCACTGCGAACGATGTCGGCTACGGCTTCCACATCCTGTTCATCATAGATCGGCCAGGGAAACGTAGTGGTGACGGCTTTTTCACCACCGTCTATCGCCAATTGCTCTATTAAGGGCGTTTTATTCATTCCGAAGAAAAAATATATTTTCCTTAATACGGAATGAAGTCTATTTCAGGCTATTGGATAGCGTAAATTTTGATAAGTAGTAAAGGCCATTATAGCCCAAACCCGTTGTTTGTCCCAGTGGCTACAGCCAGCTACCAAATGTCGCTTTAAAGGAGCCAGCTATTAACTCAAAGCAGCCGATTGAAAATTCCCACTAAGCGCTTAATCATCACGTAGCTACGTTTGTCGTGACAACGCTGTACACCTAAAGAATACCTTCCTCTAAACCAAAAACAGAAAACAACGACAATGAATCAGAAAACATCAGCCGCCTTTGTTGGCGCTTCCTGGCTTGCGCTTGGCACCGGTATGTTCGGCTTCTTAATTGGGCTTTGGCGATCCGACATGCTTTTAAATGAAAAGGGATTCTATTTTACCGTCCTGATGTTCGGCATCTTCGCCGTAGTATCCGTTCAGAAAAGTGTTAGAGACCGATTGGAGGGCTTGCCCGTAACGGATATTTATTACGGTATCTGCTGGTTTTCAACCATTTTGTCTATTTCACTTTTGACAATTGGTTTATGGAATGCGACGATGCTACCCAGTGAAAAAGGATTTTATGCGTTCGCGTTTTTACTGGCATTATTCGGTGCTATTGCGGTACAGAAAAATACCAGAGATAACCAGGAGTTCAGCAAGAAACTATAAGCTGCCTGCTCCTTTGGCCAGGATTGTATCTAAGCATCCGGGCGTAAGCTTGTGGTTACAGGAGTCGTATAACAGCTAAATCACTGGTTAGCTTAAAATAGCCACGATCCAGAAAGCTCACGATTGCTTTTAGTTTCGCTTCAAAAGGCGTCTGCCCATAGGACACCGCACCCACGCCAACGACATGAACATTGGCTTGGCCCGCCCGGCCCCTGGCTTGCGTAAGTAAGACCTCGGGCTTGTAGGGACAGGCAACATAGGTATCGCAGAGGGTTGCATAGGCTGCCAGAATGCGATCGCAGTCGGTTTCGGCGAGAAAGTCGATGCTATGCCGGGGAAGCTGGTTCTGGAGTTCCTGAATTGGGTTCATGGGTGCAAGCTACCGATTTCAATCATACGTCTGACTTGATTTGTATGGGCATTCACGCCAGTTGCTGACCTCCGCCATTGGATGAACGTAGCGAATGTCTCATCAGCGTATGGCGTTCAGGATATCTATTTGTAAAACGATTGGGTCGATCAAAACTTATTGCTGGAAGGTAAGTAGCTGCGTAGATAACGGGGGGATAATTGACAGAAATTATTTACATTGGCCGGGTATTACAGGCCATTGCCGAGGCTCTCCTTTTCATTCATAATGCTAACCCTTCCAACCCATGAGAAAACCATTTTTCATTGTTAGTCTATTAATCAGTGTAACGTCTTTCGTTCAGGCACAAACAATCAATTTAAAGCCGGTTTGGGAATCCGATACAACACTGCGTACACCCGAATGTGTGCTCGTTGATCCGGGCAAAAAAGTCCTGTACGTAGCCTGTATCAATGGAGGCCCCGCGTTGGAAAACAAAGGCAGTTTTATTGCTAAAGTTGGCCAGGATGGCAAGGTGATCAAATTGAAATTCACCGAAAACCTCAACTCGACCAAAGGGATGGGTATTCTGGGCAACAAACTGTACGTCACCGAAATGACTCAGGTCGCTGAAATTGACCTGGCTACCGGTAAGATAGTCAACCGGTACCCGATCGAAGGGGCGAAATTTCTGAATGATATCGCTGTCGATACCAAAAAGGGCGTTGTCTATATTACAGATTCGAACGACAGCAAAGTTTGGGCATTAACGGGTGGGAAAACCAGCCTGGTCCTGGGCGGTGATCCGCTGAAGGGTACCAATGGTCTTTTGGTTGAAAATAATCAGTTACTGATCGGAAACGGCGATGGTTCATTGCTCTCTATGGATATCGCCACCAAGAAACTGAACACGATCGCTAAAGTATCTGGCGGTATTGATGGCATTGTGGCCCTGGGAAACAAGAAATACGTAGTGACCGAGTGGGGTGGGAAAATTTGGTACATCCAGCCCGATGGTTCTATCGAACTAAAAATGGATACAACGAAAGAGAAAATCAATACAGCCGACATTGGTTATGATCCAGCCACCCAAATGCTGTTCGTACCGACCTTTTTTCACAATACTGTAAAAGCTTATTCGCTCAGGTAAGTAGTATTTCTATCTAAACCCGGAAGGTTTTTTTTAAGCCTTTCGGGTTGGCAAAACAAGCCGCTTCTCTTTAGAAAAGCGGCTTGTTTTGCTTTAGTTTTTTCTGACGCAGCAGCGCTTCCAGAAAATAGTAATCAGCGTAAACCAGCGGGACATCCACTTCAGAATCAGCGGGTTTGGAGCCCGTGCTATGCAGTAACAGAAAGCCTTGATTTGCCCCGGCAGGAGACAGATAAGAAGCCTGTAAGGTAGCCATGAGTTTGTCGGCCGTTTGGCGGTAGTGCATGCCATTGGGCGTATACGTGCTCAGTTCGTACAAGGCCGATGCCATTACCGTGGCCGCCGACACGTCGCGGGGTTCGTTGGGGATTTTGGGGGCATCAAAGTCCCAGTAAGGAACCAGATCGGCAGGTAGATGCGGGTGATTCAGTATAAACCGGGCAATTTTTTGCGCCTGCTCCAGAAAGACTTTATCGCCCGTTTCCCGGTAGCACATCGTGTACCCATACAATCCCCAGGCTTGCCCGCGCGACCAGGCCGATTCATGGCTAAGCCCCTGATGGGTGTTTTTCTTGAGCACTTTGCCCGTTAGCGTGTCATAGTCCACTACGTGGTACGAGCTGTTATCGGCCCGATAATGGTTTTTTAACGTAGTACGGGCGTGCGCAACGGCAACTTTATAGAAAGTCGAATCGCCGGTAAGTTTGGTCGCTTCAAAAAGTAATTCCAGGTTCATCATGTTGTCGATGATGACCGGAGATTGCCAAACCTCTTTGTGATGATCCCAGGAGCGAAGAATGCCGGCGGCTGGTTTGAAACGGGTAATCAACGTTTTCGCCGACTGAATGAGTACGTCCCGATAGGCGGGGTCATGCGTCAGGCGATAGCCATTGCCCACGCTGCAATAAACTTTGAATCCCATGTCGTGCGACGTGCCGTTCAGCTTTTCCACTTCCTGCCGGGCCGTGTAGATTTTAGCCTGCTCTAATCGGTCAGGATTTCCCGTCAGTTCGTACAGATACCAAAGTTCGCCAGCGAAAAAGCCGCTCGTCCAGTCGCGGGACGGCACGAGTTGCAACGTGCCTTGTGGCGTCAGGGTCCGGGGAGCAACCAGCGATGCGCTGGACGTATGATCAGTTGCAATGACTTTGGCGGTATTAGCCAGCAGGAGGTCGGTTTGGGTGTTAATAAATGGCAATACTTTGTCAGACTGGGCCATAGCCAGGATAGGAGCAAGGGCCAGTAACAGCAGAATTCGAGTCAGGATCATCATAGATTTAATTGAGCCAAATGAGCGGATGCCGCACCGGCAGGTTACGGATAACTTCTTCGATCTGAGGGTCATGATCAAGTTTCTTCCAACTGTCAAGCCATTCCTTCTGGTCATAAACGGCTGCCCCAAACACCAGAAACGGCTGGGCTACGGGCCAGTCATTCCAGTACATCACGTCGGGTTGGAGTGGCCAGCTTGCTTTGTCTGCTACGTAGGGGTACATGTAAGTAATCGCCTGTCGGATGGTTCGTCCGTCGGCGGTGGCAAACGTCCAGAGGTTGTCGGTGGACGTGGATAAAATCTGGCAAATTGTCGTCATCGCATCCAGGTTAAAGAGCGAATAGCCATACGGTTTCGTCCGGCTTTTTTCCAGCGGGAAGCTGCCATCCACGGCTAATTGGTTAGGCAAAAGCACTGTTTTGTAGCGGGTCCGGCAGAAATCAAGGACCGTTTGATTCCCCGTCAGCCGGGCAAAAGCAGCCACCTGCATGACCCAGCACGTACCGTGGTTATTTTTAGCGGCCATTTCCTCCTTGCCGTAGGGATGGGTCATCAGCCAGTCAATATAGTCTGCGAACCACTGTTTGATGGTCGTAACATCCTGTTTATTAACTCCCTTCGCCTTTTCCAGCGTCCGCAATCCCTGTGCGACTTCCATGAGCTGGATCGTATCGATGATCCCGATACTGCGGCCGGTTACCTTTCCGCTAATCGCCTGGGCGTAGGGCAGCGCTGGATTCATGCGCGTGTCTGGATGAATGAACCAGGCATTGAGGTGTTTAAACGCGTGACGAACGTATTGGACATCGCCCGTCAGTTGAAAGGCCGATGCCAAGGCCCCAATAACCTGGCTCAATCGAATCATGGCCAGTCGATGCGCCACAAAGTTATCGGGGTTAGTCAAACCGTCACGCTGGATATAAGGCCCGCCCGGATTCGCCGGATCGGGCCACCAATAGTCACCTTCCGAAAAAAAATCGTGCTTACCACCGGCACTGCGCGGACTGCTGTAGGCTGTAATCGTAATCGGAGCCTGTTTCAGAGCCCAACCCGCCTGGTTGATGATCTGTTGATGCAGGGTCTTCAGTACTTCCTTTCGAACGGCCTCGTCTGGCGGTAGTTGCCGGGGTAATCCATTGGATGGGCAACCGAGCAGACATAGGATAACCCAGAAGGCGTAGTTTAAAAAGGTCATAAAAGTCACCGTTTTTATTGTGGCATTGCATTCAATGTGGTTGGCAATAATTATTACCCCTCCCCTTATTTCAAGGGGAGGGGTTGGGGTGGGGTTCTTGTTGTGGTCGACAAATCGACAAAAGCCGTTGGCAAATCTGGTGACTGGACACTGACGACGCTGCGTCCATTGTTGGTCTGTACCCGAATCAGCGCGCGCCCATTATACAACTGCACCACACGTGATCCGGTTGAGGTGCCCTGGTTATCGATTAGTTTTCCATCGCCCACAAGACTAAAATTCACTACGTTGATGGCATCCAGACAGGCCACCTGTTGATCATCCACCGCGCGCACCTGAACGGCGACAATACCCGCCTGCTCGTCAATTTTTTCAACCAGCAATCGGGTGGGTTTGCTCCACGTAGCGGTCTGATAGTGAACGGTTAGCTGGTCTTCGGCTGTCGTGGTTCCTTGGCGGGCCACAACCCGCACCTGATTCTCACCTTCCCGGAAGGGCACTACCCAGCGCAAACCAGCCGCCGGAAAATCGGCACTGTTGCGCTTTTTCGTACCGTAGCTTTTTCCATTCAGGAACAGTTCGGCCTCCGTACCGTTTGAATATACCTTTATAAGTTTCTCCTCGCCTTTTTTACCCCATCGAACGGGCCAGGAGTGTCCGTAGATATGGGCCATCAACGGTTTGGTCCAATAGGACTGGAATACGTAGTACGATTCTTTCGGCGTAAAATCACGTTCGACGACCCCCTTCTGATTGACGTAAGGCACGGGATTTTCCGGCCGGATTGGGGTCGAGAAATCCTTGAAGGGCCAGTAGGCCGTTCCTGTCAGCGTAGGCATGGTTTCCTGTTCTTTCAGGTGCCAGTCGATGAGGTTGCAGATGTAGGTTTCGCTCCAGTCGCCATCTTTCGAAATACGTGCATCGCCACCCGACCGCGACGCATCACCGGCCCGCTCATCGGCTCCCTTGCCGGTCATAATGTTGAGCGTTGCCTGATCGGGGTCTTCGGAGTGCCTGCGGGCATGACTGTCGCCCCCCCATTCGACGTGTAGAAAATGGTTCACGCCCGCCATTTCTTTTTCCGTAACGGCTTTATATTCGGTGTAACGGCCTCGGTACCAGCCCGCCCAGATCGAAGGTGAATATACATCGACAATGTCCTTGCAGAAATCACACCGGCGAATAGCTGTTTTACGGCCTGGGTCGAGCTGATGCGCCAGGTCATTCAACTCCGTCATGAACGCCCGGATTTTGAGTTTGTCAAATTCCGGAAAATCACCCGGCCAGTCGTTTTCATTGCCTAGCCCCCAGATGATTACGGCAGGGTGATTGTAATGCTGCTCGATCATGTTGGTGAGCATCCGTCGGGACTGTGTTTTGTAGACGTCCCCACCCAGTCCACCCCGGCACCAGGGAATTTCTTCCCAAACCAGTATTCCCAGGCTATCGCACAGATTCAGGACAATACGCGATTGCTGATAATGGCCCAATCGGATAAAGTTTACGCCCATTTGCTTCATCAGGACCATTTCCGCCCGAATCATGTCCTCGGTCATGGCTGCGGCTACCCCGGCATGGTCTTCATGACGATGGGTTCCCCGTAATAATAACCGCTGTCCGTTGAGCTTAAACGGGCCCTTGTTCACAAAATCAATATGCCGGAAGCCTACTTTTTCGGACTGTCTGAACGTGCCTGCCGATGACGCCAGTGTTACGTCCACTGTATAAAGCGTCGGCTTATCCGTCGACCAGCCTTGGGGTTTATCAACCGTGATACGTCCCAGAACTACGGTTCCTGCTCCGTTGGTAATCGTTTTTTTAAGCTGTTGGATGGCTTTTCCCTGCGGGTCGAAAAGCTGAACCGTAGCCGTGATGGCCGATACGTTCGTGGGGTTCGCCAGCCTGACCGAAACCGTCAGTGTGCCTTTTTGCCCGGTTGGGTCCGTTGCTGCGTTTGCCAGAATCGTTGGTGCATATAGCGCTGGCATATACACCCGGTTGACGTATCGATAGAGCCCGCCATAGATGTTGAAGTCCGATAACCCCGACGGGATCATCTCCAGGTCACGGGTGTTATCGCAGCGGATCGCGATGGGAATTTTGCCGCCAGCCTGATTCTGAAAAGCGCCGGTCTTTCTAAACTCCGCTACCGCATCGGTGATATCTACCCACCATTCGTCGTATCCGCCCACATGCGATCCAACTTTGGTTTGATTCACATACACGTCTGTTTTTTGCCCCGCTCCCTCAAAATGAAGGAGCGTTCGGCCTTGTGGATACGGATTATTTACCTCCAGGAAACTGCGGTACCAGCCGGGGCCGCGATAGTAGTTTCCGGCTGGGTCAACCGCATCCAGGGCGTTGAAGCAATGGGGGAGGGTCACGTTTTCCCAAATCGGGAAGCTTTCGGGAGCCCCATTAGCGACCGGCCGGACAGCTTCCCAGATCCCACCAAGGTCGCCCTTCAGGTAGCTCCAGCCGGTGTTTAACCGGGTTGATTGCTGGGCTGATACGTTATGTATTTCCCAGAATAGGGCAAACAAGATCAGAAAAGTGCGTGTGTATATTGTCATTGAGTGAATTCAGAATTTTATGAAATCAGAAATCTATTTGTAGGGGTCGTTAGGGCCAACTCTAATCCCACATTCATGTTAGTCATGGCGCCTAAAAACCTGGATTTTGCGTTAGACTGGGGTTTAAATCAAGTTCGGTTTGGGGTATGGGCAACAGAAACTGATTATCCTGAACGGTGATGTTCCGGTTGGCCAGCATAACTTGTTTTAATCGGCCCAACCGAATCAGATCCCATCGCCGATGGCCTTCCATACACAGTTCCCAGGCCCGCTCATTAACCAGGGCATCAATAAAATTGTCTTTTGTCGGCGTTGTGGTTGCTGTTAAGGGAGCTAAACCGGCCCGTGCCCGTACTTTATTGATGCCATCGAATTTCTTGGTATCACTGGAACTTAGTTGATTCATAGCTTCCGATTGCATCAGCAATACGTCAGCATAGCGAAGGATAAGCCAGTTTGTTCGGGAGTTGTTTGACTGAGATGTCCACTGGGAATCTCGGTATTTAAAAAAATAAGGGGCTACCGTGGCCGTTCCGGCCTTGGTAGACACATTCCAGTTTTTTCGGATCGTATCGTCTTTGGCGTGCGAATTTACGAAGGCCGGATTAGCCCCAAATGAAGCGGACCCACCGCTCTGAGACGGGTACATCATGCGAATGACGATGTTGCCCGTGCTGGGGGGCATTTCAAACTGCACGGAGAAAATATGCTCGGCTCCGTTCTTTTTGTTGCAATCAAAAACGTCGGCATACACCGGCAGTAATCGGTATAAACCCGAGTTGATCACCTTGTTACACTGGGCCAGGCCATCTGCATAATCCGTTGAAACCGTAGCAGATGATGACGCACGGGTCAGAAATACCTTGGCCAGTAGGGCCGAAGCGGCCCCCGATGAGACACGCCCTTTGTTGGCCGTAGCGATTTTATTTTCGGGCAGGCAGTTAGCTTCGGCATATTTTAAATCCTGAATGATCTGACCGTAAATCTGGGCTACTGGCGTACGGGTGGGCGTAAGGGTTGACTGCGCGCCCGTTGGTGCCAGAAAAACGGGCAAATCCCCAAACGTTCGCATTAACTCGAAATAAGCCAGCGCGCGTAAAAACCGTGCATTCCCGACAATGTCATTTCGGCGAACCGTGTCCATTTGGATTTTAGGGACATTGGCAATGACATCGTTCGCGCGATTGATGAGTTGATAATTCTGATTCCACCAGTTGCTGATCTCCCCGTTCGAGGACGTAAACGAGTAATTATTCAAGGTGGCCCGATCGACGGTTGCATTGCCCAGCGCCAGCAAATCATCACCGGTAAGCTCGCTAATCAACCAGACCGTTCTGCCGTAGTACGTTTGCGCCTGCATCGGTGTGAAAACGCCATTTAGTGCCGCTAACGCATCACTTTCGTTCTGATAGAAATTCGTCGTACTCAAAAAACTGGACGGCTCTTCTTTTAAAAACTCCTTGCAGGAAGACAAAAGAAAGAGGCAGCTTACTCCTAAAAAAAGGATCTTTTTCATGGTTCTGAAGTTTTCCTGATCGGTTAAAATCCAATTTTAGCGCCCAGTATGAACGTCCGTGCCAGTGGATACGAGTTGTAGTCGGTGTTCAGGCTCATGTTGTTGGCATTTGAATTATTCCCATATGAGTTTACTTCCGGGTTATAACCCGAATAGCGGGTGAAGGTGGCCAGATTCTGAGCCGTTACGTAGAGGGTCGCGGATTTGAATCTGGAGCTGCTCTTGACCGAGAAATTGTAGGAAAGGGTAGCCGTTTTTATACGCAGATAGTCCCCTTTTTCGATCACTTCGCTGGTGATGCCCGTGCCCCGTCGCAGAATACTGCTGACGCGCGGTAACGTATTGCTGGTGCCGGGACCCGTCCAGCTTTCGGTGGCTACGTACTTGAGTTTGTTGGTGCCGGTGAAGCCGCTTTCGAGTTCATACAGGTTTTCGTTCAGCACGTTTACCCCGCCAACGCCCTGCATAAATACGTTCAGGCTAAAATTTCCATAGCGGACCGTGTTGGTGAGCCCATACACGAACTTGGGCAAAGCTCGCCCGATAATCATCCGGTCACCGCCCGAAATCAGTCCGTCGCCATTGACATCGACATATTTAGGGTCACCGGGTTTTGGACTCGATTTGATGCCACTCGCGCTGATTTCTTCGGCCGTTTGCCAGATGCCATTGAACTGATAGCCATAAAACGAGCCGATTGGCTCACCCACGCGCAGGATGGACGTTGGCGTTGTGGTGCCCGGAAAAATGCTGCCACTCGAATTGCCCGCCAGTAAATTGTCCGTCCCGTTCAGGTCCAGCACTTTGTTTCGGTTGAAGGAAATGTTGCCGCTGACGTCCCAGCCAACCAGTTTATTCGTTACAACCTGTGCGCTGATGCCGATTTCGAGGCCCTTGTTTTCCAGACTTCCGGCGTTAATCAGCGCTGTTGAAAAGCCCGATTCGGTGGGAATGTATTTATTGAACAAGAGGTTTTTTGTCCTCTTGTAATAGACATCGGTTGTGATGGTCAACCGGTCGTTGAAAAAGCCGATGTCCAGACCAATGTCCGACGACGCTGTTGACTCCCAGCTTAACTTTGGATTCGGAATGTTATTCGGCGAAATACCCACCACACGTACGCCATTCAGCGTGTACCCATTCGCTGTGTACTGAGCCAGTGATTGATAGGAACCAATCTCCTGGTTTCCCGTCACGCCATAGCCGATTCGTAATTTGAGATCGCTGAACGTTTTGAGTTTCTGAACAAAATCTTCATTGATCAGTCGCCAGGCAAACGCACCCGACGGGAAATAGCCCCACTTGTTGCCTTCGCCAAAGCGGGACGAGCCGTCCGCGCGCATGGTCGCAGTAAACAAATACTTATTCATGAATTGATAATTGACACGTCCGAAAAAGGAAGCCAGTGTATTGCGGACGGTATTCGTACTGTTGGGCAGCGTTGTTCCGGCGATACCTAAATTATCCGTCCCGAGCTGGTTGGTAAAAAAACTATTGGCTGCTGCATTGAACGTACTTTGTTTGAACGACTGAACAGACGCACCCACCACCGCATTCAGGAAATTATTCGAGTTGATTTGTTTGTCGTACGTCAGCGTATTTTCATTCACCCAACTGATATAGGTATTGGCGCTTTTCACGGCGTTGCCCGATGAGGTGTTCTGCGTGGAAATGTAGAGATAGGAGGGCGAGAAAAAATCCCGGTTGGTGTAGTTGATATCCGTCCCGGCGCTGATGCGTAGTTTCAGGCCGTCAATCACTTCATACTCACCGAAGCCGGTCAGCAACGTGCGCAATACCGTCTGGCGATCCGTTACATTCTGTGCATAGGCAACCGGATTCCCCGCTACGTCAACAACGTGACTTGGGTCATCATTTCGGTACGTGTAGGTTCCCGTGCTATCCCGAACAGGCAGGGCTGGGTTGAAGCGTAACGCATCATAAACGGTTCCACCCGCCGAACCGCCTGCCGTATTGACCAGGGCATTATTCTGGCTCGAATAGGCAAGTTGCGAGGTATACCCCATTTTCAGGCGCGGGCTGATGGTCTTGTCAAAATTGAACCGGAGCGTTCCTCGTTCAAACCCGGAGTTGATGACGATCCCCTGCTGGTTAAAATACCCCGCACTGAAATTGTATTTTGTGTCGGCAGTGCCCCCGTTAATGGAAAGCTGATAGCTGGAGATCCGCGCATGGCGCAAAATCTGATCCTGCCAGTTGGTGCCTTCGCCTAGGTTTGCAATTTGCGCACTCGTGTAATTCAGCGGATTTTTGGTGCCATTCAGCCGGTTATTCTGAACCGTAACCGAATCCAGATACGTAGCGAATTCGCGGGCATTCATCATGTCGTATGTCTTCGTTGCCTGCTGAATCCCTGTATAGAGGTCAAAGTTGATAGCCATCTTGCCGGCTTTCCCCTTTTTTGTCGTGATCAACACAACTCCATTGGCCCCCCGCGAGCCATAAATGGCGGTTGATGAGGCATCTTTGAGGACTTCGATGGATTCAATGTCGCCGGGGTTGATCGTATTCAGATCGCCAGCGCCCGGAAACCCATCAATAACAAACAGCGGCTCATTGCCCGAATTGATGGAGTTGGTGCCCCGAATCCGAATGCTGACATTACCCCCGGGCGCTGCATTGGTCTGGGTCACCTGTACCCCGCTCACCCGGCCCTGAATCATCTGATCGACCCGCGTGATGGGCATTTTATCAAGGTCTTTTATGGGTACTGACGCGATTGACCCGGTCAGGTCTTTCTTCTTCTGGGTGCCATACCCCACCACTACCACTTCGTCCAGTGTTTTCTGATCAGCAGCCAGGGTCACGTTAATTGTTTGCTGATTACCGACCGTTACCCGTTGCGTAACGTAGCCAACAAACGTAAAGACGAGGACGGCTTTCCCCGACTGAACAGTTGTTCGGTAGTCGCCTTCGGCAGTGGTTGTCGTTCCGGTATTGCTGCCTTCTACCAATACGTTCACGCCCGGCAACGACTCGCCTTTGACGTCGGTAACTTTACCCGTAATGGTGATCTGCGCCCAGGCGGTACTGCCTATAATTACCAGTAGCCAGGCAATTGGCAGAATGCGGTACCCGTTGAAATTTTTTAGATATTGGTTCATACGACCTTGGTTAAGGAATTATTTATCGTCAAACCTGACCTTATTGAAAACACGATTTAAGTCTCTTTTTTCTTGGCAGGTTTATAGGCAAATGTAGCCGTCACCTCCTCGGCCGATGGGGGAGATTCCGTTCAAAAAGGGGGAGAAATCGTTCAGAAAAGGTTATTGAAGTGCTTGGGACCGGTTTTTACATGCCGGAGCAGTTTCTTCGCCCCGCTAGGGGCTCAACAGCATAGCGTCGGTAGCCGAGATGGGCTCCCCACCTGAAGGCGTGCCGTATGTACGCGACTGGCAATTGGTTGCGTACTACGGCACGCCTTCATAGCGAACTCTTATTTCTACCGACGCTACGCTGTTGAGCCCCTGACGGGACAAAAAAACGATGCCTGACTACACTAGCGAATCGGTGTACTCGGAAGGGGATTTGCCGAACTCACTCCGGAACTGCTTGCTGAAGTATTTGGGATCATTGAAGCCAACGCTGAACGCCACTTCGGCTACGGTCATCCCTTTTTGGCTCAGAAGGCTTTGCGCTTTTTTCATTCGTAAGGAACGAATCAACTCAACCACTGATAAGCCCGTCAGCATTTTCACCTTCCGGAACAGCACCGGGCGACTCATCCCAATTTCGTCGGTCAGTGTCGACACATTGAAATCGGGATCGGCTAGCCTGGGCTCCAGAGTTGCCATCAAACGCTGAAGAAACACACTGTCGGGATCGTCGAGGGCCTGCTCGGTTGGGGCCAACGTAACGATTCGACGGTATTTTTCGCGGATACGTTCACGCAATACCAAAAGGTTCTGAACTTTCAACCGCAACACCGACGGATGAAATGGCTTGGAAATGTAATCATCGGCCCCGCTGCTGAGCCCTGAAACCTGATGGCTCAACGCGCCTTTGGCTGTCAGCAAAATAACCGGAATATGGCGGGTACGCTCGTCGTTTTTCAGGCGGTGGGTCAACGCCAGCCCATCTATTCCCGGCATGGCCACATCGCTCACGATCAGATCGGGCAACTGTTCGCAGGCAATGTCCCAGCCCAGTAGCCCATTGGCCGCTTCTAACACGGTGTGGGTATCCGAAAAGAGGCTCCTGATATGCAGCCGGATAGCCTCGTTGTCTTCCACCAGAAGCAATACGTGTCGTTTCTCCGATCCCGGCGGATCGGTCTCAGAATGGTCAGGAACGGATACCTCATCGATAAATGATGTTACTGGTACGTTACCGGCCGGCTGCTGCGGAAGAGCCGACCCGGACCGGAGGGTAACGGGCAACGAAATGGTAAAACGCGTAAATCCATCCTGGCTCGTCGTAACTTCCCGACTGTCGACGGTAATCGTGCCCCCATGTCGCTCAACAATGCCTTTGGCCAGGGCTAATCCCAAACCAAACCCCGTCTGCTTCCGGTCCGAGCCTTCAGCCTGATAAAAACGGGTGAAAATTTGGGGTAACTCGGTGGCCGAAATGCCGATACCATTGTCTTCAACGGTTAGTGCGATCGCTCCCGACTCTCCTTCCGGTTCATCGACACGAACCTTGATTTGTCCACCAGACGGGGTGAACTTAACCGCATTAGCCAGCAGATTCGTCAGCACTTTGGCCAATTCCTCGCGGTCGAAGGAAAACGGGAGAGGCCGTTGGCTGGCTTCGAACCCAAGAGCAATCTGTCGCGAGAGGGCGTAATCGCGAAACGAATTGGTGATTTCTTCGACAAATTCCACAAAGTCGCCTGCTGTCAGGTGAATATGTACCTGACCAGTTTCCTGCCTGTGAAAATCAAGCAACTGATTCATCAACTGCAGCAGCCGATTCGTGTTGGCCGAAACGAGGGCTAACTGGCGTTGAAGGAACGTATCACCCGTATATCGATCAATCAACGTCTCTACGGGACTGACAATCAATGTTAACGGGGTTCTGATGTCGTGGGCCACATCGGCGAAGAAACTCAGTTTCGCTTCGTTCAGCTCCTGCTGCCTGACTTTATCGAGGTGTTCCAGCTCAAGCTCGTGGGCAAGTTTAAGCTGCGACTGCTTGAAGCGCATCCAGATGTAAAGTAAGGTGCCTAATGCTATGAAATATAGGGCGTAAGCCCACCAGGAACGCCAGGGCGGGGGCAATACCGTAATGGCGAGAGACAGCACGTCAGGATTCCAGACCCCACTATTGTTGGCTCCTTTCACCAGCAATGTGTACTCGCCCGCACTCAGGTTCATATACGTAGCAACAGGCTCATTTACATAATTCCAGTGATCGTCAAAATTGGCCAGCTTGTAGGCATATCGGTTTTTGCCGGGATTGATAAAGTTCAGAGCGGCAAATTCGATCGAAAACACGTTCTGGGTATGATCGAACGTAATGCGTTTGGTGAGGCTGATGTTTTGGGATAACAGTGAGGAAGAATCAATTGGTACGGGTCGATTGAACAACCGCAATTCGGTAAACGCCAGAGAAGGAATCGTGGTGTTGGTCTGAATACTGGCGGGCTTGAAAACGACAATGCCATTGTAGCCGCCAAAGTAGAGATTGCCCTGGTCGTCGCGCAGGGAGGAGTTCGCCAGAAACTCCTTACAGACCAGCCCATCGGAGCGGTTGTAATTAGTGCAGGTTCGTGCTTTTGGATCGAACCGCGATAGGCCGTTATCGGTGCTGAGCCACAAAAACCCCTGTTCATCTTCCTGAATGCTAAATACAGTGTTGCCTGGTAAACCATTGGCTGCCGTAAATCGCTGAAACGTTCGGGAGTCTGGCATAAACTGGTTCAGCCCATTATCGCGGGTGCCAATCCAGATCCGATGACAACGATCTTCGTAGATACAGAGAATATAATCACCACTGAGCGAAGATGAATCGGTGGGCTGGTGCATATACTGTCGAAATCCGGTTGATTGGGGCAACTTGCAATGGAGCCCGAATTGACTCCCCACCCAGAAACGTTTCTGCGAATCTTCAAAAAGGCAGGTGCTGCTTGAATTAACGGACGTCTTGTTTTGCGGCTGATCAATAAGTCGTTCAAAGGTGCGGGATTTCCGGTCAAAGCGACATAATCCTCCCCAGTAACTGGCTAGCCAAAGTTGGCCATGACTGTCTTTTTTAAGGTCATAGAGCCGGTCGTCGGGCAACGACGTAGGGTCGCCCGGCTTATGCAGATAATGGGTGATCGTGTTTTTTTGAAAATCGAGGTAGTTCAGCCCTTTGAGCGTCCCAATCCATAACCCCTGATCACCTTCTGGCAACAGGCATTTTACTTTGTTGCTACTCAGCGAATTCGGGCTTAGGACGTCCTGATAGTAATGTCGGATAATCCGGTGATTGGCGTCGGTCAGGAATACGCCATTGTCTTCCGTGCCAATCCAAAGCCGTTTGGCCTTGTCCATGACCAGCGCGCTGGCAATCTTGAACGGCAGCGGATCAGCGCCTTCCAACCGCAAATGCCCAAATGGTTTGGCGAGCGGGCTATACGTATTAACACCGCCATAGAACGTACCAATCCAGTAGGAGCCAAGAGCGTCGATGTATATTGACTTGATGGAATTATCGCTGAGTGAGCCAGCCTGCGCCGGATTGTTCTTTAATAGCTTCACCGAATTCGTCGCCGGGTCAATAATGTTCAGGCCATTGATAGTACCCACCCATAAGACACCATTTTTACGGGTCGCAATGGTCCGGATGCTCTCGTTGGCCAGTTCTGGCGCGTAATGCGTAGCCCATGCGTGAAACCGGCCCTGCTTTTTGTCGAAACACAGCAAACCACTTTTCTCGGTGCCGATCCAGAGTCGCCCGCTTTTGTCTTCGGCAATTGTATTGACCCAGTTGCCCGTATTCTGGTAAAGTGAATCGGCCGTTTCGGGATAATACGTTACAAACCGATACTGATTATTTTTCTGCTGCTCAACGCGCGCAAAACCCCGCGACGTGCCGACCCAGATAGTATTGTCCGCGTCGACAAACAAGGCTCGTATCTCACTGTGCGGCAACGTAGTAGCATCCCCTTCCAGGTGACTGAACCGATGGATCTGCGTAGGCTCGGCTGGATTCAGTACGTTTAACCCTTCGCGCGTACCAACCCAGATCTTCCCGTCCCGGTCCTCCAGCAGGCAGGTGATGTTCGAGGTGGGTATGGAGACTCCTGAACGAGATATTAAGCCCCGGATTGGTTCAAACGTGTCTTTCTCAGGCTGATAGGCAGCCAGACCGACATTGGTGCCTACCCAGAGTTTCCCTTTACGATCCGTCAGCAAGGCGTAGACAACATTGCTCGGTAAACTGCCTGCTTCGTCGGGACGATGTTTATAGATTTTAATTCGATGCGCGTCATAGCGGTTGAGGCCTTCGCGCGTAGCGATCCAGACGAAGCCGGCTTTGTCTTTGGTCGTCGCGAATACCGTGCTTTGCGACAGGCCATTGTCGGGCGTCAGGTGTTCAAAAAGATACTGTCGATCCTGCCCATATCCGTTTGAACAACCGGCCATTATTCCCAGGATCAGGGACCATAGTAACTGAAGAGCGCTGGCAGTCAGCGATTTGTAGGCTGTGCAAAACCGCATGGTCAATGCTGGTTGAATTATAATTAAATCAATACTTTAAGTTATCTAAGGGGAAAATATACTTAGGTCTAATAGCTTTTGGCTTTCTGTTAAACCGGTTTTAGGTATGATCTGAAAACAAATGGACGGCTATGTTCGCTATGACTGAAGGGGATTGAGTAAATCAGGTTTTTTTGAAACTTTCCCTGGTATACCCTTCAGATGGTGAGTTCTGATTCAGGAAAAAGTACCAGCATGAGACAGCGTACCGTAGTAGTTCTCCTCAGTTATAGCTTATTCGCATTTATTTGTCTTTATTACGGATTGGCCGTTGCGCAGAATACCCCCCAATCTGCTGCGGAATCGCCCACTTCTTCCTTTGAACTTAAGAATGGAGATCGGGTGGTTTTTCTGGGAAATTCGCTGTTCGAAAATGATTTTCAGTACGGTTATCTGGAGTTAGCCCTGACAACCCGATGGCCGAATCGGGATGTTACGTATCGCAACCTGGGCTGGACCGGCGATAATGTTTTTGGCGTAGCCCGAGGCTCGATTACAAACCCACCCACCGCCTACGAGTTGCTGATGGAACACCTCACAAAGGCCCAACCAACCGTTGTTTTTCTCGCGTATGGGGGCATTGAAGCGCAGGATGGGGAGGCCGGTCTTCCCGCTTTTAAAGAAGGATTAACGAAACTGCTCGACAAAATTGACCAGCTCGGGGCAAAAGCCATCCTGTTGTCACCCATTCCGATCCTGTCCGCCGACTCGGTTGAAAGCCTGACAAAACGGAACGCCATGCTGGAACGGTATGCGGCCACGATAGCGAAAACAGCTTCGGAACGTAGCAAGCGGTTTATTGATGTCTTCAAACCGATCCAGGAAATCAGCCGGAAGGGCGCACTCACGGAAAACGGTATCCACCTGAATGAAACGGGCTATTATTACCTGGCCACTATCCTGGAAAAAGGGCTGGGGTTGCCGCCACGAGCTGAGCCGATTGCGATAACGGTTTCCAAAGCCGCCGTGGAGGCAACAGCCCCGGCTAAACTGCTGGATTCCAGAGCGAATTCGGCCAGTCTGAAATTCACGATTAACGAACGCTATCTCCCACTTCCGCTGCCGATAGCCGATTCCGGACGGACAATTCCTGGTCAGATCGTTAAAATAAGCGGTTTGAAAAAAGGATTTTACCGGCTCACGGCCGACAATATGGAGGTGGCAACGGCATCGGCCAACCAATGGGCAGAAGGCGTTGAAATCAGGCAAGGGCCTTCGTTTGAGCAGGTCCACGAATTGCGCCAGATGATTTTGAAAAAGAATGAGTTGTTTTTCTTTCAATATCGACCAATGAATACAACTTATATTCTGGGCATGCGTGCCCATGAGCAAGGCCGGCATGTGAAAGGGCTTGAAGAACAAAGTATCCTTATCAAATGGCTGGAAGGGCAGATTGCCGTAAACCGAGCGCCCGTGGCAAGAGTCTATCAACTTACCCTTCTCAAGTAGAATGAACGTCATGAAAACTAGCTGGCCGCTGAAGTTCCTACGCAAACTGATCATCCTTCCGGTCATCCTGCTGATCACATCTTCCGTCAATCAGGATAACGCAAAAGATGATCCTGATCCGGACGTGCAGCGTGAACTGGCGTCCTTTAAAGTCGCCGATGGATTTGAGGTTACTCTGTTTGCGGCTGAACCGCTGGTGGCCAAGCCCATCCAGATGAACTGGGATGCCGACGGTCGGCTGTGGGTGGTGAGCAGTACGGCCTACCCGCACCTGAAGACGGGCGAGCAGGCAAACGACAAGATTTTTGTGCTGGAAGATACCGATGGCGATGGCAAGGCTGATAAATCGACCATTTTTGCCGAAGGTCTGATAACGCCCACCGGCATCCTGCCGGGTGATGGCGGGGTATACGTAGCAAATTCCACCGAAATCCTGCATTTCGCCGACACGGATGGCGATGGCAAGGCCGATAAAAAACGTCGGATTTTAAACGGGTTTGGCACCGCCGATACCCATCACCTCATTCATACGTTTCGGTGGGGACCCGAAGGGCTGCTTTACTTCAACCAGTCCATCTACACCTACAGTCACGTTGAAACGCCCGCCGGTATCAAACGCCTGGAAGGGGGTGGCGTCTGGCAGTTAAATCCTAAAAAACTCGAACTGAATATTTACGCCAAAGGGTTGGTCAATCCCTGGGGCCTACAATTTGATCGCTGGGGACAATCGTTCCTGACAGACGGTGCCGGTTTCGAAGGCATCAATTATGCGTTTCCAGGAGCCACTTTTCTCACCTCGCCCGGTGCCGCCCGCATCCTCCGGGGGTTGAATCCGGGACAGCCAAAACACAGCGGGCTGGACGTAGTGTCGGGTCGACACCTGCCGGAATCCTGGCAGGGGAGCGTCATTACCAACGACTTTCGGGCCAATCGGATCAATCGGTTCAAGCTGGAAGAACAGGGGAGCGGCTATGCCTCCAAGCAGGCTGAAGACTTGTTGTGGACGGATCATGTCGCGTTTCGTCCCGTCGATATTTCTGTTGGGCCCGATGGCGCTATTTATGTCGCCGATTGGTACAATCCCATTATTCAGCATGGGGAAGTCGATTTTCATGATCCACGCCGGGATCACGAACATGGTCGTATCTGGCGGATTGTTGCCAAAAATCGCCCGTTGGTTAAAAAGCCTCCGTTAAGTAAAGCCAGTGTCAGCGAACTCCTTGACGCCCTGAAAATGCCCGAGACCTGGACCCGTACGCAGGCTAAACAGATGCTGAAAGCCCGTGGCGCCAACGAGGTGATCCCGGCACTTCAGAAATGGGTGCAGAATCTGGATAAAAAAGAGGCCGACTACGAACACCATCTTCTGGAAGCCCTCTGGGTCTATCAAACGCTGGAGGTGGTGAACGAACCCCTTCTCCTGCAACTGCTGAACGCCGAGAATCACCAGGCACGGGCTGCTGCGTTGCGGGCGCTGGAGTTGTGGTATCCTAAGCTAACTAACGTATCAAGTCTGCTGACAAAAGCGGTGGCCGACAAGCATCCTCAGGTGCGCCTGGAAGCAGTGATTGCGCTGCGGAAGGTAAAAACGGCTGAGGCTGCCCGTACGGCGCTGACTGTATTGGACAATCCGATGGACGAGTTTCTGGATTATGCCCTGTGGCAGACCGTCCGTGAGCTGGAACCCTTCTGGATGGCGCGCCTGAAGACCGAACCCAACTTTCTGGGCAATGCGAATAAAACGGTGTTTGCGCTTAAGTCGGTGAGTAATCCGACGGCGGTTTCCCGGCTGGCTCAGTTATATCAACAGGATCAGGTGCCCGAAGAGTACCAGAAAGACGTACTGGGTTCGATAGCTAAGTTCGGAAGTGCCGCCGATTTGACAATCATTTTTGATAAAACCATTCAGGAGACTACCAATCCAGCAAAGCGGTTGGCCAGTCAGTTGAGTGCGCTGGAAGAAGCCGCCCGGCGAGGGGTGAAACCGGGCGGTGATCTGAACCGAGTTACCCGTTTTAGTAACGACGAAGACGAGGCTACCGCCACAAACGCTATCCGTCTGTTTGGTTTATGGGGACTGAACGAACAGAACGGAACCCTGGTCGGGCTGGCCCAAAAAGAGGACAAGAGTAAGCGGAAAGCCGCCCTGGGTGCACTGGCCACGCTGAATACGGACCAGGCTCAAAAGGCTCTGATTGACATGACGGCTGCCAAAAATCCGGCTGATCTGCGATTGGCCGCGGCTTCTCAGTTGGTTGCCGTGAACGTGTCTGAAGCCGCCAAACTAGGGGGTGATCTCCTGCGCACGTTACCGGCACAAATCAACGTATCGGAACTGTTCCAGGCGTTTTTAGCCAATAAGCAGGGAACACAGGCGCTTGCCGATGAACTGACCACCAGAAAGATACCGGAAAACAGGGCCAAGGAAGGTCGACAGATCGTGCAGCGCAACGTGCCGTACAATCGACGTAACGGGGAGGATGTCAAGCGGCTGACGCAGGCACTGGAGGCCTCCGGTGGCGTTTTGCTCCCGGAAAAGATGCCTCAGGAACTAACAAATCAGGAAATCAGCAGCCTGGCTAAAACCGTCAAAGAAACCGCCGATCCGGTCAAAGGAGAACGTATATTTCGCAGAAGCAGCCTTACCTGTCTTACATGCCACGCCATTGGCGGAGCCGGAGGACGTATCGGCCCCGATTTGAGTAGCCTCGGAACGAGTTCACCCGCCGAAACCATCATCCGGTCCGTTCTCTACCCCAATCTATCCATTAAAGAAGGGTTTGAACTTCAGCGTGTTGCGAAAAAAGACGGGAGTGAAGTAATGGGTTATCTGGTCAGTAACGGCACATCCGACATTGTACTACGTGACGTCGGTGGGGTAGAGGTTTCCCTGCCTAAAAGCCAGATCAGGGTTATTGAAAAAGTGCCCGGTTCGCTGATGCCTCCGGGATTGACTGCCAGCTTAGACAAAGAGGAATTTGTCAACCTGATTGGTTTCCTGTCGAAGCTGGGCGAATCAGGGCAGTTTCGCGTGCCTACAGCCCGGTTTGTACGTCGCTGGACTGTCGGTTCGGGCAGCAAGGAATTGACTCATAAAATTGGAACTGACGGGCCAGGCTACCTTGTAAAGGATAACGCAAAGGTGTCCTGGCAACCTGCGTACAGCAAAGTATCCGGTGATTTGCCGCTGGACGAACTGCTGGTTATTGACGCAAATGCAGGCAAGCGATATAGCTTCGTTCGGTTCGACATCGAAGTGGTTAGCAAAGGAAATGTAAATCTGTCCATAAACTCAACGGCTGGTTTAAGCGCCTGGGCAGGCACAAAGCCACTCAAACTCACCGATCATGGCGTAGTGGCCGATTTTTCGCAGGGTGTTCATTCCATTACGATGGCCATTGACAGAACCTTGCGCAAGGACGGTTCCCTTACCGTTCAGCTCCTGGATGCGGAGAGTTCACCGGCTCAAACAAGGCTGGTCATTGGGCGGTAGGATGGGTGTATGAGGGATGAATTAAAAAGCTCGAAAGACCAGTGTATCATTTCTTTGTAGTTTAATAGCTTTCACGGCACCTGTCCCCTTAAAGCCGAAGGCAATTCCTACAATAGATACCTTATTTTTAGGGAGGGGCGCTTCGTAGGCTACTTCACCATTGATGTAGTAAACGAGTTTATGCCCATCACTCTTACAGAATACATTTATCCAGTTGGAGAAATCAACGCCAAACCGGGATAAATCAGCCTTTTTCCCGGAAATCATATGAGTCCCGTCGAGTAGCATCAACTCCGATACACAGCCCTTCGTGGAGAGCGGTATCGTAATCGGCATATCGTCAGTTATCAGTTCGATCCAGGTTTGCTGGCAGGCAGCTGCGCCCTCGCTATAGTCGTTTTTTACGGCACTACTAAACGAGAAATCCGTTAGCGGAACGGGATCGAAATTGCCGATATTGACATACTTGATCAGGGGGACCTGGGGTTGTAACGGCACATTTTTCTGCTGAATGCTGGCAACGGGTAATCTCATCCTGCCCTGCCCGATGAACTCAGATGGCTTGAGGTAAACGGGTATCGGTTTCGTGTCAATCGTGCCAAGCCAGCCATTGGTCGGTATCAGCAGGGAGTGCTCCTGAACAACCTGCTTGCCGATGATCAGTTTAGCCCGATAATAGCCGGGTTCATAATAAATAGACGTATACGTTTGCCCATTTTTATCCACCAGGGTTCGTAAGCGCGGGTCCCACGATTGTTGAATGTAAACCGAGTCGGTAGGGGAGGCTGCGGCATTATAGGTAAAAATGACCGAGTTCGGAATGCCGCGGGTCAGCGGTTTACTGCTAAAGCTATACTGGTTTACGTTTAGTTGAGGCTGCTTCTGGTCAAATGCAACAATGCCGATCACGACAATGGCGATAACAATGCCTGCTATCCCGCTAATTTTCAGCCAGTTAATGGGCAATTTAGCCGGTTTTGCAGGTAAACGCTCAACAACATCAGGTGGCAAATCACTACGTACCTGTGGCTTGCTGAAGGTACGCCAATCGGGGTAGCCCGCAAATTGCGCCAATGTGTTCAACGTCGTAGTACTAGGCAAATGCTGGTAGTCGACCCGGCCCCAAATCCGGCGTAACGTACTGGCACTCAGTGAAACCCCTGTCTCTTCCTGAATACGTTGCTGGAGATTATCGAAATCGACACTTGTCCAGGATTCGCTCAATCCCCAGTCGAGTTTTTGTTCAATCAACTTTTTGCACCTGAGCAAATCGGTCGAATTGGAAATCATTGTAAATCAGTGTGGTATAACTTGAAAAAACTTGATCGGCAAATGAATTGCAAGGTAGTACGTGATGGGTTTAGGTTTACTTCTTTCCGCCAATAAATCCGTGTCATGCTACGAAACTACCTCACCATCGCCCTGCGAAATTTCCGGCGTCAGAAAGGGTTTACCCTGCTCAATATTACGGGTTTAGCCATTGGGCTGGCCAGCGTAATGCTTATCTATCTGTTTATTATCGATGAACAGGATTTTGATCGCTTTCACCCCGATTCCGACAACCTCTATATACTGGGGACGCATCGGAAGATAAATGGCGAAGAAGGAACGTCAGCTTACGCAGCGGGTGCGTGGCAGAAAGCACTTCAACGCCGTTTTTCGGAGATTATTGGCGGAACGCAATTGATCTCGATGGGCTATCCGGCTTCGTTCTGGGATCGAAAAATGGATAAAATTCTACTATCGGAGAATGCGTTTTGGGTCAATCCTGACTTTAATACGGTCTTTTATTTTCCCTTGTTGCATGGTGATCCTAAAACGGTGTTCGAAAAGCCCAATGGAATTGTACTGAGCGCAACCATTGCCCGACAGTTTTTCGGGGAGCAGAATCCCGTTGGTAAAACGCTGGAAATTAGTCACATCTATGCAACTGACAACAAGTACGTTCCGCTGACAGTAACGGGCGTACTGGACGATTATCCGGCGAATTCGCACATTCAGCCCGATTACCTGATCAGCACCGGCATGCTACGTTCGATGATGACGGCCAATAATACAAACTGGCTGGAGAATTGGGGAGCCGGGAATGGTTGGTTTCTGACGTATCTGCACACAACGCCAAAGGCCGACGTCGGGAAAATAAGTCGATTGTTTAATCAGGTCGTACAGGCCAATCTTCCCAAAGATCCTACGCGCCAGATCGAGCCCGTTATTATGCCATTAAGCGGTGTTCATTTCAATCAGGCGCTCCGATCCAGTTATAATAACAGCCGGATTGGCGATAAAAAGTACCTCTACATTTTTGCGTCGACCGCGCTGCTCGTGATAATCATTGCCAGTATTAATTACATGAACCTAGCAACGGCCCGCGCCGTTCGGCGAGCGAAGGAAATAGGCCTACGCAAGGTGCTGGGGAGTAATAGGCTTCAGTTGGTAGCCCAGTTTCTGGGCGAATCGCTGATTACTACGTTCCTGGCGCTGGGGGTTGCGCTGGTATTAGTCGTCGGACTATTGCCGTTGTTTAACGTCGTGGCGGGCAAGCATTTTACGTTGGCTCATCTGGTGCAGGGAAAACTGATCGGCGTTACGTTAGGCACTACGTTGCTGGTTGGGCTGCTTTCGGGCAGTTACCCCGCGCTGTATTTATCGGGTCTGCTGCCCATTAGTGTGCTGAAAAATAACCGATTTACCAGCCGTAGTTCCGACTGGCTTCGGAAAGGGCTGGTTGTCCTGCAATACACGATCACGATTCTGCTGATTGTCTCGACCGGCATCATGATGAAGCAGATGAATTTTATTCATGACTCAACCTTAAGCCGAAGTGGCGATCAGTTACTTTCAATTCGATGGTCGGGCATGGCTTCGCTGGATAAATACCGATCCCTGAAACAGCGTATACTGGAAGATCCTGAGATAGAGGTCGTCACGATGGCGAACCACTTACCCAATCAGGATTATTTTGGTTCGCTGGATCACGACGTTACGTTCCCGCAATTGGGTAATCAGTCGTACTCATGGGCTGGTATGCGCGGTGACTTCGACCTGCCGCAGGCGTTTAATCTGGAATTGCTCGCCGGTCGCAAATTCATGCGGAACAACCCCGCCGATTCCAGTGCCTATTTACTCAACGAAAGTGCAATTAAATCGTTGGGGTTGCCATTGGAAAAGGTGCTGGGTATGCGCCTGACGATCAAGCGGCCTTATGAGCAACCGAATCAGAAGAAGGAAGGAACCGTAATTGGCATTGTCCGCGATTTTCCCTTTCGGTCGATCCATCACACAATTTCACCCCTGGCCATCAGCGCCCGTCCTGATCCCGAAGACCGGATTATGTATGTAAAACTACCGATGGGTACGTTTCAGGAAAAGATAGCAGAGATCGAGAAAAAGTGGAAGCAGGTCCTGCCCGGTGTTGGCTTCGACCATTGGTTTATGAGCGAGGAGTTTGGACGGATGTATGAAGGCGAAAACCGGATGTCGGGTCTGTTCAACGCGTTTTCGCTCCTGTCCATTCTGATTGCCTGCCTGGGGTTATTCGGTCTGTCGTCGTATCTGGCTGAACGACGTACCAAAGAGATCGGTATCCGCAAAGTGATGGGGGCTTCCGTGCCCCAGATTCTCCAACTGCTGTTTACACCCTTTCTCAAGTTGCTGGCCGTGGCTTGTATGATAGCCCTGCCGCTGGGCTGGTTTACGATGCACCGGTGGCTCGAAGATTTCACGTATCGGGTACCTATCGACGCATTCGTTTTCCTGGTCGGCATCTTACTGGTTTTCCTGCTGACAGCCGTTGTTGTCAGCTATGAAACGCTACGAGCCGCGTTGACGAACCCGCTCAACTCAATACGACAGGAATAGAGAACGGTTTTTGCTACGATTAACGGTGAGGTTGCGCCTTGTTTTTGCCGATGAGGTGGCTGGCTATAAGCTGGCAGGATTAGAAAAATAAGGATAAACGGAAGGTGGCGACTAAGCCGCGTCAGACTCCCCCTTAGTGCGGGCGAACTTTAGCAATAAATCTACTACTAATTAGATTAGGGTCAGCAATGCATTTTAGAGCTAATGCGTCGCTGCTGGAACGAATGTTCGTCATTGGCTACCTTTGTTTCTACCGGGTCTCCAACGAGTTAGTGGTACCAGCGACATAAATGCCAACCCCTTTCAACTGTTTGCCATATGAAAATAACCGGTTATCTCCTGATTATGTACGCTATAACGAGTCTGACGGCTGTTGCTCAGGATCAGGATTCGACGAGAAAGGCGTTTATGGCGGCTCAGGCCGTTATTCAAAAGCAATCGGCAGACGACCATGCCCGGATGCTGGAGCAATTGCATATTACCTCGCTACGTCCCGGTCCGTCGGGAAATCCGAGTGCGCCTAATGCGGCCAATGTCGATGAAGCGCAGGCAACCCCCTATACTAGCTTGCCTGACCCGTTAACGCTGAAAAACGGCAGGAAAGTAACCACGGCCAGCCAGTGGTGGAAAGAACGACGTCCTGAAATTGTCGAAGATTTCGATCAGGAAATGTATGGACGCGTTCCAAAGAATGTACCGAACGTTACTTGGAAAGTGGTCAGCGAAACGAAAGAAATGAACGGCGATTTTCCGGTTATCACCAAAAATCTGGTCGGTCATGTCGACAATTCGGCCTATCCGTCAATCGACGTGGCTATCGAGCTGACACTCTCGACACCCGCCAATGCGACCAGTGCCGTACCCGTTATGATGAGTTATGGCTTCCGGTTCCCGCCCGGCTTCCGGATGCCAGCCTCAACAACCGCTACGTCGGGTACAGCTGCACAAGCAGCCAGGCCTGAACCCACCTGGCAACAGCAACTACTGGCCAAAGGCTGGGGCTATGCGATTCTGTATCCGACCAGTTATCAGGCGGATAATGGCGCAGGCTTGACAAAAGGCATCATTGGGCTGGTCAACAAAGGGCAACCGCGCAAACCCGATGATTGGGGCGCTTTGCGAGCCTGGGCCTGGGGGGCCAGTAGGGCGATGGATTATCTTGAGACCGACAAAGCGGTAAATGCCAAAAAAGTAGGTATCGAAGGATTATCCCGTTACGGTAAAGCGACCATCGTCACGATGGCGTATGAACCCCGTTTCGCCATCGCTTTCGTGGGTTCATCGGGCGAAGGTGGGGTTAAGATTCACCGCCGTAAATTCGGAGAGCAAGTCGAGAACGTAGCATCTTCGGCTGAATACCATTGGATGGCGGGTAATTTTATAAAATACGCTGGCCCATTGACCCCGAATGATTTACCCGTCGATGCGCATGAGTTGGTAGCCCTTTGTGCACCACGGCCGGTCTTTATCAGCTCAGGCTCGCCTACAGTGGAGGGCAACTGGGTCGATGCCAAAGGCATGTTTTTAGGTGGTGCGTATGCCGGACCCGTCTACAAACTGCTGGGAAAGAAAGACCTAGGAACCCTGGTGTTTCCTCCCATCGAAACCGCCCTGGTTGATGGCGACATTGCTTTCCGCCAGCACAGCGGTGGGCACACAACAGGGCCCAACTGGCCAACTTTCCTACGGTATGCAGACCGCTATTTTAAATAATGCTACGTTCCGGACGAAGCTAAGCTTATTGGCGGCCAACTTCCTGCGATTGGAGTTGGCCGCCAATGCCTTATAGGTCCGATACCTGAATGACTAATTGATACCGATCTGAACCGGTGAGGATGGGTTCGAAGACGCCCATTGTTGAGGCCTGATACCCTTTGTCGTAGAAGTAATTCTTAACCGCCAGTGCTTTGTTGGTCGACACATCCCGCGCGGTGATTTTGTACTGGCCAACAGGAACGTTGTAGGAATACAGCCAGTCCGGCCGGGCTATTTGAGTTTCCCCCACGCTGCCGTCCACCAGCGGACCAACTGGCTCCATCGTTACTTCAATGTTGGGAAAGCGCGAGTTACTGGTATGATTATCTACTTCAATCGTGCCGCCATAGTACCCACTGTCTCCGAAATTTGACCGTGGGCCAGCAACTCTCAGCCGCAGATTTTTGACCGCCCCTTCTTCGGGTGAAAAGGCGCTATCATCTTCCACAAACAGTGCCAGACGAAACGGGTAATTCAGGTAGCTAATGGTGACGTGGCCCCGAACGTAGTAAGAGCCAATCAAAGGTCCTCCGCCCGTGCTGAGCTTTATCTTATAATTTCCATTCGCGTCGGAATAGCCAATGATATTATTCACCACACCACCCGTGTTATTGAGCGTAATCTCGGCCCCTTTAATGGGTTTGCCTTGTGCATCAAGCACTTTGCCGGATACGTAGCCCGCCTGAGCTGAACCGGGAGAACCTGGGTCCGGTGCAATGGAGTCACCAGCTGGTTTTGAACAGGCAGCCAGGCTAATCAGGCTGATTACTAGAAAGAGGTATTTTATTGATTTCATGAGAGTTATATGAGTTGTTGTTTATTGGGATGACACTCGTTTTATTGACACTGGGTCGGTAATCAGTGGCTATGTCCAGTCGCTTATCAATGGTCAAATCACGTAATGGTTTTTAACGAGAACCTACATACGTTACTTGATGAACCATAGCGTCTCGGCTTTACCACGTAGCGTTGTCAATTAAAAAGAGGATGAATGTTAACGTACCACTGTGGCTTCAATTTCGACAGTTAAGGCTGGAAAGGCCAGCGCGGCAACCTGAACCAACGTACTGGATGGATTTACCTGATGTGTCTGAAACCAGGAAACCAGGGCGCCGTAGGCTGCAAAGAAATCGGGTATGGACGTAGTGTAAATAGTCAGTCGAACAATATTGCCGGGTTGATAGCCTGCCTGTAGAATAACCTGTTCCAGATTCTGGATACTCAGTTGTACTTGTTCGGCCATAGTACCGCCAACGGGGTTTCCATCGGCATCCATAGCCGCCTGCCCTGAGCAGTACAAAGTGCCCTGATTATGTGTAATTTCTACGGCCTGTGCGTAGCCAAAATTGTCCTGCCATTGCCAGGGGTTGATTGTCTTGAGGTTCATTGTAATGGGTTGTTTAAGAAGTATTGCGAATACGTACTGCCGCTTTGTTCAGTCAAAGTTGAGTGTATGCGGCAATGGGTGGAATAAGGTAATGCCCAAACTGGTTTATTGCTGTAATAAACTGTTGAAAGGGGGCCGTGAATCGCGCGGGTATCTATCTACGGGACCCGTGCAGTCTTCCCGCGGGCAATACTGACTGGTTAAACCGATGCTAAACTGGCCATTAGTGCCTTTTCGACTAAATAGCTGGAGGTACGAGCGGCCTGTTGTCGCACGCTTGCCAGGTGCGGATGGAGTAGGCGACCCTGGCGTTTGACAGCTTTTCCGGCCACAAATACCGAATCGACGTTGGCGACATTTGCCTGCGACACAATGGCGGCTATGGGATCACCAACCGGCGACAGGTTCAACGTATCGGTATTCAACATGATCAAATCCGCTTGTTTGCCGGGTACTAATGAGCCCGTTTTTCGATCCAGGTTCAGGACTTTGGCTCCGTTTATGGTCGCCCATGTCAAGGCTTCAGTCATCGTGAGCGATACGCTTTGTGGCATCTCGCCAGCCCGTAGCAGTTGATCATTGACCAGTGCCCGTTCCGTTTGTAAGGCCATACGCATTTGGGTAAACAGCTCACCACTGACGCCAGAAACCACATCAACGCCCAGCGAAGGGGCCAAGCCGCCCGCAATAGCCTTGCCCGTAGCCGGAAAGCCCAGGCCCATCTGCATTTCAACTTCGGGCGTAATGGACACGGAGCAGCCGCTGTTGGCGAGTTGTTTAAAGTCCTCAACAGTCAGGTAGTTGCCGTGGGCGAAGTTTAAATCCGGCCCCAGCAGACCCGCCGAAGCCAAGTGTTGGACAGCCTGGTATTTATCGGCGAATGTTCCGCAGCCTGCATGCATTGAAATCGGCAGATTGAGCCGACGGCCCAGGGTTATGTCCTGAACAGCTACGTCAAAGGTGGAATATTCCGGCCCTCGAATGGCCATCGCTGGAGTAACCAACTGATCGGAAGAGCTGAAATGCTGCTGGATGATACGTTCAATATCAGTTGGGTGCACCAGGTTGCTTTCATAAAACCATTCCCAAACCGACGTACCGGGTGTGCCGTAGCCAAAGACCGCCCGGATGCCTGAATCTTTCAACCCCGCAATGGCGCTGTCGGCGTGGTCGGGCGTATTCATAATGTGCGACCAGTCGAACAGGGTGGTAATGCCCGCATCCAGGGCTTCGAGCGACCCCAGCAAATTAGCTGTGTACACATCCTGTGCCCGGAACGAAGCGGCCAGTGGTCCCAGCACATGCTGTAGATAGTCCATGAGTGAATAATCGCCGGCGGTGCCTCGTACGACACTCTCCCAAACGTGCCGGTGGGTGTCAATAAAACCAGGCATAACAATCATGTTGCTGGCGTCGATTATGTCACAATCATCGGCATCGATATCGGGTTGAATCGCCGTGATTCGCTCGCCGGTGATGAGCACATCGGCGCGTTTAAAGACATGGCGTTGCTCATCCATCGTGACGACGCAGCCACCTTTCAAAAGGACTTTGTTTGTTTTCATGATATGGTTAAAATGTTAACTGTTGCATAAAATAGGCGGACATAGGTGTCCCGGCTGACCCATTAAGGTCAGAAAAACAGGGATTGATGATTGGGAGTTTATAGGGATTTAGCGTGCTGCATAATCCATAATTCGGCCTGCGTCAGGCTCTCAAAAAGGAGCGTAGGAACCTGCCAGGATTTCTGCTGCTGCAACGCTACCGACGACATCTTTGAAAACAGATCGGGTGACGTAATGCTGAGATTATACCGCAGTCCGGCCTGGTAGCATCGGGGAAACATTTCGCTGTTGATCCAGTCGACTACGCCAATCCAGGCGCCTTCTATCTCTTTGGTATCGTGAACATGAACCCGGCATTTTCGGGTAAGTCCCTCGCTGAGTTGCCAGGCCATCATTTTCAGAGAGGCTTGCTTCACTTCCTCTTCGGACGAATAGCCCACCCATTTCATCAGCAAATAGTTTTTGTTGGGCTCGTAGCTAAGCACTGCGTAGATCTCACCAGCCTCGTTTCTTATTTTTTCGATGGTAGCCACCTGTTTTGGTTTTGCCTGATTAAAAGTAGCCAAAAGCGGGTTCGGGCGCAAGGTAGAAAACGGAGCTGCATGCATACACCAGGCGGGGAGTTTAGAGTCGATTTTACGGTTTGTTATTCATGTTAGCTGACCATTTCGGGCAGATGAAAGGTTACCTCATGTTGGGGAGCCAATTGAAGAAAGTCAGTTATATCCAGCGCTGAGAAATCCGGGACCTTCGTCAGATCGGGAATATCCTGAACGGAACGTACTGGCTTGCCAACGGCTCGAAAATAGTCCTCCAGTTTCCCCGGCATGGCACAAGTCAGTAGCTTGCCTGCTGTAGCGCCAACATTCCTGAACGTATGCAGGGCATTGCCGGGAATTTTGATAACGGCACCCGTAGTAGCCGGAATCGGCGTGGTGGGATCATGGAGTATAAATTCAAACGACCCATCCACTACGTAGAAAATTTCCTCATCGGGATGGCTATGGGGTGGTGGCCCGGCCAGGGGTGGAACGATGTCTTCCCAGATGGAATATCGGCCTGCGGTTGCTTTGGCGGGTACCAGTAAGGTGATCAGGTCGGTCAAGACTAAAAGCTGCTCGTAGCTTTCGGTTAGCAAGTTGTCTGTGTAGTTGTTCATGTTGTTTCTGTTTTTTGTTGCTGCAAAGTAAAGGCCCGTTATGGCCTGCCACATTTGATTCAAATCACAAAATCAACGACACTCCCAACGTAGATAACGTAGTAGAACAGCCAAGGCTGGAATTCATTTTCAATTGACTCCATCAGCTTAACAGATCAATCATCATCTGTAGCAATTCATACGGAATCGGATTGATTCAGGAGGGGTTGGTAGAGACTTTTATAGAAGTAAGCAATCTGTATTTTCTGACAGGATCAAAAAAATAAAAACCCCACTTTATGCGTGTTCTATTCAATATTGAGCGACTGATCAATCCATCGGCGGAAGAAAAGGCGGCCCTGGAAAAAGTACTACATAGCCGAACATTGAAAAAGAATGAACATTTTCTAAAAGAGGGGGATCCCTGTACTAGTATTGCGTTTATTGAAAAAGGCACTGTCCGTTCGTATTATCAGCTTGAGGATCGGGATGTATGTAAGGATTTTACATTTGAAAACGGCCTGATTGGCTCCTTTGCTGGATTCTTCGCCCAGGCACCCTCTTCCATAAATATTGAAGCGCTGGAAGAAACCCAATTGATCGAACTCTTTTATGAAGATGTGTTGTGGCTTTACGATCATTTTCCTGCCTGGCAAAAATTGGGTCGGATCATTGCCCAGGACCAGTTTATTAGGGCTGAAAAACGAGAAGCAGCCTTTTTGAAAGACCATCCGGAAGTGCGCTTTCGATCGTTAGTGGATGAGCATCCCAAGATTTTTAAACGGGTTCCGCTGCAATACATCGCCAGTTATCTGGGTATCACCCGGGAAACGCTAAGCCGGTATCGTGGCAAGTTAAAAACAAGCTGATACCCTATTTTTGCGTAAGATAGACACCAGGCTGCTTACGAACACCATGAATTATAAGCTGATTATTTTCGACTTCGACGGTACACTGGCCGACTCATTTCCGTATTTTTTGCGTACTGTAAATGTCCTGGCCACTACGTATAATTTTCCGACAATCAACACCGAAGACGTTGAGCAATTGCGGGGGCTCGACGCCCGGCAGATGATGAAACGCGCCAAGCTGCCAGCCTGGAAAATCCCGCTCATTGCCCGTTCGTTTATTCGCTTAATGGCCAGAGATATCGATCAGATACCGCTATTTGACGGTATCCCCGAATTGTTGAAGACCTTGGCCGATCGGGGCGTTAAGCTGGCTATTGTCAGTTCGAATAGCGAGGAGAATATTCGCCGGATACTGGGTGCTGAAAGTGCCTCGCTGATAACGTATTACGGCTGTGGTACGTCGCTGTTCGGGAAGCAGCATAAATTCAAAAAAGCGATGGCAGCAAGTCGTGTTACCCCAACTGAAACGCTCTGCGTGGGTGATGAAGTCCGGGATATCGAAGCGGCCAGGGAAGCAACGGCGACCGCCGGAGCGGTCGTCTGGGGATACACCCGTCCTGATGTGTGGGAAGCCTACACGGATAGTATCGTTTTCAATACACCGGATGATATTGAAAGAACGGTGCTTGGGTATAAAACAGCCAAATGACGCATTGATTTGTGATGGTTAAGGCTTGAAATTCGTCCTTTCGGGACACTGCATATCCTTAAGATTACGCTGTTAAGTCCCTGACGGGGCAAAATAAACCTGCTGCGAATCAATCTAACCCCGAATCCACGTTAAAAGACGAAACTTCCCTTATAGCTTCTCCTAATTCCCTTGCAGATTCGTCCCGAATCGTACAAACTATGTCCGTAAATGGACAGGCAACTGCCCGTTTATTTTACCAAAAAGGCTATCTGCGCAGCCTGAACAGCCTTTTGTTGACTTGGCAATCTATTTGCTATACAAATGAGTAGGATAGTTGCAAATAGGCGTATGTACGGGTCGAAAATCCATTCGTAATTCAGGTATGAAAGGCACGCAATTAGGAGAATTTGAGGAGATCGTTCTATTGGCCATCGCACTGCTCTACGATGACGCTTACAGCGTGGCCGTTGTGGAAGAGCTAGGCCAGCGGTTGGAGCGACCCATGAGCCTGGGCGCGGTTCACCGGACGATGCAGCGACTCGAAGAAAAGGGACTGGTGCACTCGCGGTTCGGTGAGTCGACTGCCGAGCGGGGAGGCCGACGCAAGCGCTTGTTTACCGTAACAGCTGCCGGAGAGGAGGTATTGCAGGAAGCGCGACGGATACGTAACGAGCTGTGGGCTGATATTCCAAAAGCCGCTTTTGGAGGGAGTGTCGCATGAACCGCAAACCAATTTTTCCCCAAAATAAACCACCCCGGTGGGCGCAACGTCTGCTGGAACGAATGACGGCTCCGTATCTGCGGGAAGAGATTCAGGGCGATATGGAGGAGTTGTTCCATAAACGGGGCCAGCGTAGTGGGTACACCAAAGCCCGGCTGCTATACGTAGTGGATTTGATTCTGTTGCTCCATCCGAGGCTCTGGCGACGTGAACCCACTCATTATGTCAAACCTCGATATTCTAAATATACTGACATTCCTAAACCCTTTCTTCATCCTGATATGATCCGCAATTATCTCAAAATCGCCTTTCGAAATCTAGCTAAAAACAAATCGTATTCCGCCATCACTATCGGTGGATTGGCCGTGGGCATGGCAGTATCGATGCTCATCGGTCTGTGGATATGGGACGAATTATCGTATAACAAACACCATAAAAACTACGAAACTATCTACGAGGTAAAAATGCACCAGACCTTCGACGGTCACCGGGGGACCCAGGATGCGTTACCCTATCCGATAGGGGAAGAGCTAACGTCCAATTACCCCGACTTTAAGGCGGTGGTGATGTATGAGCGAGGTGATGGGCATCGTTCGCTGGTCGTTGGTAACCAAAAAATCCTCAAATACGGACTTTTCATCGGGCAGGACGCCATTGATATGTTTTCGCTGAACGTCCTGAATGGCGATAAAAATCCATTAAAAGAACCGTATTCGATTGTGCTGACGGATGAAACGGCCCATGCCCTTTTCGGAAACCAAAATCCTGTTGGTAAGCTCCTCAAAATGGATAATACCGTCGATTTGAAAGTAACGGCTGTTGTCGCCAGACAACCCAAAAATGCTACGCTTCAGTTTGACTACCTGCTGCCCTGGCACTTGCAGGAGAAAATCTACGATTGGGTAGTGAAATACCACAAAACGAACTGGGGGAACAATTCCTGGGGCGCTTTTGCCCAACTCAAAGAGGGCATCGATCCCGCGCAAACTAACGCAAAAATAAAAGATGTGATTGTAACTCATTTGGCGAATGAGCCTAATATGAGGACACTCGTGAAGCCAGAATTGTTCCTGCATCCCATGGCCAAATGGCAGCTCTACTCAGAGTTTACCGAAGGAAAAAACACAGGTGGTTTTATTAAATACGTACGTCTGTTTGGCATTTTCGGTGTGTTTATTCTGGTGATTGCCTGTATCAATTTCATGAATCTCAGTACGGCCCGTTCTGAAAAACGAGCCCGGGAAGTGGGCGTTCGGAAAGCCGTTGGCTCGGGTCGTGAGCAGCTGATTGGCCAGTTTTTGAGTGAGTCAACCTTGATCGCTGCTTTGGCGCTGTTGCTGGCATTGAGTCTCGTCACACTTTCGCTACCTTATTTCAATACGCTTACCGGAAAAACGATGGCTATTGACTTCGGGAATCCCGTTTTCTGGGGTATTATAATCGTTTTTACGTTGTTCACCGGCTTACTGGCGGGCAGTTATCCAGCGCTTTACTTGTCGTCATTCAACCCCGTGACGATCCTGAAAGGGGGCATTCATGCCGGTCAACGTGCGTCACTACCTCGGAAAATCCTGGTTGTCGTTCAGTTTACCTTTTCCATTGTGCTGATGATTGGTACGATCATCATTTATCAGCAGATACAGTACGGTAAAAACCGACCGGCTGGTTTTACCAACAAAGGCCTCGTTTCGGTGAACTCTTCCAGCAGTTTAATGACTCATTTTGAAGCCCTTCGGACCGAATTACTCGCTACGGGTGCGGTATCCTCAATTTGCCAGACTAATTCGCCACCCACCGAAATTTGGAGCAGCAATAGCGGATGGGAATGGAAGGGATCAACACCCGAAGATAAATCGGCTATTTTCACGACCATTACCACCAACTACGACTACATCAAAACAATAGGCATCAGGCTCAAAGAAGGACGAGATTTTTCCAGAGACTTTACGACCGATTCGTTGGGCGTACTTTTAAATGAATCGGCTGTCAAACGCATGGGGTTGAAACATCCGATTGGTGAGAAACTAAGATGGGCCGGAAAAGATCGAACCGTTGTGGGTGTAGTCCCCGACCTCGTCATGGAATCACCTTACCAAGCCATCCGCCCGTTAACCATTGTGTTCGAAAATTGGACAACTTTTCTCAACGTACGGATCAATCCAGCGGTAGCACCCTCCGTTGCCATCCAGAAAATCAAACCCATTTTTGATAGATACAATCCTGGCTTTCCGTTCGATTACAAATTTGCGGACATGGAGTACGACAAAAAATTCAATTACGAAGAACTCATTGGTAATCTTTCGGCCATTGTTTCTTTGCTGGCCATTTTCATCTCGTGTCTGGGCTTGTTTGGTCTAGCTTCGTTCATGGCCGAACAACGGACCAAAGAAATTGGCATCCGCAAAGTACTAGGTGCCAGCGTCGCCAATGTGTGGGCATTACTCTCAAAAGATTTCGTGCAACTCGTCATTATCTCCTGTTTAGTCGCTTCGCCTGTTGCCTGGTACGCCATGAATAAATGGCTGGAAAGCTATACGTACAAAATAAGTATTGGGGCTGGCGTATTTTTGATAGTGCTCATTGTTGCTCTGGTAATCACCTTATTGACAATAAGTTATCAGGCGGTAAAAGCCGCTTTGTTGAACCCGGTCAAGAGTCTGAAAAGCGAATAAATTATGCGGCCGGGGCTTTCGTGTACTCTTTAGACCCGTAGCGAGCCCCGGAAGCCCCTGGCTGCATAGTAGGAGTCGGCACCGTTGTGATACACAAAAACAGTACCGTAGCGGAAATCACCATAGAGAGCACCGCCGAGTTGTCTGATAGCAGCCGGGGTTAGGAGCCAGCTCGACGTTTTCGCGTCGAAATTTCCAAGCTTCTGCAGCGCCCGATAGTGCTCTTCCGTCAAAAGCTCAATGCCCATAGCAGCCGCCATATCCATAGCGGTATTTGCCGGTTTATTTTCTTTCCTTGCCTCCAGCGCGGCCCGGTCATAGCAAACACTTCGGCGGCCTTTTGGGCTTTCCGCTGAGCAATCATAAAAAATGTAGTCACCTGTCTTTTCATCATAACCGACAACATCCGGCTCACCACCGGTTGTTTCCATTTCGTTGAGCGCCCACAGTTTGCCGGTATTGGCGTCCAGCTTTGCCTGCACTTGAGCCCAGTCAAGCCCTTTATGGCGGTTCATGTTTTTCTCAAAACGGGCTTTTAACACGCTGAGTAATGCTTCACGTTGTTCTGGCGATACCTCTTTTTTCGGGCTATTCATGTTGTTCATGCGTTTATAGTGGCTTTACTGAACTGTTCGTCAACAATGATTTTTCTGTCGGCGGGCCTGAAATACCATGATACCAACGTGAGGGTTAGAAGTAACAGCGAAGGAGCTAGCTCCTGCATAAGATCACCCGATGCGATACGTGAGAATGTCGCGCCCGACATGGCAAAGAAAAAGCCTGCGTAAGCCCATTCTTTTACTAAAGGAAATTTCGGAATAAGCACCGCTACCACACCCAGAATTTTCCAGATACCCAGTAGGGTCAGAAAATAGACAGGATAGCCTAATTGGGTGATGTTGTCTACTTCTGTTTTTACTTTGGCCAACTGTACTATTCCGGTTGATAACATGCCCAGGGAAAGCCAGAGAGTGGCAATCCAGTAGATGATTTTATTTCGTTTTGTCATAGGAAATTATGTCAGTTTGCTTACGATGTCCTGCAACCGGTTATGGGCCATATTCATGCCCTGCGCGAAGGGTAACCGCAGCATCTGATCCCTGAGTGCGACGGATTTGTACACGATTTGCATCCTGAGTTGGCTGGTGTCGTCAGTTAGTTTTTCAAATTCCAGGAACTCAAGCTGAACGGCAAATTGGACCGGCGAACCGGGCGTATTTTCCATTTCAAATGTCCGGGTGATTTTCTGATTCGGCACAAACTCATGGATTACCCCATTGGCCCGAAACACTACGTTCCCGGTAGCATCTGTTGTTTCATACTGCCAGCTACCATGCTTTTTACTGTCGAGTTTCAGTACGTTCGTGCCCATCCATTGCGCAACAAGGTTGGGCTCTGCATGCGCTTTGAACAGTAATTCCAGGGGCAAATCAAATTCCCTCGTAATCACTAATTCCTGTTTACCATCTTCGGCCTTGATTTTTGTTTTTTGTCCCATAGTATTCTACTTCGCTGCCTGGTGGTTTTTCATTAGGGTTTCCAGTTTGTTGAATCGATCATCCCACATTTGTCGGAATGGTTCGATGAAGTCGGCCACTTCTTTCATTTTCTTGGCGCTGATGTGATAATAAATTTCCCGGCCATTCTGCTCCTGTTCGAGCAATTCGCACTCGGTGAGTATCTGCAGGTGTTTGGAAACAGTTGGCCGGGCGCTGTCGAAGTTGGCGGCTATGGCACCGGCTGTCATGGCTTGTGAGGCTACCAGCAGAAGGATCGCCCGTCTTGTCGGATCGGCTATGGCTTGAAATACGTCTCGTCTTAAGTTCATTGCGTAGTCATTTGACTACAAATATATGTGTAGTTATTTGGCTACGCAAATTTTCTGCGAAGAACTTTTCCGTGAAAGTGGATAGAGAGAGGCAGTGCTGTTGACGGTCGATTGTGTCGTCCCAGGAACGACCTGGCCGCAGCCAGTTTATGGGGAATTTCTTATGGGTGAGAAACACTGGAGTCGACTATGTTGCCAGCAGCCTGTGAGACCCTATGTCGTTTCATCACGAATGGCATAGCCAGCAACGTAATGGCACAGGCAATGGAAGGCATGTATCCAATAGGGCTAAAAATAACCGTCGGCAAACTGACCGCCACAATGACCAGGGCAACTCCAATTATCCGGCGCCGACTACCCGAAACCCCCCGAAACCACGCGCCAATCTGCCCGATCATGTATACCCCCAGTGATAGCAGAACAACGCCCATCAGGATAAGCGAGTAGAAGCGAAAATCGTACACGAAGGTTTTATCGATGAGCCGTTCCAGGGCGTGGTAACTAATTTCAAGCAGATGACCCGCGCCCATGAACGTAGCGATGGACGTAGCCCCGAATACTGCGAAAAAGGCAGGTAGTTTCCGTAAGGGCGCCTTTGCCTTGCGGACCATTCGGATGGTATTGATGAGGGTGAAGACGAAGCAAAGGCCTAAGACGGTAACGTCTATGTAATATAGGAAGAATGTGTTCACGGCAAAAGAAGGAATTAGTCAGTTTATTTCAACAAATCTCTGCCAGAGAGCCCGTTTGCAAAATAACCTTTTGCCTTAATTGCCATAAAATCGACCCAGACTGAGCAAGCAATTGATTGAATTGCCACGGCTCATCTCTTTTTTTTCGATGCACTATACCAACCCTTCGCGCATGGCTTTCAGGATGGCTTCGGTTTTGGAGTTGACCTGCAATTTGTCGTAGATATGACGGATGTGGGAGCGGACGGTATCGATGCTAATGTGCAGATCGTCGGCGATCAGTTTGTAGCTATATCCCGCTACCAACCCCTTGATGATATCCAGTTCGCGGCCCGATAGTTTATAATCTTCGCGGTCGGGTTGTGGGGCGGCTTTTTGTTGTAACTGAAAGAATTGCAGCACTTTCCGGGCAATGTTGGCCGTCATGGGCGAACCGCCCCGGTGGATATCGAAAATAGCCGCCACTATCTCCGACGGGGGCGTGTGTTTGAGCAGGTAGCCGCTTGCGCCGTTACGGATCGCCTGAAAAATCTTCTCGTCATTGTCAAACACCGTCAGCATCAGCACCTGCGTTTGGGGTGAGGTCGCTTTTACGATGGGCACGGCGTCGATACCACTCAGGCCGGGCAGGTCAATATCCATCAGCACCACGTCGGGACGTAGCGTTTGTAGTTCGTGGCGAATGTGGCTACAGTCGCCAAATGCACCAAGCAATTCCAGCCCCGGTGTCGCCTGAAATAGGTACGTAATGCCTTCGCGCAGATCGCGGTTGTCTTCGTAATAAATGATTTTAATGGTGTCCGTCATTGTGTTGCGCTCAAACCTTCATGGTTAATTCAATTTTAGTGCCCTGTTCCGGGGCTGACGTCAGGGTTAGCTGCCCTTTGATTTCATCCGCCCGTTTTTGCAGATTAGGCAGGCCATTACCCGTTCGCACGGTGGCTGCCTCAAAACCACGGCCGTTGTCCTGAATCACCAAACGAAGCTGCTTGGCTGTTACGTTTAGCGATACGTCGATGCGCGATGCTTCGGCGTATTTGACGGCATTGTTCAGACTTTCCTTGAAAATCAGGTACAGATTCCGACGCTGCTCAACATTCAGGCGCAGGCTGTCGAACGAGTCGGATACCTGCATCTGAAACTGAATATTTTTCGCTTCGGCCATCTTCAAGCCAAACTCGCGCATTCGGGTCACTACGTCCGCCAGGCTGTCATTCTTCGTCTGAATCGTCCAGATAATATCCTGCATGGATTCCGATAGGGTCGTGGCGCTCGTACTGATACGTTGTAGCACCGGCACGGCCTCGGGTCGAACGGGCGCAATCTGCTGCTGTACTACGTCGCTGAAGATACGAATGCTACTAAGTGTTGAGCCCATATCATCATGCAGGTCGGCTGCGATACGATCACGAATCCGTTCAAGTCGTCGACGTTGCCCTTCGCGGTACCTATAAATGGCATATAAAACAGCCACCACCAGTGCGACGCACAACACCCGAAACCAGCCGGTCTGCCAGTAAGCCGGTACGACGCGAAAGCCCAGGGTAGCGCCCCTCTGGTTCCAGACGCCATCGTTGTTAGCCGCTTTCACCCGAAAGGTATAATGGCCCGGTTCAAGGTTCGTATACGTAGCAATACGGCTGTCGGACGATACCCAGTCGTTGTCAAAACCGACCAACTGATAAGCGTAGCGGTTCTTTTCTGGCTGGCTGAAATTAAGGGCAGCAAACTCAATGGTCAGGGTAGTTTCGCCTGGCTGGAGATTCAGGGGTTCGCCTATTGAACGCGCTATGTTATTCACTTTTAGCCCCGTAATAACTACCGGTGGTGGGACGAGGTTTCGATGGAGATCATTGGGTTGTACGTAGTTGAATCCACCCGGATAGCCGATAAATAGCTCACCTTGGCGGTTCAGAGTAATTTCACCCGGAACAAATACCATTTTTTCGATCAGGCCACTTCCCTTGTCGTAGTACGTAAACTGGCCGGTTTTGGGGTTTAACTCATGCAGGCGGTCATCCGTCGCCATCCAGATATGCCCCCTGTTGTCCTCCGTGATACTAAAGACATGATCCGCCTGCAGGCCATTGGACAGCGTATAGGTTTGATCGATACGCCCCGTTGTGTCGGCACGAGCGACAAATCCGATTCCTGACATCCATACATGATCGGTGCGGTCAATAGAAAATGTGCTGTGTATGCGGTCAGTAGGCTGTATCGGTGACCCATGCAACACAATATGACGGGTTTGCCCACGGGTTGGATCGAGACAATACAACCCCAGGCCCGTTAATACCCAGATGCGACCCCGACTGTCTTCCTGAATGCGTCGCACGAAGCCAAGCCCAGCTGGAACGGGCAGCGGCCAGGCTCGAATTTGATCCGCGGTTGGGTCATAATAGAACAGCCCATCGTGCTCAGAACCAAGCCAGATACGCCCGTGATGGTCGGCATACGTAACCGATATAGCCTGTCGCTCGCGGTTGGGCAGGAAATGGTGAATGAATTGAGTTTGGCCTGTGGCAGGATCGTACCGCCCGACTCCCTGCGGCATGCCAACCCAAACACGCCCGCCGGTATCCTGCACAACGTTGAGGGCGTCGTAGGCAGCACCGCGTGAAGCCCGATTCATTGGAATCGGCTGAAGCTCACTCGTCTGTCGATTCCAGCTAAACAGACCAGCTCCGCGCACGGCGAGCCAGTAGCGGTTGTCATCGCGCCAATCCTGTCGCACGACCGTCACGAATGTTTTCTGGGTATTGTCCGTCGCTAAAAGTTTACGACCGAATTTGATCGCATAAGGATCTACCTTTTCCAGGCCACGATTGGTACCAATCCATAAAATACCCGTTTGCGAATCCCGGTAAAAACAGATCGCAGTCCCGCCGTTGTAGCTAAACCGATCGTTGGGAAAGTGACTGAAATTTACCTGTTGCTTTGTGGCTGGTACGTAGGCAGCCAGCCCCGTTGGTCCACCTCCCATCCACCAGAATGGCTGACCGTCAGGCAAATTGTCGGGTTGTAGGGTATGAATTGATGTCTGGGGCAGGAGCGTATAGGGCGCAAACTGGTCTAACTGAGCGTCGAAACGAAATACACCACGATCGGTAGTTATCAGTAACAGGCCCTTGTCGTCTTCGTACAAGGCACGAAGCTGCACAAGCGAGTCGCTACGTCCTTTACTGGCTGCCAGCGCGGGCCTATAACGGCCAGTTGTCGATTCGAAACGGTATAGATGACCGGCCTGATTGACCCAGAAGCGGCCAGCGTAGTCGAAATATGGCTCGGCGTAGGCATTGTCAATCACAGCAGGCAACGGGAAAGCCGTTAGCCGGAGCGTGTTTGGCTCAAGACGGTAGAGTTTATATTTCGACGAAAACCAGCCAAAACCCTGCTTGTCGAAACGTAGGGGAGACGTATAGTCATTGTCGGCCTGTCCGTCGCGTTGGGTGGGTACGGGAACAAGCTGGAACCGCTCCCGAATGGGGTCGAACTGGTAGAGGCCCCGGTTGGTAGCAACCCACAGAAAACCTTCCTTGTCTTCGGTCAGTCCACTGTCAACAATATAGCTGCCCAGCATGCCGCCCGGTCCGTTCTGCCGTCGATAGGTTTTAAACGTCAACCCATCAAAGCGGCTCAGGCCATTCGTCGTGCCAACCCATAAAAACCCGCGCCGATCTTTAAGAATGGCCGTTACGTAGTCGCTGGGCAACCCCTGGTCGGTCGTGAAGTGCTCAAACGAGGGCGTGGGCAACTGCGCCAGCGGGCTGACCGCTGGTAGCAGCCAGATCGCGATTGCTGCTAGCCGCCGTTGCCATCTCCGGGATTTGGGGACAAAACTCATTACCCAAAGATACTATGGCTGCGGCCCGCTTTGCAACGGCTCGTGGATCGCATAAAGATGCTACGTAGCACCCAGTCCGGTATTTGTCAATAAGATTCAAAGGTGACTGTAGCCCGTGCTTTATTGTTTGGCAAATAACCTGCGAACCATCATGACGCAGGCCATAAAGAGCATGACGTTCACAAAAAGGCCAAAATAATGACTTGTCGGATCATCCCGATAGGTCGTTACTACGTAGCAGATCGCCATCATACAGGCTATCCAAAAAAGCACCTGAGCCCACTTTCCTATCGTCATTGCGCAAATTCGTTTGCTGGTTTATCGTTGCCCCTGATGGCTAAATTACTTAACGGAGAACTTATAAATGGTCGTCGTTTGATAGGCTTTACCGGGACGTAGCACCGTACTGGGAAAGTTAGGATGGTTGGGTGAATCGGGGAAATGCTGCGTTTCCAGACAAAGACCAAAGCGACGCCGAAACTGGACGCCATTCTTGCCAACCAGGTTATTCGATAGATGATTTCCGGTATACAACTGCACGGCTGGTTCGGTGGTATACACTTCCATAAAACGCCCGCTGGTTGGTTCATAGACCGTAGCGCCAAGTTTTAATGCCGATGAGGTATCCGTAAAAACAAAGCAGTGATCATACCCGCTGCCGTAGCGAATTTGTACATCGGTGGTGTCGTTGATATGTGCGCCAATAACTGTTGGTTTGTTGAAGTCAAAAACCGTTCCGGCCACGGGCTTCAATTCACCCGTTGGAATTTGTTCGTCGTTCGTTGGCAGGTAGTTCGACGCCCGAATCATTACCTCATTATTCAGGATATCGTTCTTCATGCCGCTTAAATTAAAGTAGGCATGGTTCGTTAAATTGATAACCGTTGCTTTATCGGTCGTTGCGTGGTAATCAATCCGTAAAGCGTTGTCTTTCTGGAGGGTATATTTAACGTCTACGGATAAATTGCCCGGATACCCTTCTTCGCCATCTTTCGAGAGGTAGGTCAGCACCACCGCAGGCTCATTCCCATCAATAGCCTTAGCATTCCAGAGCTGTTTATCGAATCCTTTTGGGCCGCCATGAATATGGTTTTTGCGGTTGTTGGTCGCCAGGGTATATTCCTGGCCATCGAGCGTAAATTTTCCTTTTGCAATGCGATTTCCGTAACGACCAACGATCGGTCCGAAATTGGGGGTTCCCTTCAGGTATTCAGCAAAGGTTGTCATGCCCAGCGTAACCTCTTCCTGCTTTCCTGCTTTGTTTGGAGCGGTACACGAAACAATATACCCGCCGTAATTTGTAATCTGTACGGTCATGCCTGCCGCATTTCTAAGCGTAAACAGATCTGCCGTCCGTCCATCGGGAAATGTACCGAACACTGTTTTCTCAATACCCACTTTCGGCGCGGGTATGGGTGAATTTGCGTGGGAAGAAGGCATACTAATACTGAGTAATAACAGGCTAAGTGAGATGAATACGGGGAATTTCATAGAGAAAAAAGTTGATCGGATGAGGCAGGTAAAACGGATTTCGCGTCCGCTCCAACGTAGCGTGAAGGGCTTCATTTCCTGATAAAGGCATTTTACGGAAATTTCTAATCAACCCGGTTTGGTAACACAATCGGATGATGACCCGTTAAGAGAATGAATGGCTTACCCTATGCTTCAAATTGCATTTTCGCCGGTGTACCGGCTCCGATTACCCGAAGGGCACCGCTTCCCGATGCTCAAATATGAATTAATTCACGAGCAGTTACTCTACGAAGGTACGTGTACGGACGCTAATTTTTTCGCGCCCGCTCCGGTTGATGACCATTGGGTGTTGGGCGTTCATACCGCCAGCTACGTTCAAGCGCTAAAAACGGGATCTGTCGACGCTAAAATGATGCGCCGAATTGGCTTTCCACTCACCCCGGAACTGATTGAACGCGAATGGATCATTACCCAGGGAACGATTGACTGCACGCAAATTGCCTATCGCGATGGTGTCGCCATGAACATTGCGGGTGGGACGCACCACGCCTATCCCGACCGGGGCGAGGGTTTCTGTATGTTGAATGACGTAGGGGTTGCGTCTCATTACCTACTCGAAACCCGGCAGGCGCAGAAAATTCTGGTCATTGATCTGGACGTTCATCAGGGCAACGGCACAGCGGTCATGTTTCAGCAGGAACCGCGGGTCTTTACATTCAGTATGCACGGCAGAGACAATTATCCGCTTAAAAAAGAACAGTCTGATCTCGACATTGACTTCCCCTCAGGCACCACCGATGAGCTCTATCTAAATACACTCTACGATACGTTACCAAACCTGATCCAACGGGAGCAACCCGACTTCCTGTTCTACGTATCGGGAGTCGATATTCTGGCGTCAGACCGCCTGGGCAAGTTGAGTATCAGTCGAGAGGGCTGTCGGCAGCGGGACGTATTTGTTTTCGAGCAGGCTATTAAAAACGGTTTACCCATTGCCGTCTCGATGGGGGGCGGCTACTCGCCCCGCCTGACCGACATTGTTGAAGCCCACTGTAATACGTTCCGAACAGCGGCCGATCTTTTCTTCTGAGGGATTGGTGATTGCTTTTAAAACAGTTGGTAAAGCTAACGTGTAACGTACATTCATTCTGAAAAGTCATTTACTTTGCTTATCGACAGCCATTCAATTGGCGTTACGTGATCAATATGAAGCAAAACATTGTTAAAACCCGGCTCAAAAACAATCAGCCTGTTTTGGGTATCCTTTCGAATAGCACCGACCCAACCGTAGCTGAACTCTGTGGTTTTTCGGGGCTGGATTTTTACATGATCGACGGGGAGCATAGTCCCATCACCACGGCCCAAGTGCAGGATATTGTGCGGGCCTGCGAACTGAGCGGCATTACGCCCTTAGCGCGTGTTCGCAGCAATGATCCGAAATTGATTCTACAGTTTCTGGATGCGGGTGTCATGGGGATCATGATGCCCGCCGTTAGCACCGTAGCAGACGCGCAGGCGCTGGTTCAGGCCGTCAAATATCCACCGTTGGGCCTACGTGGATTTGCGCCCATGCGTGCCTGCGATTACTTACTGGGTACGATGAATCAGGGTGAATATGTGGAGTTTGCCAATGAACAAACGCTTGTTTTGCCGCAGATTGAAGATAAAGAAGCCATTGCCAATCTGGACGATCTGTTAACGGTTGAGGGCATCGACGGGTTTGTCATCGGACCGCGCGATCTGGCCATGAGTATGGGTTACTTCGACGGCCCCGGCCACGACGAAGTGAAACGAACGATTGCCGGTGTTGTCGATAAAATCAAAAAAGCGGGCCTGATTGCAGGTACCACGGCCGCTACGGGCGACCAGGCCAAAGCCCTGATTGATCGGGGTGTTTTGTTCTGCCTGAATTCGTTTGCCGGTTTGCTGAAATCAGCCGCTGGCGATTTCATGAAAGGAAGAGGGTGAGGTATGTATGATATAGGATGTATCATTAGCATAATTATTAAATCGTACATCCTATATTATATATCATACATTTTTTTTTACCTTTGCACCCTAATTTTCAATTTCATACAGATCACATGTACGCAATCGTAGAGATCGCAGGGCAGCAATTCAAGATCCAGAAAGGTCGCTTTATCTATACCCACCGGTTAGAGGGCGAAGTGGACGCTGCACTTGCCTCCGACAAGGTGAAAGTTCTCCTTGTTGACAACGAAGGGAGCATCAACATCGGTGCCCCGACCGTCGCTGGAGCGACGGTGTCGGCTAAAATCGTCGAACACCTGAAAGGGGAGAAGGTAATTATCTTCAAGAAGAAACGCCGGAAAGGATATAAAAAGAAAAACGGCCATCGTCAGTATCTGACGAAGGTTATGATCGAAGACATCACTATTTAGTAATCAGTCAATGGTCGATGGTCGATAGTATTGTAAAATGCTTACGGCTTATGACTTACGACTTACGACTTTTAACAAAATGGCACACAAGAAAGGTGTAGGTAGTTCCAAAAACGGCCGCGATTCGCACAGCAAACGCCTGGGCGTGAAATTGTTCGGCGGTCAGTCGGCCATTGCCGGCAACATTATTGTCCGCCAGCGCGGCACAAAGCACCATCCCGGCAAAAATGTTGGTTTGGGCAAAGATTATACACTGTTCGCCCTGGTTGATGGCACTGTGAAGTTCCGTCCAGGCCGCGATAGCCGGTCTTATGTAGATATTCTTCCTGCTGGTCCATCGGCTGTTGAAGCAACCCCGATAGCTGCAGCGCCTGCAGAAGCTTAAGGAAAAATAATTGAGCGAAAAACCCGTCTAACTACGTTGGACGGGTTTTTCGTGATAAACCTGTTCCTATTTTTAAAGCAGGTTAGAATGACCGTTTTTTGTCCTGCTGAGGAACGAAGCATCTTCGGTAATTGCAATAACATTTGCTCACCGAAGATGCTTCGTTCCTCAGCAGGACAAAGAAATACATAGAACAAAAACGGTCAAACAGGTTCGGTGTATAAGTAGCGCTAAAATCGCCTTCCTAAAAACTAAAAAAACGATGAGGCTGTTAGGGCTATAACCATAAATCGAAATTACATGAATCCTACGCTGAGCCGTCCCGTATCCATTTTTACGGAAGGAAGCCCCAATCCGAACTCAATGAAGTTCGTTGTTAATTTTGATCTTGTACCAGACGGCCTTTCGTTCGACTATGCCACCCCGGGCGATGCGCTCATTGAAGGAAAAGCGTCTCCCTTGGCCGTAGCCTTGTTTGGCTTTGAATTTGTACGTCGGGTGTTTATTTCGGGCAATTTCGTGACGCTTACGAAAGACGACGAAACAGACTGGGACGACGTATTATTTGAGATCAAATTATTTCTGAAAGACTATTTTGGTGAGCAGAAACCCGTTTTTTTGCAACGGACAATGGATGCCAACACCACAAAGCTGGACATGGATTCCGAAACTGTCCAGAAAATAAAAGCAGTGCTGGAGCAGTATATCAAGCCAGCTGTGGAATCGGACGGAGGAGCGATTAGTTTTTACTCGTTCGATGAGCCCAGTGGTACGGTAAAAGTACTTTTGCAGGGGTCGTGCAGTGGTTGCCCTTCATCGACACTAACGCTTAAGCAAGGTATTGAAAACTTACTGACCCGCTTGGTGCCAGAGGTAAAATTAGTAGAAGCCGAAGGGGTATAAGAGCAAGGGGCCTGGGGCAATGGGCAGAGAAAAATTCTTGGGTTATCCGTCTGCCCATTGCCCCAGGCACAACGTCCTTTCGTAAAAATAAATCCGTCATTGGCCAACCCCGGTGACGGATTTGCGTTTCTATAAGAGAACACATCTCCATTCACTTATTCACTACATGAAATACTGGCTCACACTGGGAGGATTTTTATTTATTTCTACAATCAGTTTAGCGCAGAATCTGCTGGGTATTTCCACCAGCCGCTATGGCGGCACCAATCGACTTTATATCAATCCATCGCTGGCAGCCGACTCACCCAGTAAGCTGTATCTTAATGCCGCTACGGCTAATTTAACGGCGAATAACAATTATTTTCGGTATCAGGCTCCCTTCTCGCTGCTGAAATTCATCACGGGTAACGTATCGAATCAGTATAAAAATCCTGATGGATCGGTTCATTTTGATGTCAACTATACCCGCGAAAACCTGGATGGGGCGGCCAAAAACGGCACACTGGCGGGCGAAGTGCGCGGCCCGGCTATCTTAGTAAAGACAGGAGATTTCTCGGCCATTGCCGTAACCACGCGGTTTCGGGCCGTTGGGCAGGTGGTGGGGGCATCAGAATCACTGCTCTCAGCGTTGCGGGCGGGCTTGGGCGATAAAGCACTCTACAGCATACCAACGGACAATAATAAGTTTAGCCTGAACTCAAATACCTATGCTGAACTGGGACTTACCTATGCCGGAACGCTGTGGCAGGAAGAAGGACAGAAATTATTGCTGGGGGTAACCGGAAAAATGTTGATCGGGTATAATGCGCAGCATATCATCAACCGGGGCGCCAACTATCGGATTGTAGCTGATCCATCTAATCCCAACAATGCTGTTCTGGAGTTAAATCAGCTGGACGCTACGTTAGGCTACACGACTTTCCTGGAAAACCGATCGATCACACCCCGGACGCTCTTTAGTACCGATTCGCCGGGTCGGGGTTTTGGGTTTGACATTGGCATGACGTACGTAAAACAGTACGATGCTGACAGTCCGGCCCTACGACTGGGTGTGGCCGTAACCGACGTGGGCGGTCTGACCTACAAAGGTGAGCAGTTCAACTACGCGGATATCGGACAAAACCCTGTTCAATTTACTAACAACGACTTCAACCGCATTACGGGTAGCCTTGATGTGCTTCAAAGTATTCGGGATAAAATTAATGTCGGACGAAGCCCTGACAAAACCAGTTTTAGAGCTGGGCTTCCTACCTCGCTTAACCTGACCTTCGATTATCAACTGCCAACGGGTTTTGGTGTGAACGTAACGTACTTTCAGGATGTGCGAGCGGTACAGGCGCTGGCTATTCACCAGCCGTCGATGCTGGCTGTCGTTCCCCGCTATGATGCGCGCTGGCTAAGTCTGGCTCTGCCCATTGCTTACCTGAATCACGGGGTAACGGCAGGGGCATCGGTTCGGGTGGGACCGGGTTGGCTTGGTACGGATAATTTGCTGGGTTTGCTGGGCAATTCGTCCAACGGTATCCATCCACGTGGCCTGGATATTTACGCGGGTGTTGCCTTTGGGATTGGCAAGGTTGAGGAAGATTAGCCATCCAGCGTGTTTCAGGACTCATTAGGCCGGGCAGCGGTACATTAAACAGAAATCCGTATTTTTGGTTGAAAACCGCCCATAAACCGGATTTGACGGTCCGTCCAGACCGGGTCCATTATGACCGAACGAACCACCTTTTTCGATACATCGCTTCTTTACCTGAAAGGGTTGGGGCCGCAGCGGACAGAACTGCTCAACAAAGAGTTGAATCTGTTCACCTACGGCGACCTGATTCAGTATTACCCCTTTCGCTACGACGACCGATCTCGTTTTTACACCATCAGTGAGTTGATGGATTCAATGCCGTCGGCGCAGGTGCGCGGACGGCTCCGCGACTGGTATATGGAAGGCGAAGGACCTAAAAAACGCCTGGTCGCTACGTTCTCCGATAGCACTGGTTCCATGAATCTGGTCTGGTTTCAGGGCATTACCTACATTGAGAAAATTCTTCGTCGCGACGGCGAATACGTTGCCTACGGTAAGCCACAATCCTTCAATGGGCAGTTCAGTATCATTCACCCGGAACTGGACAACACGACTACAGCCTCAGAAAACGAACCCGGTTTTTTCCCGGTCTACAACCTTACCGAAAAACTTCGTAAGCGTCATCTCGATAGCAAGGCGATCGGGAAAGTGATGCGGATACTCCTGGAGCAGTCATGGCCACATATTCGTGAAACATTACCAACCTCGCTCATCGAGCAGTTTCGGCTTATTGGCAAGCGCGAGGCCATGTGGAATATCCACCTGCCGCAGAATCAGGGCTGGTTGAAACAGGCCCAGCGACGGTTGAAATTTGAGGAGTTATTTTACAATCAGCTCCGACTGATCAAGAACAAGCTTATTCAGAAAGAGGAATTTCCGGGACAGATTTTCCGTGATACGTCCCTGATGAAGCATTTCTATAACGAACTGTTGCCATTTGAGCTAACGGGTGCCCAGCAGCGCGTTATTAAGGAAATTTATGCTGATTTCCTGACGGGTAAGCAGATGAATCGACTCCTACAGGGGGACGTAGGGAGCGGCAAAACCATTGTGGCGTTCATTGCCTGCCTGATGGCGATTGGCAACGGAGCGCAAGCCTGCCTGATGGCACCGACTGAAATTCTGGCCGATCAGCATTACAACGGACTCAAACCTTTTGCCGACGCGATGGGGCTGAATCTGGGTATTCTGACGGGTTCGACGAATAAGAAACGACGGGTTGTGTTGCATGAGGAGCTTCAATCGGGGAAAATGCACATCCTGGTTGGCACGCATGCCTTGCTGGAAGATGCAGTGCAATACAAAAATCTTGGCTTGTGCATCATTGACGAACAGCACCGCTTCGGGGTGGCGCAGCGGGCTAAACTCTGGCGTAAAAATGAAACGGTGCCCCCCCATATTCTGGTCATGACGGCCACCCCCATCCCGCGCACGCTGGCCATGACCCTCTACGGAAACCTCGACGTATCGGTTATTGACGAACTACCAAAGGGACGAAAACCCATCAAAACGGTACATAAATACGACAAACACCGGTCAGAAGTGTTTGGCTTTATTCGGCAGCAAATTGAGTTAGGCCGCCAGGTGTATGTGGTGTATCCGCTCATCGAAGAATCGGAGAAGCTGGATTATAAGGACCTGATGGACGGATTTGAAAGTATGCAGCGGGCTTTCCCACGACCCAAGTATGAAATTGGTATGTTACACGGGAAAATGTTGCCTTACGAAAAAGATGACGAGATGAAGCGGTTTCTGAAGCAGGAAACCCAGATAATGGTGGCGACAACCGTTATTGAGGTAGGTGTTAACGTACCGAATGCCAGTGTGATGGTGATTGAAAGCGCGGAGCGATTTGGCTTGTCGCAGCTGCATCAGTTACGGGGACGCGTCGGGCGTGGAGCCGACCAGTCCTATTGCGTGATGATGACGGGGTATAAACTCAGCAGCGACACCCGCACCCGGCTCGAAACGATGGTACGTACCAACAACGGTTTTGAGATTGCTGACGTCGATCTACAGTTGCGTGGTCCCGGCGATCTGACGGGAACGCAGCAGAGTGGCGTTATGGATTTGATGATCGCTGATCTGGCCAAAGACGGGGCTATTCTACAAGCGGCCCGTGAGTCAGCGCAGGCGATTCTTACCGAAGATCCTGAGCTTATATTGCCCCGGCATGCCCCCATCCGCAACCACGTTGATGGGCTCAAACAGACGGAAAATAACTGGGGACGTATTAGTTAACTCGTAGCCTGTATGTATCTCTTCTGACTATATAGTAATAGAAATATAGAAGGTTTTAATGTAAGTATTGTTAAAAAAAAGTTGGTTTTGAGTAATAATAGATAAGTATATACCTTTGAGTAATGGGCTTTATGGTTTAGTAGCGGTTACTAAATCTAATCTAAAGCTTATGCAAAAACAATTTACTCAGAAGGTCCACAACATACGAGAGGATACCTTCCTGATGGATGCGAATCGGGTTTGCCGAAACACATTCTGTCTCCTGTTTGTGCTTGGTCTTCTTTCCTCCGCTGGCGCTTTCGCTCAGATTAAGGTTACGGGGAAAGTACTTGATGCGCAGGGGCTCGCGCTGCCAGGTGTGAGCATTGTAGTGAAAGGAACAACGACCGGTACCGTGTCTGCGGTGCAGGGTGATTACGCACTGAACGTACCTAGCAGAACATCTACGCTTGTCTTCTCGTACATTGGGTATACCAGCCAGGAAGTGCCCGTTAACAATCGTAATGAGATCAATATCACCCTGGCGTCGGACGACAAAATGTTGAATGAAGTCGTTGTCGTTGGGTATGGTGAGCAAAAGAAAGAAACCGTAACGGGTGCTGTTGCTACGGTAAAAGGAACCGATCTGGTTAAGTCGCCCGCCATGAACCTGAGTAACTCCATTGCCGGGCGGATGCCAGGCGTTGTGGCAACCAATTCAAGTGGACAGCCGGGAAGTGATGGGTCGACCATTCGGATTCGGGGTTCCAATACGTTGGGAAACAATGATGCCCTGATCGTAATTGACGGCGTGCCTGCCCGGGCCGGGGGTATCGACCGCCTGAACCCCGCTGACATTGAAAGCATGTCTGTCCTGAAAGATGCCTCGGCTGCTATTTATGGTTCGCGGGCAGCCAATGGCGTTATTCTGGTAACCACCAAGCGGGGGAAAACCGGCAAGCCCGAAATATCCTATAGCTTCAACCAGGGTTTCGCCCAGCCAACGATTATCCCTAAAATGGCAACGGCTGCGGAATATGCTCAGTTGAATAATGAAATCAACCTGTATAACTTACCTGCCGCGTATTGGAAAGATGCCAATGCTGCTTTCAATGCTACAGGTAGCTATACCCGGCCAGATAACGGAGCTATCGCCAAAGCGGCTTTTACGCCTGACGATATCAAGAAGTTTCAGGATGGTTCGGACCCCTGGGCGCACCCAAACACCGACTGGTTTGGCGCGACTATGAAAACCTGGTCTCCGCAGTCGAGACACACGCTGCAATTAATTGGCGGTAATGAGAATGTAAAATACCTAACGTCGCTTAACTACCAGAATCAGGACGGCTACTACAAAAACTCCGCTACGGGGTATAAGCAGTATGACTTCCGCATGAATCTGGATGCCAAGGTAAGCAAGTATATCAATACGGTTATTGGCGTAGTAGGTCGTCAGGAAAATCGGGTTAACCCGACGGTAGGAGCCAATGATATTTTCCGGATGTTGATGCGGGGCTATCCTAATAAGCCAGCTTACTGGCCGAGTGGACAGCCTGCGCCTGATATTGAAAATGGTCAGCAGCCGGTCCTGATTACAACGGATGCGACGGGCTATAACAGAGATACGCGCTATTATCTGCAAAGCAATGCCAGTGTTAACATCACAAACCCCTGGGTTCCAGGCCTGAAGCTGACCGGTAGCGTCGCGTTAGACAAATACATCCAGCAAGGGAAAAACTGGCAAACGCCCTGGTACGTGTATAGCTGGGATTATACGTCCTACGATGCGAATAAGCAACCCATCTTACAACGTGTAAAGAAAGGCCCAGATCAGGCAACGCTTAACCAGTACACGAACGATCAGTTTAACTCGCTGTTGTCAGGTATTCTGTCGTACGACCATGTGTTTGCGGGCGATCATGCTGTAACCTTCCTGGCGGGTATCACGAAGGAGCAGTCTAACTCGAATGGGTTCTTCGCTTATCGCAAATACTTTGCCTCGACAGCTATTGATCAGCTATTTGCTGGTGGTAGTGCCGAGAAAAATTCGGGTAATAGTACAACTGATCCTGCTACTCCGCTTTATCAACGTGCCCGAATGAGCTATTTTGGCCGTGTAGCCTACAATTACAAAGAAAAATACATTGCTGAATTCCTGTGGCGGAACGATGGTTCGTACATGTTTCCGGCATCCAGCCGGTGGGGCTTCTTCCCTGGCGTAACGGCGGGCTGGCGCATCTCAGAAGAAAATTTCTTCAAGAAAGCGTTACCGGCTGTGAGTTCACTGAAACTTCGTGCTTCATGGGGTCAGTTGGGTAACGATCAGGTGTATTTCAATAACGCGCTGCGTGAATACGACTACTTACCGACTTATGCCTATGGTGATGCCATAAACGCAAACTGGGGCTACGTGACAAACGGGCAGGTATCGCAGACGCTATATGAAAACGGTGTGCCAAACACTAGTTTGACCTGGGAAGTGGCCAACAATTCTGACATTGGTCTGGAAGGGTCGGTGCTGAACGGGAAGGTTTTCTTCGAGTTCGACGTCTTCATGAACAAGCGGTCGAACATCCTGTGGCGCAAGAGTGCCTCCATTCCGCAAACAACCGGTGCTACGTTGCCTGCTACGAACATCGGTAAAATAACCAATAAAGGCTATGAATTCCGGGTTGGTTACAATGGTCAGGCGGGCGAGTTCAAATACAATGTAAGTGTCAATGGTGGTTACGCCAAGAACACCATTACGTTCTGGGATGAAACCCCCGGTGCACCGGAGTGGCAGCGTTCGACGGGTAAGTCGATGCCAAGCAACGTCAATGATCCTAACCAGATCAACGGCACACTCCTGTATCAGTATGATGGTATTTTCTCAACTCAGGCTGATATTGACGCGAATAAGCTGGATTACGGTCCGCTGGGAGCTAGTGTACTACGTCCGGGTGACATGAAACTTAAGGATATCGATGGCAATGGTAAAATCGATGCCAACGACCGGGTACGGGCCGATCGAAACAATCAGCCCCGCTTCCAGGGCGGTTTCAATGCCAGCGTACGGTGGCGGAATTTCGATTTCAGCATGCTGATTCAGGCATCGACTGGTGGTCAGATCTACCTGCAAACCGAATCAGGAACGATTGGTAACTTCCTGAAATACAGTTATGATCACCGCTGGACGGTTGATAACCCAAGCACGGTTGACCCACGTATCGTTGACCGCAGTAACCAGTATTTCTCCAACGGAACCAGCTACTGGCTGAAAAGCACGGATTACGCCCGGTTGAAGAACGTTGAGCTGGGTTACACAATTCCTGGTACGATTGGCAAGAAGATTGGTCTGAGCAGCCTGCGGGTTTATGTGAACGGCCTGAATCTGGCCACCTATGCACCCGCTATGAAAGGCCTGTTCGATCCTGAGTCGACCAGTGGCAGCGCGCAGTATTATCCCCAGTCGCGGGTTATCAACACGGGGGTATCACTTAGTTTCTAAACGATTAATCAGCACATTATGAACTATATACTAAAGTGCCTGTCGTTCTGCCTGGTTTTAGGGGTGACGATGGTAGCGTGTAATACCGACTTTCTGAATACGAAGCCCATCGATAAAGTGCCGGCCGACGCTGTTTGGTCTGACGCATCCCTGTCGGAGGCTTTTGTAACAGATGTGTACAATGGTCTGCGCGATGGGATTCTGGCACAGATGAACTTCGATTGCCAGACCGATAATGCCCTCTACAGCTTTGGCAAGCAGGTTGTTAACGAAGGTGGCGTAAGCCCTTCCAATTTAGGGGATATTCCGGCTACTGTTGAATGGAGCGCCGTTTATGCCCGTATTCGGGCGGCAAATATTGCGTTGGCAAATCTGGCCAAACCTAAATTTGACAATACCAATGGAATTGCTGATCGGCTGAAAGGCGAAATGTATTTCCTGCGGGGTTATTATCATAATCAACTGCTTCGTTATTACGGTGGAATTCCGATCATTAAGTCGCCCTACACGTTGAATGAAGCCGACTTTACAGTGGGCCGCAATACGTATGAAGAATGCGTAAATGCCATTGTAAGCGATCTGGATTCGGCGGCTATCCTGCTGAAAGGAAAGACGTTAGCCAGTGGCCGTGCTACCATGGGAGCCGCTATGGCGCTGAAAGCCCGCGTACTGACCTATGCCGCCAGTGATCTGCATGACATCCCGACGGCTAAAACCAAGTCGACAGTGATCGCTTCCGCTACAAAGCCTGAATTGCTGGGCTACATCAGTGGCGATCGGACAGCCCGCTGGCAGAAAGCAAAAGATGCGGCTAAAGCCGTTATGGATTTGAACCAGTATGGCTATAAGTTGAATCTGACAGCGCCCGTTACGGCAGCAGAAGGACAGCAGAACTACATCAATCTTTTCCTGTCCCGCAATGGAGGTGAGGCCGACGGTATTTTCCTGAAATACTATATCCGAGCTTCGTTCGATGACGGTGGCTCCTGGTATCCGCGTAACAATATGCCAAACGGTTATCATGGCTGGACATCGAGTGAACCGACTCAGCAACTGGTTGATAGCTATGAGATGATGGACGGCACGAAATTTAGCTGGAGTAACCCAACTCAGGCGGCTGCTCCTTACGAAAATCGTGATCCTCGTTTCTACGCATCCATTCTGTATGACGGTGCTCAGTGGAAACCACGTACCGCCGATGGAGCGGGTATCGATCCGGCTGGCCAGATCCAGATGGGTCAGTATGAAGTTGGAACCGGTGGAGGTACAACGACGCCTTATAACGGGTTAGACACACGTAACAGTACGATCGAGAACTGGAACGGCACCTGGACGGGCTACGGTATCCGGAAATTTATGGATCCAGACCCAACGCTGATCGATATGAGCATCCGTCAGGAAGTACCGTCGATTCAGATCCGGTTTACGGAAGTGGTTTTCAACTACGCTGAAGCCTGTATGGCATTGGGTCAGGATGCCGAAGCGAAAACCTGGCTCAATAAAATCCGGTTTCGCGTGGGTATGCCCGCCATCACCGAAACAGGCGCGGCCCTCGTAGCGCGTTATCAGAACGAACGGAATATCGAGATGCTGTTTGAAGAACAGCGCTTCTACGATGTTCGGCGCTGGATGATTGCGCCAACCGTGCTGAACAAACAGGCTCAGATCATGGTGGTCACGGGAAAATTGAAGCCGGGCAAGTCGGTCACGACCTACAAGTACAATAAGGATAACTACACGTATTCCTATAGCGTACAGGATTTAGGAACCGGTAAAGAAAACCGGAAATGGAATGACAACGTCTATTTCATGCCAATCAGCCGGGATGAGATAAACCGGAATAGTAAACTAGTGCAGAACCCAGGTTACTAGTAGCGATTTAGTACCTTCCTTACCAAAAAATGCCAGTGCTCACGGGTGCTGGCATTTTTTGGTTTATTTTTATATGATTTTGTAATGTGGCAGACCGCATTACTCCAAAATAAAAGCCTGCCGTACGTGAAAACGATTATTCGTTTACTTTTTTTAAGTGGTGTTGTCTTCCTGACTGGCTGTACCGATTCGACCTCGACCGACAAACATACTGATGCCGGTGGTCCGCCACTTTTCACATCACTAAGCCCTGAACAGACGGGTATTACGTTTGCCAATAATCTTACCGAAGGACTCAATACGAACGTATTGATGTATGAATATTTCTATAACGGTGGGGGCGTGGCCGTTGGTGATCTGAATAATGACGGTCTGGAGGATATATACTTCAGCGGCAACATGGTTCCCAATCAGTTATACCTGAACAAGGGAAGCTTTAAATTTGCTGACGTAACGGCAGCCGCGGGCGTGGCCGGACGCGAAGGACCCTGGCGAACGGGCGTCTCGATGGCGGATGTCAATGGGGATGGTCGGCTCGATCTGTTCGTTTGTTATTCGGGAAGTTTACCTCCTCAAAAACGAATACCTCAACTCTTTATTAACGACGGACCCGATGCCCAGGGCGTTCCTCATTTCTCCGATCAAACGGTACAGTGGGGATTAGATAAACCTGGCCAGACGACGCAGGCCACGTTTTTTGACTACGATCGTGATGGGGATCTGGATATGTTTCTGCTCAATCATAATCCACGCCTGTTGCCCATTCTGGACCCTGGCGCGACGGCCTCGTTGATGGCGCAGCCCAATCCTGAAATTGGCGTTCGCCTGCTCAAAAACACGGGAAATCACTTTGACGACGTAACCGAAAAAGCGGGTTTCAGCAGTTCGGTACTGACGTATGGCTTGGGAGTTGGCGTGTCGGATATTAACGCCGACGGCTGGCCTGATCTATACCTGTCGAATGATTATGGCGTACCCGATTACCTCTACCTGAATAACCAGAATGGTACGTTTACCGACCATCTGAAAACCAGCATCGGTCACACATCGCAATTCTCAATGGGGAACGACGTAGCCGATGTGAACAACGATGCGCGACCCGATATTATGACGCTCGACATGTTGCCCGAAGACAACCGGCGGCAGAAACTGTTGATGGCTCCTGACAATTATGACAAGTATAATCTGGCCGTAGCGTCAGGGTTTCATCATCAGCACATGCGGAACATGCTGCAACTAAATGAAGGGTTAATGGCAGAGGGTTTGGGCGGTCCGTCGTCACGGCAGGAGACAAAGCAAAAGAATAACCCTTCGCCCAGGGCTCATGCCCATTTGCCCTTTTTCAGTGAAGTTGGGCAGTTGGCTGGCGTGTCGAATACGGACTGGAGCTGGTCGCCGTTGCTGGCCGATTACGACAATGACGGCTGGAAAGATCTGTACATTACGAATGGCATCGTTCGGGATTTCACCAATATGGATTTCCTGAAGTACATGACCGATTTCATGCAAAGCCATCCGTCGAACGTTCGGCGGGAAGACGTGCTGGACTTGGTTCGTAAGACCCCATCGGCGAACGTAGCGAATTATATGTTTCGCAACCTGGGTGGTAATCAATCAGGTATGGTGACGTTTGACAACGTTGCGTCGGCCTGGGGACTAACCCAAACCTCCAACAGCACTGGCGCTGCCTACGCTGACCTGGACAATGACGGTGATCTGGATCTGATCGTCAATAACACGAATCAACCGGCCTTTATTTTTCAGAATGAAACCAATAAAGAGCGTAAAAATCATTATCTGTCGATAAAGTTGATTGGCAGTGGAGCCAATACGCAGGGCATTGGGGCCAGCGTAACGATCTATCGCGCTGGAAAGCAGCAGTACGTTGAGCAGGCACCCACGCGCGGGTATCAGTCGAGTGTGTCGCCCCGGTTGCATTTTGGTCTGGGAACCGACCCGGTCATTGATTCACTACGTATCGTCTGGCCAGCGGGAAAGCAACAGCTACTAACAAATGTGAAAGCGGATCAACTCCTGACACTCCAGGAAAAAGACGCTACGTCGACCTATCGTGAACCTAAACCAGCGCCCGCATTTTTTCGGGAAATAAAAACGCCATTGGCTTATACAGATCCGATTAACAAAACGAATGATTTTAAGCGGCAGTCGTTGTTGGTGAATGCACAGTCGTTTGGCGGACCATGTTTGACCAAAGCCGATGTAAACGGGGATGGGCTTGAGGATGTCTATGCTGGTGGTGGCAGCGGTCAGGCCGGAGCCCTGTTTATCCAGCAGCCAAACGGGCAGTTCAGTCGTAAGCCACAGGCCGCCTTTGACGCCGACAAAGTAAGCAATGACGCCGATGCGATTTTCTTCGATGCGAATAGTGATGGTTTTCCGGATCTTTACATTGTCAGTGGTGGGTACGGCGATTTTCAACCCGACGACGCCCGTTTGCAGGATCGACTTTACCTGAACGATGGCAAGGGGAATTTTACCAAAAGTGCTGATGCGTTGCCCGCGATGAACGCCAGTAAAAGTTGCGTTCGAGCGGCCGATGTTAATGGAGATGGCAAACTGGATTTGTTTGTTGGGGGGCGGGTGGTGCCGGGGCGTTATCCCGAAACGCCCCAAAGTTATCTGCTCATAAACGATGGAAAGGGCAAGTTTACCGATCAGACCAGCCGTTTAGCCCCAAGTCTGTCGCGCATTGGTATGGTAACCGATGCGGCCTGGGTCGATCTTAACGCTGATAAGAAACCCGAACTGGTTGTGGTCGGCGAGTGGATGCCCGTAACCGTGCTTAGTTTGGTTGATAATAAGCTTATCGATCAGACGAAAACGTATTTCGAGAAAGAGAACCGGGGCTGGTGGAATAAATTACTGGTCGATGATTTCAACGGCGACGGCCGGCCCGATCTGGTCGTGGGGAATCAGGGCGTAAATACCCAATGTCGGGCCAGTGATCGCGAACCCGCCGAATTGATCTACAAAGACTTTGACAAAAACGGCAAGATTGATCCGATTCTGTGTTTATACATACAGGGCAAAAGCTATCCCCACGCCACCCGCGACGAGCTGCTCGATCAACTCGGGATGCTACGTCATCGCTTCACCAATTATGACCTTTATGCCAATGCCACTCTGACGGATGTGTTTACGGAAGAGCAATTGCAGGATACGCAGAAGCTAACCGCTAATCAGCTGAGAACAACGTATTTTGCTAGTACGTCGTCCGGGAAACTAATCGAGATGGCCTTGCCGCTAGTCGCCCAGGTGGCGCCCGTTTTTACGGCAACGACTTTAGATTACGATCACGATGGCCGAAAAGATCTTTTGCTTTGTGGGAATACCGCGCAAACGCGCTTACGCTTTGGTCGATCCGATGCGAACTATGGCGTATTATTGAAGGGCGACGGCAAAGGTAACTTTTCGCCGGTTCCGCAGCCAAAAGCCGGATTTCAGCTAACGGGCGATGTACGTAGTGTATTGACCGTTGGTAATACGTTGCTGTTCGGTATAAACCAGCAGCCAGTTCGCGCTTACCAACTAGTAAAATGATTGGATTAAACATAGAGACACGAAGGACACAAAGTCAAAATGACTTAAAATAAACAATTTGCAGCTCTGTGTTCTTTGTGTCTCTGTGTTTAATAAAGTAAGGTTATGACCTACTCCATTTCTGAAAATGGCCTGGTTGGCAACGCTCAGCAGACTCTTGAGCCAAGGTCGGGTGAGTTACTGGTGCCGGATGCTGTTTTTCAGGCACTACGTCGGTTTGCATTTGAGGATGAAACGGCCGACGGGCTTCTGATATTCACCGTACAGAAAGGCCGGGAATACATCCGGTTCCGCAACTACGTTGGTCTGCTGACATTGTCGGATGGAACGCAATTCGAAATTTTGCCAAAGATTGCGGGCACTACAAACGCTCGCGCGTTGCTGCTTACGATGCTTCGGTACCTGCGCCACAGCCCATTTCGAACACTCACGTCGGCACACACAATGGCTACGAATCTGCCCTTGTGGGAACTATTTATCACGGCCTTTCTGGATACGCTGGAGCCATTAGTGCGGCAGGGAATTCAACGGGCTTACGTATCCGTTGAACGTAATGAACGTTTCTTGCGAGGAAAGTTTCAGGCCGTACGTCAGCAGCGGGAAAATGCGCAACACGCTGATCGACTAGCGGTTATGTATGACCTACTAACAGCCGACGTACCCCCCAATCGCATCCTGAAAACATCCCTGGTCCTCTTAAATCGGCAAACATTAAGTCTGGCCAACAAACGCCGAATCCAACAGTTGCTAGGCGCCACGGACGACATCCCCGTCACGGATTGTATGGCTGATGATATCCGGGCTTTCCGCCGGGCCAATCGCCTGTTTACGCGCTATGAATCTGCCTTGCGTTGGGCCGAAGCTTTGTTTGGTAATCAGGGATACGGTGTCAAAGCGGGTCGAACGACGAGTCTGTCGCTGCTCTTTCCGATGGAACGGGTCTTTGAGGAATACGTAGCGCACGGTGTTCGTCGGCATTGGCCTAATGCCGACGAACTGCACATTCAGGAATCCTCCGCCCATCTGGTCGATGAGCACATTGGCACGCCTAAGTTCAAACTTCGGCCCGATATTGTCATCCGGCATGCCAGTCAGACATTCGTGCTTGATACAAAATGGAAACAGATAAATGGGCAGGAATCAACCGCGAATGGCAACTATGGCATTGAACAGGCCGACATGTATCAGCTTTATGCTTATGGCAAGAAATACGCGGCCGATGACTTATTTTTGATTTATCCGGCTAATGAAACGTTCCGTCAGCCACTAGCCGTGTTTGGCTATGATGCCACCACTCGGTTACACGTAGTACCTTTTGATGTAGCCAATCCGCTGGCCAATGAAGTAGAAAAACTCGCTGCATACGCTTTGTCGTTTCGGCAATAGCCCGCTTTTTTATATTTAACACCGTAACCCGACCCTCCATTCATGCCCCTTATTCTAACTTTAATTGGCATTCTGACGCTTGTTCTCTTAGTTGCCTGGGTACGTTTAGATACATTTATCGCCTTCGTTCTTGTCTCGCTCGGTATTGGTTTGGCATCGGGTATGGACGTAGTAGCCGCGGGAAAATCCATCCAGACGGGTATCGGCGGCACTCTCGGCGACCTGGTGCTGATCATTGGTTTTGGCGCTATGCTGGGGCGAATCGTGGCCGAAAGTGGGGCTGCCCGACGTATTACGAACGTACTGATTAGCTGGTTTGGCATCAAAAACATCCGTTGGGGGCTGGCCCTGGCGGGGTTTGTCATCGGCATACCACTGTTCTATAATGCCGCCTTTATCATTGTTGTTCCGCTTGTGTTTACCATCGCGGCTTCGTCGGGCTTGCCGCTCATGTCGGTGGCGGTTCCCATGCTGGCGGCTTTGTCGGTAGCACATGGGTATTTGCCTCCGCACCCGTCGCCTTCGGCCGTGGCAGGCCAACTCAAGGCCGATATTGGGCAGACGCTCATCTACGGAATCATCGTAGCGATTCCGGCTATTATCGTCGCTGGTCCTATTTTCGGCAAAACACTCCTGCATGTTAAAGCAACGCCCAATCGTGCCCTGTTCGATTTGCGGGAAGTACCCGATACCAATTTGCCCGGTGCAGGGATCAGTTTTTTTGTGGCAATGCTACCCGTATTGCTGCTGACGATTTTTGGTCCGCTCAAAAATGCACTGCCTGCTGATTCTCCTCTGAAAACCATTGTTACGTTACTGGCCGAACCCTATATCGGCATGTTGGTGTCGGTGTTAACGGCGATGTATGCGCTGGGCATCCGGCAGGGGCAGACGATGAAGGCTATCACCAAAGACATGGAGGAAGCGGTTAAAGCTGTTGCGCCAATTCTGCTGGTCATTGCGGGCGCGGGTGCGTTGAAACAGGTTTTCAGCGACAGCGGCACAAGTAAATACATTGGTAGCTTGCTGGCCAATGCGTCCATTCCGCCGTTAATCCTGGCCTGGGGCATTGCGGCTTTTATTCGCGTATGCGTTGGGTCGGCAACGGTGGCCGGTTTAACGACGGTGGGCATTATTCTACCCCTGGTTCAGTCGCAGGCCATAAAACCCGAATTGATGGTGCTGGCGATTGGGTCGGGAAGTCTGATGTTTTCGCACATCAACGACGGCGGATTCTGGCTCTTCAAAGAGTATTTCAATCTGACCATACCGCAAACCATCCGCACGTGGTCATTAATGGAAACCATTGTATCCATCGTTGGGCTACTAGGCGTACTGGCGCTGAATTTGGTGGTGTGAGGGGTGCCGGGCTATTCACTTTATGACTAGGGTAAAATTGTACCGTACATCACTTCTTTGGGAAAAGAAGTGGGCGTAAAAATGAGTAACGGGAATTTGCTTGTGACTTTAGGAAATATGACTACAATCTCAAAATCTCTGTTAATTCTATTGGTGGCCGGGTTGCTGGCTATGACGACGGTCAAGCCGACGCGTGTTGTCTTCTTCGGTGATTCCATCACCCAGGCGGGCGTTAATCCCGGCGGCTATATCGACCGCCTGAAAAAAGTGATGCCTGCCGATCAGTTCGAACTCATTGGGGCCGGTATCGGTGGTAATAAAATCTACGATCTGTTCCTGCGGATGGATGACGACGTACTGGCCAAGCAACCCGACGTCGTGGTGATCTGGGTAGGCGTTAATGATGTCTGGCATAAGGCTTCATCGGGTACGGGCACTGATCCGGACAAGTTCGTGAAGTTCTATGAAGCGGTCGTGAAAAAACTGAAAGCGGCCAATATTCGGGTTATCCTGTGCACGCCAGCGACTATCGGTGAGCGAACGGATATGTCCAACCAGCAGGACGGCGACCTCAATCAGTATAGTCGGTTTATCCGCGAGCTGGCCCAGCGCAATAACCTGCCTCTGGTTGATTTACGCAAGGCGTTTTTGGACTATAACCTCAAAAACAATCCTGAGAATAAAGAGAAAGGCATCCTGACCACCGACCGCGTTCACCTAAACGACGCCGGTAACCAGCTTGTCGCCGACCAGATGCAACAGGTGCTGATGGCGGGGAAATAGAGTCCTCTTGATTCACCGGACGGTCGGCCGCAGCCGTTAAAACCCGATGCAATGCATCCGATCAAATGTTTTGCGCCGGTTTTTAACGGCTGTGGCCGACCGTCCGGTGAATTTGTTTTTACAACCAGCCAAATCGTTCGAGGAGCCGGTCTTTCTGGGCCCTCGATACGGGAATAGTTTGTTGATTCGCCATCACCAGGTAGTTGCCTTCCCCTCTAACGAATTTTTTAATGTGATTGAGGTTGATCAGATACTGCCGGTGTACCCGCAGAAAATCCCGCTCTTCGAATAATTCCTGAACCTCACGTAGTGATTTGGTTACCAGATAATTGTGCCCATCGGTCAAATGAAATTTGGTGTAATTATCATCCGATTCACAGTAGATCACGTCTTTAATGTCCACGAACGTAACACCATTCTGATAGGGCAGGGCTATTTTATCGGGTAGCACTTTCGTAGTTGCACTCAACTGTTGTTTGAGATGAGCTACCTGTTCCGATGTAGTCTTCTGTTGTTTTTCAACCCGGCTAACCGCTTGGATCAACTCCTGTGTGTCAATGGGTTTCAGTAAGTAATCGACTGCGCTATACCGGAAAGCTTTCAGGGCAAATTTGTCATATGCCGTAACAAACACCAGCGAGAACGAGATACCGCCAACCGCTTCCAGTAGCTGAAAGCCATTCATTTGCGGCATCTCGATATCTAGAAATACGACGTCTGGCCGGTGATCGAAAATCGCCTGCAACCCTTTGTGGCTGCTCGTGCAGGAAGCGACCACATCTATGGTTGGGCAGTGTTGGGAAAGCCGAAGTTCTAATAAGCCAACGGCATTGGGTTCATCATCAATAAGAACGGCGCTTAGCATGGAATTACTGGTAAAGATCTGCGATTGGATCGGCAGTCTGATGAATAGTCGTTTGTTTCGTTTACCATCTAAATAGATGAATTATCCGGTTTAAATCGGGATGTCAACAATTACCCTGGTTCCACTCGCCAGCCCCTGCGTATCCACTAAATCGACCACCTCGATCTGCGTCTGCGTATGATACAACTGATTAATTAGCTCAATGCGCTCGGCGGTAAGTTTCAAGCCAAATGACTTGTTTTTCGTGGCGGATTTGCTCTTATATTCCGCGGCTTTTTCCCTGCCTACACCATCGTCGGTGATCTCGATATGCAGTAGGTCTTCGTGCGTTTGCGCCACCTCTACCCATACGGTGCCTCCTTCGTCTTTGTGCATCAGCCCATGCCAGATCGCATTTTCAACAAAGGGCTGCAACAGCAGGGGCGGAATTTGCACGGCATACGTATCGATCTCATCATCTACCTTAATGGCGTAGTGGACTTTCTGCTGGAAACGCATGGATTCCATGTCGATGTAGAGTTGTAGGGTTTCGAGTTCATTGGCGAGGGTAACTTTATCGGATTTGGAGTTTTCCAGTACGAGCCGAATCAGCCGGGAGAACTTGGTAAGGTATTCGGAAGCTTTCTCCGCGTCGTTCTGGGCGGTAAAAAACTGAATGGAATTGAGGCAGTTGAAAATGAAGTGAGGATTCATTTGCGAACGAAGGGCCGCCATTTCCGTTTCCGAAATTTTGAGCTTAAAGCCCGCTTCTTTCTCGCTCAATTCAGCCTCTTTTTGTTTGCGTTTGGCCTCTTCGGCTTCTAAACGGGCTTTTAACGTTCGACGCTCTAGCTGAAAACGATACACTGAATAGAGAAGGCCCATACATATAAGCGCCATCAGTGTGCGAAACCACCATGTTTGCCAGTAAGGGGGGTGAATGATGATCTTCAGCGTACGGACATTACTCCAAAGACCGTCGCTGTTGCTGCCCCTGATCCGTAGCCGGTAAGTGCCGGGCGGTACGTTGGTAAATGTGGCTACCGGTTTGTTCCCAACATTTACCCAGTTTTTGTTGAAATTGTCTAGTAGATAGGCATACTGATTGTGATCGGCTTGAAAATAGGTGAGGGCCGAAAAGCCAATGGAGAAAAAGTTCTGATCGTACTGTAATTCAAGGGCTGGCCGCTTCTCGGTAGCGGTATAATTCAGGCTGTGCGCCAGTGGGAGTGGCTTGTCAAATACGTTCACGAAACTGAGAACGACAGTGGGTTTTGTCGTATCGGGTTTGATATCCTGATCACGGAAGCGAAACTTATCGAAAAAAAACTCCCCATCGGCGGTGCCTACAAACGGAAACCAACTGAAGTTATGCAGATCATACTCCGAACCAAATCGGGATACTTGTCCGGTTTCGGGATTGTAGCGCACGAGAGCTGTAAGCGTTTTGAGCCAGAGCATCCTGTTTTTCGTCAGATGCACACGTAGTACCGGTTCGCGGAGAACTTGCTGAAAGGCCTTTTTTTGCTGATCATATTTCCAGAGACCATCATCGTATCGAGCCAGCCAAATCAGGCGCCTGGCGGTATCCTCGACCATTTCCATGAGGTCAGTGCCCAGGCGATGGGCATCTTCCATAACGGTGGTCGCCTGATTCGTTCGGGTATCGAACTGCTGTACACTGCCACCCACCCGATGGCCTAACCAGATCCGCCCATTTCGGTCCGCTACGGCCGACCGGATCGAACCCCTCAAAAGACCGTGTGTTCCAGCCCGAAAGCCAACGAACTGTTTTGTACGGCTGTCGAATTTGAGCAGGTTGCCTGGATGCAGCCCAAAGGAGGGAAACCAGACATTGCCCTGCCGATCCTGCACGATGGTCAGGAATACATTATAATCGGTGGTCTGGTTTTCGCCCGGCGGCAGTCCCTGGATCATCGCTTTTACGGGCTCAACTTTTCGCGTAATGGCATCAAGCCGAAACAGCGCACCTACGGATGTCTTTCCAATTATCCATACGGCCTGATTGAGGCTGTCTGGAAAGGCTACGTAGAATTCCTGCTCGGTAAAGCCGTTGAGCGGCAAGCTATAGAGCCGGGTTTGAGTACGACTCACCTCATCCTGCTCCGCAAAAATGAGCTGACCATCAGCCTGGTAAGAACAATACAGTTTTCGCCCTTTTTTATAGATCACCCGAAAGGTTTCGGGTGTATTGCCTTTAAATTTAAAATATTGCTTCGATTCATTGAGTACACTGAGCGTGGCATCATTGTTGGTGGCGAACAGGCCCATCCAGAGTGTCCTGTTGTTGCCGAGCGTATAGGAATAGGTTCCACGCGTGGGCGTAAAGGCATTATCCGGCTGGTGCGGATACGTATAAAGTGTTTCGGTAATTTTATCAAACAGGGCTAGCGAGTTGGGGCATCTGAGCCAGAACTGCTGGTCATTACGTGGTATTATCTGAAAAACCTGATTGTAGTCGGCCTGTGGAAAATAGAACTGTTTCCACTGACCGGTTTGTGTATCTAACCGCAAAATACCCAGTCGTGTCCAGCTCCCGAACCAAACGTATCGGCCATCGGGTATTACATCGGTGATAGCATCAAAATGCTGGCCAACCTCCGTTTTTTCAAATTGAGGGGCCATAAATCGGCTAATTGGATACCAGACCAGCGCATTGGTGGCTGTGTCGTAATACCCCAGGTTAACCGTAAGTGCCGTATTGATAAGGCAATTGACGCTACCCCAAAGGCGGCCCTGCGCATCGACGGCTTTCGGGAAAAAGGTTGCCGGGGTATAGATTTCCGTTTTTTTTGTATACCCGTTTATGAGGGAAGACGGAATAATCTGGCGGAATTTGTGGGTGCGGGTATTAAACTCGAAAAAGGGTTTGATAGGTAATTTTTCGAGAGGATCATTGGATATAAACCAATTCAGCCCTTTTTTACCCATGACCCAGAACTGAATGTTTTGCTGGTTTACAAACGGGTTACGGAAGGAACGAAAGGTTTCGGTAATCGGGTCGAACAGGGATAGGCCATTCTTGTTGGCCGCCCATATTTCATGCCCCTCGTTTTCCTTGACACTTCGTGAATTATCGGATTCATGAACGCTCCAGCCCTGTGAACCAAACGATTTATAATGATTGCCATCGTAACGAATCAGTTCTTCCGTGGCATTAGGCGTACTGACAAACCACAAATAACCCTGGCTATCCTGAAGTTGAAGGCTTTTGTCGTAGGCTTGCTTAAACGCTTCATTATTGACAGTTACCTGATCGAAGCGCAGATACGGCCCCGGCAACTGTTTTACATGCACAGTTTCTACCCGCTGGGCCATCCCCAAAAAGGGAAAGCAGTAAAGCAGGGTCAGATACGTAGCAAACCGGTAGGGCATGGGCAGGAATAAATGCGGCCAACATATACCATAAAGTCGGCTTTCACAACCCCATGTCCGCCAGTTGTCGTAATCATAGGGTGAATGGTAGTTTTTTTTGGGTTATTGTTTTGCCAATTTATATAGAACATCCCGAAGCGCTAACGGCAAGATGATGTAGTAGACTGTACCTGCCTAGTGGGATATGTTGGTAAGTGTATTTACCATCTACCCTAAAAAACAGGTTACTCACCCAGAAAAGCCCGCCATTCACCCAGCCCTGATGGCATTCGGGTAATCATATGTAGAAATTTGCCAATAAACATAACGTATCCAATCGCGGCTCTGCATCTATTCACTCATTTCCACATTCAACTTGTGCCTGGAGCCTTAGCCGGACCGAAGGCAAAACCGATTGCAAAGGATATTCGCAAGGGGTCGTGCTGCTAATGTAGTGCGGCCCCTTGTGGTTTATGTATTAAACAGAAGCTGCCCGTTCTCCTCTTCGTAAGGCATTCACCAGATTATGCGCCCGGCGCGTGGGTTCCGGAAGGCGGTATCCGACTCCACGGCGGCCACCATCACACTGAAGTGTTAGTGATATAGCGGTTTCGAGATCGATCAAATGACCAGGTGAGACGTAGACCGGGTTGACTTTATTTTTAGTACGTAGTGCCGCGCCGATGATGTCGCCATAGTGTCGCATGGGCGACCAGGCCCCGCGTTCTGGCCCCGGTTCGTCGTATTTGCCAACCAGCACCGACTTGCCACAACCGAACGTTGGCCGATTCAGGAACAGACCGGCATGGGAAGCAATACCAATTCGGCGGGGATGCGCCGTGCCATGACCATCGAACATCACGACGTCGGGTTCGATTTTTAGTTTCTGCCACGCTTCCAGCAGGGACGGAATTTCGCGGAACGACAATAGGCCCGGAATGTAGGGAAAGGGTGCCGTACTGATCACTCCCGCTTCTTCGATGGTTTCCAACGTATCAAGCCGCAAAACGACAATTCCGGCGTAGACCGTCTCTTCAAACTTGTTGAACGAAATGTCGCAACCCGCAATGGTTTGGGGTACACTTTGTAGCGGCTCAATACGGATTTGCGAACGTAGTTGATTTTGTAACGCGACGGCCTGGGCGGGTGATACGTTCCAGTCGTGAAGAGTTTGATAAGTAGCCATGCGAAAAAATAGAAATGGGTCACTACCTAACGAAAAACACGGGACTGCGGTTTGAAGACTCCGAACTGACGAAGTACTAAAGTCCAGCCTGCTTATGTTCTCCGCACTGTTTTAATGGCTTTAACCCATTCGGTTTCCTGGCACCGGCTACAGGCATGGGTGCTGGCCCTTATGTCCTCTACATGGCCACAGGTAGTACAGGCATATTGGCCTGGCTCGTTGATAGACGTACTCTTTGTCGAATACACCTTCGGCAAAACAGGAAGTCCCAATTTTACCTGGCTATCCTCAAAATAAAAAAAACTAAGATTGCCATTGGTTTCCAGCAACGCCGTTTGCACTTGTCCGAGATGTTCGATGTTTTGCTGTCTCATTTCGGAGAAGAACTCATCTTTAGCATAGGTCTGCTCACTGCTTTCTACCATCACAAACATGCCATCTTCAATGACATAAATTGGATCGCCTTCCAGAATACTCTCAAATCGTTCACTTTTAGTCGCCATCCAGGTGATGAACCGGTAAAAAAGAAGGATTGTCGTAAAGACGACCAGGGCTGGGAGTATCGCATTTTCCGAATTGGACATAGGGTCGCCAGCGGCTGAACCTAACCCAATAATAATGGCTACTTCGAAGATTGATAATTGTCTTATTCCCTTTTTGCCAGATAAACGTAAGAAAACCAGAATGACTATAAACATAATCAGGGTTCTCAAAACAATCTCAGCCGCAAAATTCCAGTCTAGATCTTTTACAAAAATGGTATTAAAGTCAAAATTCATAGAGTAATACGTGCTAATGCAAACAGTAGAGCGGAACGAGTAAGCTTACCTAAAGTAGTAAACTCAAAATAGGTTAGTTTGTCGTTGGGCTTAACAAAATAATCCCTAAGAAAAAGGTCTCTTCCTTAATGGATTAAATACCAGTCTACCTAAATAGAGCCGAAAAAATACGCCTGGGGTTTCAAGCAGTGGAAAAACAAAAAATCCCCGGATGTGTCATCCGGGGATTTTTTGTTAGTAGTTTCGGTCAGAGCCTGAGTTACTGAAGCGGCTGTTGCCCGTGCCTCGACTCGGGCGGGGTGTGTCACCACCCGGCCGACTTGATCCCGTATTTCCCGATGATCGGAATGACGACCCACTGCCTTGCCCTTCGGGTCGGCTGTTGTTGCTGCGGCCTTGCCCACCGTTGTTCGATGAACCCGATGGGCGACTCTCGTTTGAGCGACCACTACCGGTACGTTGTTGGCTACCATTTCGGTTGCCCGATCGGCCATTGCCGTTCCGACCCCGCTGTTGAGCTGGAGCGGGCATCATAACTGCCGTCGCTACGTCGAGAACGTATGGATGATCTTCAATGACCGGCACGCGTTTGCCGATAAGTTTATGAATGTCTTTCAGAAAATCGGTTTCTTCGGCATCGCAGAACGAAAGCGCGATACCATCGTGGCCCGCCCGGCCCGTCCGACCGATGCGGTGAACGTAGGTTTCGGGAATGTTGGGTAGTTCGTAGTTTATTACGTGCGAGAGTTCATCCACGTCAATGCCGCGTGCGGCAATATCAGTAGCCACCAGCACGCGTGTTTCCCGGCTTTTGAAGTTCGAGAGGGCTCGCTGACGCGCATTCTGCGATTTGTTGCCGTGAATGGCTTCGGCGCCAATACCTGCCTTCAGTAGGTCTTTTACTACTTTATCCGCTCCGTGTTTGGTACGGGCGAAAACCAGTGCCGACTTGATTTTCTGGTCGTTCAGTATGTGAACCAACAGTTTACGCTTGTCGTCTTTCCCCACAAAATACATGGCTTGCTGAATCGTATCGGCGGTTGACGAAACGGGCGTCACTTCTACTTTAGCCGGATTCCGTAAAATCGTATCGGCGAGTTTTGCTACGTCGGGCGGCATGGTTGCTGAGAAAAACAGCGACTGACGACGCTCGGGTAACTTCGTGATGACTTTCTTGACGTCGTGAATAAAGCCCATATCGAGCATTCGGTCGGCTTCGTCGAGTACAAAAAACTGCACGTCGCGGAGTGATACCCAGCCCTGGTTCATCAGGTCGAGCAACCGACCAGGGGTGGCAATCAGAATATCGACGCCTGCTTTTAGCGAGTTTACCTGCGCATGCTGCGAAACACCCCCAAAAATGACGGTATGGCGAAGGTTCAGGTGTCGGCCGTAAGCCGCAAAGCTTTCTGCAATCTGGATCGCCAGTTCGCGGGTTGGCGTCATAACCAGTGTTTTAATCCGTCGGGGAGCCGTGGGATTCTTGCTACGTTCGGCGTTGAGCAACTGGAGGATCGGAATGGCGAAAGCCGCTGTTTTGCCCGTGCCGGTCTGGGCGCAGCCCAGCAAATCACGGCGTTCCAACAAAATGGGTATGGCTTGTTGCTGAATGGGGGTGGGAGTGGTATATCCTTCTTCGGCGAGGGCCTTCAGGATCGGGTCAATTAATGATAAATCGGTAAATTGCATGTGTTGGCTGGACGTCGAATGCCGGATACTTAACGGTAGGCAAGACTTTCTACACCAACGGTCGGGTCTCCAACGCCAACGTCTAAATTGAAGTTATTTAGGTATACAACTCCAGGATGGCTAATAAAGTGCCATTTATGGGAAGAGTGCGATTTGGGCGCCTGATTCGGGAAGCGTTTTTAGAGATTCACTGGATTAAAACCCGGCGCAATACAAATTCAATCCATGAACCTGCGCCGGGTTTTAACCCGGTGAATCAGGGAAGTCGAACCGAACCAAGGGATTGAGAAGAATTGGGCTGAGGTAGCCTAATCATAAATACTGCCGGCCGTCTTTTCAACTAGCCCTTTGGGCAGCAGCCACGCCATCAGTTTGCCCGCTTTATTGAGCAGGCCCGTGACGAGTTCCGTCTGACCGGCCAGCGTTGCATCAACCGCCTGTTGGGCTACGTCTTCGGGTGTCATGTTTACTTTTTCGGCTGCTTTTCGGCCTTTCTCGCCAATCTGGGCGCGGTTTGCGAAATCTGTATCAGTCGAGCCGGGACAAACGCAGGTAACGGAAACAGACGAGCGACGTAGCTCCTGATGAAGACCCCGACTGAACTGGAGCACAAACGATTTGGAGGCTGCGTACAAACTTAAACCCGGCACAGCCTGATAAGCTGCCGAACTACCAATATTTAGGATGTAGGCTTTGGGCTGCTGGCGTAGTTGTGGCAGAAAGAGATACGTTAATTCAACAAGAGCTGTCATGTTGACGGCCATCATGCTGGTGTGCTCGGCGAGTGAATGCTTCTCAAAGGGTCCACTGAGGCCATAGCCTGCATTATTCACTAACGTATTAACATCGTATTTTTTCGCCTGACAATGATCGAATAATTGCTGCGCGGCACCTGGTTTCGCTAAGTCTACTACGTAGTAGCTGGCTTTAACACCGTACTGGCTGGCAATTCGGGTAGCGGCTTCCTGTAGCTGTCCTTCTGAGCGGGCAGCCAACACCAGATCCATTTTTCGACGGGCGAATTGCTCGGCAATGGCTAATCCAATTCCTTTGCTGGCACCTGTAACGAGGGCGTAGGCCATAAAAAGTATGCAGTTGTAAAGGTATAAAGTCATAAAGTTGTAAAGTCTGGCTCTCTGAGGATGCACACAACTTTACAACTTTATGACTTTATACCTTTATGACTCTTAAATATTAACTTTCGAAATGAACCGGTGGTAGAACGGCGTCTTGCTGTTTTCGTGCTTCGGCATGTACTTGCCCGTTACGACCGGTACGTACATGACGCGACGACGGCTGGCCTCGCCAACGTAGGGCGATTGTTGCGCCCGGTGCCAAAGCCGACCATCGTGAACCGACAGATCACCTGCGTTGATATCGAAGCCAATTTCGTGTTTATCCGGCTCGTTATCAACGAAATACTTTTTGCGGAACAACATTTTGAAGATACCCTGCTTATGGGTGCCGGGAATGACGCGGAGTCCACCGTTTTCGTAGGGAGTTGGATTCAGGTGAATACCAACATTGAGCATCGGCATGATGCGCTGACCCAGAAAAATGTCGCGCGGGCTGTCGGTATGCCAACCCATTTGCGAAAACTTACTGTTAGGTGTGCGAACGTAGTGATTGAGAATAAGCCCGTCTTTTTCGATTTCAGCAATACGCCCTTCGTAGGGTTGAAGTAAATCTACAACGGCCTGAAGGCGTGGGTCCTGCAAGAATTCATGAAGTGCTGTACTGTATTGTGACAGAAAGCACATCCGCTGAATCATTGGGTTGCCGGCCTCATCCTGACCGAATTTCAGAGGGATACCGTTAACTTTGTCGCGTCCCTCAGCAAGCCATTCTTTTTCAATACGATCAACTTCGCTAATGAAAAGTTTGACCGTTTCTGGATTAATAAAATTCCGAAAAACGATGACGCCATTTTTGTTGAAAAACTGGCGTTGTTCGGGGGTAATGGTTTCGCCCAATGAGAAGGGCGGCAAGTTTAATTTGCTCATATCGGTGGTTTACAGTTCGGAGGTTCCGTGTTCAGTGCCAACCGTTGACCGCATTCAATTGGATGGATGCAATCATAATGGTTTCTTAATGCCCCAAATCTACGAAATTTACAATTTTGGGATTACTTTAATTTGATTTAATTAATCTTAGTTTAATTAACGGTTATTTGAGTTCCTGTGTCCAATTTATATGATCAACGGCTGATATTCTTGTTAATCAGCAGTTTACTGGGTTCTTTTAGGACTTTACTGGCTCAGCCAGACAGCATCCCACTTCCCCGTAAGGCAGAGGTAAACACAGTAAATGTGGCGCGAAATACCTTAATCTTACCATTAATAGCCCGGTCTATCGAAACAGACTGGTCTTTTGGCGTAGCTGGCTCTTTCACCTTCCGATTCAACCGTGCCGATACCGTCACTCGTACGTCTAACACACAAGCGCTGGCTTTATACTCCCTTCGCCAACAATTTATTGCGGCCGTAAACGGTACTATTTATTTTCCGGGTGAACGTTATATTCTGAGCCATCAATTATCGTACAGCAATTTTCCCGATAAATTCTGGGGATTAGGTAAAGAAGCGCCCGACAAAAATGAAGAAGCCTATACCTTCCAGCAGTACTACGTATACCTGCATTTTCAACGAAAACTCCAGAAAAACATCTTTGTCGGTCTGCTCTACGAATACCAGCGCTTACTGAATGTAGCGTATAAGCCGGGTGGTCTTTTCGATCAGTTTAATGTGCGGGGGCGCCTGCCTTATCATATTTCCGGAGCGGGACTGAGCTTAACCTATGACTCACGAAATAATGCGTTTGCGCCCGACCGGGGTGGTTTTTTACAGGTGTATTTCAATCACTTTTCGCCTGCCTTTGGCTCCGATTTTCGCTATACGAACTACGTAGCCGATTTTCGCCGGTTTATTCGGATCTATCGGGAACAGGTGCTGGCGATCCAGGCGTACACGTATTTTAACTCCGGCGCAGTGCCGCTACGTAGTTTTGCCAGTTTTGGCGGTTCCAATAGCATGCGCGGTTTTTATGACGGGCGCTATCGCAGTAAAAATCAGGTGGTGGTGCAGGCCGAATACCGGATTCCTCTCTTCTGGCGGCTGGGTGCCGTTGGTTTTGCCGGTATTGGAAACGTTGGTAGCCACGTAAGCGACCTGAATTTTGATGAACTCAAATACTCTTTCGGCGGAGGACTACGACTGTCCCTGAACCGAAAAGAGCGCTTAAATCTTCGGGTTGATTATGGCTGGGGAATAGGCCAGAGCGTATCGAATGGTCTGTATTTTCAGTTGGGCGAAGCGTTCTGATTTACTTTCTTCTCGGCGGTATTCCAGCCACTGAGGGCGATCTTCTTGCCGATCCAGTAGAGTGGGTAGGTGAAGACAAAAGCCCCGAGTACGTCGATGGTGTAATGCACATGCTGCACGAGCAGCAAACTGGCAACGACCAGCGTACCGATAAACGTTACCAGTCGATCCATGCGTCGGCGCAGGCACAGAAATATCAGAAAAATGGTGGACGTATGACCTGAATAAAATAAGTCTTTGGTGATATAGACCTTACCGTAGAAGGCATTGGTCAGCGGATCAACCATGGGAATCAGGCCAACGGGTGGATTGAGCGGAAACAGGTTGATACTGATCATCCGTGACAAGGTTATGATGATATAGCTGTATATAAACATCAAAAAAATAGTCGGGCTACGGCGGGAACGAATGAGTATCAGCAAGCCAGCCGCCCATATGACCAGGAAAATAACTAATGATACGTCGTAGGGCGGGAGTTGATTGAGCAGCCAGTCGTTCAGAACAGGACCCGTGTGCTGCTCGATCGTCTGAAAAAAGTAGGGGAACGTAGTTAATATGGCGATAACACCGACCACGCCAATCGCAAATTTGGTACGAAAGACGGAAGAGCGCCAGGCTTCACTCCAGATTAAATCATTGACCGGATTCGGAGAAAGAATTGACATAAAAATAATATAAAAGGCCGCAAAGTTACGAAAGACTAAAACACAGACGTAAAATCCGCTCGTTTTAGGTCCTTGGATTTACAGCTTAGCTCCGCAGTACTTACAATATACGGCGTCGGGATCGTGTCCCTGACGGCTACAATTTGGGCAAGCCTGCGTCGAAATTTCCTGCTTTTTGCTGGCGGCTGTCAGGCTAACGGCCACAATGCCGGTTGGTACGGCAATGATTACATAGCCCAGTAACATAATGAGCGTAGCGATGAATTTGCCCATTGGTGTGCTGGGAACAATATCGCCGTAACCAACAGTAGTAATCGTAATGACTGCCCAGTAGATGCTTAAGGGAATGCTTTCAAATCCATTGGAATGTCCTTCCACTACGTACATCATGGAGCCAAGCGTGATGACTAATGTAAAAATTGCCACGAAAAAGACGGTGATTTTAGCTCGGCTTTCACGCAACGAATAGGCGAGGAGGGAAGCTGCCGCCGTATATTCGCCTAGTTTCAGGATTCGGAAGATACGTAGCAGACGTAGAATTCGTACGGCCGCCAGTTCGTGCGCCCCAAACAAGAATAAACCGAGATAGCTGGGCAAAATGGCCAGTAGATCAACAAGGCCAAAAAAGCTGGTTATATAACGTAGTGGTTGCCGGATACTGATAATGCGCACTACGTATTCAAGCGTGAACAGGATGGTAAACACCCATTCGATTCGATCAAAGAGAAGTCCATATGGCTTTTGCAGGGAGGGAATGCTTTCCAGAATGACGGCCAGCACGCTCAGGACAATCAGAAAAAGCAACGTAACGTCGAAGGCGCGCCCGGCCCAGGTGTCAGCTTCGAAGACGATTTCGTGTAGGCGGTGCCGAAATCGTTGCCATTGGGAGTTCATATGGTTGAGCGTTTAAACGCCCAATCTACTAAAGTCCAACATCTCCCGATATTGATAAGCTACATTAATCCATTAAACGCTGATTTTTATGACAATTAAGATTACGTAGGATTTTGGGAAATAAGCTGGATCATAAATAATCCTAAGAAGCTGTCTGAAAACCGACCCGTCGGACCGCCCCTAAATCCCCTGAAGGGGACTTTTCTTACGCTCGAACAAAGTCCCCTTCAGGGGATTTAGGGGCGGTCCGACGGGTCGGTTTTCAGACTAAGCAAGAAATAATTTTCAAATAGTTTATAGCAGTCATAAAAACCAGCTTCTAGTAATATCCGGTAAGCTCGAACGAATCAATAAACCTGGATCAAATCCGTTGCGCTTTCAGTTCCTGCACGGCGAAATCGGCAGCGCGGGCCGACAGGGCCATGTAGGTAAGGGACGGATTGACGCAGGCCGACGAGGTCATACAGGCACCGTCAGTCACGAATACATTTTTGACGGCATGGATCTGATTGTGACCATTGAGTACCGACGTTTTGGGATCGCGGCCCATGCGGGCGGTGCCCATTTCGTGAACGGCTCCCCCAACCACCGACCCCTGATCGTAAGTTTTCACGTTAACTAAACCAGCCGCTTCGAGCATTTCCTGCGCATCATTGAGCATGTCGACCCGCATTTTTCGCTCGTTTTCGCCAATTTCCGCGTCAAACGCTAACGTAGGCAGTCCCCATTTGTCCAGGTTGGTTTTATCCAGATACATTCGATTCTTGTATTCGGGCAATTGCTCCCCGAAGCCAATTAAACCCATAGTCCACAATCCCGGCCGGGTCAGATTTTCCTTCAGCGACGTACCGAAATCCAGTTCGGCTACGTGATGCTGCCACCCCTGCCGACCACCGCCCCCCTGATAGCCGAAGCCGCGCAGGTAGTCGCGCTTATCTGTTCCGATATTGCGGTACCGGGGGATATAAATACCATTGGCCCTGCGGCCGTAGAAGTACCGGTCCTGCCCGCCCTCCCACTGCCCATTTGCGCCAAGCCGGAAGTGATGATCCATTAGATTGTGCCCCAACTGGTCCGAATCATTGCCCATACCGTTGGGAAAACGATCCGATACCGAGTTCATGAGCAGGGCCGTGGAAGCCATCGCACTCGCACAGACAAAGATGACTTTGGCAAAATACTCCTGACTTTCCAGGGTCATGGAATCTTTCACCCGTACACCCGAAGCCCGCTGTTTTTTGGCGTCATAAATCACTTCCGTCACCACCGAATTGGGACGTAGTGTCAGGCGGCCCGTTTTGACGGCGGGTGGGAGCGTGCAGGATTGCGTGCTGAAATAGGCGCCGTATGGACAGCCCCGAATGCATTGATTCCGATATTGGCAAGGTGCCCGACCATTGTCTACGTGTACTTTTTGCGCTTCGGACAAATTCGCCGTTCGGCCGATGGTCATGATACGTCCCGGAAACGATTTCTCAATCCGTTTTCGTACTTCTTTTTCGACCAGAAACATATCCATTGGGGGCAAGAATTCGCTGTCGGGGAGTTGAGGAAGTCCCAGCTTTTCGCCGGAAACGCCCGCGAATTTTTCTACGTACGAATACCAGGGAGCAATGTCTTTATACCGGATAGGCCAGTCAACGCCGATGCCTTCTTTGGCGTTGGCCTCAAAATCAATATCACTAAAGCGGTACGACTGCCGCCCCCACATGATGGATTTTCCGCCTACGATATTGGGTCGTAGCCAGCGGAACGGTTTGTCCTGCCGGTAGGACGTATCCATGCCGGGCATCCAGTAAGGCGAGACACTTTTCGCTACGTCCTCGGGTGTCTGGGGATATTTCGCGGACAGTTCTCCTAGGCGGCTCACTTCCGACAGTTCCCAGGGCGCTTTTTGCTCTGTCTCGTAGCCCGTTACGTGTTCCAGTGGGCGTCCCCGTTCCAACATAAGGACCCGCAAGCCCTTTTCTGTCAATTCTTTAGCGGCCCACCCTCCGCTAACACCCGACCCAACGACAATGGCGTCGTAGGTCATATCTTTTACTGCATCGATATTGAGGTTCATGGTGTATGGTCGTAAGTTGGTAAGGCGTAAGTGGCTGAGGCAAACTCTACTTACGCCTTACCAACTTACGACTTATACCTTTTTTAAATGGCCCAGGCTTTTTGGTCTGCTTTTAAGGGAATGTCCCCCTGAAACCGACCGGGAACGGGGAGGTACTCCAGCGCTTTGGTGGCTCCGAGTTCTGAGGTAAAGTAGCCGACGATAGTTAGCTCACGCAGGCTCATGAAAAATGGCTTTTCGCGTTGGGTTAGCTGATTGACAATCTCTATCTGCTGCGAATTGTCGAGTTCAGGAAAGGATTTTCCAAAAGTGGCCTGGCTAAATACGTCGGTTTGTTGTAAGCCTTTTTGAAACGTTTCCTGTTGAGCCGACGCCGTGCAGTGCCCAATAACGTGTCCAATAAACTGATCGACCCCGGCGGCTTTGGCACCGGGTGTATCGGTGGTGGGTATGATTACATCCACCAATTCCGCGATGAGCTTCTGTTGTCCGGCGGAAAAAACGAGAGGCACATCGTTACTGGTTTCGCCACGTAGTGCCGCCTGCACCGGAAGCGACAGCGTACTGCCGACCAGTAAAGCCAACCGTTGCAAAGCCTCCCGGCGGGGTATAAATTGGTTCAACATAAATTGGATAGGTTTTATAAAGAGTATGGGGAAAGCAAGATTGCGGGCGCATAATAGAGTAAAGCCGCGAAAGGGTCTTGTTTACTCAAATGGGAATTGTATAAAGGGAATGGCACGCCGATGACACGGATTGAGCCGATTTATGCTGATTTTATCGGCGTAAATCCGCTTGATCCACGTCATCCGCGTGCCATTCGTTGATAGGCACACTTGATTTGTAATTGGGAAGTAATTATTTTTTTATAGCTCTCAATCTTGTCATAACAGTATCGCCATATGGGGTTAGGGTCCAATAGCTGTCTTTTGAATGGATGCTTCTTTTCTTAACGCTTTGAATTATCAACCCTAAAGCCCTTAACTGAATTTTTATAGTTTGAAAATAAGTATCAACGATTGAAACAGAAGAAATGGAATAATTTACCCCCTCCACTAGAGAATCTATATCGTCTTTTCTTGAATGCCAGATAAATGAATCTAACTTATCACTAATATCTTTTTCCGCGGCTTCGTCAATTAGCAACGGACTTATGGCGTAAAAAATATCATTCCAAGCGAAATCTGCTGTTTGGCGAAAATGCCGTGCAGGATGGTCAAAATCAAGATCAAATGGGCTATTGATATATTCATATTCTGCTCTGACTGTGTATTCTAATGCGTATATATCACTCCCTTGACTTAAAGAAGAAGTATCAGCAGGCGCATCAGATTTTATACTGTCTATTTCCGCTTTGTAAGAATCTATTTGCTTACGCAAATCCAAAATTTCTTTTGTGGCATCTTCGCTCATTAGTTGATTAGCCTTCACCCAGCCTGGTCTCGGTTTATCTTTGATAAGTCTCACCAAACTACGGCTTACTTGTGACCCTAACTCGGAGGGTGTTTCCCAATACCTACATAATTTTTTTGAGCTAATTCTTTAAATATTAACAGTTTTTTTGATTTTTCGGGCTCTCCATCGCTTTTTCCTATGGGAATATTATCAGGGTTTTTAGGGAGGAACGCAATAATTGGAATCTCTTGTGAAAGAGCATACTCATATTCCATCTGAGTATAGCTAATGCCTTCGATTGATAAGGAACCATAACGTCCACCGACGATTAATATGTAATAGTCGCAATCATCAATGAGCCGTTTAATAAGCGTCCATTGATCATCATCAGCGGCTGGAAATAATTCCATCCCGACAGGAATGCAATCCAACTCAAGAAGAGCCTGCATGACTTCCCGGCGCTCTTCTAACAAATCTTTATACGTAGAACTGACGAATACTTGGTACTTCTTTTCCATTAAAAAAGTTAGTAGTTCTCTGCAATTTGCTGAGCTATCTCATCCATATGAACACGGGCATAGGCTCTGGCATCAGCTAGGTCTTCGGCTCGGAGAGAAGGGTAAGCGTTTAATAAATCGACATCGTTAGCTCCCTGCAAATAAAAACTTTCCAGCAGCCAAATAGGTATGCGCGTCTTTGCAATGCAGGCAACTCCATCCCCTACTCCCAGCCTTATTTCGATGCTCATAGTAGTAAAGATAGAGAGTATTTCGGTTCAAATTATATCATCAGCAGCCGCCAGATTCCGGAAATCAGAAGCAGCAACAAGCCCACAGGGGTCAGGACTTTCCAGCACAGATACATCATCTGATCAACGCGAATCCGGGGGAATGTCCAGCGGACCCACATTTGGACCAGCACAGCGAAAAACACTTTCGAGAGGAGCCAGAAGCCGCCGGTGATGTTACCCCAGATAGTTCCTGGTGCGCCACTCGTCCAGTCGGCCAGGCGAACCGGACCGATGTTGGGGAGGGGCGTGTTCCAGCTTCCCAGAAACAGGACCGCGCCCAGAAAGGACACTAGCAGCATCATTGCGTACTCCGACAGGTAAATCAGCGCGAAACGCATCCCCGAATATTCCGTGTGAAAGCCTGCCACGATTTCAGATTCACCTTCGGGTAGATCGAACGGGGCACGGTTAGATTCGGCCAGTGTGCAGATGAAAAAGATGACGTAAGCAATCAGCAGAAATGGATTTCGCAGGATGTTCCAGGAGAAGATACCCCCCCAATCCGTTACGTTGACACCCAGCGCCTGTAGTCCGAACAGATAATTCGTTTCGTGGGTGTAGATACCTTGCTGAAAGCTAAGTGTCTGCAAATTAAGCGATTGGCCAATCATCACGACACACAGAATGGTTAGTCCCAGCGGAATCTCGTAGGAGACAATCTGCGCAACCGACCGCATGGCGCCAAATAACGAATATTTGTTGTTCGATCCCCAGCCTGCCATCAGGATACCTACTACGTCGAACGAGACAATCGCCATCAGGTAAAATACGCCGACATTCGCGCGTGATCCCTGCAAATCGGGCGTGAGTGGCAATACGGCAAAGCCCGCAAAAACCGAGGCAAAAATGACAGCCGGAGCCAGCAGAAACAGCTTTCTGTCGGCTGCGGTGGGCACAATATCTTCTTTTTGAAGCAGTTTCAGCAGGTCGGCGAAGAGCTGAAGAAGGCCCCATTTGCCCGTTTCCATGGGGCCAAGCCGATCCTGCATGAAGGCTGAAACCTTTCGTTCGGTATAAACGCCGACCACCACAAAGCCGGATGCAAGAGCGAGAAAAATGGGGAGTGCCAGCATATAAATAAGGCGTTTGACGAACTCAGATTCCTGGACCTGAATTCCTCAAACGCCCGTAAAGGTACAAACGGATAGGTTACAGCGTCAGCCGCTGGCGGTCTTTCAGCAGGACTTCCTTCAGTTTAGCGTACGGTAATTGCTGGGGTGATACGTTATTGTCGATCGAAAGCACAGCCGCCGTTGCTGCCGACTGACCCAGAATCATGAACACGGGTTCCATCCGGATCGACCCGTAGGCGATGTGCGAACTTGACAGGCAAACCGGCACCAGCAGGTTTTTACACTCATTCTCTTTTGGTAAAATAGACCCGTAGGCAATTGAGTACGGTTGTTTCGGGTGAACACCAATATCGCCCTCGTTCTGTACGAAGCCATCCGGCCGGACGTAGCGCTGGGCATTGTGCGCATCAAGTGAGTACGAGCCCATGCCAATCGGATTTGGTACGGTGGTTTCTCCGAGTGCATCGGCTTCTTTCATGACGTAGGTGCCGAGCATACGCCGGGCTTCCCGGACGTAGATTTGATGCGGCCAGTTGTTGTTGTCCGTGAATTCGTCTTTTGCCAGTCCCCATTGACTCATGTCTTTCCGTACGTCTTCGGGAACGCGGGGGTCGTTGGAAAGGAAATACAGAAGCCCCTGCTGGTACAACTGGTGATCCCGGATAATCGCTTTCCGGCGCTCATACGTAGCGTCGGGGTAATCGTAGTTTTTGCCGATGTAATCGGAACTAAACGGGCCGTGGTTGTTGGTGTCGGTTTTGCGGTTCGGGATCGGGTCGAACTTGTCGAAGGTTTCGCGCCAGCCGCTGTCGAAAACTCGCCCCAGCAATTCATACCGGGCTGGGTTATACCCTTCCGGTTTTGGAAACGGAACCCGATTGTCGGGATTGTTGCTGAAACACATCCGAAAGCAATACGCCTGAATTTTGTGATCACCGACGCCTTTTTCACCCGGTCCATTGGTGGCAATTTCGGGAAGCAACCCACTTTTGGGATCGCCTGGCACTTTATAGGGACTGATGTTGGCTTTGAAATAATGCCCATGCTGAAATACGTTCGGCTGTACGCCGTTCCAGGTTTCTCCATACACGCTGTTGGCTTCCCGGCCTACGTGGTAGCGAACGCCCGCAGCCGCCATCAGGTCACCTTCGTACGTTACGTCGATAAACATTTTTCCTTCGTAAACCTGGCCGCTCAGGGTGCGAAACGATTGAATGGCACCCGCTTTTTTGGTTACGCCCTTCGCAGAACGGTCGAGCCATTCGTTGCGATAAATTGTAAGCGCATTCTCCCTGGCGAAATCTTCAAATACCTTTTCGGCCGCGTGGGGTTCAAAAATCCACATCGTGCGGGAGTTGCCGTCGATGGCGGGCGTCCCCTGACCTTTGTTCCCATATTCCTCGCGCTTCTGCCATTTCCAGGCCGAATCCTGCTGGTAATGCTGATAAAGCCGTTGGTAAAACTCGCGCGATAGGCCGCCAATCACTTCTTTGTTGCCCGTATCCGTAAAACCCAGCCCACCCGACGACAAGCCACCCAGGTGTTTATCGGGCGAGACAATGATAACGGATTTGCCCATTTTTTTGACCTGCACAGCCGCTGTAATGGCTGCGCAGGTACCGCCATAAATGATCACATCGGCCTTGCGAGTAGCCGTTGGTTTTGATGGATACGTAGTGACCGGCGCGATCAGCAGTAAAATAAGACTGCTGACTAGTATTCGAAGAGGTGAACGGGAGAAAAGAAAGCGTTTGTTCATTGTGAAATAAGGTCAAAGAAATAGGAGAGGAGTCTATTTAGGAAATAAGCTTCATTAGGTAAAGCAGCAAAACAGGGTGTGTTTACTAGTGAAGTGGGAAATTTTGATCTATGTCGTTATGTCAACTAGAGATTAGAATTAGTCATAGACGATTCAATTTGGCCCGCTAGGGCCTCAATAGCGTAGCGTCGGTAGAGAAAGTTTTGTCGGTTATTCAATGTGCCGTTAGGTACCTAACGGCACATTGGTCTCAATACAACCAATATTTTCTACCGACGCTACGCTGTTGAGGCCCTAACGGGCCACTATTAAAATGTATTAACAGAAAAAGCCTTTATTCAACTTTAGACGCTGAATAAAGGCTTTTTGATGACGCAAATTGCTGACGCACAGGAAACGCAAATATGCCGCACCGGTCACTACTAAAACTCGGCGGTTTTCGGAGCGCGGGGGAATGGAATTACGTCGCGGATGTTGCCCATGCCGGTTACGAACAGAACCAGCCGCTCGAAACCGAGGCCGAAGCCAGCGTGCGGGGCCGATCCAAACCGACGCGTATCGAGATACCACCACAGCGCTTCGGGCTCGATACCCACTTCGTGCATGCGGGCGGTGAGTTTATCCAGATCATCTTCGCGTTGCGAGCCACCAATGATTTCGCCAATGCCGGGAAACAGTACGTCCATCGCGCGAACGGTTTTGCCATCGGGGTCCTGCTTCATGTAGAACGCCTTGATTTCACGCGGGTAGTTGGTCAGGATAACGGGTTTCTTAAAATGCTTCTCGACCAGATATCGCTCATGTTCTGATTGCAGATCGACACCCCAGCTAACTTCGTACTGAAACTGGCCTTTCTTGGCAGGTTTTGAGTTAATCAGAATGTCAACCGCTTCAGTGTAGGTCAGCCGAACAAATTCATTGCTGATCACAAACTGAAGTTTTTCAAGTAAGCCCAGTTCGCTTTGTTCCTCTTTCTTTTTGGTTTTCTCTTCCTCTTTTAGTCGGCCATCCAGGAATGCCAGATCGTCGGCGCAATGCTGTAGCGCGTAGCGGATCACGGTTTTGACGAAATCTTCGGCCAGATTCATGTTGTCTTCCAGTTCATAGAAAGCCATCTCGGGCTCAATCATCCAGAATTCGGCGAGGTGGCGCGTCGTGTTAGAATTTTCAGCCCGGAACGTCGGGCCAAACGTGTAAATCTTGCCCAGCGCCATAGCCCCCAGTTCGCCCTCCAACTGGCCGGATACGGTCAGGTTGGTTTCTTTACCGAAAAAATCCTGGCTGTAGTCCACTTTGCCCTCTTCCGTTAACGGCGGTTTGGTGGCGTCGAGCGTTGTGACACGGAACATCTCCCCCGCACCTTCGGCATCGGAAGCGGTAATGATGGGCGTATTGAGATAAAAGAAACCGTTGTCGTTAAAGTATTTATGGACGGCGAACGCCAGCGCGTGCCGAATGCGCAAGATCGCGCTGAACGTGTTCGTGCGAGGACGCAGGTGGGCGATCTCACGCAGAAACTCCAGCGAGTGCCGTTTGGGTTGCAGCGGATATTTTTCAGGATCGGCGGTGCCGTAAATGTGGACGTCCGAAATTTTAACTTCAACGGCTTGCCCGGCTCCCTGTGATTCAACAAGTTGGCCCGTAACGGACAGACACGCTCCGGTAGTGATGAGCTTCAGCGTTTCGTCCGGAAGTTGACCGGCTTCGGCGACGACCTGAATATTATTGATGGTTGAGCCATCGTTGAGGGCTATGAAAACGGCATTTTTGCTTTCGCGCTTGGTACGTACCCAGCCTTTAACGGTCACGGTGGTGCCGACTGGCGAATCCACGCCGGGAGCGTTTTTTAACAATTGCTTAATAGGTTGATAACTCATACTGAAACGGCGACCAGATAGTGGTTGTGCCCGCAAAAGTACGGATTGTCGGTTGAATCGCCCACAGACAATTTTAATCCATACCATCCGTAAGTGTAGTGACATACCGATTGACCGTCTATTTTTGCATGACTAAACCTACGTATCAATCCTACCTGTATGTCAATAATACTCTACATCGTTCGCCATGCCAAAGCCGAAGACCGGGCCATCTTTATGGCTGACTTTGACCGTAAGCTAACGTCCGAAGGCGTCATGGCGGCTGCCCGAATGGGTCGTTATCTGCACGAAAAAGGCATTCAGCCTGACATTATCGTCAGCAGTCCTGCGCCACGCGCTAAAGAAACGGCGAACATTGTGGCTGAACAACTTGGCTATGAAGTAGCTCAGATTCAGTTTGACGAAAAGCTATTCGAAGGGGGGCCGAAAGCTTATCTGGCAGCCATAAACGCCGTTCCTGTAGCCAGTCAAACAGCCATGATTGTAGGCCATAACCCCGACGTAACGTATCTGGCTGAATTTTTAACGCATCAACGGATCAACTCAATGAGCAAAGGTGCTGTTGTAGGTATTACGTTCGAAGACGTGACCTGGGCCGAAATTTCCGGGCGAACAGGTAGTATAACCTTTCAAATTGCACCGAAACAACTTTCCAAAAATGATGAATTATAACCGGGTCGCCGGAGCGATGATGAATGTGGTAGTAGCCATTTCTGTAATTCATCTTTTATGATTCATCATTCATCATTAGATAAAAAGTGAACCGCAACCGTCGCATTTTCATCATCGTTTTTATTGTCTTCACGACAATCGTAGCCTTACTGGCCATTGATATGGGCCGACGGACGACCGCTCCCTGGAACCGACGTCGGGAAGTTGAACGGGCTTTACCGACGGTAAGAGATGGAACGGCTGTCGATACAATGGCTACTGATACATTACTAAACCCCTGAAATTTATTTTTATGCTGAATCTATCGGCTGTTCACCACATTGCCATTATTTGTCAGGATTACGAAAAGTCGAAGCGATTCTACACAGACATACTGGGCTTAACGATTTTAAGCGAAGTAAACCGGGCGGAACGGCAGTCTTACAAACTGGATCTGGCCCTGAATGGGCAGTATATAATCGAACTGTTTTCGTTTCCGAACCCACCCAAACGTCCATCCCGGCCCGAAGCGCTAGGTTTGCGTCATCTGGCGTTTGCCGTTACTGATCTGGACGCTGCCGTAGCGCATCTGGCTGAGCATAATATCGCGACCGAGCCTATTCGCGTGGACGATCTAACTGGTAAACGCTTTACTTTCTTCGCCGACCCCGACGATCTGCCGCTGGAGTTGTATGAGGTTTAGAGCAGGGAGCTCGGCGCAAGGAGCATGGTTTTACGCTAGACACCCTGCTCCAGGCTCCACGCCTTTAAAGCACCTTCGTCAGTACGTTAACCAGCGCATCAACATCAGCGGGTGTGTTATACACATGTGGGGCGATACGTAGTACGCGCGCTCTGGCCGATACCGATACGTTTTCGGCTTGCAGGGCCTGTTGAATGACCATCGGATCGGCATGATCGGGTAACCACAATCCGACAAGGTGGTGGCATCGGCCCAGGCTCCCGTTTTCGGGTTCAACGTAGCAGCCAAGGGATTCCAGCGTCGACCAGGCATCTGCCATCAGGTTTTTTGTGTATTCCTGAATACGGGTGGGTTGCCAGTCCACGAGCTGCTGGAGTGACGTTTCGAGCATGGGCATTTGCAGGAAATGGGTATGCTCGCCAACGTTGTAGCGGTAAGCACCGGGGCGGTATTCGGGCTGGTAATCCATCAGGCGATGAAATTGATTGCTGTCCAACCGATTCATCCAGCCTTCTTCGAGCGGAACCCCCTCGTCAAAAGCTGGACCGTAGTAGGCCAAGCCGAGCGAATAAGGCCCCATCAGCCATTTGTATCCTGCACAAACGACAGCGTCGGGTTGTACTCGCTCCAGATCGAACGGCAACGCACCAATTGCCTGCGTCCCGTCGATAGCAAACCACGCCCCCACGTCGCGAACTCGTTGCCCAATGGCTTCCAGATCAAACCGAATGCCATACATCCAGTGCACCGGCGGCACTACGACTAACGCCGTGTCGGGTCCGATGGCGTCGAGTAACCGCTCGTTCCACCTGACTCCTTTGGGAAAATCGGGCGGCATGCTGACTGTCGTAATGGTGAGGCCCAGCTCAGTACAAACGCGATCCCAGGCGTAGACATCACTCGGAAACTCATCGCCGATCAGTACGATACGTTGCCCTCGCTGAATACCCGTTTTACGGGCTAAGTTTCGGGCTATAACGGCCATGCCATAGGAGACAGATGGAACGACCGCAATACGTTCGGGCGCGGTAATGCCGGCATTTTGGTTGTTTATAAGCTCGGAAAATAAGGTCCGCACACGGATAGCTCCTGTAAAAAAATCATCGGGTCGAAGTCCAAACGGGTTGGCCTGTTTGGTAAGAACTTCGTGGCCAACCTGCTCAACCGCCTTGCTGAACGGCGCACGGGTGGCACAATTGAGGTAATGGATGCCTTCGGGAAGGCTAAACTGGTCTTGTTGAGACGTAAGCATAATGTAAGAAGTTTGGGCAAAGGAGTAGGGGCATAGAGCAGGAAGGCTGGAAATCAGCGGATAGAGTTTTACCCCTGGCCCCGCGCCCTCTGCCATTTGCTATTTGCCCTTGGGTGATATTCCCGTAAGGTTTGCTGTAAATAATCGCGGTCAAGGTGGGTGTAAATTTCGGTAGTGGTTATGGACTCATGACCAAGCATTTGTTGCACCGCCCGCAAATCAGCCCCGCCTTCGATGAGATGCGTAGCAAATGAGTGCCGAAACGTATGTGGACTGATCGTTTTGCGAATACCTGCTTCGGAAGCCAATTTTTTTATGGTCGTGAACACCGAAATGCGCGAGAGTTGCTTGCCGCGCAGATTCAGAAAAATAGTGTCTTCATCGCCCTTTTGCACGTTTAGTTGACTACGTACATGATCGACATATATTCGGGTGTAGTGCATTGCATCTTCGCCAATCGGCACGAGCCGAACTTTATCCCCTTTGCCCAGCACCCGCACAAATCCCTCAGTAAAGTAGCAATTGGTTAGCCGCAGGTTGAGTAATTCAGACACCCGTAGTCCCGAGCTGTAGAGTACTTCGAGCATGGCCCGATCGCGGGTGCCGCCGGGCGTGGAGAGGTCAACAATGGCCAGCATGTCTTCGATTTCGGGAAAACTAAGGGTATCGGGGAGCTTTCGACCTAACTTGGGCGCTTCCAGTAATTGGGTTGGATCGTTCTGGATCAGGTTTTCCAGAATCAGGTACTTAAAAAATGATTTCAGCCCCGAGAGTATACGCGCCTGACTATGTGCCGACAGACCTAACTCGCCCAGATACATCAGAAAATTTACTAAATTCCGATCCGTCACCTGCATCGGCGTTACGTCCGGTTCGGTCAGGAGGATGAACTGGTAGAGTTTTTCGGCATCGTGCAAATAAGCCTCCACCGAATTTTCGGCCAGCGAGCGTTCCAGTTTGAGGTAGTTCTTAAAGGCGTTTATATAACTTTGCCACATGGCTTAGCAATCATTTTTGTCATGCTGACGAAGGAAGCATCTTCGCTAGCAGATAGCATGAAATTATTTGCTTTTCCCGAAGATGCTTCCTTCGTCACCGGGCTGGCGTTCCAGCATGACAAAAAAATGAAACAAATCCTAATCATTAACGGCCCGAATCTGAATCTATTAGGCAAGCGTGAACCGACCATTTACGGAAACCGTTCGTTCGTCGATTACCTGAAAACCATCGAAGAACTGTTTCCCGAGGTGCAACTACGCTATTTTCAGTCGAATCACGAAGGCGAACTGATTGATAAAATTCACGAGCTGGGTTTTGATGTGGATGGCATTGTCATTAATGCCGGGGCCTATACGCACACATCCATCGCCATTGCCGACGCCCTGTCGGCGGTGACAGCCCCGGCTGTGGAGGTACACATTTCCAACGTACACGCCCGCGAGTCGTTCCGGCATCACAGCTACCTCTCGGCCAAATGCAAAGGCGTTATTGTAGGGTTGGGCCTGGCTGGATATGAGTTAGCCGTGAGGTATTTAATGATGAATGAGAAATGATGGCCGGGTTGTCAGAGCGATTAATTTTTTAATATAATCATTCATCATTCATCATTCATCATTCATCATTCATCATTCATCATTCATCATTCATGATAACCTTCTACCCCGGCCCATCCAAAGTATATCCACAAGTTGCCGACTATGCGGCCGAAGCGGTGCGTTCGGGGATTGTGAGCCTGAATCACCGTAGCGCGGGCTTTATGGACGTAGTGAAAGAGACCGTTCGGCTGCTTCACGAAAAACTCGACATTCCGGCCGATTATCATGTTGCGCTGGTTTCATCGGCGACGGAGTGTTGGGAAATTGTGGCGCAGTCGCTGACCGCCGAAGCGAGTCTGCACCCCCATAATGGCGCTTTCGGTAAAAAATGGGCGGAATATGCGTATAAAATTAAGCAACCAACCAGCCTGAGCGATGCTGATGTATTATGTATCGTTCAGAACGAAACCTCGAATGGTACGCAGGTCAGTATGGAAACGCTGGTGAAGTTTCGGCGGGAATTTTCGGCGTTGATAGCCGTCGACGCGGTTTCGTCGATGGCAGGGATTGCTTTCGATTGGACGCTCGCCGATGTCTGGTTTGCGTCGGTGCAGAAATGCTTTGGCCTGCCTGCCGGTCTGGCCGTCCTGATTTATTCGCCTGCCGCGCTCAAACGGGCCGAAGAAATCGGGGAGAGTGCGCATTACAATAGTCTGCTATTTATCCACGAAAATTTCTCGAAATTCCAGACCCCCTACACGCCAAACGGATTAGGGATTTACCTGCTGATGCGTGTGCTGCAACAGGTGCCGCCTATTGCCGAAGTAGATGCGATCACTAAAAAACGGGCCGCCGACTGGTATGCTTTTTTTGAACAGGAGATGCGGAATTCCCCCTTCCGTATACTCATTGCAGACGCGGCCATCCGCTCGGATACAGTCATTGCCGTAGAAGGCTCAGAAGCAGACATTAAGGCCATTAAGACGGCTGCGCAACAGGCTGGTATTACCCTGGGCAACGGGTATGGCGACTGGAAAAATACTACGTTCCGAATCGCTAACTTCCCGGCTATTACGGATGAGGAGATTGGAACCTTAAAGGAGTTCTTACGGTCATAGTAGGTCGCATTTTGTCGTGTGACGAAGGAAGCATCTTTGGTAATAAAAAAGTGCCTGCTTAGCCGGAGATGCTTCCTTCGTCACCGGGCTGGCACGGTCCGCCGTTGCGGTTCCAGCGTAACAAAAAATAGCATGTTCAGCCTCAAAGAAATTGTTTCCGTTACCCTCATTCTATTCTCGGTTATTGACGTAGTGGGTTCACTGCCGGTCATTATTGATTTACGGCAGAAATCCGGTAAGATTGAGTCCGGTCGTGCTACGTTCGCGTCGGGCGTCCTGATGATCTCATTTTTATTTGTTGGCGAACGGATTCTAAAACTATTCGGGGTTGATGTCGCGTCGTTTGCCGTGGCAGGGGCATTGATTATTTTTCTGATTGGTCTGGAAATGATTCTGGGTCGGACAATTTTCAAATCAGAAATCAACACGGGCGGTGCCACACACATCGTTCCCATTGCATTTCCGCTGATTGCCGGTGCCGGTACGTTAACGACGATTATTTCGCTCCGGGCCGAATACCAGACCGTAAATATTATCGTAGGGATTATTCTTAATCTGGGGCTGATCTATGCGGTCTTAAAGTCGTCGGGCTGGCTCGAAACAAAGCTTGGCTCGGGTGGCCTGGAGGTGCTTCGTAAAATTTTCGGCATCATTCTGCTGGCCATTGCCATTAAGCTTTTCAAGACCAATCTGATCGCTGATTTTTAACATTAATGGTATTGGACTTGGGTCAAATATAGAAACCAGTACGTGTAGATTGGTTTTTGAGTACAACTTCTTCCCAAAGGTATTTTAGGGAAAAAACAACAGAATTTTAAAATATTGATGTGATTTTGGGCGCTATAAAAGGGGCGAATTCAATTTTGTTATTCTACCTGGCTTAGATTATAAAGTGGTAAAAAACCCTACTAAATATTGTATTTTGCGGTACCTAACGAATTTAAAATATAATAATTCCGTAAAAACGATAAGAAATACGGTCCGAATGCCCATTGGTCTTTATATTTTATTGTAAACCCGTACTATATTTGCTGAAAGTATTGTTACAAAACCCCTATTCAATTCAATTCCACTGTAATCATGGCAAAGTCGAAGTTAGAGTACATTTGGCTCGATGGCTATAAGCCCACGCAAAGCCTGCGTTCTAAAACCAAAATTGAAGAAGATTTTTCGGGTGCACTCGAAGATTGCGCTATGTGGTCTTTCGATGGTTCTTCGACGGAGCAGGCTGAAGGCGGTTCATCGGACTGCTTGCTAAAGCCGGTTTTTATCTGTCCTGATCCACAGCGTAAGAATGCGTTCCTCGTCATGTGTGAAGTATTAAACGCTGACGGTACTGCTCACCCATCGAACGGCCGTGCTACGATTGAAGACGACGACAATGATTTCTGGTTTGGCTTCGAGCAGGAGTACTTCCTGTGGGATATGAAAATTGATAAGCCACTTGGTTTCCCCGCCGAAGGTTTTCCAACGCGTCCACAAGGACCCTATTATTGTTCGGTTGGCGCGCAAAACGCCTATGGCCGTTATATCATTGAAGAACACCTTGACGTTTGCCTCGATGCTGGTCTGAACGTAGAGGGGATCAACGCCGAAGTAGCAACGGGTCAATGGGAATTCCAGATTTTCGCTAAAGGGGCCAAAGCCGCTGGTGACCAGATCTGGGTCGCTCGTTACCTGCTGGAACGTATCGGTGAAAAATACGGTATCTCGATCAACTGGCATTGCAAACCGCTGGGCGCCACCGACTGGAATGGCTCGGGTATGCACGCTAACTTCTCGAATACGGCACTACGTACATCGGGCAGCAAAGAAGTATATGATAAAATCTGTCAGTCTTTCTCGCCAGCTGATGTTATCAAAGCCCACATCGCGGTGTACGGCGCTGATAACGAAATGCGGTTGACCGGCAAACACGAAACCCAGTCAATCGACCAGTTCTCGTACGGTATTTCTGACCGGGGTGCTTCGATCCGTATCCCCATTGCTACCGTAGAACGCGGCTGGAAAGGCTGGTTAGAAGATCGTCGCCCGAACTCGGCGGCTGATCCTTACAAAGTAGCGGCTGTAATTATCAAAACTGTTAAATCAGCTGACGTGCTGGAAACAGCTTAGTCTGAAATTATAAATCAAAAAGCCCGACTACTCACGTAGTCGGGCTTTTTGATTTATAGATCGGCTAATCTGGCCGTTAGATCCAGTAAATAACTGGCGGTCTCGGGTGATCGACGCCCAAGCCCACATGAACTGGCCACATCAACAAGCTGACCACGGGCCGATTCGATACTGTTCAGAATAGTTATATTCTCGGCTTCACTACGCTTTTCGTGCACAAATCCCGCCACAAACCGCGTTGCTGCTGGTAGCTTGATGTCTTTCAGCGGAACGTAGTACCCAGGATCTATGGAGGGCGGAGTCGTCGCTTCAGCAAACGGATAATGCATGTAGGCCAGCGTGTGTTGAGAAGGCCATTCATCGACCAGCCGGTTCGAGAAGTTGACCATTTTAGCTAATGTTTTTGGATGGACAAGGGCTTCGTTGTGGAAATCGCCCAAGCATAAATGAATCCCGATTTGCGCGCCCGGCGTGATTTTGGCTAACAAATCCTTAATCGGAATCAGGGCCAGGCCAACCAGCGAACGGGGTAGCATATAGGCGGCATATAACTCCGGCGGTACTTCAAGTTGAATGATCACATCCGGGCCAAGCTCGGCTAGGACCGCGTTCACCTCCCGGGCGATGACAGTATTGAATGCCTTCGTATAGCGCAGCCACTGAATCTGGCTGGCAAAAGCAAAACCCATGGCGAACCCGGTTGGAACACCCATCTGAAATTTCAGGCCGGGCAGGTTATGGTCTTTACGCAGTTGCTGGAAGATCGGGTAGCTTCGTAGCGCAAAGTGGTCATACCCCAGCCGAACATGGTGGGGCATTTGGGCAGGGGAGTGGCGGGGTTTGAGTTTCTGAAAATTTTCATAGTTGGTCGCCATGCCATCTTCACCCCGAACAGGCTGTTTAACAATATCCCAACTGTCTGGATCACTGGTCAATTTTTCAATAGCATAAACGACCCAGGCGATACGATTCCCTTTCGGAAAGGCGGGTGTTTTCTCCCCAATTTCACCATCGGGTAAGCTGAACAGCGCAGGCCCCAAAACAGCTAGCGCCCGGCTCATGCAGGCTTCTTCATTGTTGAACGGCATACTGCCAACTAAGAGCGCCGACCGTTTTGGCTTTTGCTTCCCGGATGGGGAGATTGGTTTTGCGTTGTTTGACTGATTCATAAAAGAGGCTGGTTAGGGCGTAATCTGCTAGGACGGTAGTCAATGCATATATACAAAAACTTACTGTTTATCAATGATTAGATGCGGTTTTTCTTGTGAAATCGGCGTGCATTGTGATCCTGCAATTACAACTCATTCACCACCCAATAGTAGGTAACGTTTTTTTTCGATACGTTCGTCCAGCCACTATAAAATGAAGCGTAACGCACCTATCGGTTTGGCCTAACTGAGAAATCAGCCTATAGGTGTTCTGTAACTGAGAGAAGGGGTGTATGTTTGGCTAAATTTTAAACCTAAAACCAGCCAAGCCATAATGTCTAATTTTCGCTTTAAGGCCCTTGAAATTGCACAAAGTCGTCATGCGGTGCCGGTAGCTGCTCCAACAGAACGAGTCGGTGATTTTTTTGGCAGCAATACGTTCAATAGTGAAGTAATGCGGGGATTACTTTCGCCCGAAGCGTATCTCAAAGTCACCGAAGCTATCAGTACAAACGGCCAGATCGATAGGGCCATTGCCGACGAAGTTGCCAGTGCCATGAAATCGTGGTCGACATCGAAGGGCGCTACGCACTACACCCACTGGTTTCAGCCACTGACCGGTGAGACGGCGGAGAAACATGACGCTTTTTTCGATATAACGATTGAGGGTAAAGCCATCGAGAAATTTAAAGGGAGTGCCCTGGTACAGCAGGAGCCGGATGCGTCGTCGTTTCCCAATGGGGGGCTGCGAAATACGTTCGAAGCACGTGGCTATACCGGCTGGGACCCCTCATCGCCCGCATTTCTGATGGATAATGGCGCTGGGGGAAAAACCCTTTGTATTCCATCGGTTTTCATTTCGTATACGGGTGAAGCCCTGGATTACAAAACTCCCTTATTAAAAACCCTCAATGCGCTGGACAAAGCCGCTACGGCCGTCTGTCAGTATTTTGATCGAAACATTACGAAAGTAACCCCAACACTGGGCGTAGAGCAGGAATATTTTGTCGTTGACCGGGCCCTGTTCTACGCCCGCCCCGATCTGGTACTGGCAGGACGTACTGTTTTTGGGCACGCACCCGCGCGCGGGCAACAACTGGAAGACCATTATTTTGGCTCAATTCCGCCACGCGTTAATGCCTTTATGGTTGACTTTGAGTTCGAATCCATGAAGCTTGGCATGCCCGTCAGGACGCGCCACAACGAAGTAGCACCGGGTCAATTTGAGGTAGCCCCCACGTTCGAGGAGGTCAATCTGGCTGTCGATCATAATGCGCTGCTGATGGACTTGATGGAGAAAATCTCGGAGAAGCATAATTTAAAAGTGCTCTTTCACGAAAAACCCTTCGCGGGTGTCAATGGAAGTGGCAAGCATAACAACTGGTCAATGGGCACCAATACGGGTGTTAACCTATTGGCTCCCAGCACGAAACCGAAGGAGAGTTTACGCTTCCTGACGTTCCTGGTGAACGTAGTGAAAGCCGTTCATGATAACGCCGATCTGCTACGGGCCAGCATTGCATCGGCGGGTAATGAACATCGGCTCGGCGCTAACGAAGCTCCTCCGGCCATTGTCTCGATTTTTCTGGGCGAATCACTGACGCAGGCACTTAATGATCTGGAAACCAAGTCGGAGGTAACTGTTAACAAAGGCGACAACGTTTATTACAAACTCGGCCTCAACCGGATTCCGAGCCTGATGCGCGATAATACCGACCGTAACCGGACCTCGCCTTTTGCCTTTACAGGCAACAAATTCGAATTTCGGGCGGTGGGCAGTTCGGCCAATTCAGCGTCGACCATGACTGTTCTGAATGCCATTGTAGCTGATCAGTTAAATAATTTCAAAACGGATCTGGATTTACGACTGGCCAAGGGTGAAAAGAAAGAATTGGCCATTGTCGATATCCTGAAAGAATACTTCACGAACTCGAAACGGATTCTGTTTGAAGGCAACGGGTATTCTGACGAGTGGGTTGAAGAAGCTGCTAAACGGGGCTTGTCGAACATTAAATCATCACCCGAAGCCCTGGGTATTTTGGTGAAACCTGAGTCCTTATCACTGTTTGAACGCATCGGCGTTATGAACCACGCGGAGGTGGAATCGCGCTACGAAATTGAACTTGAAAAGTACATTAAGAACGTGCAGATCGAGTCACGGGTTATGGGCGATCTGGCCATGAACCACGTAATATCGACAGCCCTGAAATATCAGCATAACTTAGCGGTAACTGCCCGTAACATGGTCGAATTAGGTATGACAGCCGAAGCCGAACCGATCAAAGATATTTTGCGCGAAATCTCGACTCGCGTGCTGGTTATTAAGAAAGGCGTTGAAGCGATGATTGAATCACGCAAGAAAGCCAATAATGTTACTGAAACAGCTGAACGGGCTAAGCTCTACGCAACAGAAGTGAAAGACCATTTCGAGCTGATTCGTTACGAAGTAGACAAGCTCGAAGAGATTGTGGACGATGAAGACTGGCCACTTGTGAAATACCGGGAGTTGTTGTTTGTGAAGTGATATGAACCGCCAGGCGGCCCTGCGGGATGTGTGAAATGGAAATGATTGACATGGTTTTGGCTCCTTTGGTAGGAGCTAAAGCTTATCAATCATTTCCATTTTATACATCCCGCTGCTTTTTGGTAACAGATTGATGGATTTTAACACCCAAAAGCCGCTAGCAAGCTAACTTAATTAGATTGAGGTATTTGTAGATAGTATAATAAGGATCAAAATCGGAAAAGTAAACAACCGAAATTGAGTAAACGGTAGCTTAAAGGAAAGAAAAGTGTCGACTTCCCTTTTTGTTAGCTACCGTTTAGTCAATATCGGTTGTTTGATTATAGATAATAGTGACATCTAAGTAAAAGTGGAGTCTGGGTAAATACATCAACGTATTAGATAAATTTTATTCAGTCAAAAATCTACTCATTTACACAAAGCCATAAAAAGCCAACTTTTATTCAGGCTGTAACAAAGATTCATTAGGTCAAATTAGACTTTGTCAAATAATCTACTGCTTAAAGTCTACTTATGAGTCATTTTATAATTTATGGTTAATAAATAGTATATGATAGTTACTTGTTATTTACACTCAACGAGAATTATAAATATATGAAAAGTGCTATTTCTCTCCTTTCTCCCCTGACGACTGTACGATCGGTGCCCTTCATGGTCATGTGGGGTTTATTAACCCTATGTGCTGGAATTAAGGTGCAGGGCCAGGCATTTGACTTCGGCGATGCTCCCGATAGTTACAAAACGCTGATTAGCAGCGACGGCCCGCGCCATAAACCAAATACCAGCGTATATCTGGGAGGATCATATGGAAGTACCTATGACGCGGAACCTGATGGACAGCCCAGCAGTATGGCTGACGGCGACGATACACATGACCAGAATGGGAATCTAATCTATAATCGAAGTGATGAAGACTGTTTGGTAAAGGGTTTTGAAGCGGTCTGCGTCTCAAGAACTTCTTATAAGTTGCAGATAACCGTATATAATAATTCGGGCGCTGACGCCACAGTAAGCGCCTGGATTGATGTGAATAAGAATGGAACTTTTGACGATAATGAGCGGACGCAGGCGATAGTTCCAACAACGCCCAACCTGATACATTACAACGGAACACTCGTTACCTTAGTCTGGAACGGCTTGAGCGGAATGACCGAAGGATGGACCTATGGTCGTTTGCGAGTAGCCAATAATCCGGCTGAAGTCGATAAGCCGACCGGACTAGCCAACAGTGGTGAGGTAGAAGATTACCGGGTACACTTAAAAGATGAGTATGACTTCGGTGACGCACCAGATAGCTACGGCACCTTATTAAATAACAACGGGGCACGGCACATGATCAATAATAACGTCATGTTATTAGGTCCATTGGATTGTAGTGCGGAAGATAACGGGCAGCCATCTACGCTCGCTGATGCCGATGCGGGTGAGACGTCAGTCGGGTTTCCGTATAAGTTGACAACGGCAAAAACATCATTCAGCGTCCGCGTGAACGTACTTAACACATCCGGTGGAAATGCGATGCTGAGCGGGTGGATTGATTTCAACCGAAATGGGATCTTCGATGCCAATGAGCGAGCACAAGCCGCTATTGAACCTGATACCAGAAATTTAGTACTGAACTGGACGGGGCTGAGTGGCTTGACCGAAGGACGTACTTATGCCCGCTTCCGGGTGGCCACCAATGCCGATGAAGTGGCCAATCCGACGGGTGCTGCCAATAATGGATCGGTAGAAGATTATACCCTGATGATCGAAGCGCCCCAGTATGATTACGGCGATGCCCCAGATAGCTATGGTACGTCATTGAGTAGCAATGGGCCACGGCATGTTTATAACGACCTAGTTACGAATCTGGCTCTATCGAATGGAGTCTCGACAACCGATATTGACACTGAAGGAGATGGACAACCTTCAGACCAGGCTAAGGGCGATGATGCGCTGGCAACGAATTCCTGGTTGCCGTTTCCTTTTGATGATGAAACAGGCTTAGTAGAATCTGCTCCCTTGACAACTACCAGTACGTCCTATAGTGTTACACTTTCTGTGAAAAACCAGACGGGGGTGGAGGCAACCGTTAGCGGCTGGATTGATTTTAACCAGAACGGTACGTTCGAAGCCAGCGAGCGGGCGCAGGCTGTTGTTTCTTCCAATCAAGACGGTAGCCTTACTCAGGTTAAGCTCTTTTGGAACGGGCTGAATAATTTGGCTGGTGGGCAGACGTTTATGCGTTTCCGGATTGCTTCCAATGCGGCCGAAGTGGCCGATCCAACCGGCGTTGCCAGCGACGGCGAAGTAGAAGATTACAGTTTGATCATCGTGTCGGTAAAGCGTAGTCCTTTGCCGGTGAATCTGGTTTCATTCCAGGGGCAATGGGTTGAGAACAAGGGCAATCAGCTGAGTTGGGTGACATCCTGGGAACAGAACAACGATCATTTCGAAATCCAACGGAGCAACGATGCCAAAAGCTTCGAATCCATCGGGCGTGTGACGGGCAAAGGTACTACGTCAGCCACCCAGTCCTATGAGTATATCGATGATCAGAGCAGCCTGAATGAACGGGTATACTACCGGCTGAAACAGGTGGATCTGGACGGGACCGTAACCTATTCCCGGATCATCTCGATTCGTCAGAGCTTGGAGGCTGGTCTGTCGTTAGTCATTTATCCGAACCCAGCTAGCGAACAGGTAAACTTACGATTGCCGGCTAGCCATAAAGTGGCTGGTATCCGGATATTCAGCGTCAGTGGTGCCCAAGTGATGAGTCAGGAAGGCGAAATTGAGGGACTGGATATCAGGAGTTTAGCGACGGGTATTTACGTGATCGAAGTAAGGACACTGTCCGGAAACGTATTGCGCCAGCGGTTCATCAAGCAATAAATCCCTTTCCATAAAAAATGCTGCGATACTTAGTATCGCAGCATTTTTTATGGAATCAATACGAGGTTTTAGAGCAGAATATCTTCGACCGGGTTGAGCTTTTCCGGAATATGCTCATCGCCCAGAAACTCGCGGATTTCGATTTCAATGTTACGGCAGATGGTTGAATCGGGATATCATTTACTGAAATGGCTTTGCCATTCGTACTGTTTCCCGCCACAAACATATCGGCTTTCTGATCGCCAAAAGTTGAATTGAGGATGTTCTCGAAGCCAGTGGAGTTAAAGCATTTTACTGCGTCGGTGGTGGTCGTATGGGCTAGAATGGCATCCGTTGTATCGACGAAACCGGATGGTCCGATCCCACGCACAATGTTCATGGTGTCTGTCAATAATTACCTTGCCTGTAGCGTCGCCTAATGCCTGAGCAACGTCAATGGCTTTCAGGGCCGGGGTCGCTAAAATCACCACATCATATTGAGTAACCGCTGACTTGATGGAGGTAAAGCGGTCTGCACCAATTTTGGTAGCAAGGAGGATCGATTTCTCGGAAAGCGGGAAGTTCGCGCCCATTAGCACGGTATGACCCGCCTGCACAAACCGCTGGGCTAGAGCACCACCTAGATTTCCTGTGCCGATTATTGCGATTTTCATAGGTAATGGAAGTTTCTCATCGGATAAAAGCATCCGATGAAAATGGAATAGTTTAGAAGAAAAACTGTTCCTGTACAATCTTGCCATCCTGCACCGTGTACACCGCAATTTCGTTCATGTCCATACGGTTGCCGTCTTTGAAGGTTACATCCATACCGATAGTTAGTGCAATGGTATTGCCTGCCACCAGCGCATCGCTCACGCTACCACCGTGTACTTCCTGAATCATGTCCTGAAACTGGTTTCCTTTTTCAATGATGGCATCAAGCCCCTGCACGGTTTGCATACCGGGTGCGCTGTCTGGTTCGATACTTTTGGCATCGCTGGAATAAAGTTCACGCTGGGCTTGTTCGTACTTTCCTTCACGGCAAAGGGCTACTAAACGGTCGGCTACTTGTTGGATTGTCATACTCATGAATGGTTATGAAAGTTAAGCCTGTTTCAATACAGGACCTATCTTAGACTGTCGAAGAGAACTGGGGTGACATATTTTTGGATAATGACACAGCGATAAAATGTTGTTTATTCACCCAGGGCTTCGATAATGGCTTTGGCCGTTTCGGCACCACTGAAATTCTGCTGGCCTGTAATGAGGTTGCCATCGCGAATAGCGAAGCCACGCCATAAGCCAGCCTGTATGTAGTTGGCCCCGATGGCTTTCAGTTCATCTTCAATGCGCCAGGGCATTACGTGTTTGTCACGCGAAAGCATTCCATACTCCCAGACGGCGTTGTCGGCAAAATCTTCTTCGACGTTGGCAAAGCCCGTTATGGTTTTTCCTTTCCCCAGATACGCGCCGTTGCTTAGTTTGGCATACCGCAGAATGGCTACGCCATGACAAAGTGCTGACGTGACTTTGCCACTTTCATAGAACTCGACGAACTTACTCTGCAAATTGGTCGCATTTTCGAATGTGAACATAGGAGACTGTCCACCCGCGACGACCAATGCATCGAAATCGGCTACATTCAGGTCAGAAATGGGTTTGGTGTTGTCTACTAGTGCTTTCAGCGACGGCGAATGAATAAAACCCTGACTGATAAGGTCTGTTGATGAGTAGCCACTCGCATCGTTGGGGTCGCTCATAGCATCGGCCTCGCATTTGCCTCCGTAGGGGCTGAAGATCTCGACGTCGTATCCTTTCTCGGTGAATTCGTAATAGGGGTGGGTCAGTTCGCTCCACCAGAAACCCACCGGCCAGTTGGTAGTTGTTGAAACAGCAGGATTGGCAATGACAATGGCAACGCGCTTAGGATGTTTTGCGCTAACAAGGTTGGGGTCTTTTAAACTCATGGTATTTGTATAGGTTGTTTGTTTTTAGATTTCCGCTAAAGCGTGCTACAAAGGTGATCACTTGTAGTAATTTTATGCTCAAATACACTTTTTAGTGTGATACTACCTCTTTAGAGAGTGATTGATTATAAGATAGTTACCTGATATGCCAGACTTTACCGACCAGGGGCGAGTGTACTATAATCCAGTTGAATATGCTATGCATCAGATCGGCGGCACCTGGAAAATGCCGATTTTATGGCGGCTCAATAAGAAAATGGTGTTACGGTATAGTGAACTAAAAAAATACCTGCCGCACATTTCTCATAAAATGCTGTCAACTCAACTTCGCGAACTTGAAGCCAATGGGTTTGTGACACGCACGGTTTATCCTGTTGTGCCACCCAAAGTAGAGTATACACTCACCGAAAAAGGAAACCGAGTCATTCCGCTTATTGAATCTATAAGGCAGTACGGAATGGACTTAATGAGGGAATCGGGCATCGATCCCGATGATGTGTTTAAAAAAACAGAGAAGCTGTGAAAACTATGTCACGTAGTAAATGCTGCCTGGTATAAATGCCTGTTACCCTACCAAAATCCTGTAAATCAGACATATCTTGTGAATTTCGATTCAGACCTATTACGTCGACTCGCTGCATTGCCACATCGGGGAGCGGCCACGGCTAATGAAGCCGAAGCGGCTCGCTTACTCCAAAATCATCTTGCTGACATAGGGGCAACCGTTCGAACAGAACCTTTTGATACGCCTAAGACTTATGCAACGATTGTGTACTGGCTCATCGGCGGCCTGCTGACGGGGCTGGCCTTGGTTCCTGTGACGGGTGTGGCGGTTGGCCTTGTCTGGTATTTTGTGGCGATGGCCTGGCTTTATTTCAATTGGCGTTACTCGTTCATTATCAGGTTCCCTGTTCAGCATACATCGCGAAACGTAGTTGGTCAATGGCCAGCTCGCGGGGACGTAGCGAACAGGCGAAAACTAATTTTAATGGCCCATTATGATACCGCTCCGGTGTCGCTGCTCTACAGCCCAAAACGGCAGGGAAATTTTCAATTGTCGTTGATGATATCGCTAGGGTTGATGGTGCTGGCGGCAAGCGCGGCAACCTTCGAGGTGGTTCATGTGGGAATGCCGTATTTAACCTATCTCCGGTATGGATTAATGGCTTATTTCGTGGTGCAAGCCATTAGTAGCACGGCTGGTTACTGGCTTAAAGGCTATTCAAATGGGGCCAGCGACAACGCCACAGGCGTAGCGGCAGCCATAGCCACTGCCGAGCGGCTTAGGCAGGCAAACGTACCCGATCTGGATATTGAAGTGGTGCTGACAAGTGCCGAAGAAGTTGGTATGATTGGGGCATACCACTACGTTGAAGCCCACAAAAAACAATGGAAATCAACTCAGACACTGGCCATAAACTTCGATACGCTTGGCGCCGGAAAATTGACAGTGGTGGAGCAAACGGGTACGTATGAAGCCATTCAGTACAATAATGCACCCACTAAAATTGCGCGTTCATTGCTCAAAACCGATGCGTTTCGAGATCGGGCGCAGGTAGGTCAATGGCATACTGCCGATTTCGATAGCGTATGGTTCGTGCGTAACCGGATTCCGGTATTGGCGCTGTGTGCCCTGGATGCAAATGGCTGGATGCCACGTATTCACCAACCCGACGATACGCTCGAACACATTGATCAGACGCCCATTCATACGGCCGTTGATTTAGCCGAAGCCGTGGTGAAGGAGTGGACTAAACGTAGTGAAGAATGATGAGTGAAGAGTGAAGAATATAATTCACCGGTTTATTCTTCACCCTTCGCTCATCATTCTTCACTACTTTTGCTTCATGGCAAACTACAAAAACGAAGGGTTCGACCCCGAAGAAATCAGCGCACTTAAAGAGGAGTGCCAACAGGAAGGCAAATCGTTCGTGTATGTCGAAGACGACGATTTAGACACGCTGGATGAGGGCGAATGCGTTCATATTCAGTTCCCTGGACAGTATCAGGGCCAGGAAGTTATTTTCGATACGCTGGTCTATACACTACGTCTGCACCACAGCAGTCTGGTGTATGAAATGGCCGTAGAACAGGTACGTAAAACTTATCCGGAATATGTACCACCCGAAGAGCGCAAACCTAATTTCAAAATCTCGCCCGAACTGGAAGAAGAGGCTGAAACCGCTCTTACTGAACTCATTGAGGAGATTGAAGAAACAGAAACGATAAAAGTTCAGGAACATGTGGACGTAGACATGGAATCCGACTATGGCATTGCGCTGGACGTTTGTCTGAATGTGGATGAAGTTACCGACGAGGTTATCGAAGATTTTATCAAAAACTTCAAAGCCAATACGTTATCGCTGGATACGACTTTGTATTCATTCACCAGCGAAGAGGAAAATTAAATTAATGATGAATTATAAATGATGAATGATCCGTGAAATAGCATTCATCATTTATAATTCATCACCGCGCGGGCGGCCCCGCCATCATTAGTTATCATGCAACAACCTGACTCACTTAACCAGGTGGCGGAATTTCACCGCACCTTTCATGCCCCTGTTTTAGAGACTCCCCAAATTCCGGCCGAAGCCCGCGCTCAGTTACGCGTGTCGCTTTTGGCTGAGGAACTTGACGAATTGCGCGAAGCCATTGCCGACAACGACATTGTGGCTGTTGCCGATGCGTTGTGCGATTTGCAGTACGTATTGTCCGGTACCGTGCTTGAATTTGGGCTAGGCGATAAATTCAAAGCTTTATTCGATGAGGTGCAGCGCTCAAACATGAGTAAGGCCTGCCTGACCATTGCCGAAGCTGAAGACACCGTAGCTCAATATCAGGCCAAAGGCGTTCCCTGCCATTTTATTGAGTCGGACGGTAAGTTTCTCGTTTACCGCGACGCCGATCATAAGACACTCAAAAGCGTGAATTATTCACCAGCGGATTTAGCAGGGATTTTGTGAGGCTAGGTTCCTCGTTAAGGATAAAACAGTTAATGAAATTATAAATCAATATGACTGAAAAGCTTATTATATCGCAGTTGTATCAATTGCCTGAGAATCTTAAGGTTGAAGTATTGCATTATATCGAATTTCTCAAAAATCAATACAACGAGAAGTCCACCAATAAAAACCATAAAAGGCGATTCGGTAGTGCAAAAGGAAAATACACCTTGTCTCCTGACTTTAATGCTCCTTTGGAGGACTTTAAAGACTATATGTAATGAAGTACTTGATTGATACTCAAATATTTCTTTGGTTCATTAGCGGTTCCTCTGAATTGAGTGGGACAGCCCAAGAAATATTGGAAAATAGGGAAAATGAAATCTTTATTAGTATTGCCAGCTTGTGGGAAATTTCTATTAAAACTTCTCTTGGCAAACTAGCGATTAACGGTTCATATGAAACAGTGATTGATGATGTAATAGAGAACGAAATAGAAATTCTTCCTATCAATTTCATTCACACTGTGGAGCAGAATAAGCTACCATTTCATCATAAAGATCCATTTGATCGAATTATTATAGCTCAGTCAATAGTAGAAGAAATGAACCTATTGAGTAGTGATAAAATTTTTGATGAGTATCTAGAAAACCGCTCGTTACGCAGGATATTCTGAAAACAGAATGGCCTGACTATGAATTTCTCTTGTATAGAGAACCATTCTCATGAATAGCTACAACCGAGAAAGTTAATGCAAGACTACCAATTCACCGCCGTTGATCGCTTCCTGCGCTACGTCCAGGTTGACACCCAGTCGGATCCGCAATCTCCAACCAATCCGAGCACGGAAAAGCAAAAAGATCTGAGTCGCGTATTGCTCCAGGAATTGCTCGACATGGGTATTGCCGACGTTGAACTTGACCAATGGGGTTATGTTTACGCAACGATTCCGGCTAATACGAACAAAGAAAATGTGCCCACGATCTGCTTTTGCTCGCACGTCGATACGTCGCCCGACGTGACCGGCGCGGGTGTGAAGCCAATTATCCACCAGAACTGGGGCGGGTCGGATATTAGCTTACCGGATGATGCAACACAAATTATTCGTGTCGCCGACCATCCTGATTTGAAACACCAGCTTGGTAATGACATCATTACGGCAAGCGGTACTACGTTGCTGGGCGCCGATAACAAAGCGGGCCTGGCCGAAATCATGGACGCGGCCCATTACCTGCTGACGCACCCGGAAGTGAAGCATGGTCGGATTCGGTTGCTTTTCACGCCGGACGAAGAAGTGGGTCGTGGTACCGAGAAAGTCGATATTCAGAAACTTGGCGCTGATTTCGCCTACACCATTGATGGCGAAGCACTGGGCACGCTCGAAGACGAAACCTTCTCGGCTGATGCAGTCAAAATTACCATTCAGGGGGTGAGCACGCACCCCGGTTTTGCGAAGGGAAAACTCGAAAACGCCCTGAAAATTGCCGCTGATGTACTGGCCGCATTGCCCAAAAATGCGCTTTCTCCCGAAACGACCGAGGAAAAAGAAGGCTTTGTTCACCCAACGCGCATGGAGGGAAATCAGGATAAGGCGGTGCTGGAATTTATCATTCGCGACTTTACCGAAGTGGGTTTACAGGAGAAGGAAACGTACCTGCAAAATCTGCTTAAGGACGTACTGAAAAACTATCCCGGCTCGTCGGCGCAGCTGGTGGTGAAAGAACAATACCGGAACATGAAGGACGTACTGGATCAACACCCGGCTGTCGTCGACAATGCACTCGAAGCCATTCGCCGGGCGGGCTTATCGGCCGAACGACGTAGCATTCGCGGGGGGACGGATGGATCGCGGCTGTCGTTTATGGGACTACCGTGTCCCAATATTTTCGCGGGCGAACATGCATTTCACTCGCGGCTGGAGTGGGTTTCGGTGCAGGACATGCAAAAAGCCGTAGAAGTAATTGTGAACGTAGCGCGCGTGTGGGAGGAGCGGACTTAAACGCGTAAACCGTTCGTGCACAATACCGAACAATCTACCTTGCCTGAGGTTGAGCTGTAAACAAACTCGACTTATATGGAAAGTATTGAAAGCGAAGTCGCAATACCTGCTGGTACCGGTTTCAAATCGCCCTATGACGTAAGAGACGACGTTGCTGGACTAAAAACCCTGTTTGTCAATGTATTTTTTATCGGTGAACCCGGTGAAGGCAATCCCTGGGTACTTGTAGATGCTGGCCTGGCTGGCTATGCGAGCGACATCAAAAAGAAAGCTAAAGAACTATTCGGAGCAGGGACCAAGCCCGAAGCCATTGTCCTGACGCACGGACATGCCGACCACACGGGTTCGCTGAAAACGTTGCTGGAGGAGTGGGATGTGCCTGTTTATGCCCATCGGCTTGAATTGCCCTATTTACAGGGAAAATCCAGCTACCCACCACCCGATCCGGCCATTGGCGGGGGCGGCATGTCCTATATGTCGTGGGTGTTCCCGATCGGTCCAAGTGATTTTGGTGATCGAATCCAGCCCATTGCCGACAATGGGCAAATCCCGGAACTTCCCGGCTGGCGGGCCATCCATACACCGGGCCATGCGCCGGGACACGTATCGTTGTTCCGCGACAAAGATCGGACACTAATCGCGGGCGATGCCTTCGTGACGACCAATCAGAATGCAATTACGGCGGTTGCCACGCAGCGCGAAGAATTTCATGGGCCACCGGCTTACTTCACCTGCGACTGGCAAGCGGCCAAGCAGTCAGTTCTAAAACTCAATAACCTCAATCCCTTAGCGGCCGGAACGGGTCATGGCGTATCGGTACGCGGGCTCGATCTCGAACTGGGCCTGAACAAACTCGCGCACGATTTCGAGGCCCGTTCTATTCCATCTTCCGACGGGCGTTACGTTAAACAACCCGCGGTTACTGATGAAAACGGAATTGTGGATATGCCGCCACCAATTTCCTTTACCGTAGCCCGCACAACCGCCTGGAGTATTTTGGCGGGTCTAACGCTGTATTTAGTTTGGAAAGGGGTAAAAAGTAAGGAGTAACCAATAGTAACAAAAATGCTTTACTAGGCCTAGTAAGGCATTTTTGTTAATGTATACCTACAACTTGGTACGTACAGCCATATAGATTCTGCCTTACTTTTGCGGAAAAGGAATTTTTATGGCGCAGAAAAAGCCCAAATTTTATGTGGTCTGGCAAGGCCGAAAGCCCGGCGTTTATGACAATTGGGACGAAGCGAAAGTGCAAACGGATGGGTTTCCCAAACCATTGTTTAAGTCATTCGATTCTAAAGTAGCTGCGCTCAAAGCCTTCAAAGACAAACCTCACGTTCATATTGGTCAGACGACAAAACCCGCTGGCAAACAGGGGAAATTAGATGGCCTGGTTGGCTTGCCGATTCAGGATAGCCTGGTTGTTGATGCGGCCTGGAATACGGCAACCGGCGACATGGAATACCAGGGCATCTATCTGGCAACGCGGCAAAAGTTGTTCCTCAAAGGTCCTTATGCCGATGGAACCAACAACATCGGCGAGTTTCTGGCCATCGTTCACGCGTTAGCGTTACTTCATCAGAAAGGGAGCAATATTCCTGTCTATTCCGATTCCCGAACGGCCATTGGCTGGGTTAAAAAGAAAAAAGCCAATACTAAACTTGAAGAAACAGCCCGAAACACGGAACTCTTCGAGCTTATCGACCGGGCCGAAACCTGGCTCCAGTCACATAAATATGCCAATCCTGTGCTGAAGTGGGAAACCACCGTCTGGGGCGAAAATCCAGCTGATTTTGGCCGGAAATGATCCCATGTTTCGATTTAAGCAATTCACTATTCACCAGGATCGCACTGCCATGAAGGTTTGCACCGATGCTTGTGTGCTCGGGGCGTATGCCAACGTAGTGGATTCGCCCGTATGTATCCTCGACATTGGCACCGGGACGGGATTGCTGGCCCTTATGGCCGCTCAACGCAATCCGAAGGCACTGATTGATGCGGTTGAAGTGGATGACGCAGCTTTTTCCCAGGTGACTGATAACGTTGTAGCTAGTCCGTTTTTGGAGCGAATACGCGTCATACACAGTCGCATACAGGATTTTCAGCCTACGTCGTTCTTGAGTGAGTCAAAGACCTACGACCAGATTCTAACTAATCCACCGTTTTACACCAATCACCTGCGCTCACCCGACGCGGCCGTTAATCGGGCACTACATACGGATGACTTACCCTTTCCGGAGTTAATTGAATCGGTAATTCGACTGTTGAAACCGGAAGGGGAGTGGTGGGTGTTGTTGCCACCTTACGAAGCGCAAAAACTGGCAGATTTGGCGGAAAGGTCAGGCTTACGACCGTTTCGTCGACTTTCACTACGTCATAATGCCCGAAAGCCGATATTCAGAATTATAATTGGCTTTTCGTTTGGTGCTGATACGGCTGTGGACGAAACGCTGAACATTCATGAAGAGGATGGACGTACCTATACCGCCGAATTCCAGACGCTGCTCCGCGATTTTTACTTAATTTTCTGAAAACTCTGCGACCTTTGCGATAATCGAAGCGCCCTTTGCGTTTAGAAAAGTACATGACCGAATTGCTTCAACTGACCGTTTTAATTCCGCTTTACAACGAAGATGAGTCGCTGCCGGAGTTGCACGACTGGATCGTGCGGGTTGTAACGGAACACCAGTATACCTACGAAATTCTGTTCGTTGACGACGGCAGCACCGATGAGTCATGGGCGGTTGTCGAACGATTAGCGAGTATCAATCCAAACGTACGTGGAATCCGATTCAATCGGAATTACGGCAAAACAATGGCGTTGCAAAGTGGCTTTCAGGCCGCGCGCGGGCAGGTGTTGATTACGATGGATGCCGATTTGCAGGATAGTCCCGACGAGATTCCTGAATTGTATCGAATGATCGTTGAAGACAAGTACGACCTGGTGTCGGGCTGGAAACAAAAACGCTACGACCCCATTACGAAAACCTTACCGACAAAACTGTTCAATTCGGTTTCGCGCTGGATTTCGGGTGTACAGCTTCACGATTTCAACTGTGGGCTAAAAGCGTACCGGCAGAAAGTTGTTAAAACCATTGCGCCCGCGCTTTACGGCGATATGCACCGAAATCTGCCGATTGTGGCTAACTGGAACGGGTTTGGTCGGATTGGAGAAAAAGTGGTTCAACACCGCGCCCGTAAGTATGGCACTACCAAATTTGGTCTCGAACGCTTCGTAAATGGATTTTTGGACGTACTGGTTATTGCGTTCGTTCATCGGTTTAGTAAGCGACCTATGCACTTTTTTGGAACGTTCGGTACGTTGTCATTCTTTGTCGGAACGGTGCTGGCGGTGTGGCTGATCGTCGAAAAACTGATCAATATTTCGCAGGGTGTCAAGTTTCGCAATGCAACCGATAACCCGCTGTTTTACTTCGGGTTAGTTGCAATTATACTCGGCGTTCAGTTGTTCCTGGCGGGTTTTCTGGGTGAAATGCTGGTGCGGCAATCGCTGGGGAAATCGGCTGATCTACAGATTGCCGAACGCGTTGGTTTTGCGACTAATCTGGCCGACTCCGGCAAAGTCAACTGAGTAAAAACAGTCAGATTTCATTTTCCCTTCGTATTTTTACGATTGTTCCGGGCGTTCCGTCCGCTTTTTGCTGGCCTACAGGGCTATTGAGGCAACAAGCGGACGGAATGTCTCTTTTTATTACCTGGTAAACCTTGATTATTCCACTTTTTTCTTTAAATCGTGCGAGCTCTTTGTTGAGTTTCCACAATCAGTTTTACGTACCAACAAATCACTTTATTTTTTTAGAATAACTTCAATGAAGAGTAATTTTAAAGCCCATCCCTGGCATGGCATTCCAATTGGCGAATTAGCTCCAAAACAAGTTACCTGTTTTATCGAAATCGTGCCAACCGACACGGTAAAGTATGAAATCGATAAAGCTACGGGCTATCTCAAAATCGATCGCCCTCAGCAGTATTCCAACGTATTGCCTGCGCTGTATGGGTTCGTGCCGCAAACCTACTGTGGGGAGCAGATTGCCCGCTTGGCTACCGAAAAATCGGGGCGGATGGTTGAACATGGTGATGGGGACCCACTCGATATTTGTGTATTAACCGAGCGTGAGATTACGCACGGCGATTTAATCCTGCAAGCTATTCCCATCGGGGGCTTCCGGCTGATTGATAAAGGAGAGGCCGACGATAAAATCATTGCCGTCCTGAAAGGCGACGCTATGTACGGCCAATATACTGAACTGGGGCAACTGCCCGAAGCAGTAGTAAAGCGCCTTCGCCACTACTTCCTGACCTACAAAAACCTGCCTGAAGAACCCGCCGTTATGGAACTGGCCAACATCTACGGCCAGGCCGAAGCCTGGGAAGTTATTCAAACCTCCATCAACGATTACAAGCTGATGTAGGTTGCAGAGGGCACAGGAGTAAGGGCAGAGGGTATATTAACAGATAACCTTTTGCCCCGCGCCCGCTGCCCATTGCGTTTCCAACCATTCGTCCGCTAAATTCATACACTTAACATTTTTATAGCCTGGGAATTTACTTCCGGGCTATATTTGTAATAGGCCTGTTAAACAAGGGCTTCTTTTTCATGCTACAGTTTCTTAAGTATGTACTGGCCACAGTTGTTGGCTTATTGGTGTTTTCATTCGTTGGCATTTTGCTGTTGGTTGGGGTGGGGGCTGCTTTGTCGTCGTCGGATGATAAGAAGGCGGATGTGAAAGAAAATTCGGTACTGAAACTAAATCTTGACATACCCATCGAGGAACGTAGTAACGAAAATCCGTTCAACGGTTTTGGGCCTATTAGCGGACCGAGCGATGCCATTGGTTTAATTGAATTGAAGCAGGCGCTCAAGAATGCTAAGGAAGACAGTAACATCAAGGGCATCTACCTGCAAAGCGAAAGTCCAAGCGGTGGGTGGGCGTCTCTCGAAGAAGTCCGCAACGCGCTGATCGACTTCAAACAATCGAAGAAATTCGTGTATGCCTACGCCGAGGGCATGACCGAAAAAGGCTATTATCTGGCGTCGGTAGCCGATAAAATTTACCTGAATCCCGCTGGCGATCTGGAATGGAACGGCCTGAATGCCGAACTGTCGTTCTTTAAGGGAACGCTCGAAAAACTGGGCGTAAAACCCGAAATCTTCAAAGTTGGTGATTTCAAAAGCGCCGTCGAGCCGTTTGTTCGCGACAACATGAGCGATCCTAACCGCCTGCAGGTTACGTCTTTTCTGAATTCGATCAATAATCACATGCTGGTGCGGGTGGCGCAGAGCCGGAACCTCCGGGTCGATTCGCTTAAGTATTATGCCGATAAACTGGTGATTCAGAAGCCCGAAGATGCATTACGTACAAAGCTGGTAACGAATATTGGCTATCAGGACGAACTGGAGAGCGTCATTCGCAAGCAGCTGAACATTGAAGAGAAAAAGAAAATCAACTATGTGCTGTTGAGCAAATACGCTGATCGGGATAAAGACGAGGAAAACGTGGGGGGTGGCTCAGATCGAATTGCCGTGATTATCGCGTCGGGCGATATCGTTTCGGGTAAAAGCAGTGACAGCAACATCGGCTCGGAATCAATCGTAGAGGAACTGCGCAAAGCCCGCTTAGATGATAAAGTGAAGGCTATTGTGCTACGTGTGAACTCGGGCGGTGGGAGTGCATTGGCCTCAGACATCATGTTCCGCGAGGTGGAACTGGCCAAAAAGGCCAAGCCCGTTATCGGTTCCATGTCTGATTATGCAGCGTCGGGTGGGTATTACATGCTCATGGGATGCAACAAGATCGTAGCCGAACCCAATACCATTACCGGTTCCATTGGTGTGTTTGCGTTGCTGTTCAATACCGAAACGTTCTTTAAAGATAAGCTCGGTGTTACATATGATCGCGTCAAAACGAACGAGAATGCAGACTTCCCAACTGGCACCCACGAGATGACCCCGTTTCAAAAGCAGGTAATGCAGAAGTCGACGGAACGTATCTACGCTGAGTTTACGAGTAAGGCCGCAGCCGGGCGCAACTTGCCGGTCGACAGCCTTCGGGCCATTGCGGGTGGCCGCGTCTGGACGGGAACCCAGGGCAAAGCCATTGGCCTGGTTGACCAACTGGGTGGCCTGGACGACGCCATTAAACTGGCCGCTCAATCGGCTAAACTCAAAGACGGTGACTACAAATTGAAATATCAGCCCCGTAAGAAACCATTCGTGGAGCAACTGATGAATTCATTTGGGGGCGATGAGGAGGCCAAAATTCAGGCGCAGCTTGGCGAACTGGCTCCGTATGTAAAGTATTTGAAGAAACTCAAAACGCTGGAAGGCATTCAGATGCGGTTGCCATTCGAGATGGAAATTCGATAGTTAAGTTTGGTTTACCAGTAGTTGGACCCGTACGATTCTTAAACCGTATGGGTCTTTTTTTTATCTTTCGCTACGTAATGCCGATCTGATGCAGACACTCCCCATCCAATTTGACATGTTCGCGTTTATCATCCTGCTGGGGGTAGCGCAGGGCCTGTTTTTAGGCGTTTTTTTTCTTACGGGCAATCGCGGTCGTAACGTAGCGAACCGCTGCATGGGCTATCTCATGCTGGCCTTGTCGGCGGTTATTGGGGAGATGTTTCTCTGCTACACCAACTACATGTTTCGGGTCCTGACCTTTGTTGACTTTTCGGAGCCGCTCAATTTTGTGATGGCTCCGTTGTTTTTCTTCTTTGTTTTTGCCCGAATTCGGGGACGATTGCCGCGGTGGTGGGGCTTACATTTTGTGCCAGCCGGTCTTTGGGCGATCAATTCAATTTCCTGGCTTTATCAGCCCACCGCGCTCAAATACAACAACTACCTCCACGCCTATCACCCCGAACTGCCGTTTGCGCACGAACCGCATAGCTACTTACCCGAAGATTTGTTTGGCATCCGGGACTACATTGATGTAATGACCATCATCAGTTGCCTGGTTTATAATGTGCTGGCTTTGGTACTTATTTATCGCACCTATCGACAATCGGGCCGGTCGTTCTGGCAGAATTCACCCGCCCGGTTGGCGCAGCTACGTAACCAAAGCTTACTGTTTCTGGTGCTGCCTCCGTTGATTGCGCTTGTTAAGCCTCAGTTTTATGAAGATCTGGGCGATTATCTGCTTGCCTGTTACCTGACGGTGATCATTTATGTCACGAGCATCCGTGTCATGGCTGACTCCAGCTTTTTTGTCGATGAGCCCGTTCCACAATCCACCTTGCCGGAAACAGAGGCTGAGCCGAGAAAGAAGTACGAAAAATCGTCTTTGTCGGAAGAAGTCGAAGAGGCCATCCTCCAAAAACTCACGCGGCTGATGGTGGAACAGAAACCCTATCTGCAAAGCGACTTATCGCTATCGAAATTAGCCGGGCAACTCAACACCTCTCCGCACCATCTGTCGCAACTGCTGAATGATCGGCTCGACCAGAGCTTTTTCGATATGCTGGCTACGTATCGCGTTCGGGAGGCTCAGCTGTTGTTAAATAATCCGGCTACGGCTCACCTCAAGATCGACGAAATTGCCGAGCGGGTTGGCTATAATTCGACATCTGCTTTTCATACCGCATTTAAGCGGCTGACCAACCAGACACCGGCGCAGTTTCGGGCAAAGGGCTTAGGACAGGGGGCGTAAAGCTTCTTCCCGGTCGGGATGAACTTCATGATTGTCGGGAAATAGGCCATTTGGAGCATTGAGGGTGCAATTTTGGGCATCAAATCAAACCACAAGCTCATGCAGCCCACAATGCCTCCTATAGCCCCTGACTTTGTCTCCCGGACTACGCGCACCGTGCCCTTAACCCCAGGCCCCGCGCCCCAGGCCCTTACCGCACGACGCTACGACCTCGACTGGCTCCGTATCATCGCTATTCTGACGCTATTGTTTCATCATACCGGCATGATCTATGTGTCGTGGTACTGGCACATCAAAAGTGCCGAACACAGTCGGCCAATGGAGGAGGTTATGCGCTGGCTACATTGCTGGCGTATGCCGCTCATGTTTTTTATCTCAGGCGCCGGTACGTTTTTCGCACTACGCAAACGCTCGTTCGGCGGTTATGCGGGCGAGCGCTTTCGGCGACTGCTGATACCGTTGGTGTTTGGCATGTTCGTGGTTGTTCCCCCGCAGATTTATATGGAATGGATATTTCGGCATCGGTTTACCGGAAGTTATGCCGAATTCTATCCTGAAGTATTCAACTTTCAACCGTACCAGGAAGGTGGTACAGGTGGCGCGTTTAGCTGGCATCACCTGTGGTTCATTTCCTATTTGTTTCTGTACTCGCTACTAAGTATTCCCTTATTTCGCTGGTTGAAAAGCGAATCGGGACAACGCTTTACCGACCGCCTTGGCCGACTCATTGCCAAGCCGGGCGGGGCGCTGTGGCTGGTTGGTCTTCTGCTTCTCAACGATGTAGCGCTAGGCGGCTTTTTCCCAAATGAGACGCACGCGCTGGTGAATGACTGGGCGTATTTCGTGAAAAATCTCCTGCTGTTGTGGATGGGTTATATGTTGGTGAGTCGGCGTGATTTCTGGCAGACAATTGCCGACCAGCGACGCTATTTTCTGGTCGCTACGTTGGTCTGCACCAGTATTCTGTATGGAGCACGGGTATTTGTCAGCTATGAGACCGTTGAACATTCGCAATTACTGACAACCCTCTTTAGCTTCAACCGACTCGGGCTGACCTGGTTTTCGGTGCTGACAACGGTTGCCTACGGTTACCGACACCTGAATAAAAATCCATTAGTGAATGGGCGACCAGTCTTGCCTTATCTGACTGAAGCGGTCTATCCCTTTTATATTTTGCACCAGACAGCCATCGTGCTGATTGGTTACTACGTACTAACCCGAATGCAGCTGGGTATTTACGACGGATTTCTGGTCATAAGCCTTTCGTCCTTAATCGGTTGTGCTGTTATCTACATTTTTTTGATCCGGCCCTTTAAACTGACTCGGGTGCTATTTGGCCTGAAAGCGTAAGTAATTGTCTGGAAATACCCCCAACCCCCTGAAGGGGCCAAAACCTCTGGTTAGAAAGCCCCCTTCAGGGGGTTGGGGGTATTTCCAGATAAAAGACCTGCTCATTACTCATTCACTTTTATACAAAATGAAACCTTATCTCATAGGCCGACTGGCCGGAATTACGTTCCTGCTTCTTAATCAATCTTTTCCCGGTATTGGCCAGACCACAAGCAGTAAGCAACCTGCCAGTTCTGTGGAGTGGCCCAATTACGGAAATGATGCGGGCGGCATGCGATTTTCGCCCCTGAAACAAATCAATACGGCCAATGTCAAGCAGTTAACCGTCGCCTGGACATTCCGGACCGGCGAATTAGAGCGGTACAAAGGCACGTATGCAGAAGAAAAAGCAGCTTTTGAAGCTACGCCAATCATGGTCGATGGGACGCTTTTTTTCAGTACACCGACCTCGCGCGTTTTTGCGATCGATGCCGCTACGGGCCAGAAGAAATGGGACTATGATCCGGATGTTTATCTGCGTCAGGATTTGTCAGAGCTTACGTCCAGAGGTGTTTCGTTCTGGCCTACTCCTCAGGCAAAAACGCCAGCCAACAACGTAGCAAAACGGATTTTTGTAGCCACCATTGACGGGCGGCTCATTGCGTTGGAGGCTGCCACCGGAAAACCCGTCACTACGTTCGGAAAGGCCGGTAGTGTCGATTTGCGGCAGGGTGTCGGTAACATCAGTGTTACGTCGCCACCGGCGGTTATTGGCAACACCATCGTGGTTGGTTCGTCGATGGGGGATAACCAGCGATTCAACTATGAGCGGGGCGTGGTACGTGCTTACGACGCATTGACGGGTGCCCTGCGCTGGAGCTGGGACCCGATTCCCCGCACAAAAGGCGATGCCGGTTTTGATACCTGGAAAGGGCCGAACGTTAGCCAGACAGGCGCTGCCAATGCCTGGTCGTTGATTTCGGCCGATGCCGAACGTGATCTGGTTTTTATACCCACCACCAGCCCAAGTCCCGATTACTACGGGGGCGAACGATTGGGGAAGAACGCAGGTGCTAACTCGATCGTAGCGATTCGAGCCTCAACGGGGAAAGTTGTCTGGCAGTTTCAGACCGTCCATCACGACATCTGGGATTACGATAATGCTTCCCAACCGGTGTTGATGCCCTTTACGCAAAACGGAAAAACGGTTCCTGCCGTAGCGGTCGGCACCAAAACGGGCTACCTATTCATCCTGAATCGGGAAACGGGCGTTCCGCTGTTGCCGGTCGAAGAGCGGCCCATGCCTGCCTCCACCGTTCCGGGTGAAGAAGCGTTTCCCACACAACCTGTTCCCTCGACGTTACCCGCGCTGGGTTTACAAAAGGCGGAGGCCTGGGGGCCAACACCGGCTGACAAAGCCGTGGCTCAGCAACGTATCGACGGCCTTGACTACAAGGGAATTTTTACCCCCCCCTCGCTACCGGGAAGTCTCATGACGCCGGGAAATGTTGGGGGTGTTCACTGGGGCGGCATGTGTTACGATCCCGAATCAGGTTTGCTCATTACCAATGTCAATCGGATGGCGGCCATTATTCGCCTGGTGCCGCGTGAGAAGCTAGCCGAAACGGTGAAGAATGACCAGGCGCTCCTTCGGGCTGAAACTGGCATGCAGTCAGGAACGCCGTATGTGGTGAAGCGGGATTATATGTTCACAAAAAGCGAAAAAGGAATCATGATGCAAACGCCCCCGCCCTGGGGTACACTGGCGGCCGTAAACCTGCAGAAAGGCAAGCTGGAATGGGAAGTGCCGCTGGGGTATATGATGGATCCCGAAAAATACCCGCAGGCCAGGCAATGGGGTTCCCTGAATTTTGGGGGGGCTATCGTCACGGCGGGCGGACTGGTGTTTGTGGCCGCGAGTCTGGACGGACATTTCCGGGCGTTCAAAACGCAGGATGGCAGCTTGCAGTGGGAGGTTCCGCTGCCCGCCAGTGGGCAAGCTACACCCATGACGTATCAGGTAAATGGGCAGCAATACGTAGTGATTGCGGCTGGTGGTCACGGCAAATTAGGCACCAAACTGGGCGACTACGTTGTGGCGTATCGCTTGCCTTAATTAGCCGCCGATCAGATTTTATGGCTGGATTTAGGGGCAGCCGATCAAGGCGTTTAGTGCCAGAATCAGGTTTTAAACGTAGATTTGCGCCCTTTTATCCATCAAAAGTCGTGAATACCCGCTTCTTTGTGACCATAAGCAGTTGATCCTGAGAAGTTCTGCACGATGACATCTGAGACAAACCGGAATGACAACAATTTCTTGCGGCATAGATTTTGGTACATCAAATTCAAGCATAGCCATTGATAAAGACGGGGAAATCAGCCTTGTTCCTGTTGAAAACGCCCAGGTAACCATTCCCAGCGCCATTTTCTTCCAGCGTAGCGACAATAAGGCTTTCTATGGCCGCATGGCCGTTAATTTATTCTTCGATCGGCAGGACGGTCGTTTCATGCGGAGTTTGAAGCGGGTGCTGGGTACGTCCCTCATGAAACAGGGGACGCTCGTGAATGGCGCTTCGATGAATTTTACGTCCATCATCACGTCCTTTCTAAAGCAACTAAAAAATAAAGCGGATGCCGTTGCAGGTCAGGAACTGGAGCACGTAGTGATGGGCCGACCCGTCCATTTTGTGGATAATGATCCGGCGGCCGATGCCAGGGCGCAGGACGAACTGCGAGCAATTGCGCAGCGGATTGGCTTTAAACACATCGAATTTCAGTTTGAACCCATTGCCGCGGCCTTTGCGCACGAAGCCCAGCTAAGCGGGGAGAGATTGGCGATTGTTGCCGATCTGGGCGGTGGTACGTCCGACTTCACCGTAATCAGGTTATCGAATAAGTACATTCATAAAGCAGATCGGACCTCGGATATTCTGGCGAATACGGGTATTCGGGTTGGGGGCAATGATTTTGATAAAGAGTTGAGCCTGGCGGCCATCATGCCCGAACTGGGCTATCGGAGCACATACGGTGAAAAATTCCTGGAAGTCCCCTTAAAACCATTTCATGACCTGGCCGAATGGAGTAAAGTCAACTTCCTGTACACGCCCAAAATTATCCAGCAGGTTCGGCAGTTGCTCCATCAATCGCACGACAAAAAGCGGTACCGACGGCTTTTGAATGTGCTTGAACATGAAACCGGCCACACGCTTTTAGCGGCTGCCGAGGGCGCGAAAATTGCCCTTTCTGACCAGTACGAGTATAAAACCATATTCGATTTTATCGAGGCCGACTTCTCTATAGCCATACAACGTAGTGTTTTCGAAGAGGCCATACGGGAGGACGTCGATAAAATTGCCGCGTCGGCCAGACAATGCCTGATGGAGGCTGGCGTCCGAAACGAAGACATTGACCTGGTTATTCTCACCGGCGGCACCACTGAAGTCTACTCCGTGCAAGCCGAATTTAAGCGACTCTTCCCCAACGCAGCCATTGCCGACGAGAATAAGCTTTCCAGCGTTGGGCTGGGGCTGGCCTACGACAGCCAGAACAAATTTGGTAAAAAACGTGAACGTTGTTAGTTGGCTACCTTGCCAGAAAACAGGCTGGCGTTTTTATTCTGATCGCTGCAACCAGGACATATCGCCGTATAGGTATTTGTAAACTAGTGACTTAAAATACTTGTCATTAGTTTTGGTGAGATTTTACGCTCACTATGAAGTTTATAGTTTTCCCATTACGTACGTACCAAACGGCCATTCTCTTACTTCTGGCAGGTCTATTCATTACTTTTTTCCATCGAGCCGAGTACTATGATGAAGCCTGGTTTGCCGAACAATCCTATTGGCTTATACAAGACGGGCAGGTACGATCTGAATTGTTCCGTGGGTACAATGGGTGGGAGAACGGGATTTATGTGTTTCATAAACTATTTGTGTATGCAGGCGCATTCGTAATGGCTATTACGGGCGTAACCGTATTCACCAGCAAACTCGTAGCTATCCTCTTTGGCTTACTTGGCGGGTATCTGGTATGGCTACACGGTAGGTCCACCGTCCGCGAGCAACAATGGTTATCTATCTTCCTGTATTTTGGCTGTGGGACCCTCATTCGGTACATATCCGTTAACAGGCCCGAAACCATGTGTATGGCCCTGGGTTTTGCCTCCTATCTGGCACTTGACCCGCCCGGTCGTTCGTCTCGACCCAGACCAATACTGGCAGGTCTATTGGCTGGCCTGTCAGCCTTAACGCATCTTAATGGTATAATTTATTTGCTAGCCGGAGCGATCTGGCTTTTTGTCAAACTGGGCTGGCGTTTAGCCTTTTTGTTTTCGATAGCGGGGGCTTTAACACTAAGTTTATACGGACTGGATGCCCTGCTTGATGGTACTATATCGGTACTGATAAAGCAGTTTCTTAATGATCCGGCTACTCAACAAAACCTACACCTGTCCGACAAACTTTCTGTCCTGATGGATTACCATCAAATTTTTTTCTATGGCCAGAATGAGATTGCGCTAACGGCCCTGGTGATCCTGTGCGGCATTGCCTTCAGGAAGCACATCCATTGGGCAGAACCTGTTTTCCTGTATACACTACTTTTGATTACTTCTTTCTGGCTACTGACTAAAAGTATCACTGATATTTATTTTCTACTATTCGTGCCCTGGTTGGCTATTCTGAGCGCTGGATGGTTGGTAAGCTACCTTCCGCTTCAGCCAGCATGGCAAAAACGAACTAGTCAGGTTCTGCTTATTATATATGGACTTATTTCATGTATACAGTTCGGTTTCGTGATAACGGAGAATAAAAATACTGCCGATACTGACGTGCATAACGCACTATTGGCCAGCTATATGCCGCATAAACAAACGAAGGTGATTGCGCCAATAGAATTCTTCTTTGGCCAGATGGATAAATATAAAATCCTGGGATTGACCTATTATTATTTCCTCGAAAAAGAAAAAGGAACTATACCTCTGGATACTTTTTTTCAACAGGCGGCTCAGGATAACGTAGCGTATATCATTAGTGATCACCGCTTGAATGCCAGTTATGATATACCCGTCAATGCGCCTGCGCAAATAGGTGTGTATCGACGTGTCTTTCAGGACAGTCTGAATACGATATATGCCCATCAATAAAGTGAAGACCCGTTTAACGTTAATCTCTAGTCAAAAACGGGCTCATGAGCGGAGTGAGGATAGTAAATAAACTATACCTTGTATCTTCATGTGTGCAGGTAATACTAGAATAGACTACTATGAACAAAGTAACGGGCTTGGGTGGCATATTTTTTAAATGCAACGACCCAAAAAGCATGAACGAGTGGTATGCCAGAAACCTGGGGTTGACTACCGGCGAATATGGGACCACGTTTGAGTGGCGGCAGGCTGATGATCCGTCAAGAAAAGGATCGACCGCCTGGTGTGCGTTCCCGAATGAGACAGACTATTTCAATCCGTCGGCAAAGCCTTTTATGATCAATTACCGGGTCGAAAATATAGCTGCGCTGGTTGATGAACTGAAACGGGAGAATGTGACTATTGTTGATGAAATAGCCGAGTATGACTATGGTAAATTCGTGCATGTGCTCGACCTGGAAGGCAATATTATTGAGCTTTGGGAGCCGAATGATGAATTGGAGCGGGAATAAAGTGGCCGAATAGCAGTTTTGTTCCTGATGGAGCGATGATGAGTTTGAAACACGTCAGGTTTCGAACTCATCGCTATTTGCTTAGTGCTAATCAAAATTGACTCCAGTAATATAGTGGCTAGTTGGCCTGCGTCTGGAAAGAAGGGAAATGCAAAGTAAGTATTGGGCAATCCAGTCTTTAGTTGTATGTTGCTCCCTTACATACGTTGAACGCTAATCTCGCCATTTTCTCTGGGCTAAAAGCTACGTTGACTGATCAGCGTGGTCGTAAACATATGCAGGCTACGTTCGCTATACTCCTTGTTCTCTCGCTAGGTAACTATGCGGTTGGGCAGACGGCAAGAGTCGACAGTTCATTTGTCGGAATGGCTAAAAACCAGGCGATTGATCTGTATGAACGATCCTTAAAACTGCAGTCCCATGTATACGAAGGTAATCAATACATCAATCATGATCCCCGCATACAAGTTCATCCGTACTACCTAACTGATACGATACAAGCGGGAAGCGTCAATTATAGGGGTGTGTTGTATCGAAACGTGAACATGCTGTATGACATCAATCGGGATGAACTGGCCATTCAGCCGCCGGATGGGGGCTACCGACTTACCTTGCATACGGATAAAATTGCCGCCTTTTCGTTGGGAAAGCACCAGTTTACCCGCCTTGTGGAGGATAGTGTGGCTGGTATCCGTACGGGCTTTTATGAAATCATCTATAACGGAACCGTAAAAGCGCTGGCCAAACGACTTAAAACCGTTTATGAAGATATTTCGAGTGGCGCTTACAAAGCCGATTACCTACAGAAAGACAGCTTTGTCATTCAGAAAGACGGTGCGTTTTTCGAAGTAAAAACCAAGAAATCTGTGCTGGATCTATTTCCTGATCAGGCAAAAGTCTTGAAGAAGTTTGTACGTGCGAACCGGCTGAAATTTAAAGATGATTCCCGCGAGCAGACAATTATCCGAATTACGCAACGGTATGATGAATTAACACATTGATTATGGCTCAACTTTACCGTATTGCGCTGTTGTTCCTGGGGGTAGTTTGTTGCCTGACGAATGGATTCGGGCAGGTACCCGCCGAAAAATCAATCAGTGGTGATTTTACGAATCAACGTTTTGACCAGTTCGTTCGAACTATAGAGGGCCAAACGAACTATCATTTTTTCTACAATCCAGCCGATGTCGACAGCCTGGTTGTTGACCTACGCATTGATAAACAACCACTCAGGACGGTTCTCCGGCAGCTTTTCGAGGGAACTAAATTCTCGTTCTCCATTGATAATCAGCAGCGTGTATACGTCACCGTCAATCGGCCGATACGTACCGAATTGCCCATTGGGTTCTTTCTGCGCGGATCATCTGATTCAGAAACGGATTCGACCAGCGCAGCCTATCTGACAGAAAGCCAGAAAAAGCGCGTAGAGCCCGAAACGAAGCTCTACGAAATCGGTAAACGAACCACTCCAATCCGGCCAGGGCGGTCTACCGTTAATGGGTACGTTCGGAACGTAGCGTCGGGCGAGCCGATTGTGGGCGCGGCTGTCTACATTGAAAATCCCCGCCTGGGCACTGTTACCGACCAGTTTGGGTCGTATGCCATTACGTTACCCCGCGGTCGTCATGACCTGAAATTGCGGAGCATCGGCCTGAAAGATGCCCGACGACGGATTGTAATTTACGGCGATGGGAAGTTCGACATCGAGATGGAAGACGATGTCATTGCGCTGAAAGAGGTAGTGATCGAAGCCGAAAAAGATGCCAATATCGCGGGCATTCAGATGGGGCAGGAGCGAGTCGATATCAAGAGCATCAAGCAAGTGCCAACGGCACTGGGTGAGGCCGATCTGCTACGTGTCATTCAGACGTTGCCCGGTGTAAAAACCGTTGGCGAAAGTTCAACGGGTCTCAACGTTCGCGGGGGCGCCACCGACCAGAATCTGATCCTCTACAACGATGCACCGATCTATAATTCATCGCACCTGTTCGGATTCTTCTCTGCTTTTAACCCCGACATGATTAAAAGCGCCGAACTTTATAAAAGTGCCATTCCGGCCCGTTTCGGTGGCCGGTTGTCGTCGGTGCTGGACGTGCAAACGCGTGATGGAAACAAAAAGAAGTTGATCGGCTCGGGTGGTATTGGTCTGTTAACCGGGCGATTAACGCTGGAGGGCCCGTTGATTAAGGATAAAACTTCCTTCATTATTGGCGTCCGGACAACCTATTCAGATTGGCTGCTGAAGCAATTGCAGAACGCTTCGTTTCAGAAAAGTCAGGCTCAATTCTATGATCTGAATCTGCACGTGACGCACGATTTTAACGAGAAGAACACGATCTATCTGACCGGCTACATGAGTCGCGATCGCTTCCGGCTCAACAGCGATACGTCCTACCGGTATCAGAATCAGGTCGCTACGTTGAAGTGGAAACACGTTTTCACAAACAAGCTGTACAGCGTTTATACGGCAAGTTACAGCGGCTATAAATACAGCGTTTCGAGCGAGAAAAACCCACTCACGGCTTATCAACTGGATTTCGCCATCAATCAGTCGCAGCTCAAAGCCGATTTTAATTTTTACCCGACCAATCAGCACGCCGTTGATTTTGGTATCAGTGCCACGCATTACAACCTTTCGCCGGGTGATTTTCAGCCCAAAGGCAACGAATCGCTGATTGTTGCCGACGTAGTGGCCAACGAAAAAGGGCTGGAAAGTGCGGTCTATATTGGCGATCGGTTCGACATAAACCCCAAGCTGTCGATCAGTGGCGGACTTCGGTACTCGCTCTATACGTATTTAGGGCCGCACTCGGTATATCAATACGTACCGGGTTTTCCTAAAGCGGTTGGCACCATTACCGATACGCTTACTTACCGGAATAATCAACCGATCAAGACGTATCACGGACCCGAGTACCGATTCTCTTTGCGGTATTCGCTGTCGTCATCAGCTTCGGTGAAAGCGAGTTTCAACCGGACCCGGCAGTACATTCAGATGCTGTCGAACACCACCGTTATTTCGCCCACCGACATCTGGAAACTGAGCGATCCGAACATCGCTCCGCAACTTGGTGATCAGTACGCGGTTGGCCTGTATAAAAACAACCGGACCAACACCGTCGAAATGTCGGTTGAAGCGTATTACAAAACCATGCAGAACATGCTCGATTACCGGAGCGGTGCTACGTTGATTTTAAATCACCACATCGAAACCGACGTCGTGAGCGCCCAGGGAAAGGCGTATGGAATTGAGTTTCTGGTGAAAAAGATGACGGGCAAACTGAACGGCTGGCTGAGCTACACCTATGCCCGGACGTTGTTGCGAACGAACGGACAGATCGGTTCCGACGTCATCAATAAAGGCGAGTATTACCCCAGCAGTTACGACAAGCCGCACGACGTAACGATGATCGGAAATTATAAAATTAACCGACGATTCAGCCTGTCATTAAATTTTACGTACAGCACCGGGCGGCCCATTACGTTGCCCGTGGCTAAATACACGGTCGATAATTCATTACGCTTACTGTATTCCGAGCGGAACCAGTACCGGATTCCCGACTATTACCGCGCCGATTTTGCGATGAACATTGAAGGGAATCATAAAGTCAGAAAGCTGGCGCATAGCTCCTGGACGCTGGCCGTGTATAACCTGACGGGCCGGCACAATGCATATTCGGTTTATTTCAAATCAGAGAATGGCGTTATTAATGGGTATCAATTGTCCATTTTTGGCCAGCCCATCCCGTCAATTACGTACAATTTCAGATTTTAAGAATAATGATTTTTAACACAGAGTAAACGGAGCAAACATGGAGATTCACAGAGGTTTCTCTAATTCTTTTTCTCTGTGAATCTCTGTATTTCTCCATTGGCTCTGTGTTAAAAGACCTTTTTGGCGTATGAAAAATAAGATTTATAAACAGGCTCTTGGCTGGTTGATGATCGCCCTTGTTGGGGGGTGCGTCGATCCGTATCGGCCACCCGAAATTGCCTCGCCGGATAGCTACCTTGTGGTCAATGGTTTTTTTGATAGTGCACCCGGAAACACAACGACCATTCAATTGTCCCGGACGCAGAATCTGACGGACCCCAAAGCGCCAACGGCCGAGACAAGGGCGAAAGTGACCATCGAAAGTGCGCACAATGCCAGTTACGCCCTTACGGAAGCCACTGGTGGACTGTATACGCTGTCGGGCGTGACGCCCCTGTCCAGCGAAACGTATCGGTTGCACATTAAGACGGCTAAAGGTTTGGACTATTACTCTGACTACGTACCGGTTGTCACCACGCCACCCATCGACAGTGTCGGCTGGTATGTCGATAATGAAGGGGTACATGTACATGTGAATACGCATGATCCGAACAATAACACGCATTATTACCGCTGGGAATTCGACGAAACCTGGGAGTACACGTCTGCCTTCTATTCCTCGTATGTATATGACCCTAAAACCAGAAATATCCTCAACCGAACGGAGGATATTTACCATTGCTGGGGAAGTGCAACGTCGAAAAATATCATTCTCTCGTCAACGGCCCGGCTCAGTAAAGACATTGTCAATAAGTTTCCCTTGACGACCGTAACGGGGTCGTCGTTGAAATTGCAGAGTAAGTACAGTATCCTGGTCCGGCAATACGCATTAAGTCAGGCTGGGTACGATTATTATGACCAGTTGGCCAAACTAACGCAGAGTATCGGGTCGATTTTTGATCCGCAGCCAACGCAGATTACCGGAAATTTTCACTCGTCAACCAACCCCGGCGATCTTGTCCTGGGGTTCTTTCGCGTGGGAACCGTAACCAGTAAGCGAATTTTTATTAAGCGGGCTCAGCTACCACAATTGGCCGTAACCACGGGCTATGAGGCTTGTTATACTCAAGTCGATACGTTGAGTCTGGCAGAAATACGGGATAAGCAGCCCGGAATAATCACGCTTTTTGAACCAGGTACATACCTGACCAATCCCATTGACTGTCTCGATTGCCGGATGCGCGGGGGCGTTACGACAAAACCAGCTTTTTGGGAGTGACCAGTAGAGTAGACCGTATCCAGAGATACAATTTTCTATGCACGTATTCATAAAACACTTCCTGTCTATTGTGCTGCTTATGAGCAGCTTGTGGGGATATGGGCAAACGCCCGCTTCGGTCAATACGCTGGTGCAGTCGTTTGATACGTATCGTCGACAGGCGCTGGCTGAAAAGTTGTTCGTGCATACCGATCAGGGTTTTTACCTCACCGGCGAAACCATGTGGTTTAAACTCTACTACGTTGACGGTTCATTCCACCAGCCGATCGATCTGAGCAACGTGGCGTATCTGGAGGTACTTGATCAGGAAGGGAAAGCCGTCTTGCAAACGAAAGTGGCGATGACCTCTGGCGGAGGAGATGGTACGTTGTTTTTGCCTGCCTCAATGTCGTCGGGTACGTATCGGCTGCGAGCCTATACTAACTGGATGAAAAATTTCAGCGCGGATTATTTCTTTGAAAAAAAACTGACGATTGTTAACACGTTTAAACGATTAGGGTTGCCAGCGCTTAAGGAGCGAGCCGACTATATGATTCAGCTTTTTCCCGAAGGCGGCAACCTGGTGCAGGGAATTTCCAGCAAGGTAGCATTTAAAGTGGCCGATGACGCCGGACGAAGTGTTGCTGTTCGGGGCTGGTTGCTGAACGCGCAAAATGATACACTTGTCCGGTTTGCTTCGCACAAGTTTGGCATGGGTCATTTCACGTTCACGCCAGCAGAGAACGTAACGTATCGCGTGGTGGTGGCCGACGAAAAAGGGCGCTCATTTACCCACCCGCTGCCGACTATTTACCCACAGGGCTATGCCATGCGGCTGGAAGATGCCAGTGCTGATCAACTGAAAATCACCGTCAGTACGAACGTAGCGTCGCCATCGGCGGTGTATCTCCTGGCGCATACCCGACAGGTAATCGACGTAGCGGATGTACGGCCCATTCAGCGCGAAGCGACCTTTCTGGTCGATAAAAAAGCCCTGGGTGAAGGCGTCTCACACCTAACGATTTTTGATGCTGACCGCAAGCCGGTTTGTGAACGATTGTACTTTAAACGACCGACTCAGCCGTTAGCCATTTCACTCAAAACGGACCAGAAAGGCTATGCCTACCGGAATAAAGTTGCGGTAGAAGCGAGCGTCCAGACGGCTGCTGCCAATGCGAATCGGGCTTCCCTGTCGATGGCCGTTTACCGACTCGATTCGCTGAATTCCGTCAGTTCAGAAAATATCCTGAGTTATTTATGGATGACCTCTGACTTGCCAGGACCAATTGAATCGCCAGACTATTATCTCCAACCTGAAACGCCTGAGATGCGGGAAGCCACGGACAATCTGATGTTGACGCACGGCTGGCGCCGGTTTCGCTGGGAGGATGTGCTGAAGAATACCGGCGGTTCTCCGTCGTCGGTAGCCCGCCGGTCAATGTTTCAATTTTTGCCTGAACATAATGGGCCAATCGTTGAGGGAAGCGTGACTGATCCGTCATCGGGAAAGCCCGTGCCTGACATACTGACGTATCTGTCGACGCCTGGCAAGCCCGTTCGGCTATACGTTTCCCGTAGTGATCTGGCTGGAAAAATACGCTTTGAAATGCAGGATTTTTATGGGGCTAAAAGCCTGATTGCGCAGACGAATCCGGCCGATAGCCTTAAAACGCTACGTATCAATAGCCCGTTTTCGGTAGCTACGAAGGTATCCTTGCCAGAACCGCCTGTTTCTGAATCGTTGACCGATCAATTGCTAAGTCGATCGGTGGCGATGCAAGTACAGAGTACGTATTGGGGTGACCGGGCCATCCAGTATCACTATCCGACGGTCGATAGCTCAGCTTTCTATGGGAAAGGAAAGGAGAGTTATCTGCTGGATGCTTACACACGTTTTCCCCGGATGGAAGAGGTGCTGCGTGAGTATGTGCTGGGCGTGATGCCCCGTAAAAAGCAGGGTCATTTTCAACTACACGTACTCAATGAACCATATCGGGAAATTTTCGATGAACTGTCATTGGTCATGCTTGACGGCGTGCCCATTTTCGACATGGACAAGGTCATTGAGTTCAGCCCGCTGAAAGTGCAGAAATTAGACGTAGTGACGAATCGGTATCTGATGGGGCCGGTTATGTTTAACGGTATTATCAGCCTGATGACCTACAAAGGTGATCTGGCGGGTTTTCCGCTGGATACTCGCCTGCTAAAGCTGGACTACGATGGGTTACAGCTACAACGGGAGTTTTACAGCCCTCGTTACGATACGGCCAAACAGCTCGAAAGTCGCCTGCCCGACGGCCGAACGTTACTCTACTGGGATCCGAATTTGCAAACCGATGCAAGCGGCCATACTCGCACTGAATTCTATACCTCCGACCAGCCCGGCACGTATCTCGTAGAAGTCAATGGCCTATCCAAAGACGGATCTGCCGGAAGCCAGCGGGTTATGTTTGAGGTGAAAAGTGTGGTTAAGTAAAGAGTTATCGCTCGTTAACACTTGGCAAACGAACGATAACTCTTTTGATGAATGTGGCGGAATGGCTAAAAAATTAGTGCGTTGCCAGTGTGCGACTACGTTGGTTCAATTTATCGAGCAAATCGAACTGTTGCTGTTCGTCTTTTTGATTGGTCATGGCTGCCAGCTCGGCTAGTAAATCATCGTGACCCGCCAACATCTGAGGTAATTTATCTTTCGTTACCATCAGGATTCCGCCTGTTTGCATATCCAGCGCGATACAATCTTTGTAGGAAGCGGAGGACGCTAATGCGCCAATTAGCCCGAATGATGCACCAATCATTTCTCCAGTGGTGACGTAATTATCGATCCACAAAAGATATCGTCCAACACTCTTTACTCTGGCATACCGTCGAATAAGCGTATTGGTCTGGTAAAGGCCAGTGCTGATAAAGAGGTCTTTACCGTTGCAGTAACCAAAAAAACGGTGCTTAGCCCGTGATCCAGACGGTTTTCTCAGCGTTGCAAAGTTATTCTTCTCCTGAATGTTTAAATCGCCGATGAGTGATGGTCGATTTCTTTTTAACTCATTGAAATTTTGGTAGATACCCGGCCTGAGTTGGGTGCAACGTAGCAGATCATCCTCGTCAGTGCGGGCACTATCGTATGCAGCTTTTGTAAGACTTAAGTCTTGAGCCGCTTTAGCAGCCTCTAACACAAAATCACTGTGAACCGCTGGTACGTTGCTGGGGTCAGTTAGGTACTCATTAAACTTAAGAAACGCTTTGGCCAAGCCTTTTTTGAGCACTTCCGTTAAGGATGCGTTGGTATTATCTATAATAATATCAGCTTTATAGACTGGCACCAGCTGACGATTACTGTTGCTGCTTTTAGAGAACGTAACCGCAAGTTCAAAACGGGTGTTTTCGTACGTGCTGTTAATGTCGAACTCTTGGATAACCAGGGCATACCGGGGGTATTTATTGTCGAAATTGGTTAGGGTAGAAAAGGCGAAACTGGTTAGTGTTGGCTGAAAACCACCCTTGAGTTGTAGTTCGGCGATTTTACCAGAAGGTTTTTGCCAAATGCCAATGCGGCTAAGTGTATCGGCCCGAGCATTGACGATCGTATCGATCGAAAACAAGCGATTCGACGGAGAGACGGTTAAGTCAATTTCGAGTGGTACGTAAAAAATAGTGGACTTCTGGGCTAAAACGGGTCCACTAGTGATCAAAACGAAAATAAGCAGGGTAAAAAAACGATTCATATCAGTTATCGGTGGAGAATGTATAGTCTCCGTTTACCCCTGGCACAGCGCCAGGGGTAAACGGAGAGCTGTTGTTCGGTTCTTTTATACCGTGGCACTGTACAGATTCCTGTCTAAAAAGTCATTGCGGAATTTGCCTTTAGGATCGAACTCCTTCACAAACTCTTTGAAGTCGGCCAGCTTGGCGTAGCGGGATTGCAACGTAGCGGGTGCCAGCGTGAAGAGCTTTCCCCAGTGCGGGCGCACCTGAAAAGGAGCCAGTTCTTTTTCAATCATCGGCAGCACTTTCCTGACCGATGCCCAATCCTGTTTCCAGGTAAAGTGAATGGCCAGACTGGGTTGTTTATAGCAGGGGCTCATCCAGAAATTGTCGGCGTCGATAGTGCGTAGTTCTGAGATCATCAGGTGCGGGCTGATGTGGTCACGTAGTTTCTCGACCGCCAGAATCGCTTCCATCGCATTCTTGCGGGGTACGAAATATTCCGATTGTAGTTCCTTGCCGCTGCTGGGCGTAAAGCCCATGCGGAAGTGTGGCATGCGCTCATACCAGGGGCCCGCTACACCCATTTGCTCGGTACAGTTCACTGCAGAGAGTTCAGCAATGGGGTGGAGGTTCTTGGTGGCGAGTTTGGCGCCATAGAACTCGGGTTTGGCTTTCGCATCGTCTTTGCCGACTTTACTTTTAATCCAGACCTCATTGATACGTTTCTTCTGCCAGTCGGTGAATAGACTGACACTGTAGCCACTTGACATAATCGCTTCAAAATGGTCTTTGAGCTGCTCAGTGGGTAGGTTCTCGTATACGTACTGCCGCATCTGGAATGTCGGCTGAAGGTCGAGGGTAACTTTCGTCACGACGCCCAACGCCCCGAGCCCCACGACAGCCGCCCGAAAATTTTCACCGTCTTTGGTCCGGGAAAGTGTTCGCACATCGCCAGCCGCCGTAACGATCTCAAGTGCTGAAACCGCCGTCGACAGGTTCCCATTTTTAACCCCTGAACCGTGCGTAGCGGTGGTGCAGGCACCCGCTACGGAAATATGCGGCAGTGACGCCAGATTGTGCAACGCAAAGCCTTTCTTATCCAGATAGGGGCAAAGTTGCCCATAACTCATGCCCGATTCGATGGTGACGGTATGCGCTTTTGTGTCGAGTGACACTACCTGGTCCATCTCCCTCAGCGAGATGAGATTGTGCGTACTATCGGCAATGCTGTTGAAGCAATGGCGCGTACCCAGTACTTTTAATTTTTCATACTTTTTTACTAACTCCTGAACCTCTTTTATGGAGTTTGCTTTGTAGAGTCGGTCGGTGCTGTACTGGAGATTACCTGCCCAGTTTTTTAATTTGTCGTTGGCGAACAAATTCGACAGGGGCGAAAATATAGGAGCGGCCATTAATGTTGAGGATAACTTAATGAATGTTCTCTTTTTCATGGGGTTAGGGTTTTACGAAACTAACTGGATAATTTGAAAGAAGCCGTGATCTACGTCGTAAATTCCTGAATAAAGTCACAGAAGAAACAAGACCTGTGAATCTACCGCGTACGGTCTTTTCCGGACCGATTGAAAACCGGCTTCTTTTACCGTCAACTGCTATTTGCCCGTCTTGCCCCTTATACCTATTTTTGATCCATAACTTTCATTTATTGACCGCTCCGGCGACCACCTACCAATTATATGACTGCTCTTCGTACTGACTGGACCCGCGCTGAAATTGCCGAAATCTATAATTCGCCCGTTCTGGACCTTGTGTATCGGGCCGCAACAGTACACCGTCAACACCACGATCCGCAGGAAGTGCAGGTCTGTACGTTGCTGTCGGTTAAGACAGGTGGGTGCCCCGAAGATTGCGCCTATTGTCCGCAGGCAGCTCGCTATCATACTGCCGTGAAAGTGCATAAACTCATGGAAGTCGATGAGGTGCTGACAGCTGCGCAACGGGCCAAAGATACCGGCAGTACGCGTTTTTGTATGGGAGCCGCCTGGCGCGAAGTGCGCGATAATCGTGACTTCGATAAAGTACTCGACATGGTGCAGGGCGTCAATGAAATGGGCCTTGAAGTGTGCTGTACGCTCGGTATGCTCACCGAGAGCCAGGCACAGAAACTGAAAGACGCCGGTTTGTATGCCTATAATCACAACCTCGATACCAGTGAAGAATTCTATGGCGACATCATCAGTACCCGTACGTATGACGATCGCCTGGATACACTCGGCCACGCCCGTAAAGCGGGAATCTCGGTTTGCTCCGGCGGAATTATCGGCATGGGTGAGTCCGATATGGATCGGATCGGGATGCTGCACACACTCGCTACGTTGCCACAACATCCGGAGTCAGTGCCGGTAAATGCACTGGTGCCGGTGGAAGGAACGCCCCTTGAAGATCAGCCGCGCGTGTCGGTATGGGAAATGATTCGGATGATTGCCACGGCACGTATCATTATGCCAGAAGCCATGGTACGTTTATCCGCCGGACGTGTACGGATGACTACTGAAGAACAGGCATTGTGTTTCCTGGCAGGGGCTAATTCTATTTTCGCGGGCGACAAACTTCTGACAACGCCCAACCCCAGCGAAGATACCGATCAGCAATTGTTCCAGACGTTGAACATTCGTCCCCGGAAAGCTTTCAAGGATTCGACTCAACCGGCGGTTGTGTTTGAGCAGATTCCGGTTTAGCGAGTTCACAAAAAGAAATAGAAAGGCGTGCCACGGTTCTAAACCGTGGCACGCCTTTTTTATGCTTAATCAGTCGGTCGATTACAGCCGACGGATGTATTCATTCGCGGCAATCTTCTCCATTAAAACTTCTGCCAGTGACTGAGCCTGTTCCTTCTTGACGTCAGCTTTACCTTTTGTTTCAACCGTTACGCTGATAATGTGATTGTTATAAAGAACGTGCATGGCGCCCGTTGTCTCATCCCATACCGCCTTGTCGCCTACGCCCGTAATGGCTTTATAATTGCCTTTGCTCACGGCATGGCCCGTGAGGGGAGGAGTGGCCGCTGATACGCCCGCGTGGTCGGGGTGTTTGCTATCGGTGTTGTGGTGCGTTGAATCCGCAGCCGATCCTTCTGAATTAGTGCCTTCCGTTTCTGGACCTGTTTCGGCTTCGGCAACGAGTGCTGTCTCTGTTACTGGCGCCGTAATTACCTCGGCTGCTTTGCCCTGATATAGTTTATCGAAGGTGTACTCCGCCTGATAAATAGACGAAAATGGCTTATGGCCACCGAAAGCAACCTCTACTTTATTGCCAGCCCATTCGAACGCGCATCCGCCGTGGCCGTTGACCTCTTCCAGTTTAGTATCTTCCGGAAGATTGAACGTACTGCGAACGTACTCTTCGCCTAGTATGGTACAGGCCTCGTCATATTGGGCATCTACCGTAAGTGCCTGAACACCCACTACTTGTTTCGCCACAACAGGATTAGCATCCGTGTGGTTAGCGGGATCAGAGCTGGAGCCTGGGTCATTATTACAGGCTAAGCATAATATGGGAAAGGCCAGTATCAGTGATTTGATTTTCATAAGATGGTTTGAGAAAACCCAAAATTAGCGTTTTCTTACATACCATTTTATCCGCCAATATGTTTTTGTCATATCCAGACGCCACCACTCGCCGTCGATGAGACCGCTAGGCAAATGTTTTTCGCATCTTTTTCCGATATTCTTCGATAGGCACTGTGCGCACTACGTTGCGTATGACCTCAAACCACTACCTGTTCTTCCCGCCACGGTGCGAATGGGTTGCTCCAATGGGGTTGCAAGCGCTGTAATTAGGTTACCCGTTGTCAGCGTATCATCTTTCAGGCTGGTCGACAGGATTGATTAGATTGATATGGATCGACTGGTGATTTATACGCTCATAATTTGATGAATTCGACACGCCGGTTGTTCGCTTTCCCTTCTGGAGTAGTATTTAACCCGGCGGGTTGCGATTCACCTTTGCCATCAGTTTCCATGCGATCGGTAGCAATGCCGAATGTTGTCGATAATTCTGCTTTTACGGCAGCCGCCCGTTTTTTCGAGAGAGCCATGTTTGAGGCATCATCGCCGTCGGAGTCCGTGTGGCCAACGATTCGGACTCTCACATCGGCGTTTTCAGTCAATACGTTGGCAATATCTTTTAATGTTCCGTAGGATTCAGGCTTGATTTTGTCCGAGTTCGTGTCGAATAGAATGCCGTTGGTTACGAATTTACCTTCCGTAATAAGTTTGTTACGTGTGTCGGGCGCACCTACCGCCAGGCGAATATTACTGATGTAGTAGCGATCCTCCTCCTTATGCATATCCGCGGTCGACAGTACGACGCCGTTGTAGGTAACTCCCGTCTGAAAAGCTCGGGGAATATCCCAGACTTTCGCTTCATTGACGTACACCCGCAGCCGTTGTTTTTGCCGCCACATGGCTACTTTCACCACGTTGCGGGTCCTGGCGAAAAATGGGTATAATCCGGTTTCGTTTTTCAGTAGTTGTTCGCCTTTCGAATAGGTTAAAAATTCGGTTAATCCGGCTTCCGGGCCGCCCGCGTTTTGCGGATGCAAGCCAATTCGAACACCCTCTGTGGGTTGAGGGAATCGGCCCCACTGAGTGAACTCTTTTGCTGGATTGGTCATCGACACCAGGTTGATCCAGAAATAAGACGAATAGAAACTGAACGTTTCATTAGCGGCTAAATCAAACTGCAGGGTGAAATTATCGGGCAAACTATTGATAAACTCAGGCAGATACTCCCCTTGTTTGTTGACCATTAGCCAATGGCCGGTTTTTCCGTCAAGGCTCACGATCTCCCCCGATCCGGTCGAGTTCCATTTGTCGGGGAAATCGCCAATGGCATCCTGCATAAAGTCCTCGACGACCATGACTTTCTCGCCTGGTACAAAATCGAATTTGCTGTAGGATTTCAAGGTGGCCGTGGTTTGCGGATCGACACTTCCGTCATGGCCGGGAGCCGAATTGGCCGATCCTCCTGCTTGGCTGGCGGGCGCGTTGTTCCCTGAATTTGTCGTCGAATTATCGGTTTGCTGGCTGGGTTGGGCTGGTTTTGATTTGTCTTTTTTCTTGAAGATACCCATGACGCCTTCTTCAACCTTGTTTAACCCTTTGTTGATACCCTGATCAATTTTGCTGTTGGCACGGTATTCGACATTACGTTCAACCACACGGCCGGGATCGGTGATCGTTACTTGAGCCTGAACCAAGTGTATATATCCAATGAGCAGAAGGCTAATGCAAAACGTTTTCATAATGAGTAGTTATGCTATGTGTTCTGAGCAAAGGTGGTTTTTTTTGTGACAGCTGTTGCCGTTCACTGAGTAAACGGCAACAAGTGCGTTAATGAACGGTATTCGTTACGTAGTTTTGTGCCCGTATTTCTGTATTCATGTCCGACATCGAAACCATTCCGCTTGCACCCGGCCGTAAGGCCTACTTCGCTTCTGATTTTCATCTGGGTACGCCTTCGCCCGAACAAAGTCTTATTCGTGAACGGGCTATTGTGGCCTGGCTCGAAGCCATCCGTCACGATGCCGAGGTGGTTTTTCTCGTCGGTGATTTATTCGAATTCTGGTTTGAATACAGACGTACCATTCCAAGAGGTTTTCTTCGGTTTCAGGGCAAACTAGCCGAACTGGCCGATGCGGGCATACGGATTGTGATCTTTACGGGGAACCATGACATGTGGATGTTTGACTATTTCACAAAGGAAATGGGTATTCCTGTTTATCGGGAACCGCGCCAGTACGACATCGGAGGGAAGCGGTTTTTGATTGGGCACGGAGACGGTCTCGGGCCTAATGATTTCATGTATAAGCAGCTTAAAAAAGTATTTGAAAACAGGCTTGCCCGTTGGCTGTTCAGCTGGATTCACCCCGATCTGGGCATTGGGGTCGCCTATGCCTGGTCACAACAAAGTCGTGAGAGTCATCTGGGCGATGAAGATGAAGAGTTTCTTGGTGAAGATCGGGAGTGGCTTATGATATACAGCCGTGAAATTGAAGCCAAAGCCCACCATGATTATTATATCTTCGGCCATAGACATCTGCCGATGGATCTGAACGTGTCGCCAACCAGCCGCTACGTTAATCTGGGCGAGTGGATGTCGGCCAAAACCTATGCGGTGTTTGATGGGGCTACTTTGACTCTAAAGGCCTGGTTGCCAGATACGTAGTAAACTGCATAAAAAAGCCGCAATCCTGTTGCGGCTCTATATATGGAATCGTCCGATCTATTAATTGCCGTCCTGCAAAATATCTTTTCTTGATACGTTCTCGCGCGGAGCTTTATTTATTTCGCTTCGCCATTCTTTATTCTTCAAATCGCCCCGCTTCACTGAGCGGATAAAGTTGGCCCAGGCAAATGGATTTGTAAAGGCGAATGTGGGCGTTGCGCTACGTCCTGCAACAGATTCCCGCCCAAAAAACTGCTGATTAACGAAGTTTTGGTGATTCGCCAGCGCTCCCATTGGCATGGTAGCAGCCTGACGCATAATAGCCGTCGGGTCCATATTTTTGGCCAGGTTCTCGCGTTCTTTTTCATCAGGAAGCTTCAGATTTACAAAAGCTTCTTTGAACAATTCTTCGGTTGCATACGGATACACTTTTACTTCCGCCAATGTTTTAACGTCCTCCTGCAACGCTACCACCGCCGAATAAGTAAGGTCAGTTAACCGGCGGGGAATAATATGGTACTGGGTTCTGAAACCGACGTAACTGAAAATAACACTGTCACCGGGGAAAACGGGCAGCGCAAAATATCCGTTTGGAGCCGACAAAACGCCCTTTCCTGCTTTAGGGATGTAAATGTATGCGCCGGGCAGGGCATCGTTGGTTTTGCCACCGGTGATGAAACCAGTAAATGTTATGTGCTGGTCCTGACCCTGCGCCCGCGCGGTTGAGAAGAGTCCCGCTACGGCAGATAACCCCAGAACAAACACCAATAACGTCAAAGACTTTTTCATACGCCTGCTGAACTAATCTACAAAGTAAACGAGGAAAAGGGAAGATATGGTTTCTGTTACCCAAATTTTAAGAAAGATTAGGGTTTCGACGTACTTATAGACGTAGGGTATATACCTTAAGCAAACAACTTCAGAAAGGTTATAATAAACGGTGCTGCCAGTAACAGTCCATCAAATCGGTCCAGAAAACCACCGTGTCCCGGAATGCTGCTACCTGAGTCCTTGATGGCGATGCTACGTTTAAATAAGGATTCAACCAGGTCGCCGTATGTACCCGTTACAACGATGATGCCGCCAACACAGTACCATTGCCAGGGCTTTAGCTCAGGTGCCCAAAAGGCCAGTCCTAAGGCCACGAGCCCGGCTGCAGCGGCCCCGCCTAAACTGCCCTCCCACGATTTTTTGGGTGACACGCGCTCGAATAACTTCCGACGGCCGAATTTAGTACCGGCAAAATAAGCCCCAATATCACTGGCCCATAACAACAGCAGGCAGCCGGTAATAATGGCGGGATGATACGTACCACCCCGCAACGCCAGAATAATCAGCAAGGCAAACGGCATGGCTACGTAGATGATGCCCAGGAATGTGAAGCCGATATTGGTGAATGGCTTCATATCTCGCTTTTTGTACAACTTAATCAGGAAGATCATCGACGAAGCGGGGCAGATTATGAAATAGTTGCCCGTGCCAATCTGGTCTGTTTCTATGAAATAGGCCAGTATACAGATCATTACGCCAACGATGGTGCCGTAGGCGGTTAGCGGTTCAAAGCCGTCGAGACCAAGCAGCCGGTAGAACTCCCGCTGAGTAAGCGCACTGACTACGCAGAACAAAAGGGCAAACGTCCAGTCGGCATACCAAATCATGAATAAAATAAACGGAACTCCGGCTACGGCTGCAATAACGCGTTGCTGGAGGTTCGTTAGACTAGCTAAACGTTGCTTCATGCTCTAAGATTACTTTGGCCAGAATCGCGTCTTTCGTGAGTACGTGTACCTCACTTTTTCCCAGGCCGATGGCCGGGTAGCTACTGCTCTGTCTATTGATAACTACTGCCGGGATATCATGTTCAAGCAGCAACGCTTTTGCCAGTTCGGCCCGGTGGGGCAGGGGCGTAGTATAAATGGATTCCCAGTTCTCTGTCACGTAGGTAGGCGCGGGTAAAAACCGCAGGTTAACGTCAAAAATAAATCAACTGCACGAATTTCTAGTGCAACAACGGCCTGTCCGCGTTACTTTTCTTAAAATAATAGAGTAAGCCTATCGTGATAACGCCCGAAACTAAAGCACCGATAATAGGCACAGACTCGGGGCTTTCAATATTCATTGACGTAATTTTCTGCTGATATAAATACACCATCAGCACCGTAAATCCATTATTAACGAAGTGAGCCAGAATAGGCACCCACAAATTGCCTGACCATAAATAAAGATAACCAAATAGGGCACCAAGCAGCATTCGGGGGAAAAAACCCAGGAACTGAACGTGAATGGCACTGAAAAAAGCGGCCGCTAACCAGATTCCCACATGAGGATTCCGGGTCCAGTACGTTAAATTTCGCTGCAGAATACCCCGAAAAAGAACCTCTTCGCCAATACCCGGAATAATGGCAATGACCAGCAGGGCAACCAGCAACTGGCCGGTTGTCTTGAACGTGGTTAAATATTTGGTAATCCCCTCCAGCGATTTTTCTTTATCACGGATCCACTGCTCAACGGGCGCCAGCGTTTCGGGTAAATGCACGTTCTGATTCCATTCGATGATAAGACCGTCGAAAGGCATGAACGCAATGATGATCAGACCAACCAGGCCAATGCCTGCCACCGCCGAAACGGGCCGGGTATTGAATTGATCCCATGTCCGGCGCTCGATGAGATACCAGTAAGCGATAGCGGGCAGAAAAAACGTGCCGATGTGATTGACGGCCTGGAGCGTCATGAGCTCATACCAGCTATTGGGCGAAGCGCTCGGATTAGCCGCCAGACCAGCCAGGTAGGTTTGCGCCTGGGTGAACCCCATCCCCTTACTAACGGCCAGGATACCGAACAGAAGCAACGTACTGACAACGCCCCCGACGAGTACGAACCCAATGAGCATAATGAGCCCGCCCAGTGTTGGCGAACGTGATGTAGAGCCTTCAGGCCTATAGAGTGGCTGCATAGTTTACCGTAAATTTATTTAATAGTATGCAACCACTTGATACGTCTGTATTTATCAAAACGCTGTTGAAACATTACGTTAACGGCCACCTGATGTTGTGTAACTGGCGCAATTTACACCCAAAAAGACAAACCCCGACCTGATTAGGGTTGGGGTTTGTCTTTTTAACGGGTTTGACGCCGGCTACGTGAAATCGCTAAGGATAAATACGTAGTCGTAGTAGAAGCCAGGGTCAAACGTGTAAACCTGATGATCATTTGCGGAGTACCATTCAACACGACCTTGCTGAGTTTGGTAGAAATTTTCGCCAGCAAAAGCGCCTTCATAGACCATTAAGCGAGCCTTATCCACAAAATGTTCCTCAACATTTCCAATATATTTTCCCTGTTTTGGATCATACCGAATCGGATAATTTCTTTGTGCGATTTCTTCACAGCGTTTGTGGGCCTGCATATAAAACGACCTGATCGTGTGTGCTAAAATCTGTTCCTTGTTAATGGGCTGAAAATCCCAGGGAGAGGGGGCGGTTGCTCTAACAGTGACTTTGAATTTAACCTGACTTGACATTTATGTGTAGTTGGCAGTTGTTAATTAAAAATCAAAATAAGTGAGAAAAATACACTCATGGTGTATATAGATAGGATATTGATAGAATTATTAAAAATAAAATTAACTTAATCAAAGCTAGCTAGGAAGATGCCTGAATAGCCGTAATTAATCAGATTAAATTTGCTTGTGAAGCTCTTCGCCAGACATAAGGCAAATCCCGTCCGCAATCGGGGCGCGATGTAAAGCGTTCCCTGTAAGCGTACAAGGTCGTTCCTGAAACCTGGATTGGGAACCAATTCGGCTCTAGAATTGTGCTAAAATTCTTATATTGTAATGCGTATTGATGGCGGTTTTTATAAACCGACATACGTAGCAGAAAATTTTAATCGGTATTCTACAGCCGATATTATATCACATAAAACCACGTAATGGTAACTATTGGCACTATTCAACTCCCGGATTTTCCGTTGTTGCTGGCTCCCATGGAGGATGTTAGCGATCCGCCGTTTCGGGCGGTCTGCAAAGCCAACGGCGCCGATTTGATGTACACGGAATTTATTTCGTCGGAAGGGTTGATTCGCGACGCGGCAAAGAGCGTTCAGAAGTTAGATATTTTTGAATATGAGCGGCCTATCGGGATTCAATTATTCGGTTCCGATGTAGAAACCATGGGCGAGTGCGCCCGAATTGCCACGGGGGCTAAGCCCGATTTAATTGATATTAACTACGGTTGTCCGGTTAAGAACGTGGCCTGCCGTGGGGCAGGGGCCGCTTTGTTGCAGGATATTCCGAAGATGGTGCGCATGACCGAAGCCGTCGTGAAAGCTACCCATCTACCCGTAACCGTGAAAACCCGGCTTGGGTGGGACGATAACACCAAAAACGTGGGCGAGGTCGCCGAACGCTTACAGGATATTGGCATCAAAGCGTTGACGATTCACGGCCGCACGCGTGTACAGATGTACAAAGGTGAAGCCGACTGGACACTGATCGGACGTATTAAAGACAACCCACGCATCCAGATCCCGATTTTTGGAAACGGTGATATTGATTCACCCGAAAAAGCCCTGGAATATAAGAATCGATATGGTGTGGATGGTGTCATGATTGGCCGGGCGAGTATTGGGCATCCGTGGATCTTCAACGAAATCAAGCACTTTGCCCAAACGGGTGAGCATCTGGCCCCCCCCACCATCGCCGACCGGGTCGCTGTGTGCCGCCAACACCTGGATTTCTCAATCCGCTGGAAGGGCGAAATCGTAGGCTTGTTTGAAATGCGACGACACTACGCTAACTACTTCAAAGGATTGCCGGATTTCAAACCCTACCGAATGCGGCTGGTGACGAACGATTCATACAGCGAAGTAAGCGCCATTCTGGACGAAATTGCTGAGCAGTATGCAGAAGTGTTTGTGTGACCTTACAGGTTCGCCGGGTTAAAACCCGGCGCAGTATAAGCTTATTGCTACTACATTGCACCGGGTTTTAACCCGGCGATTTATAAAAATGATATGTATACCGCAACCCTTAACAATCAGTCGTTAACCATTGATTTCGCCCCAGATGGCCCTACACTCAATGGCGAGCCGTTCGTCTGGGATTTGGCCAAGCTCTCGGATCGGACGTTTCATGTTATCCATCAGAATCGTTCCTATAACGCCGAAGTGCTGGACCTGAATGCGGCTGAGAAAACGGTTAGCCTGAAAATAAATGGTCATATTCATCAGGTTCAATTGAAAGATCGCTTTGATTTATTGCTCGAGAAAATGGGCATGAATAACGTAGCGAGCGCGAAAGTTAATAACCTGAAAGCACCCATGCCGGGTCTAATTGTGGGGATAAGTGTTCAGACGGGTGATACCATTAGCAAGGGCGATAGTATGCTGATTCTGGAAGCCATGAAGATGGAGAACCTGCTGAAAGCGCCCGGCGATGGAACGGTGAAAACCATTCACGTCGCGAAGGGTGACCGGGTAGAGAAAGGGCAGGTGCTTATCGAGTTTAGTTAAACATAGACAACGGCGTATTTCTTGCCGGGTAGTGAGCGCACAAATCCCCGAAACTCCAGATTGAGCAGGAGGGAGGCCATCCGTCCCATGGGAATCTGGGTTTTCCAACTCAAATCGTCAATGTGCAAATCAGCCGATTGCCGTAGTAAGGCCACAATCTGACTTTCTTCTTCGGTAATATCCACCGGCAACGCGGGGGCTATGTTCTTTTTAGACAGATGCTCACTGGGCTGATCCCAATTAAGTGCTTCGATAATGTCTTTCGGACTGGTGTAAATCTGCGCTTTATTCTCTCGAATGAGTTTGTTACAACCCGCCGAAAATGCCTGATTTAACTGACCCGGTACGGCGAATACCTCGCGGTGATAATTGTTGGCGTATTCGGCCGTAATCAGGGCACCGCCTTTTGCAGCAGCTTCAACAACCACGACGGCATCGCTCAGGCCGGCAATAATGCGATTTCGTGCCGGAAATAGATGCGCGTCAGGCTTGGTACCGGGCAGACTTTCTGTGAGTAAACCGCCCTGTACGAGCATTTCTCCGGCTGTTTTCTGATGGACGTTTGGGTAGATAATATCGAGTCCGCTGGCCATCACGCCAACGGTAGGCAAGTTGTGGACCAAACTTGCGCGGTGTGCGGCAATATCGATACCATAGGCCAGCCCGCTGATGATGGTAACGCCATAGGGTACTACGGCCTCGATGATTTCGGTCGTGATACGTCGTCCGTAGTCGGTAGCCTGCCGCGTGCCGACCAGGCCAATCGTACGGGATATGTTCAGGCTGCCTGATCCCTGAAAATAGAGGAGAGCGGGTGCGTCATAAAGCGTTTTTAATCGGGATGGATAGGCTTTGTCAGTATAGAACAGTGGGGTTGCGCCCAGCTTGTCTAAGCGTTTGATTACTTGTTCGGCCTCTGTCAGAATACCGGGTTTCAGAATGGCGCGGGCTGTTACGTCCCCAATGCCGGGCACTTTCATCAGGCGGGCCAGGGGTGACCGGAACACATCAGCAGCAGAGCCGCAATAACTAACCAGTTGTCGGATAAGAATACTCCCTACGCCGGGCACGAGCGTCAGGGCAATTTGATGTTGGGTGTCGGTAGGCACGAAAAAGAAATCTGGTTTTGTAAACGAAACAAAGGTAAGTGACGACTTCTGCAAGCTTACTGATTTCTATTGGGAAAAACCAGTTTATCCAAACAACACCCTTCAGATGGGACGAAAAAGCCCTGATGAAATGAAGCAATTGTATAACTTTCTACCGGCTAGGCCTCGTTTTCCTGAGAGACTTCCTCCTGTGGCTTATCCAGGTCCGCCCGCATCTTCTCCAAAAATTTCTTCAATTTAGTCAGCTTGGCGATGTATTTGGCGTTTTCGCGCTGGCGATTGTCCCGGCTGGTCAGAAATTCGCGGGCGCCGGGAATCGTATATTTTTTTTGGTTGATCAGGTCCAGAATTTCGGTCAGCAGGTCGATATCGGCCTGCGTATAGACCCGGTCGCCGGAGCGGTTTTTCTTGGGCTGGAGCATCGGGAACTCCTTTTCGTAGAAGCGTAGTTTGGACGCATTGATCTGAAATCGATCTGCCACCTCCTTAATCCCATAGTATAGCTTGCCCGAATCTTCCATATGACAAACTTGCTGATGTTCCACGAAACCTGCAAGTTTTGGCGTAATTTTGCAAAAATAGTCGGTAGTCGTAAGTCAATAGTACATAGTGCCTGCGGGTAGCAACCAGTAACTTACAACTATCGACTAATGACTTACGACTTTTTTTATGACTTCCCACGAAATACGGCGGCATTTTCTTGATTTCTTCCGCTCCAAAGGACACCTGATTGTTGCTTCGGCTCCGCTTGTCGCTAAAAACGACCCGACCCTGATGTTCAATAATTCGGGCATGGCGCAATTCAAAGATTTTTTTCTTGGCAACGGTACGCCCCCGTCCAAACGTGTCGCCGATACGCAGAAATGCCTGCGCGTGTCGGGTAAACACAATGACCTGGAAGATGTGGGTTTCGATACGTATCACCACACCATGTTCGAGATGCTCGGCAACTGGTCGTTCGGTGATTATTTCAAGAAAGAAGCCATTACCTGGGCGTGGGAGCTGCTGACGGAAATCTATCAATTACCCAAAGACCGGCTCTACGTATCGGTTTTTCAGGGCGACGATAAAGACAACGTGCCCTTCGATCAGGAAGCGTTCGATCTGTGGAAACCCATCGTGGGCGAAGACCGCATTATTTACGGCAATAAAAAAGACAACTTCTGGGAAATGGGCGATACGGGTCCGTGCGGTCCCTGCTCCGAAATTCACGTTGATCTGCGGTCGCCCGAAGAAGTGGCCGAAACGCCGGGTAAGGATCTGGTCAATGCCGATCACCCGCAGGTGGTTGAAATCTGGAACCTCGTGTTCATGCAGTTCAACCGCAAGGCCGACGGCTCGCTGGAGCCGCTGCCCGCTCGGCACGTCGATACGGGGATGGGCTTCGAACGCCTGTGCATGGCCATTCAGGGTAAAAAGTCGAACTACGACACCGACGTTTTCTCGGGAACGATCAAGGTCATCGAAGAACTGTCGGGTAAGAACTATGAAGCGGGCAAAGGCATGACGGACGTAGCGATGCGCGTTATTGCCGACCACATCCGGGCGGTATCGTTCGCGATTGCCGACGGCCTGGTGCCCTCGAATGCCAAAGCGGGTTATGTAATTCGTCGGATTCTGCGTCGCGCCATCCGTTATGGCTATTCGTACCTGAACCTGAACGAGCCGTTCATGACCAAACTCGTGCCAACACTGGCCGATCAGTTTGCCGATGTCTTCCCCGAACTGTTCGCCCAACGTGATTTTGTGGCAACGGTTATTCGCGAAGAAGAAAGTGCGTTCCTGCGGACGTTAGCTAATGGTCTCAAACGACTTGATGGCATCATTGAGGACATAACAAATAGCCACCACGTTGATTATCTCTCAGAAGACGATGATGATATAAAATTAAATTTTAAATATGCTCAATGGATTAAGAACAAGGATAAGTTTCATACTATACCTGGCGATATAGTTTTTGAGTTAAATGATACTTACGGGTTTCCGTCAGATCTTACTGCTTTGATCGCTCGTGAAAAGGGGTTTTCGATCGATGAAGCGGGTTTCCAGAAGGCACTTCAGGAGCAGAAAGCCCGGTCTCGGAAAGATGCTACGTCATCGGCGGGTGACTGGATGGTATTAAGCCAAGCTGATAATTTTTATGATCAGAAACCAGAGTTTGTCGGTTATGATAGGTTAGAAGCTGACACTTACATAATTAAATATCGCAAAATTCAGAACAAACAAGGCCCACAGTATCAAATTGTATTAAGAGAAACCCCGTTCTACGCTGAATCTGGTGGGCAGGTAGGTGACACCGGAGTTCTGGAATTAGTTTTATGGGGAAATACACCAGATGATCCAACCCCAAAATACATAGTTCAAGTTGTTGATACTAAAAAAGAAAATGATTTATCTGTATTGATAGTAAACGGTACAGACGATGATATTAAGCTTGAACATAATCTTTCAATCAACCAAAGAGTAATTGCTCGTGTTGACACTGCTCGTCGGGATTTGATCGCAAGCAATCACTCGGCAACGCACTTGCTGCATTCGGCGTTGCGTCAAGTGCTGGGTAATCACGTAGCGCAAAAGGGTTCTTACGTTGGTCCCGATGCCTTACGCTTCGACTTCTCGCACTTCAGTAAAGTGACTGATGAACAATTGGCTGAAGTAGAGCGGATTGTGAATGAGAAAGTTAGGGAAGACATTCCGCTCGATGAGAAACGTAACGTGCCCATTGAACAGGCCAAACAATTAGGGGCAACCGCTTTGTTCGGTGAGAAATACGGTGATTTTGTTCGCGTCATTACGTTTGATCCTAACTACTCGGTTGAGCTTTGTGGCGGCACACACGTTTACAGAACTGGCCGCATTGGTCTGTTCAAATTCACGGGCGAAGGCTCAGTTTCGACGGGCATTCGTCGAGTTGAGGCTAAAACGGCATTAGGTGCTGAAACGTTAGTGAATGAACAAATGGCCGTTGTAGGCGAACTGAAAGAGCTGTTGAAGGCGCCCAAGGACGTAGTGAAAGCCGTGAAAACGCTGATGGACGAACGTAGTGCGTTGCAAAAGCAGGTCGAAGCGTTGCAGAATGAGAAAGTACAGCAATTGAAAAACCAGCTTCTGGATAAAGTAGAAGCCGTTAACGGGCACTCGCGGCTGGTTGAAAAAGTAGACGTACCATCGGCTGATGCGCTAAAACAACTGGCTTACGACCTGAAAGCAAAAGTAGACAACCTCGCCGTTGTACTTGGCGCCGACATCAACGGGAAGCCACAACTCGCCGTGATGCTGCCCGACTCGCTGATTCAGGGTAAGAATCTGAACGCGGGTCAAGTTGTAAAAGAGCTAGCTAAAAACATCAAAGGCGGTGGTGGCGGGCAGCCATTTTTCGCCACGGCGGGCGGCACCGATTCATCGGGATTAGATGCTGCACTGGCGCAGGGGAAAGAACTCTTAGGGTAACTAAAAAAGCAAAAACTACTTTTCAACTTCCCCAAAGCATAAAACTTTGGGGAAGCTTTATGCTCGGCGTAGTCAGAGACTACGCCGAACGCCAAATTCATTATGCGGAACCTTCTTCCTCTACTGCTTCTGATTGCTACGGTTAACATGGCCGTTGCCCAGAAGCAAAACGTTGATGTGCTCATCAAGTCGGGTTCGCTGATTGATGTGCGGACGGGGAAAATTCTGACCGGAAAAATCATTGCTGTTCAGGGAGATAAAATTCTGGGCGTTTACGATGAATCGAAAGGCAAGGATTTTCAGGCCAGGACAGTTGTCGATGCCAGCGGGAAATTTATCATTCCGGGCCTGTGGGATATGCACGTCCATTTCGGTGGTGGCGACACGTTGATCGAGGAGAATAAAAACATGTTTCCGCTGTATATCGCTCATGGTATTACGGGCATTCGTGATGCCGCTGCCGACCTGAGTGCGTCGGTGTTGCAATGGCGCGATCAGATTGCAAATGGTACGTTGGCGGGCCCTACCTTATTCACTTCTGGCCCCAAGCTGGAAGGCTACAAATCGAGCTGGGTGGGCGATATCGAGGTCAGTACACCTGCCGAAGTCGATAAAATGCTCGATTCGCTGCAAGGGTTGAAAGTCGATTTCGTGAAGATTACCGACAACACCATCAAACCGGACATCTACCTGTACATTCTACAGGAGGCCAAAAAACGGGGGATGAAAACCTCGGGACACGTACCGTTTGCGCTAACGATGGACGAAGTGTCGTCGGCGGGTTTAGGTTCGGTGGAACACATGAGCTACGTGCTCAAGGCGGGGTCTACGCGCGACAAAGAAGTTGCCGACAAGGTGAGGTTGGGGCAGCTAACGGCCCGGCTGGCGTCGCCCATGGTCATGCAAAGTTTCGACGAAGCCACGGCGCTGGCGGTGTATAAACGCATGGCAAAAAACGGTACGTTCGTAGTGCCAACGTTAAACATCAGCCGCACAGTGGCTTATCTGGATCAGGATAACCACCGGAACGATACGTATCTGCAATACATCGGGCAAGGGTTGAAAAATACCTATGCCTGGCGGGTGAGCCGGGTGGCTAAGGACGATGCGAATGCCATTGCCGAACGCCATGCCGTTTATGAAAAATCGAGTTCATTGCTTCCCCTGTTGCACAAAGCGGGCGTGACGATTATGGCCGGAACCGATGCGGGTTTTCTGAACTCCTACGTATATCCGGGCCTTGGCCTCCATCATGAACTTGGCTATTTCGTGAAAGCCGGATTGACTCCCTTGCAGGCCCTGCAATCGGCGATTATTCCGGGTCCTGTTTTCCTGAATAAAACAGGACTGTATGGGGATATCGCACCCGGAAAAAGTGCTGATATTGTCCTGCTCAATAAAAATCCATTGCTGGATATTTCGGCTACTCAGGCGATCAGCACCGTTGTTCTTCGGGGTAAAGTGTATGATCGAAACGCCCTGGACGCGTTGCTGGTGGATGCTAAGAAGAAAGCCAGCAAGTAACGTAACACCGGCTTGGTTAGGCTTTTTCATTATCGCCGGGTTAAAACCCGGTATGAATAATTCCTACCAACTCTTTTTCACGCCAATATAACCCCCGATGGTATTGGTATACAAGCCACCATTATCTATCGACAGTTTGGAAATAAGAGCCACATGATTCCAGCGCGAGATCGGAATTTGAGCCGAAATCAACCCCGAAAACTGCGTTGGGTAGTTGGAGTTTGTGGATTGATCTTTGAAGGTACCGTAATTTTTGCTGTACGAAGTACGAAGCAGAAACGTCGCTTTTCGATACGAAGCCTGTAATCCAACGTACCACATATTCACGCGATTATTGGGGAAAAACTGCCCGTTGGGCAAGGGAAATTTCTTGTCGAAGTCCTGACCCGGCGCAATGAAAGGTGTGCCGATGGTCCGTCCGAAATAGGACCAACCTTCGGTATACTGACTATGATTGTAATAATTATCGCCACCCTGATACTTGCTTCCCGGAATATCAAACGTAGGTGCGGTCTGATCTTTGGTTGTCAGAAATTCAAGATTTAAACGCGTTAGGTGGAAGGCCGTCGGTTGTTCGGGTGTAAAGGCGCAACTCAGTCCCCAGAGACCATCCGGCATGTTTAGAAAGACAATGCCTGATACGTCTTCGTAGGCATGCTGATAATAGGCCATGAATTTATGCCCCTCCGTCGTGAACTCAGCTCCAAAGTCAATACTGCCAACACTATTCCCAACCCGGTAACTATCAAAATCGGTGTAGCCTGCTATTTTTCCATAGTCTTTAGGTGTGTAAGAAAACACTACGTATTTATAAAAACTCCAGTCAGACGGAAAGTAACCGTTCGCGTCGGCAATGTCGGGTCGCTGTTTTAAGTAGTCAGCATGACCAGCCCATTGAACCTGATGATTGACGCCCGCATAAAATTTAAACGATGAAGCCGGTTTGCCGAAGCGCAGGTACAGATATTTCTGATGGAGACGAACGCCCTGAAGGTAGGGTACATTGAACCAACCGTGCGAAAAACCCGCGTTGACCGCCAGAAAATCGTTCGTAAAATGAAGTGGTGCATAGCCTATTGTGCCAATCTGTAGTTTAGGAACAGGTAGCGAATTGCCTGAAACGGCATAAAATCCAGACGATAATGTCGTGTCGCCCAAACCTATCACCTCCCGTCGGCGGCCGGCGTAAAGTTCGATGGCTTTGAATCTGACCTTAAGATGGGCTTCTGGCAACAGGACCTTTAGTTTATCATTCCGGTCATACGTCAGCACCGGGTTCAGGGTAAACCCCCAACTGAATTTTCGGGTATGAGCGGAGTCTGGTTGTGCATATGATTTCCTGATGGCGGCCTGAAAAAGACCAGCCGGCGCCTGATTGGGAACGATGCCATATTGGTTGGTACGTAGCCAGAAGGGCGTGACTGACTCTGATGAGATAATACTGCCAGCTTCTATCTCGCCGTGAAAAACTGAACGCTGCTGGCCAATTGACGTCGAATAAAACCCGAAAAGGAAGAGCGCCAAAAAAGCGCAGGGGCGTAAGCCTGGCATGTGGAATTGAAAACGACGGATACGTAGTGGTTAAACTGTGAAGATAGAGTACTTCAGGTCGTTTTGATGTTAATAGTAAGTGAATGTTTTGGTTTCTCAAATTTTTGGTGGCAACAAGCTATCTACCGTACATTTGGGCATGACTCAACCCATTGGCGTTTTCGATTCGGGCTATGGTGGCCTGACTATCCTGCGCGAAATTGTTCGTAAACTCCCGCAATACGATTACGTGTACCTGGGCGATAATGCCCGAACGCCCTACGGTACCCGCTCTTTCGAGACAGTCTATCAGTATACGCTGGAATGTGTGCAGCACTTATTCAACTCGGGCTGTCGACTCGTTATTCTGGCCTGCAACACGGCTTCCGCCAAAGCACTACGTAATATTCAGCAACTGGACCTGCCGACGCTGGCGCCGGATCGTCGGGTGTTGGGCGTTATTCGGCCCACGACCGAAGTGATCGGGAATTATTCAAAAACGGGTCATGTGGGCATTCTGGCTACGCGGGGGACGGTTACGTCGGAATCGTATGTGGTTGAAATAGAGAAGCTTTTTCCTGAACTGGCTGTCTTTCAGGAAGCGTGTCCCATGTGGGTGCCCCTGGTCGAAAACGGTGAATACGCGAATCCCGGCGCTGATTACTTTGTTGCGCAACACGTAAATCGCCTGATGGCTCGATCGCCGGAAATTGATACGTTATTGCTGGCCTGCACGCATTACCCCCTGTTGCTTGACAAAATTATACAGGCTGCACCGGCTCACGCAACGATTGTGAGTCAGGGGGCTATTGTAGCTGATAGTCTTGTCGACTACCTAAGCCGCCATCCTGAAATTGATGCGCAATGCAGCAAACATAGCCAACGAGCATTTCTGACGACCGACTCAACCGAGGACTTTGACCGGCAGGCAACCGTTTTCTACGGTGAACCTATCCAGTCGAGCCATCTGGCGTTGTAGCCAAGTCTTCGTTGTTACTCGCTGATAAATTTATTTCAGAGTCGCGTAGGGGTACGCCGGTGGATAAGTGTCATAGCGCTGACCAAGCGTGTGTTCAGCCAAAAATGATAGCTTTACGACCTCCTATCATCCACCAATCTATTGCAGTGCCACCGATTGAGCAGGACATACTGGCGGCCATCCGGAATGGCAATGAACAGGCTTTTGAGTCCGTATTCCGGCAGCATTATGCGTCCTTGTGCCGCTATGCCCGACAATTACTGGCCGACCCCGACGAGGCCGAGGAGGAAGTACAGGCTATGTTTCTGGTTCTCTGGGAAAAGCGAGACGGGATATTTATTACGACGTCCTTAAAATCATATCTGTATCGGGCGGTGCACAACCGTTGTTTAAACCGGATCAAACACGAAACCGTCCGAAATGAGCATCGGGAACATATCCGCTACGTCGGCCATGATACGGCGGAGTCGCCCGTGCAGACGCTGATTGGCGATGAGCTTGCTGACCGGTTACAACGTGCCATTCAGAAATTGCCTGAACAGTGTCGGCTGGCGTTTACGCTGAGTCGATTTGATGAGTTGAAATACCAGGAAATTGCGGACCAATTGGGGATTTCTATCAAAACGGTTGAAAACCAGATAGGGAAGGCCCTTCGTATTTTACGTACTGAACTGAGTGATTATTTACCTATTTTAGTCATGTGGCTGCTAAGTCACTCCTGAACGATGGCCGACCAACAACCCATAGATGACGCCCTGCTGGGCAAGTTTCTGGCGGGCGAAACCGATCCGGCCGAAACGGCTCGGGTGCGGCAGTGGCTTGCCAGTCGTCCCGGTCCGTCGGCCCCTGGCCACGAGGATTTTGAGAAATTCGAACGTATCTGGGAGGCCGCCGGAGAGTGGTCTGCTACGTCCCCCGGCGCATCAGCGGTTGATACGAATGCGGCCTGGAAAAAAGTACAGCAGAAAATACGAACGGTTGATCGGAAACCGGTTACTAAATCGGAGCCCATTGTTAAGCCACTGCCGGTCCAGCCTGGCGATCGTCAGACAGGTGGGTACCAAGCGCTGTGGCGGGTTGCCGCTTTTCTGGCCCTAGTAGGGGGGATGGGCTGGCTAACTTTCCGACTCCAGTTCATGGGCAAGGATCATCCGGCCCGGAACATGGTGACGCTCACGACGAATGAACAGAAAATCAGCAAGATATTACCCGATGGAACCCGAATTTTACTGAATCGCCACTCGACGCTACGTTACCCCGCCACCTTTGCCGACGAACGACGAGAGGTTACTTTAACCGGTGAGGCTTTTTTCGACGTAACGCCCGATCCGACGCGTCCGTTTCGGATTCAGGCGCGTAAAAATGTGGTGCAGGTACTGGGGACGTCGTTCAGTGTTCGGGCCTACGATGCAAATGTGAGTGTGGCGGTTCAGACGGGGAAAGTTCGGTTTTCGGGGGGTAAAAAAGTCGTTTTGCTTACCAGAAATCAGCAGGCAACCTTCGAGGCTTCAGCCGATACGATCCGTCGGGCAATGCTCCTGTCTCAGAATGCTTTTGCCTACAAAACTGGCCAACTGGTATTCGACAAGGAACCGCTACGCGACGTGGTGCAGGCGATTAATCAGGTTTATAATGCCGATGTCCGGCTGGCAAATGCCCGGCTTGGTAATTGTCGCCTGACTACCCGTTTCGACAGAACCTCCCTGGAAACGGTGCTGGCGGTTACGGCCGAAACCCTCGGTTTGCGTATCCGCCACGAAGGGAAGCAGGTAATTTTAGAGGGGGCTGGTTGTCAGTAAATAGGGGGAAACGGACAGATGGGTGTCTCAGAAGAAAACCATCTGCTATGAGTGTCATGCGTTATTTAATTAATCTGGTTTTCGTCTTCACAACCGGTCAACTGCTGGCTCAGCCAACACCTCCGCTCGACCGGTTGATTTCAGTCGATATCCGTAATGAGAAAGTCGAAAATGCGCTACGTCAAATCAGTAACGCTGGCCGGTTCGACTTTTCATATAGCACAACGATCCTGGAGGGCAACGCGCTCATAACGATCCGACTGGTCAATGTGCCTGTTCGCGACGTATTGAATCGGGTATTTCAGCATCGGGTGACGTTCAAATCGCGGGGGAATCACGTCATTCTGCTACGTGCCGAACTACCCGAAACAGCACCTAAAAACTTCCTGCTCGATGGCTATATTCTGGATGAGCAGACAGGGGAACGTATCGCTCAGGCCAGCATTTTCGAGAAAACAACGCTGGCGTCTACCGTCAGCAATCCATTTGGATACTATCGGCTTCGGCTCCCGACGAACCTGCCATCGGTTCGTTTAGACGTTCGCAAGCGGGATTATCTGGGCGAGACGGTTATTATTCGGTCCCGGCTTCCTCATTCGTTGAGCATCCGGATGACGCCCCAACCGCTCAATACGTCGACTGTAAAAGCACTGCCACCCATTCGCGTCACGGAGGATACGCTTCAACCGGTGGGAGGACTGGCTACGGTTGCCGTCGAAATGCCCGTTCTCCCTGCCGATTCCACCCCCCAGCAACGACCCGTATCGATTCTTGACAAGGGGCGGGATGGCATCACGCGCTTGTTTGTGTCAGCGCAGCAGGCAATTCACGATGTGAACCTCAACCGGGATACGCTCTACCGCGATTGGCAGGTGTCGTTTTTGCCGTTTATGGGCACCAACCTTCGCCTGAGCGGACGAATCAGTAATCGCATTTCGGTGAATGCACTGGTCGGTTATTCATTTGGTGTACGGGCGTTTGAAATCGGCGGGTTGATGAACCTCGTTCGGGCCGATGTGCAGGGCCTACAGGCGGGCGGCTTGGCGAACATCGTTGGCGGGAGGGTCCATGGCGTACAGGTGGGTGGACTAATCAATCACGTGAATCAGCGCGTGCAGGGTGTGCAGGTTGGTGGGTTGATCAATACCGTTGGACAGTCACTTGACGGGGTACAAATCGCTGGCCTGGTCAACTATACGAATCAGGATGTGGACGGGGTACAGTTAGGCGGTCTCATCAATACGGCGGGGCAGTCCGTTACAGGTGCCCAGTTAGCGGGGCTGGTCAACTACGCGCAGCGGGATGTGAAAGGCTGGCAGATCAGTGGTATCCTTAACCGGGCTAAACACGTATCAGGTGGTCATCAGATTGGCCTGATCAACATCGCCGATTCGGCCGGAAATGTGCCCATCGGCTTGATCAGTTATGTAAGAAAGGGTGGTTTTCAACGCTTCGAAGTCGGCGCTGATGAAGTTAATCTGCTTAACGTGACGGTACGTACCGGTGTACGCCAATTCTACAATATCCTGACAGCGGGCTATAGTTTTGAGCGTGAAGGCAGCCCAGACCTAAGCGCGGGCTATGGACTGGGAACAGCCTTTGTGCTGTCGCCAAAAACACTGTTTACGCTGGAGGGAACGTATCACCATCTGTTTAATTTCGATAAGCCATTCACAGAGGAGTGGAACAGTCAGATTCGGCTGAGTACACTGCTTGAAACCAAACTCAGTCGGCATCTGGCGTTGGCCTTCGGACCATCTGTCAACTGGTACTTCAGCAACGACGACACTACCCGGCCACTCCTTCAACCCGAGATTCCGCTCTTTTCTGATCGTACAGATTCCTTTAGCAACAATCGCCACTGGGGCTGGATTGGCTTTCATATCGGCCTGCGTTACGGGAATTAGTAAGGATACCTTTTCTTTGGATGCTACTATTATGACGATTTTACCCCTAAATCCCCTAAAGGGGACTTTGTCTGCTGGTGAGCAAAGTCCCCTTTAGGGGATTTAGGGGTAAAATCGGGTTAGGCTATCATATAGCAGTGATGTTTCCACGAGAAACTAAGCTCAAAAAAATCGTTCTTTCAATAGGGGTACTTGCCAATATGGTTGTCATGACTGGGAAACAACGTACACAGACATGAACACAACCAAAATTACGCAACGAAAATCTACTCTTTTTTACACGGTTACCCTTCTTATCTTATTGCTCAACCTGGCGGGATGCTCATTGAAGCGGGAGGATGTAGGACCGTATCAGGGTGATCAGCAAACCTACGCTTTCACTGACTTCGACCGGATCGACATGGGCAGTGCTTTCATTATAACAGTACAACAGGGCACTACGTATGGGGTTACAGTTGAAGGCGACCGACGAAATCTGGCCGACCTTCAGGTATATACGCGTAACGGAACGCTCATGGCGCAATACCGGATTGCCCGGCGTCGGGAGTATAAAACTTCCTTCACGATCACCATGCCGATCTTACGTGGTGTTGATTTTTCGGGAGCTAGCCGGTCTACCATAACCGGGTTTTCGAACCTGAGTACGCTGGACATTACGTTGTCGGGCGCTTCCGAAAGTCAATTTACCGGGCAGGCTACACGAACGAATGTGAAACTGTCGGGCGCGTCCGTATTACGTCTAAGTGGACAGGGAACTGCCTTGTCGGCTGATTTATCGGGGGAGTCACTTTTACAGGCTTTCGGTTATCCGGTTGATAATGTGGGTCTTGACGCTTCAGGGGCTAGCAACGCGAATGTCAACGTAGCTTCTACGCTGGTTGTTAATGCCAGTGGCGCCAGTAACATCCGTTATCGGGGTAAACCTACTGTGCAGCAGCGGGTAAGCGGAGCCAGTACGGTGCAGAATGACTGATAAAAAAAACGCCGGGTTAAAACCCGGCGCAATGCAATGGAGATAATAAACTGCACTAGGTTTTAATCTGGTGAGAATGAAAAAATACTTTTATGTGCTACGGTTTTGCAGCTGCGATACTGTCCGCTGTTGCCTTCGCGGCTGCCTTGTTTTGTTTCTTGAAGAAACCACGTAGCAGAAAATTACTTTGCGCTGCTTTTAAATCCTGATTGAGCAACGCACTACCCTGACTCAGGTTACTGAGTGTCGTACGTAAATTTTTGGCGGTTTCCTGATCGGTAAGTAACACGCCCAGCGGACTATTCGTGTTATTGAGTTTCTCGGATGCCTTATTGAGATTCTCGGAGGTTTTGGTGAGCGTTTCAGACGCTTTGTTCATGTTGCCAACGGTCTGACTCGCCGAACTGGCTGTATTTTCGAGCTGGGCCGCCGAACGGCTCAATCGCCGGAAAACCGTCGTATCGGTGACTAACTCGTTGGCTAACGTGCCTTTGGTGTTTAATCTGGCGGCAAACTGCGACACGGAACCCGTTATTTTGGTGGTGTTTTCCGAGGCACGTTCCAGGTTCTTCATCGCCTTTTTAAAATTTTCGGCCACCATCGAATCGGTCAGTACAGCGCCCACCGTGCCTTTTCCGCGTTTGAGGTTGCCAACCAACTCTTTAAAGTCGTTGGTAACACGTAGCAAATTGTTGTTGTTCTCCTGGAGCGTTGCCATGATCTGATCTGAACTCAAAGCTTCTGACGTCTTAAGCCGGTCGCCATCATCCACTTCGGGATGACTGGTGGTGCCGCCTGCAATCACAACGATTTTGTTTCCAATCAACCCGTCGGAGCCAATGCTGGCGCTGGCATCTTTTCGAATATATTGTTGCGAACTCTGTTCAACGCTTAAGTCTACTTCTACCTGCGCATTGCCAAAGAAACTGATGCGCTTTACGGTGCCAATTTTAACACCTGAAAACCAGACATTATTTCCCGCTTTAAGCCCTCCGACATCCTTAAAAACGGCGATAAGCTTGATGCTTTTAGTGAAGCGCTTCTGCTGACCACCCAGCACAAATACCCCGGCTACGAAAATCAGAATGCCCGCCAGCACAAAAATGCCGACGATAACGGAGCGTCTAGTTGATTCGGTACTCATAAGTTAGTCAATAGTCAGGAGTCGTTAGTTGATACGGGGCCGCCCGTGCGGTTGTTGTCTGGCTAGTTAATATTCGTAAGCAGTTATCATCTGTGACACCGCTATCGACTCTTGACTAACTACTGACAACTTATTCTGTTTAATTCACGAATTTGTAATTATAAAATTGTTTGATACGCTCGTCGGGATCAGCGAAGACTTCATCGAACGTGCCAACCCGCTCGAACTTACCGTCAAGCAGCATGGCTACACGATCGCCGGTGGTTTTGGCACAGGTTAGATCGTGGGTAATGACAATCGACGTTGCCCCTAATCGTTCACGCACATCATTGATCAGATTATTAATTTCAATACTGGTAATCGGGTCCAGGCCAGCCGTTGGTTCGTCATAGAGCATGATCTCTGGTTTCAGAATCAGCGTCCGGGCAATACCAATACGTTTTCGTTGACCACCCGATAGTTCAGATGGCATCTGGTTGATTGTCTGCGACAACCCAACGTCGGCCAGCGCTTTTTCAACAGCCTTGTTGATGTCGTCGCGGCTCAGATTCCGAACGTTCCGGACCAGCGGGAACTCCAGATTCTCCCGAATGCTCATGCTATCGTACAGGGCACTGCTTTGAAATGAGAATCCAACTTTCTGTCGAAACTCATCCAGCTCCTTACCCTGCAATTTCTCAACATCCTCCCCCAGGATAATGACCCGTCCGGCATCTGGTTTGAGCAGACCAACCATTATTTTTATCAACACTGACTTGCCTGTGCCCGACCTGCCAAGAACGGCCACGTTTTCGCCCCGTTTTACTTCCAGGTCAACGCCCCGTAGTACGTGCAAATCACCAAAGGATTTTTTAAGTCCCTGGATGCTGATAACTGTTTCTGTTTTCTCGTCTGCCATAGTTAAAGAGTGAAACCGGGCCGCCGGTGCGGAGTGAATAAGCGAACGAGTGGCTGGCGCATCAATTTTCGCTCATTCACTGGAACGCCAGCCCGGTCCTTCGTTCTTTCATTCAGTATAGTGTCAACTTCCCCGGATTGCGCCGACAATCTGGAGGGAGAGTAATTCTTCGATAAACACAAGGAACATTGCCGTTACCACAGATGAGTTGGCCGCCTTTCCAACGCCTTCGGTGCCTTTCGATGAATGGTAGCCTTTGTAGCAGCCAACCATGCCGATGGTGAAACCAAACACGATTGATTTAAGGATGGATGCAAAAATATCCAGGTACGTAATGGCACCAAAGACTTCCTGTATGTAAGACGTAAAACTGGTCTGCTCATTCTGACTGACGTTAATGTAGGCCCCAATCAAGGCTACAAAAATGGTGTACATCGTCAATAAGGGGATGGTGATCGACGTAGCAATTACCCGGCTGACAACCAGAAACTTGAACGGGTCGGTGCCGGATACTTCCATGGCGTCGATCTGCTCCGTTACGTTCATCGAGCCTAATTCGGCCCCGATGCTCGACCCCACTTTTCCCGCGGCAATCAGGGCTGTCACAAGCGGTCCCAGCGCCCGCACAATAGCGATAGCAATCAGCGAGGGTAGCCAGGAAGTAGCCCCAAAGTCAGCCAGCGACGGGCGCGACTGGTTCGTGAAGACAATACCCGTAATGAAGCCCGTTGTAGAAATCAGCAGCAGCGACCGGAAACCGACCTCGTAACATTGCCTCACAATTTCTTTGAATTCATAGGGAGGCAGAAAGGCTTCCCGAAAGAAGCGACCGATAAAAGAGGCCACATCGGCCAGCGCCAGGAAAAATCGGTCAACCCCTCGGGTAACGATGGGTCTGCCAGAGGCCTCGTTTGTAGGTTTAGTCGCGTCAGATTGCATTCAACTACTGGAAAGAGTGCCGATCGGTTAGTCAGCTGTACCCTATTAACTGATTTGTGAGGCTGGGGTTTTAATTTGACAAAAGTAGCCTAATCTAAATAGCTTTTGACACCCGTAATTGTTGATAAACCGGAAAACAAATAGCCGGGCTGGGGGCACCCTCGTCCGGCTATTTGTTTTGGTAAGCTTAACTAAGCCACCCTGTACCAAGGATTCGCTGGCCAGAGCCGGAATGCCGTTTGCTCGGCGGGAGCCGGCAATAGAAACGATGAATAATCATCCGGGCGCGACATTACTTCTTTGTAAAGCAGCACGCGATAGAGATAATAACGGGTTTCGCGGGGTAAACGCATGCTGTAGTAGTCGCGATGGTCTTGCCGTTTAAGCTGATTTTTCATGTACCCCGGTCCGGCATTGTAAGCTGCTGCAACTAATGACCACGAACCCAACTGGTTGTATAAGGTCCGGATGTAGCGACAGGCGGCTTCGGTGGCTTTTTGAACATTGAATCGTTCGTCCGTGCGTTTACTCACTTTCAGGCCAAGCGCCCGGGCTGTGCCGGGCATCAGTTGCCAGTAACCAGCCGCTCCAGCCCGCGAAACGGCTTTCGGACGCAGGGCACTTTCGGCCAGGGGTACGTAGCGAAAATCGTCGGGGATGTCGTATTTATCCAGAATGGGATCAATGATCGGGAAAAAGGCTTCGGCCCGCTGACGAAGGTTGCCGAGGTCGCTGATGTGGGGGCGGAACAGCGTAAAAACGTGCTTCCAGCGGTCAACTACGTCGGTCTGATCGAGCGGCAGGCATTCGCCACAGAAATCAACATCGAGCAACGGAAGGTCGGGCGCATGGGCGGCCAGGGGCATCATCGCGTGCGTTACCTGGGAGACTGTTGCATCGGCCTGAATCGCGCCAGACTGAGGTAGTTCAGGACGAACCACTACGTTGATTCTGGCTGGAGTACGATTGAAAATTGAGGATGCGCTGAGGAGCGGAGAGGCAGTAAACTTAGCGGCAACTGCGACGGCCGGACGTACGGCGGCCATCAATAATGAAATTCCAACACACTTTAACAAAACTCATTTTGGATGGTACTGGGTTTAAAACGACTAACGTGCGTGAATTAGTGCCTTGATAATCAATGTTATATATAAAAACCCTTCAAATGACAACTGACGTATAAACCTATCTGGCAGCAAACAAACTGACACTCACAGCCTTACTGAAACAAACTGTTTTTTATGTATACGAGGCTGAAAGTACCAAAAAAAGCATCGGGTAGGTAAGCCGGATTGTTTCTCTTTTCTGGCGTTGCCGGTCAGCAACGTCGTATGCCAAAGCGGGTGGTACGGCTAAAAATTCATAACTTTCGGCCAGGCGGCTAGCTCCGGCCGGTCCGCTGTTGCGGTGCCGTTCGCGGAAGCTTTTGGTACTTTATGATTGACATCGGACGAATCAATACCCTTACAGCCCTTCGCGAAACCAGCGTTGGCTTCTTTCTCGGCGACTTATCGGATCGCAAAACCCAGGATTTTGGCAACGACATTTTGTTGCCCAACAAATACGTCCCCGATACACTCGCCATCGACGATGACATTGACGTATTCGTCTATACCGACTCCGAAGATCGGCCCATTGCCACTACATTAACGCCCGCCATCCAGCGCGATGAGTTTGCTGCCCTAAAAGTTGTTGCCGTTTCCAGTGCCGGTGCGTTTCTGGACTGGGGCCTGGAGAAGGACCTGCTCGTGCCACATCGTGAACAGAGCCGCCCAATGCAGGTTGGGGAGTGGTACGTCGTATTTATGTATCTGGACAAGAGCACCAACCGGTTGGTGGGATCGACCAAGATCAGTCGCTTTCTTGACCCCGATGTGCACGATCTGGTTATGGGCGATGAGGTGCAACTACTGGCCTACGAACCCACCGATCTGGGTGTAAACGTGATCATCAATAACCGCTACAAAGGCCTGGTGTATGCCAACGAAATTTTCCGGACGGTACGTCCCGGCGACCCGCTGATCGGCTACATCAAGAACATTCGCGACGATGGTCTTATTGACGTGAGTTTACAAAAAGCTGGTTTCGAGAATGTCGAACCGAACGCCCGGCGCATTCTGGCGACGCTAAAATCAGAAAATGGGTTCCTACCCCTGACGGATAACAGCCCGCCCGAAGAAATCTATAAGGCGCTGGAGATGAGTAAGAAGACGTTCAAGAAAGCCATTGGTACGTTATACCGCGAGCGAAAGATTGTGCTGGAAGAAAAGGGCATCCGGCTAGTGTGACATTCAGGTGTTTGTTTAGAGTCGTTATCTGACATAATTAGCAAAGTTAAATAGCAGAAGCTGTCCGAGAATCCCTAAATCCCCTGAAGGGGACTTTGTCTAATCACGAGCAAAGTCCCCTTCAGGGGATTTAGGGGTTCTCGGATCGGTTAAAAAATTAGATAATCTATTATAATGACAGCTAACCGTACTGGTGCTGGAAGACCCTAAATCAGGATGAGTAAAGGCGATTTACTGGCGGGTGATCAGGGCGATTTATCGGGAATACTAAACCTGTTTGACCTTGAAAAAATGGCCGAGCGCAACATGACAAAAATGGCCTATGAGTACGTAGCCAGTGGAGCCGCTGATGAATGGACGCTCCGCTGGAACCGGGAAGCACTGGACGCCATAAAACTCAAGCCAACCGTGCTCACCGATGTCAGCCAGCTCGATACCCGCGTCACGCTGTTTGGCTACGACCTGCCGTATCCCATTCTTATTGCGCCAACCGCTTATCACAAACTCATGCACCCCGAAGGTGAACTGGCCACGGCGCGTGGCGCAGGGGCCGCTTCGGCTGTTTATGTGGTCAGTTCATTTACGACAACCCCACTCAGGGAAATAGCGGAAGTAGCTACGCAACCCCTCTGGTTCCAGCTTTACGTTCGGGATGACCGCGAGTTTACCAGAGACATTGTTCAGGAAGCCGAGGCACACGGCTATGGCGTCCTGTGCGTTACCGTCGACACCACCGTAGTGGGTGTCCGCAATCGGCAGCAACGGGCTAATTTTACGTTGCCGGATGACGTGCAGACACCGCACATGCCCGGCTCATTACTCGAACAAAAGCCCCTCACCTGGAAAGACATCGAGTGGTTGCAATCGTTCGCAAAAACGCCGGTGTTACTGAAAGGGATCTTGAATCCCGACGATGCCGAAAAAGCCCTACAGGCTGGCGTATCGGGTATTATAGTTTCTAATCACGGCGGTCGAAATTTAGATACTGTTCCCGCTACCATCGAAGCCCTGCCCCGCATTGCCGAAAAAATAAACCGGCGAATGCCCATACTGATGGATGGTGGCATACGACGGGGCACCGACGTAGTGAAAGCCATTGCGTTAGGCGCTGATGCCGTACTGGTAGGCAAACCCGTGTGTTTCGGCCTCGCATCCGCCGGGGCAGAAGGCGTAGCGAAAGTGATGGAAATTCTCAGAAATGAACTCGAACTGACGATGGCCCTGACGGGTAGAGCTACCCTTGCCAGCATAGACCGCTCGGTCATCTGGCAATGATTTTCTTAAACCAAATCCATGAAACCCACAATCACGATTGAATACTGCCCGAAGTGCGGCTGGCTGCTACGGTCGGCCTGGATGGCGCAGGAAGTGCTTATTACGTTCACCGACGATGTTCATGGGGTACTGCTTCATCCGTCTGAATTCAGTGGCCGTTTTTTGGTTAAAGTTGATGATCAAGTCATCTTCGACCGAAAAGTGGCGGGGCGATTTCCCGACATAAAAGAGTTGAAGCAACTCGTTCGGGACGTAGTGAATCCTGAAAAAGATCTCGGTCACTCCGATAAGAAATAGCGAGAACTACGTCAGAATGAGTACATCAATTGAAGTTGCCCGTTCACCTGATACGCTACGTAGCGTTCGTAGTCGCCTGCTGGTTTGAAGCGCCAGATCAACATAGGTTGCGCGGTTAATGACAGATGGGTATTGAGCGTATACGCAACGCCCGCGCCGACTACGGCCTGAAACGTGGTTTTTTTATTGAAGGTTATTTTCAGATCGCCCTGACCCGTATTGGATTGATCCCGATAGATAGTTGACTGAGGAAAGTTGGCCAGGGTACCGGCTGAAAAATACGGCGATAAGCGCTTGCGGCCTGGCCGGTAGTTTACGAAAAGAGGCACTTGAATTGTCTGTGCAATAATTCGCGTAGGTAAGGGAGTTGAGTTAAACGGATTTGTGCCATTCATGCTTAATCGGTTATACCAAAAGCCCGTTGACATCGACCAGTCAGGTGTAAATGAATAGTGCGCTGACACACCAAGTACATGTCCATAGGTTGTCGACCGGCTATCAATTGTAGTCGATGTCAGTTGTCCATTTTGATCAGGCAAAAAAACAGTTGACATCATACTGGCATGATTAACCACGGGACCGCCCGTTATAGACAGTGCGAATCGGCTTTGTGCGGAAGCCAGCGTCGCGGTTATCAGCAATAGGATAAGTGCCTGATAAACATTCGTTTTCATGACGTAATACGTTAAGGGTAGGGTAAATGATAAACTTAAAAGGCGGAAAATAGATTGGCCAGAAGTAAAAATTTAATCTTCTTTGCCTTTACTGACTACTGCTAATCTGCTTACAAAATGCCATTACGCTCCCGAGAATGGTTTGGCCGCACCGGAAAAGACGGCTTTATTTATCGCGCCTGGATGAAAAATCAGGGGTTTCCACACCATGAATTCGAAGGGAAGCCCGTTATCGGCATCTGCAACACCTGGTCGGAACTGACGCCCTGCAATGCACACTTCCGCGAACTGGCCGAAGCCATCAAACGCGGAGTTTGGGAAGCGGGTGGTTTCCCACTGGAATTTCCGGTTATGTCGCTGGGAGAATGCCAGATCAAGCCTACGGCGATGCTGTTCCGCAATCTGGCGAGCATGGACGTGGAGGAAAGTATCCGGGGCAATTCGATTGACGGCGTCATTCTGATGTGCGGCTGCGACAAAACCACGCCCTCGCTCGTAATGGGGGCCTGTAGCGTCGACATTCCAACGATGGTGGTGTCGGGCGGGCCGATGCTGGCGGGCCGTTTTCAGGGTCGTAAAGTCGGGACAAGCGACCTCTGGCGATTTGCCGAAGCCTTCAAGATGGGCGAAATGAGCCAGTCGGAGTTTGTGGCGGCTGAAGCCGGGATGGCGCGCTCGCAGGGCCACTGCGCCGTGATGGGAACAGCCTCAACGATGGCCGCGATGGTCGAATCGCTGGGATTGGCGTTGCCGGATAATGCCACGATCCCGGCGGCTGATTCGCGCCGTAAAGTGCTGGCTCACATGACGGGTGTTCGGATGGTTGAGCTGGTTCGGGAGAATATGACACCGTCCAAAATTCTGACGCGTCAGGCGTTCGAGAATGCCATAATGGTCAATGCCGCGCTGGGTGGTTCTACCAATTTTATCCTTCATTTGACCGCTATTGCCGGTCGCGTGGGTATTGATTTGTCACTGGACGATTTCGATACGTTGTCGGCGAAGATTCCGCTGCTGGCGAACCTGCAACCCTCCGGCGAGCATTTTGTGGAAGATTTATTTTACGCGGGCGGACTGCCTGCTATCATCCGCGAACTTCGTGGCGTACTGAACAATGATGCGATGACGGTCAATGGGCGGACCATTGGAGAGAACTGCGCTGAAGCTCAATGTTATGATCCTGCCGTTATTGCCTCCGTTGAACAGCCGTTCAAGCCTGAGTCAGGCATTGCGGTGCTACGTGGCAATCTTTGCCCGCATGGAGCCGTGCTGAAGCCATCGGCCGCGTCGCCCGCGCTGATGCAGCACACAGGCCGGGCAGTCGTGTTCGAAAACATCGACGACTATAAAGCCCGCATCGACGACCCCAATCTGGACGTTGATCCAACCTGCGTGCTGGTATTGAAAAATGTTGGACCCAAAGGCTATCCGGGAATGCCCGAAGTGGGTAATATGCAACTGCCCGCCAAGATTCTGGCGATGGGGGTGCATGACATGGTTCGCATTTCGGATGGGCGTATGAGTGGTACGGGCTTTGGTACGGTCGTTCTGCACGTATCCCCCGAGTCGGCTGTTGGCGGCAACCTGGCGCTGGTGCAGAATGGCGACCTGATTACGCTCGACGTACACAACCGGAGCCTGCATCTGCACGTATCGGATGAAGAACTGGCCACGCGCATTGTGAGCTTCAAACCGATTGATCTGGGCTACTCGCGGGGCTATGTGAATCTGTACATCCGGCACGTAACGCAAGCCCACGAAGGGGCCGATTTCGACTTTCTACGGGGTAGTTCGGGGAGCGAAGTAAAGCGGGATTCGCACTGATAAGCAGTGTTTTAACGTATTTTTAATGCGTATGTTTGTGGATAGACTTTCAGCTCCATTGACTGTATCTATGCCACTACGTTATCTTCTTGTGCTTTTGCTAAGTACCAGGTTATTGGCCCAAACGCCTAGGCTACAATTGTCTTTAGTGGCTAGTGGCCTAACCCGACCGAGCGATGTGGTCGTGCTTAGCCCCACTGAATTTCTGGTTTCTCAAACGGATGGCAAAATTCAGCTGGTTCGAAACGGGGTAGTGCAAGCTACTCCGTTTTTAGATATTAGCGATAAAATTCGCGATCCAACCTGGGAAGGTATTTTCGGGATTGCGCTGCACCCCGACTACGCCAGCAACGGCTATATCTATGTCCATTACTCCAATAGTATTATGACATCGGTTTTTGCCCGATATACGCGAAAAGCTTCGAATCCAGACCAGGCAGACCCAGCTTCGGAACTCGTATTCCTGACGATTCCGTATCCCAATGGTGGGCATCGCTCCGGAAAGATGGGCTTTGGTCCCGACGGTTATTTTTATTTAACAACCGGCGATTCATCATCCGGTTCCCGTGGTCCCGTCAGCAATCCTGATTCGCTGGCGCAGAAACTAGCGCAGAATTTGCAGGATTTACACGGGAAAATGCTGCGTATTGATGTGAACAGTGGGAATCCGTATGTCATTCCCGCAACAAATCCGTATGCAAATGCTACAGACGGCACTCGACCTGAGATCTATGCATTGGGTCTGCGTAACCCCTGGCGGTGGAGTTTTGATCGGCAAACCGGTGATTTATGGTTAGGTGATATAGGTCAGGATGGGTGGGAAGAGCTAAATTTCACGGCGCCCAACACACCAGCGCCCCAGAATTATGGATGGCCCTGTTTAGAAGGAAGTCATCCGTACGCGTTGAGTTGTCCACCGAATGGAACGTATCATATGCCCCTGTTGGACTATCCCGGCTATACTAACAATGGCGGGCAATCGGTATCCATAACCGGTGGATTTGTCTATCGGGGCTCTACGTATCCCAGTCTGAAAGGTTGGTATGTGTACGGTGACTATGCGACGGGCACCTACTGGACGCTGAAGCGAAATGCGAATGGAACGTATCAGACCATCCAGCAGGCAACATCGGTTATTGGGTCAAGTCCTGTCTCCTTCGCCGAAGGTGCCGAGGGAGAATTGTATGTGCTCTCGCTGGCTGACGGTAAGCTTTATCAGCTTGTCGCTGAAGTTATAGTTATTACCAGTGTTCAGGATGGGAGTTGGTCCAGTCCGGCTACGTGGAATTGCAACTGTCTGCCTACGGCAAATGACGACGTAATCATTTCGAATGGCCATACCATATCGGTAAGTCAACCGGTTCAGGCTAAATCAGTAACGATGAAAGGAAAACTTCAATTTACCAATACCGGCACCGTATCATTTTGATGCGGGAAAAGCACGATTTTAACGCAAGTATGAATTCAGTATTCACCAACCAGACAGTCCTCATTACCGGTGCCGGAATCGGGATTGGCTTTGCCATTGCCAACGCGTTAGTTCGGCAGGGAGCCAATGTCCTTCTCAATGATTATGACGAAGAATTAGCGAAAAAAGCGGCTGAAACCATCCGGCAGGAGGGAGCAGGGCGCTGCGAAGCCTGCCCCGGCGATGCCTCCGACGTAGCGTTTGTTGAACAGATGGTCGAAACGGCGGTCAGTACGTTCGGATCGCTGGACATTGCCATTGCCAACGCGGGCATCACAATTTTTGGGGATATTTTCACGACTACACCCGATGCCTTTCAGACCATTGTAAATCTCAACCTTCGGGGTAGTTTTTTTCTGGCGCAGGCTGCCGCTAAGCAAATGCGGAAACAGGGGCGAGGTGGGAGTGTCCTGTTTATGTCGTCGGTCGTGGGGCATCAGGCGCATCCGGGTTTACCAGTTTACAGCATGACCAAGGCGGGTCTGGAGATGCTGGCCAAGCAATTAGTCATTGATTTTTCCCCCCTCGGCATCACCGTCAATGCTATTGCGCCCGGTGCTACGTTAACTGAGCGCACTTTAGATGATCCGTCGTATGTGCCAATCTGGTCGCGTATTACGCCAATGGGCCGCCCGGCTACGGTCGAAGACATCGCCAATGCGGCCCTGTTTCTAATCTCTCCCGCTTCACGTCACATCACCGGTCAGAGTTTGGTGGTCGATGGTGGCTGGACGAGTATTAGTCCCCCGCCGGTGTAGCTGGCGCGGGTTGGAACTAGCCCAGCGCAGGGCTCATGCCTGTTGCGATACCAATTCGGTTCCAGGCATTTATCGAAATGATGGCCATGAGTACCTGAGCCAGGTATTTATCGCCCAGAAGGGTTGCGGCTTGCTGATACGTTTCCTGGGCTACGTGGTGATTGATTAGCGTTACCTCTTCGGTCAATGCCAGAATCGCCCGCTCTTCTTCGGTGAAAAAAGGCGTTTCCCGCCAGGCAGACAGCCCATAGATACGTTGTTCGGTTTCGCCATGATGGCGTGCTTCTTTCGTATGCATATCAATGCAAAACGCACAGCCGTTGATCTGCGAAGCGCGAATTTTGAGTAAATCTACGTGCGTGGGAGTCAGACTTGTTGTGCTCAAATACTTGTCGAACGTCAGCATGGCTTTGTATGCATCCGGTTCAATTTCTCTAAGAATAATTCGCTTTTCCATGATAACCGTGTGATTTGTTTCTGCAAAGTTAGAGCTTGGTTTTCCGGAAAAACTTAATCTAGAACAAGAAACGAACTCAGGTAAACGACAAAATCGCTCTCCACAGAGCGGTCCGCCGTTGCGGTACAGAGAACAATAAAATTTACGTGAATGCAGGATTAGGTTCAATCATAGATTGGCCAATTTGGCCCGTAGGGCCTATACAGCGCAGCGTCGGTAGGAAGTATGGAGCGGAGATGGATTTGTGTGCCGTCAGGTACACCACGGTTATGTACCTGACGGCACACAAGACCGAGAGAAACTCATTTTTCCTACCGACGCTACGCTGTGAAGGCCCTAATGGGCCATTTTCAATCCCGTATTTACGTTAAAATTAAGATTTCTTCGCTCTGATTTTGCTTAGAAATTCGGGCGTAAAGCCCAGGTAGGAGGCAAGCATGTATTGCGGCACACGCTGAACAAAGTCAGGAAAGGAGCTACTGAACTGATGATACAGGGCTTCACCCGATAGGTTGAACATATATTGTATCCGCATTAATGAAGCCGAATACGCTCGTTGTAAGATCATCCTGAAGTATCGCTCTAACTGGGGAATTTGTCGGAACAACTCGTCCTGAATTTGTCTGTCGAGTATGACGATTTCGGATGGTTCGACCGCTTGTATATGAAACGTAGAGGGTCTTTGTGAATCGAGGCTTAGGTAATCCGTAATCCACCAATTATCAATGCCAAACTGGATGATTTGCTCATGGCCACTTTCGGTAATTAAGTACATTCGAAAACAGCCGCGGATGACAAAATAATTGGCCGTGCAGACCTGACCGCTTTCCAGAAGGAAACTCTTTTTAGTAACCGTTTTGTGCCGCAGGTGCGACGAAAGTAGTGTTTCTTCGTCGCTGCTTAGCGGCACAAATCTCCGGATGTGATCGAATAGGGCTGCATACATTTGTCTAAAAACGCAGTCCCGTCAGACATCTACTTCTTCCCTAACGTAATGAGCACCACCCCGACTAGCGCGACAAGAGCGCCGATAAAAGATTGGCTGGAAAAGACTTCCCCCGCGAACGTCGTGCCGAGTAACATAGCGACAACCGGATTGACAAACGCATAGGTAGACAACAGCTGAGGTTGCGCATTACGAGCGAGCCAGGAATAGGACGAAAAACCAATGATGCTGCCAAAAATGACCAGATAAATCATTGACCAGATGGCCTTTGCGGGGGCCTCAAAAATGCTCAGTGGCGTAACGGGCTCCAGCACTAAACTCACCAGCAACGTAGCGATTCCACCAATAATCATCTGCATACCACTGAAAATCGTACCCGATGGCAATGTGAGTCGGGGTGTCAGCAGCGTACCAATCGCCCACGAGAAATTGCCGAAGGCAACGAGTCCAACGCCAATTAATTTGGCGTCGATACCGCCCGTTCCCTGTAGTTTATCCGGTTTAACCAGCAGATAAATACCAATCAGGCCAACAATCAATCCCGCTAAAGCCAGATTGCTGGGCCGCTTTTTTCCAAAGGAAACCCAGTTGAGCGTAAGCAGATAAACTGGTAATAGACCCCCCAATAAAGCCGCCATACCGCTTGGAATATATTGAAGTCCAACGGACAGGCAACCATTCGATACTGTCAATAGCAACACGCCAATAATACTTGCTGACCGCCATTCGAGCCGTGTGGGAGCGGGTGTGCCCGTCAGTCGTGCATAGCTGTACAAAATAGAGCCTGCAATCAGATACCGTATGGATACCATGTAGAGGGGAGGCATCTGTTCGGTCATGAAATGGATGAACAGGTAAGTAGAGCCCCACAGGATATATACGGAAATCAAATTTCCCCAGAGCGTAGCGCGGCTTGGGGTACTGGTCACGGGAGATGTAATGGCTTGCATACAACAGACTTACTGATGCCGGAGTAACACTAAAAAGTTATATTTTTCTCCGTTCAGTACGTATATTTTCAGGGTATCTGGAATTGATTATAAAAAATCTGACCAGCGTTTTATTTGATCAATAAAAGACCTCGGTCTTGTTGGCTTCCAACTGCTGGATTAATGGCGCATAAGGACCTGCTTTAAGGTCATCCCGGGAAAGTGGATTCGACCGCAGATACAGTTTCTTTAATGTCTTTAACTCACTCAACGATGGTGACAGCTCACGTAAATTATTGTTATTCAGGTCTAGTTCCTCCAGTGCCGGTAATGTGCTCAACACATTTGGTGCGACCGAGAACCAGTTATAACCCAGATCGAGGATACGTAGATTCGTTAACCGCTGAAACGCGTTGGGCAATTGACTGAGCCGGTTATGGTGCGCAAACAGTACGTTCAGCCGACGTAATTTTGCCAGCGATGCCGGTAAATCATGCAAATCATTGTAGGCAACGGCTAATTGCTCCAACCGTTTCATCCGGCCCAGTTGATAGGGCAACTTAGTGAACTTATTATAGTACAAATCCAGTACCTTCACCTGTTTCAACCGCCCGATGGACTTAGGAAGTTGTGTTAGTCCTGCGTTGTAGAGGTTCAGGTCATTAAGTCGGTGCAGACGACGTAGCGTTTTAACATCCAGTTCCTTCAACTCATTATTGCCCATCCATAAGCTTTCGAGATGGCGATTTTGGCGAACAGATACCGGAATTCGCGTTAGTTTGTTGCCTTGCAGATTTAGCGAGACCAAGTGTTTATTGCGAGCCATAAAAACACTGTCGTCTGGTATGACGTTACTCAGCAAACTCAACCGTTTCAGCGTAGGAATAGCAGCGGTCAATCGGGAAGGAAGCTCATGCAATAGGTTTTTCGACAGGTCCAGTTCGGCTAAGTTTGGAAATCGATAAACAACTTCCGGTATGGTTGTTAGCTCTAACTGGTTAAACGCCAGCATCGTAACTGTGTCAGGTCGTGTAGTTCTTTCGGCTGCTTCCAATGTGCTGATGATACCCGATCCACGCCGAACGGTGCGGGCAGGGACATAAGCTTTTCCATACATCACCGCCGAAGAAATTCGGAATGGCACTGTGCCACTTGCCGGATAGGGCGTTTTAGAATAAAATTCCTGTAACTTAGCAATGGCTTTCGCCACAACAGAATCCGGCTGCGATCGATCAGCATCAACCAGCACCCATTGCGCGTTACCATCTGGTTGATAATACTCAGAAAGAAACAGAACAAAGGCTTTTCTGGGCAAGTCAATCTGTTTTTTTATAAATGTGTCTAATTGCTTTTGCCGGGCTTGCATTGCCCTGTTGGCGCCTTGTGGTTGTGTCCGAAACAGTTCGGTGAGAATGGCATATTGTTTATCCAGCGCCGTTCGACTGATCTGATACGTGGTTGTATCCCGCAATAGGATCACCTTTACCTGCGCCCATACCGGTACTGAAAACGATCCAAAAATCAATAGTAAAAGTAGTTTTTTCATGGAAAACGATAGGTTTAGGTATATGACTAATTTTATAGTTAAATTCCATAAAAAGAACCGGGATTTATCAGATTTAGGGAGTTACAGGATTTTGTTAACGGCTTTTGTTGAAAGCAAAATCTGTTTAATCCCTAAATCTGATAAATCCCGGCGGGACCGCCCGCGCAGTCAGGCTAATTTTTCTTGCCACCACCCACGGCCGAAGCGGGCTGGGCGTCCGTTGCTTTCTTGGCGGCTTTGGCGAAGTCACCGGCCTTGATGATCGAAATTTTCGATGGGTCGATGTGTTTCTTCATAGCCGCGTTAACCTGTTCCGGTGTCAGGGATTCTATTTTCTTCTCGAACTCGGCATCCCAGTTTAGTGTCCGGTTCAGATACAGGTAGTTATTCAACGTACCAGCCAACGAAGGGTCCTGCGCCCGCGCTACCATGCGTGCCTGTAGCAAGCCGGAACGAGCTGCTTTGATCTCATCGGCCGTAAAACCTTCTTTCACGGCTTTGTCCATTTCCTCCCGAAAGGCTTTTTCCAGTCGTTCCGCGTTTTCCGGATTGTAGATAGCATAAGTCATAAACATTCCCGTTTTGTCGAGCGGATTCGCTGATAATTGCGAACCAACGCCATAACTAATCCCTTCTTTCTGACGGATACGTACCGCTAAGCGCGAGTTCAGGAAACCACCACCCAGCATATAATTACCGAGTACCAGGGCTGGGTAATCGGGATCATCGTCACGTAGCGGAATGTTGACACCCGCTACCATAAAGGCATTGGCCTTGTCGGGAGCCTCCAGCGACTGGGGCGTTGGCTTGATGTCATTGTAGGTCGAAACTAGGCGGCTAAACGGTTTCTTCGCTTTCCAGGTCCCGAACTCGTCCGTAATCACTTTCCGAACGGGCGTTTCGTCGAAATCGCCTACGATCGACATGGTTGCATTCTGGGCACCGTAAAAGTCCTTGTGGAACTGTTTCAGGTCGTCGAGCTTGAGGGCGTTTACATCCGCCACATCTTCATCGGGCGTCGAGGTGTACCGGATGTCCTCTTTTGGGTAGGGGTTCATCTGGCGCTGATAGGCCGTGAACGCCATGCTCTCTGGTTCCGAGCGTTGCGACTCAATCCCCGCCAGTTGTTCCTGCTTAAGGTTGTCAAACTCCTTGGCATCGAAGGCCGGATGTTTGAGCATGTCGCCCACAATACGAATTACGGCAGGCAGATTTTCCTTGGTCGTTTTCATGGTTATATTAACCTGATTCGCACCGCCCGACACGCTAACCTGCGCTTTCAATTTGTCCAGTTCATCCTGGATTTGCTGGCGACTCCTGGTGGTCGTGCCCCGGTCGAGCATCGACGCGGTAAAGACCGAAATAGCGCTCTTGTTCATCAGGCTTTTCTCATCGCCATACCGTAGTGTCATGCGTGCATTTACTTCATTGCCGCGTGTCGACTTGGGCAGCAACGCCAGTTCGATCGTGTTTGGCTGTTCCGAACGCCGGGTGCGACCGTCGATGTTAGCGGGCGATGGGTCGAACGCTTCACCCTGGGCTACCAATGCGCGACCCTTGTAATCCTTCACCATGGCGGCAATGTCGGGCGCGTTGGGTACGTCGACACGGTCGGGCATTGCGTCGGGTATAAACATACCGACGGTCCGGTTCGAGGGTTTGAAGTAGTAGTTGGCGACGCGCTGGACATCGGCAGACGTCACTTTTTCGAGGGCGTCCCGATAGAGAAAGCCCAGCCGCCAGTCGCCGGTAGCAATGTATTCGCTCATGGCCAGGCCAACGCGTTCGGCGTTTTTGAAACTCAGCTCAACATCTTTTAGAATTTTCGCTTTTGCCCGGTCGATTTCCTCTTTCGAAGGAGCCTTGATGGCGACTGAATCCAGCGTTGAGAGCAGGGCTGCCTTTGCCTCATCAATCGACTTATCTTTTAGCATCTCGGCGGCAAAATATACGTAGCCAGGATCTTTCGTCGTGAACGAATATCCGTATTCCTGTGAGGCTTTTTTGGTGTCAATGAGGGCTTTATACAAACGACCACTCGGTTCGTTGGTCAGCAGTTCGATCACGACATCCATGACCGGGTAATCGGGGTGCGAACCGGGCATGATGTGATACAACGCCGAAACAACTTTTGTGTCGCCTACCCGACGTAGCGTCACCAGTTTTTCGCCATCCTGGGTAGGTTCGATGCTATAGGTAGGTTGCAGCACCCGCGTTGGCCGGGGAATGGACGCAAAATACTGGTTCACCATCGCCAGTGTTTTGGCTTCGTCGATCTTACCGGCAATCACCAGCACCGCATTGTCGGGTTGGTAGAATTTCTTGTAAAAGGCCTGCAGGTTTTCGATGGGCACCTTCTCAATGTCAGACCGGTTGCCAATGGTCGATTTGCCGTAATTGTGCCACAGATAAGAGGCAGAGACAACGCGCTCATTCAGTACGCTCTGGGGGGAGTTTTCGCCCCTCTCGAACTCGTTTCGTACAACGGAAAACTCCGTAGCCAGGTCTTCTTTTTTGATAAACGAATTCACCATCCGGTCAGACTCCAGGTCGAGTGCCCACTTCAGGTTTTCGTCAGTCGCCGAAAATGTCTCGTAATAGTTCGTACGGTCGAGCCAGGTTGTGCCGTTGGGTCGGGCACCGTGCGATGTCAGTTCCTGCGGAATGTTGGTATGTTTGGTGGACCCTTTGAAGACCATGTGTTCCAGCAAGTGCGCCATGCCCGTTTCACCAAGACCCTCGTGCCGCGAACCCACCAGATACGTAATATTGACGGTAATAGTCGGTTTCGATGGGTCGGGGAAGAGCAATACTTTCAGGCCATTTTTGAGATTGTATTCGCTGATGCCTTCGACGGATGCGCCTTTGGTGACACCTTCTGGCAGGGCAACGGCCGCCGGTTTGTTCTGAGCGGACGAGAGTGTCAGACTGCTAACCAGCAAAGCTGCGGCTAGCGCGCCCTTTCGAAATCCGCCCGTACGAGGCAATCCGGACCGGGAGTTTCCAGTCCGGGAAATATTGTTTTGCATAAAAATACGGTTAGTTGGGTAGCCAAAAACTAATTGTATAGTTACGAACAAACGGATAGACTGTCAACGGGTTTTACAGTGGCTTATCAAAATTTAGGATAAACGGTAGCTATATTGGATACTATTATCCTTCGACCCAGTTCCTGAAGGCGCTGGCTTTCTCTTTGCTGACGATCAGTTCGAGAGCCTCGTTCGGACTTTTCAGGAGTACCTGTAGTTTGCTGCTGTCGTAAGGTCGGTAACCTGCAATGGCGTCGAGATAGACGAGGCATTGGCGATTGGCGCGAAAAAAACAGGCTGGGTCGACCAGATCTTCGAGCTCATCCAGCGTTTTGTAATCGGTTACTAATTTCTTTCCCTCAATGGTATGCAGGTAAATTAGTTCGTTACGTATGAAGTAGGCTACCTGCTCCTGCGGTACCGAAATGATTTGCCGGAGGTGATGTCCTGTGAATCGACGTTTATACTGGATTGACGGTGTTTGTTCGGCCATCTGATGTAGAAAATGCCGAAACTGTTCACCAAAACCGGCTGTATCGGTCAATAGCCAGCGGTGGTATTTAGCCAGAGCCGCTTTAAGTTCTTCGGGGTCAATCGGTTTCAGTAAGTAATCGAGGCTATTTAGTTTAAACGCTCTGATGGCATATTCATCATAAGCCGTTGTGAAAATGATAGGAGAACTTAAATTTACCTGCCGAAATGCCTCAAAACTCACCCCATCGGCGAGTTGAATATCCGAGATAACAAGGTTGGGTAAAGGGTGGCCAGCCGCTCGAAGTCCGCTGAAATAATCGCAAACAGCCTGCACGCTTGCTAACGGTCCGTCAATAACAGCACTCGGCTCCAGTTGACGTACTAACTTCTGGAGTTGGCGGGCAATAAGCGGTTCGTCTTCAATAAGCAGGATCGTCATGGCTATCAGGCCGCTGGGGTTAACAACGTAGGCTTAAGCGGTAGCAGGATGGTCACCTGGGTGTACTCATTCTCGATCGAATTGATCCGCATCTGACCCTGAAGATACTCCTCCACGACTTCTTTACTCGTGTATAAGCCCAGTCCTGTTCCCTTTGCCGTGGGCTTTGTAGTGAAAAAAGGACTAAAGAGCTGAGCTATTTCTTTTTGGGCAATCCCCCGGCCATTGTCCCGCACCTGAAGCTGCACCTGATCGTCGATCACGGCCGTGCTCACCTCCAGCCGGGGTTCAAACCCCGCCACCCGCCGACACTTTTCCACTAAGGTATAACACGAGTTATCGATCAGACTATCCAGCACTTCACCAAACTCAACGGGCAATAAATTTACCGGGAGCGCTTGAGGGGCCAGACTTACGTTTAATTTGATGGGCACGGTGGGCCTATGCGTAGTTAACGCTTTTTTGAACGACGTATCCATTTGCTGCGTCAAATAAAGATTGATATCGGTCAGAACGTAGCTCGACGAGCGCTCCTTGAGCAGTTTCTGCATATCCTGCAGGATACGGGCGGTGCTGCTGCCATGCTCGTGGATCTTGGTCAGGTTCTGTTCCAGCATCGTCGTGGTAGTCGCCAGGTCATCCTGCTCATCAGCCGAAAAGGTGTCCTGGTGCCTTTGAGTGATCGTCTGTGTTTCCTGGAGCAGTTCCTGAGCCGTGTGGGAGAAGTTGTTGATGTAATTGAGGGGATTCAGAATGCGGTCGACAATGCCTTTGGTGAGCTTGCCCATGGTGGCCATTTTTTCGGCCTGGAGCAGTTGGCGCTGGGTGGTCTGGAGCTGGGTGAGCGTGGCTTGTAACTGCTGCTTCTGCTCTTCGAGTAGGTCTTTCTGTTCCTGTAATTGCTGTTTTTGAGCTTCCAGCAACGTATTATCCCGCTGCTTGACCCGGTAGGCATAAAAGCTCAGCCCGGCCAGCAGCAACACAAAGCCCAATCCCCAGAGTAAAGCTCGTTGCCGGGCTTCGGCCAGCACATTCTGTTTTTGCTGTTCGGCCTGAGCGATCTGCTGTTTTTTGTCGAATTCATAGGTCATACTCAGTTCGGTGGACTTTTGCACATTTTGTTTACTACGTACTGAATCAGAGATAGCAGCCGATTTTTTAAAGATAGCCAGGGCTTTAGGGAAGTTGCCAGTCTGTTCATAGCAGGCGGCTAGTTCCTTATAGCTATCCCCCGTCTGTTGATCATAAATATCGGCCGCTTTCAGACCCGCAAAGCCTTTCTCATAGAAGGGAATGGCCTGGGCGCAGCGATCCTGTTGTTTGAGGATGTAGCCCATATTCGAATAGGCCTGATAGATATTAAGGGGTTGATGGGAGCCATCAGCGATGATGATGGCTTGTTTGATCAAGGGAGCCGCCTGCGCAAACTTTTTCTGATCCGCCAGTATTTTGGCCGCTCCTGATAAGGCCGTAGCCTGCATGCCATCATCGCCCATTTCTTTGGCCAGAGTCGCAGCTTTCATACTAGTCTCGTAGGCTTTTATGGGGGCCTGCATCTCATTATAAACAGTTACCAGATTGGAATAGGCGTACAACTCCACGTTCTTAAGGCTTTCCTGTTTAGCTAAGCGAATGCTTTTCAGGAAAGCTTGTTCAGATCCTTTCCGATTACCCATTGTGTTATAAGTATTGGCCAAATTAACCAGCGTGTACGCTTGTCCACTTAGGTCATGCTGCGCTTCGGCGATGGTCAGGGCCTTTTGAAGATACCGCAGGGCCTGGGGTCGGTTCGATTGCATTTCATAGGCAATTCCCAGATTCGAATAAATTGTCCTTAAGGTAGTTGTATCGTGATTCCGCTCGGCCATTGCCTTCCCTTTTTCCAAGAAGATAATGGAACTGTCGTATTTACTCTGCATCCCATACACACTGCCATAGGTGCCATATACATTGGCCAGTTCAGTCAAATCATTTACGGAGCTAAACAGCGCTTCGGCCAGTTTCAGATTCTGCTTAGCCGCTGCATAGTTGCCCTTGGCGCTATAGTTAAACGCCAGACGCACTCTAGCCGCGGCTTCACCCTGTTTATACTGTAGTCGCTGGGCTGTTGCAATCGTTTTGAGGGCCAGGTTGATGGCCGAATCAATGTTTATACGGGTAAATATTCTAATCTTTTGGTTAGCCAGATTGATTCGTGCCGTGTCGGTTTTGGCTTGCTTGATAAGCCGATTCAAACTGTCGATCTTGGGGTTTTGGGCCTGGGCCAATTCCAGACTTGCCAGTAGCAGGAGCAGGGTACCGAGATTTTTCATGAATGGTACGTATCAAAAGAGGATTCATGCTTGTTACTAATAAGCTAACTGTCAATGAAATAGAGAACATTTGCTAGTGTCAATAACGGCAAAAACAGTACTCAGACATCCAGCTTTTGAGGCAACGGGAATTCTTCCCCGTTTTTGAAATATAGAATCGTTTCATTCAACACATCCTGGCCGGTCTGGAAATTGATAAATACACCAAGCTGATAGCCTAAGTTTTTGCCGTTAATGGCTGATGTATACGATTCCAGCTTAATGCGGTCATAGTCAAACGAGGTTTTATTGGTACTTTTCTTGATCTCTATAATGCATACGTTGCCCGTGTTCGTCCCCCGGTGATGAATGATAATATCGGGAAATACCGCTCTTTCAATCGGCTCATGATCGAGTAGATGGACTTTGTTTTCACTTAGAAGTTTTGTCTCTAATTTGCCTTTTAAGAAGGTGATTTTTTGTTTCCAATTGATAGAATCAATGTCACCATCGTACTCACAATCGACATTATAGTCAGGAATCAACCGTTGCAGGTGTTCGGCCAGTTTGTGGGAAATACTCTGCTCGCTTAAATCGTTTTTCAACAACCAGTAGTCATGCGTGTGCAGGAGTTCAAGCGCTTTTTTTATCTTGAAAATGAGTTCGTTATCAGTCATACGTTGCCTATCTTTTAGTAATCGGGTACTCTCTTTCGATAAGCTGTAAAAGTAGCTCAGTTAGGAATCCGAAATACAAAAGAATGCAGTGACAACGAATAAACTCCGTTGCTCTACGCCGTCAGGGAATATACCCGCCCTCGGTTGTGGGATTGGTATGAGCCAACACGATTTTCTGTTGCGCTAGGCAGTGGCCAATGCCGATTTCAATGGCAACAGAATGGTCACCTGCGTGTACTGATCCTCGACGGAATCGATCTGCATCTGGCCCTGTAGATGCTCCACTACGTCTTTGCTCATGTACAAACCCAGCCCTGTGCCCTTGGCCGTAGGTTTGGTGGTGAAAAAGGGACTAAACAACTGGCTGACTTCTTTAGGAGGAATGCCCCGGCCATTGTCCCGCACCTGGAGCCGCACCTGATCATCGACCAGGGCTGTGCTCACGTCGAGTCGAGGTTCAAAGCCTTTCACTCGCCGACACTTTTCAGCCAGGGCATAGCAGGCGTTATCGACCAGGCTAGCCAGCACTTCACTGAATTCATAGGGTAATAAACTCACTGGAAGGGGCTGAGGTGCCAGTTGTAGATCCAGGTGAATAGGCAGGGAGGGGTAATTTGCCAGCGCTTTGGGGAAACAGATGTCAATCTGCTTTGCCAGGTAAGGATTGAGGTCGATGAGGACGTAGCTTGACGAGCGCTCCTTGAGCAGTTTCTGCATATCCTGCAGGATACGGGCGGTGCTGCTGCCATGCTCGTGGATCTTGGTCAGGTTCTGTTCCAGCATCGTCGTGGTAGTCGCCAGGTCATCCTGCTCATCAGCCGAAAAAGTGTCCTGGTGCCTTTGAGTGATCGTCTGTGTTTCCTGGAGCAGTTCCTGAGCCGTGTGGGAGAAGTTGTTGATGTAATTGAGGGGATTCAGAATGCGGTCGACAATGCCTTTGGTGAGCTTGCCCATGGTGGCCATTTTTTCGGCCTGGAGCAGTTGGCGCTGGGTGGTCTGGAGCTGGGTGAGCGTGGCTTGTAACTGCTGCTTCTGATCCTCTAGCTGTAGTTTCTGTGTTTCCAGCTGCTGTTTCTGAAACTGGAGGAGGAGATTGGCTTTTTGCTTCGAACGGTAGGCATAGAAGCTGACAGCGGCCAGCAGCAACACAAAGCCCAGCCCCCAGAGTAACGCCCGTTGGCGGGCTTCGGCCAGCACATTCTGTTTTTGCTGTTCAACCTGGGCCAACTGCTGCTTCTTGTCGAAGGCATAGGTCATGGTGAGTTCAGTGGTTTTTTGCACATTCTCTTTGCTACGTACTGAATCGGCAATGGCCGCCGATTTTTTGAAGGCCGCCAGCGCTTTGGGGTAATTGCCGGTCTGTTCATAACAGGCAGCCAATTCCTGATAACTCTCTCCGGTCTGTTGGTCATATATATCCGTCTCTTTTAGAACGGCAAAGCTTTTTTCATAGAAGGGAATGGCTTGTCCACAGCGATTCTGCTGTTTAAGAATGTAGCCCATATTCGAATAGGCCTGGTGGATATTGAGGGGTTGATTAGACGCATCGGCAATGGTAATGGCTTGTTTGATCAGGGGAGCCGCCTGCGTAAACTTTTTCTGATCCGCCAGCATTTTCGCGGCCTTGGCTAAACTGGTGGCCTGCATGCCATCATCCCCAATTTCTTTGGCCAGACTAGCCGCTTTGATGGCTGTTTCATACGCTTTTTGAGTATCATGCATCTCATCGTAAATATCTGCCAGGTTGGCGTAAGCGTTCAGCTCAACGTTCTTGAAGCTTTCCTGCTTCGCTAACCTGAGGCCTTTCTGATACGTTTGCACAGATTCTTTCACGTTGCCCATCGTTTTATAGGTATTGGCGATGTTAACCAGCGAGAAAGCCTGTGCCCCTATATCATGCAGAGCTTCAGCGATGATCAGCGACTTTTGCAGGTATTGCAGGGCCTGGGGCAGATTCGATTGCATGCTGTAGGAAATGCCGATATTCATATAGATTCTACGCAGTGCCGACGAATCCGCCAGTCGCTCGGCCATAATCCTGCTTTTTTCCAGAAAGGCAATAGAGCTATCGTATTTGCTTTGCATGCCATACGTAGCGCCATAGTTACTGTAGACCCGGATTAACTGAGCGGAATCAGTTAAGGAAAGCGCTTCGGCCCGTTTTAGATTGGCTTTCGCCACTGCATAATTGCCTTTAAGGCTATAGCTGTACGACAGGCGCATTCGGGCATCAGCCTCTCCCTTTTTATAATTAATACGTTTGGCCTGTTCAATCGTTTTGAGTCCCAGGCTAATGGATGAATCGATATTTACCTGAGTGAGTAGCGCCGTTTTTGCATTGATCAGATTAATCCGTGCCGTATCGGTTTTAGCCTGACTGATAAGCCGATTTAAACTGTCTATTTTTGGGATTTGGGCCAGGGCTGTTTTCCCGCCCGTCAGCAGCAGCAGCAGAGTGCAGAAATATTTCATGAAAGAGGATGTATCGAAGAAGGTTCATACCTAACTATAGCGGGCGCGCCGTCAATACACTAAGAACGGTCAATATAGACTGAGAAGCAAATGGAAGCGTATTTTAGCGCCTGGTTTGTTTAATGGGCATCGGGAAGATCAGGTCTGAAAAAACCGCCTGCTTCCACCGGAAAGTATACAGGCGACGAAGGACGGCTACTACGTCGGTTAATTGAATGGCATTAGACCCGTCAGGGTCTAGATAAACACTTGACTCAGCGTGCTAACTGGCGTTTGAGTACTCCGCCGATAAAACTGCCAATGAACGTTAAAATCATGGAACCATAGAGGCCAAAGTGTTCCAGATCGCGGGCACCACTTGCCTGAGGAGTTGTGGTGAAAAACGTATAGCCAAGCCAGAGCGTCGATGCCTGTAAAATGGCCAGCGCCCAGCCTTTTTTCGGTTCAAGAAAACCAATTACCGTCGCGGCAACGGCAGCCAGTAAGTAGGGGAGGTGGATAACGGTTGCGTTTTTTATGACAACCAGCAGAATGGCGCTGTTGACCAGAATCAGTAGGGCATGGCTTATGAACTTGCGGTTGAAAAATGCATCCTGGCTGGGGTCGGTTACGAATTCCGTAGCGTCCTGGGTTTGCTGGAGCGTACTGGCGCGTTCCAGGTCCTGTTGCGCTTCTGTAGGTTGATGGAGTTTCTGCCGAGCCATACCGCGCCATTGGTAGGCATCGGCCTGGGTTCCCTTTGAATGGAATACTGCTTTGTCGAACTCCAGAAATGCGCCATTGTAGTCCTGTTGATCCAGCAGAACCTGTCCCATTTCCAGATGCAGGTCCGCTACGGTATCGTCGTAGCTTTCGCCCGTTTTTAAGGCCGTAGCCGCCAATGATACGTTGCCCAACGCCCGATAGCAACGGGCCAGATACAGATAAGCCACGCTGGATGTAGGCTCATGCTGAATGTGTTGCTCAAAAAACACCCGCGCATCATCGAACTGTCCGCTTGTATACAGCTTGATGCCAACCTGTAGTTTTTCGAAATCCTGCTCCGACTTACTCCGCAAATCCGCGTAGTAGCGCAGGTAAATGATATACCCGATGATGGCTGCCGTGACGAGTAGTTCCATTTGTTTTTAAGACTAAAAAGCCTGTGTAAGTTCATTTAGCGCGGAGTCGATACCAGACTTCCCTGTACGTGTAGCAGCGGGATCCGGACGCGAAAAACTGTTTCAGTTTCGTCAATCTTAACGGGTTTTGGACTCAGGTAGCCATACAATAATTTCAGGTTTTCTAACCCCTGCTTATTTGACGTTTCTACCTGTCGTTTGCGCTGAATTGGATTTGCTACGTCCAGATAACCATTATTATTACTAATTGTCACGGTTAACGGATGCGTTTGGCTGATAGAATTATGTTTTATGGCGTTTTCGATTAGGATCTGGAGCGTAACAGGCACAATCTGCTGTTCCAGCGCATCTTCATCCAGTTTGCAGATGACAAGAAAAGCACCATCGAAGCGGGTTTGCAGGAGCGATACGTAGTTTTTAATGAAGGCCAGTTCAGTTTCCAGCGGTACTAACGCCTTTTCCTTATGCTGCAATACGTAGCGAAAGACTTTTGATAACTGCTGCAGAAACTGCCGGGCCAGCGCGGGATTATCGTCAATCAAGCTATCCAGCGACGACAGACTATTAAACAGAAAATGCGGGCTGATCTGGTTTTTCAGACTGGCGAGCTGCACCTGTACTTTTTCCTTTTCCAACTGAGTGGCCCGGAGGGAGTTTTCCTGCCAACGTTTCAATAAATGGCTGGCAATGAAACCTAAGCCCATTACCGTGTTGACCATAAAAATCAACAGAGCGATAATGATAATCGTGAATTTATTGATCTGGGTCAACACTTCAGGAACCACATACGTAACAACGGTATAGCCAACCAGGAAGATAATGGTTTTGGCGATACTCCAGCCGCCCAGTAGTTGGACAACGATGCGCCAGCGAACATTTTTCTCGAAAGGAAGTCGTCGGTTTAGCCATTCATTGAATCGAAAATGAAAGATCCAGATAAAATTGAAGACCAGAAACGACATAACGAAGAGCAGGGCCTGCCGTTGCCAGGAGATACCCGGGATAAGCCATTGCCGGGCTACAATACCCCCCAGCGCTATCCATAACAGCAGGATCTCGACGTATTTGTTAAACTTTATTTTCATGGCTGGCGATGATCATGCCGTCCGACATTTCGATGACCCGGTCGGTTCTGTCAGCAAAATCGGGATCGTGGGTGACCGTAATGATGGTCTGTCCTTTACCGGCAAGATCGCGAAAAATATCGAAGACATTTTCGGTATTGGCCCGATCCAGATTTCCCGTTGGTTCGTCGCCCATAATGATGGTCGGGTCGTTGATGAGGGCGCGGGCAATGGCCACCCGTTGTTGCTGCCCGCCCGAGAGTTTACTGGCAGGTTTGCGGGCAAAATCGGCCATGCCAATGAGCCGCAGTTTTTCCATAGCCCGTTCCTGCACATCCTTCTCGGAGTACTTACCTAGTTTCAGGCCCGGCAGCATTACGTTCTGCAAGGCCGAGAACTCAGGTAACAGGAAGTGAAACTGGAACACAAAACCCAGATGCTCATTTCGAAAGTGCGACAAAAAATCCTGGCTGCGTCCTCTCAGCGACGTACCGGCCATCTCGATAGTGCCCTCATAGTCGGTATCCATTGTCGAAAGCAAATACAGCAGCGTTGATTTACCGCATCCTGATTTGCCCACAATGGACAGGAATTCACCTTTCTGTACCTCAAACGTAACATCGTTCAGCACCCGAAATTTCTCCGGGTCGTAGAAGTATTTATTGACGTGCTGAGCGGAAAGAACGGTTTGCATATGCATGATGTATGATATAGGATGTATGAGGCAGGACATAAATCATACATCCTATATCATACATCAAGACTTATCCACGTAGAATCGAAACGGGATCGACTTGCGAAGCTTTACGAGAGGGAAAATAGCCAGCCAGCACCGTCGTGATAACACCAAACAGAAGTCCCATAACGTAGTACTTACCCGAAAAAATGACGGGGAATGTCTTGATACTCAGAAAATCACCCGCGTCGAACGGCGTAATGGATAGCAGATAACTCAAGCCAAATCCAATGCCCAGGCCTAACAAACCACCCGAGAATCCAATGAATATGGCCTGCAACAGAAAAATAGCGATGATGTCGCGCCCTTCGAATCCCGTTGCTTTCAGGATGGCGATGTCCTTGATTTTGTTGATAACGGTCATATTCATAATGTTGTAAATCCCGAAACCCGCCACGACCAGCAGCGTAATCGATACGACGTAGGTAAGCATATTCCGGATTTTTTCGCCCGCCAGAATGGCCGTGTTAGCCGTCGCCCAGTCTTCGGTGTAGTGGCCATACATCGCCCGGAGTTTCTGGCCAAACGGAATGGCCTGCAACGGATCAATCATTTTGATGTGAATGTCGGTGATGTAGCTTGGGTCTTTCTGCAGAATTTCCTGCACCGTTGACAGGTTTCCATAGCTCTTTGTGTTGTCTACCGTGCCCACCCCGAACCCGAACGTGCCCACCACCCGCAGAATGCGGGTGCCGCCTTTGGGGATGGTCACCGTTACTTTGTCGCCCACCTGGACGTTGAGTTTCCGGGCCAGTACGGTGCCCATAATTAATCCATCGGGATTGGTTTTCAACGTATTGAGCTTGCCTGATTTAAGCCGGGATTCGAGATTGTAGAGTCGGTTCTCCCGTTCGATGTCAACGCCCGCAATCGTTCCGGATAGTTGAATCGGGCCGTTGTTGTAGAACACCTGCGTTGCTACCTGGGGCGACACGCCTAATACCCCCGGCTCCTTTTCGATACGTTCGGCAATGGCCATTCCATTTTTAATTCGTGCCTGTTCATCTTTAGGCTTCTGGTGATAAATGACGTTGAAATGGTTAGGCCAGATTTGTTCGATCAACCCTTTTCGTTGCGTATTCACCTCGTTGTACAACCGGATGTGCGGACTGGCATCCAGCGCCGAATCTTCCAGAAACTGGTTGACGCCCTGCATAAACGAGATCATAGTAATGAACATGGCAATCCCGAACGTAACGCCAAGCATGGCAACGAGCGTCTGACGTTTCTTGGCCAGCAGGTGCGTTTTGGCAATTTGAGAAGCGATATGAAGGTCCATATTTTTTCTTAAACACAGCGTAACAGAGAAATGCACAGAGTGCACTGAGTTGACAGAAATAGGATAGAGATTCTCTGTGTACTCCGTGAGTTCTCCGTTACTCTGTGTTTAACTATTATTCGTTACTCACTAAAATTGACTTTTCATTCAGGCCACCTTTCACTTCAACCAGGTCGAAGTTTTCAGCGCCTTTCTGGAATTTTACTTTTTGCTTCTTGCCATCCTGATCGACCCACACACTGTCGTTACCAAAAATATAGGACTTTGGAATGGTCAGTACGTGCCGGTTCTGGCTGATAATGATGTTGGCTTCCACCGTCAGACCGTAGTAGGAGGCAGGCCGTTCGCCAACGAACTCGGCATCGACCCGAAACGACTGATCAGTACGGTTGAGTTTCGGATAAATCTTACTGACGCGGGCCTTGAAAACTTTATCGGGATACACATCGGCTTTCAGGATAACCGCCTGTCCCACCCGAATTCGACCAAAATCGCTTTCATCGACGGCTAACTGAACATAAAGTTGCTTTCCGCTTCCCACTAAGGCCAACTGCTCGCCCGGCTTTACCACCTCACCCGGTTCTTTGTAAACCTCATATACTTTGCCATCCACGAAACTGCGAATGCGTGTGTTACGGCCCGCTACTTCACTGGTTACCAATTGACTGCGATTATTTTCGACGTCGAGCCGAATCTGATCCCGGCTGCGCTGGAACGTATTGGTTTGCGCGCGGAGGTTGTTGCGGGACAGCGTATAATTCAGTTCGGCCTTCTCCAGTTCGGCTTTGGACGTAGCGTTTTGGCCGTATAACTCTTTGAACCGATTGTAGTTGATCGAATCGTTGGCTAGTTGGGTTCGGGCGTTACGGAGCTGCGCTTCCAGTTCGGCCAGCACGGGCGAGTTTGCGCCCAGGTTCGCCCGCGACTGGCGATAGGCACTGGCTGCTGCCTGCTGGCGGGCATTCTCGGTGGCGCTTTCCAGCACAAATAACAATTGATTCTGGCGAATCGAGTCGCCTTCATTAACCAAACGCTGTTGCAACACGCCCTGGGCATCGGCCGTTACGGTGTATTCGTTGCGTGGGTAAACATTGCCGGACGCATACACCGCTTCGGTCAACTCCCGATAGGCAGGCGACGTACCGTCGGTGCTACGTTTGCAGCCTGCGCTAAATAGCGCAATTAGTAAAAATAGGGATAGTTTTATTTTCATAGTAGTCGATAGTCGATAGTCGTCAGCTACTAATGACCAGAGACTGACGACTATCGACTTTTTATTGCCCACTTCGTATCTGTAAGATTGTCTGATTGATAAACACGTTCGACAGGTTATTCAGATAGCGGTTCTGTGCCGTCAAAACTTCGTTGAATACGTTCAGGTATTGATCGTAAGCGAATAAACCCGATCGGTATTTAATTAAGGCGATCTGTACATTCTGGCTGTTGAGTTCGTAATTCTGACGATTCAGATCCAGCGAGCGAACGGCCTGATTATACGTATTCCGGATGTCTTCGGCATCGGTCTGCTGTTTGTTACGTTCGTAGGCCAATTCCGATTCCGCCAGTTTTAGCTGGAGCCGGGCGCGGGCGATATTACTATTCCGTAACCCTCCCGAGTAAATCGACCAGTTGAACTGCAAGCCTGTCACGCCAATCTGATACCAGGGCTGACCTGTACTCAGGAAGTTGATTTCACTACGTTGAGCCTGCTCCGTAAAGCGGGCGTATGCCGATAGAGTAGGCCAGCGTTGCAGGCGTTCGCGGTTGAGCTGCAAGCGGGATAATTCGATCCGGGCCTGCTGGAGCGTTATCTGTGGCCGCTCGACAAGGTTAACAGACGTAGCAGGAACGAGGATTCCATTAGGTCGCTTTGCCAGATCTTCCGACAAAACCAGACTGTCGGTCGTCGTTAACCCCAGCATCAGTTTAAGCTGATTCAGGTTGCGGATGTAAGCCAGTTCATTCTGGTACAGTACGTCGGCGGTTGTTAGTTGTACCGAGCGAATCCGGTTGTATTCAAGCGGCTCAATCAACCCTTTGTCCAACCGGTCATGGGCAATTTGCGTGAGTGTATCGGCGGCTGAAAGATTGCGTTGCGTGATCCCAATGGCCGACCGGGTCAGGAGTACAGCATGGTAAACGCGGGCTGTCTGGGTCGACAGTTCATCCTGTAAAACCAGTGTCTGCTGGTCGGCGATACGTAGGTTCTGTTCAACAATACCCAGGTCGGCACGCACGGGCCGATTGATAATGGGAACGGTTACCTCGGCACCAGAAGCCAGTACGTACGGAAGGCCAAATTGCAGGGAACGAAACTCACCCGGTTTGCCCCCTAGAAATTCGGCGGGAACCAACTGAACCGGGAGCGCGAAGTTGTAATCGAAATTAGTAAAGAAGCGAGCCTGGGGCAGGAGCGTCGCGCGGGTAGCGGTTCGCTGTTGCGCCTGCACCACCTGATTTTGCCGGGCATTAACCAACTCCGGATTCTGCCGACGAGCCAGCACCAGCGCTTCCTGCACGGTCGACACAACCGTTTGGGCGGTGGCATTGAGTGAACAAAACAATAGGCTGATACAGGCAAACCGATTCATGATTGTGTCGAATGGATGCCCAAAGGAAATGGGTTTTTACTCGTCGAATTTGCCTGTTTCGGCGAAGCGGCAAAAAAGATAAATGAGGCAGTTGTTTTTAGACATAAAAAAGCCGGCGTGTCTGGCTCCGGCTATGATTTTGGTTCGGCTTTCGGGCGGGGTTTCCTTAAACCGGGTGGATAGAATCGATATGGATTCCCCTCAGCATCAAACTTATAATATTTGCCATCAACGCGCATCATCATTGTTGCGAAATCAGGCTCTGGATTTAGATAAGGTTCGTTTACACCCAGTTCATCGTCTAAAGGTGATTTTAGATTTTTGGTTGTAGGCTTCGTACCGTTGGTGGATGTCTTTGTTGTTTGTGGCATAACAAGTAATAATTATAGCCAACAATTTATCACAATCTTCCCGTTTCTCCAAGTAGAAGACGATGCAGTAGTAACGTCCTTCATAAAACGAAATAGCGAAACACTTCTTCTTTGTATCAGCCTATTTCTCAATCAGAACGTTTCCCTGGCTTAACACCTTGGTGATTTCGCTGAAGGTTAGTCGATGAAATCGTTTGTCATCTGGTTTGTTGAGATCACTCAGGTATTTGGTCAGATAATGGTCGAGATTAATCGTTTGAAAGAAAATCTCGGCACGCCCATGGTCGGTATAAATGGACTTGTTTTTAGGCTGATGGTTCATGAAATTGCAACTCACTATAATAAATCTATTTTATCAATTAGTTACAAATTGCGCCCTGCTCATTCCATGTGTTTGGACAATAGTGTGTTGCTTTGACAGGATACTATACAGCTAATGGGAGTAGAAAAGGAGGCTTCAGGTTTTTTGAGTGGTAACAATTGATAACTTTCCCGGTACATTTAATGACTACACGACGAACATTTCTTAAAAAGGCAGGTGGTTCCGTAGCACTGGCCAGCATGGCTCCGGCCGTCGCTTCAGTGGCCGCACCAGAATCCAGTAAAGTCGCTGGCGACGACTTGTTTAAGTTGGGGATGGCGGGTTTTTCGTTCGTCAATTTCAATTTGGATCAATCGCTGGAGATGATGCGAAAAGTTGATGTACACTACTTGTGTATCAAGGATTTTCATCTTCCCTATGCCAGTACCGCCGAGCAAATTGCCGCCTTTCATGAAAAGCTGAAGCAGTCGGGTGTGACGGGTTATGGCGTTGGGCCGATCTACATGAAAACGGAGCAGGAAATCGACAATGGCTTCGATTATGCGAAACGCGTTGGGGTAAAACTCATCGTGGGCGTGCCCAATGAAGAGCTGTTGCCCTATGTCGACAAAAAGGTGAAAGAGTACGATATGCGGTACGCCATTCATATTCACGGTCCCGATATTAAGCTTTGGCCAAATGCTACGTCGGTCATGAATGCCGTTAAAAATTTAGACCCACGCGTTGGTCTTTGCTTCGACATGGGCCACGATACGCGCTTTGGGGATGATGCCATTGCGGACCTGGAAAAATATGCCAAACGAATTTTCGATATTCACCTGAAGAACGTAACGGCCGCTTCGAAGGAGGGGAAAACCTGCGAACTTAGTCGGGGGGTGATCGACATTCCCGCCTTCGTGAGTATGCTACGGAAAATAAAATACGACGGCAGTTGCAGCCTGGAGTATGAAAAGGATATGAAAGACCCTTTAGCCGGTATTGCTGAATCGGTAGGTTATTTTAAGGGCGTTTGCGATGCCACAAAGTCAGGTAAACGCAAAGCCTGATTGAATTGGTAATTAATGAAATACAGTCTGAGATGGAAAATTCGCGTAGAGAGTTTATTAAAAAAGCAGCCTTAGGCACGGCGGGCATCACCATTGGCGGACTGGCGAATGGGATGTCGGCGAAAAGTTATGCTAAAATAATCGGAGCCAATGAGCGGCTCAACGTAGCGATTGCTGGATTGGGTCGGCGGTTGGGAGCCTACTATGAGCCAATTGGGCGAAAAGACAGTAACGTCGAGCTGGTGTATTTGTGCGATGTCATGAAGAAACAGCGGGAAGCCGCGGTTCAGAAATTTTCCAAACACATTACGTATACGCCAAAGCTGGAAAACGACATTCGCAAAGTCATCGCCGACAAAAACGTGGATGTGCTGATCAACGCTACGCCCGATCACTGGCATGCGCCCGGCACGTGGCTGGCGGTGCAGGGCGGCAAGCATGTGTACGTCGAAAAGCCGTGCAGCCACAATCCCCGCGAGGGTGAAATTCTGATCGACCTTCAGAAAAAATCCGGCAAAATTATTCAAATGGGTAATCAGCAGCGGTCCTCCGTCGAAACCCTCGACATTATCGGTCAGATTCATAATGGAGTTATCGGAGCGCCCTACAAAGCCGTTGCCTTTTATGCCAGTGCCCGGGGCGAAGTGCCTCACCAGAAGAAGGTTGCCGTGCCTGATGGCCTCGACTGGGAGTTATTTCAGGGACCGGCCCCGCGCCGGGAGTACACTTCCGAAACCTGGGATTACAACTGGCACTGGTATGGCTGGCTGTACGGGACTGCCGAAGCCGGAAATAACGCTACTCATGAACTGGATGTAGCCCGGTGGGCACTACAGGTTGAATACCCCGAATTTGTCAGTGTGGAGGCTGCCAAGCGGTATTTCCCGGAAGATGGCTGGGAAGTCTATGATACGATGGATGCTACGTTCCGCTTTCCGGGCAATAAAATCATCAAGTGGGATGGCAACAGCCGAAATGGACAAAAAACATTTGGCAGCGATCGAGGGACCTATATCTACGGCACCAAGGGTACCGTATATGTAGACCGAAATGGCTACACCCTGTTTGATCGCGACGGCAAAGCCATCAAAGATAGTAAGTCAAAAGGATCAGAAGCGGGTACGGCTTTGGGCGGGGGTGGAGATATGACGACCCGCCACATCGTGAATTTCTTTGAGGCTGTTCGGGGGAAGGCTAAGCAGGCATCCACGATTGACGAAGGTGCCAAAAGCACGCTGCTGTGTCATTTGGCGAACATCGCTTACCGCACCAACAAACCCTTATCGCTTGATTCGAAAAATGGCCATATCCACGACGCTGCTGCCATGAAGCTGTGGAGTCGGCAATACGAAAAAGGCTGGGAGCCACCGATGTGATAAAATAGCCAGAAAACGAAAAAGCCGGAAACTTGAGCTCCGGCTTTTTCTATCAATCGATTCCCCGATTTAAAGAGGTAAATTCTATAGCTCCGATTAGCAATCTGAAAATTCTGAATCAGAAACTGGTTGAATTGGTCGCTTAAATGTCGGCAACCGCTTTATTTATTTCGTCCTTGGTTTTTCCTGTCTTCTGCTGGATTTTGCCCCACATTTCGTCTTCCTGCCCTTCAGCGTACGTTAGATCGTCGTCGGTGAGGTCGCCATAAGCTTGTTTGATTTTACCTTTCAGTTCGTTCCAGCCACCTTTGATTGTTGTCTCGTTCATGATCGTAGTGTTTATACCGTTGAATGTTTTATGAGCTTATTGCAAATACACAAATAGAACTATGCGGGGATGAAATTGTTTTCAGAAATATGTTCGGCGATACGTTCCGAGTCGAGGGTGAGGGCATGAAGAACCCCAGTTGTAGGTACCGAAAATCCTAAAAAATACAAACCTTTCAGCGCTGCATTGTTGAACCAAAGGCTTTTCGGATAGCCTCGCTCGCTCGGGATTTTAGCTTCCAGCGTATCACCGAGCAAAGCCGTCAAGCCCGGTCGGTAGCCCGTTGCCAGAATAATGGCCTCAAAGGGAAGTTCTCGCCCGTCGGTGAACGTAACAGTTTTCGCGTTGATGTGCTTAATACCCGGAACAACCGTAATGTTCACCGCTTTGATCTGGTCCAGCGTACCGACGTCAATCACGGGTGTTTTGCCCCGGCGGGAGTCATAGGATGGCGGATGAGCGGGTTTGCCCAAGCCATAGGCCGATACGTCACCCACGGTCAGTCGCTGCGAAAATCCGGCTATCAGATCATACAGCCAGTTGGGAAGTTTGCTCAGTAAAATAGCGGTAGATTGAGTGGGTCTGCCAAAAACCTCGCGCCGAATGATATTGACGGGGTTACGCACTGAAATAAATGGGGTTGCCTCGTACTCCAGCAAGTCGAGCGCCAGCTCGGCACCCGTGTTGCCCATACCAACGATCAATACGTTCTCATGTCGGAAAGGGGCGCCGTTCCGGTATTCGTGACTATGCCAGATGATTCCCCGAAAGTTGAGCTGGCCCGGCAGTTCCGGCTTGTTGGGTACGCGGTTATAGCCCGTTGCCAGAACAACCCGGCCGGCCGTGAACGTATCGGTTTTCGTTTTTACTTCCCACGTCTGATCGGCGTTTTGACGGATGCTGCTAACGGGCTGGTTAAAGAGTGGCCTGATCTTGAAATGGTCGGCATATCGTTCAAGGTACTCGACAAACTGTAGGCGAGACGCGTAAAGGGGATAGTCTTTGGGGAACGGGAAATGGGGGAGTGCCGAGTATTGCTTAACGGTATGCAGATGAAGTCGGTCGTAATGATTGCGCCAGGAAAAGCCGATATGATCGCTGGCTTCCAGCACCGTTGCGGGTAGGCCTCGGTGGGCAAGCTGTCCGGCCATCGCCAATCCCGCCGGGCCAGCGCCAATAATTAACGTCTGCATAATTGTAGGTTTTAGTTTACGGTTTTCGGTATTCTGATCTGCGGTAGAGGCTCGTACCGAAAACGGTAAACCAAAAACTTATTTCACCCTTGTCCACACCTGAGTTTTGCCCAATAGCGAAATGCCAACGTACCCGCGCACTTCGAGTGTATTTGGGTCTTTGAGCGTCAGTTTGCAATTGTATTCTTTGCCATCTTCAGGATTATAAATCTTTCCATCAGTCCATACTTTCCCGCCGTCATACTTAAAGTTATACAGCAAGGGCATGTTCATTAAAGGTCGCGACCGTTTGGATGCATCCTGATTTTTTTCATCGGTTCGGGGTTTGCCCGTCGCGGGATCGGTGGGTTGCCCTAACCAGACGAGCTTGCCAAAATACGTGCCTCCTTTCTTGTAGATCTCTACGTGTCCTTTTTTAGTGCCATTCAGCCACGTTCCAACTACGGCCTCAGAGTCATCAGCGGGTGCAAAGGCTGTCAACGTAATGATCAGGAAAAATAAGGGTAGCAGATAATGGACGCGTTTCATAAATCCTCTATTTTAGATTAAACCATTGATTTTTTGTACTAACGTAAAGATGAGGGAAAATTGTCTGAAACCGGGATTCCTGTGATTGAAATGATTTTCGGGATTATACTTGCTGTAAGTTCCTAGGTACGCTACTTTATTGCACTAATTTTTGATAAGATCATACAAATCATTTCAATCAAATAAATCCCGGTTCAAAGATGTTTAAACGAGATCCCAACCGTAGTTACCCAACCGAAACCGAATCGCGGGTGATTATTCGATTTCAGGACTGCGACCCGTTGCAGCACCTCAACAATGCTAAATACTTCGACTATTACTTTAACGCCCGGGAAGATCAGGCTGCCAAGCTCTATGATTTCAATCCAGGGCAACTATTCCATGAACTGAAAACAAGCTGGGTCGTTTATCAGCACCAGATTGCCTACGTCCGACCCGCTCAGGTGAGTGAATGGGTACGTATCATGTCGAGATTAATCTACTTCAACGAGGATACCACCGTGACCGAATACATTATGACCGACGATGGGAAAACACACCTCAAAAATGTGCTCTGGGTGACGTCTAAGTACGTGAGCGTACTCACGGGCAAGCGCATTCCGCATGATGAGACTGTCATGGGTTTCCTACAGGCAACGCTCGTTCCGCATATAGATTTTCCAAGTCTGCATTTCAACGACCGGATTCGGGAGATCAAGCATCAGGTTGTGACGATGATCTGAGCAGGGTATAAACTGGTTTTCCGGAGGAGGATCACCTGGTATACGGTTTTCAGCCTGAATGTGCTGGATTCTCGGGCGAAAACCGTATACTGCGTATCATAACCTTCGAACTACGTGCGTTTCCTCAACAACCTCACCGTCCGCGTACTCATCGCCATTACGCTTGGTATTCTGACCGGGTACTTCTTTCCCGAAACCGCGGCGAAACTCAAACCGCTAGGCGACCTCTTCATCAACCTGATCAAGATGGTCATTGCGCCCATCATTTTCCTGACCATCGTGCTGGGAATCAGCAATATGGGCGACCTCAAAAAGGTTGGTCGGGTAGGGGGGAAAGCGCTGCTCTATTTTGAAATTGTGACGACGGGCGCGCTGGCCATCGGGCTTATCCTGGCCAACGTCATTCGTCCCGGCGACGGTGTGCAGACGGCCGCCGTGAAAGGCGGAGATATCAGCAAATATGCGGAGCAGGGGGCCGAGATGGACTGGACGGAATTTTTCATGCACGTCGTTCCGAGCAATGCCGTCAAGGCGTTTGCCGATGGTGATATTTTGCAGGTACTGGTGTTTTCAATCCTCTTCGGCGTTGGCCTGACGCGCATGGGTGATGCCGGAAAATCGCTTATCCTGACCTTCGAGCGTTTGTCGAAAGTGTTCTTCAATATTCTGGGTGTCGTGATGGTACTGGCTCCTATAGGGGCTTTCGGTGGGATGGCGTTTACCATTGGTAAATTCGGACTCAGTACGTTACTCCCACTCGCCAAACTGATGGGAACGGTGTATGCAACGATGTTTCTGTTCATTTTCGTGATCCTGAACCTGCTCATGCGCTACTACAAAATCAGCTTATGGGCAGTTTTGAAATTTATAAAGGAAGAACTACTGATTGTACTTGGTACGTCCTCGTCGGAGTCGGCGTTGCCGCAGATTATGGACAAGCTCGAAACACTGGGCTGTTCCCGTTCGGTGGTGGGGCTGGTGGTTCCGGCGGGTTATTCATTTAACCTTGATGGCACAACTATTTACCTGGTGATGGCTACAATATTTCTGGCGCAGGTATTCGGCGTCGACCTGACAATCGGCCAGGAACTGACCATCATTGGCATTCTGATGATTACGTCCAAGGGCGCAGCGGGCGTAACGGGCAGTGGCTTCATTGTGCTGGCCAGCACAATGACCGCGATCAAGGTTATTCCGGTAGAAGGGTTAGCCTTACTGCTTGGCGTTGATCGGTTTATGTCGGAAGCGCGATCGATCACGAACATCATTGGCAATACCGTCGCCACCATCTTCATCGCCAACAATGAAGGTGAATTTGATCGGACAAAGTATGATCGGGTACTACGTCAGGAAACCAACCATGAATTGCCTGAATACAAATATTAGCGTTTCTAACACAGAGCGCACAGAGTAAAAAGGAGGAGGTACACAGAGATGAAGAAGAAATCCTCTGTGTACCTCCTCCTTTTTACTCTGTGCGCTCTGTGTTAGAACTTTTAGATATATTTTGAGAATTAATTAAACCATTTCGTGGGAAGTTGTTCAAAAGGCCGAATACAACCTGAAACAATTACTACCATGAAAAAAGTATTGATGACAGCCGCTACGTTGGTTGTTCTCCTCTCGACGGCTACGCTGGCACAACGGTACGGTAATCCCAATTCGCCCTATCCTCAACAACCCGGCTATAATCAACCTGGCTACAACCAGCAGGGTGGCCCGGGCTACGGCCAACCTACTTACAACTACGATTACGATGATTATAGCTTCGACCGTCATTTAGAGTGGTGGGATCGGGAGCTGAATCTAAGCCGTCGGCAGGAGCGCGAAATTCGCCGGATTCGGGATCGCTATACCCAGCAAACGCAGGGGCTTAATCCGCGTGATCCCCGGCAGCGCGATACGTTCCGTCAAATTCGGCAACGGCAATTTTTCGATATGATGGCCGTACTGGGTCCACAACAACGCGATCAGGTGATTGCCAGAATGCGGCCTTATGAACGTACGGCTGGTCGGAGTCGTGGAAATGGATACGGGGGTGGGTCGGGTTACGGCCCTTACGGTTACTGAGGTATTGAGTCTGGAAGGAAGTCGTTAAAAAGTCGATCATATTGGTCGACTTTTTTTGTTGTGGAACGTTGATTTTTCATGATTTGTACGATAACGTGAGTTCAGGATTAGATCAACTAGTAACAGGTTTGTTTTAGCCCGTAGGGCCTTAACAGCGTAGCGTCGGTAGGGGAAATCCATTTACCCCATCGCCTTGACGTGCCGTAGGTACGCGACTGGTTATGTACCTACGGCACGTCAAGAATCATTTTGGTAGCACATTTCTACCGACGCTACGCTGTTAAGGCCTTACAGGGCTAGAAAGCAATCCTGAATAATATGGTTTTCTGTTGCTACTGGTCCAGGATTTGGGTTTTGAATCAGGTTAAAATCATAGCAATCATAAAAATCAGTGTTCTATTGTTAATCAGCCAGATCCCCCTGCCAATTGCCCTGGTCACTGGCTGTTTATGCAACGTTACGTTGATCGACTTATCTTTGTCTTATCGTTTGCCAGGAAACTCATTTTGTAAGACAGTATGTTAAGCCATCAACAAATCAGGAAAACCGGCGTTTTACTGGCGGTAGTCGTAACAACGGCTATTGCCCAGCCATCGCCACCAGCACTCAAGATGACCCAAAATCCATTCTTAACGCCGTATACGACACCTCACCAGACGGCGCCTTTCGACAAAATTAAACAGGAGGATTACCTGCCTGCCCTCAAAGAAGGCTTGGCGGAAGGTCGCAAAGACGTAGAGATCATCGTTAATAATCCGGCCAAACCGACGTTCGAAAACACGATTGTTGCCCTCGAACGCTCAGGTGATCTGTTAGGTAAGGTGACATCGGTATTGTTTAATCTGAACAGTGCCGAAACATCGCCCGAACTTCAAAAAATTGTGAAAACAGCGTCACCCTTGCTGAGTGAATTTAGTAACGATATTACGCTGAATGAGAAACTGTTTGCCCGTGTGAAAGCGGTTTACGATCAGCGTGCCAGCCTGAATCTCGATCCCGAGAGTGCAATGCTGCTTGAAAAAAATTACAAAAACTTCGCACGTAACGGGGCCAATCTGGACGATAAAGGCAAAGAACGGCTGCGCGCCATCGACAAAGAACTCGCGCAGCTTTCGCTTCAATTTGGGGAGAACGTACTGAACGAAACCAACGAATATTCGATGGTCGTTACGGACGAAAAAGAACTCACCGGCCTGCCCGATTATGTACTTGAGGCCGCTAAAGCTACCGCAAACCAGAAAGGAAAAGAAGGCTATGTGTTCACCCTGCAAGCGCCGAGCTACATGCCCTTCATGCAGTATGCCGACAACCGGGAGTTGCGCAAAAAACTGTACCTGGCCTACAACGGACGCAGTTTTCACGGCGATAAGAACGACAACTCGGCTATTATCCAGAAAATTGTGAACCTGCGCTACGAACGGGCCAAGTTGCTGGGCTACAAAACCCACGCCGATTTTGTGCTGGAAGAAAGCATGGCTGGTTCAAGAGATAAGGTGCAGGGATTTCTGGACGAACTCGTTACGTATGCCCGCCCGGCTGCCGAACGCCAGCTGGCCGAACTGACCACCTATGCCAAAGCCCACGGATTTACGGAAGATAAATTGCAGAACTGGGACTATAGCTATTATGCCGAGAAACTGAAAAAGGAGAAATACGACCTCGACGATGAAACGCTGAAACCGTATTTCAAGCTCGATAACGTACTGAATGGTGCGTTTACCGTAGCGAACAAGCTCTACGGGATCACCTTTAAGGAACGTACCGATATTCCGGTCTATAACCCAGAAGTGAAAACCTTCGACGTGTTCGATAAGGATGGTAAGTTTCTGGCGGTATTTTACGGCGACTATTTCCCGCGTCCGGGCAAACGTAGTGGTGCGTGGATGAACGATGTGCGGGGACAAAAAGTGGAAAATGGCGAGAATATCCGGCCGCACATTGTCAACGTCTGCAACTTCACCCGGCCGACGGATACCAAGCCGTCGCTGCTGACCTTCAACGAAGTCACTACGTTGTTTCATGAGTTCGGCCACGGGTTGCACGGGATGCTGGCCAATAGCCAATACGAAAGTTTGTCGGGTACGAGCGTTCCCCGCGACTTCGTTGAGTTACCATCGCAGGTAATGGAAAACTGGTGCTACGATCCCGAAGCACTCAAACTCTTCGCCAGACATTACCAAACCGGCGAGGTGATTCCCAATGAGTTGATTGAGAAAATTCGTGCCAGTCAGAACTTCCTGGCCGGCTTAGCCAACTTACGACAACTACGGTTGGGCCTGGTAGATATGTACTACCACGGTCAGAAACCTACCGGCGAAACCATTACGGAAGTGGAAAGTCGGGTGGATTCGGTGGCGAATTTATTCCCGCATGTCGAGGGTATTGCCATTAGCCCCGCTTTCTCGCACATTTTTGCGGGTGGTTACTCGGCTGGTTATTACAGCTATAAATGGAGTGAAGTGCTGGATGCCGATGCCTTCGAATTCTTCAAGGAAAAAGGGGGACTGGACAATAAGGCAGCTGCCGAAAGCTTCCGCAAGAACGTACTGGAAAAAGGTGGCAGCGAAAAACCGATGGAACTCTATAAGAAATTCCGGGGGCGCGAACCGTCGCCCAAAGCCATGCTACGACGTAGCGGCTTGATACTGTAAACATAAACCGGGCGGCACCTAAAGTGCCGCCCGGTTTATATAAAGCGTATAAACTGCCTGATTATTAAGCGCTCGCTGCATTTTTCTTGCGCGTGGCAGCCGCTTTTTTGGCCGAGGCTGACCGTTCTTCCGCTGTGCGCGACGCCGAAGCAGCGCCACCTTTGCGACCTCCTTTCTGGGCTGGTTCCTTATTTTCGGCATGGCCCCGGCCCGAGCCGCTCTTTTTGCCACCGCCCGACTCTTTATTGACGGTTGCCCAGGCTCTGCGCTCGGCTTCCTCCGTAGGTACCCCCCGATCTTCGTAACCTTCTTCAATGTGTTCAGCCTGCCGTTTTTGTTTATCGGTATACGCTGACTTATCTCCTCGTGGCATAGTTATATGTGGTTTAGTTACTAGTTCATTTTGCCACTAAACTATTGAAGGTATCATTTGTTTGACCGTGAAAAATTACCTGAGAAAACGGATTTGAGGTACAACAAGAAGGAAGATTAGCAGTTTAACGTACCTAATTTAATTGTTTAAGAAGCAGACCTGCCATGTGACCTGACAGGCGGGATCGCTATAAATAAAAGCTCTAAGGGACTGTCTAAAAATTAGTTTTTAAGCTGTTTCACCCCTAAATCCCCTAAAGGGGACTTGGTTTAACGATGAGCAAAGTCCCCTTTAGGGGATTTAGGGGTGAAACAGCCTGATGAAAAGGAGATTTACAGACCTAAAGGAATATTTTTAGACACTCTCTAAAGCCTACTGAAAAATATGATCTGACGAAGTTATGATAAACCAACTTTTTGGCGATTTGCTGCATAAAGATGACCACTTAACCGATTGGCAAATGGCTGATCGGGCAGGGGTAGCCTTCCTGTTAGCCATTGTTCTGGTCCGTCTGGCCGGACGGCGGTCATTTGGTCTACAATCTCCCTTCGATACGGTTATTTCGCTGTTACTGGGGGCTACTCTAAGTCGGGGCGTTGTGGGAGCCTCTTCGTTTACCGGCACGTTGGGTGCCTGTTTAGTCCTGGTAGTCCTGCATCGGTTGCTGGCTTACGTGTGCCTTCACAGTACGGTAGTCAGCCGACTCGTCAGCGGAAAAAATAAGGTACTTTACGAAGAGGGTCGGCTTAACCAGGCGAATATGAAAGCCATGCTCGTCAGTGAACAGGACCTGGAAGAAGCGGTTCGTCTTAATGGAAATGAAGCAACATTTGAAGCAATAGACAAAGTGATGATCGAGCGAAACGGCCACATAAGTATTGTGAAGAAAAAGTCAAATTGTGCTAGTTAGTCATTAAAATTTACAAGAAATGTAGTTGCGTACTTTTGACGGTTAGAAACTTTGCGTACTTTTAACGCAAAGGTAAATTCATGACCACAACTAGAAGTAACTCCCTGCTCAGTGTACTTTTTCTGGCTGGAATATATGGGGCACATGCTCAGCAAGCGCATGTCAATCTGGACTGGAATCCCCAGAAAAATACGCAGAATCTGATGCCATTCGGAGCCAACGTTATTTCTCCCGAAGTTGGCGACGATCATACAATTACCTTCCGGCTCAAAGCGCCTGATGCCAAACAGGTGATGCTGACTGGTGGACCCATTCTGCTGGCGCTGGCGAAAAAAGATCCAATTCCCTTTCGAAAAGATACCGACAGTCTTTGGACGCTGACTGTCGGGCCTGTCAAGCCGGATATTTATGTCTATAAATTCATCATCGACGGCGTAACCGTTCCCGACCCTAACAATACGCTAACGGGTTTCAACGATCAGCCGGGCTATAGTAACGTAGTGGTTCAGGGAAATGGCCCCGCTTATTATGATGCCAAACCCGTCCCCCACGGGGCCGTAACCCGCCATATCTACCATTCTGACGTACTGAATGGCGAACGGGAAATGTACGTTTATACGCCCCCCGGTTATTCAGCCAAAAAGAAATACCCAGTGCTGTATCTGGTGGGCGGCAGTGGCGAACTGGCTTCAGGCTGGAGTCTCGATGGTCGGGCGAATTTTATTGCGGATAACCTCATTGCCGAAGGAAAAATGGTGCCGATGCTGATTGCCATGCCGAATAATCAGGTCGTTCACCGGACCGATCCAAAACATACCGAAAAGACATTTCCCCTTTTTGAGGACGAGCTTAAAAAACAGATTATCCCTTTTGTGGACAAGACATACAGCACACGGGCCGACCGAAAAGGGCGTGCACTGGCGGGTCTGTCGATGGGTGGACGGCATACGCAGTTAGTGGGGCTCAAGAACCTGGATCTGTTCAGCTCGTTTGGCGTCCTGAGTGCGGGCGACCTGGAAACCGAAACCGTTAGCGCGGCACTGCTGAACGATCCTGCAGCCAACCAGAAAGTAGATTACTTGCTGGTTGGGCAGGGAACCGGCGAAGTAGCCACCATTGGCAAACGGGCTGTGGCCTTGCACGAAGCCCTGCAAAAACACAACATCAAACACGATTACTACGTCGGTGGCGACGGAGCGCACGATTGGGGCACCTGGCGGCATCTGCTCTATTACAAACTGCTGCCCAATTTATGGCGTACTAAATGACGTTAAACCCGTAAGGCGTGTTTGAGTTGGCTGTGTTGAACATAGTTAAAAACTTCGCCGAACCACATCCTAAAAGGTTAACTTAAACACACGCTATAGGTTTTTGCCTATTTGTTCTTAACCCTTTTGTACAAATGAAACTCCAAAAACAAATGCTATCAATCAACCCACGTGGCCTTGTCCTTGCCTTTTGTGCCTCACTGGCTTCGTCGCTGACAATGGCACAAACTCCCCAACGGACACCAACGCCCAATGATACGTTGACGTCCCCCAAAGTGCTGGCCGACAAGCGGGCCATGATTCAATTATATGCACCCAAAGCCACTGAGGTCGTGGTGGGTGGTGATTTCATGTCTGGTGCTAAACCGCTTAGTCTCACTAAAAATGATCAGGGCGTGTGGTCCGTAATAACCGGGCCGCTCAAACCCGATTATTATACCTATACGCTGATGGTGGATGGTGTCCGGACGATGGACCCCAAGAATCCGGTTATCAAACAGGGAATCAGTAGCCTTGAGAATGTTATGGTGGTGCCCGGCGCCGAAACCGCTTTTGAAGACAACAAGGCGGTGCCTCATGGTGAAGTACGGGAAGTCTGGTATCAATCCAATACGTTGGGCATGGAGCGCCGGATGCGTGTATACACCCCACCCGGTTACGAAAAAGGCAATACCAAATACCCCGTTTTTTATCTGCTGCACGGCGGTGGTGATGATGACTCTGGCTGGAATAGTATAGGCCGGGCTGGTTTTATTCTCGACAATCTGATTGCGGCCGGAAAGGCCAAACCTATGATTGTTGTTATGCCCAACGGGAGTATGCCCATGCCCCCGTCAACGGGTATGCCCGATGCGAATATGATGAACCGCATGCGGGATCTGTTTTCCAGCGAACTCCTGAAAGAGATCATGCCGACCGTTGAGAAGACGTACCGCGTGTTGCCAAACCGTGAAAACCGGGCATTGGCGGGTCTGTCGATGGGCGGTTTTCAGACGCTGGACGTTACGTTGACACGCCCCGAATTATTCGATTATGTAGGCGTGTTCAGTTCGGGTTTCTTTGGCGCTACAATTGATGAGGCCGAGACGAAATACGCCAAAGCGCTGAATGATCCTTCGTTCAACAAGAACAAAAAGCTTTTCTGGGTCAGTATCGGCAAAGATGATTTTGTGATGGAGGCCAACAAAAAAACGCTGGCAATGCTCGACAAACACCAGATCAAATACCAGTATCAGGAAACAGCGGGGGGCCATACCTGGATCAACTGGCGGCAGTACCTGAACCAGTACGTGCCGATGCTTTTTAAATAATTGACTCATTCAATAAGCCATGAATCCAATTCGGTTTTTACGCTTCCTTTGCTTGATTTGCCTACCTGCCTTTTCATTTGCCGCCAAAGTCGATTCGCTGAATATTCCATCAGCAGTGATGCAGAAAAACCTGAAGGCAGTTGTCGTTACGCCAAACTCGTACGGTAAGGGCAAAACAACCTATCCTGTTTTGTATCTGTTGCACGGCGGCAGTGGTCGGTTTAGTGACTGGATCTCTAAAACGCCCGACAAAATGCTGCTGCAAAACCTGTCAGACCAGTACAACCTGATCATTGTGACGCCGGAAGGGGAACCCCTGAGCGGCTATATCGATAGTCAGTTTCAGAAAGACAGCCAGTTTGAGACGTACATCACCAAAGAAGTTATCGAGAAGATTGACAATACGTACCGAACCATCCGGGATCGGAAAGGCCGGGTGATCAGCGGCCTTAGCATGGGCGGACACGGGGCTTTATATCTCTCGGCGCGCCATCCTGATTTATATTGTGCGGCTGGTAGCATGAGCGGAGCTGTCGATCTGGACCGTAAAAACTGGAAAATAGCGCCGGAATTTGAGAAACAGGTGGCCGCCCCTTTTGAGCGAATCCTGGGACCCGTTAGTGCTACGCCCGACGTATACGCGGCCAATTCAGTGGTGAATATGGTCGATAAATTAAAAGCCAACGACTTGAAAATCATCATCGATTGTGGTGTTGACGATTTTCTGATCGAACCCAATCGGGAGCTGCATCGGCGGCTGGTTTACAATAAAACACCGCACGATTATACGGAGCATCCCGGCGGTCATACCTGGGAGTATTGGGAAAATTCACTGCCCTTTCACGTCTTATTTTTCAATAAGATATTGAAGGCAAATGGGGTTGTAACGCCTTAATTGATGAAGAGACGCACCTTTCTGAAAAATAGTGCCACGACTGGCTTAGTCGCCGTTATTACGCCATCGGGCATCGTTCAGGTCAAATCGAAACAAGCCGCCCTGGCATCCGGGGCGGCTGACTCATTTGAAGACGCGTTTGCGAATCCGCCAATGTCGGCGAGGGCGCAGTGCTGGTGGCACTGGATGAATGGCAACGTAACGGCCGACGGGATTACCCGCGATCTGGAAGCCATGAAGCAAATTGGCCTCGGTGGGTTCCAGAATTTCGACGCCGGAACGGGAATTCCGAAAGGCCCGGTCGTGTATTTAAGTCCGGAATGGCTCAGCCTGAAACAGCATACGATCAAAGAAGCCGAGCGATTGGGGCTGGAATTCACCATGCACAATTGTCCCGGCTGGTCGTCGAGCGGTGGTCCGTGGATTACCCCCGACATGGCGATGCAGCAGGTGACCTGGAGCGAAGCCTTCGTTGCGGGCGGCAAAGACGTATCGGTTACGTTACCCAAACCACTGACCAAACTTGACTATTATCGGGACGTAGCGGTGATTGCTTTTCCGTCCCTCCCCGGCGAAGCTCTCTTGCAAACGCTGGTCAGTAAAGCGACGAGTAGCGGGTCTGCCGACGCTATTTCTGTTGAGCAACTGGCTGGTTCACAAGGTGTAGCGGTGCAACCGGCTGCGGATGGCAAACCAGCGTATCTGCAATTTGAATTCAGGCAACCATACGAGGCTCACGCCCTGGCTTTTCTGAGCAAGCCGATGGGAGCCGTCCCTTCGGGTGGCGGTGGCTTTGGGGGTGGTCCGTCACTCACGCTCGAAGCCTCGGACGATGGCATCCAATTTCGAAAGGTAGCTACAGGTAGTGCCGGACGTGGTGCCGATGAGTCACTGAGTCTGCTTGAATTCCCGGCGACCAAAGCGACGTATTTTCGGATTTCGTCACCCGGTGCCCGGCATTATTCGCAGGTTCGTTTTTCGGGAACGGCGCGGCTGGATGATTGGCTCAGAAAAACGAATAATGCGTTTGGCGTCATAGGCGTTAGCGAGTCCAAAGCGGTGGCTGGGCAGGCCGCTATCAGGCTGGAATCGGTTGTCGATATCAGTAAGCAGATGGGAAGCGACGGTGTCCTGAATTGGAAGGCACCCGCCGGAAACTGGACCATCCTGCGGATTGGCTATACACCAAAAGGCGAACTGAATCGATCGGCACCTGATACGGGCGTTGGGCTGGAATGCGATAAATACAGTCAGTCGGCCATTGACGCGCATTTCAAAAAGATGATGGAGAGCCTGCTGCCCACGTTGGGGCCACTCGCCAGGAAAGGGAAAGTTGGTTTATTGATTGATAGTTATGAAGTCGGGATGCAGAACTGGACGGCCCAGCTCCCGCAGGAATTCCAGCAACGTTCGGGCTATTCACTCCTGACGTACCTGCCAGCGCTCACCGGCCGGATTGTGGGCAATATTGACACAACGGAGCGATTCCTGTGGGATTTCCGTCGGGTGCAGGCCGATCTGATGGCCGATAATTACTACGGTCGGTTTCGGGAATTGTGCCATCAGCAGAATATCGTTGCCTACGCAGAACCCTATGACCGCGGGCCGATGGAAGAGATGCAGATTGGCGCACGGGTCGACGTGAACATGGGCGAATTCTGGAATGGCCTGTCGTCGCTGTTTCAGAACAACTGGACCATGCGCCGAACCACCAAACTGGCCGCTTCCATCGCGCACATCAACGGCCAGAAGGCGGGGGGCGGCACACCCGATAACCCCCAGGTTGTTGGCGCGGAATCGTTTACCGGCGAGCCTGAATCGTCGCGCTGGCAGGAATATCCGTTTGCTATGAAAGCGACGGGCGACAAGATGTTCACCCAGGGATTGAACAAAATTATCTTTCACCGCTACGCTCACCAGCCGCATCCGACCGCCCTGCCCGGTATGACGATGGGACCCTGGGGCATTCATTTCGATCGCACAACGACCTGGTGGAATCAGGGCCGGGCGTGGCTGGATTACCTGGCGCGTTGCCAAAGCCTGTTGCAGCAGGGTTTGTTTGTGGCTGATCTGGCGTATTTTACGGGTGAAGAAGGCAATGAATATACGAAGGTGTTGCCCGAGGAATTGACCCCGGCACCTCCGGGGGAGGGCTACGATTACGATCTGATCAACGGCGAAACGCTGATGAAACGGGCCAAAATTTCCAACGGTAACCTGACCTTGCCCGACGGCATGAGTTACCGGATGCTGGTGCTTCAGGATCATAAAGCAATCAGCCTGGATCTGTTACGTAAGCTGCGCGATTTTGTGAAGAATGGTCTGGTGCTGGTGGGAGCCAAACCGACAACCTCATTGGGACTTCGCGGTCGAGCGGTCGGCGAAACGGAATTTCAGCAGCTTACGGCTGAAATCTGGGGATCAATCAACGGGACAACCGTTACGGAAAATCGCTCGGGGAAAGGCCGTGTTTTCTGGGGACAATCGATTCAAACCGTCCTCACTACATTAGCCATTAAGCCAGATGTTGCCATTACGTCTCGTTCCGGCGACGCGCCCGTTACGTACATCCACCGGCAGATTGCAGGAACGGACGTTTACTTTCTGGCGAATCAGCGACGGACGGCCGAAAAACTGGTTTGTTCATTCCGGGTGAATGGCAGGCAGCCTGAACTGTGGGATGCCAATACAGGCAAGCGAACACCGCTACGTATTTTCGATACGCAGGCGAATCAAACGCAGGTTTCCATTCAGCTCGAACCGGCTGGTTCTGCGTTCGTAGTCTTTCGCTCACCGGCTCCGGCGAAGCGATTACAGGCAGTAGTACGCGCTAACGAAACCTTGCTGAGTGCGAAACCCTTTCCGGTTCCGACCCGAAAACTATACAAGGACGTAACGAATAATTTTACTATTAGCCTATGGGTCAAGCCGGAGCTTAATGTCATGCTGGCACCCAACGGGTTTCTGGAACACGTAAAAGAACCCTGGACGGATTACTACGCCATTTACCCGCCTTCGGGTGTCGAATTGTATGGGGCCGGTCATGCGGCCTGTGGCCTCTGCGTGGGACGTAATGGTGTAGCGGTCTGGGAACGTACCAGCGGGAAACCTGTCTTCAAACTGGGTGCTCCGACGCCGATTTCGGGATGGAGTCACGTTGCGTTGGTGTATAAAGAAGGGGTTCCGGCAGTTTATATAAACGGCAAACTCATTCAGGCTGGAAAAAGCGGAGCAAGCATTGTGCATCCGGGTTTAGGCCAGGCCTCCCTGAGCGATGGCGCTTCGTTTTATAACGGTGATATGACTGAACCTCAACTGCTTGTCGAAGTGCTGAGCGATGATCGGATTCAGCAATTGGCCACGCAGGCACGCCCGACAACCGCTACGTTGCCGGTTGTCGAAATGGCGGGAGATGGCAAACCCGCGTTGCTTTTCTGGCAGAATGGTCAATATGCCCTGCGCGATCAAGCGGGTCGGGATACGGCGCTGGCCGTTTCGGGGATTAATCAGCCCGCGGAACTGTCTGGTGATTGGCAGGTGAGTTTTCCGCCCAATATGGGCGCTCCCGAACGTATTACGTTACCTAAATTGATACCGCTGAATACCCATACGCAGGATGGCGTGAAGCATTTTTCGGGTACGGCTACCTATACTAAAACCTTTACCGTTCCGACCCGATCAACCGGGAAACGATTATTCCTGGATTTGGGCCGGGTAGAAGTCATTGCCGTAGTAACGATAAATGGAAATGATCTTGGCACACTCTGGAAGCGACCCTATCAGATTGACATCACCGACGTAGTGAAAACCGGTACCAATATACTGGAGATCAAGGTGACGAACCTGTGGCCAAACCGCCTGATTGGCGACGAATATTTGCCTGATCCGGATAAGTATACGCCCGGTGGGGGAGCCGGTGGATTTGCCAGCCTGAGTAACGGCGCCATTGTCGAATTGCCAGCCTGGTATAAAGAGGGCAAGCCCAAACCTGCCGACGGACGCGTAACGTTCACCACCTGGAAGCATTACAATAAAGACTCGCCCCTGCTGGATTCTGGCCTGATCGGACCGGTCGTTTTGCGGATGGCGGAACAGAAAGTATTAACGTAATTCCCTATGAAACAACTTATTCTGTTACTATCTCTTATTTCCGTTTCGATGTTCGGGCAATCGATACGTGTCAATACCGAAGACGGTCCGATTGAGGGAACAACCAATAAAGCGGGCGACATTCGGATTTTCAAAGGAGTTCCGTTTGCGGCTCCGCCCGTTGGCGATCTGCGCTGGAAAGCGCCACAACCCGTTACCAAATGGAATGACGTTCGAAAATGTGTAGCTTTTGGACCAAGCCCGATGCAGGCCAAACCCGCGCCGTTTATGTACTGGTCGTCGGAGTTTCTGATTCCTGAAGGGCCCATCAGCGAAGATTGCCTGTATCTGAATGTGTGGACGGGTGCCAAAAGTGCCACCGAAAAACGGCCTGTATTGGTGTATATCTATGGGGGTGGTTTTCGGAGCGGAGGGAGCGCCTGTCCAATCTATGACGGCGAGGCAATGGCGAAAAAAGGCGTTGTTTTCGTGTCGATCAATTACCGGGTCGGCGTTTTTGGCTTTCTGGCTCACCCCGAACTCACAGAAGAGTCCGGTTACAAGGCATCAGGAAATTACGCTCTTCTGGACATGATAGATGCCTTGAAATGGGTTAAAAATAACGTAGCGGCCATGGGGGGCGACCCCGCGAACGTAACAATCGCCGGACAGTCGGCGGGGGCGTTTGCCGTTAATTTTCTGACGGCGTCGCCGTTGGCAAAAGGACTTTTCCAGCGCGCCATTGCTGAAAGTGGCGGAAGTTTTGTGTCTAACCCTAACCGGCCTAAATTGACTTTGCAGGCCGCTGAACAGCAGGGTATTTCATTTGCTAAATCCCTGAATGCAAGTTCACTTGACGAGCTTCGATCGAAGTCCGCCGATGAAATCCAAAAAGCAACGGGCGGCTTGAGTGCGCCTATAATAGATGGTTATGTGATGCCCGAAAGCGTCTATGACATCTACAAAAAAGGCAGGCAAAATGACGTATCGCTCATCGTCGGCTGGAACGAAGACGACAAAACAATGGGTCAACCTGCGAAAGCGGATGCCTTTCGGGAGCAGGTCAAAAAACGGTTTGGAGATAAGACTGACGCATTGCTGGCTATTTATCCGGCAGCGACAGACGAGCAAGCCGCTCAGGCGCAGGGAAACATAAACCGGGACGAATCGTTTGGAATTCAGGGTTATACGTGGGCCAAAATGCAGACTAAAACAGGGAAATCGCCGGTTTACGTGTATAACTTCAATCGGAAGTTGCCTGCTAACACGCCTGAGAGCCAGTTTGGCGCATTCCACTCGGGTGAAGTTGTGTATGCCTACAACAACCTGCACACGTTAAACCGTCCGTGGGAACCCATTGATCAGCAATTAGCAGAGGCCATGTCATCCTACTGGGTAAATTTTGCCCGGACGGGTAACCCCAATGGTAAAAATTTACCAAACTGGCCAGCCTACAAACCAGCTGCCGAGAATGTATTGATTCTGGACAAAACGATTCAGCATAAAGCGTTGCCAACCAAGTCGCAACTCGCTTTCTGGGAGGACTATTACGGAGTAGGGAAGTGAGTTAATTTGTCATCCCAACGCAGGAGGAATGACAAAAAAAATTATCAATTTAAATCTATAACTATGAGAAAACGAACTATCTACATCGGTGTACTGAGCTTGGTCTCCGCATCCGTTACGTTCGGCCAGAACTGGGCTGAAACCAAAGTAGGCACCTGGACGAAGGTCACGAATAAGGGTGGTCAAACGCTGGGCTATTCACCAACATCAGGCATAAAATTACTGACCGACAAAGGGTTGGCGTTCAAAGACCTGAACAGGAACGGGAAATTAGATAAGTACGAAGACTGGCGATTGCCCGTTGATGCGCGCGCTAAAGATCTGGCGTCGAAATTAACTGTCGACCAAATTGCCGGGCTGATGCTCTACAGCAAACACCAACCCATTCCGGCTGCGGCAGGCGGACCTTTTGCGGGTACGTATGGCGGGAAAATCTTCGCGCAGAGCGGGGCCAACGTCTCCGATCTGTCGGATCAGCAGAAGGAGTTTCTCAATAAAGACAACCTGCGGCATGTACTCATTACATCCGTGCAGAGTCCCGAAGCGGCTGCCGAATGGAATAACAAAGCACAGGCACTGGTCGAAGGACTTGGTGTAGGAATTCCCATAAACAGCAGTTCGGACCCTCGTCATGGCACGCGTGCTGATGCCGAATTTAATGCGGGGGCGGGCGGTGCCATTTCCATGTGGCCCGGCTCGTTAGGGCTGGCCGCTACGTTCAATCCCGACCTGGTGCAACGCTTTGGTCAGATTGCGGCCACAGAATATCGTGCCCTGGGCATTGCTACGGCCCTTTCTCCCCAGGTCGATCTGGCCACTGATCCGCGCTGGAACCGTGTTAGTGGTACGTTCGGTGAAGACCCTAAACTGGCTACCGACATGGCCCGCGCCTATATCGACGGTTTTCAAACATCGACCGGAGCCAATGAAATTACGGGCGGCTGGGGCTATCACAGTGTGAATGCAATGGTGAAACACTGGCCGGGCGGTGGTTCGGGCGAAGGCGGTCGCGATGCACACTACGGCTACGGCAAATACGCTGTGTATCCGGGGAAGAATTTCCAGACGCACTTTCTGCCGTTTCTGAATGGCGCGTTTAAGTTGAAAGGCAAAACGGGCATGGCGTCGGCCGTGATGCCCTATTACACGATTTCGTTCGATCAGGACAAGAAATACAACGAAAACGTGGGTAACAGCTACAACAAATATATTATCAACGATTTGCTACGTACCAAATATAAATACGATGGCGTTGTCTGCACCGATTGGCTCATCACCGCCGACGAAACCGCTGTTGACGTATTTCTAACGGGCAAATCGTGGGGTGTCGAAAAGCTATCGGTGGCGCAACGGCACTACAAAATCCTGATGAATGGGGTAGATCAGTTTGGGGGCAACAACGAATCCAAGCCCGTGACAGATGCGTATCAAATGGGCGTTAAGGAACACGGGGAAGCCTTTATGCGGACGCGGTTTGAGCAGTCGGCTACGCGCTTGCTACGTAACATCTTCCAGGTTGGGCTGTTTGAAAACCCGTATCTAGATCCGCAGGTATCGCAGAAGTCGGTAGGAACGGCTGAGTTCATGAAGGAAGGGTATCAGGCGCAGCTGGAGTCCATCGTGATGCTGAAAAACAAAGCGAAAGCCTTGCCGCTCACGAAGGGCAAAACGGTTTATATCCCCAAACGCTTTACGCCAGCGGGCCGCAACTTCCTCGGCATGGACATCCCCGAAAAACGGGAGTATCCTGTCAATCTGGCGATCGTAAAGAAGTTTTTTACTGTAACGGACAATCCCGCCGAAGCCGATTACGCGCTGGTGTTCATGCGAAGTCCGGATTCGGGTGGTGGCTACAGCACTGCCGATGCGAAAGCGGGTGGCACTGGCTACGTTCCTGTCAGTCTGCAATATGGCGACTACACCGCTCAGGGGACTCGTGATCCGAGCATTGCCGGGGGCGATCCGTTGGAGAAATTTACGAACCGGACTTATAACGGAAAAACGGCCAAAACCATCAATACTAGTGATTTAGATATGGTCAAAGAGACGTTTGCCCAGATGAAAGGCAAGCCCGTGATTGTGGCCATACAGGTTTCGAACCCTACGGTTGTCGGGGAGTTTGAAAGCCAGTCGAACGCTGTGCTGGCTCACTTTGGCGTACAGGATCAGGCATTGATGGACATCCTGACGGGTGTGCATGAACCATCGGCCTTGCTGCCCATGCAGTTTCCCGCCGATATGAAAACCGTAGAAACCCAGGCCGAAGACGTGCCGCGCGACATGAAATGCTACGTTGATTCTGATAGAAATTCATACGATTTTGGTTTTGGTCTGAACTGGAAGGGCGTTATCCAGGATGCCCGCACGGCGAAGTATAAGCAGTCGACGCTGAGTCTAAAGTAAAGGATCACCATTGCATTTTGTCCTGCTGATGCAGCGGGACAAAAAAACAACCTGATAAAAATAGTAACTAATTCTACAATGAATTCAACGCGACGCCAGTTTTTAGGACAGCTTGGCACCTTGGCCGCTCTGCCCTTATTACCTTCATTTGATGTTATCGCGGCTCCGAAGCCCCTGTTCTTTAGTATTTCACTAGCGCAGTGGTCATTACATCGCGCCTTGCTTAAGAAGGAAACGACCACGCTTGATTTCCCGGTCAGAGCCCGTCGTGATTTTGGGATAACGGCTGTCGAATACGTAGATCAGTTTGTTAAAAACGAACCGGATTTCCTTAAAGAATTACTCAAACGTAGTAAAGACGAGGGCGTCACGAATCACCTGTTGATGATTGACACCGCCGGGAATTTGGTAGACGCCAATGCTGCTAAACGGGCCGTTGCTATTGATAAACATTATGCCTGGGCCGAAGCCGCTAAATTCTTAGGTTGTAAAACCATTCGAGTGAATCTGCAAAGCAAAGATGCTGCCGATGAAGTACGTAACCGAGCCATTGAGAGTATGGGCCGACTCGCCGAACGTACTCGCTCGTTGGGCATCAATGTCGTCGCAGAGAATCACGGTGGGCATTCTTCGGACGGTAGCTGGATGGCATCGGTAGCCAAAGCCGTTGACAAACCCAACTGTGGCTTGCTGCCCGATTTTGGCAATTTCTGTCAGTCGCATGATTGGGGCAGTAGCGAAAAAAAATGTGACCAATTGTATGATCGCTACAAAGGTGTGGCCGAAATGCTGCCCTATGCCAAAGGTGGTGTGAGTGCAAAAAGTTACGGGTTCAATGCACAGGGACAGGAAACCAAGATCGATTATGGGCGAATGTTAAAACTGGTAAAAGCAACAGGTTTCAAGGGCTATATTGGTGTCGAATTTGAGGGCGAAGGCATGGACGAAGTGGAAGGTATACGTCGAACAAAGGCCTTACTGGAATCAGAAGGAGGTAAAATCGGGTAAAGTGAAATTCCTCGTTTTCGCGCGCCAGACCTTGTTAGTTGTTTAACGGATAGAAAGAAGGCGGGCAAACATCTTTACAACTACATCGGTTTAGTTACTAACTGAATTTTTGAACAGATGAAAACGATCAATTTTGTAGCCATTGCGCTTTTGATAACCTTGTCGGTAAGTTCGTGTACGCCGAAAATGACGTTCACTACGTCTACTATCGTTCCGTCTGCGACGGGGGAGGTAAAAGTGAAAAAGGATAAAAACAAGAATTACATCATTGATGTAAATGTGATAAATCTGGCTGAACCTCAGAAACTTACGCCTGCCAAAACCACCTACTTAGTCTGGATGGAATCCCGCGAGAGTCGAACCAAAAAGTTAGGTCAGATCATGCCCGCTTCCAAGTTGCTTAAAGCTAGTTTAAGTGCAACCGCCACGGATGAACCGACCGATATTTTCATTACCGCAGAAGATAACGTTGATATTCAATACCCAGATGGCCCAATTATATTAACTACTAAAAAGTGATGTAGTGGGCTTTTTAAGCAAAAATGGAACGGGGTGACAGGTTTAAACCTGTCACCCCGTTCCATTTTTTGAACCGGTTGTCAGTCCTTTAAAAACGCATGTTGGCTTTAAGGGACTTTGGTTAGTAGGTTCGATTATAAAGAAGCTGTTTAAAAACAGATTTTCCTGACTACCAACGTGACTGCTCGTCCATTTACTAAAAATATGGCCGCTTTCCCAAGGCCGGTTTATATCTTAGGTGCATGCTCGGGTCATGCCGTGGAGAGATCAGGGCTATTCTCAGGACAGTACTCATACAACCAGATCATTATGAAGCGTCGAAACGTTTTCCATCTAACGTCAGTAGCTGCCCTCCTTGCGATATTCTCGGGATTCAATTCAGCAATTAGTCCAGTTTTGGAAAGGAGAGAGGGCATCATACCTCTTTGCGGATCTGGATGGGATGGCCGTGTTGATCAAATGGGAAACGGGAAGTTTATGATTCCCTTGCCGGGCTGGGGTAACCATTCCTATAAGATTTCTACGACTAGCGACAGTGCTCAGTTTTATTTTGATCAGGGCCTGACCATGTATTACAGCTACCATACGAAGGAAGCTATGGCTTCGTTCAAAGAAGCGGCTCGCCTTGATCCAACTTGCCCGATGGCCTGGTGGGGGCAGGCTTTGGCGGGCGGACCTTTCTATAATGCGGCTCATTTGTACACGGTTCCTCCGGGTATGAGTGCTGTGCTGGCACGCATGAATGACCTGTCCGCTACCGCTAGTCCGAAAGAAAAAAGGCTGATTCAGGTGATGAACGCCCGATACTCTGCCGATCCTGCGGATGCAGAACGGAAAAAACTCAATCAGGATTATGCTACCGCCACCAGGCAATTGCTGACTGAATTTGACGATCCGGATATTAAAATGCTTTATGTGGATGCGATCATGCTACTGCACGCCTGGGATTTCTGGACGCCTGATGGTACACCGAAAGCCTGGACTCAGGAAGTCGTAGACCTCACCGGGAACGTACTGAAGCAGAACCCGAATCATCCGGCGGCTTTGCATTATCAGATCCACCTTACCGAAGCGTCCCGCCATCCGGAAGTGGCTTTAGCCAATGCTGATAAGCTCAAAACACAGCTTCCGGGCGTCGGGCATATGGTCCACATGGCGAGTCATGAGTACCAGCGGAATGGGCTTTTCGAACAGGGAGTACTCGTTAATGACAAGGCGGATGAAAACCTTGTACACTATGATTCACTGGTAGCAAGCCTTGGTCTGGTGAAGCATTCGCCCCATTATTTTGCGGTACAGACGTATTGCGCCCTGACCGGTGGCATGTATCAAACGGGCCTGAAAGACGCCCTGCGCTGCCGTAAATCCGTCGCTCCGGTAGCCGCGAATCCCTACGATCAATACCTCTATATGCTCCCATCGCTGACGCTGGTCAGGCTGGGTAAATGGAATGAAATCTTGACCTCAGAGAAACCATCTGAAAACTGGGGCTATGCCATGCTGCTGGATCATTTTTCACGCGGCATGGCGCTTGTCGCTACTGGAAAACTGGCGGAAGCCCAACAACAGCGGCAACTGCTCGCCGAACGATTGAAGGACCCCATTCTTGAAAAGCGACGGATTCCGTTCAATGCTCCGCTGCCCGTGGCTCGCATTGCCGATCATATTCTGGATGCTTCCATCCTTTTTGCTGAAAAAAAACAGGAGCAGGCCGTGGCAAGTCTTCATAAGGCGATCCTCATTGAAGATCAACTGATTTATACCGAGCCGAGTGACTGGCCCTTGCCCGCCAGGCAGTTTCTAGGCGCTTACTTGCTTAAAATGAATAAGTTAAACGAAGCCGAAGCGGTGTATCGTGAGGATTTGGTTCATCATCCGGGGAATGGCTGGTCTTTGGTGGGTCTTCATAAAGCACTTAGTTTGCAAGGCAAAAACGCTGAACTGCCGAAAATTAAGGCGGGCTATCAGAATGCCTTTTCCAAAGCAGAGCATATCCCCGCGTCGTCTGTCTATTGATTTTTATCAGCGTATCGTTGATCGGTTAGACGTTAAAAAGCCTTAAAAAACCTGACCCTTTACAACCGGGCTCGTCTACTACGTATCTCACTGGTAAACAAACGGTGTTTACTATGAAACGATATTTAATACTGGCAGGCCTGGCATTACCCTTGGGTGGAGTCGCGCAAACGTTGATCAAAAACAAGCAACAGGACTTATTAGGGAAGGGACATGTTAACGTAGGGATGAACGTTGGACAGGGCTATCGGGGTAATTATCCAACGACCCGGTATCTGTCACCGCGCATCCAGTATTTCCTCACAGATGGCTGGTCTATTGCTGCGGAGGGACGCCTGCTTAAGGCAAATTCGGTTTACGATCTAACGTACGTAGGTGGAGGGGTGTCGACCCGATTTTATTTTGTGAGAGGCAAACGGTTTGCGGTGTTCGCTCAGGCGGGGACGGTTTATGGACAAAGCAAATACCACAAATGGGACCCTACGGATGTTGACGCGTCTTTAAAAAATATACCCAATAGCAACTGGCAGACAAACGCGGGAGTAGGGGTTCATTACCGATTAGGCAAACGCTGGTCAATCGAAGCCATTGCTGAGCGGAGCTGGCTACCAACGTCTTACCTGACGCCCGATTATAACCGCTGGCAGACCAGTATTGGCATTAATTACCGGCTGAAATAATCGGATGTTTTATGAGCTTTTAAGCTTTCCAGAAGGTCGTATCTGTAATTTGCACCCTCATAAAAAAACTGCTTTGCGAAAGATCCTACCGGGTTAATCTGTAGGACGTGAAGTTGAAAAAAGCTAGGCATAAACACGTATCAGATCAGAGACAATGAAGCGAATGCTCGCAGCTTTTACACTTATAGGGTTAACTTCGGGGTGCGGAGGGAATAATTGCGAAAGAGATGCCGACAATTACCGACCCAGGGAATGCGCCATCAAAGTAGTGTCACGAGACTTCAAGTGGCATTGGTTCAGTATCTCGGGTACGAATGCCACTGATGGAACCCAGAATACGTATTCTGATCTGGGCAGCTGGTATCCTCTATTTACGGAGCACATTGCCATAGGTGATACGGTGATTAAGCGTAAGAATGAACTTGTGTTCTATGTCCACAAAAAAGACACCGTTCTGGCGTTCCCTTTTGAATGTGAAGGCAAGGTCTTCAAATAAGTTAGCGTCATTTAAATTATGATATGTGGAATCTATTTAAAAAGATTGTTTTCTGTAGCTTTTACGCATAATCCCCAACCCCCTGAAGGGGGCTTTAGCTGCGAATAGTCGAGCAAAGCCCCCTTCAGGGGGTTGGGGGTTATGCGTAAAAGTTAATTAAGATACGTTACTCTTTTTTAGTCGAGAACTGATAGATCGTTGTGGTTTTGTAGGTTTCGCCAGGACGTAGTGTTGTCGTTGGAAACGTCGGGTGGTTTGGTGAATCGGGGTAATGTTCCGTTTCCAGGCAGAGCGCGTACCGTTTTTTGTAGGGGAACCCTTCGCGGCCAACAACTGTACCATCCAAAAAATTGCCCGTGTAAAACTGGATCGCAGGTTGGGTTGTGCGAACTTCCATCAGGCGGCCACTGGTGGGTTCGTAGACCGTAGCGGCCAGTTTCAGCGAGTCGGCAGGACCATTCAGGACCCAGCCATGATCGTAGCCACCACCGTATTTAATCTGGGTATCGGTTGAGTCGTTGATGCGCTTACCAACAACGGTTGGGTTCGTGAAATCGAAAGGTGTATTGGCTACGTCCTGCAATTTGCCGGTTGGAATCAGGGTTTTGTCAACCGGTATGAGTTTGTCAGCGTTGAGCGATACAACGTGGTCGAGGATGTCGCGTTTGGCGCCACCTGTCAGGTTGAAATACGTGTGATTCGTCAGGTTAACGACGGTTGGCTTATCGGTTGTAGCCTGATAATCAAGCTTCAGCGCATTGTCTTTTTGCAGGGTATACGTTACTTCAACCGACAGATTGCCGGGATACCCTTCTTCGCCATCTTTCGATGTGTATTTGAGCTTAAGCGCGGGTTCGTCGCCGTCAACGGGCGTAGCGGTCCAGAGTACTTTATCGAAACCCACTTTGCCACCGTGCAGGTGATTGCCAAAGTTATTGACGAAAAGGGTATAGGTTTTTCCATCCAGCGTGAATTTCCCTTTGGCAATCCGATTGCCGTATCGACCAATCAGCGCTCCGAAATACGGGTTGTTCTTCACATAGCTCGACAGCGAATCCTGGCCCAACGTAACGTCTTCAAATTTGCCATTCTTGTCGGGCGCTGTCAGCGACACGATAATGCCGCCGTAGTTGGTGATTTGGGCCGTCATGCCAACTGCGTTACGTAGCGTGAACAGGTCTGCCGTTTGTCCGTCGGGTAGTTTGCCATATGCCGTTTTTTCGATGCCCGGTTTTTGCTCGCTGGTATCTTTATCGTCTTTCTTGGAGGAGCAGGAATTCATAGTTAATGCGCCCGTTAAAAGAGCCAGAGATAGTAGTTGAGGGAATAATTTCATGAACGAATGCGGGTTTTGGGGAGAGAGTAAGTAAACGTGTTTTCGTGTTAAGATCGTACCTACGCAGACACGTACAGGAAAAGGATATGGTACCCCATTAATACTTACAGTTTTTGTCTACAGCCGTGCCACGGTTCTGAACCATGGTACGGCTGTAGACAAAAAACCGACTTAACAACCCTGGCCGTAGTAGGCGTTGACACCGTGTTTGCGCTCGTAATGTTTCAGGCGTAACGAGTCTTTAATGCGGGGTGTATTGGGGTTGATCTGGAGCGTTAGATAGGCCATACGGGCTACTTCTTCGAGTACGGCCGCGTTATAAACGGCTTTTTCGGCGTCTTTACCCCAGGTAAACGGCCCGTGGTTTTGCAGAAGGACCATTTCCATTTCCTTGTACGACAAACCTTTCTCGGCAAAGACGTTGAAAATCTGGTTACCGGTTTCGTATTCGTAATCCCCCTCGATCATCTCATCTGTGAGGGCAGGGGCACAGGGAATGTCCTGATGCGTATGGTCGGCGTGGGTCGTTCCGAAAATAGGAATGTCGAGCCCGGCTTGCGCCCAGGCCACGGCGTAGGTGCTATGTGTGTGCACGATGCCACCAATCGAATCCCAGGTTTTATAGAGCGACGCGTGGGTTTTGGTATCCGACGACGGCCGCATTTTTCCTTCAACAATCTGGGCATCATAATCGCAGATCACGATGTCGTCGACCGTTAATTTTTCATACGGCACACCGCTGGGCTTAATGGCAAACACGCTACGTTCCCGATCAACCGCGCTGACATTGCCAAACGTGAATAGCACCAATCCCAGTTTGGGGAGCTGCATATTGGCCTCGAAACATTCTTCTTTTAAGGTCGTGTACATGGCTTAATGAGTGAATTACATTTCCAGAACTACCACCGACACGGGCGGCAACGTAACGGTCAGGTTGTCGCCGTTTAGTTTGGCTCCGGTAAAAGGTGCGGGCTTGATTTTATTCGGGTTATCGAACGTATTGTGGTCCTGCATTTTGGCCGATGCCAATATCCGGCCCGTTACGCCCGACGCTTTGATCCCTTTTAGATTGACCGAAATTTCCTGCGGTTTGTTGGCGTCGATGTTCACGAGAGAGATGTGAACTTTACCCGCTTTATCGCGCGATGCTGATACCGAAATGGCCGGTAGTTTCGTATCGCCAACGGTATAATCGTCTGATTTTACATCAATAGGAATCAACGTAGCGTCCTGGTGCACATTGTACATTTCCAGTACATGGTAGGTTGGCGTGAGCAGTAATTTCTCTTTATCGGTCAGAATCACCGCCTGCAATACGTTGATCGCCTGCGCCAGATTAGCCATGCGTACCCGCTCGGCGTGTTTGTGGAAAATGTTGAGCGTCATACCGGCCAGCATAGCATCGCGCATGGTGTTTTGCTGGTACAAAAACCCAGGATTTGTGCCGGGCTCTACGTTGTACCACGCACCCCATTCGTCTACAATCAGGGCTACCTTTTTCTGCGCATCATACTTGTCCATAACGGCCGAGTGTTTTTGAATCATCTCGTCCATCTTATACGCTTCTTTCAGGGTTCGGGCATACTCGCTTTCGGTGAAATTAGTGGCCGATCCTTTTTTGCCAGCGTCCCAGCTAAACACCGAATAATGGTGCATCGCCAGCCCTTCGAGCATGTTCACCGGAATATTTTTCATGAGCGTTTCGGTCCAGTTGTAATCGTCGTCACTGGCGCCCGAGGCAATCCGAAAAATCTTTTCAGTGCCCACTTGTGAGTTCATGAACGTACTATATTGTCGGTAAATGTTGGCGTAGTAATCGGGTTTCATGTTCCCTCCGCATCCCCAGGCTTCGTTGCCTACGCCCCAGAACCGTACATTCCACGGTTTCTCGCGACCATTCTGCTGCCGTAAGTTTGACATCGGGCTGTTCTTCTCGAAGTTGACGTATTGCACCCACTCGCTCAGATCCTGCACCGTTCCACTCCCTACATTGCCCGCCAGATACGGTTCTGTACCTAATAACTCGCACATATTCAGGAAGTCGTGCGTACCGAAGCTGTTGTCTTCCGTAACACCACCCCACCATGTATTTACAATTTTTGGCCGTTTTGCTTTTGGCCCGATCCCATCTTTCCAGTGGTATGTATCGGCGAAACAACCGCCCGGCCAGCGTAAATTCGGAATCTTGAGTTTTTTCAGCGCGTTTACTACGTCCAGACGTACCCCGTTTTTGTTCGGGATTTTGGTGTTGTTTTCACCCACATAAAATCCTTCGTAGATGCATCGGCCCAGGTGTTCGGCAAAGTGACCGTAGATATGGCGGCTAATGACGGTTTTTCCTTCATCGGCGTTGAGCGTTACTTTGTTCTGCGCGGAAGCAATGAGCGTCAGGCAGGCAAACGCAAGGGTTGTTAGTTGTTTTTTCATAGGAAAGGTTTGGGGTACTAATTAATTGATCGCCGGGTTTAAACCCCGCGCAAGTGAACCACATTGTTGCATTGCGCCGGGTTTTAATCCGGCGATCAAATAATATCAATACGACCGGTAGGCCGCTTCGCTCCAGCGGAGTTCGTTTTTCAGTTGACGCAGTTTGGTATCCCGGTCAATGACGACCAGTTCAACCCCGAAAATATCGGCGAAATCTTCCATGTATTCCGTTGTCAGGTTTTGGCTGTAAACGGTATGGTGCGCCCCTCCGGCCAGAATCCAGGCAGCGCAGCCCGTTTGCATGTCGGGGAGGGGTTTCCAGATGGCACGGGCCACAGGTAGTTTGGGCAACGCTTCAGGGACGTCTACCGCTTCTACTTCGTTGACCAACAGCCGGAACCGGTTACCCATGTCGATGAGTGATACGTTAATGGCTGGCCCGGCGGGTGCATTGAACACCAGCCGAACAGGATCGGCTTTGCCGCCAATACCTAATGGATGAATTTCGCACGACGGCTTACCAACGGCAATGGATGGGCAGATTTCGAGCATGTGTGATCCCAGCACCAGCGGGTTAGCCGGATCAAAGTGATACGTATAATCTTCCATGAATGAGTTGCCGCCGGGCAAACCAGCCGCCATCACTTTCAGAGTCCGTACCATCGCCGACGTTTTCCAGTCGCCTTCACCCCCGAAACCGTAGCCGTCGGCCATCAGGCGTTGCGACGGAATACCGGGCAATTGCGTCATGCCGTGTAGATCTTCGAACGTATCGGTATAGGCAGAGAAGTTACCGTCTTTCAAAAATGCCCGTAGCCCGATTTCAATTTTTGCCGCGTCACGTAACGAACTGTGTTGTGCCCCGCCTTTTAATAGCGATGCCATAAGTGTGTAACTGTCAGCATATTCGGTCACTAATTGGTCGACCTCCGCATCTGTCACCTGATTGATGACTGCCACCAGATCGCCAATGCCGTGCGTGTTTACCGACATGCCGAACGTCATTTCAGCGGCCACTTTGTCGCCATCGGTTACAGCCACCTGCCGCATGTTATCGCCAAAACGCACGACTTTCATGGTCTTTAACTCATAGGCAGCTACGGCCACCCGTGTCCATGAAGCAATTTTTGCAATGACATCAGGCTGCTGCCAGAAACCAACCACCACTTTTCGGTTCAGACGCATGCGCGACATCATGAACCCAAATTCCCGGTCGCCGTGGGCCGACTGATTGAGGTTCATGAAATCCATGTCAATTTCGCCCCAGGGAATGTCGCGGTTAAATTGCGTATGGAGGTGAAGCAATGGCTTTTTCAGTGCGGTCAGCCCCCGAATCCACATTTTGGCGGGCGAAAAGGTGTGCATCCAGGTGATAATGCCCACACAATTCGGTGCTACGTTGGCTTCCTGACAAATGGCGTAAATTTCGTCGGGTGTCTTCACGACGGGTTTGAAAACGACCCGTACGGGAACCTGTGGAGCATTACCCAGAAATTCGGCAATTATAAGCGAGTGGGCATCGACTTGTTTCAGCGTTTCTTCGCCGTACAGGTGTTGGCTGCCGGTGACAAACCAGACTTCAAATTGTTTCAGATCAAGCATGCTGCGTTGCAAATTGGGAACTGTTAACTTGTTTGTTTTCAATAAATTCGCCCAGCGTCAAGTATTTTTGGTAGAGCGTTTCGTAGGTCGCAGCCTGTGCTGGACGAGGGTAATATTCTGCATCGAAGCCCGAGCCCATCGCTTTCTGGGCAGCTTCCATGGTTGGATGGATGCCAGCTGCAACGGCCGCGCACATGGCTGCACCCAATGCACACGCCTGATCAGCGCTGGCCACTTGTATGGGTTTGTTCAATACGTCGGCGAGGGTTTGCATCACAAACGGCGACTTTTTTGCGACACCTCCAATGGCAATCACTTTTTTGATGGGGACGCCTTCCTCAATAAATCGGTCCACGATACTGCGGGATCCGAAGGCCGTAGCCTCCACCAACGCTTTGAAGATTTTGGCTGAATCCGAACCAAGGTTTAGCCCGGCAATCGCTGCCTTAAGCGTGTGATTAGCGTCGGGTGTCCGGCGGCCGTTGATCCAGTCGAGCGCGATTATGTCCTTCTCCGTAACGGGTAACTTAGCTGCCTGATTCGACAAATGCGGGATAAGCTGACGGCTCAACGTATCGGCCGCTTCGTTGCCCAGTAATTCACGTACCGGGTTGACTATCAAACCAGCAAACCAGGCATAGACGTCACCAAAAGCGGATTGGCCGGCTTCCAGTCCAAGCATGCCCGGCGCTACCGACCCGTCCACCTGCCCGCAGATTCCCCGAATGAGCCGATGGCCAATTTCCTTGTTGGGCGCCATTAGAATGTCGCAGGTAGACGTACCGATGATACGCACGAAGGCATACGGCTCGATTTCGGCACCAATGGCACCCATGTGTGCATCGAATGCGCCAACTCCGATTACGACATTGGTAGAAAGCCCTAATTTCTCCGCCCATTCGGCCGAAAGAGTGCCCATCGATTGATCGGCGGTGTAGGTATCGGTGAATAGTCGATCACGTAGTCCACTTAGTAGCGGGTCAAGTTTTGTTAAAAAATCATCGGATGGTAAGCCGTCGAACTCACTGTGCCACAGGGCTTTGTGTCCAGCCGCGCAGCGCGACCGACGTAGCGTCAGCGGGTTGGTGTTACCGGTAAGTACTGCCGAAATCCAGTCGCAATGTTCGACCCAGGAAAAGGCGTGTTCCCGAACGGCTTCATCGACACGTAGCGTCCGTAACATCTTGGCCCAGAACCACTCCGACGAATAAATTCCTCCTACGTATTTCGTATAATCGACATCCCAGTGATGCGCCAGTCGGTTGATTTCCTCCGCTTCGGCGTTAGCCGTATGATCTTTCCAGAGAATAAACATCCCATTCGGATTCTCGGCGAAATCGGGACGTAGTGCCAGCGGCAGGCCCGTTTCATCGACTGGTCCGGGCGTCGACCCTGTCGTATCAATCGAAATGCCAACGACCTGCTGCCGAACGTCGGCGGGGGCTTGCGCTAACGCTCCGTTGATCGTTGCTTCCAGCCCTTCGAGATAATCGAGCGGGTGCTGGCGAAATTGCGACGTAGCCGGGTCGCAGTAAAGGCCTTGTTTCCATCGGGTGTATTCGTGTACGTGCGTGCCAACGGCTTGTCCCGTCTGGGCATCAACAACCAGCGCCCTGACAGAATCGCTACCGAAATCCACACCGATTACATATTGGTTTTTCATGGGGTAAGGGTGCTTCCCTGATCGGAAGTTATATCTGATGAAAGTTCAGCGTTACGTAGAAAGTGATTCTTTTTAGGATAGTGTCTTATTGACACAATATTACAGCGCCATTGTGTTATTTCCATGAGAAATAGTAATAATTTTTTTAATCTATAAGATTTTCAGGATCTTATGGGTTTTCAGTGTTGATTTTCAATTGATTAAGCCAGTGTCAGTTCAGGGAAAAAGCTGACATAGTCCGTAAGATACTGTTGATACTTTTCGGTGTTCAGGCGATATAGCTGTCCTTTCTTTGTAACGGAGTTGGTATCCTTTTCACCCGTGCCAATTAATAAGTCGGTCGATAAAATTTTTCGGCTGAAGTTTCGGCGGTCCAGGGGTGTTTTAAAAATGGCTTCATACACCTTTTGAAGCTGCGGAATTGTAAATTTTTCGGGCATCAGCTCAAATCCTATCGCGTGAAGGGCCGCTTTATAGCGTAACCGATGCATGGCTTGCTCAACCATGGCGTTGTGATCGAAAATCAGACTGGGTTTGTTGCTCAGATTAATCCACGAGGCATTGTGGGAGCGGATGGCGTTCACATCCTGATCCTGAATATTGACCAGCGCATAATAAACCACTGAAATAGTACGTTCGACGGGGTCGCGACTTATGGCACCAAACGTTTGTAGTTGTTCGAGGTACGTATTGGTCATCCCGGTCAAGTCAAACAGGATTCGTTGGGCGGCAGCCTCCAGGTCTTCGTTGTCGTTTAGAAACCCACCCATTAATGACCACTTGCCAAATTCCGGCTCGAAGTTGCGCTTGATGAGCAGCAATTTGATCTCCTCCCCGTCGAAACCGAAGATAATACAGTCGAGGGCGACGAGGATTCGACTAGGGTGTGTATAATGAATCATAGAGCAAAGTGTAAAAGACTCGATAAACGTGAATGGTGTTTGGTAGACACAGTTGCAATGAAATATAGTTAACTCTTGAAGTACTTCTAACTAATTTTTTTACTATATAAAAAGAAAAACATAAACTGTTTTAGTTGTATGTTAGTGGCGAAATAAAGTCTAGGTTTGAACCTTGTCTTAAAGGACAATACTAAATGTTCTAGTAAATAAGCTAATTGAATAGGATGGAAGACCGATTAAGGGAGAAGCTAAGGATTCTGGCCGATGCTGCCAAATATGACGTATCCTGTTCATCGAGTGGAAGCAATCGAAAAAACGATGGAAAAGGACTTGGCGACACGGGTTCCGGAATTTGTCATAGCTATACGGAAGACGGTCGCTGTGTGTCGTTGCTGAAAATATTGCTCACGAACTACTGCATCTACGATTGTGCGTTCTGCGTCTCGCGCTCCAGTAATGATATCAAACGGGCGGCCTTCACCGTGGAGGAGGTTGTGGCGCTGACCATGAATTTTTACCGCAGGAACTACATTGAGGGGCTGTTTCTCAGTTCGGGGATTTTCAAGGATGCCGACTATACAATGGAGCGGATGCTGCGTATCGTGAAGAAACTGCGGCTGGAAGAAAACTTTCATGGGTACATCCACCTGAAGACGATTCCGGGTGCCAGTGAGGAGATGGTGACGGAAGCCGGTTTATACGCCGACCGGATGAGTATCAATCTGGAAATGCCAACCGAGACAGGACTCAAGCTACTGGCTCCCGATAAATCGCATGCGGAGGTGCAGCGGGAACTGGGCATAATCCGGGCGAAGTCTATTCAGTTTGCCGATGAACGGAAACTTATCAAAAGCACACCCCGGTTTGTTCCGGCCGGGCAAAGCACACAACTGGTTATTGGTGCGACGGCGGAAACTGACCAGGAAATTATGCAAACGGCGGATCAGTATTACAAAGCGTTTACGCTGAAACGGGTGTACTATAGCGGGTACATTCCCATCAGTACCGACGCCCGAATGCCTGCCATCGGTACAGCCCCACCGTTAATCCGGGAAAACCGGCTGTATCAGACAGACTGGCTGATGCGTTTTTATGGCTTCGAGGTAGCGGAAATTCTGAACGAGACGCATCCGCATCTCGATCTCGACATTGACCCCAAGTTGAGTTGGGCGCTACGGAATGTACATCTGTTTCCGGTTGATGTCAATACGGCCGACTATCGGCTAATTGTACGTGTACCCGGTATCGGTATCGGTTCGGCGCAGAAAATAGTGGCCGCCCGGCGGTTTGGCAAACTGCGTATCGATCAGCTGAAAAAGATTGGTATAGCGTATAACAAGGCTCAGCATTTTATTCGCTGTGTCGATACGCCATTTCGGCTTAATGAGAATGATCCTGAGACGATTAAACGGATTATTTTACGAAGCAGTCAGAGCAAATATCGTATGAACCAGCACCAGCAATTGAGTTTATTCTGATGGTTGTCTACACCTTCGATGGCAGTTTTCATGGTCTGTTAACCGCTATTTTTGACTCCTTTGTGCGGAAACAGAGCGTGGTAAGATTGACGGAAGGAAAACGGTTTGAACCCGCTTTTTTTAGTACGTCAGTACGTATCGTCACCGATCCTGGTAAAGCAAAACGCGTATGGCTGGGCCTTAAAAAGAAACTGGTCGGGGAGGAACAACAGCGTTTTTATAAAGCCTTTCTATCCGAAGATCCTGCCGTTTACCAGCATCTGTTCAATTTTGCGCAATACGTTTTTTGTCATCCCGGTGGCTATTCCGAAAATTACGGGAACGCGGATGTGCTGGCTATGACGCAGGCTGCCCAGAAAGTGCATCGGGAAAAGCATCGGATGGAAGCGTTCGTGCGCTTCAAAAAACACCAGAACGGTCTGTTTATGGCCACCGTAAATCCTGATTTCAACGTACTGCCCCTGATTTGCCAACATTTCAGTAACCGATACGCCGATCAGCCCTGGATCATTTACGATGAACGACGGGCTTACGGGATTTACTATGATGGAAACACTGTTTGCGAAGTTGTGCTGTCCAGTAAACCAAAGGAATACACCAGGCATGACGGTCTGGAAATTGGGCTGGATGGCTGCGAACAGCTTTACGCTACGTTATGGGGCGATTATTTTCGAAGTACCAACATTGTCGAGCGTAAAAATACAAGACTTCATCTACAGCATGTGCCCAAGCGGTACTGGCGCTATCTCACAGAAAAACTTGACGATCTGGGGCTGGTCTAAGTGAAATTGCTCTATGAAATGCTGGCAAATCCAGTCATAAAGACGTACCGATTGTTACTTTTAATTATTCACTTACTTGTTTCGGCTTTTGGGGCCTTTGTTAGTGGCGCCGGGTCGTTTTAAATCGGATCGCTGATCTCTCGTTCCGTAAACTAGTCGGGCTATAACAATGAGTGGCAGTTTAGTGAAAAGGGAGATGAAGGCAACCGCCGGACTTATAAACGACAGGACTAAGGCTACCAGCGCATTGATCATATCCAGATTACAAAATAACCGGTATTGAGAAATCATAGAGTCGGTTATGGTATTCTGTTTTAAGAACTCGTACCGATTAGGCTTTTGCTCAGAGAACCAGCTCGTATCAGACGCATAATCCCAGATAAGATTCTGGAAGGAGGCAATGAGCAGTATATTCAGACTGTAAAGAAAAATGGCGGGCGTGTCGAAAAAATAGGAACTGACCAGCGACGTAGAGAACGGGAGTAGCACAATAAAAAAAAGCCAGATAATATTATACCATAGCAATCGCTCATCAATTTTTTTGATATAGGCGAAGAAAGCGTGGTGCGTTTTCCAGAAATTAGCGATGTTAATAAACGATAACAGAAAAGCAGAAAACACTTTCCATTCTCCCCATATATTCGAAAAACTTAAATGACCGCTTGGAATAGGCTCAATTTTTATGTCCAACGCCAGTAGTGTTATGGCAATCGCTACAACCGCGTCACTGAAGAAAACCAGGCGCTCCAGTTGCAGATTTTTGTTGTCAGCCCTCTCTCGTTCATCTTCTGCTAACACGGCTCTTGCGTTTTGTCAACACTTAGGATAAAATCTATGTAAAGACTCATTCGGCACTTAGCTAAACCCCAGCTTCTCCCGTACCCGTGCAATGGTTTTCCCGGCCACGATCCGGGCTTTTTTCTCGCCCGCCTGAAGCTCGGCTTCCAGGGCGTCGTGGTGCGTCATGTAATAATTGAAGCGTTCCCGTTCGGTGGCAAATTGCTCGATTATAAGTTCGTAGAAGGCTTTCTTTGCCATCCCATAGCCATAATTACCACCTTCGTAAAGGCCACGCATCGTGGCGATCTGCTCGTCTGATGCCAGTAGTGAATATAACTGAAACGTAATGTCGGTGTCAGGATTCTTCGGTTCTTCGAGTGGTGTGGAGTCCGATTTGATTTTTTTGATCACTTTCCATAGCTCATTTTCGGGCAAAAAAATGTCGATGTAGTTGTTGTAGGACTTGCTCATTTTGGCACCGTCAATGCCGGGAATCGTCATCAGTCGATCGTCGATTCGTGGTTCTGGAAGCACAAATACCTCATCGGCATACTGATGGTTGAACGTACTGGCAATGTCGCGTGTCATTTCGATATGCTGCCGCTGGTCCTTCCCAACGGGAATAATTTCGGCGTCGTAGAGAAGAATATCGGCTGCCTGCAAGACTGGATAGACGAATAAGCCCGCGTTCACGGCAGAAGCTGACCGATCGGATTTTTCTTTAAACGAGGTCGCATTGTTGAGCATCGCAAAGGGCGTAAAGCAACTCAGGTGCCAGGCTAATTCCGTGTGCTCAGCCACCCGCGACTGCCGCCAGAATGTGTTTTTCTCCGTATCTAATCCAAACGCCAGCCACGTAGCGGCCACGGCTCGGGTAAATTCCTGACGCATCGGCCCGTCCTTTATGGTGGTTAGCGAATGTAGATCAGCAATGAATAGAAACGACTCATTGTCGGGTTGTTTCGATAACTCGATAGCGGGCTTAATAGCCCCCAGAATATTACCCAAATGCGGCCGTCCGCTGCTTTGGATACCAGTTAAGATTCGTGACATTTTTTTGAATGATAAATCGGGGCCGCCCGTGCGGATGAATGATGAACGATGAATGATGCCTGCGCCAGACAAACCTTGCGCCAATATCATTCATCATTCAAAATTTATAATTCATTTTCCTTGTGCTTCAACGACCGCAATGGCCACCATATTGACAATTTCGCGCTCGGAAGAGCCTAATTGAAGTACATAAACCGGTTTACGAATACCAAGCAGGATCGGGCCGATGGTGTCGAAACCGGCGGCTTCGCTCATTAAGTTATAGGCAATGTTAGCCGCCGATAAGTTTGGGAAAATGAGCGTATTCGCCCCTTCACCAACTAACGTACTGAACGGGTGATTCTGCTGAAGCAATTCGGTATTAAAGGCTAAGTGAGCCTGAATCTCGCCATCTACCACCATATCAGGATGCTTTCGTTGCAGAATCTCGACGGCGCGGTTCATTTTCTCCGCATCCTCGCCCTTCGCACTGCCAAAGTTTGAATAGGTTACCAGGGCGATACGTGGCTTGATGTTGAATCGCTCCACCGTTTGAGCCGTCAACTCCGTTATCTCGACAATCTCTTCGGCGGTGGGGTTAAAATTTACCGTCGTATCGGAGAAAAAGAGAGGGCCGCGTTTGGTCAGGAGAATGTACATCCCGGCTACTTTCTGCACGCCCGGTTCCTTGCCAATAACTTGCAAGGCTGGCCGAATGGTGTCCGGATAACTACGTGTCAAGCCGGAAATGAGCGCGTCGGCTTCGCCCGTTTCGACCATCATAGCGCCGAAATAATTGCGGATGTTCATCAACTTTCGGGATTCAGTAGCGTTGACACCCTTGCGTTTACGCTTCTGGAAATACAGATCGCCGAACCGTTGAATCAGCGGTTCCTGCTCGGGGGACCGTGGATCAATGATCGGAATTTGCCCCAGATCGAGGCCACTTTCCTGAATGATCTGCTGAATTTTAGCCGTCTCTCCCAATAGAATTGGATGGGCAATGCCTTCATCCCGAACCTGTTGGGCCGCTTTCAAAACTTTCAAATTCTCGGCATCAGCAAAGACGACACGTTTCGGATTCGCTTTGGCTTTGGTCAGAATGACACGCGAAATCTGATTGTCATGGCCCAGCCGTCGGGCGAGTTGATGCTCGTAGGCCTCCCAGTCGGTAATGGGTAACCGCGCAACACCCGACTCCATAGCCGCCTTCGCTACGGCTGGCGCTACAGTCGATAACAGGCGCGGGTCAACTGGTTTGGGCAATATATATGTACGCCCAAAAATCATGTTCGATTCGCCATACGCCAGGTTGACCAGATCGGGAACGGATTTTTTTGCCAGATCCGCCAATGCATACGTAGCGGCTAATTTCATGGCTTCATTGATTTCCGTAGCCCGCACGTCCAGCGCTCCCCGGAAAATGTACGGAAAACCCAGTACGTTATTGACCTGATTCGGATAGTCTGAGCGACCCGTTGCCATAATAATGTCGGGCCGGGCAGCCATCGCATCGTCATAGCTTATTTCAGGCACCGGATTGGCCATAGCGAAGACAATGGCGTTCTCCGCCATAGAACGTATGTTGTCCTGACTAACGATATTGCCCTTCGAAAGGCCCACGAATATGTCGGCTCCCGCAAAAGCATCGGCCAGGGAACGAATATCCCGCGACGTGGCAAATGGCCGCATAATCTCGCTCAGGTCGGTGCGGTCGGCACGTAGCGGTCCATTGACGTCGAACATGACAATGTTTTCGACCTTAGCGCCCAATGCTACGTATTGACGGGTGCAGGAAATAGCCGCGGCTCCGGCGCCAAGAATAACAAACTGAGCGGTTTCGATTTTTTTGCCAACCAGTTCGAGGGCGTTGAGCAAAGCGGCTCCACTCACGATGGCCGTGCCGTGCTGGTCGTCGTGCATGACCGGGATGTTCATGTCGCGTTTAAGCCGCTCTTCAATCTCGAAACATTCCGGCGCTTTGATGTCTTCCAGATTGACCCCGCCGAACGTCGGTTCCATAATCTTGACCGTACGCACAAACTCGTCTATGTTCTTGGTATTCAATTCAATATCGAATACGTCGATGTCGGCATAAATTTTAAAGAGTAATCCTTTACCTTCCATAACGGGCTTGCTGGCCGCCGGACCAATATCGCCCAGGCCTAAAACGGCCGTCCCATTACTGATAACGGCGACAAGATTGCCTTTGGCTGTGTACTTAAAGGCATCGTCGGGATTGGCTTCGATGGCCAGACAAGGCTCTGCGACGCCCGGCGAATAGGCTAATGAGAGGTCGCGCTGGGTGCTGTACTCTTTGGTCGGAATGACTTCGAGTTTCCCCGGACGCCCTTTGGCATGGTAATCAAGGGCATCTTCGCGCCGGATTTTCTGATTCATACTACGGTTGTTGATGCGTTTTCTGTCTCAACGTTTGGGAGCGCGAAGGTACGGAAAAAGTTAGCGGGGTAACGTATCAATCCACCCGGAGAACTTTATGCTGATCGACATACACCCATCCCGTCCAGCAAAGGAGCAGAAAAAAACTTAGCAGCATAGTGCGCTGAAGCGGGTTTGTGTGGGTTGGTTCATGGACAGGTTTGGCCGTTTGAATATGAACGCTGCCCCGCTGACTCAACCCAAAAACCGGAATCTGTTTGTAATTGTCGTATTTATCACCAACGGTAAGCGGCTCGATTTTTATCAGTTTTTTGCGGTAGTCACTTTCCCGAATGCGTAACTCAATAGGTCGTCCGGTGGCAATAGCCCATTTTAAGGTATCTAAACGGATGGCGTAATCCCGGCGCGAAACATAGAACGAAAAGGTCGGGTAAGAACGTAGTGACAATGTTACACCTTTAAGCATGCCTTTTGGCCTATCGTCATGAACGCTGGTAATCTGATCGGTGAAAGCAATAAGTTTAGCTGGAGAAGCCGGATTATGCGCCAGGTAGCCGAATGCAATGTTTGCGATAATGAATAGAGCTAACCCGCTAATCTTCCACCGGATCCTGTTTCGTTCAGGCAGCGTCATAACCTGCTGATAGGTGATGGACTGACCATGCTGACAAAGGCAGGCTTTTAGTAATTCGTATTCTTCAAACTCATTTGATTTGATACTAATATAATCATTCGGCAGGTAAACAGTTAATACGTTAAACGTACCTCCTCTACCGACTTTCAGCCGTTCGTTGTAGGCCAGAATAGCTTTGTAATCAAACTGTTTCGATGTTTGTCCCAGTTTCCTGACTATGAAATGATTGGCTGCCAACTCAATACGGGTCGTTTGCCGCCAGCACTCGGCCAAAAGCGGCACCCAGATAAAGCCAAATGCCGCACAGAAGATCGGTGCGACATTTAGATCAGGATATTCCTGACCGCTGGTGGCGATCATGATGGGTATAAAAATCGTTGACGTGAAAAGCAGCAACAGCATCAGCCATTGAAGGCGTAGCGCTTTATGGCTAACCTTGAAAATTCGTTCATATTGACTGACCATCGGACAAGTCGTTTTCGTAAAGGTAGCGCTTCACTTTGCCCTATCCTCCAATAATGGCAATGGTTAACCGGCTTATACACACCAGCTTGCCTTGCCCGTCGGTGATACATATGTCCCAGACATGCGTGGTGCGGCCCGTATGAATAGGCGTACAGCGACCATAGACCCATCCGTCACGTACTGACCGAATGTGGTTCGCGTTGATTTCCAGACCAACGGCCTGTTGTTTGGCAGGGTCGTCCAGGAGCATCCACGAGGCTACACTGCCCAGTGATTCGGCCAACACAACGGATGCCCCGCCGTGTAGAATCCCGAATGGCTGGTGGGTTCGGCCATCCACCGGCATTCGGGCGATTAGATAGCCTTCGCCGGCTTCGGTGAACTCAATACCCAGGTGTTTAACAATAGAATCGGTGTGGGCAAAGTCAAGGTTACTCAGATCAAAGCCAGCTTTCATACTATATTAAATTGAAAAGGTTATAAATACGAAAATCATCGCTCAAGTTTCGTATTAACATTGATAATGGACTAGGAAACATGATGCGTTGTGACGGATAAATGCAGCGTTTTTGTGTAATTTTGCGGGTCAATTTTGGAAAAATTTGCCATTCGACACCAGTACGCTTGACACAAAAAATAATTTATCTGATTCGCCACGGCGAAACTGACTACAACCGACGGGGCGTGGTCCAGGGAAGTGGCGTCGATTCTGACCTCAACGATATGGGACGCGCGCAGGCAATGGCCTTCTTTCAGGCCTATCAGCATGTGCCCTTTGACAAGATTTATATCTCCGGTCTGAAACGTACTTACCAAACGGCCGAGCCCTTTATCGAATTGGGGCTGCCCTACGAAAAACTGACCGGCCTGAATGAAATTAGCTGGGGTGTAATGGAAGGGAAAGCCCCCGGCAATCTAGACAATGAATACTACAGCAGTCTGGTTAAAGCCTGGTCCTCAGGTGACACCAGCGTGACGACAGAAGGGGGCGAAAGTCCCGATCAGGTTGTTGTTCGCCAGAAAGTAGCCATTGATACGATTCTGTCGCATCCCGACGAAGAGCTTATTTTAGTGGCGATGCATGGCCGGGCGATGCGTATTCTGCTTTGCTGGATTACCAATCAGCCGCTTTCAGAAATGGATCACTTTGAGCACAGTAATGTTTGTCTATACAAGCTTCAGTATGATTACGATTCAAAGACGTTCACCATCGAACTGTCTAATGATACGTCGCATTTGCTGTCGCTGGCCATGATGCACTGATTCATTACCAGTCAACGGGTTGGGTTAACCAATAATCCAGACATTTCCCCGCTGATAACGGATAGCTGGGTAGTGTGTTTAGGTTACTGTATATTCGCTCATTGTCCGGTATCAGGGGCGCGATGAAATGGATATGTCAAAGCAGAAAATATATTGGTTTTGTCAGTTTTTCGGCTGGTCGCTCCTCATTATGGTGGAGTATGTGGCCTACGTACTGGAATCTGATTCTGGCTTTGATCCCGACGCGTTATATTTAGCCGTTGCCAACATTTTTCTTGGCATTACCCTTACCCATCTCTATCGGCTCATGCTCCGGCGGTGGAACTGGGTTCGGCTGCCTTTTTTTCGACTGGCACCGCGTGTGTTGCTGTCCATTTGTGTGCTGTCCCTGATCATGACAATGGTTAACATCCCTGTTGACCGAAAATTGTTCCCTCAATATTTCTCTCAAGAACCGTGGATCATAATCGGCTATCTGATAAGCTGGGGTAAAAGTATGCTCACCTGGGTGCTCAGTTATACAACCTATCACTACGTGGAGGAGAACCGAAATGCCGAAATTGAGAAGATTTTGCTCAAGTCAAGCATTCGCGAAACGGAAGCTAAGGTATTACGGTCGCAATTGAATCCTCACTTCGTATTCAACGCGTTGAACAGCATTCGGGCGCTGGTGTACGAAAACCCAACCAAAGCACAGCAGGGTATTACGCAACTCTCTAACCTGTTGCGTAACTCACTTTTGGCCGACCGGCGTAAAACGGTTGAACTCCGTGAAGAAATTAAAACCGTTGAGGATTATCTGGCACTGGAAAAAGTTCGTTACGAAGAACGCTTAGAGTCACATATCGATCTTGATGGGCGGACCTTGTTCTGGCAGGTGCCGCCGATGATGTTGCAAACGCTGGTCGAAAATGCGATCAAACACGGGGTATCAACGGCGGTTGGTGGCGGGTTTGTGGAGGTTCGATCTACGATCGTAATGGATAAATTGCATATCATTATTCGAAATACGGGGGTGTTGGGTGACAAAGAAGCGTCGGGTGGGTTTGGGTTAGCCAATACGGCTCAACGGCTCGAACTCCTTTACGGCCCCGAAGCACAATTTCATATTTTTCAGGAAGACAGTCGTGATCAAACCGATCGACCCGGTGTATTGCACAACGGTGGACCAGTCGTTTGTGCTGAGATAACGATTCCTGCCCAATCGGAAGGGATGTTCCGAAAATCAGTCAGCCAGTCAGTAATTCAGTAAGTTGGTGTGCGATTGACACGCCTAAATTTCCTTCTATTAGCTACTGACTCACGTATTGATTAACTGATAACCACTTGCCGACTGCCTAACACATTACTAATTAATATGAAAACCCTTATCATTGACGATGAACGGTTAGCCCGCAACGAACTGCGTCGGCTGCTCGAAAACTTTCCTAAAATCCAGATCATAGGCGAAGCCGCTAACGCCGACGAGGCCCTGCCCATGATCGATGAGCTGGAGCCGGATCTGCTGTTTCTGGATATTCAGATGCCGGGTAAAAACGGCTTTGAGTTATTGCAGTCTATCGAAGGTAAAACCCCTGAAGTTATTTTTACAACGGCTTTTGATGAGTATGCCATCAAGGCTTTTGAGTTCAATGCCCTCGATTACCTGCTCAAACCTGTCGAACTGGCCCGTTTATCCGAAGCTATTCATCGGGTAGAAGAGGAGCAGCACGTACCTGAATCCTCGGGCGTATCGCCGGGGATATCGACAAAAATGCTGGGCGAAAATGACCAGGTATTTGTAAAAGATGGCGAGAAGTGCTGGTTTGTCAAACTAGGGAAAGTTCGGTTATTCGAGTCGATGGGTAACTACGTCCGGCTTTATTTTGATGACCAGAAGCCACTCGTTCTCAAGTCGCTGAATGCGCTGGAGGATCGACTTAATCCCGCTACGTTCTTCCGGGCCAATCGCAAGCACATCATCAATTTGCAGTGGATTGAAAAAATTGAACCCTGGTTTAGCGGGGGTTTACTGGTTACGCTTCGGGGGGGCGATAAAATTGAAATTAGCCGCCGACAGGCAATTCGGTTTAAAGATTTGTTAAGTTTGTAGTAAGTCAGAGTGAGCGTTGCAGTAGTAACGCTCACTCTGCTTAATGAATACAATCTTTCTGAAGCAACTAATCCGACTACCAAACGGCGGTTGCTTGCTCTGTATGAAGTATCTTCTTGTAGCTATATTTTTCAGTTCTATCGGTATTTTTTCGTCTTGTTCGTCAACATATTCTGGGCCACCCACTTTAGATCATCAGCAATATACATTTTCCGGTTCTGCCCACTGCGACACAACCCGTAACACAGGTGTTGACGTATCGGTATCGTATATTTTGTTGAAGGATGATTCGGAAGGAGCACGAAAAATCAACGATAGCCTGCGGTTACTGGCGGCTGGTAGCGTGGTCGGCTGGCTGGACAGTGCAACTGTAGGTCGAAATCCTGAAGCCCGCACCAACCTGGTCAAAGCCGCTACGTTATTTGCCTCCGATTATGAAGCCATGCGGAAAGATATTGGTGGCCTGGGTGGTTGCTGGGAGCTGAAAACCAGTGCCGATACCGTTCACGCCAGCTCAAAAGCGCTAACCGTCAAGTTCGATACGTATGCCTACACGGGCGGAGCGCATCCAAATTCCAGCCTGTCGTTTTACACATTTGATCGGGAGACAGGGGCAATGTTAACGCTATCCGACATGATTTCCGATACGACGGCCTTGCTGGGTCTGGTTGAAAAAACGTTTCGCAAACAACAGAAGCTGCCTCCAAAAGCGAATCTTGAAGAACAGGGATACTTCTTGCGGGATGGCCAATTTTTTCTCCCGGCCAACGTGGGCCTGAGTCGAGACGGATTGATTTTCTACTACAACCCCTACGAAATTGCGGCTTATGCCGTCGGACCCATTCAGGTGACGGTTCCCTATAACCAGCTTGGGGGGATTCTGGAGAAGGATTGGTTGTAGTCGGTTGGACCCAGTTCAACCGAAATTGATCGGTCGGAACCCCTTGCCCGCCGTTATTTCCGTATGTTTGCCCCTTTCAAGGAGCCTGTCGTTTCCTGACGATGGGTCGTTTGCTTGCTGTATGAGAACAAAGTGGATTGTACCGGTTGCTGCCAGCAGTCTGATTATACTCCTGTTTTTCGGGTTTAAAGTAATTCGCTTTCAAGGCTTGTATTACTCCTTCAACGACATGTACATCTTCCTGCAGGCTTCCTGTAGCTGGATGAACGGACGACCGTTGCTGTACGAGAATATCTGGGGGTACGACGACCGGATTCACAACAATTACGCGATGTTGCTCTGGGGGCCGCTGATCTATGTAAGCGGAGCCTATGGCGCATTTGCTGTTCAAACGATTCTGTCGCTCCTGAGTTATGGACTGCTGCTACGTAGCCTTAGCAGGAGAATGGCCAGTTGGGTCGTCTGGCTCGTTCTGTTGGTGTTGCTGGTAGGCCCTGTCTGGTTCTGGTTCAATGACCATCCTGGCATTGGGTGGCATCCTGAGTTGACCTATTTCCCGCTTTCGATTCTGTTCATGCTGGCGCTATTTACGTATCAACGGGGCTGGTTTCTGCTAACGGCGGCCCTCATTGTCCTTGTTAAGGAAGATGGTGCGTTGCTGGCCGGCGCGATTCATCTGGGATTTTTGAGCATACACTACCTGGCTGCTGATCGGAAGCGAAACATTTTTGGTATGCTGACCCAGCCCCGATTCTGGATTGTGCTGGCTGGCTGGGCGGCAGTTTTCATTGCGGGCATGGCTTTTCTGTCTTATAAAAACCACGCGATTGAACCAGAACCCCGGTTGCAACAGGCGCTTACAGCTATACGTAACGGGTTGCATAGCCGGGACTTTATTCGCAAAAATGCTACGTTGCTATTCCAGACATGGCTGCTGCTTCTGCCTTCCATAAGCATCTTGCTGTATGGCTTGTATCGGGTTGGCTGGCGACAGGCGGGGAGTGTTCTGCTCGTATATGGGGTAGCGCAACTGGCGTTGCTACTCTCCAACTGGGTGCAGGGCGCCACTTATTATGGCACAAACGCGCTATTTGATCTGGTGTCATTAACGTGGCCACCTCGTTTTGTGCTGGTCTACGCCTTCTCGGTAACGTATACCCTGATTGTCTGGATCTGGTTCAACGCTGGCGAGCGACCAATAGCCAGTTGGAAACCCATATTAATAGGGCTGGTGCTGATCCTCATGCAACTACCCATTGTTCAGTATGCCCGCCCTGATGTTCGCTGGGTTTCCCTGTTGCGCAACGTAGTAAGGCATCGTTTCGACCCTCTAAAAGAACCTTTACTACCGGCGTCGGATGTGGCTGTGATTCAGAACCTGGCCCAGATAATTCCGGCGCACTCCAACGTGTTTGTATTCGATTTTCTAATCCCGATATTTCATAAACATTACAACATCTGGCCGACGGACAACCAGTGGGAAAATGCCGACCTGGCTATTATTCCCAAACGGGACTTTCAGAAACTGGGGGCACGCTTGCCGAGGGTCATGAAAAAACCATACCGATCTATACCTTTGGCCGCTTACACTATTTTCGTCACGCCAGCCTACGAATCCTACGTAAATGCTTCCTTATCAAGTAAACCCGTACTGAAATGACACTGGAACAATTCAACGCGTCTCTCACGCAATCTCAGCCACCATCTGATGTTCACCCCGTTGCTCAGGGGCTTTGGTATGATGCCAAAGGCGATTGGGAACAGGCGCACAACATTGCACAAAGTCACGAAGGTGAGCAGTCGTACGATCGACTACATGCCTACCTGCACCGAAAGGAAGGCGATCGGTTCAATGCTAATTATTGGTATCGTCGGGCAAAAGCTACGTTCTTCGACGGGTCGCTGGAGGAGGAATGGAGGGAATTGGTACAGCAGAATTTATAGCTACAGATCAGGGAACGTAAGGGCCACCGGTTTCACCCCATCCCCATTTAGGCATGGGCGCGTCCACGGCCTCGCCGATCGTGTCGGTATTGGAGTTGATCACGGCCAGTCGAGAGCCCCATTCCAGATAACCCACCAGCGCTGAGCGAAACTCAGGGTCATCAGGTACACCAACCTCATCGGCCGCTTCCTGAATTAAATTAACCCAGCGACGGCGCTGGACTTCGGTCAGGTTCTTCCCCAAGTGATGGTGAATCATTTCATAATGACTGCCTTCGCTGGTGCTGTAGGTGGCTGGCCCACGAAATACTTCGGCAATGAAATGGGCGACATGCCGGGCATGCTCCGGCGACATGCCCCGAAAAACTGGTTCCAGGATGGGGTCTTCATTAACGCGCTGATAAAACAAACGAGTCCAGGCTTCAAATTTCTCCATGCCCCCCGCCCACTCATACAAGGTCGGCACTGTGGTGTTTGATTGCGTTTCCATCGGATCAACTGGTTGATTTTTCGATTAAGATAAAACGATTTAGCCAAAAAAAAGCCACACTCCGAAGAATGTGGCCTACGTCTGTCGATGAATAGGTAATGTTGATCGAGAAAGCGAAATTTTCTAACTCACTTTCCCACTAATAATAGAAAGCCGATGCCTAAGCGTACATATCACCCCGTTGGTACGGAGTGTCTTCTTCAATTAAAACATCATTCACATCTGTAAGAGGCAATCCAAAAGCGTCAGCAACGCCTTTATAGACAATCTTGCCTTCCACTACGTTCAGGCCAAGTTTGAGGTCCATATTGTCGCGGCACGCCTGTTGCCAGCCTTTGTTGGCTAATTGCAGAGCGTAGGGCAACGTAGCGTTGGTTAGCGCAACAGTGCTGGTGTAAGGCACAGCGCCCGGCATATTGGCAACGCAGTAATGCACAACTTCATCAATAATAAAGGTTGGATTCTCGTGGGTCGTCGGGCGGCAGGTTTCGATGCAACCACCCTGGTCAACGGCTACGTCGACCAATACCGTACCGGGACGCATCTGCTTCAGCATCTCCCGCGTAATGAGGTGAGGAGCTTTGGCGCCCGGAATCAAGACCGCACCCACGATCAGATCGCATACCTTGATCATCTCCCGAATGTTGTATTCGTTCGACATCATCGTCTGCACGTTCGGTGGCATAATGTCCGACAGATAGCGCAAACGGGGCAGGCTCACGTCCATAATCGTTACGTGTGCACCGAGTCCGGCAGCCATCTTAGCGGCCTGTGTACCAACGATGCCACCGCCCAGGATAAGTACGTTGGCTGGTTTTACACCCGGTACACCACCCAGCAGAATACCCCGGCCCTTCAATGGTTTCTCCAGGTATTTGGCGCCTTCCTGAATCGCCATCCTGCCTGCTACTTCCGACATAGGAACCAGCAACGGCAGGCTACGATCAGGACGCTCAACTGTTTCGTAGGCCAGACAAACGGCCCCTTTTGCCAGCATTGCCTGCGTCAGTTCTTCTGACGAAGCAAAGTGGAAATACGTAAACAGCAGTTGATTTTCTTTGATCAGGTCGTATTCAGCCGCGATGGGCTCTTTAACCTTCATAATCATCTCGGCAATGCCGTAAATGTCTTCGATGGTTGGCAGCATGATGGCACCAGCCTCGATATACCCTTCGTCCTCAAATCCACTATCTTCACCTGCATTGACCTGCACGTAAACGGTGTGGCCATATTTGCGAAGCTCCGTCACACCGGCGGGGGTTAGCGCCACCCGGTTTTCATTATTTTTAATCTCTTTGGGAACGCCAATGACCATAACGTCTGAGTGGATTGGGTTGGGTTTGATTAACTACTATACAAAGGTAAAATTGCTATGACTATTTTCTAACATACGCTCTTATTTTGGGATATATGAATACTTTTTTCTTTCTTTAAAGGATATTGTCCTGCACGTCACCCAAATAAGTACTGTCATTTCGTAAAAAATGCCGCTATGGAAATTTTGGATAAAATAGATCGTAAAATTCTGAGCTTATTGCAGGTCGATGCAAGACTCACAATTCAGGAGATTGGCCAGCGGATTAACTTATCGAAAACACCCGTTCACGAACGTATCAAGCGGCTCGAACGCGCTGGTGTCATTGACCGCTACGTGACCATTTTAGACAAAAAAAAGCTGGGAAGTCTTCTCATGATCTACTGCCAGGTGACGCTTGACCGGCAGACCCGGGACGCCTTCGCCGATTATGAAGCGGCCGTACGGGAACTGCCCGATGTGCTGGAGTGCAATCGGGTATCGGGTACGTTCGATTACCTGATTAAGATTGTTAGCCGCGATATGGAAACCTACAATCATTTTTATCAGGAGCAACTGTCAGTCATTCCGGGGACGTTGCACATCAGCAGCTTTTTTGTAATGGCTGAGGTAAAAAACTCAACGGTTGTTCAGTTGGAGTAATTGGATTTTTGAGCTAAATGGGGACAGAAACACTTGCCTATTTGGGTTGTAGACAGCTTATCCAGTAAAATGGAACCTGAAATAGTCATAGGCAGTCTGTATAAACCCGAAGGGCTTCACTATCGATGATTAGGTTTACTCAGTGGGATAGTCTGGTCCTTTTTGAAGGAATGAATACTATTTTAAAGTAGTATCGTAAGAAATTTAACTTGTTAAAAAACGACTATTTATTCCCTGCAACCTCTTTGTTATGACGTTACGATTTGTACTCGGTTTTGGCCTGATTAGCAGCACGGCCCTGACGGTTCAGGCGCAAAGCTGGCAACCCGTTACAACGCAAAATGCTTGCTCATCCCGGCACGAAAATGCTGCTACGTTAATTGGTGATAGTTTATATGCCGTTGGCGGACGGGGTATGAAACCCCTGGAAGCGCTTAATCTGAAAACGCTGGTATGGCAAACGCACCCTGCTCCACCCGTTGAAATGAATCACTTTCAGGCCATTACCTACGGTGGTGAACTGTATGCCATCTGTGCGTTTGAGGGAAAATACCCACACGAGACGCCTATCCCGAATATTTACATTTATAATCCTAAACAGGGGAAATGGCGGGTAGGGCCGGAGATTCCGAAAGAGCGGCTTCGGGGATCGGCAGGCGTTGTGGTGTATAAAGACAAAATTTACGTAGCCTGCGGGATCACCGACGGTCATTATGATGGGCACGTGGCCTGGTTGGACGAGTATGATCCGAAAACCAATACCTGGAAAAAACTGCCCGATGCGCCCCGCACCCGCGACCATATCAGTGCGGCCGTTGTCGATGATAAATTGTATCTGGCGGGTGGCCGCAACTCGACGGCCCGGATCAATAAAGTGCTGGAAACGACTATTGCAGAGGTGGATGTGTACGATTTCAAAACGGGCCGCTGGACAACACTGCCCGCTACGTCCAACATCCCGACTCAGCGGGCTGGAGCCACGGCGGTAACGCAGGGCGGAAAAGTCTGGATCATGGGTGGTGAAACGGTGCAACTGCTGTCGCACAACGAAGCCGAAGCACTCGACCCAAAAACAAATCGCTGGACGGCTGGCCCGAAAATGAACCAGGGACGACACGGTACGCAGGCGGTTGTTTACATGGGTCAAATCTACATCGTTGCCGGATCAGCCAATCATGGTGGAGGGCCAGAGCTGAATACGGTAGAGGTGATGAAATAATGAATACTCTCTCGTCGGGTTAAAATCCGGCGCAATGCATCAAATTTTATCACTTGCACCGGGTTAAAACCCGGCTGGATATTGAACCCATTATGAAAAAGATAAGCTACATACTTCTTGCCCTACTACTTTCTGCTACGGCTATAGTCGCCCAAAAAGGGCCTGATCAGCCGGAGTGGGTTCCCATTTTTAATGGGAAAGACCTCAGCGGCTGGGACATAAAAATTGCCGGTCAACCGCTGAATGACAACTACAAAAACACCTTTCGCGTCGAAGATGGCATGATGCGGGTAATGTATGACCAGTATAAAACCTTCGATGGTAAATACGGACATATCTATTATAACAAGCCTTTTTCCTACTACAAGGTGCGGGTAACGTATCGGTTTGTCGGTGATCAGACGCCCGGTGGCGATAGCTGGAACGTGCGTAATAGCGGTATCATGCTTCACTCGCAGTCGGCGAAAAGTTTATCAATCGGGCAGACGTTTCCCGTATCACTCGAAATGCAGTTCCTGGGTGGGCTTGGTAAAGGACCCCGCTCGACGGGCAACTTATGCACACCCGGCACGCAGGTGTACATGAGTGGCAAACTCCGCCCCGAACACTGCACCGACTCCGACTCGAAAACCTACGATGGGGACCAATGGGTAACGGCCGAAGCCATCGTGCTGGGCGATTCGATTGTGCATCAGCTCATCAACGGCGACACCGTACTGACCTACGAGAAACCGGAAGTTGGGGGCGGCTTCGTCAGTCAGGATCATGACTGGAGTGCGGGGCACTTTAGCCCTGAAGCGGCCAAATACTGGAATGATCGGGCCAATACGTCGTTGAAGGAAGGATACATTGCGCTTCAGGCCGAAAGCCATCCCATTGATTTCAAGCAGGTTGAAGTGCTTAATCTCAAAGGCTGCATGGACCCTAAAGCGCTGAATTATAAGTCTTACTACGTCAAATCGGACAATACGCAGTGTCAGTATAAGAAGAAATAAATTCCTGTTTGCTACATGAAGCGTGTAACGACCATTGATGTAACGCGTGGTTTGGTAATGGTGATTATGGCGCTGGACCATGTCCGTGACCTGCTGCATACGCCCGCACTAACCCAGAATCCCGCCGATTTAGCGACCACAACGCCCGAGATATTTCTGACCCGGTGGATTACGCATTTATGCGCCCCCACGTTCGTCTTTCTGTCGGGGACATCGGCGTATCTGTCACTCCGGAAACGAAATGACGTGTCGGCCCGGCGATTTTTGCTCAAACGTGGTCTCGTGCTCATTTTGCTCGAACTAACGATTGTCAACTTCGCATTCTGGTTCGATATTCACTTTCACTCCCTGATGTTACAGGTCATTTATGCGATTGGTGGCGGGTTAATCATCCTGTCGTTGCTGGCAAAATTACCCGTTAAATGGGTTGGAATTATCGGGCTGATCATCGTGTTTGGCCATAATATTCTGCAAATCGTCCGGCCTTTTACCGACCCAGCCGCTAGGCTGGTCTGGGCGCTACTTTTCCGCACCGAGTTTTTTCCCGTTAGCCCTTCATTTGCGTTACTGGCGGCTTATCCACTGATTCCCTGGTTGGGTATTATGCTGGTTGGCTACGCGTGCGGGCCGTTGATGGAGCGGCCTATGGAACAGCGAAAGCCCTTACTGCTACGTATTGGTTTGGGCTCGTTGGCTTTATTTATTCTGCTGCGTTTCCTGAACGTATATGGCGACCCCGCTCCTTGGAGTTCCCAAAAAGACGGCCTGTTTACGTTCCTGTCGTTTATCAACGTATCGAAATATCCGCCTTCGCTACTCTATGATTTGCTTCTGCTGGGTTGTATGTTCCTGATTCTGTTCGCTGCCGATGGGGCTAATAACGCTTTCACGCGCTGGCTGACAGTGTACGGAAAAGTGCCTATGTTTTATTACATTCTGCATTGGTATCTGGTCCATCTCTCGATGATTGGGATGAGCCTGCTTCAGGGTTATTCCCTGGCCGATATCCCTTCCGGTCCGTTGAATTTTGGTCGGCCCGCCGGGGCTGGCATTTCGCTTGGATGGGTCTACGTCGTCTGGATCAGCTTAGTGTTAGTGCTCTATCCACTGTGCAACTGGTATGGCCGCTACAAAGCATCTCATCCGGAGATTGGATGGTTGCGGTACGTGTGAGGGAATGCTGACTAAATCGCTCTTCCGTAAGATACAAAAAAAGCCCACCCAGCCGGGTGGACTTTTTCATCGCGTTGCTTCCAATTATCTTCCTGACGTATTGTGACTTGGGTACAAATAAGACGCTTACAGAATTACCAGACGCACCTGCTGATGCGTAATACCCCGTCTGGCCGTCAGCACGTAAACGCCTGCTGGTAAAGTCTGGTCTGGTCGCAGCGTCATAGTCCCATTCGATTCTGCCATTCCCTTGAACGGCACAAGTTGACCCTGCATGTTGGTCAGTCGCAGGTCAGCTACCGTCCAGGAACGTAGCTGGATGCGAAGGACCTGGTTCGTCGTTGGATTTTCCAGTAACTGCAATAGCGGCTCATCACTGTTGGGGGAAAAGGCTACTAGTTTAGAGTAATCAAAACTTCCATCCTTATCGACCATCCGTAAGCGGTAATAGGCTGTCTGGGCGGATGGAAGTTGGTCGGTGAACGAATAGCGCTGGCTTTGGCTCGTTTGTCCACCCGCCAATACACGGCCCAATGAACCAAACTCGATGGCGTCGCTACTGCGTTCTACGACAAAATAGTCACTATTATATTCCCAACTCGTTTCCCAGGCCAGGCGTACGGCCGATCCTTCTGGCGCGGCCGTAAACTTGACCAGACGCACCGGCATGGGGGCACACGAAGGAACGCTGGCGTTAAAGGGATAGTCATGCATTTCGCCACCAATATTGCTGAACGATTTGGCAATAAACTGCCCTTCAATATTTGACGACCCCATTTTGATTACATCGGCATTGGGCGCCAGCACACTACCCTCAATTTGTGCACCCTGGATGGTTAAGACCGTGGTGGACGGGAAGTTCCACAGGATGTAACGTAAGGCTGACTTATCGCCCGGCACATTAATGTTAGGTACACTCCAGCTGTAGGCCCCAACTGCCGCTACGTTAATCACTAAAATCTGGCTTGCCGATGGAGAGTTGTTAAGGATGAAATCCTGAACTTTACTCAGGTCCGAACCGGTTATGTTTAGCACATTCACGCCCGAGTGCAAATTGATCTTAATCTGATTCGGCAGATTCGTCGTTGGAATTTTCGTTCCATTTGAGTTAGTGACCTCTGTATTGCCAGTACACAACGCCAGGGTAGTTGAGTTGGTGCGCAGGCTGGAGAAAGCCGTCGAGAAGTTAATGCCGGTTGTGCCGCATACGGGATTGTTTGAGGCACTGACGGGGTTGGCAGGTGTCCAGTAGTTGGCTGCCGCTGACAACAAAATCGTAGGGCTTTGACCGTAGGGGGTAGACGTTTTGTTGATCCGGATAGGGGAAAATGTATTGTTGTTGTCTTTGTAATACGTGATTAATGGGTCCGGCGATGCGCAGTTGCCAATTTTCATGTAGGTGTTATTAAGGACCTGCAACCCACCATTGAGACTAACCCCCCCATTGACCACCAGCCCGATTGGAATATCACCAACTTTGTAGAGGGGTAAGGTTCTTGTCGAAGCGGCAATGCCGTAGCCACCATTTACGATCAGATTACCACCTACCGCTACTGAACCTTCTGTCTCACTACTATAGACAGTAAAATTTCCTTCTACAAATACATTAAAAACGCCGGCTGGCGTTAAAGGATTTTGTCCGTTTACTTTATCGGTAAACGCCGTACATAAGAATAATAAGACGAAAAGAAAACTCTTTGCACTAGTAAAAAATTTCATAAATGAGAATAAATAAATGAGTGGTGTGATTAATAAGTAGGGTTTTTTAAAAGGTGGTATAAATGTTTTATAAATTGCTTCTGCAAACAAATTTCGCCATACTTGTTTTTTGGAAATTTATTAAGCGAGGTATTTTTGTAACCGAATTTTAAAGCATATATTTTTTGTGTAAATGCTTGATATGTAATTTATTGCACTTTATTAAATCTGATAACTTGAATATATTTTACAATAGGATTTTCATTCTTAGTAATAAAATTACTGAGGATTTAGTAACAAAAATCATTTAATAACGATGGGTTAAATAAGTGGGGTTATTATTAATAGTTTATATAAATACTACGTTATACTGCTAAATAATTAACTCATTTTTTAATTATTTAGAATTAATAGAATGATATATTTCTTGTCGCTAAGGTTAGTAATTTGCAGATTGTTGTGAATTAGTGGAATGTAATTTATTTATGTTTACAGTATGTGGTAACTTAAATTAAAAAGTAACTGTATTTTTATTTTTAGGATAAATTAGGGTGTAGTCAGGAGAGGAGAGCAGGCTTTAGTGATAAAAAGTACAACCTGGGGTATGTTGATTAGCGCTTTCCTGAGTAGTATACTGGCAAGAGACTATATGTATATGTAACGGTATGCAGCAAGGCGTTAAAAAGAATCTACCTGATCGTTGATCCGTGATCTCAAACCAGGTAGACTTATGAAAACATATGTTACTTAGGTAATGGCAAGCAGAGTAAACCCGGCGATTCTAATTTCCCCAGCGATAGCCTGATGCGCGGACGTGGCAGCTATAAAAATCAGCGCTCTATAAATCAGGCGGGTACCAGCTCTTTACGTTCCCCGATTTGTTGACGCCACATAGCGTAATAAAGCCCTTTGCGCTCCAGTAATTCGGCATGGCGGCCCTGCTCCACTACGTGTCCCTGTTCCAGCACGAAAATCCGATCTGCGTGGAGGATCGTGCTCAGGCGGTGGGCGATCAGGATCGTAATGTGCCGACGGGAACCCGACAAATCACGTACCGTTCGACCAATTTCCTCTTCGGTTAACGAGTCCAATGCCGAGGTAGCTTCATCAAATACCAGCAGAGCCGGTTTGCGGAGCAGCGCGCGGGCAATGCTGAGCCGCTGCTTTTCACCACCAGACACTTTTACGCCACCTTCGCCAATGACTGTATCGAGTCCTTGCGGGGCGCGGGCTAGTAGTGAGTCAGCAGCGGCCTGATGCAGGGCGGTGAGGCATTCGGCATCAGTGGCGTTGGGCGCAACGAAGCGAAGGTTTTCGCGGATAGTTCCGGCAAAAAGCTGCGTATCCTGGGTCACAAAGCCGATTTGCTCCCTCAACTCGTCCAGGTTCACTTCGGAACCCGGAATGTCATTATATAAAATCTGGCCGCTCAGCGGTTTGTAGAGGCCTACCAGCAACTTTACCAGCGTAGTTTTTCCTGAACCGCTCGGACCGACAAATGCCACGGTTTCACCGACCTGTGCGTTGAACGAAATGCCATCGAGGGCCGGTTTTTCAGCCGTGAGGTGTTTGAAATGAACATCCTCAAAGGCCAGCGTCCTGAGCGCTTTGACGGGTTGTGGCAGCGCTGGTTGCACGTCGCGGGGTGTATCCAGAATTTGCTGGAAATTAGCCAGCGATGCTTCCGTTTCGCGATAGATATTTATGATGTTGCCTAGCTCCTGCAATGGCCCGAAAATGGCGAAGGAGTAGATGAACAACGAGAAAAACTCACCCACTGTAATTTCACCCCGTACCACCAGAAACAGCATAAGCAGCATGATGGCGTTACGGAGCAGGTTCACAAATGTGCCCTGAATAAAGGATAGCGACCGGATGTAGCGCACCTTTTTGAGTTCGAGCTTCAGGATTTTTTCCGTCGTTGCATTTAACCGTTCGGTTTCCTGCTGCGCCAGACCCAGGCTTTTGACCAGCTCGATGTTGCGCAGGCTTTCCGTCGTCGAACCCGCCAGTGCGGTAGTTTCGGCGACAATCGTTTTCTGAACCGTCTTGATTTTTTTGCTCAGCAGCGAACTCACGAATCCCAACAACGGAATGGTCAGGAAATAAGCCGGGGCGACGGGCCAGTACACCGTAGCGGCATACCACATCACAAAAATAATGCCCACCACTGACGTAAAGAGCACATTCACAAACGATTGAATCAGCTTCTCCACGTCGGCGCGAACCTTCTGCAACTTGCCCAGCGTCTCGCCCGATCGCTGGTCTTCAAATACCTGGTAGGGTAGTTCGAGCGAGTGACGGAGACCGTCTGTGTACAGTCGTGCCCCGAGCCGCTGGGTGATCACATTAACGTAGTAATCCTGAAAATTTTTGGCGATGCGACTCACCATGGCCACGCCCAGCGCCTGCAAAATCAGTAGACCCGCCCCGTTTTTCAGGAAGCCCCAGAAACCCAGCGGACGTAGTGTGCCACCCGGCTTAACAACGTACTGGTCAATGATTTTGCGGAAAATGTAGGGGTCGAGCAGCGAGAAAATCTGATTAATGGCTGCCAGAAAAAGCGCTAGAGCCAACAGGCCCCAATAGCGCCGTAAATAACTGTAAAGGAGTTGCATAGATTTGTTGGTGGTAAGGCAGCAGTCAATGCCTGGTGATAATTCGGACGTACTAACTGCCGGACTGCATCTCTCCCTGCAACAAAAAAAGTGGCGTTTTGAGTCAATTCAATCGCACAAAAAACGCCGGACCTGGTGGCTCGGCGATGATTGTGGACTAAATAAAGCTCTTTCATTTCTGAAATAACTCATCGACTGTCATTTCCAATTCGGCCAGAACAGGTGCCGCACTCAGTAAATCATTGTCGGTACAAATGGTTACAGTTTTGGGCGAAGTATACAGGTAAACTTCTTTGTATAAGGGATACACCCACCAGACAACCTGAACGCCAGCGACAAAATATTCATGCAATTTTATAATGCCTTTCTGTTCGCTGTCACTCTCCGATGCGGACTCAACGACGAAACCAGGAACCACGTCGGCACCGATAGCCATTTGTCGTAACTGGTCACTTGTAAAATAGGAAACGTCAGGTCGGCGCATTTGCACGTCTGTTAACCAGGAATCCATTTCAGGACGCAAACGATCTCCATGTTGAAAAGCTGATGTTTTGAAAAACTGATTTTCGAGGTTTGTTAAAAGATAGTTTTCATCTTGTCTCATGGATATGGTGGGCTCAAGGGTACCGTTGCTGTACTCATATACGTAGAAATCGTCCGGTTTCCAGCGCAGGAAATCGGCTTTCGTCATACGCTGTCCGGCGTGTTTCGGTATACCGTAAGAATAGGCGTTGATCTGGATTGTGGGCGTTTCCATCTTGTGCGCGTCTGTTTTCACCAAAGATAAACAAAAAAGCACCGGACGTTTCCGCCCGGCACTTTCCAAAATCTATAAACTTAAAACCGTAAACCTATATCACCCCCGCCTTGATCTCATCAACCACGGCCGGGTCAAGCAGTGTCGACGTATCGCCGAGGTTGCTGATGTCGCCTTCGGCGATTTTGCGGAGGATTCGGCGCATGATTTTGCCGGAACGCGTTTTGGGTAAACCCGTTACGAACTGTATTTTGTCGGGTTTGGCAATGGGGCCAATCACGCGGGTTACCGTTGCCAGAATGTCGCGTTTGGTCAGGTCAGCGTCGTGGTCGGAGGGTTGCTGATCGGTTATGACGTAGGCGTAAATACCCTGGCCTTTGATGTCGTGCGGATAGCCTACCACGGCGCTTTCGACCACGCCCGTGTGCATGTTGATCGCATTTTCGACTTCGGCCGTGCCAATGCGGTGGCCCGATACGTTTAGTACGTCGTCCACGCGGCCCGTGATGCGGTAGTAGCCGTCCTCGTCGCGGAGGCAACCGTCGCCCGTGAAATACAGACCCGGATACGTAGCGAAATACGTCTGACGGCAGCGTTCGTGATCGCCATACGTAGTACGCAGAATACCCGGCCACGGGAACTTCATGCAGAGGTTGCCGCTGACGCCATTGCCTTCAATTTCTTTGCCGTTTTCATCCACTAGAATCGGCTGAACACCCGGCAGGGGCAATGTAGCGTAAGTCGGTTTGGTTTTGGTAATACCGGCTAACGGCGAAATCAGAATACCACCCGTTTCAGTTTGCCACCACGTATCGACAATCGGGCAGCGGTTTTTGCCGATGTGATCATCGTACCAGTGCCAGGCTTCTTCGTTGATCGGTTCACCGACCGAGCCCAATACCTGTAAACTGCTCAGGTCGTGGTTCTCGACTTTTTCCAGACCAAAACCCATCAACGACCGGATGGCAGTAGGCGCGGTATATAAAATATTGACTTTATGCTTATCGGTGATATCCCAGAAACGGCCGCAATCAGGGTAAGTGGGCGTGCCTTCGAAAATGATCGACGTAGCACCACTCGCCAGCGGACCATACACGATATAGCTGTGGCCCGTAATCCAGCCGATGTCCGCTGTGCAAAAGAAAATCTGGCCGGGTTCGTACTGGAAGACGTTCTGGAACGTATAAGCTGCGTAAACCATGTAGCCACCGCAGGTGTGCACCACGCCCTTGGGCTTACCTGTGCTGCCGGACGTGTACAGAATGAACAGCATGTCTTCAGCATCCATTTCCTCGGCGGGGCAGTCGGCCGTAACCTGCTTCAGTTCCTGTTCCCACCAGATATCGCGGCCTTTCAGCATCGAAACCGGTGTCCGGGTACGGGTCAGCACGATCACTTTCTGAACACTCGGGCAGCCAATCAGCGCGTCGTCTACCGTATTTTTCAGCGGCACTTCTTTGTTTCCCCGGTAGGCGCCATCCGCCGTCACGACAACTTTGCACTGGGCATCGTTGATCCGGTCGGCGATACTCTGCGCCGAAAATCCGCCAAATACCACCGAGTGAACCGCGCCAATACGGGCACAGGCTAAAATGGCAATGGCCAGCTCCGGCACCATCGGCATGTAAATACAAACGCGGTCGCCTTTCACGACGCCATTGCGTTTCAATACGTTAGCAAACCGGCATACCTGATCGTGTAACATCCGGTAGGTTAACGTAACACCTGCGTCATTCGGGTCGTTGGGTTCCCAGATGATCGCCGGTTGATCACCCCGCTCAGCCAAGTGCCGGTCGAGGCAGTTTTCGGTAATGTTGAGCTTGCCGCCAACGAACCATTTTATATTGGGTTCGTCAAAGTTCCATTGCAGGGTTTTGGTCCAGGGTTTGCGCCACTGAAAATTCTGCGCGATTTCGGCCCAGAATTCCTCGGGGTCTTCAACGCTTTTCTGGTAAGCGGCCTGGTACTCATCAAAGGTTCGGATACGCATAATGACTAAAGAGTAAAATCGGACCGCCGAAGCGGAGTGAATGAGCGACTGTCCGCTCTAACTAAAGGGTGGGCAAATTTATTTACTTTTTCGCTCCGCTCCGGTGTTCCGGTTCACTCTTTCGCGCTTTAAAATCGTATTCGCCATCCAGCGCATACTTGCCGAACAGAATTAAACCGCCGACAACAATGGGCACCAGCACACAGAGGATAACCCAGCCAAAGACGCGGTCTTCGAGTTTATCACTGCCAATTTTGGTTAAGCTGTCCGTAATTTGGGAGTAGCCGACGTAGATACCAAGTACTATCCAGATGATGCCGAGATATTTTTTGAGGAGTTCCATAAGATTATTTAATGGCGAAAGAGCGAGAAGCTGACGCAGGTAATTTTAACCGTATTAGAAAATCGCTCTTTCACTCTTGCGCTCTTTCACTCTTGTTATTTAAATACAGCAGCCCAATGACAAAACAAACCCCGGCGACGAGAATGGGGTACCAGAGTCCTTCGAGATACGGCTTGTCGACCGAACCCGGTGTGACTTCGTTCGCTTTTGTGGCCGTTGCGACGAGGGCCGTTGCGATAAAGGGCGTTAGGCCGCCAAAGATTCCATTGCCAATGTGATAGGGAAGCGACATCGACGTATAGCGAATGCGGGTGGGGAATAGCTCAACCAGAAATGCCGCCACTGGACCATAGACCATCGTTACATAAATCACCTGTAGGAACACCAGCAGAATCATGATCCAGAAACTCTTCGTGGGCAACGTAACGGCTTTTGTGAGTTCAGGTTTAGTGGACTGATTCGTTGTCGACGTAACGGTTTTCTCGATGTCTTTGGCAACTAACCCATCTGCAAAAAAATGCGTTGTGGTCGTCGTCGTCAGCAGATCACCGTTGGTCTGTTTGGCCAGTTTGCGGTCAATGGTTCGGGCGTCGACAAATTCTTTTTTGGTCGTTAAATCGGCCAGGCTATATAATTTGTCATAAATCGGTCGATACGTTAGAATGCCCAGCAACATACCGCCCAGCATAATACTTTTGCGGCCAATGCGGTCCGACAATCCTCCGAAAATAACGAAAAACGGTGTGGCAGCGAGCAGGGCTACGGCGACGATAATATTCGATTGGACAAACTCAATATTGCAGGCTTTCTGAATAAATGATAACGCGTAAAATTGGCCTGTATACCAGATAACGCCCTGGCCAGCCGTGGCGCCGAACAGCGCCAGCAGGACCATTTTCAGGTTTTGTTTCTTACCAAAACTTTCGGCCAATGGGTTTTTTGAGAGGTTTCCTTCCGACTTTAATTTGGAAAATAAGGGCGATTCGGCCATGCGCAACCGGATCACTATGGAAACGCCGACCAGCAGAATGGACAACAAAAACGGCACTCGCCAGCCCCATTCCGAGAATTTATCGACGCCCAGCGACTCCCGCGTAATAAGAATAACGCCCAGCGACACGAACAGCCCTAACGTAGCAGTCGTCTGAATGAAACTGGTGAAGTAACCGCGCCGTCCTTCGGGGGCGTACTCGGCCACATACGTAGCGGCACCCCCATATTCGCCACCCAGCGCCAGTCCCTGAATTAACCGTAGCAGCAGGACGAGTAGGGGAGCCCAGAAACCGATCGTTGCGTAGCCGGGAATAAGCCCGATGGCAAACGTAGAGCCGCCCATCAGGACCAACGTAACCAGGAACGTATATTTGCGGCCAACCAAATCGCCTAATCGACCGAAAACCAGCGCTCCAAAGGGCCGTACGACAAAACCAGCGGCAAAAGTTGCCAGTGTCGACAGGAGCGCGGCCGTGGGATTGTCTTTCGGGAAAAACTGGGAGGAAAGAATGGCGGCTAAACTGCCAAAAATGTAGAAATCATACCACTCGATGAGCGTGCCAACCGACGAGGCCGAAATCACACTGAAGAGCGTTTGGTTCGAAACCGTTCGTTGAACTTTGGCTTGTTTGCCGGGCATAGTTACGTGGGAAAAGGAAGAGTCTTATCCGTCAAAGTGGCCAAGCGGTAGATTTTACCGTATTTATTGAACACAGAGGCACAGAGAACACGGAGTTTTTTTTCTTTGTGTTCTCTGTGCCTCTGTGTTCAATAAATCTTTCTAAGGAGATAGTCTTTCGATGATCCAGTTATCGCCTTCTTTGCGGTACCGGATGCGGTCATGCAGTCGACTAGGTCGTCCCTGCCAGAATTCCAGCACGTCGGGCACTACCCGAAAGCCGCCCCAGTAAGGAGGACGTGGGATGGGCTGGTCGGCAAACCGGGCTTCAAGCTCACGTTGACGCGTTTCCAGCACTTCCCGGTTGTCGATAACAAAACTTTGGTGCGATACCCACGCGCCAATTTGACTCCCTCGTGGACGGCTCGAAAAATAAGCATCTGACTCTTCGGCACTAACTTTCTCCACGCGGCCTTCAATACGTATCTGACGCTCAAGTTCCGGATAAAAGAAGGTAAGCGTAGCAAAAGGATGCCCTATAAGTTCACGACCTTTGCGGCTTTCATAATTGGTATAAAAGACAAAACCCGCGTCTGATACGTCCTTAAGCAGTACAATCCGCCCATCGGGCCGACCTTCAGCCGTAACGGTGCTAACATGCATGGCGTTTGGTTCTGGTACGTTAGCCGTGAGGGCAGCATCGAACCATTGCCGAAACTGAGCAACCGGGTCGGGTAAAACATCGGCTTTGTCTAACCCGTTTAGGGTGTATTCATTGCGTAAATCGCTGATTATGGATGGCATTCTTTCGCGTGCATTAACGGCTTTTCGATGACTATACTACAAGAAAATTCGCATATTGTCGTAGTTTTGCAAAAGTAATCGGTACGTTCCCAACATGGCAAACCAAGAACAGGAAATTAACCAGCAGCCAGAAACCACTAATCAGGCTTCTGACAAGCTGGCAGTCAATACGCTCGAAGATACCACAACGTCCGTTGCGGCAGTCGAATCTGTACCTACGGTCGAAGACATAGATACTGCGCCCGAGTTGACAGATGCATCATCCGCACCAGTGGACGAGACGCAGCCAGCCGCTGCGGGTGTTAAGGCTATACCTACAGAATCAACCGATACGCCAACTGCCAGCACTGAGCCGACAGACGCTCCGGCTGCCTCTATCGAATCTCCAACTGCTTCAGCAGAAACGTCTCCGGTAGAGGATACGGCACCCGTTGTTGACTCGGAGGATAGTTCCAGTGCGGTTGTACCGGACGTAATGGCTGAAGAGACAGCGCAGCCTGTAGCCGAGTCGACACCCGTTGCTGAGACCCCAGACGTGGTGACTCCAGAAGCAACAGCACCTGAGCTAACCCGTGATGAACCTGCGCTTAGCGAAGAAATTACGGCTCAGTATGCTGACGTACAAGAAGAAGACGAAAGTCCGGTTCAACACGCTGTTGATTATAGCCAGTTTTCGAAGGCAGATTTTGTAAACCTGCTTGAGGGCCAGACGGCAGCTATTGGCGTGGCGTCTGTTACGCCCGGCGATTTCAAGAAAGCCGATCAAATTCTGAAAGAAGTTAAGCCCTTATTCGACCAGATGAAACGGGCCGAACGGGAGGCTGCTTTGCAGGCTTACGTGGCTGAAACCGGTTCTGAAGAAGGTTTCGAATACAAATACGATGAACTGGTTCAGCGGTTCGAGGAGCTGTACAAACAGATCAAGAGCCAGAAGAATACGTATTTTCAGAATCTAGATAAAGCGAAAGACACCAATTTTGCCTCGAAAACGGAACTGCTGACCCGTCTGCGCGAACTCGTTGAAACCGACGAAAACAACGCGGGTGATCCGAAGGTAAGCTGGAACGAGTTCAAGAAAATTCAGGACGAATGGAAAGCGGCCGGGAATATGAACTCCCCGCACAATGCCACGCTCTGGGCTACGTATCACGCGCTGGTCGATCGGTATTACAGCAATCGCAATATCTATTTTGAATTAAAAGAACTCGACCGCAAGCGGAATACCACCCTCAAAACGGACGTTATTGAGAAGGTAGAAGCGATGGCAAAGGCGTCGGAAGAAACACCGGTAACGCGCCAGACAATTGACGAAGCCAACGCCTTGTTTGAGGAGTATAAACACATTGGTCCAGCCCCAAAAGCTGAGCAGGAAGTACTGTGGGGCCGCATGAAAGCTGCTTTGGACGTACTATACGACAAACGTCGTGGTCAGACGAATGAGCAGCGGAAAGAGTCGGCCCAACTGTACGAAGAGAAGTCGGCGATTTACGAAGAATTAGTGCCGATCACTTCGTTTGCGTCCAACAGCATCAACGACTGGAACGACAAGACGAAGGCTGTAATGGCCTTGCAGGACCGTTGGAATGCCATCAAAGGACCAATGCCTCGTGAGGAAGGTAAAGAACTGAGTAAGAAATTCTGGGCGGCTCTGAAAACATTCTTCCACAATAAAGGTGAATTTTTCAAGCAACTGGAAAGTAAGCGGGAAGAAAACCTGCGCGCTAAAATTGACCTTTGCGAACAGGTAGAAGCCATCCTGGCGGCAGGAGAGGAGTCGCCTGAAATCACGCAGACGGTCATCGAATTGCAACGCCAGTGGAAAAATATTGGTCAGGTACCTGAGAAACAGAAAAATACCATATTTGACCGGTTCAAAGCAGCCTGCGATGCATTTTTCAACAAGAAGCGCTCTAAAAATCAGGCGACAGAACGCGAGTTTGAAGGGAATCTAGCCCAGAAAATTGCGCTTATCGAACGTATTGAAGCGGCTGCCACGGCAAATGCCGACCTATCTCAATTGAATGACTTCAAGAAAGAGTGGAATGCCATTGGCTTTGTTCCGAAGAAAGACATGCAGTCTATTCAAAAGCGATATATCAATGCCGTAAACGCGCTGGTTGGCTCGACGGGTAAAATTCCGGCGAAAGACAAAGAGCGGATCATGCTGCAAAGCGAAGCCGAAGCCACACGTAGTGGTGGGCGCGACCGGGGTGATCGCGATTTCAATCGGGGTGACCGCGACGGTGGTAATGCTGGCAACAAGCGGGAAAGCGATATTCGTCGGCGCATTACGACGATCGAAAATGATATCGCTACGTATCGGAACAATATCGAGTTTTTCGCCCGTTCAAAAAATGCGGATAAACTCCGTGCTGATATTGACCGGAAAATTGCCGATGCTGAAAAGCAATTGGAGGATCTGCGTCATCAGCTACGTGTAGCGCAGGCTTAATGAAGTCAAAAACGAAAAAGGAGGCTAGTTTTAAAACTAGCCTCCTTTTTCGTTTTTTTTGAAACCTGGTCTTGCACATAACCGCTAAAAAGGCTACTTTTGCATCACGATTCAGAAATGAGTTGTAGAATTAATGCCAGTGTCGGATAGCGGTCGATTCCGCCTGATTTGTAATCAGGATGCGCAAGCGCGTCGGGGGTTCGAATCCCTCCACTGGCTCATTGATTAACAGATAGTTACAAACAAAAAGCCGCCTTCAGCAATGTTGGCGGCTTTTTGTTTGCATACGAATTTGCATACAGTGCGTTTTATATGGCTTTCACTCTGATGGCATAAATGAAAAATTATTTCTTTTGGATTACCCGGACTTTCGTTGGCTTAGTACTAATTCTTGCCCTCGACCATTGTAAGCAGCCATCCGTTCCGGCTAATACAACACCTACCCGTGACGATAATATGGCGCTGGGTAATCCTGATGGAGCCAAGGCGTCAGAGTCCAGTCCTAACGCTTATCTGATCACCCGTTCAACATATTCGCTTTCCTACGACCAGTCTACTGGTATTGCCAATTGGTGTAGCTGGCATTTAAGCACAGCCTGGAAAGGATCGGCTACTAGATACGCCGGTAACTTCATTCCCGAAACGCTCTTACCCGCTAGCTGGTACGTCGCCAGGCATGCAGATTACACCAATACGGGTTTTGATCGTGGCCACCTCTGCCCGTCGGATGATCGGGATAGCACGGCGGAAGAGAATAAAACCACGTTTATCCTCTCCAACATTATACCACAAGCGCCTACCTTTAACAGGCAATCGTGGCTACGGCTGGAGGATTACGCCCGTACGCTAGTAGCTCAGGGAAACGAGCTATACATTATTGCGGGAACAGCGGGTAAAGGTGGTGAAGGCGACAATGGCAAGGCTACTTCTATTGCTAGTGGCAAACTTAGCGTTCCTGCTGCGCTCTGGAAGGTGATTGTAGTACTGCCGGGATTGGACGATGTGAATAGGATCAACGCGCAGACGCGGGTTATTGCGGTCTGGATGCCGAACACAAACGCTACGGGCGAGGGAGCCTGGGGAAGCTATCGGGTCAGTGTGGATGAAATAGAGCGACAGACGGGGTATGATTTACTGTCGAATGTGCCGGAGAGCGTGCATCGAGTGATTGAAACGATGGTAGACAAGACTTTAAATCTATGATTCTATAATAAAAGTTTATTGTTTTTATTAAATGCAAGTTATTACATTAAAAAAATAATTATAATATAACTAAAATATATAAATAAGATATAACTAGTAAAAGGTACGCTTAATAATTTTAGTTGGAAATTTAAAATATTAAGTTTTTACTATGAAAAATATACCTTTTCTAATGTCTACATATAATATACATCAATACTATACCCAGATTGAAAAGAGTATTCATTATGGGGGATCTAAAAACGAGCGGTCAATCCGGAGACCATTCGAAGACCTAATAAATAGCTATGCTATACCAAGAGATCTACTACTCATTCCTGAACTGGATTTTCTGACACCTTTTGGCAAAAAGGTTACCCCAGATGGCACCCTTAAGGATGCTTTACGATTAGACTGGGGCTATTGGGAAAGTAAGGACACTAATGATGATCTAGGCAGAGAGATTGAGCGAAAGTTTGCCGCTGGCTATCCTAATAGCAATATTCTCTTTGAGGACAGCCAGACAGCTATTCTATTTCGTCAGGGTAGTGAACTGGGTAGGTGCCCGGTTCAAGAGCTAGAACCCTTACACCATCTACTTACTGATTTTGTCAGCTATACAAGGCCCGAAGTTAAGGGATTCAGACAGGCTCTAGAGCAGCTCAAATCTGACTTACCCCAAATAGCTCGCACCCTGCGGGAAATGATTGATAAACAAAATCTTGATAATAGTTCATTCAAACAGGCACAAACAAATTTTTTGTCTCTTTGTAAGGAAAGTATTAACATCGATATTACCTCGGCCGAAATTGATGAGATGCTCATTCAGCATATTTTAACAGAGGATATTTTTGTGTCTATTTTTGATGATACGATGTTTCATCAAGAGAATAATATTAGTAAAGAGCTGCAAAAATTAGAAAATACATTTTTCACAGGAAATGTGAAACGTGCTACATTAAATAATATTAAGCCTTATTATTCAGTTATCAAAAGTAGTGCTAGTCAAATTGCTGATCATAAAGAGAAAAAACATTTTCTAAAAGTAATGTATGAGAACTTTTACAAAGCTTATAATCCTAAAGCAGCCGACAAGTTAGGAATTGTCTATACCCCTAATGAAATAGTAAAGTTTATGGTTGATAGTACAGATTACTTATTGTATAAACACTTTAATAAATTTCTGGAAAGTGACGGTGTAGAAATTTTAGATCCCGCAACAGGAACTGGAACATTTATAAGTGATATACTTGAGCATTTACCAAAAAATAAATTAGTTCACAAATATAAGAACGAAATTCATTGTAACGAAGTATCTATTTTACCATATTACATAGCTAATCTGAATATTGAGGCTACATTTAAACAAAAAATGGGATATTATGAAGAATATCCTAATATATGTTTTGTTGATACACTCGATAATATAGGATTTGGATTTTCCGGAAAGCAGACTAGTCTTTTCGGAAGTATGAGTGCCGAAAATGCTGAGCGGGTAAAGGCACAAAATGCTCGCAAGATTTCGGTTATTATTGGTAATCCTCCCTATAACGCAAAACAGGAAAATTACAACTATCAAAATGCAAACCGCACTTATAAGCAAATTGATAAGCGTATAAAGGACACGTTCATTAAAAATGGTACAGCTCAAAATCAGATCGTTGTATATGACATGTACACCCGATTTTATCGGTGGGCGATGGATCGGATAAATGATAATGGCATTATAGCTTTCATTACAAATCGAAGTTTTATTGATAGTCGTTCATTTGACGGTTTTCGTAAAAGTATACAGGAAGAATACACCTACGCTTACATTATAGATACGAAAAGCGATGTAAGGGCTAATCCAAAAATTTCTGGCACTAAAAATAATGTGTTTGGTATTCAAACAGGGGTAGCAATAATGTTTTTAATAAAGCAAACAAAAGAAAGAGGGCAAAAATGTCAAATTCGGTATACTTCTATGCTGGATGAGTGGACTCGTAAAGAAAAGTTAAGTTGGTTTGATGAGCACCATCTAAAAGAAATTGACTTCGATTTTATTATACCAGATGCAAAACAAAATTGGATAAATCAGTCAGAGAATGACTTTGAAACGCTACTTCCCATTATAGATAAAAGAGCCAAAGGGAAAGGAACTGCACAATCCGTTTTTAAACTTTTTACTAGCGGTATTAAGACACAACGTGATGAATGGGTTTATGATTTTAATAAAGAAGCCTTATCAAAGCGTATGGCGTTTTTTATTGACGTATACAATCTTACATTGAATAAACTAAATTTCGAAAACAAATTTGATATAAAATGGGATAGAGAGCTAGAAGGTTATCTAAAAAGAAGAGTATCAAAGAAATTTGAGAAGAATAAAATTATTACAAGTCTTTATCGGCCTTTTATAAAGCAACATTTCTATTTTGATAAACATTTTAATGGAATGACTTATCAATGGATAGATATTTATAGTTCAAACCAAATTAACTATTTTATTGCCTTTAATACTGTGGGTAATAATAAAGATTTTCACTGTTTGGGAACAGATAAGATAATAGACCTTCATGCTACAGGGGATAGTCAATGCCTCCCTCTTTACCGCTATGATGGCAACGGCAACCGCTTGGACAATATCACAGACTGGGGATTGCAGCAATTCATAGTCAATTATAAAGATGATAGTATAACTAAGGAAGCTATCTTTCATTATACCTACGCAGTACTACATCACCCGGAATATCGCACCAAATACGGACTAAATTTAAAGCGGGAATTTCCTCGTCTACCTTTCTATACCAACTTTGATCAATGGGTCATTTGGGGTAAAGCATTAATGGATTTGCACATCAAGTACGAAACCGTTACCCCTTATGCCTTGGAGCGCAGAGAAGGCAAACCTGGCCCTCAACAACCAACTTTGTTCAGCCTGCCAATCCCTAAAACCCAATTACCTCAAGCTGATACACCACTAGCTGGCAAATTACCTAAAGTTTACTTAAAAACAGATAAGTCAGCGGGGGCAATCATAATTGATGAATTAACGACACTTACTGGCGTTCCAGCTATTGCTTGGGAGTACAAACTGGGCAACCGTTCAGCGCTGGAGTGGGTGCTAGACCAATATAAAGAGAAAAAACCCTCAGATCCAACTATAGCGGCTAAGTTCAATACTTACCGATTCGCTGACTATAAAGAACATGTAATTGATCTGTTGCAACGCGTGTGTACAGTAAGCGTTGAAACGATGAAAGTCATTGATCAGATGCCAAAGACAGACTAATCATAAAAAGTCTTTCTGACTGTTAAACTTGTTGTTGAGCAATAATGTCTTTTTCTAAAACGCCTATACGACTACCCTACAAAACCTACAAAAGGGTATGATTAGCAGGTCACGGAACGTACTAAACATACCCAAAACACGACTATAAAAGGACGTTTTGCCCGTAATGACCTGCGTATATCTGCCCACAGAAAAAGCCCCCTATACACCCCTTTTTGACCTTATCCACAGCCATCCCCTCGGCCCTGTGGATAAAAATCTATAAAAAGGAGAAATGCCAGAATGGGCCTGGCTGAATGTACTGACTCGATGTACTCAATGCACTCCGCCTGCTACCCTATAAAAGGAAAATGTGGGAATTCAGGCGTCTATTACTTTCATTATTTTCTCCCAAATTCGGCTAAAAAGGAGGCTTTTTTTGCCGTTACTAGAAATGGACAAACGGTAAGAAAAATAAAAAGATGTTTTTTTTGCCTGCATTTTCTACACTTCCTACACAGATTGGCCTAGGATCTAGTCGCTAGCAATCACCAAGCTTTATCCTTGGCCGAAATGATGCAACAAAATTCCGATTTTGTGTACCAATGTTGGTTCGCCACCTGATGGATACAGGGCGCTTGCAGGACTGCCAAAGGGGCATAATCAGCCTTATTAAGTCAAAAAAGCCTCGACCGCCAGGACAAGCCGATCAAGAACAGGTAGTATCGTTTGCGCCTTTGGCGTCAGTCTGTATTCAACCCGGGGCGACCTTTCGGGGAAGGCCTCTTTTTGTACGAAGCCCAAGGCGACTAATTCGTTCAGTTCCGTCATGAGTACCTTTTCACTGATCTGGGGCATCGCACGGCGTAAGTCCCCATACCGGTGTGTTCTCTCGGCCAGGAGATAGATGATCTGGAGTCGCCATTTGCCGGTAACAATAGCCAGCGTTTTCTTTAAAGCCAGCCTGGCCCGCTCATCCGGCTGTTGACTACTAACTTCTTTGTGCATAAGCAAATGTAGTGTTTGCCAGCGGCAAGGATCACGGTTGAAACCTGACCCATTGAAATTTTAAGACGAGGTTTAGGCTGATCTCGATCAAATCTAAGAAAGATACTTGCCATCAAAACAGTATGGAGATACCGTACCGTTCAAAAGTCACTTACCTGTAAAGGAGTACGGAGATTCCATACCCCCGGCGTAGATGTGCTGTAGATAACATTGTAGCCAGAGCCTTTAGCATTCCCTGAAAGACATCTATCTTTAGACCCAACGTAAAGACATGGTATGATGAGCCGAGATGAAATTGAACTAGCCATTTTTGATGCCCTTGACCCAGCAACGCCAGCGGGATCATGGCGGCAACAGACGGTTGAGTTGGCCTGGCAACTTGACCAGATGGGGGCGCTAACCCAAAATGATATTGAGCAAATGCGCCAGTCGAGGGATCGGATGCAGCAAGAGATTGATCGTTTTGTCGGCCAACAGGGTCACGGTTGAAACGCTACACTGTTGGTTTTGACCGTTGCGGGTTCAACCCTGTTACACCCTGGACAACAGTCCCATTCCGAAGGTAACCTACCAGGCTGGATGATGAATGGATAATTTCCGCTCGCGTTCAAAGTAGGCCGCATTCGTGCTTGAAGCGGTCAACCTCAAATTGCAGGGCTAGTAGTCGCTCATCAATCACCTGCATCCTATGCCGCAAGAGGATACCCCTACCCATCTGTTCTTCTCGTTTCGCTATAGCGGTGTGTCGTTGTTGAGTGAGTAGCTGGTTGGTAAGTTCCATTCTAATTAAAGCCTCCGATATGTGCTCTTTGTTTTGTCTTTCCATAAAGGTTGAATCTACTCTCAAGTAAGGTACAACCTAGTAATCAGCAAACAAGAAAGCCAGGTGGAAACGGCTGTATGTATATGGCAATCTATATACCCATAAAATAGGGCATAGTTGACGTAATTCCATCTAGGCCATTCCCTAACTTAGAGGAACCAACTGCCCAGCGGATCTTTTTTATTTTGCCGCCTGGCAAATTTAACCCCCAGCCATATGGTCTATATTCGATTCTCCTGTACATCCCCCCTAGGCGACTATCGGAACTGTAGTTATGGGGGTGACGATATAGAGTCCTGTTTTGATGTTCTCAATATGCTGGTGGCTGCGGGCTGGCACCTGCACGAAGTTTCCCTAAGAGAGGCTCCAGATAAGCTACTCAAATTACCGGTTGAGGCGTTTGATGGCGACGTAGTAGCTGACCATCTGGCCCAGTTAGAGCGCACCTGGCATACGCTCTTAGACTATCCTGACGACTTTTCGAGCGTCTTGGGGAACCATGAACCTGGGTGGCGTATCAGGGATCAAGCCCTGGCTACCCAGGCCCGTATACGTCTTCGGCAAGAGCAACTAAAGAAACGAACCGACAGGCTATTTGCCCGGCTGGATGCCCTACAGGCGCGTATTGAGACGACTAAAGCCCAGTGGGGCGTCAAGTAGTCAAATCATATATTGTCCGTACCAAAGTCAAGGTCCGAAAAAAAGACTAGGCTAGTACATGACTTGGTGTACAGCCTTCCCGTGGCGGATCTACGGCAGCGGCACGGTCGGCCGTCGCCGGACCGTGCCAACTGAGTCAGCTACCCCCTGATTCAAAGCGGATGAGAGTTAAGCAACATGACATAAAATGCCGTGGGATTAGCTTGGCGCAAGCGTTAATCCTCCTGTCTGTCTATCAAAATGTTATCTTTTTCCATAAATCCACAAACAACATATGATAACTAAGGATTATATAGGGGTTTATAGCTGAATTTGCTTTTGTGGAATCTCATTTTCAATCCCCTAAAACGCTTCGAGAAAAGGCAGTACTACTATTAAAAGAAGGACAAAAAGCTTCTCAGATAGCAACGGACTTAAACCTACCCATTGGTAAAGTTTATTACTGGCAACGCTACTACCTGAATCCATCCCGCCCACCAAGTGACGGACGTCGGTTGTATGACGACCAATTTAAACGAGATGTCCTTAATAAGATCGCAGATGGGGTGACTATTTCGAAATTGTCTCGGTCCCTGGGGGTTTCAAAAGTTACACTTTTCAAATGGAAAAGAGAAGGGCAGCCAGAGCAAACGGAAGCCAAGGAAGAGGTGGCAATTGCTTTGCCTATAGAGCGTGAAGAAGATAAAATTCCGAATCAGAAAGACTGGCGTTTTTTACAAGATCAAGTCGATAACTTATTAGACAGAATACGCGTGCTAGAAGAGGAAAAAGACACATTGACGAAGGCGTTACGAATAGTTATAGGGGCCGTTTAGAATTGAGATCTTGCTTATTATCGCTCATCGGAGCCGCACCGGCGGACTGACCGAAGCGATTTGATTTCTCAAACGGTATTATGAAACGATTTAGAGTCCTTCAGAGATAAAAGTCTGTTGGATCATATTCTTTTTAGGTGGCAACCAAGTCAGTAGGCACTCTGAAACGGTCAGGTGAATTGACAGCTGACAAATTAGCTCAATTCTTCTACTCTTAACCACCCTTTGTGGTAAATCTATACAGGCAAGAGATGGACATTACCCTACCTACACCAGGCTTACCAACAAAGGCCTGAAATAGCCGGACTTCATTCTATCTCACGGATCGTGTAGCCTTTTAGGTAAGCACACCCAGCTACTTACAAGCGGCTTCCGTTTTGTTGCCAATAGGTAGTTTACACTATAATTTGTTTACAATGTGACTCGATAGGTAATAACTAGTCTAGTAAAGTATGGAAACAAAAACTTTTTCACTCCTTGATAGACCCTGGGTATGGGTAGTTTTCGCCATAACGGTCTTTGTGGCGCTCGCTCTAAGCTGGATATGGGCGCTGGTAAGTTAGCTAAAGCTGTCTTTATCTTTTGTTAGTGTTGATAACATGTTTTCGACTAACTAGTTGTCAGTAGGAACCTTAAACAAAAGCAACATGCCAGATTCAGAAGAAACCAAGACAACGACCACTAAAACAACGACCGTCAAGACTGATTCCCAGGAGAACGGGAAGGAACAACCGGGTGGCCCAGTAACGACCACCAAGACGGAGAAAAGTGAGGATGATGAGTAATGAGCAATAATACATCAAAAAGGCCCAGCTTACCTTCTTGGCAAACCGGGCCTTATCCCCACGCTCAACTAAACTACCGCAACGCTGGTTTTTGTAGCACTAGGAGGCTTTATAGATGGGCCCGGTTGAATCGCCCAAAATACTTCCCATCTCATCATTGCCATCTGACTGTTGAAGCGCTACCAGCTAGATCTCTGTCGTTGAAAACTTAGGCTGACTAAATTACCTCCAGCATATCGTCCTACTGCGTCGAAAACCTGAGCAATAAATGGCCCAAAAGCCCCCTCTACGTTCTTTTGAGCTGATATAGTTATCGAGTTATACCGACTATTAGTCGGTGTTTGGCGGCATATGGTCTATTAATCAGAAAAGTAAACGTACCCTGTTCTACCTTCGCCAATAGAATAAAGATTAGGATTAGCGAAAGCGGACTGACGCGTCGATGATCATAGGTAAGCTTATTTAAAAACTCCAACCGAATCAGGAAAGAGCATAGTACCAACGTGACTTTTGTATTAATGAAAAGTCTACGTGTTTAGAATATGACAAGACAGGCCCTGGTATTTACTGGGGTTTTGTTTTGCCGCAAAACTTAGCCGCACCCGCCCACTTTATTGCTCAAGACTTACCCTATTCAGTTCGTAAAAACAGCTACTGATTCATAAACCTTACATTAATCACCATGCTCGTGGCAGAGGCTATTACAATTGGCATCGCGTTTATACTTTTAGGGCTGACTTACCTTAGTTATGTACGTACGAACCGGATTCTCAAGCAGGTTCATGCACAACGAAAGCAAATGGATCATCTTCACCGGGAAACACAAAGACGGTATTTTGAAGCGATAAACTTGAGTCAAAAAGCATTACGGGCTCGGAATGATGCCTACAAAGAAGCGGAGCAAATAGCTGCGTTCTGGAACGCAGAACGCCTGAACTAATAGTAGTCAACGCGGGCGGAGGCTTTTTATGCCTACACTTTTAGTGGCAATGGCCACAGATCAGCTAGATTCAGAAATGCCCACCCTATTTTCGGCCATAGTGTTATACTACGTAACGACTAACGAATAGCTCCGTCGTTGGAGGTAACTATGTTAGGAGCATTTACCATTCACCCTGAATTCTTGTCGATTCGGGGCTTTTTTATGACCGCTTAATATATCCAGCTGTATGAATAGGGGAAAATAATATTCTTTGTGGAAAAACACACCAGCTATTCCGCATGAAGTTATCTTTCCTTATCGCTGTGTTGCTTACCTGCTTTTGCTTAATCGGTTGCCGAGTTGATCGGTACATATATATAGCAGAAGAGCCTATCCACCTATATGAATTTCCCTCTTTCTCTGGGACTCCCATCCTGACCGCTGCTGTTGGTGACACTGTATCGGCCACAGGTACCAGGCAAATGGCATTAGGTAGAACTGTGCCTGTAGAATATAGGGGCTACCGCTTTTACTCACCCGCTGCTCGTGCTAGATTCGTCCGGATTGTTAAAGTTAAACGTAAACGTGATGCCGCAATTCCCGGTATTGCCTATGCAGGCCGAATGCGTCTTTCGGTGCCCGATAATTCGACAAGTTTACCTGACAACTATGGATATACGCCTTCCACTGGGGCTACCATTCATACAGGACCACGAGGAGGCAGGTATTACATCAATAGCCACGGCAACAAAACGTACTTACCCCGCAATGGATCAAGCCGGTCGAGTAGTCCTAGTAGTTATGGGTCAACTGGGGGAACTCGGACACGGAGCTCTGGCAGTAGCTATCGATCAAAAAGTAGCGGTTCAACTTATCGAAGTAGTGGAGGAAGAGGCAGACGTTGAGTCAAGCCGGTACGGAATGGGCCGATCTTTTCCCTCGTATCCTCTTCGAGCATGCATCAGGTTGAACCAGCTTCGTCGTCCAGTGATCAGTTAACAGGTTCAATAACAGGCTAACTTCTTAGGACCTTGTTGCTGGCGATACGCGATCATAATTTTCCACTAGTCATCACTTATGACCCCGTCATTCAACTGTTATCCCCGTCAACTAACAAAAAGATTGAATTTGTACTTTTTTTATATACCAATGCGAATTCAACTAAGTTATAAGACAGCTCAATATAAATGATTTTAGCTTCATGTATACTTAATCTCGTAATAATATTATAAGTAATTGTACTTATTAATTAATTTGAGTACTACAAAATATTCATTATAAAGATAAATATATAATAAGTGATAATAACTGCTTTTTAGTTGATTTCGTCCGGGAAAAGGGTGATTTCAGTCAAAATTTGGATAAAACCCGTATAGATTTAAAACAATTGAGCCTAATCTTGCTGCCAGATTCGTCAGTGCCCTTTAACCCCTTCTTCAGAAAATCTTTCATCCCTAGTCCACACGATTTATGCGCGTATCGCTTTACCTGGGTAAAAAATTATCCTTTCTCCAAGGCTTTCTGCTACTGCTGCTTGCCTCAGCGGGTCTGGCTCAAAACGTTAATTATTCCTCTTTAGCAACGCCTGCTACCTTTGCGGCAAAATCCATTAATGTCAGCCTGCCAGTGGGGAGTCTGGCCGGTTCGGCGGGCGCTTCGGGCGGGGCTTCCTATTCCATTCCCATCGCGGTGCCACCCGGCACCAATGGCATTGCGCCCAGTCTTTCAGTCGAGTACAATTCCATGGGCGGCAATGGCCTGTTGGGCATGGGCTGGAATCTATCTGGTCTGTCGGCGATTACCCGTGTAGCCCGCACGGTTTATCACGATGGAGCAGCCGGGCCAGTGGAATTAAGTGCCAATGACCGGTTTGCCCTGGATGGAGCCCGGTTCATTAGTACCAATACGACTCAAACCTATGGCTCTGACGGGACAATCTACGCCACCGAGAGTGAAAGCTTTGCCACCATCACCTCCGTCGGGACCCAGGGTAGTGGCCCTGTATCCTTTGTGGTGCTCGCCAAAGATGGCACGAAAATGGAGTTTGGCAATACGGCCAGCTCCCGGTTCGTGAGCCAGACGGGCAACGCGGTTATGGTCTGGCGGTTAAATAAAATCCGCTACCCAGATGGCAACTATATCGAGTATGAATACACCGATACGTCGACCGAACGCGACTCCCGCATCGCTGCCATCAAATATACCGGCAATGATACGCCTGGCTCGTCCCTGGCCCCCTACAATGTCATCGAATTTGCCTATAAAATTCGGTCCGATATTCGAACGACCTACGAGGGAGGATCATCGGTTCTGAGCAAGTATCTGCTGGACCTGATTACGGTAAAAGCAGAGGGCACCGTCGTTAAGAAATACCAGTTTGATTATGGCTACGATACCATCAATTCCTTTCTAAAATCAGTCACCGAATTCGGTAGTGACAATACCCCGCTAAACCCAACCATTTTTAAGTACGGCGATACGCCGGTAGAGACCACGACCATCAATACAGCCATCCCGGGTGGAAATGGCATTCAGGCGGTTTCGGGTGACTATGACGGGGATGGCAAGCAGGAGATATTGGCCGCTCACCAATCATCCACTAGCCTTGATATTTCTTATTTTGATAGCTTTTCCATCTATAAGGCAAATGCGACAGGTACCGGGTACACGCAAATAGCTTCTCAGACCCTTACTACCGGCTCCACCCTGGTTAATAAACAGGAGATTCCCAATTCCAAAACGTTTCTGCCCAGCGATTTTACCGGGGACGGTTTGGATGATATATTGATGTTAAATATTAGTAACAATGGAACAGAATCTAAACTGGAAAACATAACGATTTATGAAAGCACCAACGGGGGTACTTCCTTCGTGTCGCATATTAGATCAGTGCAACCGAATTATTATCGCATTCCTTTAAATAACAAATTTTTCTACCTCGGTGATTTTGATGGCGATGGTATCTCCGAATACATTACCATACTGGGAAACGTAGCGGGAAGCTTTGAACCCTTTCTCTGTAGTAATTACATTGCTGGAGGCTCCTGCGGCAGCATAGCTATCCCGGGAACAACCAGTTTTCCACCTACCACCTGGGCAACGGCCAGTGATATCAATACGCTTGATTTCAATGGGGATGGAAAAACGGACCTGATGCTTATTAAAAATAACATCTGTGAAGTTTTTACATTTGAGGGTAATACGGCAATACGACTTTATAATGGCACCTTCCCAATCGCTAATCAGTATCTTTTCTTTGGCGATTTTAACGGGGACGGGAAAACGGACCTTATTCAAGCCCCATTCGATTTTTCTTCTGTTACCAAAGCGATTTCTACTGGGGATGGATTTAACCAGAGTTCGTTAGCTTTAGTACAGTCATGGCCAAGTAGCCCACCTGTTGTTAGCCAGAGTGATAATATAATCGTAGGCGATTATAATGGCGATGGGAAATCGGACCTCTATTACAAGTGGAGTCGAATTATAAATTATCCGAACTCAACTGGTTACGATATCCATACTTTCACCGGAACAGACATCTATTACAGTCAAGGTGATTCCTTTACCTACAAACAACTCTCCTACCTTGAGCAGACTCAGGAAGGTTATGGCCGTCCGTCAACTGTTACTTACATTGTAGATTCTCCGGTGGATTTCAATGGGGACGGAAAAACGGACTTGGTTTCTTCCGGCGGTACGAATCTTTACTATACGCTCTTTAACAAAGATGGCACGAATAACCTCTTACAAAAAGTCAGCAATGGGTTTAACCACGTGACCGAATGGGTCTACCAGAACCTGACGGCTGGGGGAAGCTTTTATCAGAAAGGAGTTGGCAATTATCCGGTCAATTCGATCCAGCCCGCCCTGTATGCCGTTTCGGAATTTAAATCTCAGAACGGCATCGGCGGAATCTCAACCATTCAGTACAGTTACAGCGATGCCCGGTTCCACCGGGCGGGAAAGGGCTTACTGGGCTTCACCAGCGTGAGCACAACTAATCTCATCACGGGTTATACGACCGTATCGGCCAACGAGTTCAATACCACCTTCTTTGCTCTAGCCCCCAAATCCACCACTATCAACCGGAATGGGTTGATGAGCCAGACGACTCTGACTAATGAGTGGGTCCCCTTGGGCAACAAACGCTACTGGTATCGGGTCAACGGCACGCATACCGACAATTATTTTGAGAAACGTACCAGCAACAGCAGCAATACCTATGACACGAATGGCAATGTAACCATTAGTACCGCCGATAACGGCGTGGAAACCACCACCACTACGACCCAGTTCGGGCAGTTTGGTACGCCAATTGCCGCAAAACCCACCACCACGACCACCCGTAAAACGCGTGGGGCCCAAACGCCCTACGAGGTCACCACCACTTTCGAGTACAATACCCTCGGTCAAATCACTAAAAAAACCGACTTTTCGGGCTTAGCGCAGAATGTAGTTACGACCTATGGCTACAACACGCTCGGTAACCTTACCAATACTTCCGTCACGCCCGCGGGCATGTCTGCCCGCACGGCGTCCTCAACCTATGACGCCAAAGGCCGCTTTACACTGAGCTCGACTAACGTACTAGGGCAAAGTAATTCGGCTACCTATGATGCTAAATGGGGAAAACCCCTGACAAGTACGGGCATCGATGGCCTAACAACGTCCTACCAGTATGATGCCTGGGGCCGTACCACCCAAACCAGCTTGCCCGAAGGCTACGCCATCACCCAAAGCTGGGGCTGGGATCAAACCAACGGAGCGGTTTACTACAACCAGGTGCAGCATCCTGGCAAGCCGGATGTCAAGACCTGGATGGACGTATTGGGCCGGGAGGTGAAAAAAGAAACCGAAGGCTTCAATGGGCTGGCCATCACTCAGAGCCAAACCTACGATGCCAGGGGTAATGTAGCAACCAGCATTCAGCCGCATAACGCCAACGATACCCAGGTGGTTACGACCGCCACCAGCTACGACGACTACAATCGGGCTTCTTCGGTAAATGTGACGGGGATGGGTACAACGTCGATTGGCTACAACTACGATGTAAACGGGAAGCTGACCATAACGACGACCAATCCAGCAGGACAAGCCAGTAGCAAGGAGACCGATGCCAGCGGTCAGACCATTTCGGCCACGGATAACGGTGGTATACTGACCTACATCTACAACTCGCAGGGAAACCTGCTGTCGGTGAAGCAAGGGTCGGCCACGCCCGTTGTGCATGAATACGATGACTATGGGCGTCAGACCAAGCTCATCGACCAGAACGCAGGTACGACCACCTACGTATACAATGCGGCCGGGGAGTTGACCCAACAGACCAATGCCAATGGCAAGGTTAGCAATTTGGTCTACGATTCGATGGGGCGAGTGACCACCCGCACGGGTACCGAAGGAACCACCGCTACCGAATACTACCCGGCAGGAACCGCGGCTGTCAACCAGATCAAGAAAGTAACGGGCTTTGCCGGGAACGTAACAGAGTACACCTATGACGGGTATGGGCGGCTGAGCAGCAGCACCGAAACCATTGATAACACCTCCTACACCACTGGGTATGTGTATAACACCTACGGGGATGTTACGAAAAAAATCTACCCCTCGGGCTTTTATACTAACCATGCCTATGATGGCAATGGTTTTGCCACGGTTATTACCAACAGCAGCAACGATGCCTTGTTCACGGCCGTCACCCAGAACGGGCAGGGACAGCCCCTGTTGTTCAACCGGGGCAATGGCAAAACCACCAGCATGACTTATGAGTATGGGATGCCTAAACAATACTACACGCAGGGTGTGCAGGATCTGAAACTAACCTGGGACTTAAGTACGGGCAATCTCACCAAACGGAAAGACGATAGCCATACCACCAGCCTGGAGGAGAGTTTTACCTATGATAACCTCAACCGGTTGACCGGCTCGACGGTACTGGGCCTGACGGGGCAGGCAATCAACTACAGTGCCAACGGTAACATCAGCAGCAAAACTGATGCGGGCACCTACAGCTACTTAGCTGGCAAGCCCAATGCGGTCTTGGCTGTGACTAACCCGACGAATGTCATTCTGGCTCTGCAACAGGATATTATCTACACTGCCTTTTTGCAACCCGAGAAGCTGACGGAGAACAACTACGAGTTAACCTACACCTACGGTGCCGATTATAATCGGATCAAGGGGATCCTGAAGCAGAACAACACCTTGCAGCGTACGCGTTATTACGTAGGGCCGGGTTATGAAAAGGATCTTAAGGTGGGCAGCCCCAATCGGGACATCCATTACATCGATAGTCCCGCAGGCCTGATCGCCATCGTGGTCGTAGAAAATAATAATCTAGCCACGGCTGCCTACCACTATGTCTATACCGATCACCTAGGCTCAATCCTGACGGTGACCAACGCCGGTGGCACGGTCGAGTTTGAGCAGAACTTCGATGCCTGGGGCCGACGACGCGACCCCATTACCTGGGCCTACACGGGGGTAAGCGGCACACCCGATTGGTTGTACCGGGGCTACACGGGGCATGAGCACCTGATGGAGTTTAACCTGATCAACATGAACGGTCGGCTGTATGACCCCGTGGTGGGACGAGTGCTAAGCCCGGATAATTTTGTGCAGGACCCTTTCAGTACACAGGGTTTTAATCGATATTCGTATGGATTTAATAACCCCTTAAAGTATACTGATCCAGATGGAAACAATCCCTTGCTGGGGGCGCTGATCGGTGCCTTGGGTTATACCTTGAGTGTGGCCTTCAGCGATGGCGGGTTTAACAATTGGGATTGGGGTCAATTTGCGTTCTCGGCCATCTCAGGAGCCGTCACGGCAGGTTTTGCAACGGGGATCGGCGAGGTGGCTCAAGGCATTACCAATCCAATTCTACAGGCGTCCTTTCAGGTGGCGGCTCACGGATTGGTAGGTGGTTTCGTTTCTTCGGCTCAGGGTGGCGAGTTTGGGCGAGGTTTTCTGACCAGTGCGGCCGGGTCCTTGATGGGCAGTGCGACGGGCGGATTAAACCTGAAAGGTGCGGCCATGATTGGTGCTTCTGCCATAACGGGTGGTACGATCTCGGCGGTGTTTGGAGGTAATTTCTGGCAAGGGGCCGCACAAGCGGGGATTGTAACCACCTTTAATCATGTAGCACATCAACTGTTTGATCCGCCAACTAATCAGGGGGGAGATGGGCCGGAGAAACCCTCATTGGAAGATATGAAGAAAAATCCACCTAATCATCCAGAATATGAGTCTCCTAGAGGTGGAGATAGAAAAGTGCGAAATCCAAATGGGTCGGGAAGTGGATGGATTGATAAAAAAGGGCGTATTTGGGTGCCAGATGACCACAAAGGAACACATGCTCCACATTGGGATCGACAAGAACCTAAAGGAGGAAACTATACTCCTGTATACCCATTTGTCCAACGGGCGATTGATCCAGGCATGATCAATAGAATAGGTGAAGCGGTTGGCTTAAGTGGAACAGCACTAACAATATATCTTATCATTTCTGAGGGAAGTAGACTTTTCCCACCACGAAACTTAATACCAATTCCATAATTGGCATCTTTAATTATTAAAAAGGCAAGAATTATGATAGAATTTAAAAAGAACGTAAAAAAAGTCCTTCCTTATGATAGAGGGCAATATATTGAATATTTAGGCGATGATTCTGATTCACCTGCTAAATGGTATGGGGTCTCATTTCAATTGGCAAGTGAAAGCCAAAAAAAGGATTTAACGAAATTCGTTGAGGTTTATGAGAGTTTATTTAAAGATATAATTTTAAGACTCAATAACGATTCTTTCTGGATTGTAAATCACGATGATAAAGATCTGAAATGGTTTCCTAATGACGAGGATAACCTGCCATCTTTACGAGGATTATTCAAACAGAATAATATTCCAAATGCATTTAAGGGGGCATTAATTTTTACGAAGGATGATATACTAAATTTTTCCAAGGATTTAATTTCATATCCATTTGCCGTATTTAATGAAGACGCTTTTTTGTATAAAAATTTAGACATTTCGCACGGCGAATTACAGTTTATTATAAAAATATCTGGCCATTTAAATATAGATTTATTAAGCACAGATAAAGACTTCTTGAGAGAAGTCGTAAATGAAAATTCTTCAAGTCTCTTTATTATAAAAGAATATAGAGGCACTTCATTACAGTAGTGTAACTGAGTCCTTTGGCTGAAATTCAACTAGCAAGTCAATAAAAAAGTAGACGAAAACCTATTCAATTTTAAAGGTATGCATGAAGAAGACCTATATGTTCATTAGGTAACTGACCTGAAAAGTGCAACTAAGTGACTGTGAGTTTACAGTAGACAAACGAATTGCTCTATAAAAGAAGGAAAACTTTTCAATGAATTTGATAAATACCCCATCGCAAATAAAAATGAAATTCAATTGTGACAATTTATCCATCTGTTTATTCACACTAATTTTCCAATCGTGAAAAACCTTTCTCTACTTCTTTGCCTGTGTTTTGTGGCTCAACTCAGCTACGCTCAGGCCACTTTCGAGTACGATGCAGCTGGTAACCGGGTCAAACGAACTGGCAGCCCTGACCTTTCAATCCTTCTCAACGTTTCGCCTACTACTACCTACGGCACCACCAATCTGACCGCTCGAATATCGGTGTTCAACCTTAGTCAAGTACCCACCGTCGGAACCATCACTGTCTATCTGTCCAAAGATCCTTTAGTCAACTTTACGTTTGATCCCACCGCTACCTTTGTGGGGACCGGTTTGGTGCAAAATGCCAATTGGAGCTTTGATAATAGCAATCCTAACTTTTGGATTCTGACGTCCAGCATCGTTATTGCGGGCGGCAATTCTTCTCGGGTAGGCTTGAGTGGCGTGATCACACCTGGCAATACGAGAGGTTTATTAAGCCTCACTGCGCTTGTTTCGAGCGTGGGTGATACGGTTGCGAGCAATAACGCTGCTTCAACCTCTGTTCAATATTTCGAGAAGTAACGCTGGCGCGACAAGCGCCTTTTAGCTCGCTCCTCTTTTAGGAAACTCTCTTAGGATTGGCTATGGCTCGGCCCTAAGTTTCACGAGACTTAGCTGGAGGGTCAGCTTTGTTGAGTCGACTGCTTACCGCTATCCTTCGAGGAAAGGCGCGGCAGCTCGACCGGAATGTTTTGATAGTCCAGCCAGGCAGCTAAGGCTGAACATCCAACGCCAACCGGGCCGTCGAGATGAAAATCAACTGCCCTCCGGGGCTATACAGTACCCGGAGGGCACGGGCTATAAAGTTATTTGGAACGGTTATCCGATGACCGATCTGCACCAGATCGTTCGGGCTAGGTAGCTGGTGGCAGGACCAAACCGTAGGGTCATCCCAATCGCCAGCTTTGAGTGTATACAGGATGGTACAGGGATTGACCGTGACCATAACAGCATCGCTGGAGGAGTTCACGCCACACGCATTGACGACTTGGGCTATCGTATAGGTGGTGCTGACGGCCGGCGTTACGGTGAAACTAAAGAAGGACGTAGCAATCCCCGTAAAGCTGAGGGGTACCCCAGGACTGGCGTTGACGGTCAATGAAAAGGGAGGGGTACCCATCAAACTAGCCGTAAGCGTCGTGGTTTGGCCGCTGGTCAGGGTAGCACTTCCGCCCAGGCTGGCCACAGGAACGCTACAGGCCGGTTTGATGACTAGGCAGTACTCTTCCGTTTCGCCGTACCAATAGCTACCGCAGGGATCGGTGGGTACGGTACTATACACTCCTACTACCCGCATGGTGACCGTACCGGCGGAAGTGCTGGCCAAGATGGCGCGGCTACGTATTACTGGTTACTGGGGGGCGATAGCATCATTAAAACGTATACGTCTACTGGCCGTAGCAGCGGCTGGATCCGGGTGACAGGGTATAATGCCGCCCAAAAAGCGGTTGAGGGCACCTTTGAGGTAGTCGTCGTCACGCAAACCGAGGCTGCTTCCTTTCAAAAAGGTATGTTCAAAGCCTTAGTAAAGTGATTGAGAACAATCATCAATTAACTTAAGCAGGTTGTCGGTTAGAACATCAACCAGAGTCGGGCCGCTTGTATTATTGAAGCCCAACGTAATGGGGAGGAATGTGAAGCTTGTGGCTCCTGATCAAGCCTGACTTGAAATGATAACGGTCCTGCCAACAATGGTAGGACCGTTATCTTATTATTTGGATATAGTTAGTGTTCAGAAAGACTACTCTAAATGGTCAGGGCTCCTGCCCTTCGGCTATCAGGCCCAGGTGATATTCAGCTTCAGCGGCTATCATCGGCTCGCCATTGGACCAGATGTACCGGTTAGGTGGGCAGAGGTTGCCCTTAGCGTCAATGGTCTGGGCAAAGCGTCCATAGATAGCAAATTCGTGGACGCCGTAGGCTTCGCACAGGGCGATCAGTTGTTTCTCGAATTCGGTATCAGTTAGGGTCGTTTTCATAGGTGTAGCGATTATTTTACCGGTTTAGAAGGTGCTTGAGCGCTTTCAACCTTTAGCACGAACAGGACCATTCGTAGGGGTATAGTGATGTAATCTTCTTTGCAGTCTGGATGGTCATACCCCAGCGTAATGGAATTAGCATCCACTTTCTTGACTCGGCCAAAGCTGAGTTTACGTAGTCTGTTTTTTCGCTGCCGAAAAAAAACAACCACTACGCTGTCTTTCTTATAATCAGCTTGGTCAATGATCACACAGGATAAGCTATCACCCTTGTTAATCATAGGGCTCATCTTATCATGAAAGGCTCGGAACGAGTGTCTATCCCGCCATTCACTAGGTTTAGCATGGATATGATCAGGAAGGGGATAAGGAGCTAATTCAAACCAACTCATCTCTTTGTTGATTTCAGCCTGATATTGCAAGTGATCTGCTATTGATTCGTTGGCCTCTTCAATTGAAATAGTGAAAATGCCTTCTCCAATCCGCGTTCTGTAAACATGACTATCTAAGAGTTCTATGTAAGCCGTCAAGCTACGTCGTACACTTCTTTTTTCAAAGGCTGCCAAAAATTTACCTTTTTCAGCATAAGCGAGCGTGTCTACTGCCCATTTACGCAGGGAAAGAAGCGTAGTTCTTTCTAAAGTACGGCCCTCCTCGGAAACTTGAGGAAGCTCTTCTTGGGTGTTTTGGCCCGATTTCTGGTTGGTGTTTGCATGGGAATCCCTACCCACGTAGTTTTGCTCCGTGTTCATTTTGATAGATGTTAAAGTGTGACACATAGCCCCTCCGCTTTATCTGCCAAGATTCGTAGCGTTGGGGCTATTCCATAGATAAACAAGGTATCTACCGTTAGGCTGGGCAATCATATCTGATTCTATACAGCCGTTTTCGTTCCTATAATATCGTGAAGTAAAACTACCTTATTTTATAGTATAAAGCAAGTATAACTACCTGAAATTTATAAAATGTTATAGTTTCTGTGTATTTAACTTTAATGTCGTTAAATTTATAATAAAAAATAGCTTCACATGACAGAACCCGTTACGCGAATCAAGGCTATTCTCGATGCGTTGAATACAACACCCAATGCTTTTGCGCTTGCTTATGGCTTAAATGTGCCAACTATGTATGCTTTTGCAAACGGCTCCCGTAATCCTGGCTATGATACATTGGTCAGTATATGCACCGTTGAACCACGGATATCCGCCGAATATTTACTCCGGGGCGAAGGTGAGCCCTTGAGAGATAAACAGTTGTCAACCGCACTGACCACAGTTGAGCAGTTGAAGGAGCTTAAACAGGAAATAATTCAATCCTTGGATATGCGGATACAGCAGTTGGGGGGCTAAGACCGGTACCCTGTTTACATGGGAGGCAGCTTGCTGACTTGGTTAGCGGCTAATTCGCTGATGTTAACCTGTACGCGCTCCATGCTCCGGTCAATAGAGGTACCACGCACTTTGACATAATATTTTTCCGTCGTTGAAATACTCCGATGGCCAAGCATTAAGCTCACGTCGGCAATTCGATGCCCGGCGGCTAACATCAAACTGCCAAACGTTTTTCGAGCTGTCTTGATAGTAATACGCCAAGGGATACCAAGGTCCTTTTGAATTTGATGGGTATATTGATTTAAGCAGTTGCTGGTTAAACGAATGGGTCCATTTGGCCACATATTAAACAGTGCATTTACCTCATTAAGTAGTGGTAAGTGATATTCGCTATGAGGGGGTTTATGGCGATGGCCCACTATTTTCCAGCCAGCTGGCCCAAGCACCTCGAATGCTTTTCGATTTTTAGCATAATCAATCGCATCCAGATAGTCCATTCCGGTGCAGCACATCAATAGAAACCACCAGTAAGTAATTCCTTTTGTCCCCTTCAAATCCAGGGTTAGCAGGTGGTGTACGTGTTCAGCCTCTAAAAAAAGGACCTCTTTGTCCGGTGATTTTGGCCACCCTATTCGACTAATTGGATTGGTGGTTATCAGATCCTCCTCAATCATCCAGTCGAGCACGTTTGAGATCTTAAGCACAAACCGGGTAGCTTGGCTGATACTGATGGGCTTAAGGCATTTTGGTCCGCCAATCTGGGTTTGCAGCCAGGTATGAAAACGCTTGGCCCAGCCCAGACTAATTTTACTCACAACTGGCAACGGTACTTCAGTGGCATCGGCAAAAGCATTCAGCAATTTCAGGCCCCTTGCCCAGCGGCCTAAGGTGATATCTGACAAGCCCCCAGCCGTATTCTTTTTCGTGTGTAAATAGGCGGTATAGGCTTGGTAGGCAAGAGCCAATGAACTCTGGGGCGTCAATTCCTTCATGAGTTTATAAGCACTTTTAGGATCATAGGTGGGTTGAGAATAGCCCCATTTACCCTTGATTAACTCAGGTGTTTCTCCGGTTATTAGTTCCAGGGAAATCGACTTGGCACTAGGGACGAACCCGGCATCCTCCTGTTTTTGATAAATTCGTTTGGCCTTTTTCTTAACCGCAGCTAGTTTTCGATTAAGTGGATCACCAGGTAAGCAGCTGAGTTGCCTCTCATTTGACCAGTTGGCGGGATTAATGACCAGGGAATTATCTAGGTAAGTTTCTGCGGATTGTAGTTTTTCACCCTGCCGTACGCGGACTGTGGCCATTAAGGGGTGTGGGTTGCGGAATTCCTGTCCTTTGGTAGGTTTGATTAATTTGAACCGAATAGTAAGTGGTAGGCTTCGTTGGGCTAATGACTGGCGACTGTATTTACGTGGTCGATTAGACAGATCGGATTTACTTCTCTCGCTTTTCTGAAGGAGAGGCTCAGCGTGTGACTTCAGAGAACTTGAATCCTGATTGGTATTAGTTGATTGAGATTCAGGATTAGTGGTTTGCTCAAGGGAGGAAGTAGAACTCTCCTTTCCTGAGTACTTTTTTTTCGTTGGCATGATAAGGGTTCGTTAGAAAGCAAGGAAATCCATCCCACTCCCAATCATTCACAGCCAAGAGGTTTTACCTATTTGCTTTAGCGACTAGCGGAAAAATTTGTAGGTAACCTTTATCCTGTTCTATTTCTGATTGCTAACCAATATTAAGAAACTTACATTAAAATACATGTTCGAAGAGAAAATTTATTCAAAAGTTACTGAAAGATTAACTCCTAAGGCATTAGATAGGCGATGTAGTGTTTCCAAGGTTAAGTTCTGATTTCCATTTTCGAAACGACTTAATGTTGCTTCTGCTACGCCAATCTTTTTCCCTAACTCCTTTTGGGTTAATCCCTTTGCTTTTCGTGTCTCTCGAATTAGTTGTCCGACTCGTTCTGTAATCTCTGACATAGACGTATTTTGCTTTTATTTAAAGATAAATATTATAATGTGTACTGATACACAATTCTATATTTTTTATAGGAAAACAATTAAGCCTTTACCGAGAACTTGTCTATAACCATTTGAAAGTCAACGCTACGGGATTTTCCCGTTCCGGGAATGATATTCGTAAGTTGTCTATATACTCTATTTTATTTACCCCTAGCGACCAGCAGGGTGATGTATTACAGTAATTTGAAAGTAAAATGCTTTTGTAAACGAAGTCCTAAAAAGAGATAGCGTTAGGATTACTAACGCCATTGAAAATCAATGTATAAAGTGGAAAAGCCGGTATTTGTCACTCAAGATTGATCTTAATTATCTATGGCTTTACGTGCCCCCAACTTTGGGGAGTCATATTTTGCTAAGCGATTGTCGGAGAAACTGAATGTGTAGGCAAACTACCCTACTTGTGACACCGGCACTGCCTCCTCCTGCGGTCGTGCGCTTTTGGACTGATTACGTTTGAAGCGGAGGCAGTGAACGCGGCTCAACTAGCTGATTCACAATGCCAACTCAACGTTGAGTTGGCTAAATAGCTGGTTCTCAACGTCCCCGTTTTGGGTGACGTATCAAGACGAGGTTTACAGCTATCTATTATAACTACTTGATCCTCAACGACGCCAACTCCGGCGACGTACAGCTAAGACATAGAGCCATACCAATCCCCTTATCTATTACTATCGATAGCATTCGTTCCAAAACAAGATCCAATTACAGCCAGACCCACCATCAATACATAAGGGATTCCTTAGACAACCACGCTGGAAAGTAGCCGGGGCGAGGGAAAAAACAGCGCGGCTTCGCTCCCAGACGGGTGGATAGTCTTATAGACCAATGGTTATTTGAGTTCTGATCTTTTAGACCAATGGTTACTGGGTTTTTGTGAGTTGTCTAGTAGCCCATAAGTCATTGTATTTTCAGCATATCGGCTGATAAGTGGTGGTATATCTTTTCAACCCTGCAAAAAAAACATCCGTGTTTATTTCTGGACAAAAAAAGCGGACCGGGGGGTATGTTTTTATATAGCTTGGAGTCCCGCTCTGCCACTATATCGTCAGTATATGCAGGGGGAAGGAGTCCCTTATTTAAAACCGATAGTGAATAGTCGAATCGCCTTATCGACCCTTTACATAGAATCTACTGCCCTTCTGCTATTCACTATATGTAGGTACTAAAGAAAGACTGTATTATACCATGTATAGATTGTACTACCATTTTTAGTTGTATTTGTCTTCTATTGTCTCAATGTGTGACAATAAATATACAGTATGTAGATTGTAGCAGGGCGGGTAGTTTTAATGGGAATACTGGGAAGTTATGGAGTTGAAAGGGGGATCAATGTGGGAAGGGGAGAAAGGATGGATGAATAGGGGATGAATAGGGATGGTCTTCAGCTTAAATAAAAATCATTCAAATTTATAGTCTCGGATTTCTTCCTTTCTGATTATTGCTACTGATTGTAAATGGCTGAATTCACTATTTAGTTGGTACTCTATCTCATAAGCTACAGATTTGGTTGGTCTGTTTGAAGCGCCATATAGTATAAGTATTCGTGTAAATGGATTATCACAAAATCCCTTAATCGTTGGAATTTCAAGGCGGATCTTTTCGCTTGCAGGTAAACCGTAAGCTACCATATCTGCTACTTTCTGAATAAACAGAGTTTTCGCGTCAAGGCTTGTTCGTTGTCCTGAATACAATGGATAAAAAGCCCCTTCTGAGCCTGCCAAAAGGTTTATAGAACAGTAGACGTTCGAATCAGTATCATACGGTGTGGCAGATTCTATATTGATAGTCATATCTGCATTGATTATAGATTTATACAGCGTATTGTTTGCTAGTGCAACAACAGGGAATAGATCAATCCCGAGAGATAAATTAGATACCCTTTCTTGCTTGAACAATGCTTCAACCAAATAATGCGGGGCTGCCACACTCTGACCATCCAGCCGTACAGGATATTGTTTTTTGTATTGATGCGGTTTGTTCGAGCTTTCCTGTACCTCAATCAGATAAACAAATCCGCTACCAGGCATCAAGACCGATTCGACACGTATACCAGTGGGCATATAAGATATGTTATCAGAAATAGCCCTGATAATACTGTCTTTGGTTGTGATACTGCTAGGGATAGGTGTTAAATCTCCCTTTACGGTTCTATAATGGTCATTGACGGCAATGTCGTGTGGCGCCCCAAAAACCAATAATCCACCTTCTGAATTGAGGAATGCTGCAACTGTACGTAAAATCCCATCAAGACTCAGTTTATCTTTGGCGTAATAGCTTTTGAATTCAAGCGTAAGTGATTCGTCATTTTCTACAGCAAAGTAGGTAACCAAATCTTCTGCATTGATGCCATCATCTAATGGTTTTCCAATGTGAATCTTAGCGAATGATGTTGCCATTTAGCAATTATTAAAATAACGGATGCATTAATACTCGTTATTTCTTGTCGGCTCAATAATACTGTGACGTGAAGTAAGGTTAGTCGATAACTAAATGGAATCCAGTAGGGCTAAACGGTACTTGTGCTGGCTTCTTCGAAAAGGCGCATGGCCATTAGACCATTGCCAACAGCACCGCCTGCTCGAAGTGCTGCCGCAATAAATACGGTTTCAGCAATCTCTTCGCGCGTGGCACCGGCCTGAACCGCATTCTGGATGTGAGATTCGATGCAGTAGGCGCATTGCGTGGTCAGCGCAACTGCCACGGACATCAGTTCCCGATATTTGATAGGAATGACACCATCCTTCCGTTCGGCAGTATGTTTGAGATTAAGGAAGGCGGCAGCCTCTTTGGGTGCCGATTTAATGAGAGTATCCGTGTACGCTCGGTCTTTGGGAGTTTGATATTCGGTCATAGGAGTTTATAAAAAAAGGAATAGTCGCATAAGTACCATTGATTATGAGTTGACATCAGACTAAACTACTTGGAAACTCCTCTGCAATAATCTGCTCAACACTCATGGGTTCTACCTGAGAGTTTAACTTGTCAATAATTGCTAATGTCTCTCTGTATTCCATTGCTTCGGGCAATTTGATGAATTCGCCCTCGAATCCTAACTCTTTAATTTTCCCCTCAATTTCATCCAGCGAGACGTTGAAGAACTCTTTCCGGTAATTCAGCATGTTTACCTTTTTATCGGAAAAGGCTTTATGTAATCCATTTTCGAGCGTCCGTGCCTCATCAGAATAGATCATAGCATGAATATCGAACTGGAATGGGACAGAAGCATCGCCTAACTCTCGAACTCGGTCCAATGGCTCTAAGCGCCTTGTCATGCCAATTTTATAGACGTTTTCTCCAAAGGAACCAATATTTGAAATCACGTAAACGTGCCCACGTTTCGTTTGCTGGGCCATCGATAATGCTCGCTCCTTTTTTTCTTGTGCATCTCTGAGCGCCTGTTCCAGGCTTATAATTTGAGATTGCAGCTTGTCGTATTTGTCACCTGTTGACAATTCAAATTCTCTTCTGGCCTTTTCTAACGCTTTTTGATAATTCGCTTCTTCTTTTTCCGCCTCCCTCTGTGCCTGTTCAAATTCTCTTCTTGCTTTCTCTTCTTCGCGCAATTCCTCCTGAATGGCCCTCATGGCTTCTTTCTCCTGCTGCCTTTTAAGTTGATACTCATGTTCCAAGACGAGTTCTTTTACCTTTAAATCAAGGTATGGCCTATTTATATAAACATTGAACCCCTCTCCTAATTTATTTATGGCATCGAATAGCTTTTGTATACGCTCCTTCATTTGATTGATGTTGTTCCATTTTACTTTGGCAATCATCACGTCACATTCGCCATTGAAGGCCCTGAGCATCAATTTTTTATAAACTTTAACTACCGCCCTACCTTTTGCCTCACTTCCTGCCACTGTCCATTGAGTACTACAAGTAGCAGCCGTATCTGCACTGATCATTGACTTTTGACGGTCAATAATTCTGTTTTGCTCAGCTCTATACTCATCGGACTTTTCAAAATCGTACACCGGTTCGTATACCCCAAATTCAATCAAATCTAACTTAGATTCAAAAAGACTAACTTCTTTACGTAGTTTGGCATACGTACCCAAAGCAGCTTTATAGTCAGAATTTAAGGCACTAAGATTTTCTTCGGCAGATATTATCTCGGCGTTTTTTGCGCCAATTAGCTGCTCCAACTCATTTTGTTGTTTAATTACTTCCGCTTCTACATCAATAATTGCTTGATAACGGCTAAGTTGTGATTTGAGATTTTCAATCTCTTCAAGTTCCTTCTTCTTCAAAAAATCAAAAAATCCCATTGTTTTCTGTGATTAGGTATGTTTACGTTTTTACAAAAGCAAGGACCTGAATGACATTAAAAGGTCTATATGATAGCCGATAAAGCTAAGTAATGGTAGCAAGGTGAGATAAGCAGTGCTTTACGTATCCCACTGATGCTAAAGGTCTTTTTTAGGGTTACTACTTATATTTTGTTACGAAATAAAATATGCCCTACTTACCAGGATTATTTGGCAAGTAGGGCATTAGCATAAGTGGCAAGTATCTACCATAATCACTTTGATTACGGCACCATATTCACGAACTCAGCACTCTCACTAGCCTTTGGTTCTTTCTTTCCCTGCGCTACTTTGAGCATCAGTTTGGGTAAAGCACTTGGCACCCCCATCAGCCGGGTGGTGCTGCTCACAATGTTCTGACTCATGGCATTCAATTGCTTGGCCTGCTTCTGGGGATCATCCTCGCCCATGTAGTTGTAGCCTGCTTCCAGCCCTTTCACCAGGCGATCAAACGAATCAGCCGCTGGGTAGGATAAAAACTCATCTGACCAGGGAGCACTGTCGAATCGCGTGGTGAGTACAGCCAACGCTTCCGTCGGCACCGAGGGAAACGTGGTGAGCAAATTCCGGGACACATCCCAGGCAAATGATTCGACCGGGGCTTCATCCTCCTCGCCGGTCAGGGCATTGGTTAACCCTCGCCACAACGCATTGATCACCCCCATCAGCACCGCATTCAATACAATCATGTTGCCTCCCCGCCAGAGTAGTTGCTCTAACGCTTTTTGCTTGTCCACTCCATCCGAGGCATGAATGTAGTCGGCAGCCGAGGTAAGCACCGAGTTTAACAGCCGTTGGGTCTGGCCCGAATACAGGCCTACCAGCATCGAAAAGATACTTCGACTACGCGCCAGCGGTGTCTGATCACTCTGGGCACTCATCTGGTTGGTCACGTACATAGCTTCGGTCGCCAGATCCGCAATCCGCCGTTGGGCTTTTTCACTATCCAGTGGGATGGTTTGACCAAAACGACCTGCCGCAATTTCAGCCTGCACCTGATATTTAGCCGAGAGATACGTAACGATCAAATTCGCCCGGTCAGCGGCTCGCATGCCCCGCAGCGCTACGTCCGCTACCTCGTGAATACCTTTTCGAACGGCTTGGACAGAAGCGTCTTTCGCGTTGACTGAGAAATCATCCACCGATGGCGCACCCAGATACGTATCGTTTTGGCCCAGTATCCGACTCAGCAGCGTGGCCGCATAGGGATTGGTGGCAATCTCTTTCAGATACGGCACTTCGGCCAGTTCATTCCCAAATAGATCATTGCCTGCTGTCTGCCGGGCAGGCCGGTAGGCGTCAATACCGAGTCTGAGGAGTTCCTTGCCTGCCTGTAAGATGAATGGGTTCTCGATGACTCCGGCATGAAACAAATTCAGATACGTAGAGAGCTGCTTGATCGGCATGGTCAGATTACCCCCGAAGTTTGACCGGGTAAGTCTCCTTACCCAGGCTTTGAGCCCCACATCTACGCCTGCGATCTTGAATTCACTGAAGGAATCCGACTTATCCAGACTGCCCGAAGGATTATTCAGATCCGCTTCCAGCGCTTCCAAATAGGGCACTACCCACTCCCGCGTCCAGGCTGTTTTATCCAGTGTTTCCGCGTGCCGATTGCGCCAACGCCGTAGATTCTCGATGGTGACGGCGGATTCAATAAACGTGTTCTCCTGCCGGGTATAATTCTCCAGTCTAGCGAGTACGTCCTGGCCAACAACTCGGAGCGGGGGCGTTTTACGCGTCTGCAAAATGCGGGCTTCGGTTAAGAGCGCACTGCCCTGACCCACGTTGTTGCGTTTGCCCGCTGGCGTGTATTTGGCCGTTGGATGATAATCCGCTTCCAGCACGAAGGGCTCACCCGTCAGAATCGTGTTGATCTCCGAGAGATACTCCCTCGCTACGGAATAGCTAAAGAAGTCTTCCACAGCTGAGAGTACATCCCCGTAGTCGGTTTGCAGCCTCTTTTCAAGCTGATTGAACGTAGCTTCGCTGATAAGAATCGTTTTAGGTACAGCCGCTTCCTCCGAGGGGTCCACATACACCCAGCCGTATTCACCCGTCACTGCCTGATTGTTCGCATCCAGACCAACACGCTGCCGAACGAGACTACCCGTTGGCGTTAGCTCGGCCAGGGCCGACGATTTGCCCGCTGAAGCTAATTGTGTTTTGATCGTGCGATATAAATCCAGGTAAGCCGCCACGGGTAAACTAACCGTCATTTTCTTGCCGTCAATCCAGCCTTCGAAATCCAACGTTTTAACGGACGATGCTGATGCCTTGCCATCAAATACAGATAAACCCGCTAGCTTTTTCGTTAGGTCAGACAGTTGCCGTTGGCGTACTAACGTGACCTCCGCCGCTCGCTCGACATACTCCCGACGGATCGTCTTGGTAATCTGCCGAAAGGCGGACCCAGCATTGCCCGATAGAATGTGTCCTACGGTTTCAGGCAGAAACAGATTCGAGCCAAACTTGGATGTTAGTAATTTCGAAACATATTTAGCCGGACCTGATACGTTTTCAGGATCAATCTTCTGAAGGGACTGCGCTAAGTCCTGCTGTTCACTGGTTAAATCAGCGGCCTGGTACTGACCGTGCTGGTCAATGATTAAATATTCACTACTGTGGATGGCCTGGGTATACGTGGTCAACACATCGGGTCTTCCGCCAACTCCTCCCTGCCAGAGCAAATCCCGCAGGCGTCCGGTCGCTTCACTGCCTTTGGGTCTGCCCGCTTTTAGCTCAGCGGCCAGGGCCAATAGTGCTTGGTTATCCAGTTCACCCTGAGCATTTATCAAGGCTCCGGTTGATCTGACTTTTTGCAGCGTAGCAACGGTTTTACTCTCCGGTGCCAGGGCTAGTAGTTCCCGAATTACGGGTTCCCATTGCCGTTTCAATATGGCGGCAATATCGGCGACCGGCAAAGCCAGCAACTGTTTACGGGCATCACTTTTGGGGGCATATAAACTTGATAGCGTCGCTAGCGACTGGGCTTCCACGTTTAGCAGGGGACGCGTTGGCTGATTGGAAGTCAGTGGCGTATTGCCGTAAATGAGTTGATCAATCGGCTCACTAACGGTAGGTACTGCCTCCTGCACATCCAGGTTGGTAAAGTCCCGCGTCACGGCACTGCCCGATACACCCGTGACGGTATAGGCGACAGCCTGGTTGTAGTTCACATTGCCAAAGCCTGGGGCTGCCGCCCGGCTCTGTTCATCGACCACAATGTAGTCCATAAACGTAGCGGGCAAATAGGGCATTTCCTGCGCTCGACTGGCCGTACTAAGTAGTACAAACCGGCTGGCTCCCGTTGCCTGACCCAATCGCTGACTACGGCCTGACAGGTCATGAACATCCTCCATCACATCGTATCCTGCTACCCCAAAGGAAGAATCGATACCGATCAGCACATGGTCGTAGTCTGCATCCTTCAAGAGGGCTTTAGCGACCAGAAACATATTGGCGGCTGGATTTTTGCCACTAATGTTTATACGCTCATTATAAAGCTGAGCGGGTGGGTTTTTGTAATCCAGTTCAGCGACATTTCCCAGATGATCAATCACTGAATATTTATCCGTGTCAATGACGACTGAACCTAACATGGGAACGCTGGTTTGCTCGGTTAGCTTGGCCGTGGTGTTGACGTCGTGCTGAGATACTTGGTGGTTGCCCGAGGGGTGATTGTGCAGCAGGTAATAGCCATCGGCCTGGTAGGCATCAATCAGCGACTGAACGTAGCTACCCGTTCCCAGGCTGGTAGCGGCTGGTAGACCTGCCGTGATAGCGACGTTGCCCACAATGACTCCGTTTTTGACAAGCACTACGTGGCCTTTCTCAATCAACGGGGAACGATGAATCTGAAACAGATCTACGAGGTCGGCGTGGGATTGGACCCGAGTGCCCGCAAAGTTGACATAACCAGACTCTTGGTATCCCTGTATAACCGTTCTTTGCTGGATACGCGCCCGTAACTGGGAAAGTCCTCGATGATGATTGGTACCCCCGTCAGCTGCAAGTACCGATTCCACCAGTACCTGATTCTTAAGTCCATTAAATAATCGCTGTTTCGCTTCCCGGAAGAGAGCCTGCGAACCGTAGCTTTTTGAGAGGTGGTCATGATAATCCGGGTTTGACTCGGTTAAAATTACGACATTGTTGGCATCGGTTTGTGCTTCGATGGTGTCAAACAGGTGCTGAAACGCGTTGGTAATATCCACTCGCTCCTGACCTTCTGGGTATGGCTTTTCCCCAAAAAGGGCGTAGAACAGGTTATCTGCGCCGTGGATCAGGTATTGACTAGCCTGGCCTTTCTGGGCGATTTTATCCTGTACGAAGGCTTCAAACGCTCGGGCCATTAGCTCATGCGGAGAAGACCAATAAGGCGCTGCCCGGCTGGCATCTAACTTCTGAGCATTGGCCACAAAATCCGTTTTGACACTGGCTGTCTGTAAAGCGCCTGATTCAGCTCGTCCATTTTCAGTCAGTGCCCGTTGATACCGAACCAATTCACTGCTGACGTTATCATACTGGCCCACTTTACTACCCCTGGCTTCTTTGACCACATCGTACAAAGCTTTCTCGGTAGCATAATAATAATCCCCGTTGAAGCGAGATTTCTCGCGGGCGTACCAGGCCCGTTCACCAATACTGCCAGCCACTAACTCACTGGCTAGCTGGTCAAATTGGTCTAACTGCTCGGGTGTAGCGGGCTTCTTTTTCCGGCCATACGACGACTCACGGGTCAGGGTGCTACGCAGGTCAGCTAGCGCCTTACTCAGCGTTTTACCCGTTCGGGTAACCGCATCCTGCGTTTTGCTCACATCAGCCGCTTTCTCCACCGTCTTCGTAGATAGGGCTTTCCAGATGGCCTCAAATGCCTCCGCTAGTTCTTTTCGAACCCCGGAGCGAACCAGCGATTTACCATGTGAAAAGTACACCCGGTCTTTACTAGGTACGTCAAAAACACCCTGCTCATTTCGCTGGGATGAGGCTTTGCCATCCTGTTTAGCCAGGTAATTATCCAGACCGTGGAACCACTCGTGAGCCAGTGAACCGGCCCCTTTGACCTTCGTGAGGTTGATAACGGCCCGGCTGGTTTCATAGTGGGCAGCGGCACCGGACAAACCCTTACCACGGCTGCCAAATCCAATCGAGAGTTCACCCCCCAGACTCAGCGCCCGTGGCGGTACATCTAACGCAGTGGCCAGGTCCATAAAGGCATCATAGGCCAGGTTCAACACTTCCTGCCGCTCGTCAGCCGCCAGCCAGTTACCAAATTCTCCGCCCCGGAAACCGAACGTATCGAGTAGCAATTGAGGGGTGGCATTCTTGCCGTTCCGGTAATCCTTGCCCGTTCGCTGAATGGAATCCAGATGAGGGCGCTCGATGACGGGGGACTTTTTGCCAATAATCTCAGTAGCGTGTTCAGCCATGTACTGCAAGGCGGCTTCACGGGTCGGGAAGCCATCCTGCACATCCCAGACTTTTCCGTTACTATACACCCGGTAAATAGCGTAGTTGCCCTCGGCTTTCTGGTACACCCGGTGATTGCTGGCCACCTCAACCAGGGGAATCGAATCGTAGGCTTGTTGCTCGGTTTTAAAGCCCCGTTTGAGGGTCCGCATGAAGCTCCCATTCACTTGGGCCACATCAAACGTGCCGTCCTTCCCCGCAAACACTTTGTATTTCTTGGCCCAACCCGGTTGTTTGTCACCTTCTTTCTTGCCCAGTTTGTAGCCTCGCTCAGCGGTGTCTTTGCGGGCAGCGCCAATTTTCTGGCCAAAGTCAGACAGTTTTTCCAGCGTCTCATCGGCTTCGGCTTGCTGTTCGGCGGACAATTCTTCATTAGTCTCCGTTGGTGCTTTTACCTGCTGGTCGGCTAGCTCCTCCACCGCCAGAGCTTCATTTTCGGTATCAATCGTCTGACTGGAAATCTCCGAGGTGAATAAGCTAGTTTGTTCAGGAGCGGCTAGAGCCAACTCAACAGCCTGCTCACGGGTGGCTTGCAGATTAGCTATGATAGTCTGATTGGTGGCTAGTTGGGCCTCCATGTCAGACAGCTTCTGCTGAGCCGCATCGGCAATGTCAGCCGCTTCACTAATGGATTGTGGTGAGTCTGTATCCGAGCGTTTGACGGTGGCCAGGGTCGGCTCAATTAGGCGACGCAGCGGGCTAGTCTTGGCTAGCTGATCGGCCTCCTGTTTGGTTTTGCCCCGTAAACCCGCGAAGAAATCAACTACATCCGGGCTGGTAATAGCCGAAAGCTGACTTTCCGCACTAGCCTTTAGATCCTCGTATGTTTGGGCAACTGCTGGATTGCGGGATAAGTATTGTTCGATGGGAATACCCGCCGAAACAAAACCATTGCCTGCATTATACCCCACGTCTACGAGCTGACCATTCTTTGCTACCAGCAGATCACTTGAATTGGGAAGGGGGAATATGCCATTTGTATAGACAGCTACCGCTTTTTGGGCGGCTGCCTGTGCTTTGGTTAACGCATCTACATAAGGATCGGTATTGGTATAACTTTCTTCCGTCTGAGTGCGGGTACGTAGCTTGTCGGCCTGACGGGTTAATTGATCGTTCTCCTGAGTCAGCCGGGCAATAGCGTTCTCGTATTCACTATGGATAGTCTTAATACGATCCTGCTGCTCAGGGCTTAACTCAATTACTCGGTCTGGCTCCAGTCTATCAGGGGTGGTGTCTGACCCGCTTCCTCCCGACGTGTCATCTCTCTGGCCAGGTAACCCAGCGTCTTCGCTCGCTGAGCCATTTTGACTACGTTCGGATTCCAATCCGGCTGCGTCTGTGGATCGAGTGGTATTTCTGGCTGTTGTGGTTGTTGGGGCATTTGATTCGATTCCATAAAATAAGTCGGTTAACTGGTTATAGTCTTCATTTGATAAGGCTTGCAACTCGCCAAGATGTTCCCAGGCTTCAGCACTCATCCGGCTTGATTCCTGCTCGGCGAATGTTAGCTGTGACCACTCGGTATATTCTTTATTAGTCAATGGTACTTGTTGAGCCACATCGTCCAACAAGGGCAGTAGCGTGTCGCGTAATCCTTGGTAACGCTCAAATATACCATTTGCTCGTAGGAGATGGATGACACCCACCCAGTCCAACCCATCCGCCGTAACGTAGTTTTCGGCTACAATGTCAATGAGTTGGTCTTGTATGCCGACGGGTACGCCTGCCTGATCCATGCCCGCCATTAATGGCTCCATCAACTGGATTGGTGTCATGGCCGTTGTATCTGCTACCACTGCATCCGATTGGCCTAGTTCGGCCTGAACTTGCTCTTGTTGATAACTGATCAACTGCTGCTTGGGGCCACCATTATGCGAGAACGACTGCACGGTGTCGATAATATGCTGCATCACCGCCTGTTCATCAGTAGCGTCCATATTCTGCCCCAAGCTCTCTTCAACAATCGAGCGAGCCAGCAGATCCAGCGAAGGCGCTTTATCATCCCCAGCTGTATAGGCCAGATAGGGATTGCCCCCCTTTGCTGTTTTCATCAAATTCGGATCACCATACTGCGCCAGATCAGATCGGCGCAACCGGTTTCCTTTAGCAAAGTAGGAAAGGATCGCTTCGTGTAAATCCCGTGGCTGACGCTCAATTACATCAGGCTGCTTGTTGCCACTACGTTTCTTTGTCTTCTCTACCACATCCGGGCTGGTCCCAACCGGCGCTGGGCTGGCGGGTTCGCCCGTAGGCCGTCCGTCTGTTGCTGACTGGGTGGACTGGTCGGTAGTTGGATCGCCTGCCGTTTCTGACTGGCTAGTTCCCGCTTCAGGGCCGTCAGGCTGGCCGGATTCTGCCCAAGTAAGCGCAGTGTTGATTGCTGATGCTTCATCCAGGCTTCGCGTTGTTTGCTCAAGCAGGTCCACAAGTTGCTGTTCGGAATCAGCGGGGATGTCTCCGGTGTTAATAATTTGTTCAATTTGGTCAAGGATTGCTGGCCCGCCAAGTAAGTCTGGGGCAAGGTTTGTTGCATTCTCAATAAGCCTGCCGCGTTCTTCTTCTGCTGCAAGCCGAGCAGATAGGGTATCCGGCTCTGAGGGGGTTGGTAAGGAGTCATTGAATGCTAGGCTGGTTTGCCCGTTTTGAGATTGCTTGATTAAGTTCTGCGCCTGTCCATAATCACCCGACTGCAAGGCCCCGGTTACACTGGACTGCAATTCGGTGGGCAGTGCGGCCAGATCATCACGGGTAATACCGGCTTGCTGCATCTGATCGCCCAAATAGCTCTCTGCCCAATCAGCCCAGCCATAACCGGCTTCCGATGGATTGGACGCCTGTGAAGCCATTGCAGCCTTGAGCCACTGTCCTTTGCGAGCCAAATCTTGTTTCTGCCAATCGGGCGCATCACTAGGTAGTTCGTTTACTTCTTTTTGGTAAACGGCTTCGGCTTGGCGCAAGCCATCTAGGTCATTGTCCTGATAATTTTCGGATAGCCGACTTCGCCAGTTCATGTAGGGTTCCGCTACATCCGCATTGCGATCAAAGGCATCAAGCAGTTCGTCGTGCCGGGTCTGATCGGCAATGGGATGAAGGCTTACATTTGGCCGTCCCTTCGAGGGGAGTTTATACCCTTTGAAGCGTCCCACCGTCGGATCAGTGTCTTCTGTCACATCAGTCTGTGCGCCATCGGTAGCCGTTTCCACTCTGAGTACCTGACGGCCAGTCGGACCATTGGCCAGCACAAACCGGCCATCGGGCGTATCCATTGTTTGGCTGAGGTCTGCTACATCGTGCTCGGCAAACTGATCAGGACCCGAAGGCTGTTGTGGCTCGATTGAATTGCGATTATCCCACTGATCGGCCAGTGCCTCCAGTGTAGGCTTGTATGACTTCAAGGTTTGCGCTCGGGTCTGCGGATTCATCAGCCCCGCCACCGACTGTTTGATGGTGTTGTTGATGGCTTCAGCTAACTGCGCTTTACGCGGTAACTCCTGATGGATCAGATCGTGCGCTTCGGCCTGATCGAGCGTCGATAAATCATCCTTCGGAACCCACTGACCGGGTAATCGCTCATCAGCTAACTCAGTCAGTCGTTGCATGGGAGCCTGCACTTCGTTTTGCAAGCGTTGTTCCCACTGCTGCTGTTGATTGTCCAGATTGAATAAAGCAAACCTAGTGGATGCATCACTATTCGTTCTAGCCAGTCGTGATGACACACCTACCATTCGGTCCAGTGTCGATAAAGCCTGACCGTATTGACGGTCATCCAATTGTCCATCGGCGTGGAGCTGAGCGGCAATTTTATACGTACCGAGCCTCGAACGCGGGGAAGCAAAGCCTTCGTTCTCGCCCAGAATATCCACGTCAGGATGTTTCGCCTGAAACTGCCGAACGTCCGTATCCAGTTTACCCCAGATAGTTTCCTGGCCAATATGGGTCGGTGTTCCCGAAAAGAAGCCCCGCATCAAGCCACCCGCCAGCCCACCCATGGCCGTTCCCGTTGCCGCCTGAATCAAGGCACTTTGCAGGGTCGGATCAAAGCCCTTACCACCCAGGGCATCATTCCCGTAATACGTATCGAACAGCTTCTGCATGGCCGATTCAGTCACGCTCTGCGCCCCTTCTTCAAAGGCTTCGGATTTAGCCCCCGACTTGATTTGCGCTAAGATCACATTACGCACTTCGGGCTGCTTGAGCCGGTCAAAAAAGGACTTACCCGCTACGTTCAATACATCTTTGAACGCTTCTTCCGAGAGTTCCTTTCCCGCCAGGGACTGAAAGCCATCGGCAGCGGCTTCTTTCGAGAGTTGACGCACGATACTGCTGGCTTCACCCGGTGCCAGCTTCAGCGTTTCCATCAACGCGTCGGCTCCTTTGAACTCCAGCGCAGACATGGCAGCGGCAAACGGCAACGTCCACAGAGCGGCTTGATTACGGGAGTATCCTGCCCTTAAAGCGGCCTCTTTCGCTCCCGGCAACTGCTCAAAAAAACCAATGGCAGCCGATTGCAGGCGCGGGTCAGTCAGCATTCGCATCGCCAGTGTGCCCGCTGACGCTGCCTGTCCAGCTCGTCCGACCTGACCTACCAGGGGAATCATGGTGGAAGTAATGTAGCCCGCCATTGTGCCCAGACTAGCCGCCAGCGCCCGCGTATTGATGCCGGTCTTCTCGTCGTAAATACCCGCCTGCGCTTCGGGGCTGACGTAGAATTTCGCTTTATCAAAGTATTTGTCCGTGGCATCATCCCATTTGCGATACCAACTCGTGTCAGACGGGTTACTCACCGCCGAGACGGCAAAGTCCGCAATGGAGGGTATCACATCGGTGACGCCCTGGGCCAGATCGACGTAAGCGTTTTTGAAGTTTGCGCCCAGATCATCGAAGGCTGTCCAGTTGGGATTGCCCGTCTGTTTAGCCCTTTGCTCGGCGTAGCCAGACTTACCCACATGATACGAACCAACGGCCTGTACCGTATTGGAGCCGCCTCGGTAGTAGTCAATCGTATTGGCCCAGACGCTTTCGGCCTGGTCACGGGGCATGGCGTTGAGCCGGGCGGCAAAAGCCGCTGGGTCATTGCCGCCCGTGGCTTTCATTTTGGCCGCTACGTCGGCGGGAATGGGTAAGGGAGCTAGTTTGGGTATTGGTTTTGAGGGAGCTGGTTGCATGAGTCGTTGTTGTTTAGAGCGTGTTGGTTACGGTTGGGTGAATCGATTGAGCTAGTCGTCATTATCGTATAAGCCGCCACCCGTACCGCCATCGTAGAGGGATTCGGTCGCGCCGATCTGGCCGGATTTATTAAAAATGGGGTTGCGCTGGTTGATCTGCTGGTACTGGGCGGCCGTCAGCTTATGGTCGATCAAGACTGGCACATCGTAGTATTTGACGCCATCGACTTCGCCCACAAAGACGGCGGCTCCTTTGCCGGTGGGTGTGTCGGAGTTGAAGCCGGGCAATCCATCACTGCGAAAGGGTACCGCTCCCTGAAAGAGTTTGCCGGAGCGGGCCTTCTTGGCTTCATCGGACGAAAGCCGGACCACCGCCTGCACTTTGACCCGGTGGCTGCCCGTCGTCTTCTCCAGTTCGGAGCGTTTGCTGTCGTCCACAAACACATCGCCCACACTGACCACTTTCACATTCAGACCCGATAGATCCGCCTGTCGGGCATCCAGACCGCCCGCCTGATTGGGCACCACGACGTGCACCTTACCCAGGGAGTTGGTATTGAACACCGTCTGACCGGTAGCCTTGTCTTTATTGGGCCTTACACCCGGTAGCATCGAGAGAAGTTTATCCCGAATCAGACCGCCATCAAAGCCTACCAGCGAGCTAAAGCCCGCCTGCTGGGGACTCAGCGGTTTCATATCGCCATCGTAGACGGATACGGGTACCGCTCCCGGATTGCCAAACCGGTCTACAGTCCGGATATTAGGCTGCGACATGGTAATATTCCAGTCACTGACAGCCCCCTGTCCCGAAGCATTCTTGGCGATGGCATTGCGATCCCGGGCAATCTGATTGCGCTCTTTGCTTAAGGCGATATTGGCCCAACCTTGTTTGGTACGCTCAGCCTCAAAGGGATTCACCGCATCATGTTTATAATACACCGGAGCCAGCATCGGACCGGTACGTTGTAAATACTCCATGGCGTCCTGCGCCGTGAGTCCTTCGGTAGCCGTCAGGGCTGCCGCTATTTCCTGGGGTGTCGCCTGGTCAGGCCGAAACTTACCCAGCTTATCGACGCGTGGCGAGTACACGTCATCAAAGTGTTTACGCCATTTGCCATCTACCTTGAAAGCGCCCTGGTATGGTAACTCTTCGGTATCACCGTTGGAGAAATCCAGGTACGCCTGTTCCCAGGGCGCTACTTTGGTCTGCCCATTAGTGAGCTTATACTGTACTGAGCGAAATATCTTGCCGCTTTCGGCATCCTTCTGGGCCTGCACGAAGTTGCTGCGTCGCTGCAAAGCGTTGGCGTACAAGGGGGATCGCTGGGCCTCCAAAGCAAAGTTTTGAATGTCCTGATCGAGCATCGTTTTGGCATAGGTTTCGTGATCCCCACCAAAATCATTTTCCACCCGGTTGCGTATCGTCTTTTTCAGCTGGTCGAGGTGAAGCTGCCAGCGTTCATGATCCTTCGGCAAGAAGGGTACGTTAAACAATTGGGCTTGTGCCTGTTGTTGGAGGAGTGCCTGTTGCTTGGCCATTTCGACCTGCTGCTGGCTTTGCTGGGTCATAGCCGACTGCAAGGCCAGATTCCGGTCAGCATCGGCCCGTTTCTGGGCGTAGCTGATGGTGGGTTGTAGGAGCGCTAACGCACTCTGTATGGGACTGTACTGATTCAAGGGGTTTGCCATTAGTCGTTGTTGTTTACGGAGTTGTTTACAAGGTGATTTGTTAAAAGGGTTCGTATGTGATTTGCTGTCTACTATTAGGCTGGTTGTTTTTTCGGCGTAAGTGGAGGAAAAGCCGCTAATTGATCTGCGATGATCCCCCAGAGTTTGGCCGGTATTGGAAACGCTTCGTCTACCAGAGCCACGGCTAAGCGGAAAGGGTACTGATGGCCGCGTTTGGGCTGAATAAATACCAACAGATAAGTGTCCTCACCACTTTTTTCAAAGGCGCAGTAGGTGCGTCGTAAGGCGCTAGGTTGCCATTCAACCCAAAACACACAACCCCGCTGGCCGGTACGGGCTTTGGCTGCGGTATGAATAGTCTTAGCCGTATTGGGATTCAGGGGCGCATGCAACAAAATCTGTTCGGGTAACATCGAATGCGGTTCGGTTCCAGGCTGGCGAACGTGGTGGCCCTCAAAGGCCGGAGCTAACTGGTAATCAGCATAAAACAAGGTGAACATCTTCATAGGAGCACAAGAGGTTGATGGGGTAACGGAATCCTGTTGACCCGACAAAGTCGGATTGAGATAAAAGCTGGAGTGCTCCTGATTCACCAGCACCATCACGTTAATCAGCTCACCCTGCTTATTATAAATGGGGGTGTTGTTTGGGTTTAGATGAATACCCGCCACTGGGAGGAAGCCGCGCTCGATGGCTTCGGCCATACAGTGATAGCTTTCCAGCCCCTTACCATACAGTGCCATACCCTGATCAAAGGCGATCAGCTTAAACCCGCTGGCCTCAAAGCTCAACAGGTGCGTTAGCCGCTTACGGTCAAGGCTTGACATAGGAGCCGTTTGTATACAGATCCCTGATTTCTCAAACACAACTTGCTGGCCCGTCCTGAATTTATGCAGGAGGTTGATTCGTTCGGACTCTGAGGCCAGGGCGAGTAATCGGCTCACTCGTTGCCAATGGGTAGGCTGGTTGGGGGAAGCAAATTCGACCCATACCGGTGAGGGGGTTGATTTTAGTTTACGTGCGTGTTTCATGGGTAGGGCTGTTTATGGACCGGGACAATTCATTTAGAAATACCCAGGACACCTTCTTGCAAAATCGGTACGAATACATCCAGTAGATGGCCCGCCTGATTATAGACCGGCGTGTTCTGTCGATCCAGGGCAATATTGGGCGCAGGAATGAACCCAGCCTCCATTTTTTGCAGCATCGAAAAGCAGTACTGATCGTCTCGGTAGTAGACGCCTGAGCCATCGGCCGTGCGGAAGGAGTCCAGCTGAAAGCCGCTAATGGCAAAGGATTCCAGGTGATCTTTTAGCTTGCGTTCGTCCTCTGAAAAGCCTGTGTTCTCGACCCACATATCCGCATCGTCCAGCGTGATGATCTGTTTGGCGGTGAGGAGTTTGGTCATACTTCGCAGTTGACGGGTCGTTGCCTTCGAGCAGAGCCGGTGCAATTGAGCAAAGAAAGGATGGCAATCTCCGATGGTGGCCTGTACCCAGAAGGGCTCGGTTATACTTGGCTTGTTCATGCTTTTTTGTAGGGATAGCGTTGAATACGAATGGTTTGCTCGTCGTAGTTACGGACGGTGGTATAGGTCGTTTGAATTTCAGTCATGATTACGGCTAAGTTGAGGTGGTTGAAAGCTGGCCACTATCCCGCCAGTGGTTGATGAGTTGCCCAAGTTTGTCCGCGTAGGCTTTGGGTACCCGGACATCGAAGGCTAGTTGGCAGATCGGCTCAACCTGATGAATCCACTCCTGCTGCTCCTCACTCCAGGTCTGCATGCAAAAAAGGACTTCTTCGAATTGTGAGTTGGACCAATGGGGCAATTGCTGTAAGTCGGCCAATCGACGTTTCTGTACGCCAGCCATCTGAGCCACCTGACTAGGGGTTGGGTTGTCTACGTTTATCATGCTTGATTTAAATAATCGGTGAGAGAAAGTACCTTGATGGTTGGTAGTGGATTCAGTGACTCGCAATCCCACAAAGCCGGATAGCCATCTGGCTCATTTAAGACTCGGCCCGTGTCGTCGCAACGGTGCTGAGTCAGGTAGTCGGCCAAGTCCCAACCCGCGCGTCGTTCCAGTCGTGTTGCCTGCTTTTCTAAAATCTGGGAGACGCTAACGGTATAGCCCAAACGTCGTAGTTCATCCGCCTTCTTAGTCCATAAAGCCAGACCACCTAAATCCGGGAATAAGACGATTGGACGTCCGGCCAGTGGCTTACACTTCTCCGCATTTAAGTTGCTCAGCCCCCCACAGGCTAACCAGATAAAACCGGGCTCGAAGGCTGTACAAACAATGGCTGTTTTCTCACTTTCCACGATGGCTATGGGTTTCGTTTCGGATTGATCGCGTAACTGATGTAAGCCAAATAGTGTCTGCTCCAGGTGGAACCCTGTTAGGCCAATCAGGCGATGGGCCCAGGCCGGTTGGGAAAAGTCATGGTTCTTCTCTTTCATCCGTTTACCCCCCGGACTATAGTAGAGAATCTTCCCGGCGTGAACCCTTTCCTGCTCATCAATCTGCCAGAAGACCGTACACCGTTGCCACTCCTTAGCTACTCCACCCGGCCAGGTGCCAACCCGGAAACGAGCTAGTAATTCATCGGCCACTGGGACGCCCAAAAGCCGTCGGAGGTAAATGGCAAAATTGTTGCGCTCATAACCCGTTTGTGTTTCTGCCACAAAAGCGGGATCGTGATAACTAGCAGGTAGCTTTTTGGCTGAACCGATGGATGGTCCTGAGCGTACAGCCCGTTTGCCTGAAAAGGAAGCAGCCCCCAAATACCGCTTCGTCAGATCTTGTACTGCCGTTTTCCAATCTACATTGTAGGCTGCCATCCAGGCCGTGACCGGATACCATCGCTTCCCTTCCTGATGATTCTGGATGTAGGGTTTCTCATTTTCATCTGCTGGATAGTAAGCTTCAGCAGTCCTGGCTGTTTGGTCAAACAAGCGGACGGGCTGGCTTTTATGGGTAAGTGTTTGGCCAGTCAGTTCTTCCAGAATGGCCGTACCACATTCCTCTTCTAACTGGTCTGCCAACTCTTGGAGATTTGGCGATTTAGGCGGACTGAATATGTGCGAAACTTTATTCATCGTGAATAATTTGCTCGGTTTATTCATCAGTACATTATTCATAGTGAATAAAAGATTTTCAAGTTATCTTGCTGGTAATCAGTAATTTAAAAGTATTTTGTTTGTTTTATTTACTGAATAGAGATGAATAAGACTGAATAATTTGCTCTGTTTTATTCACTTCTATTCACTCCTATTCAGTGAATAAATAGGATGGATATATCATTTATTAGCTGCCAGCTTTGCTAGAATTCGGCTCACTTTGGGCTGAGAGATACCTAGTTCATCGGCAATCTGCATTTGGGTTTTGTGCTGATCTTTCAGCGCTTGGACCTGTTCCGGAAGATTGGCTATATCCTTCTCTGTGGGCTGTTTTAAATGCTCTAACTCGGCTGAAAAACGAAGCTGTTCGAGCATCAGAAAACTGTTCTGTTTGACAATCTGACAGACGATTACATTATCAGAATCATACTTGTAGGCGGTGGATCGAACCTTGACCTGCTTAAGATATTTCAGTTGACTATCCTTTGCACTGGCTCCTAAGGCAATCATCGAATCGGCAAACTGATTTAACCGGGCCGAGCCTTGTAAGTCATTACGGGTTAGTGGTCGGGAGGCATCTCGCTTGGGGCAGTGAGCCAAAATCAATAGACTAAGGCCATGCTTCTGCTTTAAGGTTTTTAGATATTTCATTAGTGGCCCAGCGTCCTTGGCCGACTCCGTATCGCTTCGTAAATACGTGATATTGTCAACGACGAGGACCTTGGCACCGGTAGTTTGGATAGCTGCTTCCATTGACTCATTCAGGTAATCTTCAAAGGAGTTTCCATCAGGAATGTCAACATCTGGATTGATCTCGATCCGTTTAAAATTATCATGCCAGCGGTGGTGATTCGTAAAGTCTTCGGAGTAGCGGGCTTCAAACTGTTTAGAGGATAATTCAAAATCGAAGTAGAGAACAGTTTGTATTTGGGCTTCCATACGGAGCCCTTTGATTGTCTTGCCCCGACTAATGCTGTCACATATTTGCACGGCCAGAATCGTTTTACCCTGATTGGCCTCGGCAAACAAGATGCAGATTTCACCCTCAAGCCAGAATTCATCGAATAGCATTTTGGGTATCGGTTTGGACTTAGCTTCTTCTATCCAGCCATTGGCCGAACGAATCGTCAGTAATCCAATGTTTTGTGGATCATTGACCGAATTTTCTGACTGAGGTTCCTCCCCTTCATCTTGAGCCTGCTCTTCCTCCGCTCTTTGCCGTTCAGCATGTAGAGCGTCCAGAATCGTGTCCGTTGAGTTAGCAAAGGTGTTTGGTTTCGATTCAGTATCAGGTTCGTTAGTAGGGATAAATGCCAGGGAGATTTTAGCAATAGGATAAAAATCAGTCCAGATTTCTCCATCGTATGCTTCCCAGCAGGGAGCTAATGGATTTGAGTCAGCTAGTGATAGTTCGCTGTCGGTAATGCCTTCGTTTCTTAATAGCCTGAGGGCTGCGTTGAAGTAAGCTTGGTAGTGTTCTTCATCGACGGGTATTTCTTCCGCCTGCATCCAAACATATAAGCCACTTTCTTCAATGTTGCTTTTGATCAGGTAGACGTAAGGAGTCCGCTTTAGCAGCGTCCGTATGTCGGCCAATGATCGGTCAGCCGTTCCTTTTATACTAATACTGATGAGTCCACTAAAGGATTCGATCTTCCCATCTAAACCTATTATACCGGCTGGATACGATAGGGAAAACGAGTTCATAATGAACTGTTTGCGAGCCTCCCCCAGTAAACTTTGAAGGCGCATCATCTTTTGCTGGTTCACTTCGCCTTTTGCATTAGAAAGCACATCTTTCGGTGTTGTCAACTGAAAATTGTCAGCCACATAGCTTTCTTTACACGAAAAATTGAGCGTTCCGCTTTTGAATGAAGTTTGCGATTTTGTATCTTCGAGTGTCATTTCGAAAGAGTTAAAAACGGGTCAGAGCTGTGGCGGCTAGCTGGCCCGTTTTGCGTTAGGGGTTAGCTAATTGGAGAGGCATACGGTTTTGAGCCAGGCGCGAAGTGCAGCTAGGTCTTTGACAACGTGAAGCAAGGAGTGACCCTCGTCTGGAATAGGAGCGGAGAGAGTTGCTGTAAGTGGCGGAATGACAACGCGAAATTGCTTTCTGCCAAACTCAGCGCGAAGAAGCGAACCATAGTCAAACCGTTGGAGCAACCAGATTGAGCCGCCAGCCGACTTGATTTCGGATGCAATTTGAGTGAGTAAAACGGGTGGCAGATTTGACCGTTCTGAGGAGATGTTCGAGACTATCATACCGCTTGAGGTTCCTTGCGGCTTTTAGACTGTTTACGACGATCAAGCCGAGTAGCTAATTGGAGACGAGCTTGCTCATCTAATTCTTCCGCAGTTGCTTTTCGGCCATTTCTAACCCATTCCAGAAGTTCGGACCGCACAAAGTAAAGGCGACTACTACCGGGGGGCTTACAGAATGGAATTCGCTTCTCATAGACCATGCCGTATACGGTGGCAGAAGTCAGATTAAGTAAATCCGCGGCCTGTCCAACAGACAGCAATTCGTCCGCAGGCGTAGTAGAAAGAGTGGGCTGATCAAGCCGGTCGAGGAGAAAGAGCACAAGCCGGTGCGTTTCACTTACCTCATTTTGGAGTTTCTGAAAATCAACTGTCATACATCGGCTGGGTTATGAAAGCCGATGGCAAAGGAATAGAGGAAAAATACCGCACCGCAATACGTGCGGTACGCACTGCGGTATTATATTTTTAAGGCTTGTAATGTATTCGTTTATTTTTAGCCGGTTTCGTGTCTTTCGTTAAAGCATCATAAACAGTCCTAGGTGTTAGTGCCTTTACTTCCTTACCGTCAAATACGCGAAACCAATGTAAAAGCCAGTCTCGGATTTTCGTTTTATCTTCATTGCAGTGCCCAGCGTCTTTCGCTTGTCTAAAAACATATACCAAGCTATTTTGCTGTTGGTTGACGACAATAGTACCAGAAGCTACCTTACCAGCTAACAATTCTTTTAAGTAAAGACGTTGAGCTTCAATAGCTATAAATTCTTTAAGAGCTTGTTGAAGCCTCAATTGAGCGTCATGGTTAAAATTTATTGTTGGAGGAGAGAAAGATATAGAATTTGGTTTCTCTGTTAATATTTTATCTTCAATTCCGAATGTGTCTTTTGTCCAACGCTTAAGTTCCTTTTCTATCTTATTATAAGCATTAACAAAAGATTGATTTTGTCGATATAGCATTGCGTCAATACTGTTTTCATAAGCTGTTTGATATTGTCTATATTTTCCTGGGTCTACACTACTTTCATTAACCATTTGAAATAGCCTTTCTTGACAATATGCCTTGGTAGCTTTGTTTTGCTCTGTTGCTTTTTCTGAATACTTTATTATTTCAATATTATACTGCCTAGCGAATTTTACAAACGCCTGATTATAGGTAATCAAACTCCCTTGCCATTGGTCATCCAACAAACGGGTATATTCATCATGTAACTTACGGGAAACTATTCGTTCCAATTCCGAGAAATTATGAGGCATTCCGTTAAGCCTTTTATAATCACCCTTATGTTCATAATACAACCGCTGTGTTTTTACATACGCTTGCATCAGGCTTAAAAACTCATCAAAATATTTCACTTCCATTTTAAGTTGTTTTTTTAAATGATGTCAGCGCATTTGCATATTGGTGCTTTATTTCGTCCTCGAAACTATCCAGGTAATTCTTCGTCGTACTTACACTTTGATGCCCTAAGCTTTCACTGATAAATTCGGTAGGGGCTCCGGAGCGCTTCAGAATCGTAGCAAATGAATGGCGGGCTGTGTAAGTAGTTATATCCTTCTCCAACCCAACCGCTTTGGCTATCTGCCGGATATAGATATTGGTCATCTTGACGAACTGCCGGATCTTGCCTACTTCCTGCTGGGGTGTCAGGCCAGGGGTCAGGATCGAAAACACATATTGATTGGGCTTGATAGGTCGTTGACCCCAGCGGTCAATAATAGCTCGTACTTCTTCGGTTAGAGGAATGCTGATTGGTAGAGCATCCCGTTTTGTACGTTCCGTTTTCGCCCGTACAAACCGAATATAATTACCATCGATCTGGCTATACGTTAACCGACCAATATCTTTCGGATTCATGCCATTACACAGGTAGGAGAATAGCCAAAAGTCGCGGTAACGCTCCTCACTGCTGCCTTCCTCAGCCGGGTAGTTGTAAATCTTTTCGATGTCAGAAAGCGTCAGTGCTTTTTTAATATTTCGGCCTGAAGGTATCTGGTACCGGCGTTTGGAAAATGGATAAGCATCCCGGTCGATGATACCGTCTTCGATAGCCCGGTTGTAGATGGTTCTCAGGCTACGGAGATAGATGCCAACTGTAGTTAGAGAGCGTCCTTTGCCCGTCATCCATTGCTCGAAGCCCTTTAACCAGACGGGTGTAATGGCCGAGAAGGGGAGGGGCTTCTTACTGTTATGGTAAGCTTTAACCGCTGTCAAGCCATCTTTATAGCTGTTAGCCGTGCCCGCTCGTCCTTCTTCGTTAAGCGCTTGCAGGTACTGCTCAAAAACGATCACTACATTGTCGGGACGGTCGTTGGGGCTACTAGTGCTATAGCGCTTTTCAAATTCTTCAAAACTAAAAACTGGTAGGGCTGAGATTACTCGTTCTGCCCGTCGGATAATGGCTCCCAGCATAGCCTTGGTATCTTTGATGAAATCCTCCCGAGGCTTGAGTGAACTAACTTTCGTCCATTGCTCTTGAGTCAGGTTAATCTCCGTAGGGTAGTATCGCTGCTGACGCTGGTAGGTGATGCGCAACTTCACCGGGAAGGTTCCATCCTGTTTCTGCCTGCGGGTATCAAAATAGAAGTTGGCTGTTGCGCTCATTGTATGGCTAACTACTACGAATCAGGCATGCCGAACGCTGTGTCAGGCATCTGTCTCGTTTGCATACAAATTTGCATACAAGCTTCCGTAATTGCCAGAAATAGGACGAAAAATTTTTATAGTAATAGGCCTTAAAAGCGCATATAAGCAGGTTTTTGCTTTGGTGTGTTTTGTCCTGTTTTGCTATGGAAACTGATTTGTAATCAGGATGCGAAAGCGCGTCGGGGGTTCGAATCCCTCCACTGGCTCATTGAAAATCAAGCACTTACGTTTAATGCGTAAGTGCTTTTTTTATGTACTTGCCATACAGGTTGCAATACATCTAACCCACTTTCAAATCTGTTAGCTTGCATCCTTATGTTTTAATCAGACCATAGTATCTTGTTTACTGGTATGGATATATTGATACTAAGCCATTATATTCTGGTTTATATCTCCTTATACTGTAGCCTTCTATTGATCCACACCTCCGGCTTCAGGAAATGAAAAAAAACGTATCAGAAATCGAAAACAAGCAGCAACAGGCTGAGGTTGGGCGTTTGATGCAGGTGATCTTGCGAGAGGCATTTGCAGGAAAACAAATCGTTGCGGATGAGTTGGCCTAATGTATATGAGACAGTTTCTGGATAAAATTCGGTGTGAGCACGTCTTGCAAGCAGGTCGTTATTTACTGGTCAACCCGGCTGACGGAAAGAAAGCGTCAAGAACCCGCACCGTAATTATCGAAGGGCATCCGTTCCCGCCCAAAGAGGTCATTCGCCGGGCTTATTGTTTTGCCACGTCAACCCACTACGATAATCTGCCAGTAGAATTTACCGTGACAAACTACAACCCGGACATAGCTCAAAAAAAGCTCAAAGAGTTGGATTTCACTGTTTACAAGAACAATCAGCGATTATAGCGCATGGAACGTCAACCAACGAATGCGTTTATCCTACACCGGCAACCGGCAGCTAACTGGGCCGTGTTTATTGACTACTGGGCAAAGACGTACGATTATTTGTCCGAAAACCCGGACTACGACCGATTTGTAGCTGAACGCGATGCTACGTTTGCCTTCGACAAAACTAACCTGCGGAAGCTGTTTGAGTGGAAAAACAAAACCAGCTGGCAACCGCTTTACTGTTCGAGTAAATAATCTGCCAGGTCTAATCCGGCTATTTTTTGTTCGTCGGTCGCCCGTAGTTCCAGATAATCGGAGACGGTCACGTTTAAGCCCTGCAGGCGCAATTCATCAGCAGTACGACTCCACCGGGCAAATGCAGTACCATCTTTGGATAAATCGGGGAACAGGATCACATTTCGCCCTGTCAACGGGGCCATCCGTTCGGCGTTCAGATAGGATAACGCCCCAACCGCTAACCAGATAAAACCCTGGAAGTAGGGCGTACAGAGAACCGCCGTTTTAGGCGCTTCGACTACCGCAATTGGTTTGTCGGCAGGGGCCGTCAACAGTTGTGGTAACCCAAACAGGCAGGGCGATTTCTGGACGTCGTTACGTTCGTCTAAATAATCGGTTAGCCAGGCGGGATACGGCTTTTTCTGGTCATCACACCGACGGGCATAGGCAGCATGGACCCAACTGGTTTTTGTCCGTTTTTCGCCGTGCTGATCCACGTACTTTGCCGTATGAAACGTATCATCGAATAGTTTAATTTGGCCGCCCCGTTTGCGCCCCTGCTCATCTATATACCAGAACACACAAGCGCCCGGCCAATAGCTTGATGTTCCGATCTGAAACTGCTTCAGTAATGTATCCGCTACGTCGGGCCCAAAATGATTGCGCAGCAGCCGAGCGAACTGATTCCTTTCGTAATGACCTAAGGACTGCTGAAACACTTCATCAGGAATACTATACACAAGCTCATCCTTTACGACATGGCTATTTGTTTGCGGCTGTTGAAGCGTTGGTGTTGACGATTTATCAACTATGTACTTCACAACCCGTTCGGCCTGCTCAATTGTTGCTCCTTCCTGTCTACAGATGACCGTTAGTATGTTTGCCTGACTAAACCCTTTACGCAGCAGCTTTCCGGCAACGGCAAACCATTCACGAGGTAATGATTCGTTGCCTGTAAGCTGTTTGACTTCATCGGCATAACTCAATCCCGACGGGCCTTTGTGATAGGGACTAAGGTGGTAGCCGCAGTTACTTTCGCGATCACATCGACCGTACGCTACTGGCAAGGGTTCACCCGTTCGCGTATTTACGTAACGGCTTAACGTCCTTCGGTGCTTGGGTCCACAGGCTGGGCAGTCGGTCTTGATCGCTTTTTTTGGCAGTTGATAACGTAGTGCCGATTGCATAACATACCTATAAAAAGGGTTTGTCGGTTTTCTTTACAGTAAATAAGTAAACTAAACTCTCGCTTCTAAACAGTTTTTTGGCCGTGTTGGCTTTCAATTTGTGAGATTTGACCTTTAGATAATCCACGATGTTTACCAAGTTTCGCCTGGATACTAGTCTACTAACTAACTTTCAACTTTGTGAACTAATTCTAACTGAACTAGAAAAAGTATTTCTTTTAGCCTGAATCCAATAACGAGCCTGGGGAATCAAAAAACGGTCATCCACATCGATTTCCGTTCGCTGAAAGGTCCAGGGTTTATAGACACTCTTTTGAACAAACCGCCGGGTGTCAACTAGGGGGTCAATCAATTGAAGAGAATCGCTCGAATCGATAACATACAGTTTCTTATTGCCAATTTCTGACGGGCCGCTATGCATCACCTGATAGAAGTCAGGTTCTATTTTCTGGAAGCAGACAAAGTACGAGAAAAGATGTTGATAACTTGACTCCTTGTAAACCCATATCAACGGCCATGACCGGCTATCAACTATGCTAGAGATGTTCCAGACAGTGATCATTTCTCGTTTCCCGGAGCTGGGTAATGCTTCGTTTACCCTGCTGACCTTGGGGTGGGATTCAATAGCTGTGGACGTGGATGACGAGCTAATTTTTAAATTTCCTCGTGACCAGGAGGGGGTCGACGCCTTACGCCGAGAAGCCGCCATGCTGGCCGTTGTTCGCCCAAAGTTAACCCTGGCCGTCCCTGATCTCGCCTTTTTTGACACACCCCAGCCCTTTTCCAAACACACCAAACTCAAAGGGGATCATTTAATCACTACTCACTATGAATGGCTGGATAACAGCGCAAAACAACGCTTAGCCGAAGAACTAGCCCGATTTTATGCGGAGCTTCACGCTATCGATCCCGCCTTACTGCAAGCAGCAGGAGCGCAGCCACTAGACCCGTGGCCAACGCCTGCCATCATTCAGACAGGTATTCGACCATATTTATCCAACGCTCATCTCCTAAAAGCTGAAAAAACGCTGGATCAATGGGCACATCTGGCTGATGATCCGTACGGCATCATCTATGGATATTTTGACGGTCACGGCTGGAACATGGCGTTTGATCATGCCCGTCAACAGCTAGGTGGGCTATATGACTTTGGGGATGCTGGCTTTGGGGAGCTGCATCAGGAGTTTATATACACCAGCTTTATTTCGCCCGATCTCACCGGACGGGTTATCACGGCCTATGAACAGATTACCGGCTATCGACTTGATCGAGAGCGAATTTCGATCCTGACTGGTGTATTGCGGTTGGTCGAACTGGCCGAGATGGGCAACGATCCTGACTACGCCACCCTGGTGTTAACAAATGCGTTAAGCTGGCTGGCTGAAGACTAAAGTTTGCGTGAAATGTCTCGGCTTAAAACTAATTAGACCTTTACCTGTACACTAATCAACCGCTCACGATCGTACATTAATTAACCTATGCGGTCCCTGTCTGGTGATAGGAGGGTCACTGCACAATATCTAAAAAAAAAGTCAAGACTGGACTTACGCCAAGAAAACACATCAGTCGCCAGGTTGACGGCTGTATGTTAGCAATATGACGAGCTACTTCTTGGACGTTTCGTTTAAGAAAGGCCATACGTGCAGCTACAAACGGGTTCATCTCGGTTGAGGAGTCTTCACTGAGCTTAAAAATGGGATCAATGCCGGTTTTTGGTTAAAATATGGGTGTAGCTATTGTTTTGTCATAGCTCCTGAATGGGTTTGAAGCGGTTAGGGTATAAAATCGCCACTAAAACTAATGAGTCTTTCCTATTCCGGGCTTAGGCGGTCAAAAATATTGATTCGCCAGCAAGTACGGGTCGGTTTACCTGTATTGAGTGTTAACTGGAAGCGCATAGAATCAAAACGTATACTACTAGTCCGTTACAGGTTAACCCATTAGCCAACTCCTGAATACGCTACGCTGTTACGTTCCTGGATTTGACGTAATCTTCCTATGGTATAGCACTTGGGTAGCTTCACGATTTCTTAACAGATCAGAAAGAAGCAATTGGATAAGTTTGTGATCAGTTAATCAATGGTCAAGCCAGTCAACGTATGAACCATCCCATTTTAAAATTCACGTCCGGCAATATCATCAGTCTTTGGTTTGGAGAAGACACGCCCATCCGGCAGTATAAAATCGCTATGAACCCTGAACTGTGGGATGCCTGCCAGCGGGTATACGCAAGGTTTACCCCGCCTTCAGGAGCTTTGTCGACGGAAGGTTATCGAAAATCGGATTACATGGCGTTTGCCAGCGCTGTTCAACAGGAACTGGACCAGGAAGTAATTTGTCACTAAAAAAGTAAGGAAATCTGCCGAGGCCCACCAAAAGGTTGAACACCAACTAGCGCAAGTGGAAGCCATTGCTAAACTCCTTCTTCAACAGGTGGAGGGAGAGCCGAAGAAGGATCGTGACAAAGACAAACGAAGTAAAAAAGAAAAGAAAAAAGTCAGGAAAGAACAATCTGAGCCAGCTCAAGCCACTGAGCCAGCCGCCGAGCTCGAATAAGGCTTCACTATTTGTTAACCTTGCTGATTTAATCAAAGGTAGTACCTTTCGAAAGGGTAATTTAATTCTATTTCCTCATAGGTTTAAGTACAAATTAAGGCAACAGCCAGCACCTGCTAGATGCTGGCTGTTTTTATATGCAGTTACCTGTAGATTTTGGAAGTCATGCCAATGATACGTACTGCGTTGTGCAGAAAATGCTGGACGTTGATCAGACCCTTGTAGATGCCATTCGGTTTGCCGACTCAAACGGTTAAACGCTGGTTATCATCGTAGCCGACCACGAAACGGGCGGGCTCAGTTTGTTGAATGTCGACCTGAAACGCGGTTACCTCGATAGCAACTTCTGTACTAATGGTTCTTCGGGAACTGTATTTTATTGACTTGATTATCAGCATGTTTCTGAAAATATCGTGTTCAGCATAAGATCATAACTATCGTTGATTGTACACCATCAATTGGTAAATGTCACACGGTTGTCAAATCATGATGAAGCCCTGGAAAGCTTAACAGTTTGAAAACACTTGATTAAAATTCAGGTAATGCCTGACCCCGTTCTTTGCACTTTTAAACAGCGATACCGGTCATCTTACGTAGCATATCTTTTTTGGGCCTGCTACGTAATCAAGGATAAGCTGTTTACCACGTCATCAACGTAAATGAACGAATGCTGAAGATTTTACTCTTCTTCGCGGCTGGCCTGACAGGGGTATTTTCAGTAGCAAACTTGCCTATTACCCTAGCCCTGACCTCCACAAAAACCATCGATTCGCTGGGGGCTTGTCAGGGGGTTAGTTACCAGCAAAATAAAGTTTATCTATACGGCGACCGTGAAGTAGGGATAATTCGAACCTACACACCAGGTGCAGACGTGCTAACGTATACCGGGCAGGAAATCAAATTGACCGTTGATGGCAAAGACGTCATCAATCATCCGACGGGTATTGCCTACAACCAGACCGGCCCAGCCTTCATCGGTAATAGCATTCGGTTAAATCCCGAAGGAACAAAATGGCGCGCTATTATCTACCTCGTCAACTGGGCTGGGTTACTACGTACCGGAACCCTTGACGAAAATTTGCTGAATACGATTGAGGACGATGCCTGTATTCAGGGCACTCGGCCCGAGTATGTCCGCTACCAGGACAAGTGGTACGTAGCAACGGCGGATTATGGAGACAAAGCGAATGAAGTACGACTCTACGATCCAGTAGCGCTGGCAAAAGCGAAAAAGACAAGTGAACCGGGTGTCCTCGTAAAGAAATTTTCCTGTTCGCCCTGGGTGCAGAACCTGCACTGGATACCTTCCAAAGGGATACTGGTACTGATTCAGAATCAGATTGAAGGCCGCAAATGGCGCTTTACCTTTCTGGATTTGAAAAAATCAATCGAATCAGGTCGTGAGGAAGTCCTGAAAACCATTGATATAGACAAAGTCGATGAGTTGGAAGGCTTTGCGCTCCTGGGCGATCTGACGTCAGGTCTGGCCGTTACATCGTCGCGTAGCAACAACGTGAATTTTATGCGCCTTTCCTGGTAAGGCATGCAGTACTTAATCAAGTAATACAACCAATCCAACAAGTATAAAACGTGTGATGAATCACTACTCAATTCAATTGAGCAGACTGCTGCTTTTGCTTCTGCTCATCAGCCCACTGGCCCACCAGAAGGCGCAGGCTGATCAACGTTTAAACGGTCATATTGGCCGTTTGATTCGCGTAAGCGGTACGGTAACGGACGAAAAAAATCAACCGATTCCCGGTGTTAATATTGTCGAAGAACAGACTCGAAAGGGTACCGTAACAGATGCCACAGGTCAGTTCTCGATGGAGGTTAGCGCAGGCGCTACACTCGTTTTTTCGTCAGTGGGCTTCGCCACGCAGGAGCTAGTCGTTGGCTCACAACCTACGCTGAACGTAACGTTGAAAGAAGACGTAAATCAGTTGAGCGAGGTAGTCGCAGTGGGTTACCAGACGCTGCGAAAGAGTGATGTTACCGGTGCTATTTCCAATGTAAAAGCGCGTGAACTGAACATAGCGGCTCCCACGCTCGGCCAGGCACTGGTGGGAAAACTGGCGGGTGTGCAGGTCTCACAGGTGAGCGGTGCGCCCTATGTAAGCACCAAAATTCGGGTGCGGGGGATCGGCTCGATCAACGCCAACTCCGATCCGCTTTACGTCATCGACGGCTTTCCGGCGGGTAACGATGTGTTCATTAATCCGAATGACATTGAAAGCATCGACATTTTGAAAGATGCCGCTTCGGCCGCTATTTATGGTTCGCGGGCCTCGGGTGGCGTCGTCCTGATCACGACCAAACGGGGGAAAGAGGGGAAAGGTAAATTTGATTACGAATATCAGTACGGCATCAACCAACTGGCCAAGAAAGTTGATCTGCTGGATGCCAGTGGCTTTGCGCAACTGGTGATTGACGGCCGTAATAACACCTACCGTGATCTGGTGCAGAATAGTGGCAAATCCTGGACGGATGCGATGTTTTCGGATGATAATGCAACACGTATCGCCAAGGTCGGCAACGCTGGTTCATTGAGTATTCCGACGGAGTTTTATGATTTTGCCAACCAGAAACTTATTACCCCCAAATACAACACCGACTGGCAGGACGAACTATACCGCAGTGCTCCGTTCAGCCGCCATAACCTCAGCTTCTCAGGTGGAAACAATGGCGTACGCTATCTGATCAGTGGTGGGTATCAGAACCAGCAGGGCATCATCGTCGCGACGAAACAGGACCGATTGAATGTTCGGGCGAATATCGACGCCGACATCAGCAAGAAGTTTAAAGTAGGCACCAGCATTTTCGTTACGTCGACCAACAGCCGTGAAGTGCAGGAAGGACGCTTTAACCAGGGGCCAATTCTGGGCGCCTTGATTTATGCGCCTACGTTCCGGGCTCGTGACGATAATGGAAATCTGATCAAAAACGAGATGGCCGCCCAGCAATCGGCGTATGGTTATCAGACGATTGAGAATCCGGTAGCGCTGGCTGAAGAAACCAACATTACCCGAAAAGGATTGCGGGGAACCTACAACGGTACGGCCAGCTATGAAATTATTCCGGGACTGGTTGCGAGAGCCAATCTGGGTTTTCAGACCTATAACGAGAAGTTTGAGTATTACCTGCCAACCAGCCTGAGCAATGGAAATAACCCGCCGTATTCGCCCCAGGCGATTGCCGCGGCAACGGCATCCGCCCTGACACTCAATACGCAGAACCTGCTGGCGGAGTTTACCGCGACGTACACAAAGCAGTTCGGTAAACATCGGGTGAATGGGTTAGTCGGGTATACGGCGCAGAAAACAAATCTTGATCAGATCAGCGTGTCGGCCCAGGGTTTTCAAAGTGATGCCGTTCAGGAAATTACGGCCAAAGGGGCCGACGCAACCAACTTCTACCTGAATACCGCTACCAGTGGCGCGGGCCTGACCGGAACAAGCCTGAGCACCAGTAGCGTTGGCTTTACCGGAACAGGGAAACAGGAAGAAACGCTGCTCTCGTATCTGGCCCGAGCGGAATATAATTACGATGAGCGGTACTTCCTGACGGCTACTTTCCGGACGGACGGTTCATCGCGCTTCGGTCCGTTGAATCGGTGGGGCTACTTCCCGTCGGTGTCGGGAGGCTGGACCATCTCAAACGAACCGTTCTATACGGATTGGCTGGGGGCAGCGTCCACGCTGAAACTCCGGGCAAGCTGGGGATTGACCGGTAATTATAACGTCGGTAACTATAACTATCTACAAACCGTGGCCAGTCCAACGGGAGCCGTTTTTGGGTCGGGTACCGTACAGACCGCGTTTTATTCCGGGCCTATCAAAGATCAGCGGCTCGGCTGGGAATCAACGTCACAGTTTAACCTGGGGCTGGATGTTGGCCTGTTCAATAATCGGCTCCTGTTGATTGCCAACGGGTATCTCAGTAACTCCTATAACTTGCTGTTCAACCAGCCTATTTCAGCTATTTCGGGTACAACCAGCATTCTAACTAATTTACGCAATTCAAACATTCAGAACAAAGGGATCGAGTTGCAGATCGACGGCCGGGCTATATCGACCCAGGATTTTAAGCTGAATCTGAGCGGCAATATCGCGTTGAATCAGAATAAAGTGCTGAACATGGGCGGTGCCAACACCATTCTGGCTGCTGGTGCTGAACGGTCATACATTACCCACATTACGCAGGAAGGGCAACCCGTTGGGTCGTTCTACGGCTTTAAGGTGATTGGCATGGTGCGTCAGTCCGATGTCGATAATCTGGCCGCTGATAATGCAGTATATAATGCAGCTACCCAATCGTTTCCGGCGGGGTATGTTCTGAAAGGACCTGCTCGCTCAACGGCCTCCACAAATCCACTTCGTCCCGGTGATCTGATTTTCCAGGATGTGAATGGCGATGGCGTTGTGAATGATGCTGATAAACAGGTAATTGGTACACCCTATCCGAAATTTACGTACGGGTTCTCCGTCACGGCGAGTTATAAGGCTTTCGACGCGAATGCTTCGTTCAACGGTACGTATGGGAATCAGGTACTCGACGGCCAGGATTATTACCTCTACAATATGGAAGGGTCGGGTAACCAGTATTCGGTCGTGGCCAACCGGTATCGTTCCGAAACTGAGCCAGGCAATGGCCAGGTGTTCCGGGCATCGCGGGGCGGTACGCAAAGCAATAGTACGCGCCTGTCGACTTTCTATCTGCAAAATGGCTCTTACCTCCGCTGCGCGAATATTACCCTGGGATATAACCTGCCTGCTACGTTGCTGAGCAAAGTTCGGGTTAGCGGTTTGCGCTTATATGTCAATGTCAACAACGCGTTTACGATAACCAAATACAAAGGATACAATCCTGAGGTGGATTTCAACAACGGGGCCAACCTGGCTCCCGGCGTCGACTACGGAAAATACCCGCTGGCCCGCGGCTATAATGTCGGGGCACGTATCTCATTTTAATAAATGCATTTTACCGCTAACGTCTAAAACCCCTAAATCCCATACAGGGGATTTAATCTAAGTACGGGCAAAGTCCCCTGTAGAGGATTTAAGGGTAAAATCAAGCTATAAATAACTCAGCATCAATCTATCATGCTTCATACATCATCGCTTCGAACACTATCCCTGTTGGCCCTTTTGACACTGGGGTCATGCAATCAGGATTTTCTGATTGAAACCAACCCAAATGCCGTCGCAACGGCTGAGTATTACAAGACCGAAAACGACGTATTGCTGGCGCTGAATGGTGTCTATAACGGCTTACGTAACAACAACGGGATTGCCGAAGGAAGTACGCTTTTTTCGGAAGAACGCTCAGACAACACGGGTCGTAACGATAACCAGTCGAACGCGGGTGAGCCGTTTCAATTTAACGATTTCTCGCTGCTGCCCAGCAATTCGTACCTGCAAACGCACTGGACAGCGCTTTATCAGATCATCACCCGCGCCAACGACGTACTGGCTGGTTCTGAAAACGTTACGTATACGAATGCGGCTACAAAAAATCAGTATCAGGCAGAAGCCAAATTTATTCGGGCTTTAATATATTTCCATCTGGTTCGGAAATGGGGCGATGTGCCGCTCGTTACAAAGCCACTCACGACCACGGATGAGGTCCTTGCCAATACGTTCCGTGAGAAAAAAGAGACCGTCTACGCACAGATCGTGGCTGATTTAACGGATGTCGTGAATAGTTCGCTACCCGACGTTCGAGCCAATGCTGACAAAGGACGGGTGTCAAAAGTAGCCGGACATGCGCTCCTGGGGCAGGTTTATCTGACGATGGCCACAACGCTGGATCAGGCCAACCGGACGGCTAACCTCAATCAGGCAAAAACCTATCTAACCAATGCCTACAGCAAACGGACGTTTGGGACGCTGAAGGAAATTTCCTATGCTGACGTATTTGACGTAGCAAAAAAAACGACGAATCCGGAAGCCATTTTTCAGATCGTTTACCGCCAGAGCGACATCAACTATTCGTCGAGCATTGCCTACAATAACCAGGCCCAGGGTGAGACGATCAATTCGTTGCGGACCAGCACCGGACCAGGTGGTAACGTAACCCCGGACCTGGTAAAAGAGTACGAAGAGGGCGACGTCCGAAAAGATTTCTCGATCAAATATGCGAACGCAGCCGTTGTCAAAGATTATTTCATCACCAAGTTTCGGGATGCCAGTTCGACGGCTGGCACCAACGGCTACGGCGGGAACGATTGGTTACTGATCCGCTACGCTGATGTTGTGCTGATGCTGGCCGAAGTGAATATGTATCTGGGTGATGAGGCAACCGCCATCGGTTTTCTGGATCAGGTACGGGAGCGGGCAAAATTGCCGCTGTACAACGTAGCTAAAACAAATGCAGCCTACAACGCTAAATATCCGACGCTTAAACTGGCCATTCTGCACGAACGGCGTGTTGAATTGGCGTTCGAGAACCAGCGCTGGTTTGACCTGTTACGCTTCTTCACACCCGCTGAACTGGTTACCTATTTCAAAGCTAAGAGCCAGGCCGATTTTGGCGCAGCACAACTCAACAACGTTGGTACAAAAGATTATTACTACCCGATTCCGTTCAATGAAGTTAAACTGAACCCAACCGGTATGTACCAGAATTCGGGCTATTGATCTTGTATACTCGGCAAAAAGAGGGTGGCCCGTGCCACCCTCTTTTTGCATTTAAGGGAGCTTACCGAGCATCTGATTGGTTCCAGGTTGAAAAAGGATGTTTAAACAGATTGGCGTTATAATAGCTGGCATCACCTGTTACCTCCCGATCTACCCAGGCAGGAAGCTTGATTGCCTGCTGTTCATCCGTTAGTTCGACCTCCGCAACCACCAGACCCGCATTTTCCCTTTGAAATTCATCGACCTCCCAGACGAGTCCTTCATAGTCAATTCGATAGCGGATTTTTTCAATAATAGGCTTCTCGCATAGTTGATCGAGCATAAATTGGGCATCGGAATAGGGGATAGGATACTCATATTCAGCCCGACTGGCTCCTGAGCTTCTCCCTTTGATGGTTAGATAGCCTTTGTCTGCTACGGTACGTACCCGCACGGTTCGGTCTGGATGATCGCTCAGATACCCCTGCTGGTAAAGCTGGCCCTCTCCCTGTTTTTTCCAATCGTCGCCTTTAACCAGAAACTTTCGTTCAATTTCGATGCCCATGATAGTCGTTTTAGGCTGCTTGACGCTGGTCTACTGTTTCGAGCTCACCTTCTGCTTTCCAAAGGTTCCAGGGCTGCTGGAACCGTTTCACAAACACAGGGGCCTTTTCCACCAATAAGCGGTTGGCTAAGGGATAAATCTGGGCTTGTAACTGGGTGCGTTGCTCATGCAATCCTTGTAGTAAGGCTTCTTTTGTTTGTTGACTACGTACCAAAAGCCGGTCTGACTCAATCACCTGGGCCAGTACGCCGAAATCATGGTCATCCCCTAACAGCTCTCCTAAGTGCCCCAATTCGTGCTCATAGGCCTTAAAAAGAGTCGGCCAGATCGGCTGTAGCAGCCGAGTGTGATACCAGAGCGTTTTTATCTCTTTTCGTAGTTCATGCCAATGATCAATACTGGGTTCATGGGTGGCTACTTTCAGGGCCTTACGCGCCCGCTGATAGATGCTTTTCAGATTTGGCGCCATCAACCGAAAGCCTTTATGGCGTTTAGACAAACCGACAACCCGATGGGAAGCTTCCTCCAAAGCCTGGATGACCTCGCTAAGCTGGGTGGGATCATCAAAAAACGCGTTGGTAGCTTGCTTCTGCTGAACGAGCAACGCTTTGTGAAGAGTGGTAAATACCTTAGGAGACACGTTAGCTGGTTGAGCCTGCCGAAGATTGTCCAGGGTTTTAAGCATGACGGTGGCATCCCTGAGCGAAGACAGCTGCTGGCCAATTGATCGATAATAGGTATTGGCCCGTTTAAAGTCTTTTTCTTTGAGCCCATTACGGATTAATCGAAATAGGGCTCTGATCTTTTTAATTCGTTTTCGTATGCTATGAATTGCCTCTCCAGTAGCCTCTCCCGGATTTTCCAAGGCGTCCAGAGCCGCCCTGACTTCTTCGGAGAGGATGCGATTTATATTGGTAGCAATGGATTCCTGTTGCTTAAAGACGTAGCCCATCGTCAATACGTATTTAGATAGTTGATGAAGAATAACCTGCTAAATACCAATTGGTTTGGCTTTTCTTCGGCCACAGATTCTTATTTAAAACCGTTATTACGATTTTGTCGATCAATTCTATCAAGAGGAAGTGGTTGATAAAGAGGTACATTGCCTTTGACAAGTCAGATAAGGGATTGGCCATTAGAATAGCAACCGGTGAAGGAGCGGACAGGAAATACATAGGGTCCGGTCCTAAAAGAGCTATGCCAGCACAATGCATTTGGGCGCCATTGTCTCCCCATAATCTTGAATAATCTGTCGCAAAATGGCCATATCACGGGGACACTGTCTGGCAAATTCTTCCCAGTTGGTGAGGGTTACTTGCTGGGGCATTTCGGCAATAGCCACGATGCAATCCCAGAAGGCATCCCAGCTTACGCCGTACCAATCCGGAAAATGGAGTTCTGCCTTTAGCAGGTAATGAAGTGCCGTTTTGGTGTTGATGCCGGTTAAATCAAGTGTCATCATGAAATTAGCTCAACCTTTCCTTCGAGTATCAATAGGTGAATCCCCAAAGTTTTAGTGAACCTGTTTAGGATTATTCTTTCTAGTCTGTTCTACCGGCACGGGCCGCCCCGCCTAAATCCCCTAAAGGGGACTTTACTCATGCTCGAACCAAGTCCCCTTTAGGGGATTTAGGCGGGGCGGCCCGTGCCGGTAGAACAGACTGACAAAACGAGATAGTGAACCTGTAGAAGATAAACCCTAAACAGCTTCATTACTACCTATTAACAAGTTCATAAAACGTTACTTAGGCAGTATTGCTTAATTTTGTAGTATACTTCATTTGTAGTGCTGATTTTTAGAATATCCATTGCTACAGACTCCTGTAGGCAAAAAGCAAGAGCAAAGTCATACTTGTAGATAGTGATTATGCGATAAAGTAGCCAGCAACGTCTGAACTCGAAATACTACAGGTGCTCGCTACCAGTCAAGTAGACGCATTTGACGCCCTCTATCATCAATATAAACAGCCTGTCTACGCCAACATTTTTAAACTGGTGAAGCAGCCGGATGCGGTTGAAGACATTCTTCAGGCCCTGTAGTTGCTTGGCGGTTGAGCCATCCATACCCCTTACTACACCGATCAAATCATAGCCGGGCCGCCGGTGCGGTAAGTCCTGATTTTAACCTAAATAAGTAAAGAACAACAGATCGGTTAGGTATTTAGATGGGAAACTTCTGAACATTCTGCTTGCCGTTCCTGGATGGGTTGGCCAAACAGGTACTTGTAGGATTGCTCTACCCAAAGGAGTAGTTCGGCAAAGCGTTTTTGATCCAGTCCAGTGGCCGAACGCTACTGGCGTTCGTTTTTCAAGTCATCAATGGATAGTTTCATGATACAAAATTAACCCACCACAACAAGTCTGATGAGTCTGTAGTTAAATTCTATTCATTTGTACTTAACTATTGAAAACAGAAACCAACATCTACCATGTATGAAACTAGTTGTGGTGGCGCTACTGTCAATAGCTATTGATTTACAGGCTCAATCCCGGCCAGCTTATTGGGGGCAGAAAATTGATTCAACTACCGATCAAGTCTTACCTAGAACCCCATTCCCTGTTGCCAATTTACTGGTTAAAATTGGCTTCAGCTTGCCCTTGCTTCGGCAAGCTAGCTTTACTGGCTTTTATCATACGCTCGCTTTGAATGGGCTTCTAGAGAAGAAATTAGTTGGTGGGTTAACCTTACTAACGGGTCTGGAAAATAACTATGGCTTTAATCACTTGACAAAGTACTATTCCTTAGAAAACCCAATTGATTTGCGATACTATTTTCCCGTAGGCCGCCGAATGAGACAGCGTATGGATCCGCATAGTTTTTTTAGCTATTATGTAGCCTTGCACACCCACAATGTCGTATTCTCCCGGCTTAAATATGTTCGTTTTCCTTTAGCTACTGAACTTGATCGCTACTATAAGGGCAATCTAGTACGGTAGCCAGTCAATGATGGCTCGATTACGGAGTCGTTCAATTATGTACGGTATGCTTATCTTCAGTTAGGGATGCAGCGTCGAGTATTTCAACATAGTTACTTTGATGTTAATGTAGTAGTGCCTGCTTCAGTTCTGGTTTACCATCACTGGGATTACACGCTGTCTTCGCCCGCCTACGTCAACTTAAGCTTTGGCCGTTATTTATCAAAGTGACTTAAATCTGTTATATAATCATCGTGGCTATTGCCAGACTCAATACCTGCATAGGCTTTCTCTATACGTCGGAAGCTTTCAGCCTTTTGCAACAGCCACTCTAGTTACTTTCTTAGGTGTATCTGGTAAAGTAGTATTGCCGGTGGCAAGCTAAGCGTTCCAGAGTACCTATGGCAAGGGATTGTTGGTGTTGCCTGTGGGATTGATCGGACGATGTAAACCGGATCAACGGGTAAACTCGAGGGGCAGGGTCGTTTGGAAGGTCACTAAATGAATACGTCTGGTAAGTGGTATTCATTTAGTGACCCTTACCCTGATTTCTAGTCTAGTATCCGTAAGCTTCTTCCTCCACCGTAACAGCGGACCGTATCATGATTAAACCCTGCATGGATTTTTATGCTATCCCCGGCCCCTACAGCGCTACCCGCTGGTATATGCTCCACATTTTCGGCATGGAGTTTACGGAAGGGGTGCTGATATCGGTGAACTAAATGTTGCCAACAGCCTTAGTGGTTACGTTACATACAAGACTTCCATCCATCTGGTGGTGTTCCATGCGTTAAATAGTTGGGCTTCATCTGCAAAGTCAGTCGCAACGTATCATGTCGGCCCGTAGTTGTGCTGCCGTTCGCATTCCTCCTCTTAAGCTTAACGGCTACCAATAGCCTAAATTCCTCGACGGGAAAGCCCGAATCAACGCCGGCGGCATCTCAAACAATGACTACGTTTCCCCACTAGCCAGAACACCTCACGCAGCAGTGCCTTCTAATGTGGGAGCGTGCATTTGCTTGATTCAGGTTACACAATTTCCAGGGGCTTTTTGAATTAGCTAATCGGTTCGCTTCTTTGTGACTACTCTTGACACCTTAATTTCGGTCGTCTACGCACAAATTCTAGATACTCACCCCCTTACACTCCCCGTTTGCGTCAAACCCTGGGTAGTAAATCGTACCGAATGGCCTTTCAACGATAGCCTGGTAATCAAGATTGTATCTGTTTTGCAACTGATCACAGTGCCTTTCGTCTTGCCGTTTTGGTATAAGACCAGCAGGTAGGTGGTTACTAAAGACGAGAGTCGGTCTGTTATCATTCTTATTTTCACTAAAAACGTTTCTCTACTTAATGAAAGCATTTTTTACAGCCATCCTGTTTACGTCCTGTACGGCAGCCACGTTAGCCCAAAGTAATCTTGGGGTAGGCATCAACAATCCGATCCCAGATCCTTCCGCTATCCTGGATGTAACCAGCAATAAGCAAGGGGTATTGATCCCGCGCATGTCCCGCGATGAACGCAATGCCATTACCAGCCCGGCCACTGGATTGATGATTTACCAGTCGGACAATACCCCCGGCTTTTATTTCTACAACGGCTCTGCCTGGACAACGCTCAACGGCACCAATGGTACAACCGGTCAAGGATTTGTTAACGGCACCACGGGCGGACAGGTGTATTTGACGGGCGCAGCCAGCCCTTATGCTCCCCAAACGCCCAAAACCGTAACGGGGGATCTGACCTTATCGGCCACGGGAGCGGCCACCCTGGCTAACGATGCCGTGACGACAGCCAAACTGGCCAATGGGGCCGTGGGGACTACTAAAATAGCGGATGCATCGGTGACCATCGCTAAAGTGTCGGCCACGGGTACGCCCAGCGCTACTACGTATCTACGAGGTGATGGAAGCTGGGCAGCGCCCGGCAGCACGAATGCGCCATTTTATAAGTTATTGGGCAGTGATGTAACGGTTAATACAACATCTCCTACCTATGTCAATGCCGCCAGTATAACCCTGGAGGCCGGAAAGACGTATTTTATAAGAGGCACCATGTTCGGTCAGCGAGTCCCCGGTGCCACCGCTAATGCTCCTTCCACTTACCGCTTTACCTACACTGGGACGGCCAGCAATCCCATCGGTGCTGTGGTTTATAGTGGAAGTTATCTGGCTGGAACTGCCTTTACGAGTAGTGGGGGGTATGACACGGAAACGGCTGGTTTTGGCGTTACGGCCACCACATCACTTGGGGTTCGATTCGAGTTTTTTACCATGATTTCTACTACAACCGCCGGTACGTTAACGGTGCAGGCTGCCAGGGCTACGACTAATACCGCCAATATAGACTTTATCTTAAAGGCGGGCAGCTTTATCTTGGCAACGCCTGTGCAGAGTAACTAAGGTCATGGCGGTCGCATCGGTACCTCCTATACCAGCCGCTAGCAGGCCTGGCTGAACCGCTGCACAAGCTCTATCAATCAATTGCCCCTAAGGCTTGAAATCAAACTAATTTATGAATGTATATCTGCTTTTTCCCGCTCTGCTCGTGGTTCTGCGAGCATCGGCTCAACTGACGGTAGGCAGCCAGGCGTTGACCATTTTACCTGGAACGCCCCTGACCGTCACGGGGCTCACGCTCACGCCAAGTGCTACCCTGCCCATCACCAACAATGCGATTCAGAAGAGTCCTTCGGCTGTTACGGGCAGTCCTGGCAGCATCAGCCGGGTTTATCGGTTAAGCGCTCCGCTACTCTTTTCGGGTAGGGCGGACGTAGCCTACCTGCCAGCCGAACTCAACGGATATGGGGAATCAAGCTTGCAACTGGCTTATGCCCCCAATGCGGTTTCATCGTTGACGGTAACGACAGCCAGTTCGCTTAATGCCAACTTGCACACGGTGTCTAATACGTTTACTAATAAGGATATAATGGTGGTAACGGCTAGTGCCTTGCCTGATCTGGCTCCTACTCTGTCAGCCTCGCCTGCCATCCACTATGGTACAACCAATTTTAGTGTGGTCGTGGAGGTGTTCGAACTCAATGCGGCACCGACCAATGGTACTGTGAGGGTCTTTATTACCAAAGATCCGATGGTCGTCTTAAGCTTTAGTGGATCCTCGACGGTTGTGGGAGGTAAAACGGTGCAGAATGGCCAGTGGAGTTTTGATGCGCTCTCGGATAATACGTTCTATATCCTTACCAATACCCAGGGGCTGCCTGGCAACAGCAAAAGCTCGTTTGGTTTGACGGGGGTAAACACGCCTGGCAATACTAAAGGGAGCTTAACGATCACTGCCTCAGTTGCTGAAGTTACTGGTGGGGAGGTGAAGATTACTAACAACACGGATGCGGACAAAATAGACTATTTTAAAAAGTAAGGGAGTGTGACGGAAAAAAGGCTCCTAAACATTTGTTCAGGAGCCTTTTTTCCGTCACACTCATATCGCTTATTGAAGACGTTTTCTTCCAAAGATATGCCTACACAAGGAAACGGTCTCTACATCCTACCCGTATTGTAAGGACAAAATAAGCTTCAGACCAGCACTTGACTCACCTGAAACTGGATCTTACACGTAGCACAACTCAATGAATAGTTAAAGGAAGGGACAGGCGTGTAGGGTTTGACATGCCGCAAGCTTTGGGCAGGCAGGCACATCTCACCCTTGCAATGTGGACAGGAAGCATAGGCTCGATTATCATTATTTTCCGTATCCCAGTAAGCAATTATCGTCTCCATTTTTTTTCCAGAACAAGTTTTATGCTAATCAACTAATCGACCTGGGGTATTTGTTATAAACGATTGGTTAATCGCCTTCTTCGAAAGGCAAATGATGTTGTGGCGACCACGTTTCCTACACAAACTATATAGATTGCTGCGCACTTATACAATACTGGTTTCAATATCTCTTAGGGTTATAGGTTCCGGGTTAGGCAGGTAAAACGGGTCAGATCAACCGTAGAATAAATACTTCAAGCCCTCAGCGCTTCGATTTATTTACTTGGTGAAGTTCTTTACATCTACCGTATCCACACCGGTTTTATCTACCGCCCATGCCTGAGACCGGGTCTGATCTACCTGGTCTCAGATCCGCGCTATCGATCTGCATAGCCTGTGGCGGTTCATCTGAAGTTAACGCTTTTAATCCTGTAATTCCCGACCTATATGGCTGGCTATCAATCCGTTTGTGTACATCTCTTCGACAGCGTCGATAAGAACTTTGCTACCCTCTATCGGTCGGATGATGGGAAGAGGGTGAATTATATGACAACCTACAAACTCCTTGTCCCCTTCGGCATGTCAGCGGGGGATGTTGTTCAATGGATCAAGCAACAGATTGGCCCCAACAAAATCCACATCCTGCGGATTGTAGCGCATGGCGACAGTGGGGCATTTTTTCTGGGCAAAGTCTACAATGAGGACAACGTTTATGAATGGTGGACGTTACGGGGTTACTTCGATTCGGCTGGCCGGGTCGAATTGCATTCCTGCGCCATCGCCAGTGAAACGACTCTGCATGTGGATATGCAGCAACCCGGCCGCGTCAAAAAGTTGGGTAAGTATACGGGCAATCCGAATGGACAGGGCGTCAAGTTTATGCGCTACCTGGCCTCGGCGGTTAATGCCAAGGTGGTGGCCAGCATCGACGACCATTTTGTAGGTAGCAATCAGTGGTCTCTGGGTAAATCGGCGATCCAGAACGCCGTGACGGTGTACCCCAACGGGACCATCCAGACCCAGGCGCTTACGCCGATGGTACCTGACCCTTACTAACCGTTTCTTCAGTTGCCTGTTTATATTTTCCCGTGTATAGAAGAATGTTATGCACGGGAAAATATAAAATACGGGCAATCAGCTTTTGTCAAATCAAAAACTCATCAACAGCCTGAGTAAGCTGATCGAGAACAGGCATTATGCTACGCGCCCTCTCTGTTAGACTGTATTCAACACGTGTGCGAACTTTCCGAAAGGATTCTTTTTGCAGAAACCTCAGCGCTACTAATTCGTTAAGTTCATCGATTAATACTTTCTCGCTGACCTCAGGATTTGAGCGGTGCAGGTCAGTATAACTGAGGTTCTGCCCAGCGAGTTGATAAATGATCCGTAGTCGCCATTTGCCTGAAATAATAGCCAGCGTTTTTGCTAGAACTAGCCGCGCGTGATCACTGGAATGGTGCCTACTAAGTGCCTTATGCATAGGCAAATATAGTATTTATCTAATGAGTCGCGTTTCTAACGAGACTCGTTAGATAGTCCAGTATGATTAAGTATTCAGGTAAGATCGTCTCTTTAAGCCCCTAATAAGCGGTATGTACAGCGCTCACCCTTTCCTGGGCCTGCCGCCACCCCAAGGCTTCCGGCATGGGGGGTGAGATTCCACATCAATGTAACGAAGCGGCTCACCTGCTGGTCCTTCCAGCAAAACTATGGGTAGGGTACCCGTATTGATCCGGTTATAGATGGCCTGTCTAGTCAGACCACACAACTTGGCGTAGTGGTAGGGAGTAACGTAGCGCATACCGATACGTACGATAGTGGCTGCCAAACGGTTTTTGATTCCCTCTTCAATCCTGAATAGAAGTGCAGGGTTGAAACGACTGGTAAGTTGCGGCTTCTCAAAGCTTTGATGATACGGCCACTAGTGCGTTCACTACTTACCGATGTCCATTTGCTGGCTTATGATCAGGTAAAGCGCAGAAGAAGCAACTAGACAACCATCCTTCAAGTGAAGAATGGCTGTAACGAATACCTCTTTTTACATCAATTGCGATTTGATATATGAACCTAACCAGATATGATAGAAAAAGTTTATTTAGGGAAGTTTCCGGGTCAAAAATAAAACAGCCTCGATAAGATGGCCAGGTTGATAGTGAAATACGGCTTAGCTGTTAACCGAAGACATCCACTACGGAAACAACGACCTTTAAGTGAGGTGGTAGGCATTAGTACGAGAAGCGGGTTCCCAAAACAATCGAAAGTGGCTGTAAGTCAGTAGCCGCAATGACATTAAATATTGTTAATATCGTTTATGTATCTTAATTCAATTTATTAATTTAAAAAATTGATAAAATTAAAAACATATATATTATTGATTGGTAATTTTTCAATATAAGAGTAACTATATGTAGGCCAAAATTCCTATTTTTGTCCACCCTGATAATCAGGGGTGTTGAAACGAAAATGGGTTGTGAATGGGCCACTTAAGGCCTATTCACTTTTAATGCGTAAGCATGCATCCTTCATCCAGACCGGAAATTCCCTTTTTACTACCAGGTTACCGTCATGTTCGTAACGCTCAACTCATTGTACGCCTGGAGGGAGACGGGAACTACACAAAGGTTTATTTAGAGTCTCATACTGAATCCTTATTAGTCAGTCGTACACTGAAATGGTTTGAAGAACAACTACCAACCTTTGTTCGTCTGAGTAAGTCTACCTTGGTCAATCCTGGCTATATCGAGCAAATCAGGAAGGTGGATAACAAGACCGTTTACCTAAGGCTGGCTGATGGTCATCTGCTACTGATTTCCAGGCGTCGCATCAGTGAAACCCTGGCGCGGCTGGCACAACGTACTGAGCCAACGTAGTGGCAGGTAAAGACAGCATCGAGGCTGGTGTAATGGATGGCGAGGCTTGTGGCTCCTGATCAAGCCTGCTAGCCATTCAAGAAGGGGAAGGTAAGACGTTAACCGCGTTAACGTTAAACTACTAAAGAAAAAGCCACACCGGACGGAGCATGGCTTCAATTCGACGTGTGTTTAGTATAAGCTCAATCATACCAGCTATCTCCAAAAAACATCTCCTCAGAAGATTCTACTAGTCCATAAGTCAGCACTGGCTTACTTTTGATCGGGTAGCCAAATGGCTCTACCCTCTAACTTTGCCACTGCCTTGACAGGTGCACACCAGTCAGAATGAGCAAAGTAACTAGCCACTTAGTAAGTTGTTTTCTTCGACTACATGTCAGTATAGTAGCTTTGACTGTCCTTCCTTTTTCCATCCATGATTCGACGTTTATTGACTTGCCTGCTTTGTGGCCTGGTTGCTAACGCAAGTTTTGCTCAGCCTAAACTTCCTGCCAGCACCAGGCCCTTTTTTAGCCTGGACAGTCTACCCGTCCAGGGCATCGTGCTCAACCAGGGCTGGCGATGGCACGATGGTGATAACCCGGACTGGGCGAGTCCTGAGGTTGAGGATCAGCATTGGCGGAAGATTGATCCTAGCCAGGAGATTACGGAGCTAGTCAAAGAGCATTCAATAAGTAGCGGCTGGCTACGGCTGCATATGCGGGTGGATTCGGCCTTGCGGGGAAAAGTGATCAGTATGCTGATTGAACAGCAGGTTGCCTCCCAGCTTTACCTAAATGGACAACGCATTGGCGGCTTCGGTCAACTCAGCACAGACCCCAACCAGGTAAAGGCGTATAACCCGTCGGGCGCTAACCAGGCCTTAGGGCAAACGATTCATTTTCAACTAGGCCCACAATCCGATCAGGTACTGGCCGTGCGCTTTGCCCTCCAGCCGGGTATTCGTTATTTAAAATTCTTCGACCGGCCCAATCCCTTCCTGCTCATTCGGCTCCACCAGGCGGATCAACGGAATCAAAACCGTATCGACAGTAGTGGAAACTTTGATCTTATGTTCTTTGACTATTTCAAGGTAGGTCTGTTTTTGATTCTCGCCCTGCTGCACTTGCTATTTTACGTATTGTATCCCCCTCACAAAGCAAATCTGTGGTTTAGCCTGTATTGCTTTTTTGCCGCTGCCATTTATCTGAACCAACCCATACTCTATCAATACGTCCATAGTGTAGCGGATCGCATGAATAGTGCCATCGCCCAGTGGATCTTTATCTTCGGGGCTCACCTCTTCATTTTAGGAGCTGTTTATACCCTGTTTAAGAAACGAATCGGTTTTGTCTTTTATACGGCTCTTGCTGGCTTTACTGTTTATCTTATTTTATTCATCCTGCAAGTGGCTATGCCCACTGACCTGGCCACTATTCTAGCGCTGATCCTAACCGATATCGAATCAACCCGACTGCTTTTACTAGCCGCCCGGAACCGGGGCAAAGAATACTGGATACTAACCATTGGGGCCGCTGGATTTGTGCTGTTGATTAGTGCCGCTCTGGTAATTCCGCTGTTGTCGGCCAGCCCCGCTATAAAATTTATAATAGTTCAGGTTTTCTTCAATGTCGGTACGCTCAGCTTACCTCTGAGTATCACGCTATTTCTAGCCAGCCAGTTTGCCAAAACTAACCGCTCACTGGCTAAAAAGTTGAAGCAGGTGGAACACCTTTCGGCGCTGATGCAGGCTCAGGAACGGGAAAAACAGCAACTGTTAGCCAATCAGAATGAAACCCTGGAGCAACAGGTAGCCCTGCGGACGGCTCAGTTGAAACAGTCGTTGGCGGAGTTGAAAAGTACCCAGACGCAGCTCATTCAGCAAGAGAAAATGGCCTCTCTGGGAAAATTGACCAAAGGCATTATGGATCGTATGCTAAATCCCCTCAACTACATCAATAACTTCTCACTGAGTGGCCAGGAGTTGCTTCAGGAAATGCAAACGGTGACGCAGAAACACCAACCTGTGTTTTCTCCCGATGAGCAGCATGAACTAGACGCTGCCGCTACGATGCTGGAACATAATTTGACCAAGATCCATGAGCATGGCAACAGCACCGCCCGCATTTTACAGGATATGCAAAAACTGCTCAAAAAGCGCTCGTCGAGTTATGTTTTAATGGACGTGAATCCCTACATAGCCCGGCAGGCTGATACCTCCTACCAAAAAGCCTTAGATGTCTATACACCCAGTGTGCCAATCGAGCTGGACGTAACTCTAGCTTCTCAACCGCTTCCGGTGAATTTATTGCCCGTTGAGTTTGCTGATGTACTGGATCGGTTAATGGATAACTCGTTTTACACCCTGCTGGAAAAGTCTAAGCGAGTAGTAGACTTCAAGCCCCGGCTGGAAGTGAGTACCCAAGTGGTCGATGATCAGGTACGAATTCAGGTAAGAGACAACGGGCGGGGGATACGAACCACCGAACAAAAGCAGTTGTTTAGCCCCTTTTTTACGACCAAGGCCACAGCCAAAGGCACTGGCCTGAGCTTATATCTGAGCAAAGAAGTGGTAGAGACGAATCTTCAGGGCCAGATGAGTGTCGACTCAGTGGAGGAACAATATACCCAGATAACGATTCTATTGCCCTTGCAGGTGGAGTTGGCTCCTGCCTGAGCTTAGTTGGTTACGCAATACGCAATTGTTATAAACTTTGGAAATTGCCACACAGCGTAAAATAGAGCGACTAAACATACAGAACCCTTCAGGTAGGTTTAGCCGGTATGGTAGTACGCTGGATAAAGAGAAACCAGTGAGCTGCTTCGAATTGGTGACCCCCCTCATTGGAGGATGTATAGCTCTCCTTAGTAGATGAATACTTCGCCAGCGCTCGCCAGTTTGAGCTAGTGACACCATCATACTCCGTTCTTAATCAGTCAATCTGTAGACACAAAAAGCCCGGCCAGCGCCGGGCTTTTTCCTTGACTCAAGGGTTAGTCTTTTCCTACTGCATCGCTATAACACGAGTGGCTCTCTGAACAGGCTGAGTAGACAGATTCAACTCCTTAACAATACTGCCTTCGCTGGATTTGACTTCCAGTTCATACTGCCCGTCGCCCAGTTCATCGACATTCAATTTCACCGCGTACTTAGCATCTTTCTTGCCCAGGTTCTGCTGAAACAGGATCTGGTGGTCTTTACCCCGCAGAAAGATCACAACTGGTACATCCGTTGACTTTTGGACGGCCACCCGTATTTCGTTATTGACCGTCACGTAGGCACTGGCATCGAAAGAAAGGTTCTTGGGCGTAGTAGGATTGGTTGGGTTAAGGAGGGTAGCCGCACTTAACAAAAGGGACGTAGCAACCTGGTTCATTAGGGGAAGTAACATGGTCGTGTGTGTTTTAAGGTTTTACTTGTTGTTTACTGAGTTGATTAGTATAAGCCAACGATTGTGCCAACTAATTTTACTGTTGATTGTCAGTGGTTTGTGAGTTGTTCGGTGTACAGGCACTGTCCGTAACTGGACATGCTCTGTTCACTTGCGGACAAAATTAAGGAAGCGGTCTAGCGCCAGAAATGGAAAGCTGGCGAACTGCCAAATTTGCGTAGTAGACTGATTAAAATTCAGTACAGGCCGTTATGATATGACTAATGACCGATATTCCTATTCTCGTATAGTGTTTATATAAACCGCTGATAAGCAGTGTCGATTTTAAATCGACGCCCGTTTTTAGTACTTCGGGAGTATTCCTGAAGAGCAGCTCGTTTCTCCAGAATTAACCTTTGAGATAGGTCTGGCAAATCCGCCTGGTTTTAGCCTGGCAGTGAGGGCTCATTACGGGTAGTGCCGGACCTTATGTATATACTAACCTTCTGCTACTTTGCCCAGTCCTGAAAGCGCCAGAGAAGTCAGGACAGGACAAAACATAGGCAACCGTAAAATAAAAAGTGACCTCACTTTATAGTTGCCCTTACAGGATTTGCTCTTTCTCCTTTACCTTATTGTGTTGTATAAAATTGACTCGCTTTAAATTCCCGACCCGGTCGTATGAAACATCTTTCCTTAGTCGTATTTCTGCTCTCGACTCACTGCCTTTTGGCTCAATATAACTATGTAGCCAATACCGCTAACTCGGCAACCCCCAGCTCTTTCAACACCTTGATCGGCAGCAGTGCAGGCAATTTAACGATGAGTGGAGGCCAAAATACTTTCATTGGTGCTGCGGCTGGCCGAAATAACACCACCGGTAATTATGGGACCTTTATTGGCTACGGCACAGGCAGCGCCAACAAAACTGGAACGTCCAATACCTTTATCGGGTATGCCACTGGCTTTGACAATCAAACTGGGAGCGAAAACGTGTTTTTGGGCTTTAACACGGGAACGAATAATGTTACGGGCAACAGAAATACCTTCCTGGGATTCCTGGTGGGAAATTCACTGACAGCCGGTTACAGCAATACCTGGATTGGCACGCAAGCAGGTTATAAAAGCCTAAGCAGCCACAACACAGTCATGATTGGCGATTCAGCGGGTTTTAGTAGTACCGCTTCCGACAATATCTTCATCGGCTCCAAAGCGGCCAGTCAATCAACCTATGGCACGTTGAATACCATTATTGGCCAGTCGGCAGGCTATAGCAATTATGGCGGGAATGAGAACGTGCTGATTGGCTACCAGGCGGGCTACACCACCTTTTATGGCAGCGCAAACACCATGCTGGGCAGTTCGGCAGGCTATAAAAACCAGGCCTCCAACAATACGTTTGTGGGCTATAACTCAGGTTATGCCAATACGACCGGTACCAGCAATGTCTTTAGTGGTAACCAGGCCGGGTATTCCAACACAACCGGTTCACTCAACACCTTCACGGGTTCCCTGGCGGGCATCAGCAATTCAACCGGCTCTAATAATACATTTCTAGGGGGGCAGGCCGGTTACAGCAATGATAATGGGAAGTATAATACGTTTGTGGGCAGCAATGCGGGTTCGAGCAACAATAGCGGCCTTAACAATACATTCATGGGCGCTTCCACCGGTGGTAATAATACAACGGGCAGCAATAATACATTCGTGGGCTATCAGGCCGGTTTTAACGTGACCACGGGTAGCAACAACATTATCATTGGACCCTCTTCCGGGACAGCCGTTACGGATGGCAATGACAATGTGCTAATGGGTTATAATAGCCAGGCGGAGGAAGGCCTGCACAATGCTACGGCTATTGGTGCTGGTTCGCGGGTGGCCATCAGCAACGCCCTGATTCTGGGTAATCAAGCCAATGTTGGTATTGGTACGTCCGCTCCAGGAAACCGGCTGGAGGTAGTTGGTGAGTCACCCGATGAAAGTGGCCTGCGACTGACCAACCTGACCAGTCAGAGCCAACCTGTACAAGCTACGGATCAGTTTCTAACCGTCAACGAAAAGGGGGATGTGCTCAAAGCCCGCTATCAACTCAGGATCAACAGTGCGACTGAATGGAGCGACAAGGTGTTCCGCCCAGCTTATGCGTTACGTCCCCTGAGTGCTGTTGCTTTGTATATTAATCAGCATGGTCATTTACCCGGTATTCCCTCTGCGGAGGAGGTCGTTCAGAAGGGCGTAGATTTAACCAAACTGAACGCTACTTTGCTGGAGAAGATTGAGGAGCTTACTCTTTATAGTATTCAGCTAGAAAAGACCAACCAGCAGCAAGCCCAGGAGTTGCAATCGCAACGTACAAGGATGGGAGGGCTTGAAAAAAAACAGGCTCAGCTGGAGCGGCTGTTGCAGCAGGTCATAAACCGGAAATAATGAAGCTGTTTAGGATTATTCTTTCTAGTCTGCTTTACCGGCACGGGCCGCCCCGCCTAAATCCCCTAAAGGGGACTTGGTGCGTGCCTGAGTAAAGTCCCCTTTAGGGGATTTAGGCGGGGCGGCCCGTGCCGGTAAAGCAGACTGACAAAACCAGATAGTGAACCTGTAGAAGAATAATCCTAAACAGGTTCAATGTATAAATAATAGATAGATACTAGCGCTTAAGCGCTATTTTTTTGCCTTTATTTGATCACTAGTTCAACCCGTCGGTTTTGAGCCCGCTGGTCTTCGGTTGTATTCGCTACCAGCGGACGGCTCCCCCCGTACCCCCGAATTGTCAGCCGCTCTTCGGCGATCCCATGCCGGGTTAGATAGCTGGCTACTACTTTAGCCCGCTGTTCGGACAGCGCCTGGTTCAATCGCTTGTCGCCAACATTATCCGTATGACCGCTTACTTCAATCTCCCAGGCCGGATGCAGCCGTAATGCCTTAACTAACCTATCCAGGGCCAGGTACGAAGCTGGAAGTAACTCATACTGGCTTTGAACAAAAAACACCCCCTGAAGCACCACTGCTTCACCAACGGATAAATGGTCGAACGACTGATCCGGCGTTGTAGCGGCCTCCGCGCCAGGACTCGTTAGCTCTTTAACCGGAGCAGGTTTCGGTGGGGAAGACAACCCGACCGGTTTGGTTGGAACCCGATTGGGAGTCGCCGTCAAACCAGACCGATAGCTGACCGTTGGCTTGAGTGGGTTAAGCTTACCAAGCTTAGCGGCCATAGGCGGATCTGGTAGTATAGGCCGAGTAAATAAATACTGCGCGGGGATTACTTGAGTGCCTGTTGAGGCAAGGCTTAGTCCGCGCGATCTCTGAGGAGGTTCCCAGAATACGGAGATAACGCTGCCTTTCCAGTCGTTGTAGTACTCAATGCGCAGGGTGTAGTATTGGTGCGCTTTTAAGGTGATTTCGCCCACAAATTGACTGTCATCCTGTTTGCGCCATTCGTTGATGACCAGTTTATTCCCCACCCAGACCCGTACCCCATCATCCACGGTGGCTTTGAAGCGATACGTTCCCGATATAGGGGCATATAGCTTGCCGCTCCATCGCACGGAGAAATATTCCCGTTGTACACCGGGTGCTGGGTACTGCCAGTTCCAGTCAAAATCAACCTGGGGATCAATTCGGGTCAGTATTTTGTGTTCAAAGTTAGGACCGTTGAAATATTCAGCGGTCAGTCCCCCAACCAGACTCTTTGTCGGAGATTGGCGTTGAGCCCACCCCATACTCCCCCCACTGATCAGGAGTAAGCTACTTCCCCATACCACTAGTAAGATCTTCATATGACGATCGGCTTAGGCATGGAGAAGTTACTATTTTTTTGGTTTACCAGGCCAGCCTAAACAGGCCTAATGAGGTAGTCAGTCAACTAAATTTAGGTAACGGCCCCACGGCTACCGAGCGACCTGCCTGCTGTCCCAAAACCCAACCCTGATTTAAACAATTGCGCTGGAAAGCAGCCGGGGCGAGGGGAAAAACGGCGCGGCATTGCTGTCCGCATGCCAGATAGCCTTATAGATCCACTTTGTGGAAAGTCTTGCGGATCAACAGTGATGTGCTTTTTGCAGGGTTTTTCCAGATGAGGATGTTACAAAGTTCTCACCCTGCAAATTATCAATAACAGGTTATTTCTAGACGAAATAAGAGCACCGGGGGGATGTTCTTAGCCCGGTGGGAGTCCGCTCGGCTACTATATAGCCAGTATATCCAGGAGGGAAATAGGCCTGTTCAAAATCAACAGTTCCTGGCCGAGTAGCTGAAATTATCCCATTTCAATTAACAGTATATCCTTCTGCTATTCACTTATTGGTCAGCATCAATTGATGTGCGGATTATCTCGGATCAAGATTTGGTGCTGCTTTTAGTAGTATATAGCTGCTATTACCTCAATGCGTGACTTAGGGCTGATGCTGCATCATAACTCAAGTAAAGATGGATTAATGATACGTTGGTTTTTGACCAGGCCACCGAAGTGGATAACACATTGCGACATTATTTAACTAACGTTGGTAGTTGTGACGTTTGATCCGCTATCCTCACTTAAAACGGGCATTTAAAGAGACTAGCCTCGTACTTATCTAAGAAGTCAGATAAATGATTACCTTGATGATTTAGGCATTGTCAGGCCAGATCTACTTACAGATAGCCTTTTTCTGCACTTTAAGACGGAAAGTTCAGGATAGTAGTCTTGCGTGGTGCCAACCCAAACGCTCACTTTTTTTGCTGACCAGTAGACCGTTTACTCATATTTTAAACAAATTGGCTCCACAAACCAGGTAAATCTGGTTTACTTTCAAATTAGACTATACCCATAGGAGATAGGTTTGTTAGACTCATCGGCTTTACTATGCCTTTTACTGATCAGCAACCCCATCCGGCACCCAATCCCTTCGACTCCATTTATACGATGGCCTTTGCCCAAATGGAACAGGGCTTTTGCCTGCTGGAGAAAATGCCCACGCGGCCATCCGCTCCTCCCGATTTTCGCTATCTGCTGACCAATCTCGCCTTTGATCAACTGCTTGGACTTCATCAGATAGTGGGCAAAACGATCCGACAGGGGATCAACCAACCGCAGGTCCATAGACTGGACGACTTGACCGCGTTGCCTCGACGGGACAACCTACTCATTTTGAGTACTATGTGACGCTACTCGATCAATGGATGGCCGTCGATGTGTTTCGGGTTAAACAGGAGGAGCCCTACTGGATCGGCGTCCTGTTTGAAAATATCACCCAACGCAAAAAAGCGGAAATCCAACAGGCCTATCTGTTGAGGCTGAGCGATGCGCTTCGACCGCTGGCCGACGCCAGGCAAATTCAGAGGACGGCTCTGCAAATCCTGGGCCAGCACTTGCAGGTGGACCGCGTGTTATATGCTGAAGTAGAAGCCGATGAGGCTCATTTTGTTATTACCGACAACTATGTGCAAAACAACTTTCCCCAGATGGTTGGCCGCTTTCGATTGAGCGATTTCGGCAAAACGCCGGACTCGCAACGCCTGGGCCAAACGCTGGTGTTAGCCGATATCCATCAAGTAGACGAATCCGATGAGCACTTGCGGTCGTATCTGGCCGCTGGGGTCGTCTCCATTATTGGTATCCCCTTGCGCAAAGGGGGACGCTGGGTGGCTAGCCTAACGGTGCATCATGGTCAGCCACGCCAGTGGACGGCGCAGGAAGTGGCCCTGGTTGAAGAAACGGCGGAGCGTACCTGGGCGGCCCTGGAACGAGCCCGTGCCGAACAAGCCCTGCGCCAGGAAGATAAGCGCAAGGATGAGTTCATGGCCATGCTGGGCCACGAGCTGCGTAACCCCCTAGCGATTCTGGCCAACACATTGTTCTATCTGGACCTGACTCAGGGCCAGGACGAAACGATGAGCTATGCCCAAGGGGTCGCTCAGATGATCCGACAAGTAAAGCAGTTAGAACGTATGGTCGATGATTTACTGGATGTGAGTCGAATTCGACAGGGCAAGATCAAGATTCAGCGCCAGCCGACCGAGCTGGTGGGGGTGGTCGCCCAGACCGTTGATGCGGCCCGCCCGCTCTACCAGGAACGGGGGCGCTACCTAAGCTGGCACCTTCCACAGGGCCCGCTGTTGGTCCTTGGGGATGAAGCTCGACTGGCCCAAATGCTGATGAACTTACTGACCAATGGGGCCAAGTATACCGATGAAGGAGGGCATGTGTGGGTAAACCTGGTGCCGGAAGGGACCCAGGCTGTTTTGCGGGTTACCGATGACGGGGTGGGTATCCCCCCCGAGGAGTTGACGGCCATTTTTGAGGTGTTCGTGCAGGGGGATACCTCGCTGGACCGACCCCATGGGGGGTTGGGGTTAGGCTTGGCGGTCGTCAAGCAGATTGTCGAAAGGCATGAGGGCCGGATAGTGGCCCAGAGTGCCGGACGGGGTCAGGGCAGCACGTTTGTGGTGCAGCTTCCCTTATTCGTGGAAACTTCATCGGTGGAGCCCTCCGTGACGGCTACATCGCCCATTCATCCAGATCGTATGCAGGTATTATTAGTAGATGATAATCAGGAATTAGCGGATATAACGGCTAAAATCCTGCAGATACTGGGTTATGAGGTCCAGGTGTGTTACAGTGGCCAGGAGGGAATCGCTGTTGCCGAAGCGATGAGGCCGGACGTAGTGTTACTCGATATCGGCATGCCTGATATGGATGGCTATGCCGTGTGTCGGCAGATTCGCCAGCAAGCCTGGGGTCAATCGTTGCCCCTAATCGCCATGACGGGTTTCGGACAGGAAGCCGATAAGCAGCGCAGCTGGGCAGCGGGCTTTGACGGGCACCTGTTGAAACCTATCGATTATACCACTTTACCGGCCATGCTGACCAAAGCCACGGAGGCCAGGAACGGGCAATAGATCAAGATTTTTATTTCTCCCGGGAATGACGCATCCTCGCCTGCTGCTGGTTGATTACCCGGATTAAGCAGGCTAATCGCTTCGGCAAGAAGATGGTATTTGCCGGGCCATGTATCGGCGAATAGGTAATCAAATCGCTGTGATTTGTTCATCTCAACAGCTAATAGCCAAGCGGTTGATAAGCCTGTGCCGGTGCCTGATGGAGAAATTTACCAGCTGGTTTTGAAGCGGCTAGTGTCCTACTGAATGAACAAGGGCGACTATCAGACGCCATCGTGAAGCCCAACGGTTTAGTCTCATTGTCAATCCGTTTGCTGGCTACTGGAACAGACCCTAAACAGGTCTGTTCCAGCGTAATTATGCATACAGTTTTGAGAAGAAAGCATCTACCTGATGTTGGTCTTGCGGAAAATTATATACTTCCGTAATCTTTCCTTCTTCAATCTTCCACAGTAAACAGGACATCGCATTCAGGTTGTCGACACCATCCAGTGCACTCCAGTTTTGATGACAGTCAATCACGTAGTGCTCATTAACGCCCATCACAATCGGACTAGCCCCAAAAGCGGCCTTACCTAGTTGCTTAAAATACGTCAATACTTCATCAATCCCCTTCTTTACCCCACTTAAAGGATGCTGGCCTGGAATGTGCCATTGAATCGTTGGGGCGAGAATCGTTTCAATGGCGGATAAGTCATTGGTGGCATAGGCTTGAAAAAAGCGGTGGACCAATTCTGTATTGGGATGTGAGACCATTTGTAGTAAACCAATAGGATTAGATGAAGCACAAAGCTAGCAGTTCTTATCTTTGAGAAATTACGCAAAAAAGACTACTTTTTGTTTGTATCGGCCATGTCTAACCAACCCATCAGCTGTTCTGCGCTTATTGAGCAGGCTAGTAATTCATTTATTAGTTTTCATCAACAACTGGGCTGTTTTCAGTCCGATTGGCATCAACATGAATGGGGACAACTGATGTATGCTGAAAAAGGCTGCCTCCACGTAAGTAGTCAAGAAAAACAGGTGCTTATTCCCGGCTGGTATGGGGTATGGATACCTCCCAATGCGTATCATGCAACCTGGTCCACCAACTCCCAACTGCTTATGCGCGCTATTTGCTTTCCGGTGGATGCGGATAAGATGTGTTTACGCCAGACGATGGCCGTATTTCCAGTTTCGACTTTATTGCGGGAAATGATCCTCTATACCGAACGGTGGAGACAGGAACCAATTGATGAAACCCAGGCGATTCGGTTTTTGCAGGCGCTGGAGGATGTCTTGCCGGGCGAACTGGAAAAGTCGATACGGGTTAGTTTGCCCTCAACGAGGCATCCCAAACTGCTAGCCGTTACGTCGTACATCCAGGAACACTTGGCCCACCCCATCAGTTTCCTGTGGTTATCCCGTGAATTCGGCTTATCGGCGCGTAGCCTGAGTCGACTTTTCCGGCAAGAGTTGGGCAGCTCGTTTTCGACATATTGTAAGATCGCCCGGATCATGCGCGCCCTGGAACTAATTGAGATGGGTCATGACAACGTAGCACAACTGGCTACCGATGTGGGCTACGAAAGTATGGCCACGTTTAGTAATAATTTTTTGGCCCTCTGTGGTCAACGGCCCTTACTCTACATTCACAGCAAGCGGCATTAGAGGCCGTGTGCGATACTAGTCCAAGTCTTATTGACACAAACTGCCTACTCTCATAAATAGGACCTTATCACGAGATGAAGGGATTTGCCCGGAGCTACTGCTTAAATAGGGCGAATGATGAGATGGCATGCATATTACTTCTGTTTACTTTTAAAGTCCGTGATGGTCTTTCCATCATAACGATACACGCCAGTCAAAGATCCAAACCAAATACGTCCATCTTTAGCTTCCAAAATACCACAAAGCATTCCCGTTCCTTCTAGTGACATTATTTCGGTTACAGCAGGCTTTTTAGTGTACAAGTATTTTTGATCATAACGGGAAAGTGCCCAGACCTTCCCAGTAGGAGGGTTTACGCTACCAGTAGTCCAGATGTTTCCTTTTTTATCTTCGATTATAAAAGAGGCACCTCTCGGCGATACCTTAGTGAAGGTACTGCCGTCATAGCGCCAAAGACCCTCTTCAACGAACAAATGATTGCCTTGTCTATCTTTGACTATCGACCCACCGAGCCAAATATTGCCTTTTCTGTCTTCGACTATCGACCAAACATTGTAAAAGGCTTTGCCGTCTTTGTTCCTGAAAATGGTGAATGTTTTACCATCATAAAAACAGGCATCGCCCCTGGTACCAACCCATAATTTCCCAGTTTTGTCTTCCAGGATAGTAGTAATATCGTTGTGGGAAAGTCCTTCTTTCGTTGTAAAATTTCGGAAGGATTTTCCATCATAACGGCTTACTCCACCTCCCGTGCCAAACCAGATAATGCCGGCTTTATCTTCATAAATAGACATAACCGCATTATGGGCAAGCCCCTCCCTGGTGGTAAACTGTTGAAAGGATTTCCCATTGTAATAATAAACACCTGAATCAGTAGAAGCGAACCAAAGGTTTCCGCGTCGATCTTCCAGAACATCCCAGAATCGGCGGGAACCTACTCTACTTGTAAGATTGGTGAACAATTTCCCATCGTATCGAAAAACACCAGCAAATGATGCCGCAATCAAAACAGTACCATTTCTGCCATTTTTTATGTTCCGGACCATTGTGGTAGGCCCGTAAGAAGTGACGGTGTCTTTGGTTTTAGACTTGGTACTATCTTTTGGTAAGTTATTTTTGGCTTGTCCTTTACAGGAAGCACAAAAAACAAACAGTAATAAAGCCCATACGTAGGCGAGTTTAGACATTTCTCTTTTTCAAGGATTTCAACAAACCTACAAGTCTTTGTGCTAAGAGCTGTTCGAGAGCTTGTAAAAGAATGTTAACGAAACGTAAATGTCGCTTTTACGGACTGCTATGGATTTTGGCCGCTAAGTTGTTGGGTACACTGTACAGAAATGTTGCCTGGATAACTGTCTTACATGAACCTTCCTCACCACGAGACGAAGGGATTTGCCCGGAGCAATAGTTCAGCCCTCAATAACTACCATCGGCTAGAGACGCTCGATCCGACTTTCATTTATAAGGTCGCTAGCCAATTCTATGGCTATACAGGTAATCTTTCGATCGATCCGTGGCGTCTGGCTGGATACCCGGCTTCGGCCAATATTAGCCCCAAATCGAAGGCTTCCGCTATGAGTCTGAAGCAAAAGGGTTGCTGATAGCGGCAGTTGCCTTCAACCTGGAGAAGTATATGAAGATCACCAACGAGGGTAGACTCCAGAGAGGGTTAACAGCGTTGCCATAACTCCACTCGAAAATTAACCGCCAATTAAAACGGTTGGGCAACCCGGTGGCATAATCGTTCCACCGTGCGCTGTTGGATCGCCGACGCGGGCGGCAGGTTTGCCACCAATCAATACGGTTACAGACCCCATAATGATACTGGATGGAGGCCCCACACAAGTACAGAGGTCTCCCGCACAGGCGGCTGGCTGTCCGCCAATCAAGACGGTTGGTGTACCGGGACCCGTAATTGGTCCACCTACGTGAGGAACCGGTGGAAGGCCCGGTGTAACCATCGGGCAGATATGCATATCGAGCACTCGGGCGGCTGGAAGTCCCATTCTACTTATCCATTTAAGGTGTGATTGTTCGATTTGTGGCTGCTGGACAATTGGAGATGGGTTTACCCCCAGATGCCTTTGCGTTTGGTGGGTTGTTGGTCCAGTTCCTGCTTTTCCTGATAAATCGTGCCGCGCTCTTTTTCGACGTAGTTTAATTCACTCAATTTACTGTATAGCGCAATTAATTTATCGGTCAGATTATAAAAGTGGGCGATCATGGGTTGGCAATCGGCATGCAAATAGTCTTCTTCCAGCAGATTCTGTAGCGATGTTTCGAATTCGGCTGGACTGACGTTGCACCAGTTTTTGAAATAATTAAACATCGTATCCCGCTCCTGATCGGGGGTACTTTTAATGGCAAGCTTCAACGTTCGGGCCAGTCGGACACCCAGTTCAACGATAAACAGGGGCGATTCGTCCTGCCCACGCATATCATAAGCATCCAGATGATCACTCATTACTCGTGCGGTGGCTTCCGCCAAATAGCCAATGCTGGAGGCCAGCAGGTTAGCCTGTCCCGATCGGGCATTCGTTCGCACCCTCCCAATCACCGTCGTCGCAAAATCAGCAATCTTACCAAGGTTTTTACCGATCGTCTGGTGATGCTGGCGAAACGCAGGCCAGGCACCCACCGAGCGGCAGGGCGGCAGATACGTACTGTCCAGCGAGAACTGGCCCCCGCTCAGTAGTAACTTGCCAATGGGCAAATGATAGCCCGCCGACATACCGGGTGCCAGCATGGATGCCGTCAATACGCTCAGTCGGCAGGTGGGTTGCGTGTAAGGGTAACGTAGCGGTACTTCTTCAGGATCAGGTTGGCCCCAGGGTTGCGGCTCAAACGGGTTAATATCCAGTACGATATAGCCCATTGTATGATTCGCCCGTTGCCATTGTTCCCGAACGTTTGACAGCGGCAACCGAAGGGGAAGCGTGCGTGCTCCGTCAAAGTCAATCCGTGCCCCACCCGGTGTAATGGCCCGGCAGATCGACAGCGTGAGTTCGCTTCCATCGCAGGTAAGCAACAAAGGGCTTTCTTGCCCTGTCGGTGGCGATAACAGACCGTAATTGTAACTGGTGAGTAATAAGCCCGTGGCGTCACGCACGGCATCGCGCAGGGCATTGTCGTTCGCGATCAGATGCGACCGTGATATTTTCATACCGTCGGCCCAGTTTACGGGCCAGTGCGTCAGTTCGGGGAGCATAAGTACTTTAGTGAAAAGCAATCAAATAGCATAAGTACAGCGCAATTCTGGTTGGTGCTACGTATACCAACGAAATGCTGTTAATTACTAAAACTCCTGGCAATAATAGTGTCTTCAGGCTTGAGACCATTTCGAAGCAAGGACAGCGACGGGTCAAAATAGGTTTTTACCCAGCCTCCCCACGATTCGCGGTAGAAAATCCAGCCCAGCAACGTACCTTCTGTATTGTCTTCGTGATACAGAATCGGGTGCTCCGGGTCTTCCTCATGATTATGTGAGTAAATCATAAATTGAAACAGTTCATCGAGTGTCCGGTCGGCGGGCAGCGTCACCGTAAAGCGATTCGAGACGGGCGCATCGGGCCGCTTGGTTACCAGAAAATTCAGCCGCAGGGTATTGTCTAACTCGACTAAGGGCACGGGCCGCTCAATCGGGTAAAACCATTTTTTGTAGATCTTCGGCGGAATGGCATTCCAGGCGTACAGGGCGTATAGCATTAATACTGGAATCAGAAACGGTACTAAGCCCGTCACGAGCAAGGAGGCAGGCAGACCAGATGGCGTAAGCCAGCCAAACATGGCAGAAAATGACGCACCAATCAGCAATACGGCAAAAGCAGCCAATAACAACTCTGACCAGAATCCGCCCGTTGGCAGGAAGGAGAACAGTTTTCGTGAGAGTACTACGTGCACAATCCCCAGACCCAGCGCCAGCGCTTCGATGAGATAAAAAGCCAGTACGAGCGAACCCACACGGAACATAATTGCCCCTAAGCCAGCCGAAACGGCTATGATACCGACAGTATAAGCCAGCAGTTTTTTCGTGAAGATTTCTTTTCCCGAATGCCGCATAACCAGCCCGATCAGGCACAGAAGGGCCACGACACTATAAACGATAATGGGGAGTATAACCTCTGTTTTCATCCGTAAAGCAAGTTCTATGTATTCGTGTCAGTTCATCATCTTAATCCTGTAAACTCGTTTTGCTCCTGACGAATCAGGTCAACGTAGTGGTCATGCCCAATCGGCCGGCGGTTTCACTGGCCGATAAGCTAAACACATCGTTGACGGCGTTGGCCACTATATCCATCCGCCAGTCGGCATCCGCCGGAAACAGGTAGCCAGCCAGTAAGCCAACCTGTTGAAGGCCAAGGCCACCCGGCAGGAAGTTCTGCAACTGGCTGTCGGTCAGGGGGCCAACTGTTAGCCGAACCAGTCCGCCGTCGTCGATCAAATCGGGCTGCGGCAATACCCAGTCCAGACCCAGTCGACCGTCGCCCAGTCTGGCCGGTTGCCAGTCGGTAGCTTGCGGGGTCTGCCGATTAACGGAAACCATTTGCCGACCGTATTGAATCTGTACGGGGGCCTGCAAAAAACGCCCGAAATAGAAAGCGGTCTGTTCCCAGTTTCCTACAAGCTGATGGGCCTGAGTAATCAGTAAAAACAGCGTCAGTTTCTGCTGGTTCGTTAGTGAATACACCTTCGCATCGGGCGCCACAAGCTTCAGTAGTTCCGATACCAGTAGCTCATCATCGCCCGCCAGCGTCCGGGTTTCAAACCGGGCAATGGCCGCTCGCTGGTGATTGAACTCGTTGTCGAACGGCAGGAAAAAGTGCCGGGATTCCTGCTCCTGTTTCTCTTCCTCCTGACGTATCTCGTCCCACTCATCCTGGTCTTTTGTTCGTTTTTTTGCCCGGTGAAACAGGCGCTCGGGCAACGTATCATAAAACCCATCGCGTGGAATCCCGATCTGCCAGCGCGTTGCCTGTCGATCATCCGATCGGTCCTGAATCGCCTGAATATCCCGCTCGAAATTATAGGCCGAGGTTCGTTCCGGGCTGATTATCAGTTCCCGTTTGGTGATCAAACCGTCATCCAGTAATTCATTCACTACGTTCTCGAACTTCAACCGCCGGGTGGTTACCTGATTCAGAAGCGCTTCTATGTCAGCCGTTCGTAGCATAAATGAATTAATTCTTTACTAACACCCGGTAAGGCATTGCGGCAAATGACTGTTGTTCAATAAGGTGTTTAAGGCGGTGGCAATACTCATCCCATTGGTCGGCTGGCAAAGATTTGGCCGGGTTAGGCGTCAGAATCACGTCAATCGTCCGAATCAATCCCTGCGTTTTCATAATGCCCGTTGAAAGACCCTTCGTGACTGTAACCGCCCGAAGGTTGTCGCCCAATTCGGCAAAGCAAACCGCTTTGATATCTTCAACCGTTACGACCCGCCCCCGGGTTAGCAGCGCCTGCCGGAAAACGGGCAGGTTCTCATCGGGTTTAAGTCGCTGTTTGCCACCGGTCGACGTAGTGATGAGCACTGATTCTTCGTCCGAAAAAACGATTTGACTTCGGTCCTTGCTGAGTTTAGTGCCAAACGGAATCCGATTGGCTAACTCACCGCGCGTACTCCAGAACTTTACCGTCAGCCGACCCGTTTTCTCCGTTGTTTTTACAGTAAGATAGGTAGTTTGCGGGCCACCTTCGCCAATGACGGTATTGATTTTTTCGAGACGTTTCCTGATTTCGTCTATCTCACTCTCCAGCTCGCTACGTCCCAGCGAACTGAACATGGCGCTTTCGTCGCGGAGCAACGTAATCAGGTACGAAACAATGTCGTAGCCATCCCGCTCGTCGAAGCGGGTAATGCCGCCCTGCCGTAATACATACTGGTTCTGACCGTCGCGGGTGATCTGCTGCGCTTCGTTGATTTTTAGTCCGGTGCTGGTTTCGACATCCACCATTTCCAGAAACGACTCCTGAGCGTCGAGCCGAACCGGGAACACATTGAACAGCGGCCGAATATCGGGGGTATCGAGGCAGAGTTTGCGGTTCACAACCGGAAAGGCATTGATCTCGATCTGGGTCCGATAGGTAACCTCGTCGGCCAGGCTTTCGGGAAACTGAATGTTCAGCCAGACTAATTCCTGCGAGAAAAACTTAACCGATTCCTCGGCGGCCAATCCCTGACTCAATTGGGGCGGGCATTTCTGACGGCAATCGCTTAGCGGCACTACGTCGTTCGTCTGTTTCGAGATACTGCTGACCGACAAAATATGCCGACCGTAGTACCGTCGTACCTGTTCATGGATTCGGTCGGAAAGTGTGCCCTTATTAGAATGGAAATTTTCGGGCAAACCCGGCTGCACGAGCAGTTCGGTATTATTTAGCCACAGTCGAGTGGCGGCCACCTGTTCCAGATGCACCGAACGTAACGGATCATTTCGCCAGTCGAAAAACAACAGCAGATTCTCGAACGATTCCAGGTCGGCGTCAACCGTCAGCCCTAGCCAGCACTGATTACCGGGTAGAATCTGGTTCATAAACGACTCCTTTGGCGAAGGACCGTACTCTTTTATCTTGTTCTGAACGACCAGGGTTTTGATCTTCGCATTGTACAGTGTGAAAGAGCCAGCTGCCGAAAAGTAAGTATCTTTCCCCCCGACATTGCACGAAAACGGATGCGTGGGTAATACGTCAAACGAGGGGTCGATGACGTGCGTGCGCATCAGCGCGTGCGCGGGCTGCGGGCCGGTCATTACGTCGGGCGTGAGCAGCTGGGCCAGTCGCTGCACGATACGATTGCGCGAGTTCTGCAATTCATGATGCAATCCTTCAATGCCGGTGGCAAAAGCACCCAGCAACAACCCAACCAGCGGGTCGAAACTCTCCACGGCCATCTCCGACTCGTCGAAGTTCCAGAGCTGGGCTACTTCCCGAATCATCTCACTGCGAATGGCCTCGCGGGATCGTTGACGTTGCGGAGTCATAGGGTTGGGTTTATGAGTAAAGGACTACCCGGAATTTCATTTCGGGCAATCGTTCACGGGTTTGGGTCAGTCGACACTGGACGACAATTTGAATATAGCGGCAAACGCGCGGATTTCGGCCATCTATTTTTTCCTCTACATCCGCCACTTCAATGGTTACGCGTTCTGGCTCGATACGGTTGTCGAACTTACGCAGATACTCTTCAATGGATCGTTTGATCTGATCTTTACTGGGCGTTTCGTTGAGTTCCTGAAAGTCATAGTTATGGATGATGCAGCCGTAGGCCGGATCGTAGTGGTATTCGCTGGGCCGGGTGGCCAGATAGAGCGCAATGTTTTGCGCCACCGATTCTTCAAGCGACAATTTCTCGAGTGGCTGACGTCTGGTCAGCGCACCGAACGAGGGTGGTATGGAGTAATAGTCAGGCATCAGCAATTCATTTGTTATTGGCAGATGGGTTTATAAAAACGTAGTGACCCCAGATTATCTTAATTAATCATGACCATACCCCCTTTAATCGTAGTCGATGGCCCACCGTCGAGCGTGAGTGCAACACTCGCCTTAACCGCAGCGGTTGTATCGGACGAGATGTCTATGGTTTTCCCCGATTCGGCTAAGTCAGTACCAGCGATAAGCGTTAGTTTTTTGCCCGAAATCAGGTCAATGTCCCCCGTATCTGTCACCATATCAATGGAGTCGGTTGCCAACATGGCAACGTTTTTCTTGGATTCTATGCTGATGTTACCGCCCGCACTCATGTTGATCTCGCCACCCGCCTGAAGATTGATGTTACCATTGCTCTTGATGGTGATGTGCGTGCCATCGAGCGAGAGTTCGATGCTGTTCTTCTTGTCTTTATTATAGATCTTGATGCTTTCCTTCCCCGATTCATCGTTAAGAACGATGTGGTTCCCACTGCGGGTAACGATACCCTTGATGTTGTTCTCTTTGTTATATAATTCGCCGGGTTTGGCGTCCAGATGATACCAGGAACTAATGACGAAAGGAAAGTCAGGGTCGCCAAACATGTAGTCGACCCACACATTTTCCTCCAGTTCAGGGATAAAATAAACGCCCCGATCCTTACCGCTCATGGGATGCGATAGGGTGACCCAATCCGTTGTTTGATTATCGTCTTTTTGCCAGGAGAACTGCAGCTTTACCCGTCCCAGCTCATCGGGATCGTTTATGTCCTTGACAATAGCGAGATCGGTTCTGAGTACATAAGGAGGAACGTTATATTCAACGGGCGGATGGTCGGCAGCCTCCGGGATAGCCTCAAAGGTCGCCTGATACACGCCCCTGGCATCGACGTAGTGGGTCAGGCGCGTGACAATGAACTGACCATAGTCGATGGTGTCTAATTTGACGGCCCCTAATTTAGCATCGGCGACATCATAAACACCTTCTTTTATTTTGACCAGGCCGCCTACCCGGAGTTCCATTTCGGGCGTTCGACCCTGCAAAACGGCCAGCTCATTGGCCTGTTTCGCTTTGTTACGTTTGGCTACGTCCTGCAGGCTGCTGCTCGAATGTAGACCCGGATTAACCATCGTCGGTATAACGTTGAATAGTTTTTCGGATTTATCGGCGGCTATCTTGGCCGACGTCTGAAGGCCATCGACCGGGGAGGACGAAGGAGCCTGATTCTTCGTATTGTCTAAAAAGTTATCGTTCAGCCACTTGCTGTTGAGTGGAGTTACCCGCAGGGCATATTCCATATCGAACAGATTAACGCCCAGGGTCAGCGCAACGGGCGGGACGGATGGGCGGGCTTTTTTGCCGAAGATGAATGTCTCGCCATCATAATACATCCATTCGCCCCATGTCTGCGCTTTGCGCTGTAAAAAAGTATATTCATCCTCTTCATATTGTGCGGTGTATGAAAAAGGCACCGTTAAATCGGGATCAATCTTGCTGGTCAGCCCAGCCGCCCCCGTTAGCTTACTGACAATATCTTTCAGCGTCATGTCGGTAAACGAGCGGATCGTTTTGCCAGCGCAGAGTAAAATGGTGGGGCTGCTTCCTGAAATGATGACTGAGGTTGTGCTCGACTGCGATCTGGACAACCTTACCGACGTAACAATACCCCGAAATAACTGTCCCTGCTGACCGTTCACTTTGCCGCCAACTGACATGCCCTGTTTAAACCTGATCGTGATCTGTTCTCCTACAAAGCTGTCGGCCAGGTCATTAAGTCGAACCACAGCCGTGCGGTTGGGCAACATATCCGGCGACAGGCTGATCTCGAACGTATGGTGACTCTCGAACGGCTGATTCAGATAAATACTGTTGAAACGAGGTAATTGTATGCCGTTGATAGTTACGTCAGCTGTGGCAATAAGTTGCGTTGTGGAAGGCATAAAGGCATTGGCTAGTAAAGATGAATCAACTGCGTGTGGGATTCCCGGATGAAAAATTCCGCATCAGGAAGAAATGACCGATACATTGGCACCCGGCATAATCAGGCCAAGAGCCGCATCATTTATTACCGTAAAGGCAATGGCTTTATTAGAGCAATCCCACAGATAGTCGGGTAAATCCTGAAGTGGCATCGTGCTTGGCATGGATGGAAAATACCCAAAGAACGCTAGATTCAGGGAGGCAGCCGCGATGGCGCCGATACCCGCATTGATGAAAAATATGTTTGTCTCCCGGTTAAAGTCAATCATGTATAGATTATACGTATCATTTCCATTCAACCCGTATAACGTAGCATCGCCACTCGTTGAGGATTGCAGCGCATCGAGGGAAACGGTCTTTAAATGTTTTTCTATGATTTTTCTGATAATTACTTTAAGGCCAAGTTTAGCAGCGCCTAACACAACTCCTTTTAAAGCGGCTTCGGCTGCGTCTGCCAGTAACTTCCCTCCGCTAATACCAACGGCAACACCGCGCACCTGCTTGGTTACACTATTTTTTGTGCCCCAGAATTTCTTCTGTTCAACCAGCGGTAGCTTGGTATATGTATCCTCGTAAAAGGCTTGATTGGTCAGGGGGAGATGGCCATTTAAATAACCGCTTCCGGGACCCAGTGCTTTCGCAATACGTTCAGGCGTAAACTCAAGTGGTGTAAATGGCATGGTAACCGTTCCCCAGGACCAGCCAACCCCCACTATAATGGAGTTCAGAGAGGATAGGCTTTCGCCCGGCTCAAAGCCCAGAATGATAGGGGATTTTGTGGATGACATGGTTAAACATCGGATTTTAGGTGTCCACCGATTCGTACCCGAGAAATAATACCTTTTATTTCAAGACTGAACGTATTCACCTCCTTTACTTCATCTGGCATTTGTGCGTAAAAAGCATGATTTTTAATACTCCATTCTTGACGCCAACATGCAGCAAGACCTAACAAATCAACCATTTGTAAATTGATTGTCAGGAAATTAATAAATGAAATTTGATGGTTTAGCTTCGATAGCATGCTGGACTTTTACTGTTATACACCAGAATCAAACCAATACTAAATCAGTCAGGAACGCCAGAATGTCGCTGGCATCATCCCGGATCAATACCGTTTCGGCAGGAATAACCTCCGAAATATGCTGCCGTTGTAAGCCGGGCAAATACACCTGACTAGCTCCGCCCCATAGCGAAATCGGGCTTGTAAAATGCCGGGCATACGTTTCGCCCTCTTTACCGTACCCTTTTTCGGTTTGCGGGCCGATATTGCCTGTGAAACCGAATACGTCCTGACTAATCCTGACGACTACCAGCGAATTCAGACCGTTCCAGTTATGTAGCACCGCATTGCGCTGCCGGATACAGTCAAGCAGAGTTTTGCCTTTCTTTTTGCTATAAGCCAACAGATCAACGAGGTCTTCCATCGTGCCCCAGAAGGGCGTAATCCGACCACTCGGATTGAACACCTCATAGTCCGTAAATTTATACAGCAGCATTCCCGTTCTTATACGCTCATGCTTAGCCGTCAGGCCATTGAACGACTTACGAATACTGTCTTCAAGCTGATTGAACGTCAAGGTTTCATTAAGTACCATGAAAGCAGATCAACGTAGTGTGAATAATAAGGTCAGGTTTCCGACAAACCTGACGTTTGTCGGAAACCTGTTCAGTCAAATTACTCCATCTTACTCCCGCAGTAATTTCAGTTTCTGCCCGTTCACGTCCAGATCGCGGGAACAGATCGTAAAACTTTGCGTACCCGAGCCCGAGCCCGATAAACTGAATGACTCGCTGAAGTTGATAATGGCCGAGTGATCGAATTTGATCGTTCGCAGCTCTTCGCCCTTCTGGTTCTTCAACTCAATGCTTCCGCTGATGTCGTCTTTGTGCGGTAACACCATCAGCTCAATAATTTTGGCATCAGCGTTGCGGGTTTCAATCGAAACGTCGATGTTGCCGCCGAATACTTCTGAGGTAGTTTCGTTGGTGTTTGGATTTACATGCTGATGAAAACTGTACGAAAGAGAGAGCACTTCATACTCTTTGCCGTCGATTTTCAACGTTGACTTGTGTGCCATTATAGTACGTGGTTTTTACGCGTTAGAATTAATTGGTTATTGTTTTAAGTCAGTATCCCACTGGCCTTTGGTACCAGTCAGGTTGATTTCAAATACCTTGGCCGGAAAGAACGGCTTTAGCTTGACGTTCACGATCACGTGCGTTGGATTCGTTGGGTGGCGCCGGATGTCGAGGCCGCTAAAATCCTCGATGATCTTGCCCGGCCCCCGGATTGTGGCCAGAAAACTGGCGACCTGACCTTTGATTTCCTCCAGCATCTTGTTATCGATGTTCTCGAAGGTCCGGCGATTCAGGAAATCCTGAAAGACTTTCCCAATCCAGTCGAATACCCGCACGACGCTGTAGGTTTGTAAGCCTACGTTGTCGCCGTTGAAGAGCGTTTTGGCCGAAAAAGGAATGACGCGCCCATATTCATAGACCATGGGAATCAGGCCTTTATCTTCGAGTTGAGCAATTTCCCCTTTGCGCATGCTGAACCGCACACCGCTGGCCATTTTGAGCTTACCATGCTGCACCCCGGCCGACGGCTGGGCAATATGTCCACCCCAAAGCATGCCCGCCAGCGCCATGGCCGGTGATACGTAGAGGTGTTCGTCCTGGCCCAGTTCAGTATAAGCTTCGCGGCCTACGATCCAGTTGCAGGGCATCATTACGTTTGCTTTTTGCGGGTCGGCACCGGTTAGCTTGTCGCGCTCGAACGTAGCTTCGACGCTGTCGGGATCATCCAGATGTCGGTAATCGGTCAGCATCATGACCTTGTTCTGATGCGCCAGCGAAGCCCATTTGTCAATGATCGTATTTTTCTTGAGCCAGCCCGGCAACACGAGCAGTGAGTAGTTCTCGGAGAGATCGAGTTTGTCATAGCCATCGCGCAATTCTTTCGCGACCTGCTCAAAAATTCCCGTTGGATTACTGAATCCGTCAGCGTCGGTGGTCTGGTCGTTTCCGGCGTCGAACAGGACAAGGTTTTTGATCTTTTCAGATTCCGCGTTTTCAAAAAACAGCGATAGCGATCGATACGAGGCTTCCAGCTCTTCGGTCTGGGTCAGCACGTTGGCCAGGTTCGTCTTGAGCGTCTGGCTGGCCGAGGCTGCTTTCTGTTCGGCCTCGGCAATCATGTCGGCTACGTTGTCATGGGCTGCCAGCAACTCGGCGAAATCCTGTAGCCGTTTTTTGAGTTTTTTTCGGTCCGGCTTATTGTCGTCTTCGGTCAGAAAAATGCTTTTGCGTGCTTTCTTGGACGGGTCCATGTTTTCGGTGCCATCCACGATCGTTTTGATGAATTCAAATCCACCATACTTGGTCAACTGCTGCACGCTTTCCGTTAGGGGCCGGGCCGATTTTTGCTCGGCAAGTCGTTCCTTCACTAAGGGGGCATTCTCCCGGTTCTGTTCTTCTTTTGCCATGGTGTATATTGCGTTTTTGGATGAGTGGGGCAGCAGTTCAATTAATTAGTATCGGCATCCTCAAGTTCTTGCGCCATGGTATTCAATGCGTCGATAAACGCCTGTTTGGCCTGCGGATCAGCGAGTAGTTTCTGGAAAGCTTTGTTCGACATCAATCGCTTGATCAGGCTCTGGTAGTTATCTTCCTGCGATTGAAGCGCCTGTAAAAAAGCGCTCTGGTCAATGATGCCCTGCTTGCTGAACGCCGTCAGGTTCTGAAAAAACAGCGTTTCGTTGACTTCCTGACCGTCTTCGGTTTCGTGCGTTACGTCGACCTCTGGCTGAAACGTATCGAACGCATCCTGTAATTTCTGCACACCCTGAACGGGGGCCTGGCTCATTGAATCGGCGGTGAATTTGCCGACTATCGCCGTTTTATTCTCCTGGAGGAACTTAATGGCCTCGCTGGTTTCTTCGGGGATAATAACTCCACCGATCTGGGGTTTATTGACTGCCATGAGCTGGAATGTAAGTAACTTGATTTATTGAGTAAGGCTTTTCGTTGGTCTGTATATCAGTGGGTTGAGCTCTACTATTTAGGGATGGGCCGGTAAAACCACCAGTTGCCGCCGACTGTAACGCTGTCTGTATTTTTAAAATAGAGGGTGGTTTTTTTGACGGCTCCGCCATCCGGGATATTTTGTTCATAGACAACAACCTTCCCATTCGCCCCCACGGAGGCTACAATGGCCGTGTGTCGTGGCTCACCCCGCGTTTCTTCCCACCAGCTGCCATCGGCTGCGTCGACATGCACCGTGTAATAGTTGAACTGGATAATATCACCGGGCATTAAGTTCGCCAGGGATACGGGCGTTCCCCAGACGTAATCCGCATCGGAGTTGACGCCGTCGGCCCCCATGATGTCGTTCGACGTCTTGGCGTTCGCATTTTTAAGCGCATTTTCCGCGAATGTCCAGCATTGTCCATCGCCAACCCGATGACCGACTTTGCCCGCTGCCCAGGCTGCTACTACTTTACCAACCGCCATTTTTTATCATTTTAAAAGATTTGTCTTGTGGCTATGTCACTTATTGATGCATTTGCCGGGTTTACATATGGACTCGTTCCCGATTAAAGCATCATATCCAGCATCCGAACCCGCTTGGTCCAGGCACCAGGGGATGATGGGTTATACACGTCTGTATCCGTAATGCCAATTGGCGAATCAGCCGCCTGCACTACTTTAGTCGCATTACCTTCCAGATACACCATGCCGATGTGATGCCAGCCAGCCGCAGTTGTATACTGTCCAATAATATCACCGTTGAGTACGTCTTTAGGGTCAGACACCTCTACCAAACTATAGTTGGCCGAGTTCGTCATTAATTCCACAATGCTGGTCCCGAAGGGATACCGACCCGCTACGACATTGCGGTCATAGCAATAATTGACGAAGCCAATGCAATCGAAGTGTTTTTTGCCCGTGCACACCTCACCCCAAACGATTCCGTTGCCACTACTGCCGATGAGTTTTGTCAGGCCATTGAATTTGTAGGTTCGGGGGGTTAGATTGGCGACAGGGAGAGCCAGCCCGGCCAGGAGGTAAGCATTGGTTTCCAGAGCCGATCGTTGCGGAAAATTGTTCGACGAACCAGCGCAGGTGTTTAACCCGTCAACCGTAGTGAACGCGGTCAGCACGGACGGGTCGCCTGGGTTGAACGAGTCGGTCTGCATCAGGGCAACTTTCGGTTTGTATTTAGCGCCGTCGCCCAGACCAGGGGTATTTCCGGCCGTTCCCCACAGATAGTGCGCTTTACCAACGTGGCTACGTGCCTCATTGACAACCGCTTGCCGCTGCGCTAGCTTACCCTGTGGGGTAAACATCTTTTTCGTTACAGTAACCGGAATGGGCAAGGCATAATCATACAGACCCGCGAAAGCATGCAGCACCGACTGACCAGTTGTCAGGCCCGTCAAATCAAAATACCTGAAATTAGCCTGGCGCTTCTTTTCCTGTATTTTTACGACACTCTGGTCAATAAAAACGCCCAGGTCATTTCCAGAAAAATCACCCCCAAACAAGCCAACCGTTTTTTTCTGTCCAACCTGAAGCGGACAGGTAAGCAGCGGTACACCGGTAGTAGCATCAAAGAAATGTGACATTAGCAGACTGGTCTATGGATTGCATTTATTAGTCGTGGACCCGTTTTTTAGGGAAACAAATGACTGATTAAACGGTCATCTGTACGGTTTCGAACGTCAGTTCTCCTGCTTCGTTGGTCGTCAGGTGCAACGAACTCCCTTTCCCAATCTCACCGGATACGATCATGCGGGAAAGCGGTCGGCGAAGCCGGTTGCGGATCACACCACGTAGTGGTCGGGCCCCATATTTGGGTGTGTAGCCTTCCAGGGCGAGTTGCCGACGGGCTTCGTCCGAAAGTGTAACGGTAATACCCTGTTTGTCGAGCATTTTCAGCAACGATGTCAACTGGATATTGAAAATGCTCACAATGGCCTCTTCCGAAATCGGCTGAAACGGAATGATTTCCGTCAGGCGACCTAAAAATTCCGGTCGGAAGTAGCGCCCCATGATGTCGAGCAGTTCGTTCGACGCTACGATTTCGCCTTTGGCTGCCTTCTCGACTACGTAGTCACTGCCAATATTTGAGGTGAACAGGATGATCGCGTTCGAGAAGTCGCCCTCGCGGCCGAGCCGGTCGTGCAGAAGCCCTTCATCCAGGATTTGCAGGAAAATGTCGAACACCGACGGATGGGCTTTTTCAATCTCGTCGAATAGCACAACGGCAAAGGGTTGCTGCCGAATTTTTGTGACTAACAAACCACCTTCTTCGTACCCAACGTAGCCCGGAGGAGCGCCGTAGAGCAAGGCCGCCGAGTGCTCTTCCTTGAACTCCGACATGTCGAACCGAATCAGGGCGCGCTCGTCGTTGAACAGAAAATCGGCCATGGATTTTGCCAGTTCAGTTTTGCCGGTACCCGTGGGGCCGGAGAAGAAAAACGAACCAATCGGTTGACCGGGGCGGCTTAAGCCCGAGCGGTTTTCCAGAATGGCATCGGCAATAATCTTCACCGCATGATCCTGACCCACAACCCGTTGTTTCAGATGCTCGTCCAGTGCCAGTAACCGATCGCGCTCTTTGGATTGAATTTTCCCGAGCGGAATGCCCGTGCGGTTAGCCACTACAGCCGCCACTTCGGCGGGTTCGACTTTCTCGCGAACCTGTTCGCCAAGGGTTTCCAGCTTATCTAGAAGCAAGGCTAGATGGTCGGCCAGCGCGTCGGGTAATTCAAACGAATCCGTTTGTAGCTCTTCTTCCAGTTGCCCCAGCAAAACGGGGCTGAGCCGGTTTTTCAACTGCCGCTCGAACCAGCGAACGTCAGGCATAGACGCTAGTGGATCACCTATGTCGACTCTCTCCCGAATCGCGACTAGTTCAAGGCGTAGCCGGTCAATTTCGGGCTGTGTCGTTTCGGCGGCCATCTTCATGGCGGCCATTGTGCGGTCGATCAGGTCAATGGCCGCATCGGGGAGTCGACGGCCTTTGAGGTATCGCTTCGCCAATCGAACCGTTTCAGCAACGGTGTTGTGGGCTACGCCAATCTGATGGTGTTTTTCGAATAACGGCAACAGGGTCTGCACCATTCGGATGGCCGTCTGTTCATCGGGCTCCTCAACGGCCAGCACTTCGAATCGGCGGGCAAAGGCTTCATCTTTTTCGAGGTATTTGCGGTATTCGTCGTTGGTCGTTGCGCCGATCAGCGTCAGTTCACCCCGGGCCAGTTCGGGCTTTAGTTGATTAACCAACCCCACGGCTCCGCCATTCGGGTCCATCAATACGTGTATTTCATCGATGAACAGCAGCGCCCGGTCAAACTGCTTCAGGTCGGCCAGAATACCTTTCAGCCGGTCTTCAATTTCACCTTTATACGACGCTCCGGCTATCAGCGACCCCATGTCTAGCTGAAACAATTGGGCATGTTTGAGGTGAGGAGGCACATTGCCCGCGATAATCTGCTGGGCCAGTCCTTCGACCAGCGCCGTTTTGCCCACCCCTGGTTCGCCCGTAATGATCACATTCGGCTTGAGTCGACGCCCCAGGATTTCGATCATCTGCCGGGTCTCGCGATCGCGCCCAACGATGGGGTCAAGCTTGCCCTCGCGGGCCGATGCCGTCCGGTCAATACAGAATTTGAAAAGCGTTTTTCCGGTTGCTGCCGTCTCAGCAGGAGTGGTCTGGCCATTGCTGCTTTTTCCGTTGTTGGCAGCGCCACCCGACGACCCGCTGATGGCCTGTTGAAAGTCCACATCGGCCAGTGCCTTTTCGAGCAGTTGGTTCTCTGTCAGCGGGAACGATTTAAGCTGATCGCGGCTAAACGCTACGTCGGGTTTACACATGGCCGTCAGGACCGCGATGGGCGTCAGCTCTGTCTCGCCGAGCTTCATCCGCACTACGTCCGACACTTCCATCAAGGCACGAACCTTAGGATCACCGGCGGGTTCTTCGGTTGTCCGTGCCGATTTCGGGTAGCTTTCGACCCGAATATCCGCCCAATCCCGGAGGTAGGGTACGTCAATATTCCAGCCTGTTAATTGCGAGGACAGCCCCACATCGTTGTGGAGCAGCCCCACGAGCAGATGACCCGGCGAAAACGTCAGATGCTGGTGCTCCCGGGCAATGGCCTGTGCGATACCGACAGCCCGGCGGAGTTCCTCGGTGTACGAAAGAGTGAGCATAAGGGTTCAGGAATGTGATGTAATTTATCCCGACGGGCTGGTATATCCCCTGAGCTGGTAATTAAACGGTAATTTCTATTTATTAAGCGGTCAAAAGGGTCTTTTTGGCCCTTGCCAGGGCCGTATTTATGCATTATGCGCTCGGTCAGTTAGTGCTGTAAATTTGTAAAGGGCTCATTCATAAGAAGCTGTTTACAAATCACCCGCCCGTAACCGATTGACTTTACTAGTGGCTTCGGTAAGTCGTTCCTGGGCTTGTTGTTTGGTAGGCCCGCTGGCGTTTTCGACTAAACGCTGGAACGTAGTGATGGACGTCGTGTAGAGCCGCTGGCGTTCGGCGGGACTTTTCAGGCGTATCTCATTCGCCCGGGTATAATCACATTCGGCACGAGCCAGGTCAAGCTGAAAGCGTAAGTCCTCGACGACGGCCGGAGCAATGCCTCCGCCACCAGCTGGAGCCGCTGCCGGTCGGGGTGCAGGTGCCCCTCCGCCACCGCCACCGCTGGGTTTAGAGGCCAGCAATCCCTGTAGCATCGTCACTTGCTGATTCGCCGAGCGCAGATCGGCCGAGAGTCGTTCAATTTCGGCAGTGCTATTGCCATTTTTCAGGTTAGCATCCCGCAGAATACCGATTGTATGGCGGTAGGTCAACAGGGCATCGAAGGACGTAACAACCGCCCGCGACAGCCGTTTACTGATCTCATTGGCCAGCATGGCCGAATCGCGCTTGACTTCATACAGGGCTGCCTGCACATTGGCCGACTGTTCCTGCGCCCGCCGGATACCATCCGCTTTCATAACCTCATTTGTGGCAGCCGCCAGCGATTGATCCGTCACCTCTATGTCTTTAAGGGTTCGGTTCATCGTTTCCAGGCGTTCAATAATTCGGGCCTGCTCGTTCATAGTCGCCTTCAGTCGATCATTTTCCTGTTTCAACAATTGACCGGGTGCGCTGAATAACAGATAGGCAGCCCCCAGCACAACGAGCAGTGAGACTGTGTAAAAAATGATAAATCGGCGGGTAGCAATAGCGCGGTCGGCTTGGTTAAGAGGCTGCATAGAGGTGTAAACAAATTACTTGATAATATAAATGGGGAAATCGTTGATATCGGCCGTGTTATAGGTGCGTGGATGCTGGGTGCCGCCCGTGAGTTCTTTCACGCGTTGGGTAATGTACGCATCCAGTTCCTTCGTATAAATCACGCCGTTATGGTCATAATCCGCTTTGCCGTCGAGGCCATCGAGCAGCGCTTTGGTGAAAGCCCCGTGCTTCCAGTCGTCGGACTCCTGCGATTTTTCGTTGCCGGTCGAGGACGCAAATACGGTAGCCCCAACGCCCGCTGAGGTAAAATCACGGACGACTTCATCCATCGACGTCGTCAGCGCCCGCGTTGCCACCTGGGTTTTGCCGAAACTTCCACTGTGGCAGGCATCCAGAAAAACAAGGACTTTACAGGGCATATTTTCGATAGAATGCCGGATGTCCTCATCACGAATGGCGGTTGCTTCCAGGTTATCGAGTTCCACATCGCTGGGAACGATATAGAAATCCTTGCCGGTGCCGTTGACGCCATGAGAAGCAATGCTGATAATCGCCATATCCGTTTGCGTCACATCGCGGGTCAGTTTCTGCAATGCCTTCCTGATTTCTCGCGCTGTTGCTTTTTCATTGGTCAGCGTAGTTACTTTCACCTCATTGAACAAACCACCCTTCTGGCCTAATAGGCTGGCACTGAGGGCATCCGCGTCTTTGTCGGCATAGTGTAGGCTAACGCTGGGATCATTGTATTTCGAGATGCCAATGGCCAATACATAGAGCGTGCGGTTGTTGAGCGCTTTCTTCACGGCTGGTACGTAGGTAATGAGTTTGCGTTCGGAAAGTGCCTCCGCATCTTTGTTCTTGGCAAATATTCGCAGTTCGTTATCGCCCTCCAGCAGCTTTATCGTCCGTTCGACGGCTGTAGCTTTGGCAGTACTGCCGGTTTTCAGGCCCCGCTCTTCGGCTACAGGCCGGCCATTGAGCAGCACCTTAATCTGATCGACAGCACTTTCTGACAGCACTTCGGCCCGGAGTGTGAACAGCTCAGTCGAGACAACCACTTCTGCCGTAGGTTCGATCCAGCGAAATTGCGGGGGCGACATGGCTTTGATGTCCCGTTTCTTTTCGTTGACAGCCGCCAGCGAGGCCTCTAAATTACCCGTTTCCAGTACTTTCTGGATCAATTCGGGATTATAAAATGCCTCCCGATAGTTGGCCACGGGGTAATAGTCGGCGTTTGACAGAGCGCCCCGGTTCACTAACCACCCGATGTATTTTTCGCCATCGGGAGAGGCATCGTAATAGCCGGTCGGGTGCCACATTACCCATTCCCCATCCGTACCAATGAAAAGGCTGGCCAGTGGTTCGGCGAGGTTGTTCGTCTGAAAACTGGCTGTATTCCAGATACGTATCGTCTGGTCGGCGGAACCGGACACGAGCCGCTTTCCATCGGTAGAGGCCCCTAATCCCCAGATTTCGTCCTGATGGCCCCGTAGCTGGGCAACTTCCTGTCCTTTCAGGTTATAGGCCCTCAAAACACCTTTTGCCCCGCCCGACAGGAACAGTTTACCATCCGGTAAGAACCCCCACACATTATGACGGAATCCGTCGGTGTCGTCGCGCCGGATCGTGGCTACCGCCTTGCCTTTGTGCATCAGGGTTAGCAGTTTAGCTTCGCCCGTGCCGTCGGAATCCGTAACCAGGCTGTAGTCGCCGGACGTAACGGGTAACTGACCAAATTTTTCGCCCGGTGTTACGGCCGTGATGCCCTGATTTTTCCAGTCGAACGCACTGGTCAGCGTCGACTGCCCCCGCCCGTCGGTATAGGTATTCGCATAGCCTATTCGGGTGCCATTCAACCCTACACCCCAGTTAATGCGGCCTTTGCCGCCTAATTCACTCAGCAGTTTTCCTCCGCCTTTATCGTTGGCTTGCCACACCAGTAGTTCCTGGTTATAGCCGCCCGCCGTGACGACCATGTCATTGGATAAAAAAGCCACGGCTTTGGCTGTGTTAAGGTTTTTGCCGAACGTAGCGATTTTTACCAACGTAGTATCCCGCAGACTCTGGTATACATTACTGGTGGCATTGCCACCGTAGATGCCACAAATGACGCGCTGCCCGTTGGGCGAGACGGCCAAGCCAAGCGGCACGGTACCGTTTTGAATCCGTTGGCGCTCGGTCAGTTGCGTGTCCAGCACCAATAGTTCGCCGTCGGCATTTCCCACCAATATGCGCGCCAGAGCGGGGGAGTAGACGACCGATTCCAGACTAGCTTTGCCATCGGTGCGCCGGAGTAATTTGCCGTCCGATTTCCGCCAGAGGCAGATTTTCTGGTCCTGTCCAACGCTCACAATCCGGTCGCCAAACGTACAGACGCCCCGTACTTCACTAGTATGGCCCACCACAGACCGTATAAGTTTCCGGGTCTTCATGGACCAGATCGCTACCGTTTGATCGGCAGCGCCGGAAATTAATTCCTGCCCATCGGAGGTGAACGCCAGTGTCAGCACCACATCCCGATGTACGCCCTGCAGCAAGCCAATCAGCTTACGGGAGGGGAAATCGTAGATGCGGATGATGCCCACAGAATCCGGTGCGGAGCCGAGCCAGCCGCCAGCCGCCAGTAGTTTGTTGTCCGGCGAGAGCGCCAGCGTGTAGATTTTGCCAGCGTTATCGGCGCCGGTCTGCCCCCGGATTTCCTCCGCTACGTTGCCGGTCTGCGCGTTCCAGAGCTTAATGGTTTTATCCTCACCGGCCGACAGCAGATACTTGCCATCCAGCGTCGTTAGTACCTGCCGGACAGACGCTTTGTGCCCACCCGTATTAATGTCCAGTTGCTGGGCACCGACGCGCGTAACCAGCAGGCTGAGCAACAGTAGAAGGATATTGTCTTTCATAAATATGGCCTGTCTATTTTAATTTCTGGGTTGTCGTCAGCGTGAGCCAGGTTTCGGCCCGACGAATGTTGGTCGCATCACCCGCCCGACGGTTTTTCTGGTTGATCGTTGGAATATCGTCTGTAATGATCGCAAAGCCCGCTTCCTGGTGCAGGGTTAGTGCCGGGAAGGGTCGTGTAGCTGCGTTGAGTTGTAGCACCTCCGTGCCAAACGGTTCGGTAACGGTGAAAAACTTCTGGATTTTGACGTAGCGGTTTACGTTCAGCGAATCAACGTAATAGTTGTCATCGAGCAGCACATGCTGACCGTCGGCGGTGTGGTAGATAAAGCGCAGATAGCAGGGTTTCGCAGCCCGGACGTATAGCTTCAGCGAATCGCCCTCCGTAAACGTTAACCGGCCATTGCCCCGGTTGGTCAGAACCGATACCTCAAAATCACTTCGGATGCTGTCCTTTTGCAGCGCCTTCTGCATTGCCACCGCCTGCCCTAAATTATCGGGCCGCAACGGTGCTTTCAGCGCCAGTGCTTCGGTCAGCGGTACGGTCTGCACAGGTATAGACGTACGTTTCTTTGTTTGCAGATCGGTCCAGTTGAGTTGCAGCGCCAGGTGGTCATTGTCATCGGTAAAGGAGCCTTCGATACGTATCGACGCGGGGTCGGCAGGTGGGGTCCGGGCACCGGCGGGCAAATCGGCGGGTGGGGGCAATACAATCAGGCCCGGTTGCTCCCGCAGTCGTACGACCAGAAAATTATTCAATACCTTCGAAAATTGACTGCACAAGCCTGTTTTGGCGTAGGTAAACTTTTCAACCCGAATGGGCAGACCTTTGGGTAATCCGCTTTTCATCGCCAGGTCAACCAGCGTGGCCAGCGTCTGATGAAAGGTGGTCGGATTAACGGGACTCATCACCGAAACGGTGGCATTTTTATCCGGTAACGACTTGGGTGACGTAGTAGTGTCAGGAATTTCGGTAACGCCGATGATGCGAAAATCGCTGAAGTAACGGCCTTTATCAACCAACCCGACCCGAAACTCGAGCCGGTGACTGGTCGATTGAAGCTCGCGATCCATAAACCGACCTTTAACGTTTTTGGTCACGTAGGCGTTGACAAACAGGTTACCCGAGGCCGTCTTCTGAATGGGCGAAAACGTAATTTCCTTTGTATTCAGTCGAGTCGTGATACCGCTTTTAGGGAACCAGATGATGTGATTAACCGCGTAGCGATCGGCCGGTAGATCATTGCCACTACGTCGATTTGGCTCAATGTCATTGAAGACCAACACCTCGGGTTGCCGGAACACTTTCTTGAACTCCCCAACGTAGTAGGTTTTCCGTTCGTCAAGGTCTTCGTCAGGGTTTCCGATGGCGTTCAATCCATCCGAATACCGCTCTAAAAGCTGGATTACCTCCTCATGCGCTGCCTGTTCGCGTTCGTTGGGAAATAGCTGCGCCCAGGCTGGTGGCATAGCCAGCCCGTATAACAGGAGTATCGGTATGAGCCGCAGTGGGTGCATGAAGCAAACAATTTGTTGGTTATCGATGCGTAATTTCAACCATGAGCGGCACTACACTCCCTTTAGCCTGGGCATTGACGGCAAAACCCACGTCGTCGGGCGTATAGCTGATGTATTTGGCGGGCATCAGCTCGTTGCCGAGAGCCGCCCGGATTTTAGCGCTTAGGCCACCGCCTGTCTGACTCATCTTCGCCATCAACAGGCTGGCATCCAGTGGTTTCTGTGAGTACAGAATTAACAGATAGTCTTTGCCGGGGTTGTTGTCCATTCGAATCGCTCCGCTTTCGGAGGGGAACGCCACTGTATTATTTTTCCCCAGCAGGGGGCTGGTGTCGTCGCTGGCCGGTAGAATCTTGTGAACCTCCCCGCCCAGGTCCGTGGCAAAGGCGTATACATAGGCCGGAAATGCGTTATTGACCAGCATCCGGAATCGTGTCCCCGACGAATACGCGTTTTTCATGCGGTAGGCCACCAGGTCTTCCCCAGGAGCCGGGCTGGGCGAGGAGTCGGCCTTTTTCGCGCCCCCATTATCAACCTCCAGGTTACGTAGCAAAAGTCGACCTGCTGGCATGACCATATTGTCGGTCGTTTGAAAAGATACTTTGCCCTGTAACGCGACGGGTCCAACCGGTTCGGCCGTGCTTTCGGTAGCAGCCGCTGGCTGGCTTTTGAGTGTTGGATACACCTGAACGGCAAACAGGACGTAGTTCGCCCAGTCCGCGTATTTAACCCAGCAGAACCCCCGGTCGCCCCATTTGCTGCCCCAGCTATTCAGCACCCGGAAGGCCCCATCTTTCAGTTTTTTGTCATCGTAGCCCACCACCACCATCATATTTTTGTCCATGCTGTCGGTCGGCTTTTCGGTTGGAGCGGGTTCCCAAACGCCTTTTTTGCCCAGGTTATAAAAAGAAGGGGGGCAGTAGGTGGCCATGAGCACCGGAAACCCTTCGGAGAGGGCTTTCTTGACCGTTTGAATCTTGACATAAGCGTTCGTTTCATCCGCCTTGAACAAGGTCTGGTAGTCGGCAATCCGGTAGTTGGCGGCCTCATCATCGGCATTGGTAGAAATCTTAATGCCACACTGATACGGCACCGTTTTCAACGTAGCAACGCCCTTATCCTTAACCAGATCGAGCGCATCAAACGCATTGATCTTGCTTTTGCAGTCCATCCCACTTTCGTACTTCAGCTGCTCATAAATGTAGGAAGGCGAAAACACCATCTGGGTAATCTGCTGGGTATTGGTGATACCGCCCTGAATCGCGGCTATCATGGTGCGCATGTGGTAGCTGGTGGCAAAGGCTACCCCCGTCATGTAGGCACCCTGATCGCCGGTGGTGGGCGCGTACTGTTCAAACGAGACGCTGGTGGGCAGATTGGCATAATCACCTTTAATGAGCAAAGGCTTTGACGCTTGTTTCGCTACCTTTTTTTTGTCGTAGTCAAGACCGCTCCCTCGGGGCTGGGCGTGCAGGCAGTACGTTAGTAATAAGAGATTTAGAAGTAATAACGAATTGATTTTCATAGCTTTTTGGATGTTAGCGTTCCTGGACAGCCAGGATATAAATCTGCCAGAAGTCGTCTGCGGGTTTCGCAGCGAAGGGTTGTTTGACAAATGACTCGCGGCTGGCAATAGGCTCGCCCTTGAAAGTAAAGTCTCTGACATCGTGGTACACCTGGTTGTCGGCAAAGAACTTTTTGTCAACCCCTTGTTCGAAATTACTGTAATGGTTCAGCGTCGTTCGGTCAAAGGCGTAGTGGTGCCGTTGGGTCTGGCAACGCTGGGCAAAATCGTCCAGACTTAATTTTACCTGCTCACCCTGGCGCGGTATGACGACGATGTAGCCCGACTCCGAGAACAGCGGTTTCCACTGGCCTACGGTGGTCTCTACCGGTGGCTGCTTTCCCGCTTTCCCGCTCAGCCGATTGGCCGAGCTGACCACTAACTGCACCTTTTTATAAATGTCCAGGCTCAGTGGATCGGTAGCTACCTGGGCCGGTCGATGACAGGCTGCATGAAGCAGGGCTAAAGCAGGCAGGATAGTGTAAAACAGGCGATTCATAGCATGAGCGTCATTGTCTGTGGGTGAGATACTGATTTTACCTGGTTTCGGCCAGCCGGATGTCGCCCAGGCGAAGTGTCCAGCGGTGATTGGCATAGAACTCGTCCATCAGGTCCGTCAAAAGCACCGTCACGTTTTTGGCCTGTTTGTCCTTGTACCGGAGTCGGCCTTTAGCATCCAACCCTTCAAACTGCTGGAAAATCGTGGCTTGTGCTACGTAGTTGCCATTCGCGCTTTTCTGATAATCCCGAATGTAGGCCACGTCGTAATAGGTGATATTCACCTTCTTATACGGCAGGGCTTTCAGCCGGAAGAAGTACTGACGTACGGGCAGGCGCGTTACCCGAACGACCTTACCATTCACGACCCTGGAGACTTCAATCGTAGCCGTATCGATAAATAGTTTCTCTGCGTTTTTAATGGCCAGGTCACGTAGCGTTTCGTTCTGTTCCTTGTCGCCTACGGTGCTGATATAATTTTCGAGTTCATTGACCTTCTGGCTGGCCAGCATTTTGAAGGAAGCCAGTTCCGCGTTGCTCAACGTTGTTTTCTCGTCGACAACCTCCAGATTTTTGGTACGTACCTGCGCCCAGCCGACTGAGCTTGTCGTAAAGAGAATTGTATAAAACAGGACTAAGGCAAATCGAATCATTGTTGAATGGGTATTAATTCCAGATTTCCTGAATGGTAATGACCGCGTACCGACTGGCATCCGAATTACGCTGAGATCGGTTCTCGATCAGATTAATTGTTCGTATACGGTTTGCATTAATACATAATCGTTCAATTACCTGCGAAATGGGCTGTACCTCCACCAGCGTCTGGTCGATATAAATTGTCACGCGCGCCTGAGGGTCGAAGTAACGATAGGCCTCCTGCAGACGCTTGAGCCGGATGGTCGCTGGCACCTGTTCATCGGCCAGATCGTTCAGGTAGTGATTGATAACGTCGATGGCGAGTGGTGGGGGCTTTACCGCAGAACTCATTGGCTGCATCGCTGGCCTGACCGGCTGATTAACCGGAGCGATTGTTGTGGTAGCCTGTGATGCCGTTGTGGTGGCCGTCGGCTCAGTGGCAATCAGGTTGAGCTGGTACAAGGGTGTCTGACGGCCGCGTGGCCCCACAAAGGCCATGACCCGGTTTTGGGCGTCGGCCAGTACTTCGCGCCAATTCGCCGTATTATTATAATGAACGGCGCAGTCGAGGGCGGTCTTAAACGCCTGGGTGTAGTAGCTGCCGTCGGTGGCATCGGCGTAGGAACACTCACCCCGGCTGCAACTGGCGACCAGTACGTCGCCCCGGGCCTGCTGGAACAGGGCTTTGTAGTGCGAAGCGATCGTTTTCTGGTCTTCGACCACCAGATTTCTAACCAGGACGGATCGGGGACGGGCGATGTTATTGCAGCAGTCGCCAATGGTCAGGCAGAAGCGGGCCTGCTTGGTACTTAACTGAGCATGGAGTTGATCGAGCGCTAACGTCGGACCGCTCATTTTTAATAGCGGCCAATTGCTCAAGCGGTCGGTAGTGGTGTAGCCATGCCCTGTATAGTAGGTTAGTACTACGTCATCAGGTCCCGGCTTCAGCGCTTGTAGATACGTCGTCAGCGCGGCCTGACTGAATTGAGCATCCTGTAAAATCGTCAGGTGAACCGTATACTGAATGGCCGCCCCAATGGTGGTAATCTGTGCCTGCATGGTGCGGATGTCTGCCGCACACCCTGAGCCAATAAAATCATCGTTGGTATCTGCAAGAATCAGGGCGTGGAGCGTCTGTCCGGTTGCATAACCAGACCCGCTCAACATGATTATCAGCCAAAAGAACAGTCGACGCATAGGAAGGTGTTTTACCGATTAAGCAGGCTCGATATACCAAAAATAGCATTCTCATTCTGACGGTACAGGGATTTTCAATTAAGCGGAAGCATTTCATTCCGCATTTATTTAACGGTAATTAGTGTACTGCATTCCTCTCTAAATTTAACCATTGAATTACAAGCCAGTGGTTTATGCTTACCTAATTACGTTAGCCTCACAAATTCAACGTACTGTTTTAATGAGATGATGGTCAGAAATACATACAGCTATCTATATCTAGTAGGATTATTGTTACTAACAGGGTGCAAATGGAATCTTGATAAGGTAGACTTCGAAAAGCCTTGTACCAAGCCATCAGCCGACATCCTTGTGACCACCAATCAGTTAAGTGTTACGTTGAGTTTGTCCAACAAAACGGGCGACGTAGAAACCGCGTCCTGGAACTATGGGGACAATACGGCGGTGCAAACCGGTGAGACCGTGACGCATAGCTACGCGGCTGCGGGCACCTACACGGTTAAACTGACTCTAAGCAACCGCTGTGGCGATCAGGTTGACAAGTCGCAATCCATTACCGTCGATCAGCAGATACCGCCCCAGGTTGAAACCCTGGACCCGGCCAGTATCTCGACGAATAAGGCCACGCTGGGTATGCGTTTTACGAGCCTGGGACGTAGCATGACCATAACGGAGTTTGGTTATTGTTATTCGGACACCAAATCCGTACCGACGATTGCCGATAACCTTCGGCGGATCGATACGACACGAACTATAACTGCAGTCGTCACCACGCCTTTTGCGGTTGTTCAGGGTGGGCTGGGACCTGGGAAAGTTTACTACGTTCGGGCCTACTGTAAAACCGATAAAACGGACCCGCAATACGGGGCTCCCAAAAGCTTCACGACGACGCAGCCAGTCGCCGTGGCGCCGGTGGTGGTAACGGGGGGCTCGGCGTCAATCACTACCACCAGTGCCGTGCTGAAGATGACGCTCCAATCCTACACGCCCCCTCTGTACCGGATCGGCGTCGTGTATGGAAAGACGGCCACACTCGACCCTGGCAAGGACAAGATCATGTTCATTCAGCAGACAAACCCGGCCCTTCAGGAGTATACGTTCACGACCACGGATAAAAGCACCGACCCAGTCAATTACGCAACTCCGCTGGAACCTAACACTACGTATTACTATCAGGCCTTCGGGGTTACCCAACAGGTCAATAACGTTCCCGGCACGGAGAAGTTGGCCGTGGGCGCCGTAAGCAGTTTCAAGACCGCGCCGTTAGCGGCCGTTGCGCCGGTGGTGGTGACGGGTGGCTCCGAATCGATCACCAGTAACAGCGCCGTGCTGAAAATGACGCTTCAGTCGTATACACCCCCTTTATACCGGATTGGCATAGTTTACGGAAAGACCACCACGCTCGATCCGGGAAAGGACAAGATTATGTTCCTTCAGCAGACCAATCCCGCGCTACAGGAGTACTCATTCGCGACGACCAATAAGGATACCGACCCGGTTAATTACGCTACGCCTTTAGAGGCCAATACTACGTATTACTACCAGGCCTTTGGCGTTACCCAGCAAGTAAACAATGTTCCCGGCACAGAAAAGTTGGCTATGGGCACCGTAAGCAGCTTTAAAACGGGCGCAACAGCCACAGTGGCTGTTGCGCCAATAGTCACAACGGGTGCCAGTTTGTCAATCACCAAAACCAGCGCCGTACTGAAGATGACGCTTCAGTCCTTTACTACGCCCCTGTACCGGGTTGGGATAGTGTATGGAAAGACAACACCACTCGATCCGGGAAAGGACAAGATCATGTTCATCCAACAGACAAACCCCGCGCTTCAGGAGTATACGTTCACGACCACGGACAGAAGCACTGATCCGGTCAACTACGCGACTCCACTGGAACCTAACACTACGTATTACTATCAGGCCTTCGGCGCTACCCAACAAGTGAATAATGTATCCGCGGTAGGCTCAGGGAGAGTCCTCACCTTTAAAACTGCCCCGTAAGAACTTCATTATGCGTCCTCTTCACCTTACGCTTCTTTTTCTTATCTCTCTTACCGCTTCGGCTCAGGTACGTGTCAGCAACGTGCGGGTGTCGCTCAACGCCGAAGGCATGCTGGTCACGCAGTATGACGTGCAGGGAATTGCTTCGGAAGATTCTGTTTACGTGGCCATAAATGGCCTGAAATCGGGTCGATTGACACCGATCAGTCTTACGGGGGATTTGGGCCGTAAGGTGGCTGCCGGTACCGATAAAACCATCTATTGGGATATTGTAAAAGATGCCTACAAGATCAATGAAGATGTCGTTGTTACGGTACTAATTAAACTAGCCCGGGGCCGACTGCCACAATCGGCTCCCATGGCCGGGGCGTCGGGCAGGGCGCGCGCGGGTAACCCTGTCGCCATCGCTCAGACGGATCCGGAACCTGCCGCTGTAGCCCCCGTCCAATCTACCCCGGTCAGTAAGCCCACATCCGGGACAATCGCCGGGTCAGCCAAGACGGTGGAAACCAAGAATCTTGATGTAGACCCCGCGCCGAAGAAAGAACCGTCAGCGCGCGTTGCTGCAGCCAGACAGGCTACCTCATCTAACACGAGTGTGGTGAAAAAAGGCGGTGGGCCTGCCAATGCCCTTCTGTCGGCACTGGCGCCCGGTATTGGTAATATTTTCGTTCAACCTGATCACAAAATCGGCGTCCGGCCAGCGGTCACCGTAGTGTATGCAGGATTGTTGATCTATGGTCTTACGCAACGTAGTCAGTCGCAAAAGGATTACAACGAATACAAAGCGCTGCCCCGCTTCACCGAGCAAGGTATCGCCGATGCTGCATACACCAAAGCCAACAACGCCAATCATACGGCCATTCTGTGCACCGCTGGCGCAGTAGCTATCTGGGCGATTGACGTAACGGCGACTCTCCTGCGCGGCTTGCAGAATCAGCGTTCCGGCAGTGTGAGTACCAGATGGACTCCGCCCCGCACGCAGGTTAGTATAGCGGCCGTTGGCACAACGCCTGTCGTAGCCATCAGACACAAATTTTGATTAAATCCTGTCTCGGTTTCAACTTATGAAAACATCCTGTTTTATAGGCGCTATCTTACTAAGCCTGTCTACCGCACAGGCCCAGGGAACCGTCTCGGCAAAAAGTGTCGCCGTACGGATCAATACCTTACCACTCTTTGAGGCTAAAACGCCCGGCAGGACAGCCAATCCTGAAGCGGCTAAAGGACGAATTATATGGCGCGAAACCTTCGTTGACAACCAGCACGGCTGGAAAACCGTTAAAACAAAGACAGGTACGTTTACCCTGGTACCTGGTGGCTATCAGATTCAGACAGAAAAAAAAGAGATCGACGCGGCAAGCCTGGTGACAACTCCGATTGACCTCAATGGAAGTGATTTTACGTTGGAGTCCACGATAGAAAGTACCGGCGACAATCCACCCAGCGCGGGTATTATGGTGGGAGGAGAAGTCGATCAGTACTACGTCTTACAGATAAATAATTTCTCTAAATTCACTGTTCAGTACGTACAGGACAAGAAGCCAATCAATCCTGAAGATTTCGTATTTAATCAGTTTATCGATAAGAATATCAATAAACTGAAGATCACAAAAACTGGCGGCATCATTGACTTTTTTATTAATGGTGAAAAGATTCAAACCCGTCGGGTGCAGCCCTTAGCCGGTCAACAGATTGGGTTGATCGGGGCCGGTCGTAACGCTACGTTCAAACATGTGCTGCTGATTGGCTCGTCGAAATAATCCAGCGACTTGGTAATCCAAATTTTTCAAATTGACACCCTGCAATTAGCGCTTTAAATCAGCGACCAAAAACTCGATCGCTGATCTGGGTATCCCGTGCCCGGAAAATGGATACGGTTCGTCGGTGCATAAATCGACTGGAACGGATCGCGTCCTATTTACACAAACCCATGGCCTGAATAAGCTGTTTTATGGCCGTTGCCTTATTACACCGGCTCATCAATAAGCGCAGCTAACCCCGTACGAGTTCTTGTATGCATACGTCGATGATCCTTTTGGCTCTGTCGAAGGGGTAAAAAATGGGGTTCTGTTGTACACATGTTACCAATACTATGTTGAATCAAGTAGACAAGCGATCCCTTGGGGTTAGCTTTCCATCAGCTCATCAAGCCCAGGTGGAGGTGTGGGCTCCGCTGGCTAAACACCTGGCGATAAAAATTTATGGGCAACCAACTGCCATCCCCCTGAAAAGCACTGAACTAGGGTACTGGCACCTCACCACCGACCAGCTCAGGCCGGGCGATCTGTATACGTATCTAGTGAATGGTGAGCAGGATTTCCCTGATCCAACCTCACTTTGCCAGCCACAGGGCGTACATGGACCCTCACAGGCCGTTGATACGTCCTCTTTTTACTGGGAAGATCAGAGCTGGGTGAATCCTCCGCTGGAAAATTACCTGCTCTATGAACTTCATACGGGTACGTTCACCCCGGGGGGCACGTTCCAGTCGCTGGAAAGCAAACTGGATTATCTGAAAGCTTTGGGCGTGAACGCCATAGAACTTATGCCCATCGCTCAGTTTTCGGACTCGCGCAACTGGGGCTACGATGGGGTGTATACCTATGCCGCGCAAAGTTCCTATGGTGGAGCGAGTGCCCTGCAACACCTGATTAATACCTGCCACCACAAAGGGATTGCCGTCGTGCTCGACGTTGTGTATAATCACTTTGGACCCGAAGGAAATTACCTGGGCGAGTTTGGACCATACCTGACGGATAAGTACTGCACACCCTGGGGAAAGGCGGTCAATTTTGATGACGCCCTGTGCGATGGGGTCAGGCGCTACGTCATTGAAAATGCGCTGATGTGGTTCCGGGATTTTCACGTAGACGCCCTGCGCCTGGATGCGGTTCATGCGATCAAGGATTTTAGTCCGGTTCACATTCTGCAGGAGCTTCGGGCTGAAGTTGACCGGTTGATGGCCGTTACCGGACGACGTTATTACTTATTGGTTGAAAGCGATCTGAACGATCCTCGCTTCATTAACCCACTGTCTCATGAAGGCTACGGCATGGATTCCCAATGGATGGATGAATTTCATCATGCCCTGCGGGTGGCGATAGGGGAAGCGAAAATTGGGTATTATTCCGATTTTAACGGAATTGCCCATTTGGCCAAAGCGTACCAGGATGGCTATGTCTATGATGGACAGTATTCGGAAGTGCGCCAGAAGCTATTCGGTCGGAAAGCCGAGACTAACCCTGGAGAGCAATTTATTGTCTTTTCCCAGAATCACGATCAGGTCGGCAACCGTAAGCTGGGCGAGCGGTCGAGCACCCTGTATAGCTACGAGGCCCTTAAATTACTGGCGGGAGCCGTGCTGATTAGCCCCTACATTCCGCTGTTGTTCATGGGTGAAGAATGGGCGGAAACCAGTCCGTTCTTTTACTTCGTGAGTCATTCCGAGCCTGAATTAGTCGAATCCGTTCGGCAAGGGCGAAAGGCAGAGTTTGCCGCTTTTCATTCGGATGGGGAAGTGCCCGACCCACAAAGTGATGAGACGTATGAACAAGCCAAACTACAATGGAATCTATTGGAACAGGAACCGCATCAATGCTTGCTCCGATACTACCAGACCCTGATTGCGCTACGTCAGCAGTTACCGGCCCTGTATCATCTGGACCGTCGGCAACTGGCCGTTTTCTGCGATCAGGAGCAGGAAACCCTGATTGTACACCGCTGGTATGAGGATCAGCAAGTGCTCTGTCTGATGAATTTTTCCAAACAATCCCGAACCATACCTATTCCTACTATTGGAGATATGGATACACCCTGGCAGAAATTACTCGACTCGGCCGACCAGCAATGGCAGTTGCCAGACAAATCGCAGCCTGGTTCAGCGCCCGAATCCGTATCCGGTTCCGAGGCTGTACTATGTCAACCCGAATCGATTATCATTTACGCACAACATCATGAACAATCCCGTTTCCACCTACCGGCTCCAATTTCACAGCGGCTTTACCTTTCGTAATTTCGAACGTATCATTCCCTATCTGGATAAACTGGGCGTTCGGACGATCTATGCCTCGCCAATTTTCGAGGCTGTGCCGGGTAGTGTACATGGGTATGATTCGGTCAATCCACAGCGGATCAATCCCGAAATCGGGACGCTGGCGCAGCTAAAAGCCATAAGCCAGCAGCTTACGAAGCGGGGGATGCGCTGGATACAGGACATTGTTCCCAACCACATGGCCTTCCATCCGAATAATACGTGGCTGATGGATGTGCTGGAGAAAGGTCAACGATCAGCGTATGCCTCTTTTTTTGATATAGACTGGACGAGTCCGGTGCATAAAGGGCGTCTGATGGTCCCGTTTCTGGGGGCGCCACTGGCGGAGGTAATTGACCAGGGCGACCTGACGGTTGCGTACCAGGATGGGAAGTTCGAGGTCCGCTATTTCGAAACGGCCTATCCGCTGCATCTGCGTTCGTATGCAACCATTCTGACCGCCGATTCGCAGCGCCCCACAGACGCTGTTCAGACATTGCTGGACAACATCAGCAAGCTTCAAAAACTCCGTAAGACCGACGCCTACGCCCGGCAATATGCTACGTGTCTGGAAACACTGGCCGGGCTGATGAAGGAGACCGCAGGTAAAGCGTACGTCAAGCGTTGTCTGAAAACTGTCAATGCAACCCCCGCCTGTATTCAGCAGATTGCTGATGAGCAGGAATACCGGTTGTGTTATCATGGCGAAACCGATCAGCAGATCAATTTCCGGCGGTTTTTCACGGTCAATTCCCTGATCTGCCTGAATATACAGGACCCGGCCGTTTTTGAGGCCGTTCATCAACTGCCCAAAGCGCTGCTCGAATCCGGTGTTTTTCAGGGGTTACGGATCGATCATATTGACGGGCTCTATGACCCGAGCCAGTACCTGGAGCGACTGCGCAAACTGGCGGGTGAAGATGCCTATATCGTTGTCGAGAAAATCCTGCAAAACGACGAAGAACTGCCTACGTATTGGCCGGTTCAAGGAGCAACGGGCTACGCGTACCTGTCGATGGTGAACAACCTCTTTACCCGAACCAGCAGCGAAACCAGCTTTACCCGGTTTTACCAGTCATTACTGGGTGAGAAAATGGCGGTTCGCCAGGAGTTGTACGACAAGAAAGCCTACATCCTTTACGAACACATGAATGGCGAGCTGGACAATCTGGTGGCCCGTTTTCAGTCACTAAACCTGATCGATGAGGAGGTATTCGCGAACGTATCGACGGACAAACTGAAAGCCGCGATTGGGGAATTTCTGATTCAGTGTCCCGTATACCGGTATTATGGCAATCAGATGCCCTTGAGTCAGCCGGAAACCACCGCCGTGGAGGCCATTTTTGCCCGAATCCGGAAGCGCAACAAAGAACTAACCGCTGCCGTTGATGTGCTGGAAGAAGTTTTACTTAAGAAACCACAGGCGGGCGAGGATGACTACAACGAGCGGGCACTGCGCTTCTATCAGCGTTGTATGCAGTTTACGGGGCCGCTGATGGCCAAGGGCGTTGAAGATACGCTCATGTACACCTATAACCGCTTTATCGGCCATGATGAAGTGGGCGACTCTCCCGACTATTTTGGCCTGACGGCCGATGATTTTCATCAGAAAATGATTGACCGTCAGGTGCATTGGCCATTGGCCCTCAACGCTACGTCGACGCACGATACCAAACGGGGTGAGGATGTGCGAAGCCGCCTGAATGTGCTTACGGAGGTAACGGATGAGTGGATTGCCAATGTGCGGGCGTGGCAAACGCTCAATCAGCCGCTTAAAGAAACGGATTCCGGTAATGCCGATTTGCCCGATGAAGGCGCACCTGACCCGAACGACGAGTACTTTATTTATCAGACGCTGGTGGGCGCTTACCCAATGCCCACCACCGCATCGGCTTCTGCCTCGGACGACATCGATGCGCCAAGTGTGGAGGAGGAAGCTTTTCCGGATCGCCTGACGGAGTACCTTCAAAAAGCAATGCGGGAAGCCAAGCGAAACTCAACCTACGGGGCGCCGAATGAAGCCTACGAAGGCGCTACCAAAGCCTTTGCCCTCCGGTTACTGGACAGGAAGCGTCCTTTCTGGGCCAGTTTTCAGGCGTTCCACCAGCGGATAGCCGATTTTGGTATCATCAACTCACTGGCGCAGGTGCTGCTCAAATGCACCTGTCCGGGCGTACCCGATATTTACCAGGGCTGCGAAGGCTGGGACCTTAGCCTGGTGGATCCCGACAATCGGCGTCCCGTGGATTTTGCGATCCGTCAGGAAGGACTGGATGAACTGACCGCCGACAATGCAGCGCCAAACTGGACCGATTTATGGAAAAACCGGTACGATGCCCGCATTAAACTCTGGCTGATCCATACGCTGCTGACGGAACGCAGTCAGCATCCCGATCTCTTCGCCAAAGGTCACTACGTTCCGCTGCCGGTGGAGGGGCGTTATAAAAAGCATGTGCTGGCTTTCGCCCGACGGTATGAACAGGTCTGGTACGTAATTGCCGTACCGCTGGGCGTTGCTCAATTGGGCAGCCAGCAAACCGATGATGTGTTTTCGATCGACTGGAAAGATACACGCATAAGTCTGCCCGCCGAAGCCCCCGACACGTGGCAGAACCGACTGCTGAACAGCGATGGCAAGGTCGAAAACGGGATTGCCGTTGCAGAGTTGTTCAACGTCCTGCCGCTGGCGGTACTCAAACTGGAGAAACAACCCCACGAACGTAGCGCCGGTATCCTGATGCCGGTAACGTCGCTTCCGTCGCCCTTTGGCATTGGCGATTTTGGTCCGGAAGCCTTCGCTTTTGCGGATTTTCTGAGCCGGGGCAAGCAAACCTACTGGCAGGTGTTACCGCTTAATACAATAGCCGCCGACTGTGGCTATTCGCCCTACAGCGCGACGTCGAGCATGGCGGGTAATCCCCTGTTGATCAGCCCCGCTTTGCTGGTGCGGGAGGGGTTTCTTGACGCGGCAGACTTGGTCGATCATGAGCAGCCTTTCACGCAAAAGGTTGATTACGATGCCGTTACAAAGGTAAAGGAAGCACTCCTGACAAAGGCTTATCAAACGTTTCAGGCGAAGCAATCAGACCGGCAAACCGAGGCATTTAATGCGTTTTGTGAGCAGGAAGCGTACTGGCTGGATGATTTTACCCTGTTCGCCGTGCTAAAACAACAGTTCGATAACCAGCCCTGGCACAAGTGGCCCGAAGCTTACAAATTACGCCAACCGAAAGCCTTGACGACGTTTCGAAACGAACAGCAGGCGGCCATCCGACAGGTGCAATGGTTTCAGTTTGTGTTCGATAACCAGTGGGAAACGCTGAAAACCTACTGCAATACCCTGGGGATTCAGTTGTTCGGTGATTTGCCTTTTTATGTGAACTACGATTCGGTGGATGTGTGGGCGCATCCCCATTTGTTTAAGCTGGATGAAGAAGGGGCTATGACGCACGTAGCCGGTGTGCCTCCCGACTATTTTAACGCCGATGGCCAGCGGTGGGGTATGCCCATTTTTCGGTGAGACACACTTCAGAAACAGGAGTTTGACTGGTGGGTAAGGCGACTTCGCAAAAACCAGGAACGCTATGATCTGCTACGGCTGGATCATTTCAGGGCTTTTGCCAGCTATTGGGAAGTTCACGCCGACGAACATACGGCCAAAAACGGCGAATGGAAACCAGGGCCCGGGGCTGACTTTTTCCGAACGGTACAGAACGAGCTGGGCGAGCTGCCGTTCGTGGCCGAAGATCTGGGTGAAATTGGGCCGGATGTGTATGCCCTGCGGGATGAGTTTGGCCTGCCGGGTATGAAGGTGATTCAGTTTGGGTTTGGTGAGGATATGCCCCAAACGGTAAACACGCTGCATCACCATACGCCCAATTCGATTGCCTATACCGGTACGCATGATAATAACACCAGCCGCGGCTGGTATCGGCAGGATACGAAAAAAGAACAGGTTCGCCAGTTGGAACGCTACGTTGGTCATCCCGTTTCGGAGGACGATGTGCACCGGGTTCTGGCCCGATTAGCCTATGCATCCGTGGCCAATACCGTGATTTTGCCCTTGCCCGACGTACTGGGACTGGATGAATCGGCCCGGCTGAATACCCCGGCTTCAGCGGCCAGCAACTGGACCTGGCGGGTATTGCCCGAACAACTTAGTCCGGCTGTTGAGGAACAGCTACGCGAATGGACGACCGTCTACGACCGATAACTGCCGGATTTACACCCTGTATTCATAACAAGCAATGAGTAAGATAAAAATTGGTTATCACGCATCCCACGAACAGTTTACCCCCAGTACGTTACTCGATTATGTACAACGGGCGCAGCAGGCAGGCTTTACGGCCGCTTCCTCTTCTGACCATTTCCATCCCTGGAGCAACCGGCAGGGCGAAAGCGGGTTTGCCTGGTCCTGGTTGGGGGCCGCTTTGCAGGCTACGTCGCTTTCCTTCGGGGTGGTGAATGCTCCCGGACAGCGCTATCATCCGGCCATTATTGCGCAGGCGGCTGCTACGTTGGCCGACATGTTCCCCGAGCGGTTCTGGATGGCCGTTGGCACCGGGCAATTGCTCAATGAACACATCACCGGACAGCCCTGGCCCGCCAAAGCCGACCGCAATGCCCGCCTGAAAGAATGTGTCGATATCATCCGGGCTTTATGGGACGGACAGACCGTTACGCACAAAGGCCTTGTGACCGTGGAGGAAGCAAGGCTCTATAGCAATCCCGACAAAAAACCGTTGCTGTTCGGGGCCGCCGTGACCAGCAAAACCGCCGAATGGGTAGGGGGGTGGGCCGACGGACTGCTGACCATTTCGCAACCGCCAGAAAAACTTCGGGAGGTCGTGGACGCTTTCCGGCGGGGCGGGGGAGAAGGCAAACCCATGCAACTGAAAGTGCAACTCTCCTATGGCGCTACGGATGACCTTGCCCGGCAGGGCGCTTATGACCAGTGGCGGGCCAATATCTTCCCGAATTCGGTGCTGACGGACCTGCGGCTACCCGAGCAGTTCGATGATCTGGGCGAGCTGGTTAATCTACAGGAAGTCGATAAAATGGTCCGTATCTCGGCCGACACCAGCCAGCACCTTGCCTGGTTGGAGGAAGATATTGCGTTGGGATTCGAACAGCTCTTTCTGCATAACGTTAATCTGGAGCATGAACGATTTATTGACGATTTTGGTCAATACGTATTACCTGACCTAATTAGGGCGACTTAGGTCGGGTACTACGTGCTGTCTGTTTACTCAACACCTCAAAATATGCCTTTTTATGACCTATAAGACAAAAAGTAGCTGGATACTTTTGCTTGGCTTACTGGCGGCCTGCGACACGGGCGTTCGGGAGCTGGATTTCGTTAGCAAGCAGTTTTTAGCTACTTACAACATCGACTCTACCCGCGGGCTTGATAGCACAACCTTAGCTAAGCTCATGGCCTCGAAGGCCGTCTATAATTTTGGTGAAGACGGAAAGGGAGTAAACCATGTTCAGATGGGCATGGTATCAAAAGATACGCCGTTTCGCTGGAAAGTTGAAAAGGATAGCCTGGTTATCGATAACCAGGCGTATGCTGTTCAAAAACAGGAAAAGGGCTTTATCCTTAAATCGGACTCGGCCAAGATTATGCTTAGTAAGCAACCTTAATTTATTGGTAAATACTCATTTGTATTTAGTAATCTCTGGTTCGTGAACGGTATCCGTCCTTACTATACTCGCGTAATTAACACTTAATTTACGCTGGAACTATAAGCACCAAACATCGAACGATATGGATTCTCAAGCTGCGGATCACCAACGGGCACTCGATGAATTGATCGCCTATTTATTTAATCGGCGCGAGACATTGCTGAATAACTGGCGAACGGCCTGCGAAGCTGATCCCGCCCTCAAGAAAATAGCTATTCTGAGCCGGGAAGAATTTAATAATCTGATACCGATTATCCTGGATTCGCTTGAGCAGCTATTACGAGGCAATAAGCCGGAAATCAGCCCCATCGTAACGGCCCAATCGCACGGCTTACAACGCTGGCAAAAGTCGCAGGAGTTGCCCAACTTATTAAAAGAGTTCAATCATTTGTCCGTTGTCTTGTTCGACGAGTTGAAACTATTCCGTCAGTTGTTTCCCAAGATAGACCCTGATGTTATTATAGAGACTCAGCAACAGATTATGCTGTTGATGAATGAAACCATTGGCGGCAGTATCAGCAAACACGATGAACTCCAGCGGCTGGAAGCGGCTAACCGGGCGGCTAGTCTGGAACAGGCATTGCAGCAAATGGAAAACCTGTCCCGTCAGCGGGGGGATTTGCTACGTACCTCTTCCCACGATTTGCGTAGTGGACTGGGGTTGAGTATGGGCGCTGCTTATTTGCTTCAGACTGAGGGGTTAAGTCCCGAGGAAAGGCAGCAGTTCGTCGATATGCTGAACCGAAACCTGGCCAACGTTCAATCATTACTGACGGGCTTGATGGACCTGGCTCGCCTGGAAGCCGGTCATGAACCCCTTCAAGTGGAGGAATTTGATGCGGCTCAGCTACTATCAGAATTAGTCGACAGTGTTCAGCCTACGGCTATCGAACGAGGCCTTATTTTACGCGCCGATGGACCAGCCTCTTTAGTGGTCAAAGTAGATCGGCTCAAACTATACCGGATTGCCCAGAATCTAGTGGTGAATGCGCTAAAGTACACCCCATCCAACATCGACCGACCAGGTATGATATCGGTATCCTGGTCGACCGAAAACGATTGGCGCTGGGGCTTCAGTGTTCAGGACTCGGGCCCTGGCTTACCCACAAATTTGCTGGAGTTCTTTCACAAACAGCTAAAACCCGTGGTTGAGCCGACCAGTGTTCTATCGCCGGATGAGAGTCAGCCCGTCTCGGCCCAGCCCAGTCAGGACCATAAGCTACCGGACGATCTGTTAGCCGATCAGTCGTCGGCATCTCTGCGAGACAAGGGAGAAGGGGTTGGTCTACAGATCGTAAAACGACTTTGTGAATTGATTGGCGCCAGTCTGGAAATAGAAAGTGTTTCAGGCCGCGGAACTCTGTTTCGGGTGCGAATGCCGATTCAACCTTTACATAAGAATGAAGCTGCTACGTGATGGGCAACGTCACGGATTCCAGCCAGAACTGGCGTAGTCGCTCAAAATACGTATCCCATTGACGAATGTCGACAGGCTTCCGGTAAAAGCTGCTGGCGCCTGCCTGGTAAGCCCGGCGAATATCATCAGGGTTATCGGATGAGCTCATGACCAGAATAGGAATTTGCTGGGCCGAATAAGCCGCTAATTTGGCTCGTATGCCCTCTAGCAGGTCTAAACCATCCTTAAGTAAAGGGAGGTACAACTTCTGTAGAATCAATTTAGGCAAGGTCTGGGGCTGCTTCATCGCCTTGTCGAGGTAGTCTAACGATTGTTGGGCATTGACCACACGATGAAAGCTGACAGTGGGCAATTGTCTTTTGAGTAGTAGGCTAATAATTGTCCAGACATCGTCATTGTCTTCAATGATAAGGAGTATTATCTGCTTAGTGGTATCGCTGCCAGATTTTGCATTAACATTAGTCTGCATACGTATAAGAACAGTAGTAGAATTATATTCCAAATAATATTTTTTGTTGAAAAAAGTTTTTCTCCTCCGCCGAAAAGCTCGTTTATGGGCCTCAGGTGCATATATATCATCCAAATGTTTGGCCCTGGGCGCGTTGCCTAACTTGTTAAAATACATTTTTAACTTAGTGGGACCGCTAGCGGTTCATTGACAAAAGCCAATCGTCTGGTACCATAGCGTGCGTCAAGAGAAGCGATTTAATGCCAGCTGCGCACCCTTACCGGATAAATTCAGTACGTATGTTAAGCAATACGAGCGGCTACCAGGAAGCTGAATTAACAGAGTGGTGAAGCACATCTCAGAAAGAAATACGTACCAATTTGATTCATTAATCTTACCAGAATTCAACAATTGTCAACGCATGAAAAGCATGGACCAAACTCCACCTCCTCCAGCCAGGCCTGAACGTTCCCACACGCCTGAAACACCTGTTAAAGCTGAACCCGCACCTAGACCCAAGCGACCACGAATCAAAAAGAATAATTTATGAAGATGTAGATTCTGGACGCCCCTCTTTTATGGATTAATCCGTTGCAAGCTGTGGTGCTTGGCGGGGTAGTTCAAGCCAAACTTTTAAAGATTATTGCGGTTGACTTTGCTCTTCTTGGTTAGTATATTTACTGAAACGAGTAATTAGAATTAATTTAGTTGATTAAAAGGTAACTTGTTCTACAAGAAGGCCAATTATCACTAAACTAGTGCATAATCTATCTGTGAATTTCGTTAATTCATCTAGGTATATACTACCTTTGACCGCCGTACATCAACGCTGTTAGGAGCCCAGTCGAAAAGTGGCTGAATAAGGAAACAAATTCAGGCTACTGCTGCAAGCATTGTTTTACGCAGACCTATTGCTTTGTTTGTCGTCAGGACTAATAATTATCGCTATGATACTTTTTTTTAGTGGAATCAGTGGGGAAGTCCAATGTAATCACGTTGGTTACCCGATTGCCAACTACGAGTCGGCTTTTGAGCTGTTGACGCAGTTGGTCGCTGAGGGCTGGATCTTACAGGAAGCGGTAATTATCGATGGTACGGGTCGGATAGCGATACCTGTAGAAGCGTTTGACGGTCAGCCGATTCAAGCGCACATTAGCGCACTACAACAGGAGTGGCAATTGATCCTGGCCCCTCAGTCTGTACCCGGTAAGCCGCCCGTCAAACAGCGGATGAACGACTGGCACGCTCAAATGGAGCTTTATTACGATAACATGATCGGCTATTTAGAGAAAATGATATCGCTCATTGGCGTTCAACAGGCCCGCATGGCTACCTACCCCAATGAATCGGTACGGATTCACGTAAAAGATCAGTATGAAAAGCTTTTAACCAGTAGTCGCTATATGCATGAGCAGGCAAAAAAGAGCCGTGAGCGAAATGGCACCAGGTTAAATAAGCTCAAAAAGGGTCTTTAAGAATAGCCAGGGCTCTTTTATCCAGTATGTTTGTCTACTCTTTAGATCAGGCTTTTCAGAAGCCTGATCCTGTGTATCAGATGATTTTCCCGATCAGAGCTTGTATTGTACCGGGGGCAACGTAACAGTTTCCCACCAGTAGGTGCGCAACTCCCGGAAGTAAGTGATCCACTCGTGAAAATCAAGGGGTTTTACCAGGTAGGAAGAAACCCCAAATTCGTAGGCTGTCCTGATGTCGGATTTGCAAACGGATGCACTCAGCATGACAATTGGAATTCGATCAAATGGAGAAGGCATCCGTTTAATTTGCTGGAGGAGGTCCCAGCCATCGCTATTCTCCGGCAGGTACAAGTCCATTAATATCATTTTCGGAATTTCCCATTCCTGGGTTTGCCATTCCTCCAGTAAGTGCACGGCTTGAGCGGGTTCAGAAACCCGGACGGCAGCCACCTCTGGAAGAACGTCCTGCATGGCTTTTTGAATCAGCATCCACTGATCGTTATTATCCTCAATGACCAGCATTTTAGCTCGTCTGAAGTTTGCTTTACTTTCCTGATAACCGTCGGTGCTTTTCATAATACAAAGGGAGAGTATACTAAATATAAAGTTCAACAACTTAGCGGCCAGATAGTTATATTAAATCTTGTTTTAGAACGATCCGTTCAGTTAAAAGCCGCATCTGCGATGCAGATGCGGCTTTTAACTGAACGGATCGTTAGCTGTTCCAGAGCAACAACTGGTAATCGAGCCTCTGTTATAGCGGGTTGATGCTAATCGCTCCCCTCTACCTTGACCAATTTATTGTATAAGCCCAGTAGCAGGAAAGGCGCTGCCCACTGGCCTACGAATAAACTACTTTTGCGGTTGCTGGTAGTCTGTAAATAGGCCGAAACGCCCATGGAGGCCAGAGCAGCCCACAGAAATAGATCTGAGGGGAGTTTAGCGGTTTGTTTTTCAATTGCTTTAGCTACGGGACCTTCTTTGTGTTCTGGATTTTCCGAAGTTGCCATGATAAACTCATTTAGGTGAATAATTGGTAAATGACGACGCCTGCCGACGTCTGGTTAGAAAAATAAAAAAGCAAAAGCACTGACGAAGGTGGTACACATTCTGTACCGGATTTAGGATGATGCCCGTTTGGTTTTAGGGCTGGATTTCTGATTCGATCTGGCACCGCCCTGACCAGATGTCGATGAGTGGCTACCCGCAGACGACCCACTGGCGGCTGGTGTTCCCCCTTTCGCTTCTGTGCGTCTCTGCTGCTGGTCCTTGTCTTGCGGATTATCCGCGCTTTTGCCCAGCGTCTGGCTGCTGTTGGCTTTGCGGGCGTAATTGGTCGGGCCTGCTCCAGTCTGCCCTTTGCTAACACTACCCGACTGAGCCCGAACGCTGCCATAGCCTGCCAGCATAAGAACGATGAAGGCTGTTGCGATTTTTTTCATGCGTTGAGTGGCCAGCTTGCACTGGTTTTTGTTGGTGACGTCTTGTTATGCTACCTGTTCTTATGCTACCTGTTCTTACTACCTGAAAGCGTGTTTATCGGCTGGAGAAGTAAGGCAACGGTTCCCAAGTAGGGGTGAATCGATCTAACAGCCAGTACGTCGGAGCTTGATTTATTTATTATCTCTGGGATCTCGATCATCGTTGAGCGAATGGATAACCAGCTTTGCCAAACCGATGGCCCCCTGTCTTATTTTAGCCGTATCACCGGGCATACGGGCCACCACACTAAACACATGATTGTTGAACAATACGTGCAGGGACTTTTTACCTGGCTCCCAGATGGCTTTATCGCCCACGCCACTAATGGCCAGTCCGGTAGCCGTGTTTCGGGCTGGTGGCGTAAGAGGTGGTGTCGGGCTGGTGATCCCCTCCAGTGGCCCTGAGGGGTCGGCGCCACGCGTCGAATCCTGCGCTGGTGTGGCGTCTGTTGTAGTAGCAGGGACTTCCGCACCTGAGCCTTCAGGCGCTGGCCCAAACTGGGTCGGTTTAGCCGTAGCGTTCTGGTCGGCAGCTTTGTTGGCCTGGGGTTCAAACAGCTTGTTGAAGTGGTATTCTGACTGAAAAACAGATTCGAAGGGTTTGTCACTCTCCAGGTGAAACCCAATTGTGTTGGACCCCCACCGTAACTCACAGTGGTCTGGATCGCTATATTTTTCAAGGTCTACCTTTTCCCCTAACTGAAACAGATTCCGTACAAACTCTTCGGGCAGGTAGTTACAGGGCTCCTGATAATGGTAATCCGTGCTGAGTAGGTAAACACCCGCCACGCGCCGGGCCAGTTGGTCGTCTCCCAAACCGGCAGCACTGCCATTATCCATATTATCGCGGCTCTGTGTCGAGCAGGCCGCCAGACCCAGTCCCAGAATCAATACGTTAAATTTTTTCATTATCGTTTTTCAAAGATTTCTTGATTGTATAGCCAATCCGGTGATTTTATAACCCCTTTTCTACTTCCCTACCCTCATCTTCAAGGCGATTGTGAGGATTCGGACTCGATCAACAGGGGGCCCTCGGGGTTGGCGTTCCGTTACCTCATTTCAGCTTCCTGTTAACAATCGATTGGTTAAAACCGCGGTAGTATAACCAGTCATTGGTTGATGTATAAGGCATATGAAACTAGGCGAACGGCTCCTGAAAGTCCTCAGCAAGCAGTACGAACCCGCGAAAATGGTCGCGCTACGGTTTGGCCGCTACGACGTAGCGATGAAGACCGACGAAGAGGGTAACCCCATCCTTGCGTTCGTTGGTAAGGCCGATGAACGCGGTATCATCAAAGGAGATCAGTACGCCCGACGCTTACGTAAAGACGCCAGCGGATCGGTCATCAAGGACCATTGGGACTACAAGGGCACGGTATAAGGGCCCCCAACTAACACCATTTTTTATGAACATAAAACTGAAAGTCTGGCGGCAGAAAAACGCCAGTACGCCCGGCAAACTAGTTGATTACAAACTGGATGATATTGACCCGGACATGTCGTTTCTGGAAATGTTCGACGTACTCAATGGCAGTTTAACCCAAAAAGGGGAGGAGCCCGTTACGTTTGACCACGACTGTCGGGAAGGCATCTGCGGCTCCTGCTCGATGTATGTTAATGGCCGGGCGCATGGCCCTCAGACGGGCGGGGCCGTTTGCCAGTTATACATGCGAAGTTTTCGGGATGGCGAGACGATCATTGTGGAACCCTGGCGGGCGCGCGCCTTTCCGATCATCAAGGATCTGTCGGTTGATCGGTCGGCCTTCGACCGGATCGTACAGGCGGGGGGCTATATTTCGGTCAATACGGGCTCCGCGCCCGATGCCAACGAAATACTGGTGTCTCGCCAAACCCAGGAATCGACGATGGATGCTGCCGGCTGCATTGCCTGTGGTGCCTGCGTTGCCGCCTGCAAGAATGCCGCAGCCATGCTGTTTGTGGGGGCTCAGGTGTCGCGGTTTGCGCTGTTGCCCCAGGGCCAGTCAGAACGGCGGGAACGGGCCGAACGCATGGTCGCCCAGATGGACGCGGAAGGTTTTGGCGCCTGTTCGTTAATAGGCGCTTGTGCGGTAGAATGTCCGGCTTCCGTACCAATCGAAGCCATCGTCCGATTGAACCGGGAGTATTTAGGCGCGAAACTCACGTCGCCCGGAGAGGACTCCTGATCCATAGTGATAGCCTGCTACAGTCTTTTCCTTCTTTTCCAGCCGGATCATCGACCCGTAAAATCCGGTTGGGAATGAACGACCTTTTTTTACCCCTATATAAATCCGTTACGTTATGAAACCAATTCCAACTAAAGTCCACGGCCTGCTCGATTATACGACCGGGGCCTTGTTTATTGCTTCGCCCTGGCTGCTTGGCTTCGCTCGGAATGATGCGGCCCGCCGGGTAGCTGTCGGCACGGGTGTCGCCGTATTAGGGCTTTCGACACTGACAGACTACGAAGCCGGACTCGCCAAACGAATACCGATGGCTACGCACCTGACCGTCGATACCATGACGGGTGTACTCGTAGCAGCCTCTCCCTGGTTGCTGGGTTTTGCCAAACGGATTAGCTGGCCACACCTTACGTTCGGTCTACTCGAATTAGGGGCCGGTTTATTGACACAGCGCAAGCCTGCTTACGAAAAATAAATTCAAATCACCCTAACCGGCTGAAGGCCCCCATTACCTCACTCTGTTGAATGAAGAAAAGGGCTTTGCTGATCCAGCCGGTTAGTTTACGGCGTGCAAACAAACGCATAAACTAAACCAACGTATGAAAACGACTATAATGACGGTTGCTCTGCTGGTGGCGGTGGCTTCCGTAAGTGCATGGGCTCAGGCGGGTGGTAACCAGCCCGACCGACGACCGACACCAACGGCGGAAGGAGTACCCAGTTCCAGCAGCTCCCGGCAAAGTGGCCAATCGACCACAGCGGGCCAGAAAAGTGGCTCATCGATGGGCTCAGGATCAACGCGTTCGCAGTCAGGCGCTGGCAGCGGTACCGGTGGCCAGTCTACAGGCACTACGTCCGGTCAGGGTAGTAAGGGAAAAGGCAAAAAAGTCAATCAACAGGCGGCTGGCGTTCCGACCAAGGGTGGTTCAACGGGTACTACCAGTAGTACCAGCAAATCAAATCGCAACCAGTAAGCCTCGGTATGCGGGTTTTTAGTACAAATGTTAATGTTCACAAAACAACACAGGTTGTGCGATACGCCGTCTTCGGGCAGGTCCCTTCGCGCAACCTGTGTTGTTTTCAGCCAATCCCGAAACGCCTGAATCGACTCATCGGATAGATTATCTTATGCCTACTGTACATGCTACCAGTTGGAACCAGTTAATGGCGTGTTTGTATGAAGACGCCTGGATGCCGGCTCTCCACCGTTTCCGGCCTCCGTTTGCCTTTCGGGGGCTGCCCGATGAAGCCTACACGCTGGATACATCGCTGATGCGAATGGGTGGAAACTATGCGCAGGTTGAAGGGCATCTGCTGCGTAATTTCAAGAAATATGCGCTGCGTAACGTCGTTGAGCTCGATTCGTTCTGGTATTGGCTTTCTGTGGCTCAACATCATGGCTTACCAACCCGGTTGATGGACTGGACGTTCTCGCCCTACGTAGCCCTGCACTTTGTGACGGCTAATCTCAGCCGGTATGATCGCGATGGGGTTATCTGGTGTCTGGATTATAAAAAAGTCCATCAACAGGTGCCCGATACGTTAAGCGACATACTGGAAGACGAAGGAGCCGATGTGTTCACGATTGAGATGTTGAGCCATATTCGTTCACTCCGGGAGTTTGATTGCCAGGTACCAGAGCCGTTTGCACTATTCTTCGAGCCGCCTTCCATCGATGATCGGATCGTCAATCAGTATGCGTTGTTTTCGGTTATCTCCAGCCCAACCGTGAGCATGAAAAGCTGGCTGGAGCAACGGCCCGATACGTATCGGAAGATTACGATTGCCAAAGAACTAAAATGGGAGATTCGAGACAAGCTGGATCAGGCCAACATTAATGAACGGGTACTGTTTCCGGGGCTGGATGGCCTTAGCCACTGGTTACGACGGCAATACATGCAGCCTGCGGGTCAATCACTGAATGAGCCTGGCAGAAGCCTATTCAGTAACGTAACCTGAATTCGGTACACTAAGCCAGATTCAATCTTTCCTGAAGTCGGCTAGTGTGCCCCGAATTACGGTATGCATCTTACTATTTTTGAACGCCAGGTTTCCGTCTTTGTCGATCAGTTTGCAGCGGAGTGTGACCAGAAAAGGGGTGTCCTTTTTGTCAAACAACATCTTGGGCAATAATCCCAGCGTCTGGCCGGGTTTCATGGTAACGGGAAAAACGACCGGCGTTGTTGCCTGCTTCTTAATCAGAATCGGCTCGGGCTGATCACCTTCCGCAATTTCTTTCCCGTCGATCGACACGGTGTAGTGCGTATCGGTAAAATTAAAGGGAAACTTGTTCTGGTTGGTGATGGCCACTTTCGCGGCAACATCCGTGCGTTTCAGTCCCAGTTTGCCAAAATCAATGTCTTCAATTTTGATCTTTGGCAAATAAAAGGTTGGCAGCCGACGCGTAATGGTTGGATGAAAAGTGCGCTCACCCAGAATCGGTATGTCCAGGTCAAAGCGGCTCCGGATGGTATAGGTTGTGCTGTCGATGTCTTTTCGATCCAACGTTTTCAGCACCTGCATGAGCTTTTTGTTGAGCACGACCATCGGTAAGGTCACAAATGTACTATCACCTGATTTTACCTCAATTGGCTTTTCGTAGCTATCTTCAATAATAGGCGTGTTGGCCATTAAAATCGTATAAGCCAGCCGCCGGGCTTTAAAGCCGACCGGTAACGGGTTATCGATGAGCATCTTCACATTCATTTTGATCCGATCATCATCAATATCGGTAATCTCCATTGTGCTCATCTCCACGCGGGGCTTGAGCGTATTGTCGTAGGCACCACCTTCGGCCTCAGCGTTATTTTTTAGTCGGCTATACCAGATGTAGGCACCAGCGATACCAATCAGCAAAAGCGCTAAGGCAATAATCCATCCCTTTTTCATACCGTTACGTAGTCGTTCATGTAGTACGTTTCTTATAATTGGCTCATCAGGCCATAGTCGCCCACCTGTTTCAGATACAGCAAATGAGCCAGGACGCCATGCAGGTTAGCGACCCGTTCCTGCGCTTCCTGAAACGTAGCGATGTGCAACTGTGTATGCTCATTTTCCCCTTCCTTACCCGTCGACTGACCGTCCAGTGCTTTAATATCGGCTAAAGCCATTTGCTGTTCGTAGTAGAAGAAATAAAGCGCTTCATCGCTGGTAGCCGTAGCCGAAAACAACGGGCGGCTAAAAAGCGGCTTTACGTGAGAAGGGTCAATCGACAGTCCCGTTTCTTCGCCCAGTTCCCGCACCGCCACATCAAAGGGGGAAGCGTCCGTTTCATCGATCATGCCGGCCGGATGCTCATACGTTAACGAACCGTCGCTGATACGTCGCTGGCGGACCAGAACAACGTATTTTTCGGCTGTCTGTTGATCAATCAGCACAACCAGCATCGATACGGCATCGCCTTTCAGAAAACAGATCGGGTTAACTTTCGTTCCCTCGGGCGTTTGAGCATCTACCTTGAGCAATGCATATAAAACGCTGTCGTCCTTCTGGGCGCGGTGGACGTATAATGGATCTATGCCGTTGATGGTAAGCTGGTTTTCTTCCAGATGGCGATGCCAGTTCTGGTACTTGGCCGTCTGGTTAAGTGGTTTTGGTTGACTCATGCCTGGTGGGATCTATGGCTGATCGACGTGTTTACAGTTGGTCGGCCAGACAGGGAACTCGGGGCATTCAGGTGCGCATTGTCATCTACACCAACCCCCAGCCGATCAATGAGCTCGCCACCCAGCCAGCCCGTCAGACCCGTCAGCATGAAGGCCAGCCCCGAACTAACCAGCGCCAGCGTCGGTGGATGATAGCCAGGTTCATCCGTTCGCAAAAACCAGCTTAGCCCGAAGAGCAGCAGCACCACTACGTTGCCTGCCCCGTGAATCAGACCGATCCGTTTGGCGCGTGTAGAAGTCGGGATAGCCAGCCAGTCAATCCAGCCGGGGACCGCAGCGACCACGCCGGCTAGAAGTCCGGCTGTAATCATCCAGTAAGCCACCCGAATCATGTCCGGGTTATTATTTAGTAAATATGCCCCATCAAAGATGACGGAAGTCGCCAGCAGCCCCAGCGGAAAAACGATGAGAATTGGATGAGCCGGATGCCCAGCCAGTTTTGCTTTACTTTCCATGCCTTTACAGTTTACCTGACTAACCGCTCTTTAGCTTGGCCGGTTGAAATGACCTGTGGATAGTGAGGCAAAGGGAAGCGCAGCCTTACGAAAACCCTAAAAAAAACAGGCCATTTCGTTACGAAATGGCCTGTTGTCGACTTAATAACTCAGGCATCCTACACGGAGAAAGTAAATGCCCCGAGGCTAAATTGCCTCAGGTTGATTTACATCTTACCCTCAATCTGCTGGGCTACCTTCAAGTGTGTTTTCACGAGCGGATGGGCGGCTTTGCCGACTCCTTTCAAACTGGCATCCGATGCGGTGGACTCAACCGTTGACATTACTTTATCGAGTTTTTGATGGCCTTTTACCCCGCTTTCATCCATGTACATTTTGTCCAGCGATGCACCGGATGCCCCCTGTAATTTAGTGACCATGGCTTGCGTCTCGGCGTCGGGGCCCGACGGCAACGTAACCCCTTTGGCACTGGCGATCTCCTGTAATTTTGCCGACAGGCCGGTTTGTTCATCGACTTCGGCCTGCGCAAATTGACGTACTTCCGGGCTGCTGGCTTTTTGTACCGCCACCCGGCTCATTTCCAGTTGCATCGTGCCCCCTTTCGCCACTTCCATCATCAGATTCTGATCGGCGCTGGAGAGCTTGGCCGGGGTTGCTGATACCGCACTTACGGCGGCTGCCCCTTTCTGATTCTGGCTGTCGAAGTTAGCCTTGGTTTCCTTGCCGATCATGTTGGTCGTACCGGCATTCATATTTCCGCTGTTCTGTTGAGCGAACGTAGCGCCTGTTGTAATAAGGGCCAGCATCAGGCCCAGGCTCATTGATTTGGTTTTCATAACGTGCACTAATTTCTTGTGAAGTAAGGTAATGATTTGCTGGCTCTAACGCCCTGATATAGGCGATTGTTCAGGATTATACTGTACTGGTATCTAAAGCGTTCTGTTCTGGCCATTGCCTAACTTTTTGCGTTACCTTACTGTCCTAAACAGAAACAGATAACCGTTGTCTGGCTAGGTGTCAACAGGGAATAAAAAGCGGAAAAAGCAAGCTACTGCAATTGCGGCTCAGGCCCCCGGAACGGATCAAGTTTGGTAATAAGGGGCAACTGAACAGGCTTGCCCATTTGCGCCGACTGATAAATGGCTTCCATGATTTTATGATCCTGAAGGCCTTCCTCCCCCGGTGTAAACGGTTGTTTGTTCTGCTGGACGCAATCGGAGAAATGGTCCATCTCGGTGGCAAACTGATCTTTTTCCATGAGTTCAATCTCATCCCTGTGTTCATTTTGCCCTTCTGCGTAGGATTGCTGTAACTGCAACCCATTATAGGCAAAGGCATTTTCCATATTCAGCCAGCCCCGTTCGGCCAGCACCCGGTAGCGACGGGACTCATGAGCGAAATAATGTGATCCGCAGTTGGTAATGATCCCGCTCGGAAAGCGCATTTGCCAGGACATCACCTCTTCTACCTCCCGAAACAGCGGATTATTGGGCGTACTGTACTGATAGGCAAATACTTCCGTTGGTTCTTCGCCCAGAATAAACCGGGCCGTGTTGAGGCAGTACAGGCCAATATCTGGCAAACTTCCGCCCCCGGCCAGTGCCCTGATGTGGCGCCAGTGATTGGGATTGGCCTCCTGCTGCGCATTGAACAGCTCAATAAACTTAGGCGCGCCATACTGCTGTTTGCGAACCAGCTCGCGGACGTAGCGGTTGTGCGGCTCGTACTGAATTCGATAGGCGACCATGAGTTTGCGATCTGCTTTCTTGCAGGCATCAATCATCGCCTGGCAATCAGCCGAAGAGGTGGCCATCGGTTTCTCGGTCAGAATGTGCTTACCCGCCTGTGCCCCGCGAATGGTGTATTCGGCGTGCATGGCGTTGGGCAGGACAATGTAGATGACCTGTACCTCCGGGTTGTCGCGCAGTTGGTCGTACGTATCATAGCTGTAACAGTTCTGGGGTTTGACGCCATACTGCTGGGCTACTTTCTGGAGCTTTTGCGGATTTCCACTGACCAGCGCTACTAATTTAGATTTTCGACTACGTCCAAAGGCGGGCAGAATATTTTCCAGGGCCAAATGACCCAGTCCCACTACAGCGTAGCCAACCCGTTGGTCGGGTGGCTGGGGCGAGGGCGTTGGGGGTGTCTGTCGGTCCGAAGCACCCCGGATGGGTTCCAACTGAATGGGTTCATCTACCTTCGGCGGAATCACCGCCGGGGGCGAAACGGGCTGGATATGCGGAACGGTATCCGCCTGGATAACGCCAGACGGCGTAGGTAAGCCGCCCTTGCTACGTCCGTATGTCGTCAGTACCCCACCGGCCGTACCGATTGCCAGTGCCCGTCCGGTCAGCTTAAGAAATTCCTGGCGTGATTGAGTCGGCGAATCGAGCAGTGATTTGAGAAGTGTAGTCAGTCGAGTCATAAACGAAGTTGAGTTAGTTTGCTTTCTGATTCCGGTAACGGCATGACTGGTAAATGGTTATCGGCGTAGGCAGAAAGTTAGGTTTATTACCAAAAGAATTTTTCAGGCAGGGGTAGGGGACGTGTCTCCTCCCTGCTTACGTGATGATCTGTAGACAGGCTTGGGCGAAAGCCCTGGGCTTCATACCACGGAATCGCCGTTAGCTCAATTTTTTGGGGTATTTATAACCTTGACCGGGCTAAAACGTACTGTAGTCAAACCGATTATTAGCTTCATTCTATGAGTCAACACTACCTGATACAGTCGCTTTATGGTTTTGCTATGTACTGGGCAGTAAGCTGTTTGTTCAGTACACAGGCGCAAACCCTCCAGCCACCTGTTGCCCAATGGCAGCGCGTGATTGACGAAAACAACACGACCCAGACATCCAGTCTACGTGCAGTGAAGTCGGCCCGTAGTGGCTATGGTATTTTAGTGGGTAACCGTGTAATGGCTCTCACTGCGACCGGGCAGACGAGCTGGACAACGTCAGTGCCGGGCTCGTATGCCGATAGCTCGACAAATTGGATCGCTGTTCAACAGACGTTGGCGCTGGCCTCAACAAACGATGGTGGATTTGTAGCGCTGGCCTTAGACGGCGCGAATCGGTACTACGTTACCAAACTGGATTCGGTTGGCAACAGCACCTGGACCAGAACGGTGGCACGGGCAGACGCAGGGCCGCAGGTTCAACTGACCGCGACCGGCCTGGCAACCGACCCCGACGGGAGTATCCTTGTGGCCGGTTCGTATGTGGATAGTCGATCCTATCTGGCCCTAACCAAACTAAGTTCAGAGGGCTATATTGTAGCTCAGTGGCGAATCAATTTGCCGGATTTCGCCCAACCCACTTCGGTGCTTATCCGTCAGATTTTACCCGTATCCGATCAAGGCTATTTGCTGGTCGGCCGTGCGGTTAATGTGGCAACGACAGAGAGTAAAGGGATCGCCATTCAGTTGGATAAGCAGCATAATCTCACCTGGAAACAGCTGTATCCCAACCTGACGGCTATTCTGGCGGTGGTGGCTAAACCCGCCAGCGATAATACGTACATCGCCCTGGGAACTGGCATGGGTGCTGCCGGACAGGCGATTACGATTGCGCCAAACCAGGCGGGTGATGGGGCCGTGCTGGCGTCTCTGCCAGGATTCAATTCGCCCGTTTCGTTGGCGAGTGACGGCGTAAACACCCTAACCTTTCTTGACACAGCACTCACCAACAATGGTGACTTTCGGCTTGCAAACGGTTCCATATCGGCTACGCTCAACTGGACTAAAACCTTTGGGGGGGCAGGGGTCGATGTGCCGGCTGATTTGCTGCCAACTGATGATGGCGGCTACCTGGTCATTGGTACCACGACGTCGACTGATGGAGACATACAGGGAAAAATGACGGCTGCGAAAGCCACCTGGATTTTGAAACTGGGAACGTCAGCCCAGCTTGCGACGCTTCGCCTGTTGCGACCAATCTATGACTGTCAAACGGGTTTTATTCAATTTCAAACGAGTGGGGGCGACGGCTCACCCATTACGTTTACAGCTCCTGGTATCACGCGTACTAGTGGCACCGATACTTTTGGTACAGTCGAGCAGGCGTTACGCAACGATCCCAAGGTGATTGTGATACAGGCGTCACAAAGCGGTCAGACGGTTCGGTATTCCTTTGATTTGGGTGCTTATTGTCGTACAAATCTGCCGACGGCCCAGGGTGATACGTTAAAATTAGTTGCCCCGACCTATAACTGCCAGACTGGCGCTATAACCTTTCACAGTACGGGAGGAGATGGGTCGCCAATCGAGTATGCCGCCAGTGGGGTTACCGACTGGACAACTAATCCTGATCAATTTGTTGACCCGGCCCTGCGTACGGCCTCCGATGCTCAGCCGTTGCTGCTCAGGGCTCGTCAACAGGGTCGGGTTGTTACGTATGTGTTCAATAGTAAGGCCGCCTGTGGCCGGGCAAGACAGGCTGCGGACGATTCAGCTGCCGAACTATCGGTGCGGGTTCTGGGCAATCCTGCGCACGAAACGGCTTTGGTAGAGATTACGGGGGCTGAAAATCAATCAATTGGGATGCAGCTATACGATGCCCGTGGTCGATTAATCGAGCAGGCTACCATTCAGAAAGCAGGTCGTTCAGAACGGCAGCGTTTCGACCTTCGGCATCAGGCAGTGGGTACCTTTCTGTTGCACACCACCGTAAACGATCAGCTCCGGACCGTGAAATTCATTAAGCAGTAAGGTTTTGCTACTACTTAATGAACAGGGTCGTTTGCCTTACGTCCAGTAGAGTATAGGTGCGTCGGGGAAGCGCTTCTGCCACTCGGCATAGAAGAAAGCCTTCATTTCCTTCATCTCTTCGGGGCGATACACGTACTTGGTACCACCGAACTTGTTGCGCTTTTCGGCCCGCGTCGCTTCGTCCATTTCCAGCGGTGTGTTCGGGTACCACTGCAACAGTACGTCTTTCGAACCAGGGGTAAAGCGGTGGCTGATAAACTCAACGTTCATGTCGCAGGGAAAATTGATAACCTCGGCGATGCGGTCGAGCAGGATGGTGTAATGTTCGCGCCAATCGGGAATGGGCATGATGGGTGCAATGACCAAGCCAATGGGATAACCACCACCGCCCGACTCCTTGGGCAGGGCCAGTTTTCGGAGCGCCTGCAACCGGGCCTCTACCGACGCTGTGCCACCCTCCAGACGCCGGGCTACTACGTCAGCGTTGAGGCTGAAGCGGGCGCGGGTATGCCCATTATGGGGCAGGTCAAGCAGGCTATCCACCTGGTCGTACTTGGACACAAAACGCAGATGACCCATCGATCGCGTTCCGTAATACCGGATGCACTCGGCCAGACCACCAGTCAGGTGCTCAATGCCCAGTACGTCGGTATAGCAGCTAACCTCGAATGTGGTCGGGCGGTTCGCGTCATTGCCCTGCCAGCTCCGGTTGGGTGGGTAAGTACCTTCGTAGGTAGCCGTGTGAGCGAGCATCTTAGGCAGGTTCGCGTAGGCCCGCACGACGGGTGGACCCGCCAGACTACCGGCTAAATAGCAGTAATGGCAGTGGGCCGGGCAACCTTCGGCCAGGTTCATCTGCCAGTCGGCCGAAGGGGGAATGGGCTGGAGTTTGAAGGCACTCGGTGGCGCGTTCACAATGGCTAAGGTATTTTTGGCAATACGGTACGTCTCCCGCTCATCGGCCCCACGCAGCCCGGTGATGCGGTTGTTTTTGGCGACTTCAATGGGCAGGCCAAGGGCTGAAAGGCGCTCGTAGATAGCCTGTCCATAAGGTTCGTTGAGGGCGTCGGCCGTAAAGACGACTCGCCTGGGCATCCACAGACGAGGTGACTTGATCAGGGGTTGAACGTCCGGTTTTACCGACGAAAGGGGCAACAATTCAGGTGTCATAACGGAGTAGAAAAGCGGATAAATACCGAGCCGAACGGCGCATACCCATACAGATTTATAACATAACTAACCCTCGAATAGCTCCCGTGTTCAGTAAATAGTAAAAAGTTAACTAATTGATTATTAATAATCTAACTGTTTTTTCGAGATTGATTTTACTTCTTTTTAGCGTGGCTGTTACAGGTTTGATGGAGGAGAAATTAATCGACTTTGCTGAAAGGAAAGAAGGTGGTTTATGACAGGATGGCTTGTACGTCAAAGACTTCAGGTTAAGCTGGTACGTAGTAACAGAAGCGTTCAGAGTCCCTTTCGTTATTCGTTAATTGATTGGTTGGCTTTGCAAAATATTCCACTGTACCTGCCCCGGTAACAAACGGTAAACAGGTATCTGAACTTTATAGTACCGGCAGTATTTCCTGATGGCCAAATCGATCTCCTCGGCGGAGTAGCGGGACGAAAAGTGACCCAGAATCAAGGTGTCAATTTTCAGGGGAGCCACCTGCCTTAATACCTCTTCCAGGGTACTGTGACGGTTGCGCGTAGGGTCTATCTCCTTCAGATCTTCACGGCGTAAAAAGGTGGCTTCATGAATCAGGATGCCTGTGTGATCCCATTGTGCCAATTGGTCGGCGGGGGTATCGCCGGAATAGCCTATCAGATTGGTTCGGATCGACTCGGTCATCGTTTCCCGACCATGTTCCAGAGCTATCTGGGTAAGCTGCGCCTGGGGCAGACCTGCCAGTTCGGCTTTGAGCTTATGTTTGAGTTGATAGAGCTGATAACTCACACTTTTCACCTGCTGAGGCTGAGCCATGGCCACGTGGTTATTCCGAAGAGTCTGTACGTAGGTGTCCTTCTGGATTAAAACATGTTGCTGATGGCCTAATCCCTGCCAGCTTGTCTGACCGACGCGGGTATCGAACTGCTTTGAGAAATCTTCCAGCGCTGGAATGGAACGGGCGTCCGCCGGGAAGTAAAGGCGGGGGAGCCCTTCCCGCGCAATGAGTTCATTGAGCCGTAGTAAACCGGTAAGGTGGTCCCGATCGGCATGTGACAGAAAAATGTGGTCAATCTTCCGGGACTTTTGCAGCAGGGTAGGAGCCACTCCGTCGCCGGCATCGAAAAGCAAGCGGAGTTCTTCGATGAAGTACCAGGTTGCGAACAAAGCTGTCGAGTAGCCCGTAATCGATAGATTCATAGTATTCTATTAAACGGAAAGTCCGGTGCGATCGTAAACGATTGTAATGCGCAAGGGCCGGTAAATGGCGCGGCTTTCTTTCCCGTTAAACCTGTGAAAGTGAAAGATAGTTGGCCTGCGGGCTACTGACTTACTGTACTGGGTTCAGGACCGTTAAAAAATAAGCAGTTTTCTGCGCCGATAGAGTTTGGGTAGATCAGCTTCGAACAGCGTATAAGCGTCCCGGTAAAATCGCAAAAAGTCGGGAACGCTGCCCTGCCCCGGATAGGGAGCGTAATAATGGGTTGGGCTTCGTGTATCATTTCGCCAGACCAATACGTAAGCCAGCTTTACTTTTTCCGCTTTTAAGGCGCTTAGTAGTGAACCTGTCCACCAGGTCGTGTCGGGGATAGACTCAAGGCCGGTTTCCGTAAAGGCCGCCAGTTTACCGGCCTTCCGGGCATAGTTGGAGACAATCTTGAGTTTGGCAATCCCCGCCGGGAGATTGTAATGGCCATTACGGCCGAAATCAGCGTAATTATCTACGCCCACCACATCGACCCATGCATCGCCGGGGTAGCGGTCCAGATACTCCGCTTCGGTTTTATAGAGGCAATCCGGCGAAAAGGTGTAAAGGAAATTGTGGACTTCCAAACTGTCGCGCAGATAGGTAACAGTGAACCGCCAGAGCGCTCTAAAATCTTCTGGTGTACAGTGAGGCTTTCCCCACCAGAACCAGCCTCCGTCGAGTTCATGGTAGGGCCGAAATAACATAGGTACCTGGTTGCCATCCCGTCCTTTGGCTGAAACCGCCAGACTGCCCAGCGTTTTTAGAATTGTTTTGTACTGCTCATGATGAGATCCGCCCGGTATAAGGTTAGCTACCGCCGGTGCCGAAACCGAATCTTTCCAATTGAAACCCGTTTGGGGAGTTACCGGATTGGTAAAATGCCAGGCCACCGTAACCACTCCGCCCCGGTCATACGTATCACTAATCTGTTTTCGCAGCAATGCCTTTGTCTTTTCGATGGTTTCGGGTGATCGACCCGATAAACCACTGAAGTCGATGCCAATAACGGCGGGATGGGAGCCCGTCACCGATTTAACATCCGAACGGCCTGAATCGCCACTCCACCCATGACCGTATTCGGTAGCATGTTGGTGCCCGAACAGTATATGTTTTCGGGCCAGTTTGTGCAGATTGTGATAGAGCGCTTTGGTTTCCCTGGTGGCATTTGGATCAATTAGTTGTGGCCGGGGACCGGCATAGCCAAGGCTGACCATCAACAGACTTATAAACAGCAGTAGCCTGACCGGCTGGAAGCGTGACTTGACAAACATAGGACACGGTATAGAGGAATTGCACACGCCTTGTTAGGGAAGCCGCCAGTTCGGTAGTTCATCCCGGCTAATAACATCAGCATCTGAATAGGCCGCTTTCAGCAGATCAAGCGGTTGTTTCCTGATCCAGTCCGTGCCTGTCCAGACCGCAAACCAGGACCACCACGTGCCAACACCACGAATTTTGTCAGGATTGGGTAAATTACCCGTTTCTGATAGCGTAACCAGCTTTTTGCCATTGAACTGCGCTTGCGTACTGCTCCAGTTAGCGCTCAGCGTGGCGGTTGAATCAGCGTATACATCCAGCCCCACAATATCGACGTACTGATCACCAGGATACCAGTCCGCAGGGATGGTATCCGTGCCGGTATATACCCAGATCAGGTTGTGCAACTGATGATAGTTGGTCAGTCGGTCGTACAGAATCTGCCACAGTTCTTTGAATGGGCCAGCGCCTTTGGCACCCCACCAGAACCAGCCACCGGGCGCTTCGTGCAGGGGTCGCCAGAGTATGGGTACGTCGGCCTCCTGAAATTTTTTGAGTTGGACCGCAATCGTATCAATATCACGTAGCAAAAATTTGTAGCGTTCCCCGTCTTTGTCGGCCAACGCGGCTGCCAGATCGAACGTGGTCGCGCGGGTGTAAAAGCCGCTCCACCAAAGTTTATCCGGCGCTTGATTGATCAAATCTGCTGGTGCGTTCCAGTGCCAGCACAAGCTGATAATACCCCGGCCTTCGCCCTTTTTTGCCCAATTAATTATCGTTTCGCTGGTGCGGGTTGGTATAGTACCATATTGGACCCGGCTAGGAGAATAATCCATCAAATCGAATGCGCCAATGGCGGGCTCTTTGCCGGTTTTCTCCAGTACGTATTCCACATCATCCTGTTGCCCCGAAATTACTTTACGCCCATACTGACTCGTCAAATACGTGAACAGGTTTTTTGTTGATGGAGTAGCCTGGAGGTTAATGAGTTGACTTGCTGGCTTGGTTGGTAGCACAGGCGTTGTTGATTTCTGTGCCGTGTCAATTGTCGGTGTCAGCTCAGCCGCTTTGCAGTTGGAAAGGCTGTATGTGAGAAAAATAGCCAGGCAGGAAACGGGGAATTTCTGATAAAGAGGCTGCGTAAATTTAGTCAATGAACGTGATGGCATAGGGGTAAAATGTATCTCTAAACAAACTTCCCGAAAGTGTCAGTCTTTCGGGAAGTTAAGATGTGTCGCTCCTTTATTTTACCAGCATGATGTCATCGAAATAGAACGTTTCGTCCTGTTTATCGGGTCCCTGAATCCGGAAGCCGACCTGCTTAAGGGTTTTTCCCGGCAACCAGAAGTCCATGTCAGAGAGCTTGATTTTAAAGTAGTTCCAAACACCCGCTTTTACGTTGATTTTATTCGACTCAACAAAATCGCCGAAGCCAGCCTTGCCCGCATCCGTCGTCAGATAAAGCGAATAATCGGCCGAAGCGCCTTTGATCCAACCCGTTACGTAGGTATACTCAGCCGAGTACGGAATAGCTGATGTTGAATTGTTGGCAAACGCGATCAAATGCCAGTTGCCTTTCTGAAAGTTTTTACCAACGGATGCCGTTCCTGAAGCAAACTCTTTGGTCGATACAGCACCGGCATCTCCCCAGGAAGCATCCTGGAAACCAGTTCCATACGCATCCGTAAAGACTTGGTAGGCTTTATCGACATTCACAAATTCCTGCGGGGAAGTCATTCGCCCGGTGCCATTTGTTATCCGAAGGTTCGCCCGGTTCAATGACGAAGCCGGCATCTGGACGACCAACTGCGTTTTTGCTTTGGAGACAACCGTTACGGGGTCCGAAATCCCTTTGACCGAGTCCGTCAGCGTAACGGCCGTAACGTCGTCGAAGTTGTTGCCCGTGAGGGTGATGACGGTGCCTTTTGTGAAATTATAATTTGAGACCGACGCCACGGTTGGATACGCCAGCGCTTTGAACGGAACCTTCAGGGTGTTGCCCGCGCTGTTGGTGAAAATAATGTTCTGCATACCGCCCAACACCTCACTAGGTACCCGAAAAAGAATGGCCCCTTCCGTATTAAGTGTGGACTGAAATCCGGCGGGCACGTTCCCTTTTTCAAAAACGATACTGCGAATGTCTCCCAGTCCGGTGCCAGTGAGGGTCACCAGTGATCCACCAGCCGCCGAGTCCGGCATGAGCCTGGTAGCGACGGGGTTGCCAGGGGCAATCTGGGGGCTTCCGTCCGTATCTTTCGTGCAGGAGCTTATCGAGAAAGCGGTTACTATCGTCAGAAAGAATAAGCCCGCTATGCGATTTAATCTAGTCAATTTCATCGGATTGCTTGTGGGGAATTAGTTGTAATAAGGCACCGGATCTTTTCCCAGTTCAGGGTCTTGGACGATCTCACCCGCCGGGATTGGCAGAAACATTTTGTCTTCTGTGAACGTAGTGACGTAGTTTGATCCCGTCACCGTTCCCCGGTTTTGCTTCTCAATAATCGACTTCGCTTTGGCGAATCCCTGCCGCTGAATATCGTACCAGTAGTCGCCCTCGAAGGCAAACTCGACCCGGCGTTCGTGCAGGATATTGTCGAGTGTAAAGGATGTTCTGGGCGTCAGGCCGGCCCGGCTCCTTACTTTATTCAGTGCGTCGAGCGCTTTGGCATCGGTGGTCGATGCGGCACCCGCCAACGTAGCCTCGGCGTAAATCAACAGGATGTCGGCATAGCGCAGGAGCACAACATTGTTGCCCGAATTCTGACCTAAAACGGCTTCACCGCCAAAACTTTTCCCGGGACCGGCAAAGTACTTGACAATGTTAGAACGCGTAGGACTCAAACTACCACCATCTTCCGTAGGCTGCAACGTATCATACTTAAAGCCATTGGCCATGAATGCGTTGTATTTAGGCGCATTGGCGCGTTGGGGTTTCCAGTTCAGGTTCGACCAGCCCTGTTCCATCACCGACCATTTCCGGCGCAAATCACCAAACTCATATTCCTTCAGCAGATCGAGGGAAGGAACATACATTTCCCAGGCATCGGCTTCGGCGGTACGCAAGGCACCGGCACCCCGGTCTGGATTTTTGATGTTGCCCGTTCCCCAGGGGTCGCCTGCCAGTTGGTGTTGAATCGAGAATAAGGTTTCCGCGTTATTGTTCTGGCTCATTTTGGTGAACATACCCATGTAATCGTCCACCAGCGTATACTTGCCCGAATTGATAACCTCTTCTGCTTTCGCCTTCGCGTTTGCGTAATCCTTGTTATACAGATACAGCTTGGCCATCATACCCTTCGCCGAATATTTCGTCAACCGGCCCGATACGTCCGATTCGGGTAATCCCGTTTCGGCCAGTTTTAATTCGTCGAGCGCAAACCGAAGCACGTCTTTTTGCAGGTAGCGCGGGATGTTAAAATTGCCAGATAGAGCCGTAGCACCCGGATCCGTAATGATCGGCGCAGCTCCCCAGGTACGGGCAATGTAGAAATACAGGGTACCCCGAATAAAATGACATTCGGCAATGGCCGGGTCCAGGTAGGCCGCACCCCCACCAGCGGCTTTCTTCTCTTCAAACGTTTTCATCATGACGTTGGCATAGCCAATGATCTTGTAAAACGCACCCCAGGCCGCGCCAACGCGATCAGAGGCCGATGAGACCGAGAAGTTCAGGTATTCGACATCGGTGTAGGTAAACATGTTTCCACCCATTACGTCGCCAATGGCATCCTGCGCCCGGCTTTCGTAATTGCGCCAGGGCAGGCCGCTGTAGAGCGTACTGGTGGCGGCCCGTACTTCGTCGGCATTGTTGTAATAGTTTCCGGTTGTGGTGCCCGATAGCGAAGGCCGGTCAATGAAATCTTTCGAGCAGGAGGACAACAGCACCGCCGGAAGAATCAGGGCATATAATGGCTTGATTTTCATGTCTTTAGTTTTTATCCCCAACCCCCTAAAGGGGGCTTGCCCTGCCTCAGAGATCAACTGAAGCCCTCTTTAGGGGTTGGGGGTAAGTTTAATTTTAGAATTGCAGATTAGCACCTATCGTGAACGTACGTGGGTTTGGATAGTGGCCGGTGTCTACATTCATCAGTTTGATACTGTTGTTAAAAGCGCCGATTTCAGGGTCGTAGCCCGAGTAATTGGTGAATGTTTTCAGGTTCTGAATCGTCCCGTAAATCCGCAGGTTCGATACGTGCACTTTGCTCACCAGCGTTTTTGGCAGTCGGTAACCCAGTGTAATATTCTGAATACGCCAGTAGGATGCGTCCTCAACGTAGCGGTCCGACATGGCCGTGTTGTTCTTATTCGTATTGGTAAACCGGGGCAAGGCGCCGTTCGGGTTGGCGTCGGTATAGCGATCCGTTACGGTGTTTAGCTGGTTGGTGTAGGCATTATTGAGCCCCTCCAACTGCCAGCGCAGAAAGTTGAACGCTTTGGCCCCCTGGCTGCCCTGTAGGAACAACGAGAAATCGAAGTCGCCATAATTGAGGGTATTCGTAAAGCCCCAGCTGAATTTCGGCAATGGACTACCAATGAACGTATAATCCTGCGCGTCAATCTTGCCATCGCCATTGATATCCTTAAAGCGAACATCACCCAGCCAGGTTTCGGTCTGGTTCACCTTGTAGCCAAACTGCGGGAGACTGGCGTCCAGCTCGGCCTGCGTACGGAATAAACCATCCGTTTTTAATCCCCAGAATGAACCCACCGGACTGCCGGGCGTGGTGTGCGTAATCAGGTAGTTGTTGTAATACACCTTACCATCCAGTGCCGAGGCCGCACTCGCTGCCTTATCGTAGCGATTAGTGAATTGCGTAACCACGACGTTTGACTTCCAGCTTAATTTATCGTTTTTGATGTTCGTGGTTGTCAGGCCAATGTCGACACCCGTGTTGGTCATCTGGCCGGCATTACCCAGGGGAGCTTTCAAATCGTCCCACTGGTCGCCCACGCCAATCAGATTGGGGCCGGTCAGGAAAATGATCATATCGGACGTCACTTTCTTATAGACATCAATCGTCGCGTCAATACGTCCGTTAAAGAAGCCCAGATCAACCCCGGCGTTGGCCGTTTTGACGGACTCCCATTTCAGGTCCGGGTTGGGAATGCCGTTGATCATATTCGATGAGCCGAAACCCACCGGGCCGGAGAAGAATTGCACCGCGCCAACGTAGGCTGGATTGGGCGCCCCACCGGGGAAGTTCTGGTTACCAACCACACCGTATCCTACCCGTAATTTGGCGTAACTCAGGACATTGGCGATGGGCCCTTTCATGAATTTCTCGTTCGAGATCGTCCAGCCAGCCGAAACGCCCGGGAAGTAGCCCCAGCGGTTATTTGGGCCAAAGTTCGACGAACCGTCCGTTCGGAAACTAGCCGACAGCGAGTATCGATCATCATACGTATAGTTGGCCCGGGCAAAATAAGACTCCATGGCCCACTGGCCTTTGCCCCCGCCCAGGCCCCAGGTAGTTTGATCGGCACTACCCGTGTTGAGGTCGAAAATATTGGCCTGCAAATCCACTTTGGTTCCCGAGATAGACTGATAATACGAGTTTTGTACCTGATGGCCTACTGTTGCCTGAATCCCATGTTTGCTGAGGTTTTTGTTGTAACTCAGGTAATTGGTGAGCGACCAGTAATAGCTGTCCGAACGGGAGTCAATCAATTTGCTGCGAAACGACGTACTACCAACGTTACCTGCCTTTTGGAAGGCAACGTTGTTGTCCTGCCCCAGCGAGTAAGAGAGTTCGTTCCGAAGCGACAGGTCCTTCGTGAACTGCAACTCGGCGTACAGGCTACCGAAAATATTGTTCGAGGTTTTGGTATTACCCCGGAACTGGCTGTTGCCGACCAGGTTTGACCCATTATACTGGACGCCCCCCACTGTTTGGCCACCGCCCCAGGTTCCGTCAATATTTTTCACCGGCGTCAGTGGGCTGGTCGAAGCGCCCCACCAGATGGTTCCTTCGGCGGCATCGGCCAGCGATACGTTCTGGATACTACGTGATACGTTGGCGCTAATCCCCACTTTGGCCCAGCTTTTCAACTGGGTATCCAGGCTGAAACGAGACGCATACCGTTTAAAATCCGATCCCAGCAATATGCCTTTGTTATCGAAATAATTGAGCGAGAGGTAATAGGTCGTCCGGTCTTTACCGCCCGAAAAACTCAGCTGGTGATTGTTTATTTTGCCATGCTGGAACATAGCCTCCTGCCAATCGGTACCGTTGCCCAACAGATCGGGGTTTTTAAACTCATCGGCTACAGGGTTGCCAATGATCGGCAGGACTTCGTTCTGGTACCGGGCAAAATCCGGTAACTTCATCAGATCCAGCCGCCGGGCTACTTCCGAAACGCCCGTATACATTTCATAGTTGATCTTGCCTTCGCCTGATTTGCCTTTTTTGGTGGTGACCAGAATGACCCCGTTGGCCGCCTGTGAGCCATAAATAGCCTGGGCTGAGGCATCTTTCAATACGTCGATGCTCTCGATGTCGTTCGGGTTCAGCATGGCCATCACGCTATTACCCGTCTGACCATCTCCCCCGCCCAGGCCGGCATAGCCCGTGCTATTCGACGTATTGCCGCCTACAAACGGCACCCCGTCGATGACAAACAAGGGGTCATTACTATTGATCGACGTAACGCCACGCACTTTAACCGAGACGCCACCACCGGGCTGTCCACCATTGCTGGTGACGGTTACCCCGGCGGCTTTTCCCTGAAGTAGCTGATCGATACCAGCCGCCGGAATGTCTTTTAAATCAGCTGCTTTCACCGTCGTGATCGACGACGTAACATCCGACCGTTTGGCGGTGCCGTAGCCGATCCGAACGACCACCTCATCCAGCGACTGGTCGGCCGTTTGGAGCGTAATGTTCAGATTGGTTCGCGCACCCACCTCAACTTCCTGCGTTTTCATGCCGATAAAGGAAATCACCAGCACTTTCGCTCCGGCTGGCATATTGATCGAGAACCGGCCTTCTACATCGGTTGTGGTTCCCGCCGTGGTGCCTTTGACCGATACGGTTGCGCCCGGTAGCGTATTTCCTTTTTCGTCAGACACCACCCCCTTGATCAGCGCCTTTGTATCGGCTAGTGAATTGGTGCTGGCTGTTGCCGATTTTATGGTTGCCAGTGCAGGCGGGTTTTTGGCCATAGCTGCACGAGTACTGGCTTGCTCCTGTGCCTGGACAACTATCCAGCTACTCAGGAAGAAAGCCCCCGAAAGCACATGTTTAATCATGAAAAATTGAGAGTTAATTTAAACAATAGACTTAGTAGATAATTCTGATTATACCAGACAGGCTGACTGATTTTCAGTCGGACGTACTGGTACTTAACTGATGACTGGTGTAGCTTTAAGTAACTTCTGCATGGGCAGCGAAATCATGACAGAGGTGCCTTTCCCGGCTTCACTCTGCCACATAACCTGCCCGCCCAGGTAAGCAATGCGTGATTTAATATTGGCGATGCCATTGCCTTTTGGCGGTATATTCTCGAAATCTGCCCCCCGCCCATCATCATCGACGCTGATCAATGTAGTTTCGTCGCTGGTCATGATTTGCACCGTAATCGTCTGAGCATGGGCGTGTTTAAGGGCGTTATTCAATAACTCCTGTACAACCCGGTAGATCATAACAGAGGCTTCGTCGCCCAGCTCTGGAACTTCACCGTAATGTTCCAGAATCAGGTTGGTCTGATTAACCAGATTAAGCTTTTGTACCAAGTCTTCCAGGGCTGGCATAAGGCCAAACGTAGATAATGCATAGGGCCGCAAATCATTGGAAATCAGCCGGGTTTCAGTACAGGCTTCATCTAAAAACTGGTTCAAAGGTTCTTTCACTGACAAGGGCAATTGTTCCTGATGTGCCTCAACGAACAGCTTGATTCTGGATAGCTGAATACCCAGGCCATCATGCAGGTCACGGGCAATGCGGCTCCGTTCGCCTTCCTGCCCCTCAATCATGGCCCGCAGCGATTTTAGCTCTAATTGCCGAATCTGTTGCCGGGCAATAACCGTTTCCTGATGCGCGATCAACTTTTGCTGGCGTCGCAGAAATACCAAAGCTCCTACGCCTAACACGCTGATCAGCAGGCCAATCGCCAGCATGGAATTCAGTACGTGCTGGTTGTGGCTTTGCTCTTCAATCAGTTGTTTCTCAACGGCCAGGGTTTTTATCTGACTATCAAGCTCCTGTAATCGAATGCTTTTCGTCTGCTCCGACGTGTAAAACTGGTTCGTGAAATCAAGTGCCTTTAACGAGGCTGCATACGCGTTTTTATTATCACCCATTCGGGAGTAGCTATCGGCCATATGTCGGGATAATTCCCGTAACATAGACAGGTTATGCTCTGCTTCAGCCAGGTCAAAACTCTTCTGATAGTTTGCAATCGCTTCCGCCGAATGATTGCGGAACTGTTCGACGATGCCTAGGTAAAAGTAATTCAGGGCAATGAGCCACTTAACGTTCAACTGACGCGACATAGCCAGACTCTTCGTAGCGAAATAATCGGCTGAATCAGGTTTCTTGACGCGTGAATAGGTATTGGCCAGCAGATTCATGGCATAAGCCTGTGAATACGCCTGTTTGTATTGGCTGCTCAATCGCTCGGTTTCGCGCAGTTGAGTCAGCAGATCGGCGGGCATTGGCTCTTTATTCTGAGCGATATTGGCCAATCCCAGTCGGCATTCGATGACTTTAGGGATAGTATGGGTTCGCTCAAAATATTGTTGGGCTTTCCGCAGGTACTTCTCCGCATACGACTGCATGAAGTAATCATGCGTGTAGTAATCACCAATAACGATGTGCTCATTATAATACCCCAAAGAATCGCCCATCAGGCTGTAATATTTTAAGCCATTCAGGTAGGAGTCCATGGTGTATTTATTGTACCCATAGTGCTGGTGGTACAGTCCGCCTAACCGATCGTATGCATTTGCCGCCTTTCCATATTTTTTGTCTTGAATAAACTGCCTAATTTCCTGTTTTAACGTATCAATTGCCCCAGACTCCGATGAAGCCTTTACCGGTTGAACGCCACTGTATGTATTAAAAAGCAAAAAAATAGTTAACCACCATGTTGAACACACGGGTAAAGTAGAACATGGCTTTCGTAACGTAGTTATCACAGCTAAGCGTCTATCAATCAATATACTGCATTTCCATGGCACTCTTGATTAGCAAGGCCGTGTTCGGAACGCCGAACTTCAGCAGTAAACTACTGCGGTGAAATTCGACGGCTTTGGCACTTACAAACAATTGAGTGGCCATTTGCTGTGTTGTGAGACCCTGAGCGATGAGTGTCAGCACTTCTGATTCGCGGGGTGTCAGGTTCGGCTTGACACCAACTCCAGCTGTCGATTTGCGCGTCTTCGGGCCATCATTCAGCAGAATGTGCATGATAATGTCATTGAAATATTGCTTCTCATGGTATACCGTCTGGATCGCCTGTAATAGCTCATTCTTCGTTGTATTCTTCAACAAATAACCTTTAGCGCCTTTTTTTACGACTCGTTTAATCAGACTCGCATCATCGTGCATGGTTAGGGCTACCACTTTTGTGTTGGGATAGGTACGGGTTATGTGTTCGCAAAGGCCCAGGCCATCGTCGACTTGTGGAAATGAAATATCCAGTAACACCACATCGACAGTCGTCTGACTCAAGCGTTCTATAACCGATTTGACCGTATAACAGCGCTCGGTTACTTTAATATCCGGCGCTCCTGTAATAAGCGATTCGATGCCCTCAACAAAAACATTATGGTCATCCGCTATTAGTACTCGTATCATTAAAAAACGCTTTTGTTAGGTGCAGAAACACCGCTTTGGCATCTTGCCTTATTGAAAAATAACCAGCTGAAAATTCAATAGGTTCGTGCCCTGATCTTGTTAAATAGAATTTTGTTTGGCAAAAATAGGACTATTGGGTAGGTATGTAGAATAGTGAAAACCCAACGCTGTCGAAATTTAGGGAAAACCCTAGATAGGGGTTTAGGAGGTGGAAAATCAGCTGGTTACTACGTTAGCAGACCTCAAAAAACAACTGGAGCAACTGATCGAACTAACGAAACAACAGGCTGACGGGTTTCAACGATTTCCGGAGACTGCCGGGTAATTTTAAACCGCAGTCGCTTAGTCGAATCCGGGCCTATCGCGCGGGTAAATAGTATTAACAGTCTGCCAATCGTTCCGCTCAAAAAATTCGTCCGCGTGTAAGAATTCAGTCTCTGTTGAGTACTAATAGACTAAATAGCGGGCTCATGAGTGAAATCGAACAGAATCATATTTTTGACACGTGGCTTAGCCGCTATAAGTCGCTCATGTTTAAAGTCGTGCGCGCTTATGCTGTAACTGCCATGGATCAGGACGATCTTTTCCAGGAGATCATTATTCAGGTATGGCGCTCCATTCCCGCGTTCAGACAACAATCGTCCAATACCACCTGGATCTATCGTATAGCGCTCAATACGGCCTTGAAATGGGTGAGTAAAGAGCGGAAACATACGGAAGCTCAGGAAACGCTCGACAACGTACAGGCTATTTTACAAGAAACCAAAGTTCAGATTGACGAACGCCTGACATGGCTCTACGAGGAAATTTACAAATTCGATGAAGTCGATCGCTCCATTACGCTCTTGCTGCTGGATGGGTTCAGCTACAAAGAGATGGCTACGATCGTTGGTATCTCGGAATCAAATGTTGGGGTGAAAATCAATCGAATTAAAAAACAGCTTATCACGAAATCTAAACAACAGGACCACTATGGAATTTGACGAACTGCAAAAAATCTGGGATTCCCAAACTCATGAGTCACGCTGGGTTATTAATGAAACGGCCTTACACAAGCGCATTCTGGTGAAGAAGGAAAAGGTAAGCCATATCGCCAATTTTAGCGAGTTACTCTTGGTGGCAGTGAATATGGGCGCTGGAAGCCTTGTGCTCGGACTGAATTATTTTAATCCGCCGACAAACCTGTCGTTGTACCTCATGTCGGCCTGGATGCTCGGGACCGCTTTGTATGTGCTGGTGAGTCGGATTCGCCGACTAAAAAGTGGCGATACATTTGATCGTTCGCTGCTCGGCGAACTCAACCATGCGATATCAATGGCCACCTACCAGGTTCGTCTGTCCCAATTAATGCGATGGAACATAGTACCGATTGGCCTCCTGAGTCTGCTGGGCTTTTGGGAAAGCGGGAAATCGGTTTGGCTATCACTGTGTCTACTGATCTTTTTTGGTATCACTTATTTTGCCAGCGGCTGGGAACACCGCCTGTATAGCGTAAAAAAACGTGAGCTGGAAGCACTTAAAGTAAAGCTGGAGCAGGAATAGATTTGCCGTCAATTTTTACGCAGGTGAATGGAGGCATCTGTATGGACAGATTTACCGAATGAACAGGATTTTAGGCGTAAATAACTGAAGGCTAAAACCCTGTTCATCCTCTCGAAAAATCATTGCTTCTCCAGTTTTTTAAGTTCCTTTTGGATGTAATCTTTTGATAGCCAGTTGGTGCCAATCATCACACCCTCAATATTTTTGGTTTGGGTGATGTCCTTTAACGGGTTACCACTGAGCAAGACCAGATCGGATACGTTACCCGTCTTGATCGTGCCGGAATCCGGTTTTTTTAGGTACGATGCTACGTTAACCGTGCCCGTACGTAGTGTTTCGTAAGGCGTCAATCCGGCGTCGACCATGTACTTCATTTCGTGATGAATGGAGAAGCCAGGTACGTTGAATATTTGGGGTGCATCGGAGCCCAGCAACAGCTCAACGCCATTTTTCTGACAGGCTAAAATCAACTTCCGGCGAATCTGAATCAGTTTTTCGGCATGTTCTTTCGAGAAATTCGGGTTGTCGAGATAGCCCTTTTTTGTGTTCTCCCAGCCCTTCACCTGCTCGGGTTTCATGTATTTCATCTCCGGATCGTTCGTAAACGCATCGGCCGGCAGGGGCGAAAGCCAGCGCTCGGCTAGTGCCTGCGTAGGCACCACGCGGATATGCTTTTCGCGTAATCCGTTCACTAATTTAGGGATCTGGCTTTCATCAGCCCGGTAGGCAATCCAGGAAGCAAATAAGCCCGTTTCCGGCTCCGCCAGCGTATCGGATCGCGGCACAAGGGCCTCAACGAAGCCGTCTAAATGATCGATGGAGGAATAGCCCGCATCAATTGCCCGCCAGACGCCCACATTAAACGATACGTGCCCCACGAACGGAATGCCCACTTCGTTAGCAGTTTTGGCAATGGCCGGGAAGGTTTCTTTCGTAAGACCGGGGTGTAATTTCAGGTAGTCGTAACCAGCCGCTTTCTGTTCGCGTACCATCTCGGCACCGCGTTCCGCCGTCTTTACGGTTTGTCCATTGAACGATGGACCCGTTGCGTAGAAATGTGGGCCGAGAATTTCACCGCTGTTAATTTTACTACGCAGTTCCAGATGTCTTGGATGGCCGAGCATCCCCCGAATGGTCGTGATGCCGTTCGCCAGGTACAGGATCAACACCTCTTTCATCGGCTCGATATCGTCGATGGGTGGCACGTGCGCGTGGATTTCGGCCCAGCCGGGTGTCAGGAATTTGCCCTTTGCATCGACCACCAACGCGTCTTTACCATATTTCACGTTCCCATCGGTACCGAGCGCGGTTATTTTACCGTCTTTCACGACAACCGTTTGATTTTCAAGGACCCGCTCCTGGTCCATCGGAATTACATTAACCGATTTGAAGACAATGTCCCGCTGGCGATTGCTGACCAGATCCTGGGCCAGTAGCGGGATGCAGGGTGCCAGGAGCAGGGTTAAGTATAGTGCAAAAAAGAGGCCTCGCATAGGATTGACTGGTTTAGTCACTGGAAATAAGCGGATTGAAAGACAATATAGGTAAAGAAACTTTTGTCTTAGAGAGTGTCTAAAAACATTCCTTTAGGTCTGTAAATCTCCTTTTCATCAGGCTGTTTCACCCCTAAATCCCCTAAAGGGGACTTTACTCATCGTTAAACCAAGTCCCCTTTAGGGGATTTAGGGGTGAAACAGCTTAAAAACTAATTTTTAGACAGTCCCTTAAGGCTAATTGATTTTGTCATGCATCGGCACCGGCTGCGTCAGCATGACAAAATCAATTAAAAATACGCCTTCATGGCAGTCGGGTAGTTAGGAATTGCCACGTCTGGATCTTCAATTTCGGGATGCCAGAGTTTCTCCCATTCAAAACTGTAATACCCACCATAGCCCCCGGCTTTGAGGGCATCGATCGCTTCGCGAAGAGGAGCCTCACCTTTGCCAAGTAGAACGTACTGATGGGCATCGCCCACGATTCGGACGTCTTTCACATGCACATGCCGGATGTGGGTATGCAATTTTTCGTAGACCGTTTTAGGGGCTTCCTTCGCATCGACCCACATGTTGACGATATCCCAGATCAACCCAACGTTTGGATGACTGGCCGATTGAAAAATCTGGACCAGCAGGTCACTTCGGGTAAGTTCGCCGTGTGATTCGAGCAACACCGTGACCGATTTATCTTTGGCGTATTTGCCTAACTCCAGTAAGCCCTCACTGATGAGTTGAAGCGTTTTCTCCCGGGGTTGATCGGGCGGGAGCTGATCGGGAAATACCCGCACGTACGGGCAGTTGAGTTGCTGCGCCAGGTCGATAAATCGCCGGGCACCGTCCAGATGTTGAGCTCGTTTTTGCACATCAGCGTGATGCAATTGGGCAGACGAACCTAAATTGCAGATACGTATGCCTTGACTCGCAAACCGGTCGCGTGTCTCCTTTGCCCGGGCCGCCGTACTAAATTCCAGACATTTGATCAAGTCCAATTCCCCCTGCAACCCTCGAAACTCGACACCTTGATAGCCACTTTTAACAGCGGTTTTCAGAATCGTGTCCATATCCCATTTAGGACAGCCAAGGGTCGAAAAAGAGAGTTGAGGTTTCTTTGTATCGAAACCCATTACGGGTCCCAGCATCGCAGTTGCCAATCCCGCAACCGTAGTTTTTAGGGCAGATCGACGCGTCAGTAAGGGCATAAAAAGTAGGTCGATTATAGATTTCGAGCTTTCAATTGTCGGACGGCATAATCGGCGGCTCTAGCCGTTAACGCCATGTAAGTCAGCGATGGATTCTGGGTCGAGGTGGAGGTCATGCAGGCACCATCAGTCACGAATACATTGGTACAGGTATGAAGCTGATTCCACTTGTTGAGCAACGACGTTTTTGGGTCGCGACCCATCCGGACGCCACCCATTTCGTGATTTTCACTGCCCGGAATTCGCCCGGTATCGATCTGTTTTATATCCGTGAAACCGGCCCGCTCATACATCTCTGTTAACTGTTCGAAGAAATCACGTAGCATTTTCTCGTCGTTCTCATCATAGGCCACCGACACGCTCAATTGCGGAATCCCCCAGGGATCTTTCAGCGTCGGGTCAAGCCGAACCGTGCTGATCTCTTTGGGGATGGTTTCGCCCATCATACTCGACTGCACCGACCAGGGGCCAAGTGTGTTGCTTGTCAGACGTCTTTTCAAATCAGCACCTAAGCCACTCTGGTCGGCTTGCGAAGATCGACCCGCTGAGAATGTAGCGGCGTAGCCCCGCAGAAAGTCGGTCTCCTGGTGAATCACATTCCGGAATCGGGGCAGATAGCTGCTGTTGGGTCGTCGCCCCGAAGTAGTGGTGTCGGCAAAACCGGCATACTGGCCTGCAACACGCCCCCGGTAGCTGTGAAACGCGATGAATTTACCCAGTAAGCCATGGTCATTGCCCAGTCCATTCGGGAATCGACTGGAAGTGGAATTGAGTAAAATCTTATTGGTGTTCAGGGCCGATGCGTTGAGAAACAACACACGAGCGTAGTATTCAGTCATCTGTTTGGTATGCGCGTCGATCACCCGCACACCCGTGGCTTTCGCTTTTACAGGATCATAAATAATGGAATGCACGACCGAATCGGGACGTAGCGTAAGCTTGCCGGTTTTCAAAGCCCAGGGAATGGTAGACGCATTGCTGCTGTAATAGCCTCCAAACGGACATCCCCGCTCGCATAGCGTCCGATGCTGGCAGCGAGCCCGACCCTGTTTGGTATGAATGGGATTCGGTTGGGTCAGGTGAGCGGCCCGGCCCATAATAACCGGTCGGTCGGGATAATGCTGCCCCATTTTCTGTTTGAAATACGTCTCTACACAGCTCATTTCATGAGGTGGCAAAAACTCGCCATCGGGCAGCGTGGACAGCCCATCGCGGTTGCCCGAAATCCCGACAAACCGCTCCACATGGCTGTACCAGGGCGCCAGGTCGACGTAGCGAATGGGCCAGTCTACGGCGAAACCATCGCGGGCGGGGCCGCTGAAATCAAAGTCACTCCAGCGCTGGGTTTGCCGTCCCCACAGGAGCGACCGCCCACCCACCTGATAGCCCTGAATCCAGTCGAAGGGCTTTTCCTGCACATAGGGATGGTCGCTGTCGCTGGCGTAGAACAGTGAACTTCCTTCGTTGAACGCATAATTCCGGCTAGCCACCGAGTAGGCTTGTTTCGTCTGAAGCGATACCTCCCCCCGGTGTTCAAACTCCCAGGGATTCAGCATCGCCGTGGGGTAGTCTGTTACGTGCTGCACGTTACGTCCCCGATCGAGAAGCAGTGTTCGCAGGCCCTTATCCGTCAATTCTTTAGCCGCCCATCCTCCACTGATCCCCGATCCGACCACAATCGCATCGAAGTTGTGGTTATCTATGTTTGTATTCGCCATGACGTTACGTAAACCTTTTTGTTTTCAGGGCTCAGACGGGAACAAAAACAAGTGTCTGGCTGGTATGTAAACTACTTATTTGGGCTAATTTGGATGGTGTCGGTCAACCCGGTACATTTATTCAGTTCAAAAAGGCGGTCATTCGTCGTGGCTACCTATCCAGTACGTATTCCATGAAAATCAAAACGATAATAACCGGCGCTACCGGAATGGTGGGCGAAGGTGTCTTGCTCGAATGCCTGAATCATCCTGATGTTGAGCAGGTACTGGTCATCAACCGAAAACCGGGGGGCGTATCGCACCCTAAACTAAGAGAAATCATTCACGGAGATTTCTTTAACCTGGCTCCCATTGAACCGCAACTGACGGGTTACAATGCCTGTTTTTTCTGTCTGGGTGTATCGTCAGTGGGTATGAGTGACGAGGAGTATAAGCGCCTGACATATGACCTTACCCTGAACGTAGCCAATACGCTGGCAAAACTGAGTCCAGACATGACATTTACTTACGTTTCTGGCGCGGGCACCGATAGTACCGAAAAGGGGCGGCTGGCGTGGGCACGGGTGAAAGGCGCTACCGAGAATGCGCTGATGCGCCTATTCAAAAATGCCTATATGTTCCGGCCAGGCTTTTTGAAAGCGGTTCCGGGCCAGAAAAACGTGAAGAGTTATTACCGATATCTGGCCTGGCTATACCCCATTGGCCGTGCCCTTTACCCGGCTGGCTTTTCCACCTTGCATGAGCTAGGGCTGGCAATGATCAAAACGGCAACGCAGGGTTACGAAAAACGAATCCTGGAAGTGAAAGACTACGTGACGTTAGCAAATCGGTAGTACTGGGACTACCCCTGGTCATTTTTTTGCCCGGCCGCACCAGCGTACCAGTGCGGCCGGGCAAAAAATACTACGTTATTGGTAACAACTTTAACTAGGTTGCCGAAAACGGACTGGGCTGCGCTTCTCTAATCTCAACGGTACCGCCAAAATTGAGGGGTGGACATAACTTTGCCATGTCCACGGCGGCCTCCATATCAACGGCTGTTACGCGAATAATGCTTACCACTCTGAAATCAGCATCAGCCACAAATCCCTGATTTACTTCGCGTTCCGGCCCTGAAATCAGGACGCCAGGCTTGGTTATGAGGCTACTTCCCGCAAAAACGCCCTGGTTTTTCCAATCCTGAATCAGCTTACCCCAGCTTTCTGTATTTAGCTTTTGTTGCGCGGGTGTTAAGCTATTTTGCATACCGAACCTCACCAAAAAGATGTACTCGTTCATGATCGTCATAGTTCTGTTTTTGGTCAAACACTACCGGATTGACTATCACAAAACTAGGCTGATGAGAACGCTGATAATTGTAAAAAATCACTGATTTACCAGTACGGTCCTCCCTTGAAGAAAAGGTGCGGCACCTCGCCGGTGAACATCTTGAAGTCTTTTATAAAATGAGCCTGATCGAAGTATCCGGCCTTGTAGGCGGTCTCAGTTAAACGTTGAGTGGGAGAATGCTGATGAATAAGCGTCCGTAGTCGAACAATCGTAGAAAACTGTTTGGGCGATGTTCCCACGGCGCGCCGGAAACGCTTTTCAAAAGGGTCCCGGCTGATGGAGAAAGCCGTTATTAAATCATTTATTCGGATAGCGCCGTTAGCAAGCTGAATCTGCTGAATGGCTTTCGCAATGAGTTTATCGTTCTGCTGTTCGTTCAGTCTTGCCAGCAGAAATCGGTCTACCAGTTTGATACGTTGCTGATTATCAGTGGCTTCAGCTAACTGCTCTTCCAGTTCGCTCACAAACCGGCGCTGTATAAACTCATCAAGTGACACACTAACGCCAAACAGTTCGTGCAGTGATTCGTTGAAAAACGCTGCGGCACCTCCTTCGGTAAAGACAACCAGCAACGTAGCGGTTTCCCTGGCATAGTCAATCAAACGGAGTGAGCTACGTAGCCCGGTAACTACGGATACCGGCAAGTATGTTTTATCCTGTCCATCTCCGTAACTCACAATCCCCTTATAGCGAAACGCCAGCACAATCGACGTATCGGGCAGGATTCGATTGATCATACCCTGTTCACTATCAATGACTATGAACGCCTTAACGTATGGCCTTAATTGCTCAGTGGGAAGAAAACGCTCCAGTTTCATGTTCGTATAAGGGATCGATAATCAGCAGCGGCACTAGGTGAACAGGGAACAGATTTGGTCTGCGTTTAATTCTGAGAAGACGTTGATACCCTAGATAAAGGACAGGTTCCCGTCAACTGATTTTGTGGAATTTAGGCACCGTGAACATCCTTGCGTTACAAACCAAACCCACAAGCTCATGCTTCACGTCAACGCTCCAGAGACCGTCGCGCTCTCCTACGACGAGATTATTTTTCAGAACCGCAACCGGGCTTACGGTGCGTTCGTATTACGTCAGCAATACCGGTCAATTATCACCCGTGCCGTAGGATTGGGCATCGGTTTGTTCCTGGCCGCGCTGGCCGCTCCCACGCTTTACGCCCGGTTCTGGCCTGAAAATTTAGTGAATAGCGAGCTGTCCATGAAAGAGGTAACGCTGACAAAGCTTGCCGAGCCCCCCGCTGAAAAACCCCTTATCATCCCACCTGCGGAGCAGGCACCAGCCGTCAATACAGTGCGCAACTTGCCGCTCGTTGTGATGCCCGAAGCCGATGTAGTCGAAGAAACGTTGCCGCCTACGGTAGAGGATTTTAAGGAGGCTACGTCCGGTACCGAAACCGCCGAAGGTACGGGTGATGTGGAAGTGATTGCGGCCCCGGAAACAAAAGCCCCAACGGTACAGGAAAAAGCGCTTGAAATCGAGTCCAAAGCTGAAACTGAATTTGTGATTGTCGAGCAACAACCTGAATTTCCCGGCGGCATGGAGGCCTTACGAATCTTTCTGGGTAACAATCTACACTACCCACGGGCAGCGGCTTCAGCCGGTGTCTCAGGCCGGGTTTATGTTAGCTTCGTGGTTAACACAGACGGCAGCCTGACCGATTTACAGGTATTGAAAGGGATTGGCTTTGGCTGCGATGAAGAGGCCATCCGGGTCATGCAAAAGATGCCCCGATGGAAACCCGGTAAGCAGTCAGGCCGGGCCGTTCGGGTGAAATTTAATTTGCCCATTTCGTTTGCGCTGGAATAGGAGAACGGTACGTTCGATACCGGAGGCAAGTAGACCTTTCCAAAAAACGTGTACAAATTAAGTCATGGATTAACACGGATTGACAGGCATCAGCTAACATACAGTAGTTTCGATCGGAGCTTGGTTGCGCTACAGAGGGCGAGTAACAGGCATAACCCTACCGTTGAAATACTAAGGATCCGAAAGTGCTGTAATACATCATACGCATACCGACCCAACAAATCGCTTGAGATAAAAGGCGTAAAAATCAGCGCATTCAGACTAAACACGGTCAGCAGGGTAAACCTATTACTTTCCCTTATTTTAAACATGATCAGCAGGTAATAGAGCAAGTAAATGATGGCTGGCAGGATGTAGAGGAAAGCATACTTTTGTTGATGCGGAAAGAGTAAAGGGGTAATCAGGAACAGGTAGGCACACTCCCAAATCGTCTGAAGTTTATCCGTGTTTCGTTTGAAAGGCAGACTTCGCAGGAAAAATAAGGTGGCCAGGGCAAAAACAAGCCGGATGAGATTGGTAATTAGAACGGCCTGCGTAGGTGACAGATCAACAAAATTTCGCTTTATGTCGATTTTGTTATGCGTCTCGGTTAAATAGACCGGTATCAAACTGACCAGGCTGTGGGTGCCCAGATCTGATTCCAGGGCGTTTTCTTTGTTAGCTGGATTAATTACGACCCACCATTCCTGTAAGAGGAACGTATTGGACTGATTGCCAATAAATAAAGCGGGAATGAACAGGAATAAGCCGAAAAAAAATACCGTAGACAGGAAGCCTTTCAAGTAGCCGCGATACAGTAAATAAGGCAGGAATAAGATCGGTAAAAGTTTGGTTGTACAAGCGAATCCTAACAATAGGCCACCTGTTATAAACTGCCGTTTCTCAACTAGGGCCAAGCTCTCCAGGGTTGCCCACATGAGAAATATGGTCATCTGGATCATCGAATAGTTGTACAGCAAGAAACGAATCGCCAGGAAGAGCGTGAGAAAAATCCACCCGTTAAGCTGCTTCTGGCTTAAAACCGTCAACTCAAAATACCGACTCGCAAGCACCCAGGTTCTGTACAAAAGGAAAGTTGACAGCAACAACCAGGCGAATTCAGGGATGACAAAGGGCAGATAACTGAATGGAATGAGCAGAAGGGCGAAGAAAGGCGAGTAATAATACTGGAGCCCTTTGATAAACGGTGGTCGATAAATGTTTTGATGGGATGCCATTTTTTGAGCTGCATTCAGAAAGACATCGAAATCGCCCCCTTTGACTGCGCATAGCAGGCAGTACGCAATGATGACAGCTAGTAAGAAGTACTGAACAATCGAGTATTTTTTATTTTGGCTTACCTGGGAACTGGTTATGGGCATAACGTACTGGTTTACTGAGTACTATGAATCAACGGTTGTTATTGTCTTGGGCATTGTTTTTGAATGTAAGAAAAATTAGGCAATAGAGCCTGCGAAATTGTCTTTCAGGTGATTCTTCCGGCACTGGATCAACCCTGATTCCGGAAGAGGTTTCCTGGCTCAATATTCCCCATACGCCCCCCGGGGGATGTGAGCGCCCCGGCCCGTAGCAGGCCAGGGTATTGGCTACTCACAGATGACGATTGGAACTTCGGCAAAAAATGCTCCAGCTAAATCAATCCTGAGTGACTGATTTAGAAAGATCACTTCGCAGACGCATAATTGCTTTCTCTTTCATCTTGCATTCAAAAACGATGTCCACCTCTTTGCCATACGTGTTCACCGGCGAGTAGAGCCAATCGGCATGCGCTTCGCGCCGGGCCTTAGGATCTTCGCGTTCCTGCCGTGAATCAGAGAAGTGAAACACGGGTCGCACGTCCCAGGTAGCATAGGCGGTCAGGAAGGCTTCTTCTTCGGTTTGCGTACCAGGGTTGAGGGAGTGATGAAAGTAATCAAAGACAATCGGTATACCGGTACGTTCGTAAATCAGTACCAGATCGGCCACCGTGTATAGGCTCGGACGATCATCGTTCTCAACGGTTAGTCGGGCGCGAAGATTTTCGGAGAGTAAGTTAAACTGCTGAGCAAAACGGGCCATCGTTGCCATTTTATCGCCATACGTACCCCCCACGTGGATGTTGATCTTGTTCCAGTGTGAGGGGGGTAACCCCATCAGATCAAACACTTCTGATTGATACTCGAGGTCTTTTATGGTATTGGCGAGTACGTTTCCCTGACCAGCCAATTGATTGAACGGACCCGGATGCGTCGTTAAACGGATGGGGCGGCTGCCAATTTCTTCGAGTGTTGCCCGGATGTCGGAAAAATCAGGCAGATCCGCCAGTCGGTATTCGGAGGCCCAGGGAAATATATCCGATGATATGCGGAATAACCGGATACCGTTTTGAAGGTTCCAGTCCACGATAGTTAATAAATCCTGTACGTTTTTCAGGGCAAGCTCGGAGGCATACGCAAGGCCCCGCTCGGTAAACGTCTTGCGAATCATGCCCCGAGTCGTCGTGATTTTGTCGGCCTGAAGACTTAAATTAATGCAGGCGTATCCAACATTTGAAGGTGTAAGCGTCATACTACGTTAACTAACTCATACCTCATCCGGTTATCTTTTGCTACCTTGTGGTCAACCCGTATCTTGTTATGTATGGCTGACCCATGCGGGCTAAGAACAGGGTGGGTGTGTTCCCAGACTCAAAGCGGCATAGTAAGTCCAGGGCTAATAGCGCTTTGCTGATGAAACAAGTTCTCCCGATTTATATCACTTTAAATCCGACTGCAAATGTTCGTTAAAATTGCCGCCTTTTGTTTAATCATCTTTCTAGCCTGTTCGCCTGGACAGGCGCAACCCCTCAATACCTTATCGGTCCAGGAAAAGAAAGAAGGCTGGAAGTTGCTCTTTGATGGGCGTGATCTGAAAGGCTGGCACCGATATAATGGGAAAGGTGTTCCCACAACCTGGAAAATAGAACAGGGCGTGCTGCATCTGGATGTTCCCCCGACGGCAACGACACCCCGCGACGCAGGCGATTTAGTGACCGATGCGCTCGTTTCGGGTGATTTTGAGTTTAAAGCAGAGTTCAAAATCGAAAAGTATACCAATAGCGGGTTCTTTTTCTTTGTAGACGAAAGTGCTCAGCACAAAAAAATTTATGATACCGGCCTTGAGGTTCAGGTGGGAGATGATGCCCTCTATCAAAAAGAATCGGCTCATCCGCACAGCTCCGGCGATCTGTTTGGGCTGGCCGATGTCCGTATGCAGGAGGCTAAGCCCCTTGGAAGCTGGAACCAGCTGGTAGTGAGTCTGAAAAAGAACAAACTGATGGTCGCCATAAACGGCTTCACCGTTCAGGAACACGACCTCACCAGTGCCGACTGGAAGCAACGTATGGCCGCCAGTAAGCTCAAAGACGCCCCCGTCGGGAAAGGAAAGTTCAGCGGACGGATTGGGTTGCAGGACTGGAATACCAATGTCTGGTACCGAAACATCAAATTACGGCCGCTCTGATGACCGCCAGGCACCAGTTCCTGGATCAGGCATTCGCAAAGTGGTGGAGGCCCGAAAACAAACGACTATCCCTATTCTAAAGCCTGTATCGATTGCGATAGAGAAGTACCCAGGCCGCCACCGCATCACCAACGGCAAGCAGTTCGGTAAAGCCAAACAGAATGACTAAGAGAAAAACCGTGAACAGACCGAATACCACTCGTAAATAATACGTCATCCGTTGGCCCAGGCCGTAGAGAAGAGCACGAAATAATAACGTTACACTTAGCAGCAGACAGGCACCAACCAGGCCTTTGCTGAACTCGCCAACAACCAGAAACCATACGATCTCGGGTAGTAACAGTAAACTGTATAAAGCAGCTTGCTGACCATACAACTGCCAGGGATTGTAGGGGAAGTTGCGAGCGAAACGCAGGTAGAATAGTTCGAATTCGCTCGATTGATAGATGAGTATGACATGCGTCAACGCACTACATAAACTCATAACCCCCACCAGTCGTACATCCGTGTGGGACGCTGGAAATACACTGTAAATAAGCGCGATACTAAGCCACGAGGCTACTTTGGCCAGGGCATAGGTGACGCGTTTGCTGCTGGCAATTTCGTATAAAAACAGACTGAAAAGCGGTTTGGGCCAGCTTCGTAGCCTGGCTGATCCCGCTACGTTAACTGGTTCGTGTACCGTAGTATTAAGTAGTCGTGTATAGTACGAAGCCGTAAATAAAATAAGAGCTAGCAGGTAAACGGGAATCAATAACGGAATGATCCAGTGCCCGAACGTGAACCCAATGGTCATGGCAAATAGACCCAGGACAATAATGGGTAATGATATGACAAGCTGCACGAATGACCAGGACTGAATCTGGCGCGCCTGACTCAACGCATTACTGCTGTAAAACAAAAATTGAACATCCACGCCTTTCAATCGTCCGGCAACGTATTGCCAGCTTTTCACACTGTACAGGAGGCAGACGCTACCCAGAAACACCACACCCAGCGGCTCGCTGACCGTCGTGATGACTAATTTCAGGGCATTCTGGATAATTTGTTCCTGAGTCAGGTGGGTTTGATTCAGGACACTGGTATAAAAGAAGTTGATAAAAATAACGATAAACAGGGATAGCAGAAAGCCGGTATGTTCCTGATAAAAACCGTTGGCCACTACTTTAAGAAGTACTCGGGTCAGGGGTCTTTTCATGAGTTATGCCGTATCGTGGTATGCTCAACGAGTATTTCACGCACGGTTGGCAGAAGGGCTCCATCGAACGGTTGATGCGACGATAACAAAACGATCGTCTCCTGCTGGAGGCAGTGTCTGGCAATCCATGAATACAGAATAGGAAGGGATTCGACGTCAAGGGTTGTCAGTGGCTCATCGAGCAGGACGCAGGTAGGCTGCCCCAGAAAAGCCAGCACCAGGGAAAGTTTTTTTAGCATGCCACTCGAATAGGTACTGACTGGCTCGTCCACATAAGCCGTCATCTGCATACTTTCCAGATAAAAATCCTCCTGATGGGCAGGGGCGTTCTTCGCGACCTTAAACAACTGAATAAGCTCGGTTCCAGTTAGAAATTCGGGGAATACAGGCTCAGCTTCGGCAAAATTGACGACCCTCCGATAGGCTTCTGACTGTTTTTTTAGGTTTAATCGGTCATTCAGGATAATATCGCCTTCGAACGAAGTGATGCCAGCTAGTGCTTTCAACAGCGTACTCTTCCCCGATCCGTTGCTGCCTCGGACCCAGGAAATGCCCGGTGTGATCGAAAAGGTATTGATTTGAAGAACAACCTGAGTGTTGTAGGCTTTTCTGAAATTTTTGATTTGAAGCATTTAAAAAGAAGAGACCATCTGCTGGTACGTCCTGCAAATAAAATCACATTAAACCGGTTTTTATACTGTTCGCTCAGATGATCGGAAAGGAAACGACTGTCGGCTTTGAGCCGGTTGATTTACGTTCGGAGCTGACGCCCGCTACTCACGAAGGGTAAACGTCTGAGCAGTAGATTTTTAATAGGGGTGAAAAACGGTATTCCGCTGGTTCCGAAAATTATATGGACAGCCTAATCCAGGTTGGTGCATGATCGCTGGTTTTTTCCCAGCCTCTAACGTATCGGTCAACGCCAGCTTCAACCAGGTAGTCAGCAAGGCCCGTATTCACCAGTAAATGATCAATGCGCAAACCGGCATTCCGCTGGTAGGCATTACCAAAATAATCCCAATACGTGTAAATCCGCTGACTAGGGTTCAGTTTCCGAATGGAGTCGATCCAGCCTGCCTCAAGTAGTGTTGAGTATGCCGCTCGCGATTCAGGGCGAAACAGGGCATCATTTACCCACCGATCCGGATTAGAGGCATCCAGCGCCGTAGGAATGACATTAAAATCACCCGCTAAAATGGTGGGTATGTTCGCTTCCAGGAGCGAAGTGGCATGGGTTATAAATCGGTCGAACCAACTCAGTTTATAGTCAAATTTTGGCCCCGGCACCGGATTGCCATTGGGCAAATAAAGGCAGCCAATCAATACTCCGTTTACCATAGCTTCCAGATAGCGGCTTTGCTCGTCCTGATCATTACCCGGCAGGGTGCTACGTGTTTCCTGTAGCTCGATGCCCCGCGCAAGAATAGCCACCCCGTTCCAGCTTTTCTGCCCTTTCCAGATGGCGCCGTACCCCGCATCCTGAATAGCTTGTTGGGGGAATTTATCCTGGGGTGCTTTTAATTCCTGTAGACAGACGACATCGGGCGTGGTTTCGGTTAGCCACCTTAGGAGAACAGGTAATCGGGCGTTTATGCCATTCACATTATAGGTGGCTATTGTCATGAGTTACGTCTGTTTTACGGGCTAAAAATAAGGTTGGACAACAAACAGCTAGGAAACCGTACGCCACAGATTGAGGTTGACACGTAGTACATTTATATAGGCGGCATCGAATCTACTCAATTAAACGTCCGTCTGAAGGCCTGTGGCGACAGAAGCGTTTTGGTTTTAAAGAGTTTACTAAACGATTGGGAATGCTCAAAGCCCAGCGTATACGCTACTTCACTGACGGATAAATTGGTGGTGGATAAGATCTCTTTTGCTTTCTCGATGAGCTTAGCATGCACATACTGCTGCGCATTCTGGCCGATCAAAGACCGCAACATGTCACTCAGGTAACTTGGGGAAAGGTTGACCTGTTCGGCCAGGTAATGAACCGTCGGCAGGCCCTGGTTTAAGGATTTCTCATCATTAAAATAAGTCTCTACAACCTCTTCCAGCTTTTGTAACAGATCATTGTTAATGGCTTTGCGGGTAATGAACTGACGTTTGTAATACCGATTGGCGTAGTTGAGTAACAACTCTATCTGGGCTATGATAACATCCTGGCTGGAGTCGTCGATTCGGCTGAACAGTTCATGGTCGATCATTTTGAAGATATCAATGATGGTTACCTTTTCCTCTTCCGAAAGGTGCAACGTCTCATGGGTGGAATACGAGAAGAAGCCATACTGCTTAATGGTTCTGGCCAGGGGGTATCCTAAAAAGAAATCCGGATGAATGAGTAATGTATACGCCGAACAGGCGGTGGCCTCGTTGTCGTGGCTGCCAATTAGTTGACCTGGCGAAGCGAATAACAAGCCCCCTTCGTCAAAGTCATAATAATGCTGGCCGTATTTTAATTTACCGTTCAGTTTTGGTTTGTACGCTATTTTATAAAACCCCAGCACATGGTAGGGGGGAAGCCTGAGCCCGTCGACCTGAGAGTGGGGGCCGTTGATCAGACTGACTAACGGATGCCGAGGGGTCGGCAAACCAAACGCCCGGTGCGCATCGGTTAGCGATTCGATTTTATAAGGGCTGTTTTCTTCTTTTTTCATGGCGCAGTACAAAAAATGATAACCGATAGGTAAACGATTATCGGTTATCATGGATGCCTTATTAAACGATTTTCCAGCTTCGGGGTTCCCTAGCTGGCTTGCCCTTGGGCCGAATTGGAAACATCTTCCCACGCTTCCCAGGTGGCTAACCGCTCTGTATAGGCCGTGCGTACCCAAGGCAAATTATGACTGCCTAAAAAGAACCGTAAAGGGGGATTTTCGGCATCAACTACTTTAAAGAGCGCTGCCGGGGTTGCAGCCGGATCACCTCGTTCCAGGGTTCTAAGCTCGCTGAAAAAGTTCGCTTTATACGCAGCGTAGATGTCGAGGCCCTGGGCGAATTTCAACGATTCCGGACTGCCGAATTCGGTGGCGTAGGCGCCCGGTTCGATGATGGTTACGTTAATGCCAAAGGGCTTGATCTCGGCGGCCAGACTTTCGTGAATCGCTTCGAATGCCCATTTTGTCGAACAATAGTAACCGATTACCGGCAGTGTCACATGGCCCAGGTTGCTGGATGTGCCCAGGATATGACCGCTACCCTGCTTTCGCAGCAGCGGCAGGGCCGCCTGAATGACAGAAACCGGACCCAGCACATTCGTTTCGTAAACGGCACGAATATCCTCCGCGCTGGCTTCTTCAATGGTGCCAACCAGCGAATACCCGGCATTATTGAGAACGATATCAAGTCGGCCGAAATGAGCATGTGCCTGTTCGACGACTGTCTTTACCTGGTCGGGATTGGTCACGTCGAGCTCCAGGGTTAGCACGTTGTCGCCGAATTGATCCGCCAGTTCCTCCAGGCTGGCCAGCTTGCGGGCAGTGGCCACTACTTTATCGCCCCGCTCGAGCGCGGCCTGAGCCCAAACGCGTCCAAACCCCCGTGAAGCGCCCGTGATAAACCAGACTTTAGTCGCTGTAGCCTGAGCCGAACTGGCACCTGATAGTTTATTTTGTTGTATCATGATTTATTGATTTATGATACGGCAAAGGTCAGCAGGTGGTAGACGTCGTTTGTAGGCATATTGCGGGGATTTGTAGTCGAAATGAGGAACCGCAACGGGGCTACGTTCGACCATCACTGATTGGCTAATCCCGGAATTCAGGCAATCATCTAGTGGGCGAAAGCCCAAAATAGACTCTATTAGGATTTTTCAACGGTAACTACTGGGAAATTATGCAGGAGACGTTGCTGAAAGTTGAAACTGAACAAAAATTATTGTGTTGTCTGGGTGTCAGGTTTTTAAACGGCAGGCACCCTGTCGATACCAAATCTGTGTCAACTCAATTTTAACCATCAAAACTCATGAAAATTGGAATTATCGGCGCTGGTGGCATTGGCTTAGCCTTTGCCAAACACGCAGCCAGAGCGGGATACGACGTGCTTCTTAGCAACAGTCGTGGTCCAGAATCATTAGTGAGTGCCGTCGAACAACTGGGGAGTAACACAAAAGCAGTTACTACAGAGGAAGCGGCTCAGGCAGATGTCGTTTTTATTTCGCTTCCCTGGACCAAGCTGGAAGAGGCAGTAGCCGGATGGCCTTCGTTTGACGGCCGTATCGTCATTGACCCCATGAATGCGTTCACGCCCGATTTTAAACTCGTTGATCTTCAGGGGAAAACGTCCAGCGAAGTGGTGTCCAGCTGGCTACCGGGTGCTAAAGTCGTGAAGGCATTCAATACGTTACCGGTAGCTCTTCTGGAAGCTGATCCGCACGAAGCCGGTGGGAGTCGCGTAATTGCTTATTCGGGTGATGATGCCGATGCCAAAAAAGCGGTTGGTGAATTGATTACCAAAATGGGTTTTGCAGGTCTTGATCTGGGTGGCCTGATTACTGGCGGAACACTACAATCGTTTGCCACTGGCCCTTTCCCAATGCTTAATCTGATCAAGCTGGGTTAATGTATTTAGCCGTTGAGCCTGCTTCTTGTTCGGATCACCTTTCGTGTTCGGCGTAGTCTCTGACTACGCCGTTGTGTTATCCGGTCTCCGACCGGTATGTGTTGACGTGGTTTTTATCGCATACCGGTCGGAGACCGGATAACGCGACGACCTAGTCAGAGACTACGCCGAACGTGTGATCAACTTTCGTGTTCGACGTAATCATAGACTACGCTGAAGGCGTGGTACTAAACGTAGAAATCGAAACGTTTTTTTGACTTCTCTCCATTCGCTCAACTTACGGAATTAACTTTTAACGTAGCGTTGATTATGTTTACAGAAATTTCGCCTGAATGGCTAAAGGCCAAATAAACGTTCTCCGCCTTACTTAATCAGAATAAATCAATGAATCGAATTTTATTGCGTATTGCTGCTTTTTGTACCCGTACTTACGAATGCGCGAACCCCGGACTCTACCTGGTTCAGAAACAATTACACGAAACGGGAACAATATATTCCGATGCGGGATGGCACTAAACTGGTTACCGCCATTTATTTGCCTAACGACAAAATAGCTACAGTATGGGTGTGTAGGATGTAGCCAGTTAACCTGTTCGCGAGTGATCACGTCAGGCGATGCCACAGGCCATACTTAGAGACGATTTATTCAGTACGTCAGCGGGGTATTTTCTTGAACGGATGCCTGTACATCATGGCAACGTATTTGTGTTCGGCGTAGTCTCTGACTAGGTCGTGGTGTTATCCGGTCTCCGACCGGTATGTGTTGACGTGGTTTTTATCGCATGCCGGTCAAAGACCGGATAACGCCACGACCTAGTCAGAGACTACGCCGAACGTGGGGTATTTTCTTGAGCGGGTGCCTGCACGTCATGGCAACGTACCGGTGAATATGAAAGAATGAGATTGAATGAAAAATGAATGCCTTTCACGTACAACCTGAAAAATATGTTAATGAAAATGTACCCACTGTACTTTAGTAAATGGCCCTGTCTGTTCATAATCAGCTTTTTACTGCTGGTGAACTCGTTTGCCGTGGCTCAGCAAAAAGCCATTCCCAAGCCAGAAGAAACACTCGGTTTTCCCGTCGGCGCAGACTTTAAACTCGCAACGTATGAACAGTCACTCAAGTATTTCCAGAGACTTGACGAAGCCAGTGACCTGATAAAACTGGTTCATGCAGGTGAAACTTCGGAAGGACGACCCTGGTATTTTGCCTTGATCTCGTCCAAAAAGAACCTGGATAACATTGATAAATACCGGGCCATCGCGCAACGGCTGGCACATCCGGCAGGGTTGACGGACGAAGAAGCCAAAAAGCTGTCGATGGAAGGGAAGCCCTTCGTACACATCGACGGCGGTTTGCACGCATCGGAAGTGGCGGGTGCTCAGCATACGATTTCGCTGGCCTACGAAATGCTCAGCAAGGCCGACGATCCAAAGATCAGGAAGATTTTGGATGACGTAGTGCTTATGTTGTGGCCGTCGCTCAATCCCGATGGCCAGACGATGATTGGCGATTGGTACAAATCAAATGTTGGTACGCCTTACGAAGTGTCGCCGGCACCGTTTCTGTACCAGAAATACGTTGGACACGATAACAACCGCGATGCTTATATGCTCAACATGATCGAGTCGCGCGTAGTAACCCGCACCTGGCGCGAGTGGGAGCCGAACATCATCTTTGTGCACCACCAAACGTCGCCTTTTCCAACACGTATCTGGTTGCCACCTTTTGCCGAACCCATTGCGTCTCAAACGCCCCCGATCATTGCGCGTGAGGTGAATATGATCGGTATGGCCATGGCGCAGGCCCTGGAATCGAACGGCCAAAAAGGGGCTACGCACATGGGAACAGGTTTCGACGCCTGGTACCCTGGCTACATCGACTACATGCCGGTGCTGCAAAATATCCCCGCATTCTGGACCGAGACGGCGTTGTATAATTACGCGACACCCCACTTTTATACCGTCCGCGATTTTCCGAAAGACAAGAATGAGTTTCGCATAGAATCGTTGTATTCGAGTCCGTGGCCGGGTGGATGGTGGCGCATCAGCGATGCCATTGCCTACATGCAGACGGCTTCGCTGGCGACACTCGATTATGCGGCTAAATACGGTGATGTGCTTTTGTACAACCGCTATCAGGCAGGCCGCAACACCATCAAAAAATACGAGCAGGAGCCACCCTACGCGTATTTTATTCCGCAGAAACAACGCGATCCGGTACGTCCGGTTGAGTTGCTGCGTCGGTTGGCTTTTCACGGCATTCGCATTGGGCAACTCAATAAAGACGTAGTGTTTGACGGTCGGAATTATCCCAAAGGTACCTGGGTGATTCCGATGAATCAGGAGTATGGCGAACTGACCAAGCAACTGCTCGATGTTCAGGTGTACCCTGACCTGCGGGAGTTTCCGGGTGGCCCGCCTGAGCAACCCTATGATGCGGCCGGTTGGACATTGCCCCTGCAATTTGAACTGAACGTAATTCCGGCTACAACTCCGCTTTCTGCCGATGTGAAAGGAGCGATCCAACTGGTTTCGGGAACCGGCAAAGACTGGAAAACGGATGATCGGAAAGACGCCAGCCCCGCCGATTTTGTGGGGGGAATTGGGTTTGATACCCATCCGGTGTCGTCAGCAATCAAAGCGCCGGAAGGACGCCTGACGGGTACGGGCTCAATCGCGTGGGTGAATCCGGCCGAAAACAACGCGTTCAAAATAATTACCCGTACGTTGAAAGTGGGAGGGACGGTCAAATACAACAAAGACAGCCAACGCTACGTCGTTGGCGGAGTAGCCCGAACAACGCTGGAACCTTGGGTGAAAGACTTAGGCGTGACCGCCGAACTCACTACCAATACGTCTGGCTCAACCGTAAAACCACGAATTGCGGTCTACAAACCCTGGACGGCCAGTATGGATGAAGGCTGGAGCCATTGGGTACTGGAGCAATTTGAATTTCCGTTCGTGAACGTCACCAATGCCGACATGCTGGCAGGCAACCTCAATGACCGCTTCGACGTGATTCTGATCGCTTCCGAACGCCCAAGGAATATCAGAGATGGTTTCGCGAAAGGGGCTGTACCGCCCGCCTACGAAGGTGGTCTGGGTGGGTTGGGGGCCGCGAATCTGGACAATTTTGTGAGCCAGGGCGGCACGCTCGTCTGCCTGAACGAAAGCAGCGATTATGCCATTGACGCGCTCCACTTGCCGGTGAAGAACGTAGTGGCGGGTGTAAGCAGCAAAGACTATTTTACGGGCGGCTCCTTGCTGGAAGTTGAAACGGATCCCAACCATCCGGTCATGGCGGGGATGCCCACCAGAGCCGCTGTTTTTGTGGACGACAGCCCCGTGTTTGCAACCCTCGACGGCTTTAAAGGGCAGGCATTGGCCAAGTTTGCTCCGTCGGGTTCGCCACTGCGGTCGGGTTATATGCTGGGAGAAAAGTTTCTACAAGGATATGCCGCGTCGCTGGATGTGCAGCATGGTAAAGGACACGTAGTGCTAATCGGTTTCCGGCCTCAGTGGCGCGGCCAGCCGCTGGGGACATACCGTGTTCTGCTGAATTCGGTGCTGTATGGCGGAGAGCTGGCCAAAGGAAAATACGGGACACCTGACTTCTGGAAATCACCCGCGTTACCAGTAAAACCAAAAGAAGATGAGAAAAAGTGAGGGGAGAGACTTCCCGAAATGAGAAAAAAATGAACTGGCCAAATCTCCTTCCTCCTTTGGGGGAGGGAGACGCCTTAGTTTAGATTAAGTTGGTCTGGAGAGCATGGTAGATAGTCTGCTATGCTTTTTTGTTTGAGAAAAGTGACTTTCATGACGTAGTGATCAATCCGTTTATTCTGTCCACAAGCGTACGTCAACTGTCCGTTTCTGGACACTAATTATGCATTGACTACCTAAAAAAAGGCTATTCCAACGCGGAATGGCCTTTTTTTTAGTTTGGCCGGGCATTTGATATACCGAAATAGAAGTAATGCAATAGTAGAATCAATAGCTCAGCTTTTGGGATATGCGACGTAGTGATTTAGGCGAGTTTGAAGAAGTGGTTTTGCTGGCCGTGGCTGCGCTCTCACCCAAGGCATATTCGGTCGTCATTGCCGAAGAGCTTGAACGGGAAACGGGAAATCCGGTCAGTACAGGCGCAGTTCATGCTGCGCTGCAACGATTGGAGCAGAAAGGCTATCTGACCTCCCTGCTTGGTGAAGCCACGGCTGAGCGGGGAGGGCGCCGGAAACGGCTTTTCACCGTGACGCCCCTGGGTGGACGAATTCTGGAGGAGGTACGGGCGGTGCGTAATCGGCTGTGGGATCGTATCATTCCAACGATCCGGCTGGAGTGGAGTTGATTAACCTTTATTACGGTCGGCCGTCCCGGCCAGTACTACGTCTATGAAACATCAACCCCTCAAACCACCCCGCTTAGCTGATCGATTACTCAAGCTCTTCTGCGCTCCCCACCTGCGGGAAGAAGTGCTGGGGGATCTGCACGAACGTTACGCCCTGCGGGCGCAGCAGTGGGGTGACACCAAAGCCCGACGGCGCTACTGGCGGGAAGTGCTGGCCTATGTGCGGCCGGCTTTTATCAAACGCCAACCCAGTCAATATCCAAACCCAACACTAACAGACATGCTACGAAATTATCTCAAAATCGCCTTTCGAAATCTGGCTCGCAACAAGGTTTCTTCGTTTATTAACATTGGTGGATTGGCAGTGGGTATGGCGGTTTCCATACTTATTGGGTTGTGGATTTTCGATGAGTTATCATTTAACAAATACCACAAAAATTACGCTCGCATTGCCCAGGTTATGCAACATCAGACCATCAATGGCGAGACATTCACGGGGTCTTCCATCCCCATACCACTGGCCAATGAACTGCGCACTACGTATGGTGACAATTTCAAGCACGTTTTGCTGTCCTCCTGGACGGAGGGGCACATCTTATCGGTTGGGGATAAGAAATTCTGGCGAACGGGCAATTATATAGAGCCCGAGGCTCCTGATCTGTTTTCGTTAACGATGATCAAGGGAACAAAAAATGGCCTTAATGAACCCTATTCCATTATGCTGGCCGAATCTGTGGCTAAAGCGTTTTTTGGTGATACTGACCCCATTGGTAAGCTACTGAAAATAGATAATCAGATAGCCGTTAAAGTCACGGGCGTCTACGAAAATTTACCCGATAATAGCCAGTTGAGTAACCTTGACTATATGGTTCCCTGGCAGGTGAATATTGCCATACGGGACTGGGTGAAAAACTCCCAGGTGAAGTGGGACAATAATTCATTTCAGCTATTTGTTCAGCTTGCCGACCAGGCGGATATGGCGCAGGTTTCAGCAAAAATAAAGGACGCCAAATTGACCAATGTCGATAAGGGGCTGGCCAAATTTAAACCCGAAATTTTTCTACAGCCCATGAGCAATTGGCATTTGTATTCGGAGTTTAAAAATGGCATCAACGTGGGTGGACAAATTCAGTTTGTCTGGCTTTTTGGGCTCATCGGCGTTTTTGTACTGCTACTGGCGTGCATCAATTTCATGAACTTGAGTACGGCTCGTAGTGAAAAACGCGCCAAAGAAGTCGGCATTCGTAAAGCCGTGGGTTCAGTGCGCAGTCAATTGATTGGTCAGTTTTTGAGCGAATCCTTACTGGTTGTTTTTATTGCTTTTGTGATTTCATTGCTGTTGGTACAACTCGTCCTGCCCTTTTTCAATGAGGTGGCCAGCAAAAAGATGACTTTGTTATGGGCAACTCCTTTATTCTGGTTGGTGGGAATTGGCTTTACAGTACTGACGGGTTTACTGGCAGGGAGCTACCCCGCCTTTTATCTGTCCTCTTTTCAACCGGTTAAAGTCCTGAAAGGGACTGGTTCGTCATCACGATTCCGGGTGGGGCGTTTTGCGGCTGTACCCCGCAAAGTGCTGGTGGTCGTTCAGTTTACGGTGTCAGTCACATTGATTATCGGGACGGTTATCGTGTTTCGGCAAATTCAGTTTGCGCAAAACCGTCCCATTGGCTATAGCCGAAATGGGTTACTGTACGTGCAAACCACTACGCCCGATATTCATACTCATTACGACGTTTTTCGGGCCGATTTGATTAAATCGGGCGCGGTTACAGAAATCGCTGAATCTGAAAGTCCATTAACGGGCATCTGGAATGTGAATGGTGGATTTGATTGGGACGGAAAAGACCCGAATCAGCAACCCGACTTCGCGATTGTTGGGGTAAGTTACGAGTTTGGGAAAACGGTTGGCTGGCAGTTTAAAGAAGGCCGGGATTTTACCCGGGAGTTCGGCACAGATTCGTCGGCGATGGTCATCAACGAAGCGGCCGTAAAGTTTATGGGGCTTAAAAATCCTGTAGGAAAAGTAATCAGGGAAGGAAACCTGCGGTACAAAATTATTGGCATCATCAAAGACATGGTGATGGAATCGCCCTACGAACCTGCTCGACAAACTTTTTTTTACCTGGGAACCTTCGCCAGTAACTTCATAAATATCAGACTGAATCCCAACATAAGTGCCAGCGAGGCAGTGAGTAAAATTGGCGTCGTTTTCCAGAAATATAATCCGACTGCTCCGTTCGACTACAAATTTGCCGATCAGGAATATGCCAAAAAATTTGCCGCTGAAGAACGTATTGGCACCCTGGCCTCAGTCTTTGCTATCCTGGCCATTTTTATCTCCTGCCTGGGATTGTTCGGACTGGCGTCCTTCGTGGCCGAGCAACGGACCAAAGAGATTGGCGTGCGAAAAGTGCTCGGAGCATCGGTGCTCAACGTGTGGAGTTTGCTGTCGAAAGACTTTGTGGTTCTCGTCCTTATTTCCTTCGTCATTGCTGCGCCTGTGGCCTGGTATTTTCTCCATAACTGGCTCCAGAAATACGAATACCGAACGGATATTTCCTGGTGGATTTTTGCCGCTTCGGGCGTTGGTGCCTTGCTGGTTACGTTGCTGACCGTCAGCTTCCAAAGTATTAAAGTGGCCCTGATGAATCCGGTCAAATCACTACGTTCCGAGTAGAGACGCAAGGGGTTGCGTCTCCTGTGCGTCATCATTTTTCATATTGACAAAACCATCCTGTCAGGAGACGCAAGGGGTTGCGTCTCTACAAAAAAACTATGAAACCACCTCGTCTGGCTGATCGCCTGCTGCGACTCTTCTGCGCCCCCTACCTGCGGGAGGAAGTGCTGGGCGACCTGCACGAACGTTACGCCCTGCGTTCGCAGCAGTGGGGGGAAGCCGAGGCCCGACGGCGCTACTGGTGGGAAGTGCTGGCCTATGTACGACCGGCTTTTATCAAACGCCAATCCAATCAATATCCCAACCCAACTCTTACGGACATGCTACGAAATTATCTCAAAATGGCTTTTCGAACCCTAAGCCGGCACAAACTGTATACCGCCCTCAATGTAGCCGGTTTGACATTCGGTATAACTTGTTTTTTATTGATCGGATTATACCTTTTTGATGAACTGACATTTGACCAGCAACACCGCCGGGCAAACCGCATTTACCGGGCTATCCAGCATAAAAAAACACCTGCCGAAGACCTCACAATTGCGGCATCGAGCTACAAAATAGCCGAAGAAGCAAAGAAAAACATTGGCGAAATCGAGAACTCAACTCGGATTGCCCGAACCGGACGAGCTAACATAACAAATCCCGAAAACAAAAACTCGTTTCAGGAAACGGTCACGTTTGGTACACCCGGACTGTTGAAAATGTTTGATTTTGACGTCATTGATGGCGATAGTAAGTCAGCTCTAAACGAACCGAATTCCATCATCATAGTCGAGGAATTAGCCCGGCGACTTTTCAATACTACCCAGGTTGTGGGCAAAACCGTCGACTTTGAATTGAATAAACCATTAAAAATAACGGCTGTTCTGAAAAATCACCCACGCAATTCGAGTTTCAATTTCAACGCTGTCATTTCCGAAGCGACCATTAGTAGCGACGATGAATTTGCGGCCTGGATATCGGACTGGGATTCCCAAAATTTCACTACGTACTTTCTGTTGAAAGAAAAGGCCAGTCCGGCGGTAGCGGCTAAAAAAATAACCGATTTACTGAATGCCCATATGAAGTGGGAGAGGGGGCATTCGATGCACTATACGTTGCAACCGCTGACGGATATCCATTTGTATTCCGAAGCAATTGTGGACGGAGCCAGGAATGCTAATGTGGATGCGATGAGCCAGGGGGTGTTACTCTATATCAAACTATTCGCCATTGTTGGCCTGTTTGTCCTGCTTATTGCGTGCATCAATTACATGAATCTGGCCACGGCCAGAGCCTCCAGCCGATCGAAAGAAATTGGTGTACGGAAAGCCAATGGTGCGTTTCAAAGTCATCTCATCTATCAGTTCCTGACCGAAGCGCTGGTCGTAACCATGTTCTCGTTTATGCTGGCCGTGGGGCTGGTCAATGTATTGCTTCCTGCCTTCAACGAATTCACCAATAAAGAACTCTCGTTGGGTATTCACAGCGATTATCGAATCTGGATCTACATGCTTTTGGCGATTGTCATTACCGGACTATTATCGGGCAGTTACCCGGCTTTTTTACTGTCAAGATTTAGTCCGCTTTTATTACTGAAGAACCTGAAAAACCAAAATAGGGGTGGTTTGTCATTGCGGAAAGGATTGGTCGTTTTTCAATTTACGATTTCAGTGATCATGATGATCGCCACGATTGTACTTTTCCAGCAAGTCCAGTTTGCGAAAAATAAGAATTTGGGTTTCAACAAAGAATTATTGCTGGTAGTGGATATCAACAGCAGTAAAGTGCGAAGTGAGGCCGAAACCATTAAGCGTGAATTTGGCCGAATTGCTACGGTCAAAAATGTTTCAACTACCTCTAGAGTACCGGGCGAATGGAAGATAATTCCAACCGTTAAAATCAGGACCCAAGGAAGTGCCGATGAGGATAATGTGGCCTACTGGATAGGCGCCGACGAGAATTTCGCCAAAACCTTTGAAGTCCAGTTGTTAAATGGGCGGAATTTTGGGGGTATGATCGATTCATCTTCGGTCATCCTGAATGAAACGGCTGCCAAACTGCTCAATATTAAAGAAGCATCGGCGCAACAAGTCGAGATACCATTCCGAGCGATGGGAGGGAGCTACAGGCCGCTCAATAAGGCTAACGAGCCTTTCAAAGCAACCGTTATCGGCATTGTGAAAGATTTTCATTTTCAGTCGCTGCGCCAAAAAATTGCCCCGCTGGTATTAGCCTATCAGAAAAATCCGGTGCATAACATCGACTACTTTACGGCACGAATCGAAGGGAAAGATATTCCGGCAACCTTGGCCAAAATGAATACCGTGCTGACCCAAATCGATCCTACACACCTAATAGAGTATCACTTTCTGGATGAGCAGCTGGCGCGTTTCTACGCCGAAGATCAACGCCGTGAGACGCTATTGATCTGGGTAGCCCTGATTACAATTTTCATTGCCTGTCTGGGACTCTTTGGGCTAGCTACCTATGCCGCTGAACAACGTATCAAAGAAATCGGGGTGCGTAAAGTACTGGGAGCCGGTGTTATGAATCTCACCGTTTTGCTCTCGAAAGATTTTCTGAAATTGGTTTTAATCGCCAATGGCATTGCTTTCCCGGTAGCCTGGTGGGCCACCAATACATGGCTGAACGAATTTGCCTATCACATTCAGGTTGAGTGGTGGGTGTTTGCTGTGTCGGGTGTTTTGGCCGTCGCCATCGCCCTGGCAACCGTCAGCTACCAGGCGATTAAAGCGGCCCTGATGAATCCGGTCAAATCACTACGTAGTGAATAATGTGGAGCTGTCCACGAGCGTACAAAATCTGTCCATTTCTGGACAAGTAAATAAGGATTTCCTATAGAAAAGGGCCATTTCTGCTCGAAATGGCCCTTTTTCGATGTTGGCAAGGCATTTGTTATACATTTACACAACTAATTGTTGGCGTATGAAGGGGACGTACTTAGGCGAGTTTGAGGAAGTGGTTTTACTTGCGGTAGCGATTCGCTCGGGGGATGCCTACGGAGCAGCTGTCGTCAACGAGATTGAGCAACAGATGGGCCGCTCGGTCAATTTGGGGGCGGTGCATTCAGCCCTGAACCGGCTTCAGGAAAAAGGGCTGGTTAAGTCTGAAATGGGCGGCATGACAACCGAGCGCGGAGGGCGCCGGAAGCGGCTTTATTCCGCAACGACGTTAGGACGCCGTGCCCTGGAGGAGATACGACAGGTACGGAATCAGATGTGGCAGGCCATTCCAAACACGGCCTGGTCATGAGACAGCAAGCCAGGTCTGGGCCGCCGAAATGGTCCTCCTATCTGCTAAACTGGTTCTGCGCTCCCTATCGAGTGGAGGAGATGGAGGGCGATCTGTCCGAGCTGTTTCACCAGCGCGTGGCGGAGATTGGCCTGCGAAAAGCGCGTTGGCGCTATGTATGCGATGTAGTGAGTCTGCTACGTCCCTCGCTGATGAAACGACAAGATGCTCAATATTCAAGACTAACTTATACAACTATGCTACGGAACTATCTCAAAATCGCCTTTCGAAACCTCACTAAGCACAAGGTATATTCTGCGATAAACATTGCTGGACTGGCAACGGGAATGGCGGTTGCTATGCTCATTGGGCTGTGGGTCTGGAACGAGTTCGCCTACAACCAGACCTACGCAAATTATGACTCCATTGCGAAGGTGATGCAGAATCAGACGTTCAATGATAAAATCGATACGTGGTCTGGCCAGGCAATGCAGCTAGCCCCCGAACTGCGCAGTAGTTACGGAGGCCATTTTAAGTACGCCGTCACGGCTGATTATCCGGGTAATTACCTGTTATCGCTTGGCAATCAGAAAATCACGAAATCCGGGAATTTCATTGAACCCGACATCACGGAAATGCTGGCGCTGACAATGTTGAAAGGCACCCGGGCGGGACTCAAAGATCCTTTCTCCATTTTGCTGTCCGAATCGGCGGCTAAAGCCCTGTTTGGGAAGGCAGATCCGTTGAACAAGCTGATCAACCTTGACAAGAAATGGGCGGTAAAAGTAACTGGCGTTTATGCCGATCTGCCACAGAATTCTACGTTTCAGGATTTAGCCTTTATCGCGCCCTGGGAACTGAAAAAGAAGAATTTGCCCGAATGGCTTGACTGGGGAAATAGCTGGTTTCAAACGTTTGTTCAGATCGCCGATGATGCTAATATGAACAAAGTATCAGTTGCTATTAAGGATGCCAAACTGAATAAAGTAAGAAACAACGATGACGCCCGATTTAAGCCCGAACTGTTCCTGCTGCCCATGCCGAAATGGCATTTATATTCGGAGTTTAAGAATGGCGTAAACGTAGGCGGACAAATTCAATACGTCTGGCTGTTCAGTATTATTGGGTTTTTCGTGCTGTTACTGGCCTGCATCAATTTCATGAACTTGAGTACGGCCCGGAGCGAGAAACGGGCCAGAGAAGTGGGTGTTCGGAAGGCCATTGGCTCGCTACGAAAGCAAATCATGCTGCAGTTTTTCAGCGAGTCGTTTCTGGTAGTGTGCCTCGCGTTTGCGCTCGCCCTATTGCTGGTTCTACTTGTCCTTCCTGGATTTAATTCGGTTGCCGACAGGCAGATTAGTATCCCGTGGTCCAATCCAGTATTCTGGCTTTCGGCTCTTGGCTTCAGCCTATTGACCAGCTTGGTGGCCGGTAGTTACCCGGCTATCTATCTGTCCTCTTTTCAGCCCATCAAGGTATTAAAAGGGACCTTCCGGGTTGGGCGTTTGGCGGCACTTCCCCGTAAAGTGCTGGTTGTCGTTCAGTTCACCGTTTCGATTACGTTAATTATCGGCACCCTGATCGTTTTTCAACAAATTGATTTTGCCAAGAATCGCCCGGTGGGCTATAACCGTAGCAGTTTACTGTCGATTCCAATAAAAACGGACGAACTGATTACTCATTTTGCTACGTTCCGGGACGAGTTGCTGAACACTGGAGCCGTTGAGGAAGTTGCGGCAACAGATTCGCCCATTACCAATACGTATGTTACAAACAGTGGGCTAAGCTGGAAAGGCAAAGCCCCGAATATGGCTGATGAATTCGTGACGTTACGTGTCACCCACGAATTTGGAAAGATGATTGACTGGCAAATAAAAGAAGGACGCGATTTCTCCAAAGAATTTTCCACGGATTCCACCGGATTTATTCTGAACGAAGCGGCTGTGGCGTACATGGGATTGAAAAATCCAATCAATGAAATCATTCAGTGGGGCGACGGGAAATATAAAGTGATTGGCGTTGTTAAGAATCTGATCACTCAATCGCCGTATGAACCCGTTAAACAGATGATCTTTTTCGTTAACTACAAGCGACTTTCGCTGATAACACTTAAAATTAATCCAGCGAAAAGTGCCTCTGAGGCCCTGGCCAAAATTGAAGCGGTTTATAAAAAATACGACCCGGATAACCCGCTCGACTACAAATTTGCCGACCAGGAATATGCCAGGAAATTCGGTGAAGAAGAACGTGTTGGTAAACTAGCCAGCTTCTTTGCCGTGCTTGCCATCTTCATTAGTTGTCTGGGCTTGTTCGGACTGGCGTCGTTTGTGATGGAGCAACGGACCAAAGAGATTGGCATTCGGAAGGTTATGGGGGCATCGGTTGTCAATCTATGGCAATTGCTTTCCCAGGATTTTATTCTATTGGTGGTTATTTCGCTCCTCCTTGCTGGTCCGATGGCCTGGTATTTCATGCAGTTATGGATTCAGAAATACACCTATCGTGCTGAGTTGTCGTGGTGGATTTTTGCCGCATCGGGTCTGGGAGCTTTGCTTATTACCTTGCTGACTGTCAGCTTCCAGAGCGTAAAAGCGGCTCTGATGAATCCGGTGAATAGTTTGCGATCTGAGTAATTTGTGCGTACTTCCCTGAGTACAACAAGAACGTAAACATGAAAGCGATTCTTTGCCGAGCGTATGGCCTGCCCGATACCTTGACCCTCGAAGACGTACCGTCACCTGTGCCCGGCCCTGGCGAGGTGTTGGTTCAGGTGAAAGCAACGAGCCTGAATTTCCCGGATACGCTCACGATTCGGAACATGTATCAATTCAAGCCAGCCCTGCCGTTTTCGCCGGGGAGCGAATCATCGGGTGTCGTGAAAGCTGTAGGAGAGGGCGTCACGCACCTTAAACCCGGCGACCACGTATTTACATTTGGCTCGCACGGCGGATTGGCCGAGGAGCGGCTTTCGGATGCCCGTGTCACTATTCCCATTCCCAACGGCATGGATTTCGTTACGGGGGCCTCAACCTTGTATGCCTATGGTACGTCCTACCACGCGCTGAAAGATCGTGCCCAGCTAAAAGCCGGGGAAACTTTGCTAGTTCTGGGAGCCGCCGGAGGAGTAGGGTTAGCCGCTGTTGAGTTGGGTAAACTTATGGGCGCCACCGTCATTGCAGCCGCGTCTACCGATGAAAAACTGGCTGTTTGTCAGGAGAAAGGGGCTACGCATCTCATTAATTATTTGACCGAAGACGTACGCGAACGTATCAAGGACATCACGCAGGGCAAGGGCGTTGACGTCGTGTATGATCCCGTAGGTGACAAATGGGCTGAACCCGCGATTCGATCGCTGGCCTGGCGAGGGCGGTATCTGGTGGTGGGTTTTGCTGGCGGTGACATTCCTAAGATCCCGCTCAACCTGGCGTTGCTTAAAGGCAGTTCGCTGGTGGGTGTATTCTGGGGAGCGTTTACGCAGAAAGAAGCTGCCCTTAGTTTGAAAAATATGCAGGAAATCGCCACCTGGGTGATGGAGGGCAAGATTTCGCCCCACATTTCGAAACAGTATTCATTGGCCGAAGCCCCGCAGGCCCTCACCGATATGATGGAACGCAAAGTGATCGGTAAGGCTGTTGTGGTGCTGGACAACTGATTTCATTTTGTCATCCCGACAACGGAGGGATCTTCGGGCAAGTCATTATTTTGCTGTTTCCCAAGATCCCTCCGTTGTCGGGATGACAAAAAACGCTCTTTTGGGAAACGTTCGGGAATGGATGCGCTTTATTTTTTTGTCGGCTTGGCGCTCATGTAAAACGTCAATTTTCCGCCTTTCATAATATCGGAATGGGTAATGACGGGTTTTGTTAATGGCTGACCGTTCAACAGCACTTTTTGCACATACACATTTTTGTCGCCCTGATTAATGGCTTCGACCGTGAACGTCTTCCCATTTTCCAGATTCAGTTGAGCACTCTTGACCGAAGGGCTGCCTAGTGAATATTCTTCTGAACCCGGCGCTACCGGATAAAACCCCATCGACGAAAACATGTACCAGGCGCTCATCTGGCCACAATCGTCGTTGCCGCCCAGGCCGTCGGGAGTCGATTTGTACTGCTTATTCAGAATCATGCGAACGCGTTCCTGCGTTTTCCACGGCTGATCGGTCCAGTTGTAGAGATACGCAATGTGGTGGGCCGGTTCGTTGCCGTGAATGTAGCCGCCGATGATGCCTTCACGGGTGATGTCTTCAGTTTCGGCAAAAAACTCGTCTGGCAAGTGCATGGAAAACAGCGTATCAAGTCGGGCCGTAAATTTTTTAGGGCCGCCCATATACTGGATCAGCGCGGCCGGATTCTGGGGAACGAAAAAGCTGAAGTTCCAGGAATTGCCTTCGATAAATCCCTGACCATCCGTTTTATAGACGTCAAACTCTTTTTTGAATGAACCATCCGCCAGCCGGGGACGCATGAAACCTATCGACTTGTCGAAGACGTTCTGCCAGTTTTCGGAGCGTTTTCGATACATATCAAATACATCCTGCCGATTCAGTTTCTTCGCCAGTTGGGCAATGGACCAATCGTCGTAGGCATACTCAAGGGTATTCGATACCGACGTTCCATTGCTGGCTGCCGGAACGTAGCCCTTGTCGATATACTCGCCGATACCTTCGTAGCTGCGGTGATTGGACGTAGCAATACAGGCATCCAGGGCTTTTTGGGCATCGCCTTTAAAGGTTCCTTTTACAATGGCATCGGCCAGCACCGATACGCTGTGGTAGCCACTCATGCACCAGTTATCGTTGGCATAGTGCGACCAGATGGGCAGCATTTTGAGCGCACTCTGGTCATAATGCATCAGCATGGATTGCACCATGTCGTTGGCCCGCGCTGGCTGAATGAGATTGAAAAATGGATGCAGTGCCCGGTACGTATCCCAAAGCGAAAACGTCGTATAATTCGTAAAGCCGGTTGCTGAATGAACGCCCTGATCCAGCCCTTTATACTGGCCGTTGGCATCCATGTACATCGTTGGGTTAATGAACGTGTGATAGAGCGACGTATAAAAATTTACCTTATCGGTTTCGGATGCGTCGATCTGTATTTTGTTCAGTTCCCGGTTCCAGTCGGCCTGCGCCTTTGTTTTTGTTTGGTCAAAGTTCCAGTGCGGAATTTCGGACTGCATGTTGGCGAGGGCATTTTCCTGACTAACCGGCGACAGGGCCATCTTCAGCTGCACTTTCTCCCCCTCGTTGGTGTCGAAATCGAAATACATACGAATGCGCTTGCCCGCAATCTCCGGGAAGTTCTTTGTCTGGTCAAACTTGCGCCAGAAGCCTTTGTACACCTGCGCTTTATCCAGGTTCTTCTGCCCGTATGACTTGAACGGTTTGGAAAACGACAGGGCGAAATACACGGTTCGCGTTCGTGCCCAGCCGTTGGTCTGCCGGTAGCCCGTAATCAACGTATCATTTACAACGCGCACATACGTCCAGACAACTTTATCGCCGTAATTGTAAATCCCATGCGTCAGATCCAGAATAATGTGCGATTGATCAGACTTGGGGAAAGTGTACTGATGAAATCCTACCCGACTGGAGGCCGTCATCTCCGCCAGAATAGTATGATCGTCGAGTTTAACCTTATAATAGCCAGCTTCGGCCACTTCATTGGCGTGCGAAAACGCCGATCGGTACCCGCTTTTTGGATCAGACGCCACACCCGGATTTAGTTGTAACGGTCCCTGTGTGGGCATAATTAAAAAATCGCCCAGATCGGAATGCCCTGTACCGCTGAAGTGTGTATGACTGAAACCAACAATCGTTTTGTCTTCGTATTTATAGCCCGCACAGTATTTATAGACAGCCCCGTTGTACTTGCCATTCAGTTCATACGACAACGTATCGGAATCGGGGCTGAGCTGCACAGAACCGAACGGCACCGTAGCTCCCGGAAAGGTGTGGCCCATTTTTTCGGTACCAATCAACGGATGGACGTAGTGAACCAGGTTCTGTTGGGCGTAGGAAAGGAAAAAGAAGCATTGAAAAAGGATAGTAAGGCTAAAACGCATCCTGTTTTGAGTCAATGAATGGTGCCACAGAGATGCACGGAGTATAAAGGAATACACGGAATTTTGAGGATTTTTTTAGAATGATGAAAGCAGTCTGTAAAGCTAAGGGCTAAATACTAGAAAACGTATTGGTGAAGATGAGCAACCGGCACTCAGTTGCATGGCGTTATCCGGTCTCCGACCGGTTTGAGCTAGCTAGTACAATTAATTCATCTCACACTTATCAGGCCGGTCAGAGACCGGATAACGCCATGACATAGTCGGAGACTATGCCAAACCGCAACCTGGTCGTGCGAAATCGCACAGTTGAACGCGAAATCGCACATTTTTCTTGAGTGTAGGATCTTGCAAAGTGCTATAAATCAGTTATTTGTTTCATGGCACGTTGTTTGGACCTTTATAGGTGAGACACTGCACAGATGATGGATAAAGAACTTGCCCCCAAAATCGCGAATCGCTCCCGCAATCGAAACTGGATCGTGGGGGTGACGATTATCGTTGCTTTAGCACTCGTGCTGACCTGGGCTCGCAATGCCCTGAAGACCTCCGTTGAGGCCGAGAAAATCAGGATAGCAACGGCAGAAATTGGTCCCGTTGAAAATTCACTCAACGCGACGGGTGAAGTCATACCCGCCTACGAACAGATCTATACGAGTCCCATTCGGGCCAGCATCCGGCGGGTACTGCTCACACCCGGCACGGCCGTAAAACCCGGTCAGCCGATTCTGGACCTCGACAAATCCCTGACGCAAATCGAACTGGAAAAACTGAATGATCAACTGGCGTTGAAACGTAATGGCATCGATCAACTGCGGATGAAACTCAACAAAAGTCTCTACGATGCCGAAGTGAATGATCAAATCAAATTGCTTAATATCAATCGGCTACGCGCTGATCTGGATGGTGCTCGTCGCTTGCAGAAAGTAGGAGGGAGCACCGGCGAAGATGTAACCCGCGCGGAGAATTCACTACGTGTGGCTGAGTTGGAGAAAAAACAACTGGAGAACGACCTTGCCTACAATCGGCAGTCAATGAGTGCCAGCCTGCGCGAAACAACCCTCCAGGCGCAAATCGAGGAGAAAAGCCTGAAAGAACTGACCTATAAAATCAAGCAGGCCGATATTGTCGCCGACCGTCCGGGTGTGCTGACCTGGGTTAACGAGAACATTGGCTCATCGGTGAACGAAGGAGAAATATTAGCGAAACTGGCCGATCTGCGGAGTTTCCGGGTTGAAGGGTCCTGTTCCGACGTATATGCCGAACAGCTGAAGTCGGGTTTGCCGGTGATTGTCAAGATCAACGAAACCAACCTGCGCGGGCTGATCACACAAGTGAAACCGGCCGTCAAAAATGGGATCATTCAGTTCGTAATTCAACTGGATAACAGTGCGCATGCCTCGTTGCGACCCAACATGAAGGCCGACGTGTTCGTCATTACGGATCGCGTAGCCAGGGCTGTGCGCGTGGCAAACGGACCGGCGTTTAAGGGTAAACGGAAGCAGTTTATCTATGTGCTGCCCAAAGACGGGAACGTAGCGCACCGTCGGGAGGTGGAACTGGGCTTGTCGAACTTCGATTTCGTGGAGATCAAGAATGGGTTGCAAGCGGGTGAGCGCGTTATTACGACTGATCTGAGCCAGTATGAGCATCTGGAGGAAATCACGATTGACCCAAAAACTAACCGTTAACCACTATGAATCGTTTTTATCTGTTCATGATGGGTTGGCTGGCTGTAATCGGGCAAACGTTCGGCCAAACGCAACCGATGACATTGACCGATGTACTGCAACTGGCTCAGGCACAGTCGGTATCGGCAAAACGGGCCAATACGCAACAGCGCACAAACATCTGGTCGTACCGCTCGTTTCTGGCGCAGTATAAACCGCAACTCAGTCTGGACGGTACGTTGCCTAACTTCACACGCTCCTATATTCAGGTCGTACAACCCGATGGCAACATCCGGTTCGAGCCCGTATCGTACAACAACTCTATTCTGAATCTATCACTGAGCCAGACGATTGCGCCAACGGGCGGAACAATTTCCGTACAGACGCAGCTCCAGCGATTCGATAATTTCATCCAGAATAACACCCTGTATAATGTCGTGCCATTTGGCATTGAGCTAACGCAACCTCTGTTTCGCTTCAACCCCATGCGCTGGGATCGGCGGATTCAGCCGCTGTTATTTGCCGAAGGAAATCAGCAATTCATTGAAAACCTTGAACAGGTTTCGGTATCGGCCACTACGTTGTATTTTGATCTGCTGGTGGCGCAGGTGAATCTACAGATTGCCGAGACAAATCGGGTGAACAACGACACGCTTTACAAAATCGCGCTCCATAAACTCGAACTTGGTAAGATCTCGCAGAACGACTTGCTGCAACTTCAGTTGAGCGTACTGAATGCCGAAAAAGATCTGGCATCCGCCCAGCAAATGGCGGCTGTGGCCTCACTAAAGCTAAAAACGTTTATTGGATATCGCGATGAGGACACCGGCCCGACGCGCCCACTCGAACTGGCGATTCCAAATCAGATTCCGGTATTTGCGGTCGATGTAAGACGAGCAATTGACGAAGCCGGCTCGAATCGGTCGGCAGCCATTGGGTTCCGGCGACGGATGCTGGAAGCCAGCCGGGATCTGGAAAAGGCGCGTAAAAACAACGGCCTGAATGCTACGTTAGTTGGCGGCTATGGACTATCCAATCAGGGGGGGCGGTTGGGTGAAGCGTATGTAAGTCCGCAGAATCGAGAATACGTATCACTCCAGTTTAGCCTTCCGATTATGACCTGGGGTCGCACCAAAGCGATTGTCGAAACGGCCAAAGCGAATAGCGAACTGACCCAGCAAACCGTAGAGCAAGACAAGCTGACGTTCGAGCAGGAAATTTTTACGCAGGTGACGCTGCTGCAAATGCTGAATCAGCAAGTGACACTGACGGCTAAAGCGGACCAGATTGCACAGAATCGGTACCAGATTGCGCAGGATCGCTTTAAACTGAGTGATCTCAGCGTAACGGATTTAGGCATTGCCACCCAGGATAAGGACCGCGCCCGTCGGGATGCAATTTTAGCCTTGCGTGACTACTGGCAGGCGTATTACACGCTTCGCTTACTGACTTTATATGATTTTGAAACAAACACTAAACTAGCAAAGGGGTAAGGGCATGGGGCAATGAGTAAAGGTTCGCGAGTTTTTCGCCCTCTGCCCTAAACCCTCTGCCCCATCCCCGCTGCCCAACGCTAAAATCCATGATCACACTCCAAAACATCGAAAAAGTTTACCGGACCAGTACCATCGAGACGCTGGCGCTAAACAACATCAACCTGAACATCAAGAAGGGTGAGTTCGTCTCCATCATGGGGCCATCAGGTTGTGGCAAGAGTACGTTACTGAACGTAATGGGCTTGCTGGATGAGCCGTCGAAAGGAACCGTCCAACTGGATGGACAGCCGGTGACGCAGTACCGCGACAAGGAACTGGCCCGGCTACGTAACCAGAAAATCGGCTTCATTTTTCAGAGCTTCCACCTGATCAATGATTTGACGGTGCTCGATAACGTGGAGATTCCGCTGCTGTATCGCTCGCAAAATGGTCGACCACGTCAGGAATACGCGAAAGAAGCGCTAACAAAAGTGGGCTTGAGTAATCGCGTGAAGCATTTCCCGAAGCAATTATCGGGGGGACAGAAACAGCGGGTGGCCATTGCCCGGGCCATCGTGGGCAACCCCGACATCATTCTGGCCGATGAACCAACCGGCAATCTCGACAGTGCGATGGGCAACGAAATCATGAACATCCTGCAACAACTGAACAACGACGGTGCTACCATCGTGATGGTCACGCACGACGAACAGATGGCCAAACGCACACACCGACTTATTCGCTTATTCGACGGCACGCAGGTATTATAAAGAGTGAAAGGGCGAAAGAGTGAATGAGCGGACAAGCTCGCCAACTATTCTTTCGCTCTTGCACTCATTCACTCTTCCGCTCTTTAAACATGCTTTTAAACTACATAAAAATCGCCTGGAAGGTACTGCTGCGGCATCCGTTTTATACCTTCATTACGCTCTTTGGCATCAGCCTGACGCTGACGGTGCTGATGGTGCTGACCTCTTTTCTGGATCATATTTTCGGGAGTCATTATCCCGAAATAAAACGTGACAGATCGCTCTATATCATGCAGATGACCCAAATGGATTCGGGTCGGACCGGCCGACAAACGGGACCAATGAGTTTCAATTTTTTGACCCAGTATGCCAAATCATTGAAAACGCCCGAGCGGGTAACCCTCTGTACGTTTGTTAATAGTTCCAATGCGTACGTGGGTTCTCAGAAAATCAAACTCAATACCAAATTCACCGACGCCGATTTCTGGCAGGTAACGGACTTTGAGTTTCTGGAAGGCAAACCCTTCAACGAGCAGAATATTACTAACGGTGACTACGTAGTGGTGATTACGGACGATTTCAAAAGGCAGTATTTTGATCATTCCGATGCGCCCGTTGTGGGTAAAGATGTCGAGATAGAAAACGTTCATTATAAGGTAATCGGCGTTGTGAAAGGCAGCCCCGTTACCCGGCCGTTTACGTATGCCGACGTTTATTTTCCCTACACAACGCCCAAAAGCAACTATCAGCGAAGTGGTATGCGGGGTGGTTACGTCGCGATCCTGCTGGCTAAAAATAAATCCGATTTGAAAGGTATGCAGGAGGAATTTCAGGGCCATATAAGCCGAATCCCGTTGCCTGGTATTCAGGATGGGTTTAAGTATGCGACCCTGGACGTGAAAGCCGAACCGTATGCCGAAAATTTTATAGGCACCATTCTGGAAGGTGGACCTGGCTTAAAGGCTATTTTTTACGGAATAATAGGCTTCATTCTGTTCATGCTGATGGGCCTGCCGGCTATTAATTTAGTGAACGTAAACGTCAGCCGCATAATGGAACGGGCGTCTGAAATAGGCATTCGGAAAGCATTCGGAGCACCTGTGAAAACACTGGTCTGGCAATTTATCGTTGAGAATATTTTCATTACGTTCATTGGCGGAACCATCGCCCTGATCCTGACGCTGATTGTTATTAAACTTATCAATAACAGCGGCTGGATTGCCTACGCCGACCTGACTATCAATGTGAACGTGTTCGTTATCAGTCTATTGGTTTGCCTGGTTTTCGGACTTTTATCGGGCGTGTTGCCCGCCCTGCGCATGTCGAAACTTAATATTGCTGAAGCGTTAAAAGCATAGGGCAGAGGGGATTTTTATGCCCATGCCCCATGCCCAACCCCAAATCACCTATGCTACATCATCTGTTTACATTAATCTGGAACAAGAAGAAGGCCCACTCCTTGCTGATCGTCGAAATCTGGGCTTCGTTTATGGTACTCTTCGGTCTGGCAACATTGATTGTTGTCAATCTGAGAAATTACAGGCAGCCTTTGGGTTTCTCGTATGACAACGTCTGGGCTATAAGCCTGAAGAGTAATGAGGATACAACCGACGTAGCGAATAAGCTACAACGTATCGTGCAACGACTGAAGGCCTACCGCGAGGTAGAATCCGTGTCCCGGATGAGCAGTAATTTCCCATTCTCAGCCAACCAGATGAACAATGGCTTCGAATATAACAAGCGGAAAATATCGGCCGATACGTACGTAACCGATGAGGGTTTTGCGAAAACGCTGGACATCCCTGTGCCTGTCGGGAAATGGTACCGGAATGTTGATAGTGTGGGCAAATTCAAGCCGATTGTCATCAACCAAAAGGCCAAAGAGGGATTATTTGGCGACGAAAATCCGTTGGGGAAAGTGATAAGTGAAAAATTTCGGGTTGTTGGGATAATCGATAATTTTAAAGCCAAAGGTGAATTTATGGCCAACAAACCCGCCATATTTGAATTAGTGAATGCCAGTGAGCCCTGGAATGATACCATGCTGATTAAAGTAAAACCCGGAACGGACGCGGTTTTTGAGGCTAAAATTGTGAAAGATGTTGCGTCGATGCTGACCGGCTGGAGCGTGGAAGTCGATTACCTAACTGATTCGCGAAAGAATCAGCATAATCTGGTGCTGGTTCCGGTTATTATTGCGCTCGTTGTGTGCAGTTTCCTGTTAATCAACGTAGCCCTTGGCCTGTTTGGCGTGTTGAATCTGAGCATTGCCAAACGCCGGGGCGAAATTGGATTGCGTCGCGCGTTGGGGGCTACGGGGAGCGGTATTTCAACGCAGTTCGTCGGCGAAATATGGGTACTGGCTACGTTCGCCATGCTTATTGGTCTGCTGTTTGCCATCCAGTTCCCTCTATTGAACGTCTTCGATGTACAATCGGGCGTTTACATAACGGCCATCATTATTTCGATATTGGTCATCTATGGTATTGTTACGCTGTGTGCCTTGTTCCCAAGTCGGCAAGCCGCGCTGATTCAACCGGCCACGGCCCTTCATGAGGAGTGATGAAGCGCGGGGCCTGGTGCGCGGAGCCTGGTGGTTGGGAACGTGCCGCTGGGAACGAAGTTTTGAATTTGGACTCATTGATACATCCCTCAAGCGCCTTGCACCGCGCCCCATGCACTAGACTTCTTGCAAAAGAGTATATTGTAGCCTAAACGTAGCTATAGTGTACTTTATGAAAAGAACGCAATTTCGATTTGAAAACCTGGAAATCTGGCAATTTGCTATTGAACTCGGTGATAATTTACTTGATATCGCTGATAGTTTAGAAGGAAAACGATTGTATCGTTTTGCTGAGCAACTGCGAGGAGCGACGATGAGTGTTTCTAATAATATTTGTGAGGGATCGGGTTCTGTATCGTCAAAGGAGTTTTATCAATTTCTAAATTATGCCCGTCGTTCCTGCTACGAGTGTGCCAATATTCTAGTTGTTATTCAGCGTCGTGAGCATATTACCGAAGAAATAAAGCAAAACTTGTTTGATAAACTTGAGCATCTCAGTCGAAAAATCAATAATTTCCAGAAAGCTCTACTTCCTAAATAGCAGGGAGCTTGGGGCATGGTGCGGGGAAATAAAAGCAAGAGTCTGTTCCATGCCCCACGCTTCCTGCCCCTTGCTCCACGCTCCCTGCCACCATGCTCTTAATCATTGACGACGATATAGCCATTCAAACCTCACTTTCCTTGCTGTTTCGGAAAGAAGGATTTGCGGTGCGTGTAGCCGACGGCCCATTCGAGACGTTCGAGATTCTGAATGAAGAAACGCCCGAACTGATCCTGCTGGATATGAATTTTTCGGTCGATACGTCCGGCGACGATGGCTTGCGTTTGCTACGTCGGATTCGGGAGCGGTTGCCGAACGTACCGGTTATTTTGATTACGGGCTGGGGAAGTATCGACCTCGCCGTGGAGGGTATGAAAGCCGGTGCAAAGGACTTTATCACGAAGCCCTGGAAGAATGAATACCTCGTGCAGTCGGTGCGTACGGCGCTAAATCTGGCTCAGACAGCCCCTGGCTCACCCAATCGCCGGAAACTCGACCAGCAATTTCGGTTCGATAACATTGTAGGTGAAGACCCGAATTTGCTGGCGATCCTGACGACCATCGGGCGCGTGGCGCCAACGGATGCGCCGGTGCTCATCACAGGCGAGAGCGGCACGGGTAAAGAACTTATTGCCGAAGCCATTCATCAGAACAGCCGTCGTCAACGCCAGCCATTTGTAAAAGTGAACCTGGGCGGAATCTCATCGACCCTGTTTGAAAGCGAACTGTTTGGACACGTACGGGGGGCGTTTACCGATGCTAAAACGGATCGCGTCGGTCGGTTCGAACTGGCGAATAAAGGCTCTATTTTTCTGGACGAGATTGGCGACCTCGACATGACCAGCCAGGTCAAACTGCTACGTGTGTTGCAGGATCGAACCTTTGAACCGCTGGGCAGCAGCAAATCCCGAACGGTGGATGTGCGTATCATCTGTGCGACAAATCGGAATCTGGAAGAGATGGTCAGCAAAGGGCAATTTCGTGAGGATTTATTTTACCGGATCAACCTCATCACCGTACACCTGCCCGCCCTGCGCGAACGACCCGGCGACATTCCTCTGCTCGTTTCGTACTTTGTCGATAACCTGAAAACGATTTATAGTCGCCCAGCCCTTCGCGTGAGTCCATCGGCGCAGAAATGGTTGAAAAACCTCCCGTTGCCGGGCAACATTCGACAACTGAAAAACGGGGTTGAACGTACCGTTCTGCTATCAGTCAATGACGAACTGCAACCCGACGACTTCGAACGAAACCTGGTATCCGGTTCGTCCCCTCTGCTCCAGGCCCAACCCCCTTTGCCAGACGTTGGCACCATGACGCTGGAAGAAATGGAATACCAGATGATTCAGCGGGCGATGGCGTTTCACCAAAACCGGGTTGCTAAAGTTGCGCGGGCATTGGGAATTACCCGTTTTGCGCTCTACCGTCGATTAGAGAAATTTGGCATTCCCTATGCAGAGGAGTAGGTTGCTTAAACACAGAGGGAACGGAGGGCCTGCACAGAGAATACAAAAAAAGATTCTCTGTTATCTCTGTATTTTTCTCGGCTACCTCTGTGTTTAAAAAACTATGCACGTCAGTTTTCGCACCCGTTATTTGCTCTACATCGTTGCTGTTCATGTGGCAATTACCGGGTTGTTATTTTTGGTATTTCAACAGAACAAGCCGCTGTTTATTGCCAGCGAACTTGGCCTCTTGTTGTCGCTTTATTTCGCTATCCGTATTTACCGGCAATTTCAGCAACCTTCGGAGTTTATCGCATCGGGCATTGAAGCCATTAAAGATAAGGACTTTACGGTCAAATTCGTGCCGACTGGTAATCGGGAAGTCGATGAATTGATAACCGTCTATAACCTCATGATCGACCAGCTCCGGCAGGAGCGTACGCGGCAGGTGGAACAGCAATTTTTTCTGAACAAACTCATCGAAGCAGCCCCCATTGCCATCCTGATCTTTGATTTCGATGGTCGCATTGCGTCGGTCAATCCCAGGGCGAGCCAGCTACTTTCTGTGCAGCCCGACGACGTAGTGGGTAAAGAACTGGCTGAAATTGGCTATTCATTGCTGGCTCAACTCGCTGATATGGACGATGGTGAGTCGCGGATTATGAAGCCGAACGGCCTGGAAACCTATAAAGTGCTACGTTCTTTCTTCATGGATCGGGGTTTCCGGCGGTCGTTCCTGATGATTGAAGAACTGACGCCGGAGATTCTGGCATCGGAGAAAAAAGCGTATAGTAAAGTGATTCGGATGATGGCGCATGAGGTGAACAACTCCATTGGCGCGGTCAACTCGATTCTCGACGTTACGCAATCCTATGTGAACGAGCCCGATGTGAAACATGCCGTTCGGGTAGCGATCGAACGCAACGATCGCCTGAATCGCTTCATGCGCCGATTTGCCGACGTAGTACGCTTGCCTCAACCCCAAAAACGACCCATGGATGTGAGCGCTATTGTGCGAAGCGTAGTTCGGTTGATGCAGCCGCAGGCGGCTGCCCGCAATGTTTCGCTGACCAGCATTAGCAACGAAGAGAATGTTCGTCTGGTGGATGTCGAGCAGATGGAACAGGTACTGGTCAACATCGTGAAAAACGCACTCGAAGCCTGCGAACCGGGTCAGCATGTAGAGGTAATCAGCACTACCCGCTACGTGCTCATCCGCGACAATGGCGAACCCATTCCCGAGGTACTGGCAGTCAATCTGTTTAACCCATTCTACAGTACCAAACCCGACGGACAGGGCATTGGTCTGACACTCACCCGCGAAGTGCTGCTGAATCACCAGTTTCCATTCTCACTAAAAACCAGCGAAACTGGCTGGACTGAATTTCTGATCGAGTTTGAGTGAGTCAATCAGGTGACAATGGGGCTTCGGGCAGGCCTAAACTCTCACGTAGTAATGGTAACCATCCAGTTTACACCGAATTGGTCGGTTACCATACCAAATGTATCTCCCCAGAACTGTTTGATGAGTGGAGCCGTTATCTGACCCTTTTCGGCAAGTTTTTCAAAGTATCCTTTTAATCGAACCTCATCGGAGCTTTCCAGAGATAAACCAAACTGCCCGGTGTTTTTGGCGTCGGTGTTATGGGGATTATCACTCGCCAAAAGCACAATGTCGCCACTTAACTTGGCAAACATAATTTTTGTCTTCATCTCCGCACTGTTGGCTTTGGGGTCTTTATGAGCGTCGGCAGGGCCCTCACTATAAGGAGTCAATATTAATTCCCCTCCAAAAATACCCTTATAAAACTCCATGGCATCCTGGCAATTTCCACCAAAGAAAAGATGCGGATTAAGCGTTACTGCTACCTGTGTCATACTGGTTTACTTTACTGGTTATCTGCTATCAGTTCACTCAAGTCATCATAAGTGGCCTTTACGGGGCTGTTCGCCCTGGGCCGCAAGTCAAAATACGTAGTAGTTAATTACGCAAGCTATTTAATTTAACGATTGTTTTCTAAACTCAATTCTATTCCACATCAGGTAGATTGCCACGACAAGAATGTAGGAACCCAGCAGAATATATCCATTGCTCACTTTGCCAATGAAGTGCAGCACAACAGGTAATAAAACCGCCTGGGTCCGTACGACTATATCGCCGAATAATTTGGAAAGCAACACCAACAAGCCCACAAATAAAGGAATACCGACATAAAAAGGGACAGGTTTTCCGGTTAACATCGTTGTTGGGTCGTTCAGGATGGCATAATGCCAGAAAAACCATATTGTCCCGATGATCAGGGCTTGTTGCCATTTGGTTAAGCCCGCTACCACGTTTTGCAGATAATGGCGCCAACCAAATTCTTCGCCCAACGTGTAGATGAATTGAGTTAAAACAAGGCCTGTCACCCCAACTTTATTGGCCTCATGGCTGAATAAAACCGGAAGCAGAAGACTCAAAAAAGCAATGCCACCTACTACGGCTGGTTTGCTTCCGGCTAAAGACAGTTTGAACGTATTAGGAATGCCGAAAATCCGGTAACAGATCAAGCCGGACAGCGCAGGACCAAACCCTGTCATAATTTCTTTCACATCAATGTCGAACCAGGTAAGTGCCGGTAAGAATTGATTGACTGCCCATGAAAAAGCAAAGGCCAATAATGCAAATACGAAAATAGGAAGTACAAGTTGTTTCATTACAGGTATTTGCTTTAATGTGTCGGTTGACATTATTCGACTGGAGCATCAGCTCTGTCTCCTGAAATACGTATTATACGTATGCGGGATCGTCCACCTAATATAGCATAATGCACAAAAGACCGAACAACATTCCCTCGAATAGGAGTTGGTTATGAGTTAAAAAAGTGAGCGCCGTAAAGGTATGGGTAACCTAAACGCTTAAAAAAACTGATTCGCTACTTGGTGATGATACGTTCTGGCGAATCAATTGTACCGAACGAAACTGTGCGCCCAACTTTAAGAACCCGACTGTAGGCTAATCGCGGAGTTATCGGGTCGTCCTTCCCACCGATAAAGCCAGGCCGAAAACCAGCGAAATAAGCTCGTGGTGCCGAGATAGACATACATCAGAAACAGCAATTTAAAAAATCCCCGGCGGAACGTGTAGGGAATGTTTGCACCGTCGATGTGCTGAATAAATAAGCCAAACAGAACATAGACGGCGGCTATCCAGATAAGCAGGCTCAGTCCATGTTTGTCGCGGAAACTAATGATATTGAGCACGGTCAGGAAGAGGAAGGTTGGTACGGCATAATTCCAGTAATCGGCGTCGAAAACTACCTGTGCGTTCATGCTCTTATAAATCTGAAGGAGATGGGCAACGTAACCTTCCGTTATGCCATGTATTGATCCTAATGACGTGTGAGGAGGTAGCGGTACGTAGCTGCGGAGAAAGCCGTAGTTCCAGAAAAGTACTGGTAGGAGACAGCCCAAAAAGAGGTAGGCTGACCGGTAAATGGCCTTCTTTGGAGACGATCGAATCGTTTTGGCAAACACCAGTAATGAGCCAATGGGTACGAAGAAAATGGTTTCGGTACGTGTCCAGCAGGCAAGAGCGAACAACAAGGTGCTGCCTGTCAGATATCGGCGTTGGTCAGACTCAAGGTATCGTTCCAGCAAGATAACGCCAGCCGCAAAAAAGGCAGCATTGGCCCAGTCCGTCTGAACCAGCAAGGTATAGGCAAATAGTTCGGGGGTACAGGCCAGGAGGGTTACTAAAATCCCCGCCAGGAGCGGATGGATTCGTTCGCGGAGTTCAGCATAGAGAAACACGCCAAAAGCTAGTACCAGAACCGTAAGCCACACTTTTCCGAAGGCAAACGGCCCATGCCCTTCGGCGGCCAGCAAATAAATGACCTGCTGCATGGCCGTAAATGGCGCGTAGAACGGCTGGTTGCTGAAAACCGAGACCGAAGGCAAATGCTCCGTGAAGACCGAGGAAACAAGGGTATGCTCCTTAACCGCAAACGTAGCAACCAGATCTGGCCCAACGATGGTGTCGAATGGCTGGTTTGGAAACCATGCACATTTCCAGGCGCTGATGAACAACAGGTACGCCCAGAAGGCTAGGAAAGGCAATTCGCACAAGCGAACCGAAAGTCGACGCCATGAAGCTATTTTGCGTAGATAAGCCAACTGACCACGTAGCAGGTACAGCGATAGAAACGCTACGACGCCCAGACCTACAAATACAGGCTTGGGGGCGATAGGCAGGTGAGCAAACTGCACGATGAAGGGCAGCACAGAACTGACTCCCATGCCTACCAGCATGGACAATCCTGCTAAACTAAACCCATTGGTGGCCACGCGCAGGCGAGTAATTAAACCGAAACCAATCAGGAATTGGCCGATAACGACAAGCACAATTGACAGGCTCATGGTGTTGATTGGGTATAGTAAGCCCGGGCCTGTTTGGGCGTATAGGCAAAAAAGTGCGGGTCATACTTTCTGAATTCGCCAAGCACCAGCGGCCGGTTATGCTCTTTGAAGGTCAGTAAGAAAATCTTGTTCTCGTAGACCCAGAACGTATGCGTCGCCCGTTGCAACAGCGAATCTGGAGCCGTCATATCCAGCAAATGAACCGCTTTGCCCAAATGATAATATAAAACGCTCGGATATAACCAGGCATACCCCGTCGACTTGCCTTGCTGGTACGCCTTTCGAATCAGGTACTGTTGCGGAGGAATCAGAAAATAATCGTCTGGTTGACAGCGTTGCCGGATTAGTTCGGTGTACACATAAGCGTCTCCATACCCTTCTCGTTTTCGGGTTGCCACATCAGTCTGCTTCCCTAATTTATGTCGTTGGTTATAGAATCGGTCAATAGTGGTGTTGAGCCAGGTTTGGTTCGTCGGTAAGCTGAGAATAGCGAAAAGGGTAAGGCTACTCGCCACCAGATAAACCAACTGCATGAACCAGAATCGCCGGGTGTTGGTCCTGATACGCGCTTTATAAAGCGGAGTCGCCGAAGATTTACGCATGTCTGAGCCGCCGTTCGCTAGGTTTCCAGGCTGCTCCATTGGCTAAAGATAGAGACTGTTGACGAATCAGTAATAGAAGATGGAAGCTTACTTATTGGATGAGAGTTTGTGTTGAATGTTTGTCACAAACTCGACTGAGACATCTGCAATTTTGGCTATCCGTTCCAGACTGAAATCGCTTTCTATCAATAGATTAGTGACAAACTTAGCCTGTTCTTGCGCTTTTGCTTTATCAAGACCTCTTAAGTAAAGAACGTCTCTTTCCTCATTAATATGTTGGGCAATGCTGTCCATAGCGTTCTTTAAGTTTAGTTCCAAGTTACGCAATTGCGCTAACACACGCAACTGATTGAAGTACCTTCTCAACGAAAAGTCACCCCTTGTCGTTTCCTCAATACGGCCAATAATCCGCTTTAACGCTCTTTCGGGACTGTCTCCTTTAAAATCGGCTAAGATTCCTAAAACGACTTCTTCAGGTTGAAAAGATTTTAGAAAAACGCAATAGTCAAGGTTAGCCAATGAAATAAGAGAAAAACTAAATTTCATATGATTGCTATCAAGCCGAGTTTCCATTTCTGGATCAGATGCGCCCAGGAAAATCACGAATTGCTCAACAGGTAATTCGTATTTACGCGCTAACATGACATAATATTCAGCCATTCGATAAACCATCTTTGGTTCATCAACTACTTGGAATTCAATTTGCAACACGAATGTTTTACCTTGATCATCAGTAATCTTCTTCAACACATCTGGTTTCCGCTCTTTGGTATGTTGAATATCATCGGGTAATTCCTCAGACGAAACGGCTGTAATACCAAGTACTTTTCGCATCAGGCCAGGTATGACGACTTCTATATTTTCTTTGAAGATCTTGTCGTACTGGCTGACTTGTTTACTCATACGACAAAATTACTATAAATAAGCTAAGTAGTTTAAATTGGTTACAAAGGTCATTTGTTAGATCAAACACTTGTTGCAAAAAATGCTCAAACTTTTTTGAATTCGAATCCATGTTAAACAACTAGACTCACCATAAAATCAATGATGAATTATTGGACGTCAGGCAAATTGAAGATTCCCGTTACGTGCTTTTATAGTTCAATTGTTATCCCGGTTTGATCGGCAATGATTCCTTTGAGACCCCAGCCTCCGAAGGTTTCCGAAACGGCAATCCAGAGTTCGTTTTTGCCCTTCTTTAAATCAAGATAAAGCTCGTCGAAGTAGCCGATGGTGCCCAGAAAGCGGTAGTCTCGGGACAGGAAAACATCCTGGCCGCTATACAGCAACCGGTCATTGCAATAAACTTTAACCTGATCGCTGAAGCCAAGCTGGAGTTTCCTGATCTGCGGTTGGTCTGACAGGATGGTCACTTTCGCAAAAACCGTGTTGGCCCCTTCGCCTAACTTGCTGATTCTGGACAGGTTGGCAATGCCCGAGGATTCGACCGGCAGAGCTTGCCACGTCAGTTGTTTAGCCAAATCTTTCGGAATGGTGTAGCTGGTCTGTAGCCGCTTCTCGTCGAACGTAGTAGAAACCTGCCAACTCATAATGGTACCGGGTTGGGCGGGTGCTTCGGGCTTGAACGTCCCTAACATGGTCGGGGTAGCCGTTTTGGTGTATTGGAAATTGGCAAATAGCGTGATGGCAGGTGCCGGAGCGCCGTTGTCCAGCATAATTCGGCCGGGTTTGACTTCCCGTTTTAGTTGGTGAATCACCAGCGCAGGCTTACGCTGATCGCCTACATATACCTCTGCCTGCGTGCCCCGAACCACCATTTTAATATGAATCCACTCATCTAATGAATACGTTACGGTGGCCGAATAGCCATCGCCGTGGTAAAGTTGCCAGGATTCCTGTCCATTAAAGACCGGCATATATTGCATGGCGTCGGGGTTGTTCACTCGATGTGGACGTAGGTAAACGTCTTCATAATTGCTGTTGTCCCGCATTCGGAAGCCAAATCCGGGGAAATAGCGGGTATTAGTAAGCGCCATGTCAAACTCGATTGTACCATTTAAAAATGTACTGTCTTTCAAAACGATCTTTCCATCGGTCAGGCGAATGCCGTCTTTTCCCTGAAACGATTCTTTTGTCATTTTACCCGCAATTGTCCAGTGTGAATCATCGAAAGGAACAGTCGTTTGCGCGAGGACGTAATGGCTGACGAATACTAAGAAGGTGATTAGTTGGGCTTTCATGTAATGGGTTGATTGGGTTACTAAACTTTTCGCTTCGCTAATGCACGACCTGGATCGCGACACGGTCAGACGAAAAATTCTACTTGACAAAAGGCAAAATAGCTTCCCAGGCTGCGGGGAAGTTGCAGTAAAGTACTACGTGTCCACAGTTCGGAATTAAAGAGAGTTGGCCGTGTTGAAGCAGCCGAAAGGTTTCGGTGATCTTTTCGGTTTTGAAATAAGGGTCCTGATCGCCAGCCATGACCAGAACCGGGCATTTGATCTGGTGAAGTTCTTTGTCAGAAATGAAAGTGGGCTGATTCCACATTTGGTCCAGCTTATCCAGAAGCTCAGGCCAGCGAGCCGGTTCGGGCATGAGCTGTTTTCGGGATTTTACAAAATCAGGCGCGATCTTATCCAGTCGTTCGGTGGTCATTTTTCCTTCTTCCTCAGTGCTTAGCGTCCGATCACTGGGCCGTCTCGGCGAACCAACCGCGATCAATTTCCGAACCAGTTCAGGGTGTTTAGCCGTAAGATTATACCCGGTGATACCACCGTCGCTGAAACCGAGTACAAGAACACTGTCTTTGGTCAGGCTTCGAATAACGGCATAGGCATCGTCGGCTAATTGAGCATACGAAAAGGGTTTGGTACCAATTTCTGATTTGGCGTGGCCTCGGGTACCAATCGCGATTACCTGATGGGTTTGGGCTAGCTTCGGTATCAGGAATTCGTATTCGTCAATGTAGCCGAACAAACCACCGTGCAGGAGGACGATGGGCTTACCTTTTCCGTAGATTTCATAATAGAGTCTGGCATCACCTACGTTGTGGTAATGACCAGCCTGCGAATTGTTTCCGTAGGGGATTTTCGGTTGAGCAACGGCTGTATGCATGAGCGCAATAAGCCAGCCGATGAGGGCGCGACGCCAGTTTTTCATGGGTTGTTTCTGTACATTTGGTAAAACGAACGGAAACAAACCTGCGAATTTGCTGGCCAACGGTCCGTTCAATGTCGTTCAACTTGCGTTCAAGTTTGTACAAACGGGTAACCCGCTGATAAAGAGAAAACATGATAACCCAACAGGAAGATCAGGAGCTTATCCGTTGTCGTCGGCTGATCGAAGAGAAGGTAGGGTGGGGACGTAGTGACAGTTGGGCAACGCAGGATTTTGAGCGGCTCAGCGAACGTATTGCTGAACAAACAGGCGTGTCGCTCAGTGTTACGACTCTCAAGCGGGTATGGGGGCGGGTGAAGTACAAATCCGCACCTACCGCCACGACACTGACTGCGTTGGTCCAGTTTGTAGGATACGAAAACTGGCAGCATTTTAAACGCGCATCGCAGCCAGAACCAATAGCGCCAGAGTCGGCTTCTGAAATCGCTGATCCCATTGTATCGGAGCCGGTTCGTTCAGAACGCCGATCTACCTTGAAACGCTGGTGGATGGGAGCGGGACTGCTTGTTGGGCTAGTCGGTGTGGGGTTGTTTTTTCTAAATTACGTCAAACGAGCGCCCCTTTCGCCCGATGATTTTTCGTTCAGCAGTCAATACGTAACGAGCGGCATTCCGAACTCGGTTGTGTTTCATTACGACGCCACCGCTTCGCCAACCGATTCAGTGTTTATTCAGCAATCGTGGGATCCGCGCCGACGCCAGGCCGTACCCAGGAACGGTCACGAACACAGCTCGATCTACTACCATCCTGGCTATTTTCGGGCGAAGCTGGTGGTGGGCGATCAGATCGTTCGGGAGCATGATCTCCTGATTCCGTCGGGCGGCTGGCACGTAGTGATCATGCAGGAACCAGTACCCGTTTATGTCAAACCAAACGAGGTCATTCGAAATGGCGTGTTGAGTTTGCCGGTAGCATTGATTCAGCAGCATAATGTTCCCATGCAGCCCCAACCACCGACGGTTCGCTACCGCTACGTTCGGGACTTCAAGAATCTTCGTGATAATAATTTTACGCTGGAAACACGGCTGAAAAGTGATGTCAAACAGGGTTCCTCCGTTTGTCAGTACGTTACAATCACCATTCTTTGCAAGAATGAGATTTTCTCTATTCCACTGTCGGCGAAAGGATGCATTGGCGATTTGCAACTCTACCTGGCGGGGCATTCGGCCGAAGCTAAAACGACGGATTTGTCGGCCTTTGGCACGGATTTATCGAAGTGGACAGACCTGCGTTGCGACGTTCGAAATGGGCAAATGCAGGTGTTTGTTGGTGGTAAAATGGCCTATAAAACCCGCATACCTACGGTCGCCCAGGACATTGTTGGTATTAGTTATGACTTCGAAGGGACCGGATCGGTAGATTTCGTTCGTTTCTCGCAACCTGATGGAACCGTTGCTTTCGAGGATAAATTTGACTCGTCTACAAAGAACACAGACCATTTGCTGCCTGCTAAAATTAAGCCTGAGTAAAACCTGTTTTTATTTTATAAAGATTTGTTATTCAGACGATTATCTAAATAATTCTTTGAACTAAGCGTTGTTGTCAGACGTTATTAAGGATATACACTCAACGTCTGTTTAATGCCTGATTTCAAACCGTCTCTCATTCTCTACACCGCCGATGCCCTCAATGATCGTGGAGAAGCCGTACTGGCGCAGTTCCCCGATGCAGAACGACTTGAAGTGAAACAGCACAATCGCCTGCCGGAATTGGGCATGAATCATTTCAAGGTCAAATCCGATGTGCTCGTGTTGGGTAAACTAAAAAGTCGGGATGTAAAATGGAGTGGCCGGAGTGCAGATTATATCGCGCCAAGTTTAGCCAACGGATGCTTTGGCGGCTGCACCTACTGCTACGTTGATCGGCACAAGAATGTTAATCCGATCACGCTGTTTACAAACGTTGAGGAGAACATGGCAACCATCGATCAGCACGTTCAGGCATTGGCATGGCCTAAGCCCGCTAATCAAACCGATGCTACGTACTGGACGTATGACATCGGCTGTAATTCCGATATTTCGATTGACTATAACCTGACGGAGGGCATTCAGCAGGTGTTCGAATTCTACCGCGATCACCCCCGGGCTAAAGCGACCTTTGCGACCAAATTTGTCAACCGTGACCTGCTCGATTTTGACCCCAAACATAAAGTGCGCATTCGATTTAGCCTGATGCCCAGCCATGTGAGTAAACTGGTGGATGTGCGTACCGACAGCATTGAGAAACGTATTGCCGCTATCAATGACTTCTATGACGCAGGCTATGAGGTGCATATCAATTTTTCGCCGGTTATCGTGTATAGCGGTCCCGATGGCGACCGAAAAGCCTGGCGCAACGATTATCGTGACTTATTTCGCCAGCTTGATGCGGCTTTACGGCCTGAAGTCCGGGCGCAACTCAAAGCTGAAGTGATCTTTCTGACGCATAACCAATGGCAACACCAGGCGAATCTGGCTATAAATCCAAAAGCTGAGGAATTGCTGTGGGTGCCCGAGTTGCAGGAGAGCAAAGTCAGCCAGTTTGGAGGATGGAATATCCGCTATGCTCACCAGTTGAAAAGCAAGATGGTTGAGGTGTTCAAAGGCCTGGTACAGGAGGAGATTCCCTGGTGTGAGATTCGCTACATTTTCTGAATCATATAGTTCGTTAACGGCTCAGAACAGGGCCTTTTTGTTTCGACATTAGTTAGTTTTTAACAACAAACGATAAGCTGTCTGGTTTCAACAAAATAAGTGATCAGGCAGATGCGTATGTTAACTCAGCGAATCAGGTACCGGAGTAGTCTTTATTCCGTCACCCTATTTTTAGGCCTTTCTTTGCTTTTGCTTACCCAGTCCTGCAGGAAAGAAAATGAGGTTGATCCGGGTTTTGGCCCTAATGGCGAACCACGCGTTCTGGCCGTTCGTATTCCTGACATTCCAGACCAAAATATCCAGGTCAATCAGGATACCAAACAAATAACGGTAACCATACCGACAGGCTATTCGGCCAGTTTTCTCAAGCCAACGCTGACGTTGACACCCAGTACGACGGTGGCTTATGGGAACGATTACGTACTTGATATTTTCGCGGTTGCCAGTAACTTTCCCTTGATAGTCAGAACGAGTGACAACAAAACGAACACATACACAATAGTTTTGAAGGCTGCTGGCGATCTGAGGTTTGGTACGTTATCAGGTCCTCAGGCCTATTCCGTTGGTAACCAGACTAACTATATATGCTTGCCGGTGTATAATTACGTTGACGGATCTGGCTACCAAAACAACACGTTAACACTTATCAATAAGGTGTCTGGCGAACGGGTTCAGCCAAGTGTTGTGGTGTTTGGACGCGAATCGATTTGCGATCGCACGTCTGCAACAGATGGCGCTACGATTGTGTCTATTTACCTGAATGGCTATGAAACCTACTACAAGCCCGGCGACTATACTGTCGAGTTAACTAAGCCAAATGGACGAACGGCTACCCTGGCTCAGTCCATTCAACTGCTCAAAGGAACGACCCAGGCAAATTTTAACGCCAATTATACATTCCAGCTTAACTCGGGTGATTATCTTTTGTATGGGTCGAATTTCTATAAAGATGATAAGTTGAGTGTTCGTATTCTGGGGCGTAATCAGCCAGCACTGACGTTGGATGCGCTGGGCTTCGTTGATAAACAACCGGGTATTCGGCTGCCAACGGCGATCAATCTTACCCCCGGTTATTATTATGCCCAGTTACTTATCAATGGCGTAGCTACCCCATCGACCGGGCGCATAACGATCAGTGATCAGGCTCGACCGCTGATTATTGAAGCGTTGTCGTTGCCCGGACAAGCGACACTTAAAAATCTACTGGGGGATTCCTATTCGTTTGACACGCCTATCGTGTTAGCTAGAGAAGTAGCTTACAGTCTCAACGCAAATTATTATTTATTTACGCAAAACGATAGTAAGGCAATCAAACGGTTACGGCTTACGGGTTTAGACGATCCGGCGCAAGTGTATACAGTCACGTTTGGTAGTAACCCACCGACGGGCGTTGAACAAATAACGTTCCCCGGAACACTGCCAACCGGGCGTTATCAACTAACCATACAGGTAGTACGTGGAGACGGCACGGTTATCGACGGAATTCCGCTTGAACGCGACGTAGTCATTCAATAAACAACAGTGAATCATCACGTTTACTGAGCGATTGTAGTATAACCAGGAATATTTCAGGCTTTTGGTTATCAGTCATCCAAAGTTGTCGAGCCTGATCTAAGCCGCGCAAGTGGCCGCTAGGTCTACCAGAGGCTATAAATTTATTAGTTTCAGCCTGGTTCAGATAGCTATATTGTTTAGGCTATCGGTTAATAAATTACAAACGCGCTATAATGGTCAGTGGAAAACAGGGGACGAACGCTAGCTTCGGCGTATATTTGCCTGTGTGAACTGTAACGTGTTGAATAACTGCCCCGCGCCTGCTTCGGATGACTCAAGGATGCCAATCTCGAGCAGGGTAAGCTAAGCGGCTGGTACAGAGGGACTTCATCACATGTAACAAACTGAAATATGACTAAAGTCGAACAAGTGCAGAGGATTAAAGCTAAAATAAGAGAGATTGAAACCCTCTCTGATAGACCTTTTTTGGTGGACGGATGCCTGGATGAACTCCTGATCCTGGTGGATGAACTTGCACAGATGACGCCCGAAGATCAACTTACTGAAGGCGATCCCCCTGTACCGGAGAAAAGTACGTATGAAGGTGCCTGGCAAAGTCTGGTAAATACCAAAAATAAGGAAGGTGCTTCCTTTGATGCTTCTTATAAGGAAACCCGGCGGTATAATGCCTCCAGAAAGACGCAGGAGAAATGTGATCAGGCATTCTCGACGCTCATGAAGCAAATTCGCCTGGATACCAGTATGATACGAAATGCCTAGTCGACTATTATAAATAGGAATACCCTGCACTGTTCATTGAACTAGGTTAGGGGATATAAAATAAGATCGTGCTGTTTCTGCCCACTATACAGAAACAGCACGATCTTGCTATTTAGCGTACTCAGACTTGGGTTTATTTTAGAAGCCTCGTAGATCGCCAGTATGATTCAGATTAGTTAACGGGCGTTTTGCCTGACGTATTCGTCCATCGAGAACTTTCCTGAGCCGAGTACGATAAAAACCATTAACAGAATCAGCACGATAAGTGACAGCCAAAGTTCCGCATTCAGCGGTGAAAAGCCCTGACGAATGTTAACAAAGAAAACGGCGGCTACCAGAATGGGCAGTTGAAGAATAGCCATCAGACGCGTCAGACAGCCAAGTGCAATGAGCAAGCCGCCTACTAAGTGAGCAAAGGCTACGTAGTGAACGGCCATTACGGGAAAAAGCTGAAAATGCAGTCCGCCCATCAGACGCATCAGATAGGCTGTGTCACTAATAAAACTGACACCTTTCAAAACCAGAATAATACCCAGCACAATTCGCAGGGCATCTGTCCAGGCGGGGTGATGCGCATCACCCCAGTTTTCAACACGATGTAACAGGTTCATAACTACAGGTGTTTAGAGAATACTAATCGAATATAGTAGTATGATCCGTTAAAAGCAAGCTGATTGTCAGATAGTTATTTGGCGTTTTTGGCGTATTGGCATACCAAAAAGTCGGCTCCTTAAAGCCGACTTTTTAGTGCGTTTTTTGGCTGGTCCTAGTGCTTAAACTTCCTCCAGCGGACCAACGTGTATGGGCGTTAAATTGGCCATTTCGTCGGGTTCGAACAGGCGGGATCGAATTAGAAACCGAACACCCATCGGAATTTCGAGCGAGAAACTGGCCCCGCGCCCGGGTGTTACGTCAACTGTCAGATGGGTGTATTGCCAATACTCAAACTGATCGCCTGACATCCAGAAGTCGCACCCATCAATCTGGCCCAGCAACACATCCGACGAACCAATAATGAAATCACCGGCTTCGTAACACATCGGTGAGGAACCGTCGCAGCAGCCTCCACTTTGATGAAACATCAACGGTCCGTGCTCAGCGCGGATTTTGTTCAATACGTCGGCTGCGGCCGGAGTGATGTCTACGCGATTCATAGTGACTGGAATTTTGAACGAGTGAAAAAGCATATAACCGGCGCATCCAGTTTTCGCTCATTCACTCGTTCCCTCTTTGATTAATCAAAAGAAACCTAATTTGTTTTTGCTATACGAGATCAGCAGGTTTTTGACCTGACGATAGTGGTTCAGCATCATCAGGTGGTTTTCACGCCCGAAGCCCGATTTCTTGTAGCCACCAAATGGTGCGTGAGCTGGGTAGTCGTGGTAGCAGTTCACCCACACGCGACCTGCCTGAATCTGCCGTGGAATCGTGTATAGTTCATGCGCATCGCGTGACCAGAAGCCTGCCCCCAGTCCATACAACGTATCATTGGCAATGGCAACTGCTTCGGCGGCATCTTTAAACGTAGTAACCGACAGGACAGGTCCGAATATTTCTTCCTGGAAGATTCGCATTTTATTGTGCCCTTTGAAGATTGTTGGCTGAATGTAATAGCCACCTTCTACACTGTCGGCCGGACCACCACCGGTCAGGACTTCAGCGCCTTCTTTTTTGCCGATGTCGATGTAGGACAGAATTTTTTCGTACTGATCGTTGCTGGCTTGAGCGCCCATCATCGTTTCCGGATCCAGTGGATGACCGAGTTTAATGGCTTTCGTGCGCTGAATCACCCGCTCCATAAACTTGTCGTAAATGTCTTCCTGAACTAGCAGACGCGATGGACAGGTGCAGATTTCGCCCTGGTTGAGCGCAAACATAACAGCACCCTCTACGCACTTGTCGAAAAACTCGTCATCGGCATCCGCAACGGATTTCATGAAAATATTGGGCGATTTGCCCCCTAATTCCATAGTGACAGGAATAAGGTTTTCGGACGCATACTGCATAATAAGCCGACCGGTTGTCGTTTCGCCCGTAAAGGCTACTTTGTTGACGCGTTTGTGCTGCGCCAGCGGCTTGCCGGCTTCCGGCCCAAATCCCTGGATGATATTGACCACGCCAGGAGGCACAATACCTTCCAGCAACTCGAACAGAACGGCGATCGACGTTGGCGTCTGCTCAGCTGGCTTAATTACCACGCAACAACCAGCAGCTAACGCCGGAGCCAGTTTCCAGGTGGCCATCAGCAGCGGGAAATTCCAGGGAATAATCTGACCTACTACACCGATTGGCTCTTTGATAATCAGCGACAACGTATCAGCGTTAAGTTCGGTGGCTGAACCTTCTTCCGCCCGGATCACACCCGCAAAATAACGGAAGTGATCGACGACGAGTGGCATGTCAGCGGCCATAGTTTCACGTAGTGCTTTGCCATTCTCGACCGTTTCGACACGGGCCAGAAACTCCAGATTCTGCTCAATGACGTCGGCAATCTGAAGCAGTACTTTACTACGTTCCGTAGCAGAGGTCTTACCCCAGGTTTCAAATGCTTTTTGGGCTGCGTCAACGGCCAAATCGACATCTGCCGCTTTCGAGCGGGGCATTTTGGCTATTAAACTGCCATCTACCGGCGACTGGTTATCAAAATATTCTCCTCCAACAGGTGGTACCCATTTGCCCCCAATATAGTTCTCATACTGAGTTTTAAACATGGGCCGGGGCGCAATCTTGCTCGTTGCTTCTGCAGTTTGCATCTTCGAAATAGGTTTATATGAGTTAATAGGTTTTTTTACAAAGTTTGCTGTAATTGTACAACTATTTTTACGTTATCCTCTCATATACTTGCGGAATCCTCCCATACTCGATCATCATGAAACAAGCAGGAAAAAGCGTCACGAACGAAGCCGTTAGTGCCTGGGGAAACCGGCTGGACACCCTGGTAGAGAATAAGTTGACACTCAGTCATGATGAGGCCGAACTACACTTGTATGAGACGTTTCAACAGGCCACGCTGATTCAGTTGCGCTTTAATTCGCCCGTAATGACGAGCATGCTGAGTGGGCGGAAAGTGATGCATCTCAGCAGCATGGACCCCTTCGATTATCAGCCTGGCGAATCGCTTTTGTTGCCGTCGGACCGGCTCATGCAGATTGATTTTCCCGATGCCACGACCAACGATCCCACCCGCTGCCTTGCGCTGACGATCTCGGACGACTTTATCCGCGAAACTGTCGCTGAACTGAACGATCAGGTACCACGAGTCGAAAGCAGCGACCAGTGGCAGTTGGATACGGAGAACTACCTCTTGCAGAACGATACCGAGATTAGCTCGTTAATTGATAAACTGATACGTCTATTCCGGGAGAACAATCCGTTTAAGCCATTTTTTATCAAAAACACCCTACGTGAACTCATTGTCCGGCTATCGCAAACGCAGGTGCGGCACGGCTTGCTAGGGCAAACGAGCCAGCACATCAGCACGAATCGGCTGGCATACGTAGTAGCCTATATCCGGGAGAACCTGACTAAAGCCCTCTCGGTCGAGGAACTGAGCGATAAGGCCTGTTTGTCGAAATCCCATTTCTTCCGGCTCTTCAAAAGCGAGCTGGGTGTTTCTCCTGCGCAGTTTATACTAACCGAACGTATCCGACTGGCCAAACTTGTTTTGAGCAATCCAGCTAAAACGATTACGGATGCCTGCTACGAATCCGGGTTCAACAGCCTGACGCATTTTAGCAATGCCTTCCGCTCCGTGGAGCACATCTGTCCCCGTCAATTCAAGCGGCAGCTTTTCGGGCTGAATTGACGGGGACATCGAATCAAGATTGGGCAGGATTGCTTATCTTTGATTAGTTATGACAACAAAATCTGCTTCGAAAGCGGCCTTTACAGCGCCTACGCTGGAGTTCATGCGCGAACTCGTTCAAAACAACAATCGTGAGTGGTTTCATGCGAACCGACCTCGCTACGATGCGGCCAAAACAGAACTCTGTGACGTAGTCGAGCGGGTACTGACGAGCATGAGTTCGTTTGAACCGCTGGCCAACACATCCGTAAAAGATTGCATCTTTCGCATTAACCGCGACATTCGCTTCTCGAAAGAAAAGTCACCCTATAAATCTAATCTGGCATTTGCGATTGGTCCCGGCGGTCGACACTCGGGTCGCATTGATTACTACGTCCATATCCAGCCAGGCAATCAGTCTTTTCTGGGCGCGGGCATGTGGCAACCGACACCGGCTAACCTGGCTAAATTCCGGCAGGAGGTCGATTACAATGTCGAGGAGCTAAAGAACATTATTGAGGCTGATGAATTCAAGGTGTATTTCCCCGAAGCGTCGGGTGAAGTAATGAAAACGTCGCCCAAAGGTTACCCGATCGATCACCCTGAAATTGATTTACTACGTCGAAAAGAACTGTTTTTCCTGCATCGCTACACTGACAAAGAGGTACTGAAACCCAACTTCGCCGATGAAATCGTGCGTGGTTGCCGGATCATCAAACCCTACTGCGATTTGCTGAATTACCTATTTTTCGATGAGAAAGAAGAAGCCGTAACGTTGTAAAAACAGGCATAGAAAAGCCGTCCCGACAATCGGGACGGCTTTTCTATGCCTGTTTAATTAATTTTACTCAACCGCTATCATTGAAACAGCTTTGGCTTCGAGTCGGCTTTCGCCCATCAGGTAGCAGTCGGCGGCCCGGGCGGCTTCGCGGCCTTCCGAAATAGCCCACACAACCAGCGATTGACCCCGGCGCATGTCGCCCGCAGCAAATACTTTTGGATTCGTTGTGGTCTGGTAGTTCGTTGCTTTCACATTGCCCCGTTCGTCATACTCCACGCCGAGGTCATCAAGGAGGCCGTTGTGTTGTGGATGCAGGAAACCGGCGGCTAACAGCGCTAATTCGCAGGGAACGTCACGCTCAGAACCAGGCAGCTCGACCATATTCATCCGGCCATTTTCGTTTTTCCAGGTCAGGTCTACAAGACGTAGCGCCTTCAGATTTCCGTTTTCGTCGCCAATAAATGCCTTGGTATTGATAGACCATTGCCGCTCGCAGCCTTCCTCGTGTGAAGTGCTGGTACGAAGCATCATAGGCCAGTTTGGCCAGGGCGTGTTAGCCGCCCGCTCTTTGGGGGGCATTGGCATCAGTTCAATCTGCGTGACGCTTTTGGCCCCATGCCGGTTCGACGTACCGACGCAATCGGAACCGGTGTCGCCACCACCAATCACAACAACATGTTTGTCCGTTGCCAATAACTCACCGTCACTATACGGTTTACCCTGATGATCTACCTCTACGGGTAGGTTGGCGTTACGTTTATTCTGCTGGCTGAGGAACTCCATCGCCGGATAAACCCCTTTCAGGTCGCGGCCGGGAATTGGCAGATCGCGCGGAACAGTAGAACCACCGGTGAGCATCACCAGATCAAATTGGTCCAGTAAGTCATTAGCTTTCAGGTCTACACCAACATTGACGCCTGTTTTAAAGGTAACCCCTTCGGCTTCCATGACGGCTAACCGACGGTCGATCGTCCACTTTTCGAGCTTAAAATCGGGGATGCCGTACCGTAGCAAACCACCAATCTGGTCGGCCCGTTCGAACAGCGTTACGGTATGACCCGCCTTATTGAGCTGGGCTGCGGCTGCCAGTCCGGCCGGACCAGAACCAATCACAGCTACTTGTTTGCCGGTTCGATCTTTGGGTGGTTTAGCCGTCACGTATCCTTGCTCAAACGCAACTTCGGCGATCGATTTTTCGATGAACTCGATGGCAACGGGCGGCTTATTAATACCTAGCACACAAGACGCTTCGCAGGGGGCGGGGCAAATACGGCCCGTAAACTCCGGGAAGTTATTGGTGCTGGCCAGAATCTCATAGGCATACGCCCAGTTCTGTTCATAAACCGCATCGTTAAACTCGGGAATAATGTTACCAAGGGGGCAGCCGCTGTGACAGAAGGGCGTGCCACAGTCCATACAACGGGCTGCCTGCCGTTTGGAATCCTCCTCCGAAAACGGCATTTCAATTTCCTTGTAATCATGAATCCGCTGTTGCGGGTCGCGCTTTTTGGGTAATTCACGCGCAAATTCTAAAAATCCGGTAGGTTTTCCCATTGTACTTTCTTAATTACCCCTGCGTCACGTCTACGGTTATGTCCTGATACACTACGTTTTTGTCGCGAATCTGATCAGCCAGTGAGATGCCCCGTCCAGCGAGGGCCTTACGGAAATCAGCCGGCATTACTTTGACAAATGAACCAATCTGCTCATCCCAGTTCTGAATAAGGGAAAGGGCTACGTTGCTGGTGGTATACTGGAAATGCTTCTCGATGTACTCCCGAATAATGCCCTGATCTTCGTCATTTACACTTTCCAGACTGACCATTTCGGGGTTTACTTTTGCGGCAAACGTGCCATCCTGATCGAACACATACGCCACACCACCTGACATGCCAGCTGCGAAATTGTACCCCGTCTTTCCAAGAATAACCACCAGTCCACCGGTCATGTATTCCAAGCCGTGATCGCCAACGCCTTCTACCACGACCTTCGCACCCGAGTTACGAACGCAGAACCGCTCCCCAGCCATACCCCGAATGAAGGCTTCGCCCGAGGTGGCACCATAAAACGATACGTTCCCGATAATGCTGTTTTCTTCGGGTTTAAACTGCGCGACCCGGTCAGGATACACAATCAGCTGCGCTCCACAAAGGCCTTTGCCAAAATAGTCATTGGCGTCACCTTCAAGCTCAAGTTTAATACCGCTTGTGCTAAAGGCGCCGAAACTCTGGCCTGCCGTACCCCGTAGTTTGATATGAATCGTACTATCGGGCAATCCTGGACCACCGTATACCTTCGAGATTTCGTTGGACAACATCGTGCCAATACTACGGTCAATGTTTTGGACTGTAAATTCGGCGTAAACCGATTCACCTGAGCCAACCGTCGTACCATCCAGTACGGGTTGCGCTACTTTGATCAGTTTCCGGTCAAGGACGTCATCTAAATAGTGATTCTGCTCTTCCTGCTTATACAGCGCTACGTCGAGATTGGTTGGCTCTTTGTACAGCAGCGCGTTCAGGTTAATTTTCTTGTATTTCCAGTGCGGCAGATTTTCGCGAAGTTCGAGCATCTGCGCCTGACCGACCATCTCGTTGATGGTACGGAAGCCCAGTTCGGCCATGATCTCGCGAAGCTCCATCGCCAGGAAGGTGAACATGTTCACTACGTGTTCGGGCTTGCCCGTAAACAGCGCACGCAGTTCCTTGTTCTGGGTGGCAACACCAACCGGGCAAGTGTTTAAATGACACTTTCGCATCATAATGCAACCGGCGGCTACCAGTGCAGCTGTAGCGACACCAAATTCTTCAGCGCCCAGTAGCGCAGCAATGGCCAGGTCACGACCTGTACGCATCTGGCCGTCGGCTTGCAACGTAACGCGGCCACGGAGTTTATTTTTAACCAACGTTTGGTGAGCTTCAGCCAGACCAAGCTCCCAAGGTAACCCCGCGTGACGAATCGACGAGAGGGGAGAGGCTCCCGTTCCACCGTCATGCCCCGAAATCAGGATATGATCGGCATGGGCTTTGGCAACTCCAGCCGCAATGGTACCAACCCCGGCTTCCGACACAAGCTTGACGCTGATGCGAGCCGCCCGGTTTGCATTTTTGAGGTCAGAAATAAGCTGGGCTAAATCTTCAATCGAATAGATGTCGTGGTGGGGTGGGGGCGAAATAAGACCCACACCGGGCGTCGAGTGACGCGTCCGACCAATCCAGTCATCGACTTTGAAGCCGGGCAACTGTCCACCTTCACCGGGTTTGGCCCCCTGCGCCATCTTGATTTGCAATTCACGGGCATTGGTCAGGTAGTAGCTCGTTACGCCAAACCGGCCCGAGGCTACCTGCTTAATGCTTGAGTTCATGCTGTCGCCATTCTCAAGGGGCTTATAGCGCAGTTCATCTTCGCCACCTTCACCCGAGTTGCTTTTACCACCAATGCGGTTCATGGCAATGGCTAACGTCGTGTGAGCTTCCCAGGAAATCGAACCAAACGACATCGCACCCGTTGCAAAGCGTTTGAAAATGCTTTCAATGGATTCAACTTCGTCTAACGGGACAGAGGCTCCTTTCTTGAATTTCATCACACCCCGTAGTGTAATGGCCTTCTGTGTTTGATCGTCAATTAGTTTGGAGTACTTCTTGAAGATCGAGTAATCATTCTTTTGTGTTGACTGTTGTAGCAGGTGAATTGTATCGGGATTGAAGATGTGCTTTTCGCCCCGTTGTTTCCATTGATAAATACCACCAACTTCCAGACGTGGTGCCAAGACAGGCATGGCAGGGAACGCAACGGCGTGACGAACCAGAATCTCGCGGGCAATTTCGTCCAGCCCCATACCGCCAATACGCGATACCGTGCCTGTGAAATACCGGCTTACTACGTCATCATTCAGGCCAAGACACTCGAAAATCATAGCACCCTGATACGATTGCAGGGTTGAAATGCCCATCTTGGAGAAGATCTTGAGCAGTTCGCCATTAACGGCCTTTACATAGTTTTTGAACAGTTTGTCGAGGTCATAATCAACCTGCAACAACCCTTTGCTCTTCATGTTGGCGATCGTCTCGAACGCCATGTAGGGATTTACGCCCGATGCCCCGTAGCCAATAAGCGTAGCTACGTGGTGTGTTTCCCAAACATCGCCCGCTTCAACCACAAGCCCAACTTTACCACGTAACCCCTGACGAATCAGGTAATGGTGAATAGCGGATGTCGAAAGCAGTGATGGAATGGGCGCGTGGCTGGAATCAATGGCCCGGTCCGACAGTACCAGAATGGAATAGCCATCCTGAATGGCATCTTCGGCATATCGGCAAATTCGTTCGAGGGCGCGTTCGAGCGACTGCCCTTTTCCATCAGCGGTAAAGAGACAGTTAATCGTTTTAGCCTGGAACTTCGGTTTGTCAATAAACCGGAGTTTGTCGAACTCCTGCGTCGTTAGTACTGGCTGCTCCAGTTCAACCTGACGGCAATGTTCCGGCGATTCACTGAGCAGGTTATACGTTGCCCCAACAAATGAGATGAGCGACATGATAGCCCGCTCCCGAATCGAGTCGATGGGCGGGTTGGTCACCTGCGCAAACAACTGTTTGAAGTAATGACTCATGTGTTGGCTCTGCTCGGAGAGTATGGCCAGTGGAATGTCGATACCCATCGAACCAAGGGCTTCCTTGCCTGTTTCGACCATTGGAGCCAGGATCATACGCAGGTCTTCGGAGGTTAAACCGAATGCCTGTTGCATCCGCAACAGTTTGGCGGGGTCGTAAGGATTATATGACCGGATGGGGGCTTCTAAATCCTGAATCTTTATTTTGTTCTCGGAGAGCCAGGTCTGATAGGGCTGTCGGGCGCAGATTTCCGCTTTAATTTCTTCGTCGGATACGATACGTCCCTGTTCCATATCGACCAGGAACATTTTGCCGGGCTGCAGGCGGCCTTTCGAAACGACCGTTGCCGGATCAATATCCAGCACACCGACCTCCGAAGCCATTATAACGATGTCTTCATTGGTCACCCAGAAACGCGACGGGCGCAGGCCATTCCGATCAAGTGTGGCGCCAACGATACGTCCATCTGTAAACGAAATAGACGCTGGGCCATCCCAGGGCTCGATCAGGGCTGCGTGGAATTCATAAAACGCCTTCCGAACGGGATCCATGTGATCGTTGCCGTCCCAGGCTTCAGGCACGAGCATCATCATGACGTGCGGCAATGACCGCCCGCTCATGACTAATAGTTCAATGGCATTGTCGAGATTGGCCGAGTCGGACTGGCGCTGATCGCAGATGGGCAGCAGCATGTCCATCTCTTCTTTCGTAAACTTCGACGATTCGAGCAGACCTTCGGCCGCTTTCATCCAGTTTACGTTACCCCGTACGGTATTAATTTCACCGTTGTGGGCAATATACCGGAATGGTTGCGCCAATTTCCAGGACGGGAACGTATTGGTTGAAAAACGCGAATGCACAACGCCAAGCGCCGAAACCACAGCTTCGTTCTGAAGATCAGGGAAGTACGGTTCTAATTGCAGCGTCGTCAATTGCCCTTTATACGTAATCGTACGGCAGGAGAGCGACGAGAAATAGAACGTATCAACGCCCGCAATGGTCTCATTGATGACACGGGTACTGGAGTTGCGCAGGATGTAGAGTTTACGCTCAAAATCTTCGGCATTGGTAACGTCGGCCGGGCGTTTAATAAACACCTGCTCCATTTGCGGCTCCGCCGAGCGCGAACCGTTGCCAAGATCACTGTTGTTGACCGGTACTACACGATAGCATAGCAATTCCAGCCCGAGTTTCTTCATCTTCCGATTCAGTACGGCCCGGCATTCTTCGCGCAGCCATACATCTTTCGGAAAATAAACCATTCCCACGCCGTATTCAAACGCGGGTGGCAGATGAACACCCAGTTTACGGGTTTCGTCGATGAAAAACTCGTGTGGAATCTGAATGAGTAATCCCGCTCCGTCGCCGGAGTTAGGCTCAGAGCCAACGGCGCCCCGGTGTTCCATCCGCCGAAGCATCTGGAGCGCATCCGAAACGATTTGATGGGATTTGCGACCTTTAATATGGGCCACGAAGCCAATGCCGCAATTGTCGTGTTCAAACTCGGGGCGGTAGAGTCCCGCCAATTGGTCAACCTGATCAGACATGGTCGTAACAGTGTTGGATAAGGCCACTTGTTTCTTGGTCTTCTATTTGAAGAATTGCAATAAACAGGGGCGATTATTGAGAAAATCTAAATTAAAGGGTAGTCCAGCGTGTAAATTTATCGGAAGATAGCAACTGGACTGACGAGCGTTTGTGACAAAGTCATGCAATATACTAACAAAAAAATTCGGCAAAAACAGCTTTTGTCAGAATTTAATAGTAAACGGTACCAATTGTGAATTTGATTATAATTGTTCTTGAAAAATACCAATTTGAATGTACTTGATGCCCCTATGAATGTAAAAAAGCTAGTATAATCTAGTTGAATTCATAGTAAATCGGTATACAAATGGAAGAATTACTGAAAGGGGAGCTGTAAGTTGAAAACTATTTTCATCCTTTACTATTTTACGCCCAACATGACAAGCGTAACCCGTTGTCGCTGCCTGATACCGGTTAGATGTTTTGGGAAACGTATCATAAAAAAAGCCGCTCAAACGAGCGGCTTTAGTCTTTTGTGATCCGGCTGGGATTCGAACCCAGGACCCATACATTAAAAGTGTATTGCTCTACCAGCTGAGCTACCAGATCATTTTTCCCATTCGGCAAACAAGTCCTTGTCGTTTGGGAATGCAAAAGTAGGGTTTTGATTTTATAAGCGCAAGAGTAAACTTAAAAAAAAGTTAATTCTTGTGTCAGCCTGATGGCTTGGACGGCCTCGCGAACGTCATGCACCCGTAGTATTGAGGCCCCTTTCGTGAGCGCAATTGTGTTGAGAACAGTGGTGCCATTTAAGGCTTCATCGGCGCTGATAGCCAAAGTTTTCCAGATGGTTGTCTTGCGCGAAACACCTACTAGCAATGGTTCGTCAAATAGCCTAAGAGCCTCCAGGTGATGTAGCAGGTCAAAATTCTGTGAAATCGTCTTGGCAAACCCGAAGCCAGGGTCCAGAATAATGTCTTTTTGACCAAAAGACCGAAGTTCAGCTACGCGTACGGCTAGCTCATCAATCACTTCGGTTGTAACATCTGTGTACTTGGCCAGCGACTGCATAGTTTGGGGTGTGCCGCGCATGTGCGTGAGGATGTAAGGCACGTCAAGAGCAACAACTGTTTGGAACATGGCCGGATCGAGCGTGCCACCCGCTACGTCGTTAATGATGACCGCTCCCGCGTTAACGGCCTGCCGTGCTACCGATGCCCGAAAGGTGTCGATCGAAATCAGCGCATCCGGAAAGTTTGTCAAGATAGCTTCGATGACGGGTAAAACCCGGTCGACTTCTTCGGTTGGGGAGACTTCGGCAGCACCCGGTCGGGTCGAATAGCCACCAATATCCAAAAACGTAGCACCGTCGCCGAGCATTCGTTGGGCAACGTCCACGGCTGCGGACGAGATACTATTTTCAACCGAAAGTCGGCTACCGGCGAAGAACGAATCGGGTGTTACGTTCAGAATACCCATCACGGCGGGGGTAGTCAAATCAACCAGCCGTCCCCGGCAGTTCAACGTTTTTTTCGTAACTTTCGGCATAAAAAAAGTCAATTGCCATTAGGTCGATAGTCACGGTCCGCCGTTGCGGTCAGTAATTTGTTTCTGTGATTTGCTATTTACTTGTGACTGTTGACTGTCGACTATGAGCAATACTGAGACCGAATATCGGCAGGTTATCCAACGCTGCAAAGATTTATTTCTAAAAAAAAATAAAGATTATGGGACTGCCTGGCGGATTTTACGCTTGCCAAGCATAACGGATCAAATTTTCATCAAAGCCCAACGCATCCGTACTTTGCAGGAAACGGGAGTTAGTAAAGTTGGCGAGGGCATCGAACCAGAATTCGTCGGGATCATTAATTACTGCGTTATGGCCCTGATTCAGTTGCGGTTGACCAAAGACGCACGGACTGATATTCCAACCGATGAACTCGAACAGCTATACGATGCGCAGATTGGGCAGGTAATTGATTTGCTTTTTGCCAAGAACCATGACTACGGCGAGGCCTGGCGTGAGATGCGAGTGAGTTCCATGACCGATATTATTCTGATGAAATTATTGCGTACGAAGCAGATTGAAGACAATCGGGGCAATACGTTGGTATCAGAAGGCGTTGAGGCCAATTACATGGACATGATTAATTACGCGGTTTTTTGTCTTATAAAAAGTAATGCGGGTGGCAACCCGCAATTGTAGCTTCAGAGCGGGTTTCCGCTGGTACGCCAGCCCGGCCGCATTACATACTATGAACCCAATTACCACGCAGCCTAAAGTTAAGACCGGCACGCCCCCGATGCTTATTGCCGCTCGTATCGCCCGGATTCTGGTCGGGGTTGTCTTTATCTTTTCGGGCCTTATTAAACTGAACGACCCCGTTGGGACACAGATCAAGTTTGAGGAATATTTTGAGGTCTTTGCGCAGGACTTACCGTTTCTGCACAATTTTTTCATGGCGCTGGTGCCGTTTACCCTGATTATGTCGGTGCTGTTTTGTGCGGCTGAAATCATTCTGGGAGTCGCTTTACTGGCTTCTTACAAACCTAAAGTGACGGTCTGGCTCTTATTTTTTCTAATTACGTTCTTTACGTTTCTGACGTTCTATTCGGCCTATTTCGATCGGGTAACCGACTGTGGTTGTTTCGGCGATGCGATCAAACTTAAACCGTGGACCTCATTTGGCAAGGATGTTGTCCTGACCGTGCTGATTTTGTTTATCATCGGTCATCGAAACCGGTTACGCTCCCGCAATACGGGTTGGCTGGTTAACCTGACAATTATTCTAACGCTGGCACTTGGCATCTACGCTGTCCAGTTTCTGCCTCCGCTGGATTTGTTGCCCTATGCAGTTGGTAAAAATATTCCTTCCGAAATGAAACCGTCGGAGCCACTTCGCTATAAGTATATTATGGAGAAGGACGGCAAAAAGAGCGAATTCGAGCAGTATCCGACGGATTCGACCTATAAGTTCAAGGAAATGGTGCTGGTGAATCCAAGTGCCAAACCCAAAATTACAGACTATCGCGTCTGGAATGATGAAGGTGATTTTACCCAGCAGACTTTTGAAGGCAATAAACTCTTCATTATCGTCAAAAACACAAAAGATATTGATGCCGGTACGTTGCCCGCCATTCGATCACTGGTTGAAGGCTTGCAGGGCTCGAACGTAGCACCATATATCCTTACATCGACCAGCGACGCTGAGATAGAAGCGTTTCGAAAAGAGTTTCAATTGATAAATGTCCCTTATTATAAAGCCGATGCTACCGTTCTGAAAACAATAATGCGCTCGAACCCAGGTACCTGGCTGATGAAAAACGGTACCGTTCTTGGCAAGTGGCATTACAACAGAACACCCGAGGCCGCAGAGGTACTAGAAAGAGTAAAATGAGCGAAAGAATGAAAGAGCGAATGAGCGAAAAATGTAGCCGAATGGCTTCTCACTCATTCACTCATTCACTCATTCGCTCTTTCAATTAATGAAAAACATCTTCCTTATTGGCATGCCTTCATCGGGCAAAAGTACGCTGGGAAAGCGTATTGCAGACGCCTTGCAATGTCGTTTCGTCGATACCGATAAACTTATTATTCGCGAAGAAGGTCGCTCAATTGCCGAGATTTTTGCCAAATCAGGTGAAGCTTATTTTCGGGAGTCTGAACGACGTGTACTACGTACTATCCGGCCCGGTGCAGGCCTGGTAATTTCCACGGGCGGAGGGATGCCCTGTTTCCACGAAAATATGGAATACATCAACGCTACGGGCGTATCCGTATTTCTGGACGTACCGGTTGACATTCTGGTTCGTCGTATGCTGTCCCATGCCCAGGAAGATCGGCCGCTTCACAGTCCTAACGATCCTGAATTGCTGAAAAACTTAACGCAGCGCTACGTGACCCGTTTGCCGATTTATAGCCAGGCTAATATTATCATTTCAGGCGAAGCAACTGAAAATGACGTATTAAACAGGCTTGGAGAATGGCTATAAACATAAAAAGACGACCAAGGTGGTCGTCTTTTTATAATTCAGTTTGTATTGTCCTTTTAGAAAAACGCTCCTACCGATAAAGTGAAATTAGCGTATTTGTTTGTTAACGCGGCTGATGCATAATCACTTGAATTATTCAGGTAATAGGGGGTATAGGACGTTTTGGTCGTGTAAAAAACGCCTGCCAGATCGGCAAAAAAGCGGTCATTACGTACCCCAAGACCGCCCGAATACATGAGCGTATTGCGGTCGCCGTTGCGGGCGAGTAAGTCAAATGTCGATTTGTACGCACTCGGCAAATAAGCGCCACCCACGCGTGCCCGGAAAATTCCACTTCTGAACTCACCTCCTACGCGGAAATTAACCGTGTTCTGATAGATACCTTTTACGTAGCTGGTCTGATCCTGTTTGAATGCCTGATTATCACCACCCGCTGTATAATAGTTTGTGTTAACCCGCATGCCACCATAATTGACATATTCGGCTGTGGCCGTCAGGAATCCACTTTTCCCCAAAAAATAAGTGACACCACCCGACAGCCGTAGGGGTGTAGAAATGGAGAAATTGAAGTCATTCGGGGCGACCGCAATCGTTTTTAAGTCGGGTATGAAATTTACTGGATTGCCGTTATTATCGAGTTTTGGAATACCGATAGGATCAATAGTCAGCGACTGATCAGTTGTTTCCTGATACGATCGGGTTGTCCAGGTGGGAGAGATGATATTTAATCCAAACTGAATGTTTTGGTCTGCACGGTAAATAGCGCCTACTGACAGATTAATACCATTACCCGTTACGGAATAATCGGTATTTTCCTGAATACCCCGAAATACCCGGCCACCAATATATTGCTCATTGATGACGCTGGTATAGTTGTATTTCGTGTGCGAAAGCGCGAGCGTGCCACCGATGTAAAACTTGTCCTTAAAATTACTGGCTACCGATACACCCCATTGCGACACGGCTCCACTGGATGAGAAACTGGCACGTTGGTTAACGGGAACGCCATTATCATAACGGAAGTAACTCAATGTATCCTGTGGATATGAATATGGATTAATCAGGTAATGCTGATAAGCCGCTGCTGTAAGTCCACCAACAGTATAACCGTCAGAGTACGTATTTGGATAGGCAATCTTGTTGTTGAAATCATACTGGCTATCCAAATTAGTGCTGCTCGTTCCATTCGCATTTTCAATATACGAATCAACTACTGAACTACGGTTGTTTTGGCCTTGCGCTACAAACTCATTGCCCAGACTGGCCTGCCGCGAATAGCTGATTGCCCAAACCGTTCGTCGCGGACCCCGACTGGAGGTATTGTTGGGCATTCCCGCAAAAACAGCCGTTGCCGAGCCAACAAATGGAAACGATTTTGACGTATTAGTTGTCTGGCCCAGATAATTCGTGCTGTTGTTTAGTAACCGCAGTGATGGGCTGATGCTGATTTCAGACCGGTTGTAGAAACCCAATCCGGCCGCATTGCCCCAGGCATTGCTGGCGTCGCCACCTAAGGCTGCATGGTTACCACCAAGACCCTGAAAGCGAGCCGTACCTGTAATGGGCTGTTCCGAATAACGGAAGGCATCAGCCGAGTAATCCTGCCCGTAAGAAACCGCAGCTGTTAATAGAAAGCCCGCGGTTATTCCTATGCATTTATTCATTTCTATAATAAGGTAAAAGGTGCGCTTTAGCTGTAAGACAATCTTTATTTGCTGGCGTTTAATCGCTCCTGTGAGTAAAACGAAAAATCCCGTCGATTGGCTAACCGACGGGATTTATTTTTTATGAAAAAACTATATTTTGATTAACGTGGACCGCGACCACCTCCGCCGGAGTGACCACCCCCGCCTGAGAAACCACCACCACCTGAGCTCGGTGCACTAAAGCTACGGCTTGGGGGGCTGTAACTTGGCTGCTGGTAGCTCGGCTGCGATTGCTGGAAACTGCGGCTTGGCTGTTGGTAGCTCGGCTGTTGATAGCTCTGCTGAGACTGTTGGTAACTGCTCCGACCATTGCTGTAGCCATTTGTAGATGGTGTATAGCTTTGAGCACTCTGCCGTGGACGAGCGTAATAATCGCTGTTTGATCCTCGGCTGCTATTGTAGGAGGGCACTGCAGTGTTAGCTGTGTTAGCACTTGAACGACCGCCATTGCCACTTGTACCATTATCGTAATAATACGTACCACTGTTGTTAGAGCGAGGAGCTGCGTAGTATCCGTTATTGCTGCCGTTTCTTGAATTAACAGCTGCATTGTTCGAACTACCTGGTGCATAGGCACCTGCACGACCGTTGCCACTATTGTTATTCGTCGAACGGGGCGTATTTACGAAATCTCCGTTATAACCACTCCTCGAAGCCGAATAGCTGTTTCGGGCTGCTGCACCGTTGGTAAAGCGAGGCCCAGAGGTACGGTTGCTGCGATACGGATCGGCACCCACTACGTAGCCATTGTTGACGTAAACAGGGCTTCCGTAGTAGCCACCACCATAGTAACTACTATAGAATGGGTTGTAGAATCCGCCGTAACCACCATACCCACCGAACGCGTAGGAACTATAGAACGGATCATATCCATACGGTGAATAGAATGGACTGTACCCAAACGCACTACCGTAGCCGTAAGGTGAATTGAACGGAGAATAAAAAGGACTGCCAAAGCCGATGTTAAAACCGCTGCCGTAGCCACCATAACCGCCCATCATGCCTAAGCCTAAACCAAGCCCCAACCCGTTGTAGAAGCCGGTATTGTTGAAGCCCCAGCGATTCCAGCTGTAGGCAGACGTCGAGGCTGCATTGTAGCCATTGACGAAGCCGGAGTTATAGCTGTTGTCGTTCCAGCCCGGATCAGGAGATAACCCCCGGTTCAGTTTGCGGGTACTTAACTCCGAATAATACTCATCGGTGTTGGACGTACCGTTGGCTGCATACTGCTGATCATCGACATAATCGGGATTGGCATTACGAAGCGCTCGTTGTTGTTGACGTTGCTGACGCGGAGACAGAGACGAGTAATCAGACGAGTTGCTGGCGTACAAGGCAGAGTTGCCATTATTGCCATACAAATCATCCATTTCGCCAGTGTTCTGGGCCGTCTGACGGCTGGATGTACAACTCCAGAACCCCATCAGCGCAGCCAGAGAAAGATAGCTATATAGGCGTTGCGTTTTCATTTGGCAAGGGAATTAAAGTAGTAAAAACTCATATTGAGCGTCCTTTCAATCTATAACACGGGATTGATCGGTTTGATTACAAAAATAGCATAAAAACCTATCTTTGCAAGTTCTCTGTTATTAGATTCCTATTTGTTAATAAAGGTTTAATCTGTTCTAAAAAAAGTCAATTATAGTCGCTAGTCGTCAGTCAAGAGTAACGGAGTTGTAACAATTATCCAGTAGCTTTTGACTATCAACTATCGACTGACGACTTACTTACGCATGGCAAAAGCGATTCCGTCCCGTAGTGAAAACTACTCCGAGTGGTATAATGAGTTAATTAAACGAGCCGATCTGGCCGAAAATTCTGCGGTACGGGGCTGTATGGTCATCAAACCCTACGGCTTTTCGATCTGGGAAAAAATGCAGCGCGCTCTGGACGATATGTTCAAGGAAACAGGCCATAGTAACGCCTATTTTCCGCTGTTTATCCCCAAGTCGTTCCTAAGCAAAGAAGCCTCGCACGTGGCTGGTTTTGCTAAAGAATGTGCCGTAGTGACGCATTACCGGCTGAAAAATGCCGAAGATGGTTCGGGCATCATTGTTGATCCTGAAGCAAAACTTGAAGAAGAGCTGATCGTACGGCCCACGTCGGAAACCGTTATCTGGAGTACGTACAAAAACTGGATTCAGTCCTACCGGGATCTGCCATTGCTTATTAACCAGTGGGCTAATGTAGTACGTTGGGAGATGCGAACCCGAATTTTTCTGCGTACCACCGAATTTCTCTGGCAGGAAGGCCATACCGCTCATGCTACGTCCGACGAAGCCCAGGCCGAAACGCGACAGATGCTTGACGTGTATGCACAGTTTGCCGAGGAATGGATGGCCGTACCTGTCATAAAAGGCGCTAAAACCGCTAATGAGCGGTTTGCCGGGGCTGAAGATACGTTGTGCATTGAAGCGATGATGCAGGATGGTAAGGCGCTGCAGGCCGGTACCTCACATTTTCTGGGACAGAATTTTGCGAAGGCGTTTGATGTGCAGTTCCTGAACAAACAGAACCAGCTTGATTACGTATGGGGAACCTCGTGGGGCGTTTCCACGCGATTGATGGGTGCCCTCATTATGGCGCACTCCGACGACGACGGGCTGGTGTTGCCGCCAAAACTGGCGCCAATTCAGGTCGTTATCGTGCCGATCTACCGTACTGAAGAACAACTGGACGCCCTTTCGGCGAAAATTAAGCCCCTCGTGCAGGAGTTAAAGAAAGCTGGTATTTCGGTAAAATACGACGATTCGGACGCGAACAAACCCGGCTGGAAATTTGCAGAATACGAGCTTCGGGGTGTGCCCGTTCGGTTGGCGATGGGTGGTCGTGACCTGGAAAATGGTACGGTTGAAATTGCCCGTCGTGATCTGAAAATCAAGGAAACGGTGTCCTTCGACGGATTGACAGAACGTATCAAAAATCTGCTGGACGATATTCAGCAGACGATATACGAGAAGGCAAAGGCGTTCCGTCAGGCGAATATGTTCCGGGTCGATACGTTCGAGCAGTTTCAAGAGCAGATTGAAAAAGGTGGCTTCCTGCTAGCTCACTGGGACGGTACCAGCGAAACCGAAGAAGCGATTAAAGAAGCTACAAAAGCTACGATACGCTGCATCCCGTTTGATCAGGAAGCTGAAGAAGGCGTTTGCATTTTCTCTGGCAAACCCTCAACAGGTCGAGTCGTGTTTGCACGGGCTTATTAAAAAAGGCGGCCATCCGGCCGCCTTTTTTAATTTCAGTAGTGTCAACTACACTACCTAAGTGAGAGCTGCTGCTGACGCATGCGTTGCATATACCAGCTATACACCGCGAACGTAACGCCAGAGAGGCCAATCAGCCAGACTATGCCCGCCAGACTGGTGTACGACCAGCTTCGTCGGCTGATACCGTCCATCATAGCCATAAGCATCATACATAGTCCGATGGCCATAATGAAGGCGTTTCGCAACGTAGTACGGTACGCCTGTCGTAAGTCGTAAGCTCCGTAGGCTTTATTGCGGAACTCAAACACGATGTCATCCAAACTTGCCTGTTGAAGCTGCTCGTCTGTCATGGCCAGATCAGTCTGATACGTGTCACGTAGATGCCGAACAGCCTTTATATCAGCTTGTTCCAGAACCGTGCTCAGCGCTTTCTCAAACGGTAGCCCCAGATAAATGTAATATTCTACCTCGCAGGCAATATGATCTAACAGTTCGTCGACCAGAGCGTCATTAGAGCCACTATGAATCAGGTGGTTGTGCAACGTCGCCATTTGTTGCGGGCTGAGTTTTTCCATGATTCTGTATAGGTTTATGGGTTGGTTTAAGTAGGGCTCAGTGACCAGTCGCTAAAGTAATGGGTAGTTGCAACAGACCACGCATTGTATCCATAAAGCGTTCAAAGTCAGAGACTTTCTGGACAGCCGTTTCAGTGCCTTGCGGTGTTAGTGAGTAATACTTACGTAGTCGTCCTTCTACTTCTTCAGTTTCTGTTGTCAAAAGACCTTCCTGCTCTAACTTGTGCAAAATGGGATATAACGCCCCAAACGACAGGACAATTTCGCCCTTCGTTCGTTCTTTAACGGCCTGCGTAATTTCGTACCCATACATCCGGGTTGGCTCCGACGTACCTCGTTCGGCCAGGAGCTTCAACACAATTGTTTTCAGGGTACCCCGCAGAAATTCATTACCTGATGGTTCCATATTGCATAAAGCCAAGTACGTTGTATAAACTACTGTAATAATATATAAGCTTCCAATATATTCAAAATTTATTTTTCGCCGACGGTGGGAAAAGTTGTTACTTAGTCCAACTTTTTCGGCCTAGTAACTGCCCGGAAGGAGTTTTGCCCCAGGGCTTTGATAAACCTGTCTTACGTTTCAAATGACCAACCTATGAAAACCAGACGTTCATTCCTGCGGGATGCTGGAGCCCTAACCCTGGGTGGCCTGGCACTACCCGGCCTTGTATTGCCACAATTTGCCAAAGGCAGCCCACTCTTGCCAGCTGTGGCTGCCCCTCCAATTGGCCTTCAGCTATTTACCCTTTTTAAGCCAATGAGCGACGATCCGAAGGGGACGCTCGAAAAAGTAGCGGCTGTTGGCTATAAAGAAATCGAATCGGCGTTTAGTTTGCGGGGTGGTTATTACGGCTATAAAGCGAAAGAATTTAAATCACTGGTGGAAGGTCTGGGCATGACCTGGCGGGCGCATCATGCTATGGGAGCCCCCTTTAAGCCAAGACCTGCTCCGCCGAGTAGCACTACGGGAGCAACGGGTGGTGGGCAAGCCGGGGCAACCCCGCGTCCATCGATGGATTTTTCCAAAATGCCGCCGTTGCTGAGCCTTCGGGATAACTACCAGCAGCTTGTCGATGAAGCGGGCGAAGGTGGATTAACGTATCTGGTTTGTGCCAGTACGCCCGTAGCGACACTCGACGAAATTAAGAAGTCGATTGAGGTATTTCAGAAAACGGGTGAAGCCTGCAAAAAAGCAGGAATCGGCTTTGCTTACCATAACCACGCTACGGAATTTGACCCGGTGGAGGGTGGCAAAACGCCGTATGATCTGATCCTGTCGCAGACGGATAAGGACTTGGTCAAGATGGAATTAGATCTGGCCTGGGCGACAAAAGCCGGCAAAGATCCGGTTAAATTGTTTGATGAGCATCCCGGTCGTTTTCCACTCTGGCATACCAAAGACATCAAGGCCGATCTTAAAACCATCACAGAAGTCGGTAATGGCGTTGTCGATTTTAAAAAGGCGTTTGCTGCGGCTAAAACGGCCGGTTTAAAGTACTTTTTTGTTGAGCAGGATTTAGCGGCACAGCCCATTGAGAGCATTACGACTAGTTATGAAAATTTGAAAAAAATGCTGGTTTAAGCTAAACTCAGTTACCAAAATCGTGCATCACAGGCTGGTAATACGCCGGGTAACGAGTCGGTAAAATGCCTCATTAATGGCCCTGGAAAAGGCTGAATTGTGAACTTTTGCCCTTACTAGCTAGTTGGTCAAAAGTTAGCGTGTAGCTCCAACCTTGCCGGAAGTTCCGGTACTTTTACGGCACGTTACCAAAAAACACGTAGCATTATGGCACAAGCAAAATCTGGCGATACCGTTCAGGTGCATTATACCGGAACCCTGACCGACGGTACAATCTTCGACTCATCAGAAGGCCGCACTCCGCTGGAGTTCACTGTTGGTAGTGGACAGGTAATCAAAGGCTTCGATGAAGGCGTTGCTGGAATGAACCAGGGCGAGAAGAAAACCATTAGCATCCCCGTAGAAGACGCTTACGGACCGGCCAATGAAGATATGATCTTTACGCTGAACCGAGAGGATATCCCGAATGATATTCCACTGGAAGTGGGCATGACCCTCAATATGCACGAAGATGGTAATCCACGACCTATTCCGGTTATTGTTCGTGAACTTACCGATACGAACGTAACACTCGATGCAAACCATCCATTGGCTGGTCAGGATTTGACCTTTGCCATTGAACTCGTAGGTGTTAAATCGCCTTCTGGATTGATTCTATAGGAAAGGGAGAAAAGGGACGAGGGGGACAAACGGGAATAGGGTATGTGCGCAGGCAAATCCTTTCTCCCTTTTGTCCCCCTCGTCCCTTTTCTCCCTTACTCTATTTCCATTTGTAGAAGTTCGCTGAGTTCCCGAAGGGCCGTCTGAATGCCTCGTACGTTCGACCGGGCTACATAAGCGGCAAGAGCAACGGTAATCGCGCCAATGTTAAGGGCAACGACCGGGTCGTTCATCCGTTGTAGACTGAGTGTCGCTTCGTCGGTGGCATGCCGAACAATGGCCGACATTTCGCTTGCACTTTTAAAGGCAGGGCGAATCGTTCGCGTATAAATATCCTGTCCTCGGTTAAGCAGGCTATTCTGATAGGCATTGAGGTCTAATTGTTGCTCAAGGGTCAGGTCCGGCCAGTGCATAACCTGAAATTTATTCAGGGCACGGGCCATGTTTGTATAGCTATTCGTGATTCCAATAATTTGTTCCGGAGTGAAATCTTCCATGACGAAGTTCAGAGTATAGACGTATGTACGTACGTCGGTGCTTACCTGTGGCGTTTCGGGTTCGAATGCCTCTCAAATTAATTGTTATTGATAGGCTTAGTCGGGCAATTTTTTATGTTGACATAATCGGCAGGAAGAGTTCACATGCGTAAATAACTTGGTGATAAGCGATAATTAAAAAATAGAGTACAGCTTCTGAAAGTAAGATAAGTTACAAAATGTTACAATTTGTCAACTATTGACCGAACGGTAGCAAAAAGATAACCGGAAGAGGTATGTTTTAGTTAACCTGCTCTTCGATTAGCCGGTACGATTTGTATACGTATCATTCTTGGTAAAGTACTAAAAAAGTAAAATTGTGCCGTTCTGCTTATGTTATTGGCAATAGATTTAGTATTATTATAGTTTCGCCTGATAAATAAGTAAAACTCAACGCCACGAAATCACGAAGCAGGCTGCCTGGTTACTTCGTGTATTTTGTCCTACCCGTTCTTATGTCCAACGTTCTGATTCATTTTGCTCATCCCGCTCTGGAGAAGTCAAGAACCAACCGAGTGCTTATTGACGCCGTGCGTGATTTGCCTTCGGTGACGGTAAATGATCTCTACGAACAGTATCCGGATTTTGATATTGACATCGACCGTGAGCAGGATCTACTCCTTCGTCATGAGTATATTTTATTACATCATCCCATGTACTGGTACAGCGCTCCTGCCATCGTCAAACAGTGGGAGGACCTGACGCTGGAACACGGGTGGGCCTATGGCAAGGAGGGTAATGCGCTGGTTGGCAAAAAGATGATGAACGTTTTTACGTCAGGAGGGCCCCAGGAAGCGTATACCAAAACCGGATTTCATCAGTTCACGGTACGCCAGTTTCTAACGCCTTTTGAGCGAACCGCTACGCTCTGTAAAATGATCTACCTGCCCCCCTTTGCTGTGCATGGAACCCACCGCATGACGGATGAAGAAGTGCTGGCCGCTGCTCAGCAGTATCGTACGCTGGTACAACGCCTGACAGCCGATGATATTGACATAACCCTTGCGCAACAATCGGTTTATGCCAACGACTTAATAACCCAACCTTATCCATTATGAGTCATTTAGTACTAGAACAAGCGATTATTTATCTGGCAGCCGGAGTCGTGTTCGTTCCCATTGCCAAACGTTTAGGACTAGGGTCGGTATTAGGCTACCTGATAGCGGGTATGGTGATCGGGCCTGCCGTGTTGGGGCTGATCGGTGAAGAAGGAAAAGGGGTTATGCACGTCGCTGAATTTGGCGTAGTGATCATGCTGTTTCTGGTTGGCCTGGAACTGGAACCCGAATTGCTCTGGAAACTACGTGTGCCGGTCGTGGGTCTGGGTGGTTTGCAGGTGCTGGTTACCTCCCTAGTTATTGGGGGCGGAGCAATTCTGGTTGGACTACCGTGGCAGGAAGCGCTGGCAATCGGCATGGTTATGGCGATGTCGTCAACGGCGATTGTTTTACAAACCATGACCGAAAAGGGCTTGATACAAACACCGGCCGGCCAGTCGACGTTCTCGGTGTTGTTATTTCAGGATATCGCCGTTATTCCCATTCTGGCTATACTACCCTTGCTGGCTACGTTTCCGGTAGAGCACGCTGGCGAAGGGGCCGAAACGGAGTCCATGTTGAGTGGCTTGCCGAGTTGGGTGCAGCCATTGGCGGTAGTGGGTGCCGTGCTATTAGTCGTTTTGCTGGGGCGGTTCGTTATGCGTCCGGTTTTTCGCATCATTGCCCGAACGGGTTTGCGGGAGGTATTCATTGCATCTGCTTTTCTCCTGGTAGGAGGAGTGGCCTGGCTGATGGAATCAGTAGGACTCAGTCCGGCCCTGGGTGCTTTTGTGTCGGGCGTTGTTCTGGCCAACAGCGAGTACAAACACGAGTTGGAGAGCGACATTAGCCCGTTCCGGGGATTGCTGTTAGGCTTATTCTTTATTTCGGTGGGTGCGTCCGTCGATTTTTCATTAATTCTCGATAATCCACTGCTAATCGCTGGGCTCGTGTTGGGCTTAATGACGTTAAAGGCGATTGTGCTGGGCGTGTTGGGCAATCGCTTTAAACTCGCCAAAGATCAGAACTTGCTATTCGCGCTGGGACTCTCACAAATTGGCGAATTTGCGTTTGTACTGCTTTCATTCACGCAGCAGAACGGCATCCTGAACAGCTACACCGCCGGGGTGTTGACCGCCGTAGTGGCCATTAGTATGGCCTTGACACCCATTCTTTTTCTGCTTACCGAGAAGGTGTTGTTGCCCCGGCTCACCCGGAGTTTGCAACCCGAAAAAGAGGCCGATCGGATCGAAGAAAAGAACCCGGTCATTATTGCCGGATTTGATACGTTCAATAATGTCGTCGGTCGTTTTCTGCGCGCCAATGGCGTTGGCACAACCGTACTGGATTTTGACGCCGATCGGGTAGAAACCCTGCGAAAAATTGGGTTGAAGGTGTATTATGGAGATGCATCGCGTTATGATCTGCTACACTCGGCCGGAGCCCATGAGGCCAAAATTATCGTAATCGCTTTGGAGTCAGCTCATAAATCGCTCGAGTTAGTGAAGACCGTTAAGAAGCATTTCCCGAATTTAACCATTTTTGTACGGGCGCACGATAGGGGGGATGCCTACGATTTTCTGGGGGCGGGTGTAGAACATATCTATCGTGAAACCCTGGATACGTCCCTGCGAACGGGGGTTGATGTCATGCGTTTATTGGGTGGTCGGGCCTATTATGCGGAGCGTTCGGCGCGGTTATTCCGTCGGCACGACGAAGACGCCCTACAAGAACAGGCCGGTGTCCGGGGGGATCGCAGCCAGTATTTCGATACAACCCGACGCCGAATCAAAGAACTGGAAGAACTGATACGTTCCGACGAAACCGACCGCTGGCTTCGGGAAGTAGAGGAAGGTTGGGATAATGAGTCGCTACGAAAAGAAATGATCAGCCGATAACGTATACCCTTCATTAAGCCGTGACGCTCTTGATGATCGACACGGCTCAATGACTCTAACTTGTTTCCTCGTTTAAGCGAGTTAAACAGCGTCAATAGTTGAATTTTTAGACCTGCGCGGGCGCCTGTGTCACGTTAACTTCGGTCAGTTCATTCGTATCAATGGGTTGGGCGTTTCGGGTAAGCAGGTGGATGATGAGCCAGGCCACCAGATAGGTAAATCCGCAAATGGTAAATAATATATTGTAGCCTCCCGCCAGATTCCCCGCAGCCTTGTACGTATCGAGCAGACTACCGACCAGAATCGGAAAAAGAATACCACCTACCGCACCCGCCGTACCGCCAATGCCCACCACCGAACTGACGGCCTGCTTCGGGAACATGTCGGAGGCCAGCGTAAAAACGTTCGTAGCCCAGGCCTGGTGCAGGGCAACGGCCAGACTGATAAGCCCAACAGCCACCCAGCGATCAGTTGCAAATTGAGTCAGAATGACCGAAAGTTCTAACGTAGCAAATACCAGCAAAACCGTTTTGCGGGCTTTAATAGTCAGCCATCCGTTCTTGATCAGCCAGGATGATAAATATCCACCGCCGATACTACCAATTGTGGTAGCCGTATAAATTAGCATTAATTCGAAACTTGGTTTCTTTAAGTCCAGGTTAAACGTAGTGGCAAAATAGGAGGGAAGCCAAAATAGAAAAAACCAGTAAATCGGGTCAATCAATCCCTTGCCCGTAATGTAGGCCCAGGTTTGCGGATAGGTAAATAATTTAAACCAGTTGACCGAATGTTTGTCGTTTTCTTCACCACTTGTTTCTTCCTGACCACTGACAATATAGTGTTGCTCTTCGGCGGTTAAACGCGTTTGTTTGGTCGGAATTTCGTAAAAGATCAGCCAAAATAGTAGCCAGACAAAACCTAATGCGCCCGTGATCCAGAAAACTTCGTGCCAACCGAAATGATTTAAAATCCAGGGCACAATAATTACGGCTACCACAACGCCAATACTAGTGCCCGCATTAAATAAACCCGTTGCCAGACCACGCTCTTTTTTGGGAAACCATTCGGCCACCGTTTTTACCGCAGCGGGGTAATTTCCGGCTTCGCCAATACCTAATCCAATACGTGCCAGACTAAAGCCCGTAACACTTCGGGCAACGGCATGAAGCATACCGGCAATGCTCCAGATAATAATGGTAATAGAATAGCCCGCTTTCGTTCCTATTTTATCAATGATCCAGCCAAAGCCTAACAGACCAACCGCGTAGGCTGCCGTAAATGCCATGACTATATGGGCAAAATCAGTTTCACTCCAGCTAAATTCTTTTTCCAGAATTGGCTTCAATAAACCAATTATTTGCCGATCGAGGTAATTAATTGTCGTTGCGGCAAATAATAGAAAAACAATCAGCCAGCGATAATTTTTTATTTTGAAATTGAGCATGATAGAGAGTTATAAATGATGAATTATAAATACGCCTAAAGGAAATTCATTCATTATTTATAATTCATCATTGTTTGTACGAATTGCTGAAAATGTTCTTTCAAGCCTGACCAGTTTTTCTGCTGAATGAGCGACTTATCGAACAGATGACTACCAATACCTACACCATTGGCACCGGCTTTAAAATAAGCGGCCATATTGTCGAGGCTAATGCCACCCGTTGGAATGACTTTGAGCTGATTCATAGGCGCTTTCAGGTCTTTTATATAGTCGGGGCCTAAAGACGTAGCTGGGTAAACTTTCACCATCGAAGCACCAAGTGACCAGGCGTTATAAATCTCGGTGGGTGTAAAAGCACCGGGGAAAATGGGCACATTACGTTTCACGCAGGCTTTAATAACTTTTTTATTGATAATGGGCGTGACAATAAACTGTGCACCAGCGTCCAGCGCCCGGTCGAGATCCTCTTTCGTACAAACTGTGCCAGCCCCAATATTCAATCCCTCACTGTTCGTTTCCAGCGCCTGTTGAATCATCGCTTCCGCACCGGGGGTATTCATGGTTATCTCGATGGTCGTCAGACCGGCTTCCCGATAGATGGGAAGAATCTGGCTAACAACCTCGGCCGATAACCCCCTGATGATTCCGACAATTGGCGCTTTTGTAAACAACTCCCAAGAAAATGCGTTTTGTGCCATGCTGTTATTTGCTTAAAGGTAATAGCTGATTCTGGGCTATTTTTACTTGTCCAGCGATCGTCGCTTTATCAATTAAATCAGCTGAAATAGTAATTGTCCGTTCCGATAAGTGAAGTTCTTCCATCGCCAGTTTATACAGTTCATATAAATTATTTCCACTGCATAAAATCAATTGCCAGGTCGGCTGGTTTATAAGTGATTTTAGCTCATTGCCAATTAATAATCCACTCAAATAAAGCGCATTCTGCCGCTTGGTTAATTGATTGAATAATTGATTCGTCCTGACCCTGAAAAGGCTATTGAGAATTGAGGAATCATGCGATTGATTGATACCAGCTTTAAAGGCGTCTAATTCACTTTCTTCGAAAACAGTCAAACCGTTGGACTCTACAGAATCTTTCAGAATACTGTAGTGCGACATGAGGTTAAATACTTCGCCCGTCATAAACGTTTGAAGGTCGACTACCTGCTGATTCTGGATGTAAATATGCTTCGAATGCGTACCTGGGAAAATCAGGATCGACTCTTCACTATCAACATGTAGAGTGTCTAATAAAGCGAGCAAGCCAATTAATTGAGTTTCCTCCCCGCGCATAACGTCGTGCTCCGTTCTGACACCTGATATGAGTATAATGTCGTGCGCAAAATCAACCTGCGTATCCAGGCGCTTGATGCTGGCCAGGCTACCATCAGTCGGGAACGGTAACGTAGCGTACGGCACTTCGTCCATGCCAATGGAGGAGGAGGCCATACCGGAAATGACCACCGGAATATCATCCAGATTGATGGTTAACTGCTTGGCCAGTAGGTCAATCTGGCGCTGTAGCTGCACCCGGAAAAACTGCTCTCTGGAAATCCCTGTCGGCTCGCCATTTGCCTTCCAGGATGTGAACGTATTGGCAATCCCTTCCTGCGAAGTGATTTCTCCAATGAGCTGAATATCAGTAGTGTTTATAAGTCGTAGCCGAAAAGAGGACGTACCCCAGTCGCAACCTAACAGATAGTTTTTCATGATTTCTATCGTTTTCTAGTACTACTTACGGCAAGGCAAAGGCAACATAAGAACCACCTGGCTTGAGACCATAGCGAGTACCGCCCGCGGCAATTACGATATACTGCTTTCCATTGGCCATATACGTAATAGGTGTAGCAAATCCTCCGGCGGGCAACTTGTATTCCCACACGATTTTACCTGTTTTTTTGTCAAAGGCCCGAAGTTTTTCGTCATACGTAGCGGCAATGAAAACCAGCCCACCAGCCGTCACAATTGGCCCACCATGGTTTTCGGTACCTGTGGGCGGCAGCCCTTTTTTGATCAGGTCCGGATATTCACCCAGGGGTACCTGCCAAAGATATTCGCCGGTGTTCAGGTCAATGGCGTTCAGGGTCCCCCAGGGTGGTTTGATGGCCGGATAATTATCCTGATCCCGGAACTGCGTATTTCCATTGTTCAGGTAGGGCGGCATGTATGGGAAATCAGCTCCTTCGGCCACAGGCGACGTAACAACCGAGCTATGAATGTCTGGCGCTGCTGTCGTACTAGCGGGTTTCGTTTCTGTCTTCAGTAAAAAGTTGACGATGGCATCACGATCTTCTTTGGATAAGTGACCGAATGACGGCATCCGACCGCGGCCGGTTGCCAGAAGGGTGTTGATCTGCTCGCGGTCCAGCCGCTTGCCTACATCGGTCAGGTCAGGATACGCCTGCGCTGCCGACGCGCTCGCTTTGGCCTCAGCACTTCCTTTACTGCTCAAGCCGTGGCATACCGAACAGTTGGTGTTAAAAAGAGACGAACCGCGTGTCATCGCTACGTTCTTGCCCTGCATCCGGCTGTCCCGCATCTTCAACCACCACAACATGGTGTTCGCGTTCTGGTACAGAATGCCGTCCGGATCGGCCGCATTGCCACCCCATTCGGCACCACCGCCAAAGCCATAATACAACGTGCCTTCTTCGCTGGGGGGCATGTATTTGCTTCCGTGTCGGCTGTTTTTGTACCGGTCCAGTACGAAAGCGTGGGCTTCGGGTGTGCGGGTCGTAATTTCAGCTTCCGTTAATTCCTGCCGGACAAAAGGCGCCGGTTTAGTCGGAACGGGCTGGGTAGGCCAGGGTTTCTCGCCGGGCAAAGCCGGGGAAGTGGGAACGCGTACTTCATTTACTGGAAACAGCGGCTTCCCCGTATCGCGGTCAAACACAAATACGTAACCGTCCTTCGTGGCCTGCGCTACCGCATCAACCATTCGGGGCCGACCGTCGGGGCCATTGTGTTTAACCGTAATCAGGTTGGGTGGGCAGGGCAGGTCGCGATCCCATAGGTCGTGGTGCACGGTTTGGAAGTGCCACACCCGTTTACCCGTTTCGGCGTTCAAAGCGATGACACAGTTGGCAAACAGATTCTGCCCTTCCCGGGCACCGCCGTAGAAATCAACCGAGGGCGAGCCCGTGCCTGCGTAGACAATTCCCCGCTTTTCGTCGATGACCATACCCGCCCAGCAGTTGGCACCACCCAATTTTTTGTACGAATCTTTTGCCCAGGTTTCATACCCAAACTCACCGGGCAGCGGGATGGTGTGAAATACCCAGGCTAGTTTGCCGGTACGCACGTTAAACGCCCGGATGTAGCCCGGAGGGGCATCGCCACCTTCGTTTACGGCTGAACCTGTAATCAGTAAGTCTTTGTAAATGACACCGGGTGTGGTGACTCGTATTGAGAAGTTTGCCAGATCGTGCCCGATGGTTTCCTTATCGCCCAGACCTTCGTGCAGATCAACTTCGCCGTTCTTGCCGAAGCTCTCGATCAGCTTACCCGTTGAGGCATTGATGGCGTATAAATAGGAGCCAACTGAATACAATATACGTTTGTCGTCGCCGTCTTCCCAGTACACAACGCCACGGACCGGGTGAAACCGGGGCCTTTTTTCAGGATTGGCAAAGGGATCAAATTGCCAGTGTTGTTTGCCCGTGGCAGCATCGACGGCAAAGAGTTTCATGCGGGGCGATGTGCCGTAAAGCACCCCCTTTACGACGATCGGCTGGCATTGAATGTCCATACCACGCTGCCCGGCAGTTGCATTGTCGCCTGTTTCGTAGGTCCAGGCAAGGGTCAGATTCTTCACATTTTGCGTATTGATCTGCGTCAATCGGGAGTACCGATTCCCGGCATTATTGCCACCGTACGTTGGCCAGTCATCCGCTGGTGCTTGTGGATTTGCTACGTCATTAGCCCAGTTTGCGGACAGGAAACCTCCCAGAACCAGAATTCCGATGGAGGATTTTAATAAGAAGTTCATTAGAAAGTTGAGTTAGTTAGGTATAGGTTAAGGAATGAATGCTTGTGTGTTAATTCTTTAGATTATATGCTTTTTTTCATTGTTGAGCGTACTTTCCAGACTACGTTCAGGCGTTGCCCGATCTACGACCGGCGTCTGGAGACTACGCCGGGCAGCTATTTCGCTTTTTCGTAAAACTCATACGCTATTTTCCACTTTACTTCCTGGCCAGGGGCCGCCGTCAAATGAATATACGGTTCCGGACAGGACGTAGTGGCGCAGGCCCAGTAGACTATTTTTTCCAGCGGCTGATCGCCGGTGATGTGTACGCCCGCGCCTGTTTTCTGGTTTTCGATGCGGATGTCATAGCCTTTAGGTGTAGCGTCGTACCCTGTCAGACTAGCCGTGTAGACCTGTTCTTTTTTCTCTAAATCCCGCGAATAAACCAGACGATTCCCCTGAGGCAGAATAGTTGTACCGAAGCCTTTTCCCTCGGCCTTTATAGTGTATGGGAACTCAACGTTTACGGTTGGGCCGGTAGGTTGTTTGTCAATGATGAAGAAGTTGTGGTCATACGTACTTGTCTCGATGGGTAATTTGCCGGTGTTTTTCAGGCTGTGTTCCAGCACCAGTTCAGGTTTGCCTTTCGCCAGTCGAACGGTTTTCGTGTAGCGATAGGCATAGCCTGTTGGGCTGGTTAATTCATGGGTAAAGTCAATATGGTCTTTTTGTTTTTTTATGGTCCATTTTCCCTGATCCACTACGTCGTAATACTTGGCAAAAGCGTAGTTTTTATCATCGGGTTTGCGGAGCGTACCCACGCCAATCTTCACGAACGTATCGCCGGGCTTGGTATCGGCGTAACCCAGTGGCGTAAATTCTTCTACGGGTCCGCTAATCGCATCGTGCAGTTTTGGGTCGTAGTTTTCAAACCAGGGTTCGATGAAACTATGGCCTTTGTACGTCAGATCTTTAAACGCCCCCGACCAGTCGAAGCGAGTACCCTGATAGTAGCCGCCCGATGCATCGGGTAAGTATAATGATGTCTGGATTAGGCCATTGGTTAACTCCGCCTGTGGAAAGTCGGCCAGTGGTAAGGTCGCGGCACCTAACCCGAAAAATGCGACTGTTGCGATAATTGCCTTTTTCAATGTGGTACGTGTTTTATGTGAATTTACCCCACCCCCAGCCCCTCCCCTTGAACTAAGGGGAGGGGTGAGTTCTCGAATATACAAGAGTCAATTATTAGAGTTAGCCAGCTCCCTCCCCTGGTTTTCAGGGGAGGGTTGAGGTGGGGTCAATTCACCTACAGATTCGGATTTATTGACGTGTCGGTGTACGGCAGCGTGAACCAGTAATTTGCCTTGGTGATGGGTTTGATGGGTTGCAGATCCTCAGGGCTTTTGGCTGCGTTGGCGGCTTCTACCTGTTCGAGACGAACCAGATCAAACCAGCGCGTACGTTCGCAGGCAAACTCCCAGGCACGTTCCTGTACTACCGCATCGGCAAACTGAGCGGCCGTGAGACCGTCGCCCGGTGTCAGGGCTTTTGTACCCGCCGGTAAACCCCGCGACCGAACCGCATTGAGTGCATCATACGCAGCCTGGTCGGGACCACCCGTGCCGCGGGCTTTGGCTTCGGCATAAATGGTCAGTACGTGCGGGTAGCGCATCATAACGGTGGGCAGCGAAATGCTGGACGTAACGATGTTGCCCTTAATGTACCATTTCTGGTAATATGGGTGTTTTGTCAGACTCTGTTCCCAGGGGATGGTAGTGGCGCCTAATCCGAACTGCGTCCGGAACGTAGCGTTTTTGCGGGGACCGGATGGGAAATTTTTGAAGAAATTAAGCTCGGCAAACATGTCGTCCCAGCCGCCTTCTTCGCCCGGCATGGTCGTGTTACCATACGTAGCATTTGCCGTACCGCTACCGCCCGTAAAGCCGTTGATCTGAAACACCGATTCCGGAATGATTGCCACGGCCGGGTCGTTCGCAAAGACCTCGGCAAACGTTGGCATCAGGGCAAAACCATACGTAGCGCGGTTGTCGATTACTTCTTTCGCTTTAGCAGCAGCCAGATCATATTTGTCGGTTTGCTTCAGCGGCCAGCCAGCCATCGTTAGATATACATCGGCCAGGAACGCCTTCGCCGAACCCGCATTGGGCCGACCCGGATCGCGACGGGTATTTGGTAGCATCGTTTCGGCTTTCTTCAAATCCTCAACGATCAGGGCGTACACTTCAGCGGGTGTCGATTTTTTGATGGTTAACAGGTCGGCCGAATATTCACCAGCCGTGACCAGCGGAATATTGCCATAAAAGCGGGTCAGCCAATAGTAGGAGAACCCACGAATAAAAAAGGCTTCTCCGGCAATAATATCAATCGTCGCTTTGGTACCAACCGTTTTTGCGTAGTTGTTAATGACGTTGTTGGCGCCCTGAATCGCTTTATAACACCCATTATAAACGGCGCCCGAACGCTGGTTTGTGGTCGATACGTTAAACTGGTCGAATTCGCGCCAGTCGGCTTTGTTACTGGCTGGGTGCGTGGTTACGTCGTCGGCACCCAGCACGGCAGCATTGGCCGATGGATGCAGGAACCCGTAGGTCCACTGGTTGCCCAGACCCCGATAGGCGCCCGTCAGGGCTGACTCCAGCCCATCCTGGGTTGAGAGAACGTTGCCGCCGTATAAGAGCCCGGTTGTATCTTCTTCAAGGTACCCTTTGCAGCCTGCCGTGAGCATAGCCGCCATGCCAATTATGAGTAATTTTTTCATGATTTATCAAGGAGTTTAGAAGCCCAGGTTTATACCGAGTGTGTATTGTTTTGCATTTGGATAAGAACCGTAGTCAATACCGATGGCGGTATCGGAGTTCGATCCCACCCGAGCCGACTCTGGATCTGGACCTTTGTATTTGGTGATTGTCAACAGGTTTGTAGCGCTGGCAAATACCCGGATGTTCGCTTTGTTTTTAAGGAAACTCGTTGGTACGTTGTAGGACAGACTGACGTTTTTCAGCCGAACAAAGCTGCCATCTTCAATAAACCGGCTCGACTGCGTGAAGGGCTGATATGTCTTCGTGAAGGCCGGTACGTTAGACGACTCGTTGCCGGGTCGGTAGTAATCCCGGATTTCCGACAGAATGAACTGCCGGGCATCACCCGCCCCCGACATGGCAGCTGCCCGGGTGTAGTTGAGCTTGTCGACGCCGAACACCCCGTTGAAGAATACGTTCAGCGTCAGCCCTTTGTACGAAAAGGTGTTGTTCCAGCCGCCCGTAGCTTTCGGGAAGGCCCGGCCAATAATCTGGAAGTCATCCGTTGTGATGGTGTTGTCGCCGTTCAAATCCTGATAATGCGGATCGCCCGGTACGCGGCCTTGCTTGGCAGCCGCATCGGCTTCACCAGGTTTCCAGGTGCCCAGATAATTCAGGCCCCAGTAAGAACCCAGCGGCTCCCCTGGTATCAGCATAAACTCGTTGGTCGTGGACATGCCACCGCCGACGCCCGTGCCTGTACCAAGCCTTGGATAACCACCTAGATCGAGCACTTTATTCTGTAAAGTCGAGAAATTCAGATTCGTTTCCCAACGGAAGCTGCCAGCAATCAGGGGTGTGCCTCCAATCGAAAATTCAAACCCTTTGTTTTCCACTTCTCCCACGTTCCGGGCTTGAGTACCACCACCGGCATAGCTTGGAATCGCTACGTTCAGGAGCAGGTCAGACGTATTTTTCTTGAAATAGTCCGCTTCAATGTGTAGCCGACCGTTCAGGAATTCCGCTTCCAAACCTACATCGACCTGCTTGGTAGTCTCCCATTTTAGATCTGGGTTACCCGGATTGCCTAACAGCACGCCCGCCGTAGCGGCTGAATTATTGTAGGCAACCTGGGCTGTGCTGTACGTCGATATCGTAGAGTAAGCACCGAGGGCCTGGCTACCCGTCATACCCCAGCTTCCGCGCAGTTTCAGGTTGCTGAATACGTTAAGTTTTTTGATAAACTCCTCTTCCGATAACCGCCAGCCTACCGCTACAGAGGGGAAAACGCTGTATTTGTTCCCCGACCCAAACTTGGATGATCCATCCCGACGAACGGCCGCCGTGACCAGATATTTGTCCTTGTAACCGTAGTTGACACGACCCAGCAACGAAAGGATTGTCCATTTCTGATAGGCCGATGCAACTGTAGCCGCGGTATTAAGGCCCAGATTGTCGTAGCCTAACTGCGGAAACCGTAATCCCGATGCACTCGCTGTAAAGTTACGGTCAGTGAACTGCTGCGTTTCCAGAACGGCAACGGCGTTGATCGAGTGGTCGCCGATTTTGACGTCGTAATTCAGGTTATTCGTGTTTTGCAGTGTCAACTGTTCCGACGAATACCGGCTAGCTGTTGGTACGTTGTTCGAGAGTCGCTTACCGTTCAGATTCAGGTTTTGCGTGTTCAGGTAATTGATGGCATACTGCAGATCGATCGATAGCCCTTTGATAGGAAGTTTGTAGTTTATCCCGGCGTTAATGTTGAGGCCACTCTTGTTCGCATCGACTGACTGATCATACAAATAATCCAGCGGATTACGATACACAGAACCAATCGGGTCCGTAAAAGTAGGCTGCCCATCAGCACCATAAGCAGGCGTTGTGGGTGCCCAGGCCAATGCCTGAACGATGGCTCCACCGTCGAGGGTATTGTGGTTTTGCGAGCGCGTACCCCACAGATTCAACCGAAACGAAAGTTTATCATTGATTTGTGTATTTATGTTAGTCCGCAGGTTGTAGCGCTTAAACCCACTGTTATTGACGATGCCGTTTTGGTTTAAGTAGTTCCCTGATACGAGAAAGGTCGTTTTATCACCACCACCCGAGAGGGTAATCTGGTGTTGCTGGCCGCTACCATTCCGGAATACCAGGCTCTGCCAGTCGGTGCCGCCATTTTGTTTGAACTGCGCAATCTGGTCACTGGTGAATGGTAAACCGGTACCGACAGCAGTAGAACGGGCGTTCACGATTTCAGCAAATTCACCAGCCGGTAGTACGTCATATTTTTTGATAACTTCCGACGTACTGAACTGACCTTCATAATTAACTTTAAGGCCTTTAGACCCTTTCTTGGTCGTAATGATAACGACGCCATTCGCCCCGCGACTCCCGTAAATGGAGGTCGATGCGGCATCCTTCAAAATCTGAATGGTTTCGATGTCGTTTGGGTTTACGAAGTTGAAATCAGCGCCCAGGAATCCATCCACGACATAGAGCGGGTTGTTGCTGCCCAGTACGGAGTTGGCCCCTCTGATCCTGATCCGGGCATCGCCACCCGGTGCGCCATTTGTCTGGCTCACCTGCACACCCGCAGCACGGCCCTGCAAGACCTGGTCCAGCCGCGTGACGGGTTGCTGCGCAAATTCTTTGGTGGAAATGGCCGTTAATGCGCCGGTTACGTCGACTTTGCGCTGCGTACCGTACCCAACCACCACCACTTCGCTCAGTGTTTTCTGGTCTTCGGCCATCTGGATATTGATCACCGAACGCCCGTTAATGGGAACTGTCTGACCCACATACCCGATGTTTGAAAATACCAGCGACGCGTTACTGGCTGCATTGATAGCGAAATTACCTGCCGCATCGCTGGAGGTACCTGTCGTTGTACCACTCACCTGAACATTGACACCAGGCAATCCCTGATTGTCTGGACCGGTAACTTTACCGGTTACTCTGGCATTCTGGGCGAAGGCATAGCTTTGCCCCAGAAGCAGCAGTAAAACGAATAGTTTTACAGTTTTTTTCATGTGTATAGGTTTATTAAGGAAAAAAGGAGATTTGATTGTATAGTCTTAATAAGGTATCCACGGGCTTCAGCCCTGGAATCATCCTGGTCACAACACGGGCTAAAGCCCATGGATACCTTACTTACCAGTCCACTACGGATCCGTCGAGGGCATTGTAGCTCTCGGGGTTTTTCCAGTCATGGCCAATTTTGTCTTTCATCAGAGCTTCGTCCAACTCGATACCCAGGCCCGGACCATTGGGGATCATAACGGTGCCGTCAGATTGCAGCTTGAACGGTTTTTTTATATAGCCTTCGCCCAGCGAGACTTGCTCCTGTACCAGAAAATTGGGGATACTAGCCGCCAGATGCAGACCTACGGCCAGAGAGATAGGCCCCATCGGATTGTGAGGAGCCACGGGAACGTAGTAGGCTTCGGCCATGCCCGCAATCAGGCGGCCTTCGGTAATGCCACCGGCATGACACAGGTCGGGCTGAACGATGCTGACCGCTTTCTTTTCCAGTAGTTCACGGAAGCCCCATTTGGTGAAAATACGTTCGCCAGCTGCGATCGGCAGATGTGTTCCCCGTGCGATGTCGGCCATAATGTCCACGTTCTGTGCCTGACAGGGTTCCTCGATAAACATAGGTTGAAAGGGTTCCAACTGCTTAATGAGCACCTTGGCTGTTTGGGGCGAAATATTACCGTGAAAATCGATAGCAATGTCCATGTCGGGACCACCGGCTTCGCGCAGTGACGCAAAATTGTCGACGGCGTATTTGATGAATTGCGGATTTTCGACAATGTTGGCCGGGTTCTTATGGGCAACACCCGTTTTGATAACCGTGTATCCTTCGGCCTTCCGTTTTTTCATATCCTCCGCATTGCTGGCCCGACCGTAAATCCGGACACGGTCGCGGGTAGGGCCGCCCAGCAGCTCATAAACCGGTACGTTCAACAACTTGCCTTTAATGTCCCACAATGCATGGTCGATGCCGCTCAAGGCGCTCGTCAGAATCGGGCCACCCCGGTAAAAGGCGTGTCGATAAATGGCCTGCCAATGATGCACCACATGCCGCGGGTCTTTACCAATCAGATACGGTTCTACTTCTTTGATGGCGGTCTGAATGGTCAGCGCCCGCCCTTCAAGCAACGGTTCCCCCAGACCGTATACACCAACATCCGTATGAATTTTCAGGAAAATCCACCGGGGCTTCACCAGAAAAGTTTCGAGTTTGGTAATCTTCACCTTGCTGTAATCGGCAAAGTGGCCGGGGCTGGCGGCATACGATGTTTGGGGTAACACCATTGTGCCCATTCCGGCCACGCCTAACACGGACTGAATAGCTGAACGGCGCGACATGCCGGATTTTTTAACTGGAGATTTCATTCGGGTTTAGTTAAAAAGTAGGTTGTTAATCGTTTAAGCAAGGCATAAAAAAAAGGAGATTTAAGTTTACGGTATTTAGTTTACGGTGGCTCTTCTGTAAGCTATACGAGCTTCAACCACCGTAAACCGAATACTGTAAACCGACTTATGGCCGGATAATCGTCCCGTCCATTTTGCGCACCTGCCAGTTCGATTTGGTGGTGATCGGATACTTGGCCGCTTCTTTCTCGTTGATGTCTACACCTAAACCCGGTACTTCATTAACTGACATATACCCTTTGTCCATCGTGGGGCAGCCACTGAAAACCTCTTTCATCTTGTCCGAAAAGGCCACCGCTTCCTGAATGCCGAAGTTCCAGACGGCCAGATCAATGTGAGCGTGAGCTGCATGACCTACGGGCGATACGTCCCCTGGTCCGTGCCAGGCCGTCCGGACGTTGAACCATTCCCCCAACCGGGCTACCTTCATAGCGGGCGTGATGCCCCCAATCTGCGAGACGTGTATCCGGATGTAGTCGAACCACTGATTGGCCATCGGCTCCTTAAATTCATTGATGTTGTTGAACAGCTCACCCATCGCAATCGGCACCGTTGTGGTCTGGCGTAGTTGCGCGAACCACTTCATGTTTTCGGGTGAGAAGGGATCTTCGATAAAGAACGGGCGATACTCTTCCACCTGCTTGATCATGTTGATGGCTTCCATGGGCTGCACCCGTTCGTGGACATCGTGGAGCAGTTCAATCTCTTCCCCGCACTCTTTCCGCACCACGTTAAACATTTTGGGTACCGACTTGAGGTAACCCATTACGTTCATGTATGCATCGCCTTCGTAGCCAAAACCCGCCGTTTTAAAATCGGGCTTATCGACATTGCTGCCAACGCCACCGTAGCCGCCCTGCTGAATGCGGATGTACTTGAAGCCCTGCTCCATAAATTTCTTGACACTATCGGCCGTCGCTTCGGGGGTGTTGCCACCGGCATGGGTGTAACAGGGAATGGCAAACCGAACCTTACCACCCAGCAACTGGTAAACAGGCATTTTGGCCCGCTTGCCTTTGATGTCCCAAAGAGCCTGGTCCAATCCCGATAGGGCGTTATTGAGCACAGGCCCATTGCGCCAGTAGGAGCTAACGTAAGCTGACTGCCACATGTCTTCGATGTTGTCGACATCCTTGCCGACGCAAAACTCATTCAGATACGTATTGATGGCGACAATGACGGTAGCCGCCCGTTGGGTAAACGTAGCACAGCCCAGTCCGTATAAACCGGGCTCTGTCGTTTCGACTTTTACCACGATCAGGTTGGACCCCTGCGGAGCGGTGGCAATGGCTTTAACACTTTTGATTTTGACGGGTGGTGCTCCGACAGCGTATTGGGGTTTGCCTTGTTGTTCACGGGCTTCAGCGGTAGACATGCCGCCAAAGAGGCCCAGTACGCCGGCTGTCGAGCCGAAACCCAGCATTTTTAACGTGTCACGGCGGCTTTGATCAGGTTGGTTCATGAGAAAAAAGGAAAAGGGTTGAGAAAATTGGAATTGATTTGTTTTGTCGTTCTGACGAAGGAAGAATATTCGGTTATGTCTGATTTTATACAAGTAGCGAAGATTCTTTCTTCGTCAGAACGACAAAAAGAAAATGAGGATTCTTACTTCTTATCCCACCATACCCGCGTATCGAGCGTGTTGGGGCCTTGCCGTGTGATCGCTTCATTCAGCTTGCCTGAGTTGACAACGATCTCGCTGTCAGGGTAAGGCATACGCCGGATGAAATCGCCTTTCACTTCGGAGCCAGGGTACGGGTTTTTCTTTAGGGCTGGGAAACCACTACGTCGGAAGTTGGCCCACGATTCGTTGCCGTCCAGGAAGGATGCGACCCAGTACTGAGTGTTGATCTGGTCCAGTGCCTTGGAGGCATCCAGTGGGTGGGCATCCAGATACGCCTTGATGCTCGCTTCCGGAATGGTCGACCCGTACGACGCCATCTGCTCCAGGTTAGCCCGGATGCCTTTTGCGTAATAGTCAGCTGCCGTACCCGTTACCCAGCCGCGGACGGCAGCTTCAGCGAGTAGCAACTGAGTCTGAGCATAGGTCACATGAAATTCGGGCGCATCCAGTTTCAATACTGTCGTGAGATTCACCTGCGTGAAATCCCACAGGCTGACCACCTTGTTCTGCGCCAGTACCGTATTGATCGATACGTCGTTGTAGCCCATCGGCATACCGATTTGTACCGCCGGATCAGACGAAGCCCGCGCGGCCACCTGCTCCTGACCGCCTTTGGCACCCACGTAACGCACGGCAAAAATGGGCAGACGAGGATCATTATTTGCTTTCAAATAATCAACAAAAGGGGCTGCCAGGTAGAAGTTGGTTTTTTCGCGAGCCTGTAAGTGATTGGCGATGTAGTTGTTATAAATGGCCGTGTGTCGGAGGGTTGAGTTGTCGGCGTTGGATTGCAACACACCACCTGCCACGGCTTTCTTTACGTACGTTTCAGCCATCGCCGGATCAACCTTGGTGAGCCGCATAGCCGCCCGCAGCATGAACGAATACCCCAGCCTTTTCCACTTTGCTACGTCACCACCGTACAGTATGTCCGTAACAACCGGCGATTGCGTGGTAGTCAGACCAACTGAGGCTTCATCGAGTTCTTTCAGAATGTCTTTGTAAATATCCTGCTGTGCGTCGTATTTGGGCGTTATAATCTCCGTGGTATACCCCTGACCCGCTTCCGTGTAGGGGATGTCCCCATAGGTGTCAGTCAGAATCATGAAGACGTAGGCTTTCCAGATGCGGGCCGCCTGGTAGGTATTTACCTGTAGCGGGTCGTTCTTGGTTTGGTCCAGCACCGACACGAGTTGTTTGAGCACATTGCGGTAGAAATTCTGCCAGACCAGGGGCGTATTGCTACTGTTGACCTGGTCGTAATTGGCTCCCGACAACGAGCTGCCGTAGGGCGTAATAATCTGCTGTACAATGCCAAAATTGTAGGTCAGCATGCCCAGCGTGCCAAACCCGTCGAGGTAGTTTGTGTTAATAATGGCCTTGTTAAGCACCATTGGCGCGGCCAGCGACGTTGGGTCTACCTTGTTGGTATTTATCTCGTCAAAGCCCTGATCGCAGCCCGTAAGCAGACTCAGCGAGAGGAGCAGGCTAAGGGTATGTTTTATCGTTAGTTTCATGATTTTTTGGTTTATGGTATTCGGTTTCCGGTTTTCTGTTACGCATAGCGGTCTTGCGTCAGCTACCGAAAACTTCAAACCGAATACTGATCAAAATCGAACATTCAGGTTAAAGCCGATACTGCGGGTTGGGGGAAGCCCAGGCCAGAAATCCAGTCCTACGCTATTGTCTGAGGAAACCAGCGCTTCTTCCGGGTCCATATTTTCGGTCCATTTCTTGATGACCAGAACGTTGTTGGCAATGGCATTTAACCTTAATCCTTTGATGAACAGGTTCTGGGGAAGTAATTTGGTGAAGTCATAGCCTAGTGAAATTTGCCGTAGTTTCCAGAATCCAGCGTTATTTACGAAATCTTCGTTGATACCCAGTGGGTTAATAGATTCGTAGAAGGGTTGCACGGCCGCTTTTGTCGTGTTGATCTCCCCATTCGGATTGACACCGTTCCCGATCACGTACCCTACATCCCGGCCCGGCAGCGTCCGCTTCGACAGACCGTGGCGCATGTAGTTGATATTTCGACCAGTGATCATTTTGTGGCCCAACTTGAAGTCAATCAGGAAGGATAACGACAGACCCTGATACGTGATCGTATTGGTGATGCCGCCGAAGTATTTTGGCAGGGCATTGCCCACGTCCACGAGCGTGTTATTACGTAGTGGCATCCCACTATTGGCGTCGAATACCTGCCGTCCCTGGGCATCCCGCAGATACTTGAAAGTGTACAACTGGCCGATGGGTTTGCCCACTACCTGATTCAGTACCCGACCGCTGCCACCGCTTACCGTAATGACGGTATCGTTTGGCGACAGCCCTAATTGAAGCACTTTGGACGTATTGTAGGACGCATTGGCACTCACATCCCAGCGGAATTTTGGCGTAACAACGGGCGAGAATGTCAGTAATACCTCCAACCCCTGGTTCATACTCCGGCCAACGTTGATCAGCTTGCTGGTATACGAAGAGGCATCCGAAATCTGGGCGGCCAGAATCTGGTCTTCCGTCGTTTTGTGGTAATAGGTGAAATCAAAGCCTACTTTGTTGTTGAACAGCTTCAGTTCCAGACCAACTTCGGCTTCCTGGATACGAAGCGGACGCAGGTTTTTGTTCGGAACCTGCGACGCGTTTATGCCGCCCACCGGCACGAGCTGTCCCGACGGATTGGGGAACGAGTTGTTATCGACCTGGTAGTAGAGCGCGTTCGAATATGGATCTACGTTATCCGACCCGACCTGCGCATAAGCCGCCCGTAACTTCCCGAACGACAGCCAGGCAGGTAACCCTTCAAACGCTTGCGAGAATACGAAACTGCCGGTGACGGATGGGTACAGAATACTGCGGTTAGACGGAGCCAGTGTCGAGAACCAGTCGTTACGGGCCGTTGCGGTCAGGAACAGGAAATCCCGATAGGAAATCGTGGCGGACCCATACAGCGAGTTAATTTTCTTCTCCGACAGCGCATAGATCGGGTTTTTAATCCGGCCATTGGCAACTGTATACAGGCCTGGCTGTATAAAATCCTGTACCGTCACGCTGTTGTAGTCAATGCGAGCGTACCGTGCGTTGCCCCCCAGCGTGACGTCTACCCCGATCTTCCCAAAGGTTCTGTTCCCGCCCAGAATAAAGTCGATATTCCGTTCGGTATTCTGACGTACGTCCTGGGTGTAGGAACCGTTTACGTAGCCAACCGGGGCTTTGGCAATTGGTGCGTAACCGTTAGGGATGTTGTAATCCTGATTGCGGATATAAAAGTCCTGCGCGATACGTCCCTGCAGATACAGCCAGTCGGTGAACTGGTATTTGAGGGCAACGTTGCCAAAAAGCCGGTCGCGTTTGATGTTCTCAAAGTGATGGCTCATGGAATAGTACGGGTTATTACGTACCAGAAAGCGGGCGATCGAAAGTTCATCGCCATTGGGGTAGGTCTGATTGTCCCGCAGTGCCTGGAAAGGCATTGAGTTTGCCAGGGTGAACACCACCGTCGATACTGAAAAATCCTGGGCGTTTACCTGCGGAGGATTGACGTTATTCTCTTTCGAGTAGTTGATATTTCCCGATGCAGTCAGTTTGCTGTTGATATTCTGGGTGAATCCCAGGTTGATCACTTTGCGGTTGAAGGTATTATTCTCCATGATCCCCCGGTTGTCGGTGTTGCCAAACGACAGGCTGAAACCACCATTTGTCCCATTATTCGCTACAGTTACGGTGTTGGTAAAGTTGGTTCCCACGCGGTAAAACTGCTTCACCCGGTTGTAGACTGGCTCATATGGGAAAGTCTTACCGTCGAACAGCATCTGCGTCATACCCGGCTGAAACTTCTCCCCAAAACTCCATACTCCCGAAGAGGGAAAAGGGGCCGTTGGTCGTACACCACCCTCACCCTGACCATATTCGTACTGAAAATCCGTGAAGTCCAGCGGTGTGTCGGTGGTTAAATTGGCGTTATACGTCACGCCAAACCCTTTGCCTGCACCCCGGTTTTTGGTGGTAATCATCACCACCCCGTCTTTGGCGCGGGATCCGTAGAGGGCGGCTGCGGTGCCTCCTTTCAGGACGGTCATGGTTTCAATATCGTCGGGGTTGATGCTGCTCAACCCATCGCCCCCGTCCGAACTGTTGACGGGGAGACCCGTCGTGCTACGGGCACTATAATCGCCACCGAGAGAGCTGTTCGTATTGTCGATCGGTACACCATTCACAACAATCAGCGGATTGTTTTGCCCACTGAATGACGACTGTCCGCGAATCCGAATCTTGGCTGTTCCGGCAGGTCCCGTTCCCATCGTGGTAATATTTACGCCCGCCATTTTACCCTGTAATCCACTCACAAAATTGGGCGTGCGGTTGGTCGAAATCTGGTCAGCATTGACCGTGGCCGTCGCGTACCCCAGTGTTTTGGCTTCCCGCTTGATACCGAGGGCTGTTATAACATATTCGTCAAGGATTTTGGCATCTTCGGCCAGTGTCACATTGATGATGGAGCGATTATTCACCGGAACTGTCTGAGTCACGTAGCTGATGTACGAAAAGACCAGTGAGCCAGTTGTGGGTACGTTAATTGAATAATTTCCTTCCGCATCGGTAGCCGTACCCGTCGACGTGCCACCCACAACGACGTTCACGCCCGGAAGACCCTGATTATCTCTTCCGGTTACTTTGCCGGTCACCTTACTGCTCTGCCCAAACGCCAGGCAACAGCATAAAAAGGGATAAAATAGAAGAAGAATTAGAGCTTTATTCATGGAAAAAATTGATTAAGGGTTCTAGGAAAAGGCAAATCCATCTATATATAGTAATGATTAATGTTGATATAGTTTAATTTTAGGAAGGGTATGAAAACAGCTTGCCTAACCAGCGGAAGCGGTTGATTAGTAACGGATTAGCTCTGTCATTAAGGTTGCCAACTGATGCAGGTAGCCACCAGCTTCAGTTGGTAGGTTTACCAGTTATGAATAGCGCCGTCCGGGCTTTTCAAAATCGGGTGCGGGAACTGCGTTTTAGCCGTTACTTCCATCACGAATGTGGCCTTCTTGGGATCGAACTTCACACCCAGCCCCGGACTTGGATTCAGGTATAACTTGCCATTTTTGAAGTTAATAAAATCCTCGTTGAAGTAGGCTGGTCGCTCAGGTTCGCCACCGCCCAGCTCCATCAGGCAGCGGTTGGGGCTGCTGGAACCCAGCACATGCACCAGTGCCGCCGTCGATAGGGGACCCGTAAAGTGCGGAATCATGCCAACGTAGTGCGTTTCGCACAAGGAAGCTATCTTTTTAAATTCACCAATGCCGCCCGTGTTCGGTAACGTAATGCGCGTATAATCAATTAGGCGTTGCTCAATGAACTCATTAATGTCCCACCGATCACCGAATTGCTCGCCAACCGCGATAGGCACATTTGTCATCTGACGTACCGTTTTGTAGACTGCCGGATTTTCAGACCGAACGATATCCTCGACGAAATAAGGCTCCATATTCTCTAATGCCTTGCAGATTTTGATGCCCTCCGTCAGATCGAAGCGCGTGTGCAGGTCAAGGGCCCATTTGCCACCCCCGCCTACGGCTAAGTCGATGCGTTTGCAGAATTCGATCGTCTTTTTAGCGTTATCGTAGAAGTCAAATGGCTGATCACCATTGCCGCCGGTTGGACCAATCCGATAGGCCCGTAAACCGGCTTCGATGCAATCCCGGGCCCGATCTTCCTCGTTTTTGGCCTTCGACGCCCGGAAGCCCGTAGCGTAACATTCCACGTAGTCGCGGGTGGCGCCCCCCAGCAAGTCGTAGACTGGTACGCCCAATGCTTTTCCCTTGATGTCCCAGAGGGCCATTTCCAAAGCCCCCAGGGCGTGGAGTTTTTCCCGGCCCGGTGGATAAAACATGCCCCGGTACACATTCTGCCAGAGGTGTTCGACCCGAAAGGGATCTTCACCAATAATCATCTGCGCACATTGCTCGATCATATCTTTTGAGCCACCCTCGCCAATGCCGATGATGCCGCCGTCGGTTTCAATTTCGACTATTCCGCGCGCCTGGTTAAACAGCGGTTTGTTATAGCCGGGAGCTGCATAATACCTGATCTTGGTGATTTTTAGCTTGGGTGCCGCAGCAAGAGCTTGCACGATGGGCAAACCAGCCCAGACGGCGGTCGAACTGACTAAAGCGGATTTAAGAAAGTTTCTGCGTTGCATGTAGGGTTAAGGGTAAGGAATAGTCAAGTTAACGTTCAGCTTAATCGTTTAAGCAAATGGATAAAACTAGCTTTTTACAATATGTTTTGTTTTTGAAGAAGCGCGTATGATCAATTCTGCTTCCATAAGTATCTGGGACGTTTCGGCCTGAGGATCTTTTAATTTTTTGACTAGCAATTCAACCGCTGTTTGGCCCAAAAGTCCAATTGGCTGTTTTAAATACGTTATCGGACAATAGTAAAGATCAAAGGCTTCTGCCTGTCCGAAACTAACAATGGCCAAATCGCCCGGAACATGTAAACGTACTTCATTGATATATTTCAATCCATTAATCGCCAGGCTATACGTAGCAAACATCAGCGCATCTATCGGTTGTTCAGACGCCAGCATTTCATCAATGGCTGCTTTCACCCCCTGTTCGATGGTGCTGATACGCACCTTTTTTAACCAATGCTCCTGAAACGGAATATGATTATCCGTCAACGCTTCTACATAGCCTCTTATCCGCTCCTGCATGTGGAAAAGCTGCGAATCGTAGGCAATCATCCCAATGCGTTTATATCCGTTTTTAACTAGGTGTATGCCCGCATTATAGGCCGCTTTATAATGATTGGTGGATACGAAATCGGTTTGTATAGCTGGAAAATACCGATCTAATAAAACGAAGGGTATTTTCTTGTCTTTTAGCTCCTGAACCTGCTCATGTGAATCTTCGGCCGAAACAATGATAAACCCATCGACCTGTCGGTTAATCAATACGTTCAATAAATCCCGCGATTTTTCGGCGTTTTCGTCTGAACTCCCAATAATCACGGTATATCCATGTCGCTTTGCTTCATCTTCTACGACCCGGGCGATGTTCGCAAAAAACGGGTTTGAAATATCGGCGATAATTAACCCGATGGTATGCGTCTTACCGCTGCGTAAACTTTTTGCCAGATGATTCGGCTGGTAGCCTAATTCATTTGCTATTTGCTTGATTTTAGCCGCAATTTCCTGTCCAACCCGACTTTCCTTTTCTTTCCCATTCAGGACATAAGACACGAGCGCCATAGAAACGCCTGCTCGTTGCGCTATATCCTTTAACGAAGTTTTTTTAGCACTCATCCATTAATTATTGCGCCCAAATCTATGCTTAATCCTTTAAACAAAAAAGAATTTGATAAATTTTTTTAATGTTTTTTTAACAAATAATACAATTTTCAGGAATGGTTACCTTTAGACTTTGCTGGTAAGATGATTAGACGCACTAAGTCAGGCAGCAATGAAGGGGATGGGAAGCGTAAAGAAGCTTTAGGGAGAGAAGAACTTTATACGAATACGCCAAAAAGACATACAGCCCCAACTGGCCATGATAGCTAGCTGGGGCTGTATGCCTCTTATTACCCTATGTTGGTTGTAATAAGAGGAACGAATATCGCTGTTAGCAGGAAGGTTACGCGACTTTCTTTACGTCAATCGCATTAGGCCCTTTGGGGGTTGAGGTAAGGCTAAATGTTACTTTATCCTGCTCATTGATTGGCTCAGTCAGGGCATTAATGTGCACGAATATGCTTGCCTGCGTCTGCAGGTCTTTAATAAAGCCATACCCCTTCGAGGCATTAAAGAAGGTCACTACACCCTGGTGGATCACATCCTGAGCCGGACCACTTTCCACTTTGGCGGCACCAAGCTGGATATCTTCCTCGTTTATTTGTCTCTTTCGTCGGGGATCAGGAGGGGTGTTCGTAATGTTGCCATTTTCGTCCACATAAGCCAACATCTCATCAAGCGACTGGCCCTTTTGGGCATTCGCTTTCCGATCTTCTTTCTTCTCCTGCTTATCTTTTCTCTTTTTCTGTCTTAACTTTTCTTTTTCCTTTTTATTAAATGTTTCCATTGGTTGTGTTTATTCTCGTGGGCGTATCATGGCTGAAAGCGTCATGACTTTATATCGAGAAGGAGGCCCTGGTACTACTGAGCAATCTAATTTATATAGTGAAAAATCAGATCCTTACTTAATGAACCATAGGTAACTGATATAAGTTGTCTACTGACGTAAACTTTTCAAATTTCATTTCGCAATGGACAATTTCATTGCTTTTCTTCAGTTTTCTGGCGTCATAACTGAAGCTACGTAACTACTTTTACCGGTAACATATATTCCCTGAAATCACGTTGCTTTATAAAGAGAAGAAAGTCGCTACAGACGGCTACGTAAAAGCAGTCCATCACCAACACTTACCCGTTTATTGAGTTGTCTATTCGGGCAGTTATCAGTGAATAGCTGCTTTTTCAGCCTAACCTAGTGTTCCTATGACCATAGAACTGTATGACGCCCCTGCAAAAGCCAATCAATCCGGGCACCCTGGATCCCCCATTTCAAATACTCAGGGCGAACTGCCCAACGAAGAACCTACGCTCGACTTCGGTGATTTGCTGGGCAGTTTCGATTCGCGGGAAGAGGCTATTGACTTCATCAAAGACCAGTTAGCAGGGCAAAGTCAGGAAGTGACCGACAGCCACAGCGCTCCTTTCGACGAATACACGCATGTCGAATGGCTGACCTTTACCATTGCCGCACCAGATCAGCAAATCCAGAGCAAAAGCTATTATCTGGTTACGGATGAAGGTTATTGATTGATTTTTTCGGGTTAAGTGTCAAGGTCAAGGATAATTTTGCCGGTATGCTCACTGCTTTCCATTAACGTTTGTGCCTGACTTGCTTCAGCTAGGGGAAAGGTACGGTAAACAAGGGGTTTCAGTTGACCATCGGTCAGTAGGGGCCACACCTGCTTTTCGACATCGGCAGTCAAAGCGGCTTTAAAATCGTCATCACGGGGCTTGAGCATACTACCACTGATGGTAATTCGCTTTCGCATAAGGGTTGGAATATGAATCTGGCTATCGGCTCCCTGCATGGAGTTGATAAACATCAACCGGCCATCCTGGGCCATCAGGCGTAGGTTTTTAGGTGTGTACGTACCCCCGACCATATCCAGAATGACGTTAATTTCCGTACTGGAAAGTGCCTTTTCAAAGTCCTCTTTTTTGTAGTTGATGCATCTGATTGCACCAAGCTGTTCGCAGGCCGCACATTTTTCATCGCTGCCCGCTGTGGCATAGGCATGGGCGCCAAAGGCTTTCGCTAACTGAATCGCTGTAATACCAATGCCACTGCTCCCACCGTGCACCAGAAAATTTTCCCCCTGCTTCAAACGCCCCCACTGAAAAACCGTTGACCAGACAGTCAATATGGTTTCGGGTAGAGAAGCTGCTTCGACAAACGAGAGGTTTGTGGGTAAAGGCAAACAATGGCGTTCATCGACTGCTACGTATTCCGCATAGCCCCCGCCTGTGAGTAAGGCACAGACTGCATCGCCCACCTGCCAGCGACTAACATTGGCCCCGCATTTTTCGATAATACCGGCTACTTCAAGACCCGGAATCTGGCCCGTTGGATCGGTTCCGTAACCGCCCTGCCGCTGGTGAATATCGCTGCGGTTCACGCCAGCCGCGTGAACCCGTATAAGAACTTGCCCTGCCTGAGGGTGTGGCGTAGGGCACTCCTGAAGTTGTAGAACAGACCCGTCGCCGGGGCGACTGATAATTATGGCTTTCATACCTTGATAACCAACGATACCTGGGTTTTGTCAGAAAAATAAAGGAACGTAGCGCCGGGCGAATAAATTAGGACTTTCGCTTAGAGCCGTGCCACGGTTCACCAAGTGTTGTCAGGAACCGTGGCACGGCTCTAAGCGAAAGTCCTATAACTTTTTTGGCTGAAAATTGGTAGTTTATAAACAAGGGTAAACCATATAAATCATGACCGAATCCAATCAACCTGTCGCCGATACAACCTCCGCACTACGTAAGCAACTGATCTCTTTACTGACCGGAAGCAATGCGCATAAATCGTTTGATGCGGCTGTTAAGGATTTGCCAACCGAATTACGGGGTGTGAAGCCGGATAAACTGCCGTATAGCATCTGGCAAATTGTTGACCATATTCGTATCGTTCAAGAGGATATCCTCGATTTTTCCCGCAACCCGAATTATCAGTCGCGGCCCTGGCCAGACAGCTATTGGACCAAGAACGTAGCACCGACGGAAGAGGACTGGCAGCAGGCGCTGAAACAGATTCGGGAAGATCGTGAGGCCGTTGTGGCGCTAATCAATGATCCCGAGCCTGACTTTTATACACCTTTTGCGCATGGCGATGGACAAAACCTGCTTCGGGAAATCCTGCTGGTGGCCGATCATACCGCCTACCACGTTGGAGAAATCATCATCATCCGGCGATTGCTGGATGCCTGGAATTGATAGCTTTACCGGGAAGCCGTCAGGGAAATCGTGTGCATATTATCAACGTAGTGGTACGAAACCCCGATGTTGTAGCTGTCGCAGATCTGCTTGACAATGGCTAACCCCAGCCCAACAGAATCGGGCCCGGTACTTTCCTTTTTGAATCGCTCAAAAAGCCGTTCCGGGTCCGATGTTAACAGCCCACCCGTATTGCTTAAACTGAGTTGATTGTTCGTCGAGGTCAGCTTTATTTGTCCACCCGCCTGATTATGCTTGATGGCGTTGCTAACCAGATTCGTAACTAAACTATCGGCCAGCGATGCGGGCAATAATACGTCGAATGGCGCTGTTAGTTGCTCGCTCACGGTCAGGTGTTTGTGGGTGAGGACTTCCTCCATGTCCTGTAACTTCTCGATCAAGAGCTGCGTGAAATTGATCTGGTGGACGTCGTTAAATTGCCGGTTTTCAATCTTCGCTAATAGCAGTAACCCCTGATTTAACCGGGCAATACGGCGGGAAGCCTGGTAGATGCTGTCGATCCAGTTCATCTGAACTTCTGTTAGCTGTTTCGTTTGAATGAGTTGCTCGACTTTGGCATTTATCAACGCCAGGGGTGTCTGCATTTCGTGCGACGCGTTTTCGGTGAACTCTTTCAGGCTGCTGTAGTCCTGCCGCATTTTGTCAGCCATTTTCTGAAGTACTTCATTCAACTCCATGAACTCCGTAATTTCAGATTTATCCAGTTCCAGCGGTTTGTCACTGGTCAGATCGAAGAATTTAAGCCGGGCCAGCGTATTGTAGAAAGGGTGCCAGAGCCGACCCGAAAGTTTTCCCTGAAACCAGAATGAACCCAGCAGCAGCAAGCCCAGAAAAACGACCATAACAACCGTAATAACTTCGATTAGCCGATACGTCTGAATCAGCGATTTACGGATCGACACCCGGTGCATGACGCCCTCGATAGGTTCATAAAAAGTTAATTGGCGAAAGGGCGCCAGTTCGTTATCGTACCGATTCTGAATCAATGTGTCGGTGAAAACTTCCCGCTGGAATTTACGGCCCCGTGCCGGCACGACTACAATCTTGTTTTCAACAAAATAAGGAATGGTCGACCAGGCGTTGTGCGTCCGTACGTATTCTTCAAAATCCCGCTTTTCGACCCGTAACCGGTTTTCGACTTCGTCGTAAATGACCATGCGGATAATCTGGTAAAACGACACGGCCGTTAACAGATAGATTACCAGCGAGAATGCCAGGTAAATCCGGTTGGTTTTGGTGAGCAGTTTCAAGGCATACTGAATTTATAGCCGATGCCGTAGATGGATTGAACGTAGTCGGCGGCACCTTTTTCCAGCAACTTTCGACGCAGGTTTTTGATATGCGAATACACAATATCGAACGAATCGACGGAGTCGATGTTGTCGCCCCAAAGATGCTCGGCAATGGAGGCTTTGGTTAGTGCTACGTCGATGTTGGACAGAAAATAGAGCAGTAAGTCATACTCCTTGCGCGACAGGGTCGTGGCTTGGCCATTCACGAATACGTTGCGGGTGTGCGGCACGACCCGAATCTCCTGAAACCGAATTTCGGTATGTCCGCCAAACTGACGCCGACGTAGCAGCGACTTAACCCGGGCATTCAGTTCTGACAAGTGGAACGGCTTGGTCAGGTAATCATCGGAGCCAATTTCCAGGCCCTTTAACTTGTCTTCCAGCGCATTACGGGCCGATATGATAATAACACCTGTCGTTGCTGTCAGGCGTTTAAGGGTCTCAATAATCTGGAATCCGTTACCATCGGGCAGCGTCAAATCGACAATGATACAGTCGTAATTGTACAAGTGTATTTTTTCCTCGGCCTCCCCGAACGTAGTAGCCGTTTCGCAGATGTACCCATCCTGCACCATGTAGTCGGTTATACTCTCGGCCAGCCCTTTCTCATCCTCTACGACCAGTACTTTCATGGTATTTCTCGCGCTAATGTGTCGCTAAAGTAGCGGTCAATGTTGGAAAAATTTGGGATGTCCTGGCATCACTTTTTGCCACTACATCGGGTTGAAACTCGATGCAATGTATACGTGAGTGTAATAACTTGCGCTGGTTTCAACCCGGCGAGAACGAGATATACGTTTACTTCCATGTCAACCCGGCCGTCCTGAACTCAATCTGCCTGGTACCCTGGGCGTAAAATTCAACGTCAATGACCATTTTCTTCGACGCTTTTATTTTCCTGATTAACTTCTGGACGGCGTCGAAAAAGATGACATTGGCACTCCCGTTTTCGGCAGCCGAGAAGGTATACGTAGCGGCTGGTTCATTGTCAAATCGAATGCGGGCATTGCCTCCCTGGAAACTCCGGTTAAACTGTCCATTCGACACCCGCAGGAACAAGGTGGTGTTATCGTCTCGTTTCCGGATTGTTAACGTAGCGGTTGATCCGGCTTCGTAGGGGAAACCAAATTTTAGCGAATCGGGCGAAGTGATTGACGCTCTGGAAACCGTTCCCCCGATTTTATCGGATTTGTTTTCGTACGTCCACGTAGTAACCTGGGGCGAGGTTTCTCGTTGAATGGCCGGTTTTGCTGGCGGGGCTTTGGTTGGCTGGGGAGAGCTGGTTGCTACGTTCGTTTGAACTGTATCGCCCTTTGCCGACTGGCTTGATTTTTTCTCATTCGAACAACCGAAAAGAATAATAAGGGTAAGGAGATAAAAGGCTTCTTTCATGCCAGGTTGGAAATAGTTTAACCACAGAGTTACGGAGATTACACCAAGAACACGGAGTCAGGATGTTTATTTTTTAACTCTGTGTTCTCGGTGTAATCTCCGTAACTCTGTGGTTAAACTATTTTATAATTGTGTGTCGGCAAAATAAGTCATTGCCTTTTTCAAAAAGACAGCATATTCAGGATTTTCCTGTCCGTTATGGCTCGTAAAGCGCGGATCATCTACGTATAGCTGCGCTAATCCTTTGTAGGCTTCGGCCATATTTTTGTCCCGGCAAACGTCTTCGCCCCAGAACCCGCGAATGTTGGCATAATGGCGCGCTATCTGTTGCTGTACTACGTCGCTGATTGGGTCTGGCTGCGTCATGCTTGCCAGCATTTTCGCAATAGCCTGTTGATCCGCTTTCAACTGCTCAAAGCCCGCTTTTCCCCGTTGACGCAGGTTTTGCTCACTGGCTTCCACTTCCTTTGCACTGTATTTCTCTATTGCTTCCCGGCGATACGTCTGTCCCGTAGGAAAGCCTTCGTATAGTTCTTCGTTCGTTAACATAACTCGTTCTCCTTTTAAAGTTGAAATAGTTTTGTCAATCGTAGCCAGCAACGTAGTGATCCTGTATTGTCGAGCCTGAAGCGCCAGTTTATGGCTTTCCAGCGCAGTGATCGGATTGAAATCCGGGTCTTTAAGGATGCTGGAAATTTCGCTGAGCGAGAAGTCCAGTTCCTTGTAAAAGAGAATCTGCTGTAGGCGGATCAGCTCGTTTTCGCCATACAGCCGGTACCTGGCCTCGGTACGGACGGATGGTTTCAACAGACCCAGACGATCATAGTGGTGCAGTGTGCGCACACTAACACCGGCCAGTTTCGCCAGATTATTGACTGAATAGTATCGCATAAACGCTGCCTGTTCTGATTGACGAACCAAATGTAGGCTATGACGTAAGGGGAGAGTCAAGAGAAAATTGCACTTTTTTCAAAAAGGCCTGATGGGATTCATCGCCGTTTTAGAACACTTTATCACACAAAATCGACGGTTGATCAATTTGTCATAGCATGGCGGTCGGCTATACACCATTTTTGTATCATCCTTCCACCTGGAACTACGTATACCATGAAATTCAAACACTGTTTACTGCTTAGTGTCTTTTTTTCGTCTTTGCTAATCGGTACCCTGCTATCTTTCAGTATAAAAGCGCAGAATAAGACCATTGCCGCAGCGAATCAACTTCATAAATAAGCACGGATAATACTCCTATTCCACCATCACTACCTATAAACGTTCGTAGATAGTCGTGCCCCAGACCAAATCGAGGCACGACTATTTTTTTAGTGCTACGTATCAGTAAACCACTGATTTTGGCAAACGATTGACGAGCCAGAGCAGAAACAGCGCGTTGAAAATCAAGGTGAAAGGAATAACCGAAATGTTCTTGAAAAACAGAATGATCGCCCATTCGGAAGTCTGGTCAGAAATGAGCTGGCGGGATTTCAACGTAATGTAGAGGCAGGTTTCGTAGGCAATGTGATTGATCAGCACATTGAACAGAAAAGCGATAACCGAGAACAGGACAAAATTGATCAGCATCGCGAACCACTTCTGCTTCACTTTTTGAATCGCTACGCGCCAGCTTTGTTTACGTCCCTGTTTATTGGTGACAAGCTGAATAAGCCGGTTGGCGCCAGTTCTTACGTTAGTCAGTCCCAGCGCATAGAAAAATAGCAGGATGCGGGCACTCTCGATCACGATTTCGAGCAAGGTGTGCGCCAGCGGGCTGACGGGGCCAAACGCCCGGAGCTGAACAGCCCGTCCTATGGCCGCGACCAGCCCTAAACCGAAAATAATTAGAAAGTGATTTTTGAAAAAGCGGATTGCCTGAACCGTCCAATCCAGTACGTTCAGGAGTTTGGCTGATGTAGTCATGGGCTGAGATTCGTTGATAGTAGAATTGTTTGCGACGTAATTTACGGCCTAATAAGCTGAAATCTAAATGATTGCGGGCTCCTGTTACTTTACGGCTTTGGCAAACGTACCGAAGGATACGCCGATTTTCACGCCACCCCAGCGGTGTGGCATGCCCGTGTCAAATTCCCGGGTAAGCAACGACTGGTAATATTCAAGATACAGGTTTCTGTAGCGGAAAACGGCGCCAATATTCGCCTGTAACGTAGTGCGCGTCAGTTGGTTGGCCGAAATGACGTAGGGGCTGCTTCGATTGAACAGACCGCCTTGCAGGCTAGCGTCATAACCGACTAAACTGATCAACGGTTGAGCGTATGCATATAGTTGAAAAGGCAACCGCCGATTGGCCGGAGTACGTCTAAACGGTGAATCGAACCGGCCTGCCATCACCACAAACCCCGTTTGCAACCGATCGGCGAACGTACCAACCTGCGCCTGCGCATTGGCACTTATGGACAGCGCATGGCGATAGGCATAGAGTTGTTTTTCAAAATTGAGAGCATAATTCAGTATCACATCGTTACGAATCTGGTACTGCCAGCCGTGTGGTTCAACCCCGTTGATGAGCCGATGAATGGCCGCCTGCATGTCGCCTGCAAACGCAACCGGCCCAATCATTCCCGTACTCAGCACCGACGCTACCCTGATCCGGCGTACCGTATCGGTTGATATACTGAATGTTTTGAGCAGAATACAACCCGCAAACGGGCGATCACCCACCAGAATAGCATCGCTCTGGATAATAGTCGGGGTAAAACCAAAATGCTCGAACGCCAGCCCGTATTGAACCTGATTGCCTGTGGCTTTAATGAGCAGCTTCGTAAGCGGATTTTTTCGGAGCGCCGGATTGACGACTTCAACATTGTACCCCTGGGTATAGTAATAGTCAGTCGCGGTGAAATAGTCATTGTCGTAGTGCAGGCGGACGTAGCTATCCTGGTTCATTTGCCGAAACGAAGCCGTGTTATCGATACGTTGCGCTATACTCAATACGGGAACCAACCACCCGAAAAAAGCTAAATAGGTTTTGAATTTCTGCATGATAAGCTATCTACGCCTATCCTGTAGCTGCGGATTGATTTGCGCATGAGAGCGCTTACTGCCCACTAAAGTTTTACCCCTTGAATCAGCATTGATGACTTGACCGACTGGTCCTTTAAATGCAAAAACTGCTTCCGGCTTTCGTCGCGGCTGAACGCGTGAAAGTCTGCCTCGTTGTCAAATTCGACCAGGTGAATTTCGTAGGGTTTGTCAATCTGGTGTTCAATATACGCGTCGTCGGTGGGTCGTATACGTAGCAGAAGCCGCCCATTATATTTCTCGATGAGCGGAATGGCAACGTCCTCAAATTGGTGGAAGACATCTTCCTGCCCTTCGTTGATGTAAATTAATTGGGTGAAGTAAATCATATTTTTGCACTACCCTTAATCAATTCATTTGTCCCCGGCAAATCCAATTATCAGCTACTTGTCGACTTAAAGATTTTGTTTTATGGACAAAACAAAATCCACAGACGTGCTACTGAAGTTTGCAATATCTTCTACTGATAGCTGACTGCCAGTCAGCATTCTTTTTACTGTTTCTGTTTTTACGGCCTCTTTTGCTTCTTCAATTTTCTGCTTCTCGGCCTTCACTGCCTCAGCATTAGCCGCTGTCACACGCGCGAAATACGCCCGTTCTTCAGGTGTCATCTTTCGGGTATCCAACTCATCAATAGCCCGTTTTAACCATTCCTCATTCCAAAAGGCTGGATATTGCGTGGGTTCGGTTGTATGCAGCGTTTTCATTGTGTAAACCAATTTGTCTAGGTCTGTCTCAATTTCAGCGACTTGCTTGTTAAATTTAGCTAATTCTACCGTAATAAACGTCATTTGCCTATCAATGATTTCACCTTGCTCACTGCGTAAATTGGCGATGGTATGAAAAGACGGCGTAGGTAAAATACTTTTGGCTAAAAAGGCAATCGCATAGAGTTTGGGCAAGTTCACATAATCAAATTCGCCCCGCTCAACCAATGTATTAAACTTGTGCAATGCATAGAATTTCATGCGCTGCACAAAGTAAGGGGCATAGCCCAACTGCATTTCTACAATAAACTGAGTGTCATTTTCATCAGTGCAGGACAAGTCAAAGATTCCACTTCGACTATCAATCGTTAAAGCCTCAAACGCATTTTTGTCAAACTGAATCTCTCGGATGGGTATGTCCGAACGAATAAGAGCCTGTAATGCTGTTCGTAAGAATAAATTGTCGGCTTCATTGCCAAAGGTGGCTTTAAAACCATAATCTGAAATAATAGGAATATAAACACTTGTCTCCATTTAGTAAAGTTAACTAAACATTGGAGACATACTTTCTATGCTTTAAAACCTTCTCTTGTTGGAATACTGATCCACATACTAAACTCCCAGAAGAAGATTATAAGGCTAATTGTATGTGACTTTATTTCAATACGTTAGTTCAACCTTTATATCCCTAAGTTGAACTAACAACTCTCCCATAAGAGGGGCTTCTCTTCGCCGGAAGCTTACCCGCGTCAAACGCGCTCATATTTACTTTTCAAAGAATCTTGTCAAGGTAAATAGCCTTTGAGAGGCACTGGTAAATGTGGATTAACCGGCAAAAAACAGCTGAATGTCTCTGCCAAACGTCCGTTTTCCCAAATGTTTCCAACATTGAGATCGTGTTTTGTAGGCACTTGATCGGGAGTCAATCTTAGCGCGGTCAAGTTGTTGTGGATGAAAAACGCACATTTTCGTTGTTACGCACAACGGCCGCCTGCCGATTCTGTATTCCGAAGAAAAACAGTCTGGTTACTGCTCGGAACGGGGCTACTCACGTTTCAGGCATCGGGGCAATCACTCAACCTCAATCAGGTTGTTGAGCAGAGTGTTCGGCAATATCCGTTTCTGAAAGCTAAACAGGCCGAAATCAGCAGCGCTGAACGACGGGTGGCCGCCAGCCGGACGGAATTTCTGCCAAACATGATTGTGCAGGATCAATATAATTATGCCACCAGTAACAGCCTGAACGGCTCGTTTTTTCCGAATGAAGGCACGAATATTTCTACATCCGGGGGCGTTCGTGCGACCAACGTATCGCAGGCCAGCTTTGGCAGTTTTACCAGTGCCTCCATCGAGTGGCGGGCCATTACGTTCGGACGGGTAAAAGCCAACGTAGCAGTGGCCAATGCTGATCTTCAACGCAGCCGGGTCGACTACGAAAACGAGATTTTCCAGCACCAGGTCCGCACCATTGATGCGTATTTACAACTCCTTATCAATCAGAAACTGGTTCAGATTCAACGGAGCAATCTGGAGCGGGCGCAGACATTCAAACGCGTGGTCGATTCGGGTGTCCGGTCGGGCATGAAGGCCGGGGTCGATAGCTCGCTGGCTACTGCCGAAGCCGTTCGTGCCCGGCTGCTACTGCTCGAAAGTCAGCAGCAGGAACAGGTGCAGCGGTTGCGACTGTCGGAACTGACGGGTCAGCTTCAGACAAACATGCAGGTCGATAGCATGCAGTTTTACACGAGTCTTCCAAACGGTACGTTCCTGTCCGACTCGCTGTCTCCGAAAAATCCAACGTTGCGGTTATTCCAGTCGCAGATCAATCTGTCGGCGGCCCGGAGTCTGGCCACGCAGCGGGCGGGTATGCCGACGATCTCGCTGGTTGGGGTGGGCAATGCGCGTGGATCGGGCTTTTCCAATCAGGGCGATATTTTCCAGAGCAACCAGATCAACGGGCTTGGCTATCAGGTATCAAACTACCTCGTGGGCGTAGTGGCCCGGTGGAATCTGACCAACATGCTACGTAGTCGGCAGGATTACCACGCCGATCTTTTTCAGGTCGAACGGTCGCGGCAGTTGTTCAACACGCAACGGCTACAGATCACCCGCCAGTATCAGGAAGCCGAAACCCAATACCAGGTAGCGCTCGAACAGGCCAGGCAGGCACCGATTCAGTTACGGGCCGCCCGGCAAGCGTATAATCAGGCAAAGTCGCGCTACGAAAGTGGACTGGCCGATCTGATAACGCTGCTTCAAACGGTCGTTACACTGAACCGCGCTGAAGTCGATGGCTACGTAGCGACCAGCAACGTCTGGCGCTATCTGCTCCTGAAATCTGCTGCTGAGGGGGATTTATCGCTATTCATGAATCAGGTAAAATAAATGGGTTTACAGTTCACTGTTTACGGTTTTCAGTTGCTGGCGCATACAATGCTGGCGCGTCAGCAACTGAAAACCGTAAACTGAAAACTAATTAATCATGTACAACATCATTCGTTCTGCGTTGCGAAAACCTATTTCGGTGGTCGTGGCTGTTATGGGACTCCTGTTTTTTTCGGTCATGTCGCTGTTTACCATTCCGGTCGACATTTTTCCGAACCTCGACTTGCCCACGATCTACGTCGTGCAGCCCTACGGCGGGATGGCGCCCGACCAGATGGACGGCTTCATTGCAACCCGCTATCAGGATCACTTTCTGTACGTATCGGGTATCCGCGACATCGACGTAAAAACCATTCAGGGGCTGTCGCTGATCAAACTCTCGTTCTATCCCGGCACCGACATGGCCCAGGCCGCGGCTGAAGTTGCGAACAACGTATCACGCGCCAAAGCGTATATGCCGGAGGGCACTGTGCCGCCCCAGGTGGTCCGGTTCGATGCCAGTTCGGTGCCAGTGGGGCAGTTGGTGTTCGAAAGCCCGAGTCGGTCGCTGAACGAAATTCAGGACTATGCGTCGTCGCGGGTGCGGCCGATGTTCTCCCGGATTGCGGGCGTATCCAGCCCTCCGCCGTTTGGGGGGAACCAGCGGACCGTAATCATCAAGGTAAATCCACAATCGGTACGTAGCTATCAGCTAACGCCGGAGGAAGTTATTAAGTCGATCGTCGCCAACAACCAGCCATCACCAGCGGGTAACATTCGCATCGGTGAGAAAACCCTGATGACACCGGTGAACTCACTGGTGAAACGGCCTGAAGATTTCCTGAATATTCCCATTCGCGTTGGATCGGGACCCACCGTGTTCGTGCGCGATATTGCCACGGTCGAAGATGGGGCCGACGTAACGGTGGGCTATGCCCTGGTAAATGGTCGTCGGGCCGTGTACATTCCGGTGGTGAAAAAATCAGATGCGTCCACGCTCGACGTCGTGAACAACATCCGCAAAGCCCTGCCAGAGCTTCAGGCTGCCGTGCCGGAAGATGTCAAACTGTCTTACGAATTTGACCAGTCCGTTTACGTAACGAACTCGCTCAAGAGTCTGGTGACAGAAGGTATTCTCGGTGCGGTGTTAACGGGTCTGATGGTGCTGCTCTTCCTGCGCGACTGGCGTAGTGTGATCATTGTGGTACTGACCATCCCGATTTCGATTCTGTCGGCGGTGATCATGCTCAATCTGGCCGGCCAGACGATCAATATCATGACGCTGTCGGGGCTGGCCCTGGCCATCGGAATTCTGGTCGACCAGGCTACGGTGTCGATTGAGAATATTCACCAGCATCTGGAAATGGGGAAACCCAAAGCCGTGGCCATCTGGGATGCCTGTAAAGAAATTGTGTTCCCCGAATTCCTGATTCTGCTGTCGATCCTGGCCGTCTTTGCGCCCGCGTTCGTGATGAGTGGCGTACCGAGGTCCATGTTCCTGCCGCTGTCGCTTTCCGTGGGTTTCGCCATGATTGCGTCGTTCCTGCTCTCGCAGACATTCGTGCCCGTGATGGCCAACTGGCTCCTGAAAAGCCATCCTCCCCACGAAGCACCAACACTGGCACTCGATGCGAATGAACGACATATGATTGAGAATGAAGGCGCTCATCCCGTCAAGAATGCCACGGGTTTCGATAAGTTCAAACAGCGTTATTCGGGCTTGCTCGAACGGCTTCTAAATGTCCGGGGCGTGGTTGTTGGTGGCTATCTGATTGGCAGTCTGGCAATTATTATCGTCTGCTTCCTGTCGATCGGAACGGATATTCTGCCGCATGGCAATAGCCACCAGTTTCAGATGCGCCTTCGTATTCCCGATGGAACGCGGGTTGAACGTACCGAAACCGCTACGTTGAAAGTGCTGGATATTCTGAAAGAAACGGTTGGCAAAGACAACGTTGAAATTTCGTCGGCCTATGTCGGTACAGTACCGTCCAGCTACGGTACGTCCAACATCTTCGTGTTCAACAGTGGGCCGCACGAGGCTGTATTGCAGGTGTCGCTGAAGGAAGATCACCCCGTGAAGATGGACGATCTGAAAGAAGAACTTCGGCAACGTATCGCCAAAGAAATGCCAACGGCCAGCATCTCGTTTGAGCCCATTGAGCTGACCGAAAAGATCATGAGCCAGGGGGCATCCACGCCAATTGAAGTGACCGTAGCGGCCAAAGACATCGCTGAAGCGGGACGGTTTGCCAACAAGATCCGGGAGCGCATGGCGAAGATTGATTTCCTGCGCGACGTGCAGATTGCGCAGCCATTGGCGTACCCGGTTCTGAACGTAACGATGAACCGCGAACGCGCCGGACAACTGGGCGTTACGTCGACGCAGGTAGCCCGGTCGATGGTGGCTGCTACCTCGTCCAGCCGCTTTACCGACAAAAATCTATGGCTCGATGAGTCGAAAGGATTGGCGTATCAGGTGCAGGTGCAAATTCCGGAATACCAAATGGGCAGCGCCAGTGACATCGGTAATATCCCGCTCAAAAGCGGTGAAATGCACCCGCTACTCTCGGACGTAGCGACCTTCTCGGAAGGTACGGCGCCAGGTGAATACGACCGCGCCGGCCCGAATCGGCTGGTAACGATTACGGCTAATTTGCAGAAAAAAGACCTGGGTACGGCGCAGAAAGCCGTAGAGAATGCCATTAAAGAAGCGGGCGAACCGCCACGGGGTGTACTCGTTGAAATGGGCGGCCAGACGAACCTATTAACTGATACGCTCAGTAGTTTGCAAACGGGGCTGCTGGTGGCTATTATCATTATCTTCCTGCTGCTGGCGGCTAACTATCAGTCGTTTAAGTTATCACTGGTGATTCTGGCTGCGATTCCAGCGGTGGTTGCCGGAGCACTCTTGATGCTGCTGGCCTGCGGTGCTACGTTGAATCTGCAATCCTACATGGGGCTGATTATGTCGGTGGGCGTGTCGGTGGCCAACGCCATTCTGATGGTTACCAATGCGGAAAACCTGCGACTCGAAATCGGGGATACGCGAAAGGCGGTGGTTCTGGCGGCCAACAGCCGGATTCGCCCGATCCTGATGACCAGTATCGCGATGATTGCCGGGATGGTGCCCATGGCATCGGGCCTTGGCGAGGGGGGCGATCAGATTGCCCCGCTGGGCCAGGCTGTAATTGGTGGATTGATTGCCTCAACGCTGGCATCGCTATTGATTCTGCCCTGCATCTTCACGCAGCTTCAGGCGAAAGCCGCCATTCAATCCGTATCGCTCGACCCGGAAGATCCGGAAAGCAAATACTATCATCCGGAAATGAGCCCCAGTGTTTAGACGGCTCTCACCCATTGTTCCTCGTCAACTTTCAACGGAAACAACCATGACTTCCCAACTAATTATTCGCGCTTTCACGCTTTCGCGCTTCCACGTTTTGTGCCGGAAGAAACCGTTTTTCAACCTAATCGGGTCGGCCTCTCTTGCCGTTGGCATGGCAGCCTGTTCGACGGCCAGTAGCGATAACAAACTCGCCGAAAAAGCGCCTGAAATCCAGCAGGTTGACGTATCAACTGTTCAGGCATTACAACCTAGCAAGCAGGTCACGCTTCCGGGCGAACTGAAGCCCTGGAACCGGGTAAATATGTATGCCAAAGTGAAGGGCTTCGTGCGGGATATTTCAGTCGATCGGGGCACGCAGGTTCATAAGGGGCAGGTGCTCGCCCGGCTCGACGCCCCCGAAGTGATCTCGGAACTGAGTCAGGCGCAGGCACAGCTACAGGCGCAGGAGGCCACGCTGGTCGAACAAACGACGCGTGCCCGTGCCAGCCGGCTAACGTATCAGCGGCTGCTGCAAACGGCAAAAATGGAAGGTGCGGTTTCGTTGAACGAGATCGACCAGGCGCAGGCTAAAATGCAGGCCGACAGCGCGATGGTAGCCGTAGCGAAGGGCACCGTGCAGGCAGCCCGCTCGAATTATCAGGCCAAAACCGAACTCCGGCAGTACCTTATCATCACGGCCCCGTTCGATGGGATGGTGATCGAACGGAACATCAGTCCCGGCGCATTGGTTGGAGCGGGCGACAGCGGTAAGCCCCTGTTCGTGCTGGAAGACAGCCGGACGCTACGGCTGACCGTGGCGATTCCGGAAACGTTTGCCAATCAACTTAAAACAAAGAGTGCTGTTTCGTTTACGGTCAACGCCATGCCCAACCGTCATTTCAATGCGAAACTGGCTCGTTCGGCCCAAAGTCTGGTAGAGGCCAACCGGGCAATGATGGCTGAGTTCGACGTAGCAAACCCCAGCCATGAATTGAAAGCTGGGATGTATGCCGACGTATTGATGCCAATCGAACGAACGGGGAAAACGATGTTCGTTCCCACAACGTCGGTGGTGAGTTCGAGCGAAAAGATGTTCGTGATCAAGGTGAACGACAACCGGGCGCAATGGGTATCGGTCCAGAAAGGCAACGTTGTGGATAGTCTGGTGGAAGTATTCGGCGATTTGCAGGCAGGTACGACAATCGTCAAAAAAGCCTCCGAAGAAATTCGGGATGGTCAGGAAGTCAAAGCCGTAGCGAAGAAGTAATTCTAATCGACTATATGATTAACGGACAGGCCGAAAGTTTATAACTTTCGGCCTGTTGTCATATATAGACATTTAGCAAGCCAAAAATCACCCAAAACATGCAGCCTCATCAATTAGTGAAGCAAATTGAATTTCTTAAAGAGATCGATAAATTAAAATATATCCAGCGTCGGACGAAGCTTTTTAACAGTGAAAGACGCGAAAACGATGCCGAACATAGCTGGCATCTGGCCATGATGGCCATAATTCTGGCTCAACATGCCAATACTGAAATCGACCTGCTGAAAGTACTGAAAATGCTTCTGATCCATGACATTGTGGAGATTGATGCGGGGGATACGTTCATTTATGATACGCAGAAAAGCCATACCAACACCAATGAAGAGCGGCTGGCTGCTGAACGTATTTTCGGTATACTGCCTGCCGAGCAGGCCGCCGAGTACATTGCTATCTGGGAGGAATTTGAGGAGAGTCAAACCAACGAAGCGAAGTTTGCCCGGTCGATGGATCGATTGGAACCACTCCTTCAGAATGCCTCCAACAATGGTGGCACGTGGCAGGAGTTCGATGTTGACTATGCTAAAGTTTACGAAAAGAAACAGGTGATCAAACACGGATCTACAGCCATTTGGGAATACGCAGAACAAGTACTGAACGATAGCGTAGCGCATGGTATTCTGAAGAAAACAATTTACTAGAATCACTTAGCGTACCAATACCAGACGTCCCTTTCTTACGGGCCTGGTGGGTGTAGTACGTAGTGTATACGTATAAATGCCAACGGGCAGGCTGGTTCCATTCAATGTACCATCGAATGGGTTTGGGTACCCCCTGGCAGACGAATAAATCACTTCGCCCCAGCGGTTGAAAATAGTGACTTCTGCATCGGGAAAGGCTTCGATGCCCGGTAAATCCCATACGTCGTTCAGGCCGTCACCATTCGGCGAGAAGGCATCCGGTATCCAGACACCGTTATAAACGGTAATATGAATCGTGTCTTTGGCGGCACAACCTGTACTGTTTTTTACCTCAAGCATATAGGTGATGTCATTATCAATCGACATAATCGAGGGGTTGCCCAGGCTCGGATTGTCCAGATACGTAGCGGGTGTCCACTGGAACTGATTCGGGTTGCCAGTATAGACAGGATCTAACGTAAACGTATTGCCTTTGTAGGTCGTCAGCGAATCAATTAGTTTAATCGTTGGAATAGGGGCCACAACGGCTACTCGGGTGGCCACCGTTCCAGCACATTCGGGAGCCGCTTTGACGGTGTACGTTAGTTTATGGTCGCCAATATCCGCTGATTCTGGACTAAACTGATTCCCCGTTACTCCGTCGCCGGCAAACTCGCCCCCCGGCGGACTACCCACCAGCGTATACACAGGATTGTTGGGGCCGCACACCCCCGGAATCGAATCAAGCGTGACAAGAACAGGCGCGAGCTGGGTTATCGTAAGTGGGGGAGACGTACCATCACACCCGTAGGAATCGGTAGCCGTCACGCTAAAAATTCCGGCTGTTCGGGTCGTATACTGGCCCCCATTGCTGCCAACTTTTGTCCCATCTTTTTGCCATCTATACGCTTCGCCACCGCTGGCATTCAGCGCTAGTGAGTCGTTTGGGCAAATTCGGTTCTGGCCCGACGCCGATTTGATAACTGCCTGCACGGCCGCCGAACGTTCGAGCGAAGTGGTGTCGCTGCTCGCTTTACAGCCTACCGTTTTTTGTGTCAGTGCCGCGAAGTAACGACCTGGCTCGGTCGTAAAAAGCGTGTCAGTTGTCTGACCAGGTAACGCCTGATTCTCCCGATACCATTGATAGGCCAGACCCGTATCGCCCACGGCGGTTAAGATGGCGAAACCTGTTGTGGCGCACAAATGACCGAGGGTACTGATTTTCGCTTTGGCACTGATTTGTTTAACCGTTAACGTATCGGAGTCGCCCGACTTGCTGCAAACGGCTTTCTGAGAGACGAGTAACGTATATTGACCTTCATCACGAACCGTGAGCGTTGCATTGGTAGCGCCCACTATATTGGTACCATCCCGGCGCCACTGGTAATTCCAGTCAAGATTGACCGTCGCTACCAGAACGGTCGACTCGCCCGTACAAATCGTCGTTGTTGTGACCTTGGGCCGGTCCATGATCTGGACAGTGGGCTCGGGTGTCGTTTGGGGTGGGCACTCAACGACCAGTAGCTGGAAGTCACGCCGTACTTCACCAATCTTGACACCACCGCGGTATTCTTCCACTTTTACGGCAAAGACAAACAAACCCAATTCAGTCGCTGTCACCGTTAACTGGCCGGTTCTGGCATTTACGTTCAGGGTGGGGCTACCGGGCATGGCATTGGAAGCACTAAAGCCCGAAAGCCAGCTGACATCTGGATAAGGTCCTGCCGAAACCGCATTCTGATTCGTACCTTTCTGGTTGAGGGGTGTCACCATAGAATACCGCAGTTCGTCGCCATCGGGGTCAGTGCCACCAAACGGAAACTTGAACGGATCGCCTATGCAGACATACTCGCCGTTGATTGTGCCAAAATGAGGTGACGAATTCGTGAAATATTGCCCGTTTTGCTGAAGGGCCGGAAATTCAAGGTAAAAGGTGAATCCTGTTTGATCGGGGTTGCTGATATTGTTGATTCCCGCGTTACGGTTACGCGTCTGGTAGGAAATGTAGTAACCTTGTGGATCGTTGTAAGTAGCCGGAGCCAGCTGAATGGTGGCTAGATACGTAATGACAACGAACCTGAGGTTACGTTGTGCCGCGCAAAATTCATTTGCATAAACGACTGGTTGCTTGGAACCGGCTTGATTGACGACGAATGTGGTCATTTGCCTATTGTCGCTTTTGCGAAAAATTCCAAGCATTCCAGACGTAGCCTGGGTGGCCGCTCCACGCGTTCCGTCTTCAATATATTGAGTGACCGTTATCTGGTAATGGCCCTGTACGTCGCCCAGGTAGCGCATTTCGATCTGCCCGCCTACCTGATGGGTAGCCAGCGCAGGCATAGAGATGCTCAATACCAGGAGCCAGATTAAAAACGGGAAGGTAAAAATGCGCATAAACAAGTCGTTCTAAATCTCCTGCTTACTATGTAATTACGACTGTGTTAATTAGTACCTCTTTATAGAAATGGGAGTCTGTTACTGAACAACGAACAAACAAGTTACCGCTAATTTGCACATGATGCCAGTCCGCCGATCTTTTTACTATAAAGAAAAATTATCCGTATTTATACGCATCTGCCGAACACTGGATGCGGTCCTGAATTAGCTGATCTGGCATGCCACAAGTCCGAATACTCTAAACGGATCAGCATGATGCTCCCAGAAAACCGGATACTATTAAGCAATACGTAAAACAGGTCCGGCCCGTTGCACAGCCATCTTCACGAAGTACTATGAAACGGGCCGGACCTACCGACAGCGTGTCAGATGTCTCATTCATCCAGCATCAGCCAGGGGTACGTGTCGTCATTGTCGAGGAAATACCGGCAGGCCAGCTCATTGTTTTCAGCCATTATCGCTCTGATGATCAGATCGGACCCTAGCTTTCCAAATTGATTAAGATCATTCAGGATAATGGCTATTCGTGCCTTCCTGGGCCAACCAGACTGGCTTTGGTTAAGACAATGTTTAATAAACCAGTGCAAATCAACCGGATTGAACACGCGTAACTGTCGCAGGTCGATCTGCCACCGTTTGATCTGATGCCGCCTGGCTAAAGCGATCGTAGCCAGTGATCCATCTCTGAAATTTTCGCTGGAGGGAATGCCCACCCATGTTTGCTGCAACAGATGCACACTGCACTCCGTTACTACCGTGACGTGTTCGTTATGATACGTTTTCATTAGGTGCACAACAGCAACGGTTTACGATACCCGCGCAGTCAATGTCGCGAATGCTTTTTCTGAATAGGCCCGGTGTAACTCACCCTCAGCCAGGCGGTAAGCATAGACGAACTTATCGTTTTCCTGCTGGATAATCCCCATGTCTTCGAGTTGTACAACGTTGTTCCAGATACGTTGCAGACTTCCATAAAACTCATCTTCTGACTGGGATAACAAAACCTGTAAGGTAGGCTGGGACGTAGTGTCCGAAGGGGTTGGTGCGGTTGGCATGGCTGTACGCGTCATCTGCTGGGCTATTCAGGTTGACCGCTGTTTCACGGTTTAAGAAGGTAACGTATAGGTCCGGCATCTGATATTGGATTAATGGGCAACCAGGCGTCTTAACACCCTTTTTTATATTCTTTTAACGATTGATAGATCAGTCTTATGGCTTTAAGGGGCTGTCTGTTAATACCGCAGAAACGCTTTTAAGTCTGATAGTAGGGGAAACACCTATGTTTCCTGGCTGTATATATGGATACGTGGAATGGGCGAGGTCCGTTGCGGATATAAGTCGCCATGGGCAAAGAAAAAGCCGGATCGTCGTAACGATCCGGCTTTTTTTAATAACTCTTGTTCTGATACAATAAAGTACTACGTGCCCGACGTAATGAACAGTTTTACCTGCATCTGGTCGTTCGGCCGTTGCTGATTCCCAAGCACCACCCGCTGAACCAATGATTTCATGCTGAAATAACCGGTGTTAGGCGTTGGAACGGTGAGGATCAGGGGTTGAGGCAGCGATTTCTGTTTTAGAATCTGACCCAGATAATACGTTAGGTCAAACGTGTACGAATCGGAAATTAACGGCGAATTCGCATCGTAGCTGTAATAGGTTGTTGCCGCCACCGCTGCTAAGGGATTCGTCCCTCCCGGCACCGTTGCAATCACCTGGTTTTGATTGTTGGTTACATAAAGCTCTACCGGATCCGGGGTTTGACCCGGAAGCAGCGCTTGGCCGGGAGGTGGAGTGTTATCTCGTAAGCTACGCCGAACGGGGCTAATGACTAATAACGCTTTGTTGATGTCAGCAAAATTTAGGGGCCTGTCAAACTGAGTGATATAGGGGAATTCAATTCGGGTTTGGAGACCAGCGCCCAGGGCTATAAACGTCGTGTTGTCCGTTAGGCGACTATCAACAGCGGCTGAACGACTTTTTAACGCACTCAGTGGGGTACCACTGAAATCGGTTATGAATTTAGTAAAATGGAGTGATGCAATCGGAAACAATAGGCTGACCGCTGTTTGCGCATCATCGACCGTATGGTAATAGAGCCTTAGCCCGCTTGCCCCGGCAGCCGCTGAAAAGCCTGCAATCGTATTATTCGTCGACGTACTAATGAACGCAAAGCCAGGCAGAAATTTCTCCAGGGACACCGCATCATTGATCTGTCCACTTATCAGTTGCGAATAAAACGATTGAGCCAGCGCATCAGACGTCCGCAGTCGTATCTGCTTGCCGCGACTTTGTGGCTGAGGCAGTACCGTTTTTTGTATAAATGGAGTCGCTTCGTATGGAACCGAACTCGTATTGTAGTATAACTGAGGAACGAGTGGCTTCGTCAGGCGGTGCACATTGATACTATAAGCAGACGTAGTATCGCCGTACACAAATGAATAGTTCATTTCCAGCACCAATGAATCTAAAACCAGATTCGTTTGGGTGGAGAGCGTGTTGGCTGTATAGTCAAGCTCGGCAAAAGCGCGCATGCTTAACAGACCCGTTTGTGGGTCGCTCCAGCGCCCGACCAAAACGTTATTCTCAGGATCGGCCGACGTAACAAACGAATCAGGCCTCATCACCGTCGATGACCGAACCGTGATCGTGTCAATAGATTGTATTGTCAACTCCTGTGGGTTGATGACCGATTGACCGACGTTAAGATCACCCGATTGACAGGCAAACAGCAATATACCGGTCAGCAAGAGCAAACCGGCGTACCATAAAGTACGCATAAGCAATGAATTCAGGGAATTTTTACGCCTAGTTGACGTAACTCTTCGTTGGTCAGCGTAGGCAACGCCTTCGTCTGTTGTATTTTCTCAACCACCCGCTCACCGACCCGCTGGGCCTGTTCCTGGCTGGAAAAACCAACCATACCGGACTGACCCGGTATGGTTGGTTGATGAATGAATAGTTTACCGTTGGTCAGAATATCATACCCCCAGCCCGCTGGCGTTGAAAACGCCTGAACCTGATAGGGATTCTGCCGGCGGTAGACTTGATAACCTGTCAGACCAGCTAAAGCAATTAGGATCAGGATCAATCCCAGTCGAATCAGGCGGGTTCGAGACGGTCGATTTTTATTCGTATTGATGGCGTTTTGCACGCTTACAGTACTTGTTCTATAGTTGGGTCAAAATCCCACAAATCATCATAAGGCGCTGAAAGACTGCTGCCACCGGTGGTAACATAGCCCTTGTTGCCAATGGCAAACCCAATGGCATACGCGCGGGGTGCGCCTTCGAATGCACCCAGTGAGGTCCAAAGATCCGTGGCAGGATCATACTGCCACACCGTGGTGCCGGTCGACGTACCACTGCCCAACGTGACGTACCCTTTGCCACCCACAGCAAAACCAACGCCATAGCTGCGGGCAATAGATGCCTGATCGGTGGTGAAGTCTAGCTTCTGTGTCCAGACATCCGTAGCTGGATCATACACGTACCAGTCTTTCTGCTGAGTTGAGTTGTTGTTTCCCGTACCGACGTAGGCCATATTGTTGATGACGAACGAAACAGCGCCTACGCGTTTGGCACCACCGTAGCTCGCGACCTTTGCCCAGGTGTTGGACGTTGGCTCGTAGGACCAGATGTCTTTCAGGTAGTTACCGTCGTTGCCGGTTCCCACATAGCCTTTCGCCCCAATGGCAAACGCTACGGCTTGGTAGCGGGCTGTTCCACCAAAATCGGCTACCTTTTTCCAGGTGTTGGCAGCTGGGTCATACTCATAAAAGTCTTTCAGCAGATCGCCATTTATGTTAATACCCGTGCCAATGTATCCTTTATTGTTGCTGGTGGCAAAGCCTACCCCGAAATTACGGGCTGCGCCAATGTAGTTAGCCTTTTGTGTCCAGGCATTTTTGGCGGGATCGTAGGCCCAGAAATCCTGCAGGCGCTGGCTTTTGTTATCGAGCCCGGTGCCCATGTAGGCGATGTTGTTAATAACGAAACTGGAGGCTCCTGTGCGGGCTACGCCTTCAAATTCCGATTTAACTGTCCAGTCACCCAGGGTCGCTACTGTGCTGGAGCCACTGCAACCGACCAGGAAGCCGGTCCAGCCGAGGCAAAGAACGCCCAACGCCCAGTTGATGCGTTGCTGTTTTTTTGTTTTCTTAGTTACAAGAGCGGAAAGAGTCTCAGAAGCTACGGATTGTGACCGAGAGTCGGTTGCCGAAAGAAATCGAAATGGTAAATGAATCATGAAAACGAGCGTAAACGAACGGACTAAAATGTAAAGTTATATCAATTTGAGTTAAGAACGGCGATTTTGCCGCCCGGATCAGCCTGAATCAATCTGGAGCGAAGCCATTGGGCGTTACCACAGGACATTGCTTCGTCGCTGATATAGAGAATAAGTAGGTTTGACAAAATTACGCCAAACACTTATTACTTAGCAACGTGAGGCTTTCATAAAAATTCTTAATTGTTGCCATATACACCAAACCTTTGCTAAAAAACAAAACGATTACGTCACAAAGACCCCCTTTGTGACGTAATCGTTGGAATGACAGTTGAAAGACTGGACTTATAATTTAAACGTTTTGAACACTTTAACCATTGACTGGCCACCTGCCTTTCGTTGGATAGACGACCCCAGGGATTTCAGCGGATTGGTGGTAACACCCGAACGCGTGCTGGCACTACCTGAAATCTGCGCCAGAGCTGTGCTCAATAATGCTTCTTTCGTATCGCCCAGCGGTAATAGATTAATAGGTTCTTCTACTTCTATGTTAGGTGTAAAGCCGGTTGAATAATCAGATTTTCCGGCACTGTTGAATGATTTGAACACAATGGGCTGCATGCCCCATTTAATTTTGCCGCTGTCGTCGGTGACAGTAATGGAACCGACGTTTTTGCCGTAAGTGGTTGTGCCAATGGTCGTCACCGTCATATAAGGGCGTAATCCATTGATGATCAGTTCACTGGCCGACGCTGTATTGTCCGTTGTCAGTACAAATACCCGCGAGAGGTTGTTGCCAATGCTCTGCGATTTATCCAGGAAGTTCTGAATGAAAAAGCTGCTGCCGTATTCTTTCTGCAAGTCGGGTGTAATAGTGGCGTTCCATTCTTCGCGGAAATATAAATTGCTCGAACTAATGCCTTTACCGATAAGGCTGGCCAGGTTAGCTGATGATGACGTATAACCACCTGGGTTATAACGCAGGTCAAGGACTAGTTCATTAACGCCCTGTGCTTTGAAGTTGTTGAAAATAGCGTCAACCTGATTGTCATATGTGTGATCATCCGAGCCAGAGGGACCCGTAATGAACTGGTTATAGACAAAATACCCAACCTTTTTGTTACCAATCGTATAGACAGAGTCCATGAATACCGGATTCTCCTGGAAGACCGTAGCCGTTACGGTTACTGTTTTATCGGTATCCACCAGCGATTGCCCGCTCACTGCGGCCAGCCCATAGGTGAATGTAGTACCCGTGAACAACAGATCCGAGTAGTTCGTGGTGTTGAGTGAGGTGCCGCCTACTTTCGAAATAATATCACCCCGTTTCAGACCCGCTTTGGCGGCTGGTGAATTGGGTAATACGTACAGCACCTGGGCGATTACGTCGGTTGAGCCCGATGACCGAAGATATAAGGTGAAATTCATCCCGGTTGTAGTCGATTGTCCACTCAGTTCGGATTTTAACGTATTGCCGTCATCTTCAATCCACGAAAAACGGTCGCCCGTGGGGTTGGTCGTGGCGTTGTAGGTGTTCAGAATCGACGAAAAGAATTTGTCAGGGGCCAGCGTTGTATCAGGGTTCGCCGGAATCTTGTCATTCCAGTAATACAAGTACCGCATCTCGTCCAGAATCCAGCCATCTACTGACTGACTCGCACCGGATGACGTACTGAGCTGTGGGGTGACGTCGTCGGTGGTCTTTTTACAGGCTGACAGGGAAACAATAAATCCAGCAATTAATAGCCAGTTCAGCGACCATACGCGCTTTGGAAGTTGATAGTTGAACGTGTTCACAACGTATTTTTTCATGTGATTGTCTACAAATAGATTGCTTTACTTATCGACTTTACGACAAGGAAAAGCCCATTGTTGCACAACGGATTAATAGATAATTGGATTTAACGACAGTTTAATGAAGTTCACCGACATAATGACGAATTGAATCGACAGAGACAGCTCGGGATAAAACGAAAATAGACGCCATGTTTGAGACCAATAAACGTGTATCAGCGTATAGTAAGAACAATCGAGTGAAGCTCTGTGTTCGTAGATAACGATTAGTAATCAATAAAATTTATAGATTTAATAGATTTATAATTTTTCCCGTTGTACTCACTAGGGTAATCCCTAAAAATGAGGCTACAGGCCCAAAAAACAGGCTGAAGCAGCATCCACCAATGTGAGTTGTTTTGTATCTTTGAGAGAATAAACAGAATCCAATCAAGTATCCTGTGGAAAGACGTAATGCGTTAAAAACGATGGCCGGGGCCGTTGGAGGGTTTATCAGCCTGCCTGCCTGGGCCAACAGCTGGACGGCTGAAACCGTCCGTTCATCTCGCCAGATTCTCTCTCGTGGCCAGGTTGACTTGCTGGCCGAGATGGTCGAGACGATCATTCCGGTGACAGACACGCCCGGCGCCAAAGCCCTCAACGTTCATCAGTTTGTGCAGAAAATGGTGGCAGACTGCTACGCGAAGCCAGCGCAGGAAACCTTCCGCACGGGCCTCGCGTCTTTGGATGGACTGGCCCAGAAAGCATTTTCGAAACCTTTTGCCGAAGGAGACGTAGCGCAACGTACTGCCTTGTTAACCCAGCTCGGCCAATCGACCGATCCAGCACAAAAAAACTTCTATTCGTTAGTCAAGGGATTGACGATCCGAGGCTATATGAGTTCGGAGTACGTCATGACGAAGCTGACGCACTATCAATTTATTCCCGGTCATTATTACGGCTGCGTGCCGGTTCAGGCAAAAGCGGTTACTCAACCAAAATAAGGTATTTGGTATTCGGTTTATGGTATCCGGTAGGCTGACGCAAGAATGCTGATGCGTTATCCAGAAAGGCCGTAACGGCGGATCACCGTAAACTGAGTACCATAAACCGAATACCCTACATTATGTCTTACTTAAATATCGACGCTCAGGCCCTTAATACCTACGACGCTATCGTCATTGGCTCCGGTATCAGTGGAGGCTGGTCGGCCAAAGAACTTACGGGCAAAGGTCTCCGGACGCTCGTTCTTGAGCGCGGTCGCGATGTGCGCCACGTGACCGATTACCCGACGACCAACATGCAGCCGTGGGAGTTTGAACACCGTAATCAGCTCCGGCAGGAGGTACGGGAAGCAAACCCGATCATTAGCAAATGTTATGCCTTCTATGAAGGCACCGAACAGTTTTTCGTGAAAGATGCCGAACACCCTTATGTTCAGGACAAACCGTTTGACTGGATTCGGGGCTACCAGGTGGGCGGAAAATCGCTCATGTGGGCACGCCAGACCCAGCGGTGGAGCGACTTTGATTTCGAAGGGCCTGCCCGGGATGGATTCGCTGTCGATTGGCCGATTCGCTACGCTGACATTGCGCCCTGGTATAGCTACGTCGAGAAGTTTGCCGGTATTACAGGCAATAAAGACGGTATTGCCACCCTGCCCGACGGGGAGTTTTTACCCCCGCACGAGTGGAATTGTGTGGAGAAACATTTTCAGCAAAAAATAGCCGCCCGTTATAAGGACCGCCACGTGATTATGGGTCGGGCGGCTCACCTGACGCAACCCAAACAGATTCACTTCGATCAGGGACGGGCGCAGTGCCAGCACCGCACTATCTGCGAGCGGGGTTGTCCATTTGGTGGGTACTTCAGCAGTAATTCGACGACGATTCCCTGGGCCGCTAAAACGGGAAAAATGACGCTACGTCCTAACTCGGTCGTTCATTCCATTATCTACGACGAGAAGAAAGGCAAGGCAACCGGCGTTCGGGTTATTGATACCAACACGAAGAAAATGACGGAGTATTATGCCCGCATTATCTTCCTGAATGCGGCCGCGTTAAACTCAAACCTGGTGCTGCTGAATTCCACCTCGAACCGTTTTCCAAATGGCCTGGGTAATGACAGTGGTGTGTTAGGAAAATATGTCGCCTTTCACAACTACCGGGCGGGCATCTCAGGGGAGTACGATGGCGACCTCGACACCACGACTGACGGACGTCGGCCAAACAGTCCGTACATTCCACGCTTCCGGAACGTATTGAAACAGGAAACGGGCTTTTTACGAGGCTATGCCGCTGGTTTCTCGGCGGGTCGCTCATCGAACTCCGACCAGAGCGGGGTAGGAGCTGATCTGAAACAAAGTCTGCTGAATCCCAAACTCGGCGGCTGGTATGTTGGCTCGCACATGATGGGCGAAACCATTCCGAAAGAAACAAACTACGTAGCACTCGATCCTTCGCTGAAAGATCCGTATGGCATACCGCAACTAAAAATAGCCATCGTCTATGACGATAACGACGATAAAATGGTGAAGGATTATCAGGAGCAGATGACGGAGATGTTTACCGAAGCGGGTTTCAAAAACATTCGCGTGCGTGATGACCACCGCAACCCAGGCCTCGATATTCACGAGATGGGCGGTGTGCGGATGGGCAAAGACCCCAAAACGTCGATGTTGAACAAGTGGCACCAGCTTCATGCCTGCAAAAACGTATTTGTGACGGACGGCGCCAGCATGACCTCAACGTCAACGCAAAATCCATCCCTTACCTACATGGCTTTCTCCGCCCGAGCTGTCGATTATGCCGTGAAAGAGATGAAAAAAGGGTTGTTATAAATGCGTTCGATTGCAGCTTTAAAGCACAATGGGGCCGGGTTTGCAAACCCGGCCCCATTGTGCTTTAAAGCTGGTCATCTATACTTACAGCTCATCAGTCAAAACAGGTAACCTCAGTATGTACGTGTGCAAAATAGCTTTTGACAAAAACGTACCCAATTTTATCAAATCCATGAATAAACCTTTTCTCGGTCTTACCTGCCTGTTCGCTTCGCTGGTGGCGATGCATTGCCTGGGCGACACCAGTACCGGCAAAAAGCCCACCCCCACACGTACCGTAAAAAACGAAAATCCCACGGCGAGCCTGAAACTTCCGGCAGGATTTTCGGGCACTATCGTTGCGAAAGATCTGGGTTCCACCCGGCACATTGCCATCAGCAAAACGGGCGATATCTATGTGAAACTCGCCAAACTGAAAGATGGGAAGGGGATTTATCGCCTGCGGGATACCAACAAAGATGGCGTCATTGATGAGCAGACTGGCTTCGGTGATTATCCGGGCACGGGTATCGTAATCAAAAATGGTTATTTGTACGCGTCTTCCAATAGTGCTATTTACAGGTACAAACTCAATGATAATCAGGAGGTCATTAATCCCGATCAGCCCGAAAAATTAGTGTCGGGATTGCGGGAAAAAGATCGTGATAAATCGAAGTCAATTGCCATTGATAATCAAAATAATATTTATGTGAACGTAGCGTCCGACAATGATGCCTGCCGCGAGGCCGGAACCGGGAAAGGTATTATGCCCTGTCCGCTGCTGGATTCGGTGGGTATCTGGCGCTTTAAGGCCAATGTACCGAACCAGACCACGGCTGATGGTGTCCATTATGCAACGGGCCTGAAAAACGTAGTGGGGCTGGATTGGAATGATAAAACCAACTCACTTTTTGTCACGCAGCACGGGCGGGGCAAATTCGACGATTTTTACCCGCAATATTACACGCCCCAGCAAAGTGCCGAGCTGCCTTCTGAAACCCTCTATGAACTGCATCAGGGCGACGATGCCGGCTGGCCGTACATTTACTTTGACTACGTTCAGAAAAAGAAAATTATGGCCCCCGAATATGGCGGTGATGGTAAGAAAACAGGCGCTCCGAAAGCGATCAATCCGTTGATGGCTTTTCCGGCCCACATGGGGCCCAATGCGTTGCTGTTCTATACGGGAACCGCCTTCCCCGAGCGTTACCGAAATGGCGCATTTATTGCCTTTCACGCCCAGTCATCGGTTTTGTACAAAGGGTATATGGTTGGTTTTGTGCCGTTCAAAAATGGCAAGCCATCGGGCCCCTGGGAAATTTTTGCTGATAATTTTGCCGGTACTGACCTGGCTAAACCAACTGGCCCCGTTCAGCACCGCCCCTGCGGTCTCGCACAGGGCCCGGATGGCTCGTTATACGTAACGGATGATTTGAACGGAACGCTTTTCAAAATTAGTTATGCTGGAAAGGCGACGGTGTCAGTGAAAAAATAAGCATCTTCGCCATACTTCATGAATAGACTGACCGGTGAGCGATACTCATCGGTCATTTTGTTTGCACGTATCGGTTGACGATCAGGCTTTTAACAAACATTAACTTGGAGATACCCAATTGATAACGAATCTTTAATGGTGAAGCTGTTTAGGATTATTCTTTCTAGTCTGCTTTACCCCTAAATCCCCTAAAGGGGACTTTATTCAGGCACGTACCAAGTCCCCTTTAGGGGATTTAGGGGTAAAGCAGACTAGAAAGAATAATCCTAAACAGCTTGGTGTAAAAGTTTGTAACTATACATAGGTTAATCATTTGAAATGAGGTACATACTTATACTTGCTCTGGTTGGATGTCTGGCCCGGCCGTCTAGGGCGCAAACGACCTATGCCGTTCAGGACACTGCTTATGTTCAGGCTGTTGAGCAAGCATTTGCTTCCCTTAAGCAGGGTAATTGCCAGACCTGCCTGACGCAATACCAACGAGCCTTTGCGATTTCTCAAAAGAGTGCTATGAGTACACTGCGTGCGGCCGTTTGTGCATACCAGTGTCAACAAACTGAACAGGCACGTGAATTTATAAGCAAAGCTACGTCGATAGATTTCTGGGTTAGTGAAGATATTTGGGAAAATCGCAAAGCGTATCCAGAGTTTGACGTCTTGCGAACAAGCCCTTTATCGGCGGATTTTCAGAATGGTATTGATAAACAAAAAATAGCAGAAGGCCGAAACCCAGTTCTTGAGCGTGAACTGAAAGAGATTTTTCGGGCGGATAATCAACCCCGATTACGCATCGATACGATTGCCAGGCAGTACGGTTACAATTCGCCACAGGCTAAACCGATTTGGGAGGGAATGCGCCGGACTGATTCGATCAACCTGGTAAAAGTAGAGCGGATACTTCAGCAATATGGTTACCCTGGTAAACATCTAGTAGGAGAGAAACAGGACATCACAGCCTGGCTGGTAATCCAACATTCGCCACTGGCTATTCAGGAGAAGTACCTGCCTATGATCCAGAAAGCCGCCGAGCAGGGCGAGTTGGGAAAATCAAATCTGGCACTTTTAATAGACCGTATCCGGGTACATAAAGGCCAAAAGCAACTCTATGGTTCTCAGGTGGCCTTAGGAGCCGATGGCAAAAATTCGTTCGAGCCGATTGAGGATGAACTCAATGTCGATACGCGACGGGCAGCCGTAGGATTGCCGCCCATTAAAGACTACGCCCGGCAATGGGGCATAGAGTATGTTCTTCCGAAAAAATAAACCAATCGGGTGCTGATCGAGTAATCACTTCATGAGCATTCATATTGGCACATCGGGCTGGAGTTACGACCACTGGCAGGGCGTTCTGTACCCGCCCAATACGCCCGTTCATGATCGGCTGGGCTACTACGTTCAGCGCTTTCAGACCGTCGAACTGAACAGTAGTTTCTACCGCTGGCCAAAGCAAGCCACCTTTGCCAGTTGGCGACAGCGGTTGCCTGACGGTTTCCAGCTAACCGTTAAAGCACCCCGCGGACTGACCCACGCCAAAAAACTCTACGCGCCCGAAGTCTGGATGGAACGTATTAAAACCTGCTGGCATGAATTACAGGAAAAACGGGCGGTTCTGCTGGTGCAACTATCGCCTAATCATGCCTGCGATTACGACCGGCTGGCCTATTTTCTGGATCAGGTGCCCGACTGGATGCGCGTGGCAGTCGAATTTCGGCACCCGAGCTGGACTAATGACGCTATTTTTTCATTGCTGGAACAGCACAATGCCGCCTATTGTATCATGAGTGGAGCGCACTTACCGTGTATTCTGCGCACAACCGCTCCCTTCGTATATGTACGTCTGCACGGACCTGACACGGACTGGTTATACGGGGGCTCATATTCCGATACGGATCTGCGTTGGTGGGCCGATCGCATTCGGGAGTGGGGAGGCATGGGGAAAGAGGTGTTTGTGTATTTCAACAACGATGGTGGCGGCAATGCGGTACGGAATGCGGAAACACTACGGTGGATACTTGGTCAATAGAGACGGAAACAGTAAACCGAATCGTTCTCTATCTTTAGCCACTACAAGCGCGGGTATTCTGCCCGTTGTCGATTAACCGGCTCTACAGTCTCATGAATCAGTCTCCTAAAATTACCCGCCAGCAATTTCTGAAATTGGGGGCGTTAGCTGCGTCGGCGGCTTTTCTGCCTCAACTGGATGCTTTTGCCGCATCGACCAAAAAAGTCGGGTTACAATTGTATACCCTCCGTGATCTGATGGCAAAAGATCCCGTCGGCACCCTTAAACAGGTAGCTAAGATTGGCTATAAAGAAGTCGAGCCGTTTGGTTACTCGGATGGGAAGTTCTTCGGCAAAACACCAAAAGAGTTTACGGCACTGCTGAAAGAACTGGGCATGGTAGCGCCCAGCGGCCACTACACGACGGGCAAAACGATGCCTAACATGAAAGGCACCCTGACCAACGACTGGAAACGGGCCGTTGATGATGCCGCTGCTATTGGTCAGAAATACATGGTCTGCGCCTATCTGTTCCCCGAAGAACGTACCAAGCTGGACGATTACATGCGCTTTGCTGACCTGTTCAACAAATCGGCGGAAGTGTGCAAAGCGGCTGGCATTCAATTCTGCTACCATAACCACGATTTTGAATTCAAGCCACTGAGTGGGAAAGTACCGTACGACGTGCTGCTGGGCAACACCGACAAGAATCTGGTGAAACTCGAACTGGATTTGTACTGGGCAACCTTCGCGAATCAGGACCCCGTTGCACTGTTCAAGAAGAATCCCGGTCGGTTCCCGCTCTGGCATGTAAAAGACATGGAAAAAACACCGCAACGCGCTTTTGCTCCCGTAGGGACAGGTTCGATTAACTTCCAGCGTATTTTCGATGCCAAGAAAACCGCAGGCATGACACACTACTTTGTGGAGCAGGACGTCTGCAAACTTCCGCCACTCGAGTCTATCGCCATCAGCTACAAGAACATTGAGAAACTGACGGTATAACAGACGTAGCGCATAAGCCGCGGAGCATGAAAAATACATTCATGCTCCGCGGCTTATGTATTTTCAATACCCGGCCAGTCAGTGAAATAGTCTACGCTTAAATTTTTGCCAGCGGGAAGGGGTTTGTAGTAAGCAGATCCCACCACCGGTTATAGCTTTGATAGGCACTGGTTTTTCCTCTATAACAAGATCGTTCAGGGTGATTATTGGTGCGGATGTTAATACATCAAATGTAATGTTGCCCTGCCAGCGGTTGGGCGTGCGGGCATAGACAGTTAAGTGACCCGTTAGCAATCTGGTTGGTAGCAGGAGTTTATAGGCACCTGTGCTATCTGTGGAGGCTTGCCATTTATGGCCGGGTTGGTCAATAAATACATGGGCATATGGTGCAGGCAATGGGCTGCCACTTGAATCTGTCATTATGACCTTTCCCGCAATAACCGACATTGTTTCTGGGCCAACTGTGGTTCGAACAGGAATTGGCTTGACAGCCGCTTCTACTTTTATAGATGCCTGTTGTGCCGCGACTGGCCGCGATGAACGATCGGTTTGGCTTTGCTGAGCACGTGCTGTCTGCCAACCAAATAAACTCAGTGTAAGAAACCCGAGCCATTGCCGCCAAACAGACGTAGCAACCGGGTTCGCGACTAGTAATGGGCGGTTTAGTTGCTCATCACGAAATCGCCCGCAACTGGTTGTCAGAGGCTTGGTCAGCAGCTTCACCAGTTCCCGATCAGACAGGGCCGTATAATCAACTACCATTTTCTGACAGTTTGCGCAAAAGCGGCCTTGTTCATGCGGCTGCATATCGTCCCAGCGTTCGTGGCAGGGCTGCGGAATCTGAATAGTAAGGCTCTGCATATCTAAACCAGTTTAGCACTAATCCAGTAAACTATCCCTGTGAAATTATGAATAAATTTACAATTGATTTTTAAAGGTGACTAACTGGGTTTTTTAAATTTTACGCACAACTCCTTAAGCGCGAAAATGCCTGCCGTTCTGGTTTTTATTGGTGAAGCTGTTTTAATTTTTTTGTACGTGTAAAGGGTTGTCTAAAAATTAGTTTTTAAGCTGTTTGACCCCTAAATCCTCTAAAGGAGACTTTGCTTGACGATGAGCAAAGTCTCCTTTAGAGGATTTAGGGGTCAAACAGCCTGATGAAAAGAAGATTTACACGCCTAAAGGAATATCTTTAGACACTCGCTAAAACAGGAGTATTTTTTATCCTGCTGATGCAGGAAGCAGGACAAAAAATACTCCTGTTTAGCAGGGTAAATTCGAACGTTTAAACAGCTTCAGTAAAAGCCTGATTACAACTCTTTCCTGCTAGCAACAGTCTGTTGTAAAACAAGCGCCTTAACTAAATTACACATGAAAAAAATTTTATGCCTGATCGGACTTGCAGCGGCTAGTATTGCCAGTTATGGTCAACGTATTGAAGCTTCGATACAGGTGGGTTCGGGTTTATTTTCATACCGGGGACCAAACTCGGTCAATGAAACGGGATTGAACGCCAATGGCAATTCTTTTATCAGTAATCCGTATGGTCGTGCCAGTGGGGCCAGTTACAGCTTGTCCGGGCAAATTCAATCGGTAACGAAACGTAAGCTGATTTATGGAATTCAGGCGGGCTATGAACAACTAACCAGCCGCGTTGCCATAACGAAAATAATCGGAGATTTTTCAAATAGCCCAACTAATGGACGCGGTAGTCTTCAGAATCAATACGTCAATCTGAGTCCATTCGTGGGAAAGCGATTTGGTGATGCACGGTTTTCTGTAGATGCAACACTTGGTTTAGACGCTGCTATTGGGTTACGTAGTCGGGAATCCTGGACGCTGGATACATACAATTCATCCTTTCCAACACCGGCAGCGCCAAGCCAGCGAATACCTGATGTAGATTTTCGGCCACGCCTGAACCTGACGGGCTATTACCGGGCGTTCGGATTAAGTGTGGGTTACTCTTACGGCTTATCGAATTATTTAGCTAATCGCTACACGGATGCGAAAGTTTACTCTCAATTCTGGCGGGCTGGTGTCGTATATAGAATAAAAAAATAGAGTCGATTGCCTATTTGGGTGTCAGGCTAATACGTTGTTCTGGACGGAATTATTAAAAGCCGTTCCACAGTTGTAGAAGCACTACATTTATATCACATCTACTTAAGGCTGATACATGAATAACAATCGGCTCGACTTAGTAGAATATTAAACGTATCATTGAAGATTCGGACGACGATTAGCTCCCATTTCCTTCGAACTTTCAAGCTGGCTGTTTGTAATTCGGGAGGACTTTTCAATCGTATTGAGGAGATTCATTAATCTGGTTTGATCTTCTGGAGATGCCTCATCTATGAATCTGGCAGCAACTTCAAATACATATTGTTCTAATAAAATATTGACATTTTTCTTTGATTGGGTCATCGTTTGGCTCCAGATAGAAAAGTAAATTTTAACACAGCTTCAAACGACTGTTCAATCTATTTGTTTAAAAATAAGTATAGGAACGTTCTATTTATTAAAAAAAATTATAAATCGGGCTAATGATTAGAATAGTAGCGTCGCTGATACCAGCAGAAATGCGCGCTAAGCTTTGACGTTTCGTGGATCTATACTTGTTTTTTTAGGGAAAATTCAGGCTATCCCACCGCAGTTTATTTTAAGAGCCCGCCGAATCTTTTTGTTCCATTGCTGAATGGTTTGGGTTTGCTTTTTAAGCTTTTTTATTTTTAATACCGTTTCATGTTCTTCACTTATACTACTTACATCCATTAGAAGATTTTCCAGTACATCTACTAAAGCCAGACGTAGTTGCATGAGATCTGTCATCGCCTGTTGATTGCCGATTTTACCGAGGGGGTTAATTACATCTTCATGCGTCAGAGAATGAGCCTCAAGTAGGCTAATCAGTTTATCATTCCATTGATTAAAAGCCTTCATCGCATCAACCCAATCACTTATCATACGTTGAAGATCAGTTTCATTATTTTCATGTTGCGAGTTAACTATTTTAGATTTAGTCATAGCCCAGTTTTTGTTACGAAACGTCTTTTTGTGCCTAATGCTTTTGGGGAAGTTTACTTAAAACTCCGAAAGTAAAGCACTATTTACCAAAAGGTTAGTTGGCTCGAAACTACGATAAAATTTAATAGAATAAGATGTATTCGTTTATATAGAATGAATCAAAAGTATGGCTATAAACTAGCAATGACTGGTCGCAAGCGGATGTAAATACTTATATAAATATCGATTATAAACATATAAGCCTACTTGTAACTAATTAGTAATTAGTTGAAATGGACTTAAGGGTTTAAAACTAACGCTAACTGATTTATTGACCCGATAAATTACTTATTGAACTAACTATTGACTGATCAGTCAGTAATTGCTGGAACCAGCGGCCTGATGCTTTCACGATACGTTGCTGCGTGCGAAAATCAACATATACTAATCCAAAACGAGGTCTGTAGCCTTCGGCCCATTCGAAATTATCCAGAAACGTCCAGGCGAAATATCCGTCTACCGGGAAACCTTCCTGTTTAGCCCGCAGGACATTTTGCAGATAATTCTGATGATAGTCAACCCGTGCCGTATCATTCACCCTACCATCTTGAACGGTGTCATAAAAGGCCGCCCCACTTTCGGTGATATACATCTTTTTGATGCCTTCGTACTGGCCGAATTGTTTAATAACCCGATACATGCTTTCGGGATAGACTTCCCAACCCATTTCGGTAATTGTAGGGACGCTCCGCCGGAGTGGCGAAACATCTTTTGCCCAGAGATAAGGCATAAAATAAGACTGTTCGACCACCGCCCGGAAATAATGCTGTAATCCAATGAAGTCGAAGTCGAACGCTAATCGATCCATGTCGCCGGGCCGGGCTACTTTTTTGGCAATCCCAGCCAGAAAGGGCAGTTCTTTGGTCGGATACCCCAATCCAAGGGCGGGTTCAATGAAAAGCCGATTCATGAGTGCATTAACGCGGCTGGCTGCGGCCTGGTCGCTGGGCGTAAATGGATCAACGGGTGAACAGGAGAACGTAGTACCTACGTGTGCATTCGCGACGTTCCGTCGAACCACCCGACCCCCTTCTGCCTGCGCCAGCGTGGTATGGTGAATGACAGGAAGCAGGTTTCGGAAACTCCTCCGGCCGGGTGCGTGCTGGCCGGTAAAATAACCCAGGATGGAAAAGGCCAATGGTTCGTTCAGGATAATCCAGTGCTGTACTTTATGACCAAAAGCTTTGGTGCAAACGTCGGCAAAGTCAGCAAACCAATCGACAATTTTTGGGTTCGGCCAGCCCCCTTTGTTTTCGAGCGCCTGCGGTAAGTCCCAGTGATAGAGGGTGATCCAGGGCGTAATGCCCAGCGCAAGGCAATGATCGATAAGCCGATCATAAAACGCCAAACCGGCTTCATTGATACGTCCCCCAGTCTGCGGACCGACGCCATCGGGCAAAATACGCGACCACGACAGCGAGAACCGAAACGCGGTTAACCCTAACTCTTTGTGAATCAAGAGATCGGATTCGTACCGATCGTAGAATTCGCAGGCAATGTCGGCTGTTTCGCCGGTTTTGATTTTACCTTTCTGCCGACTGAACGTATCCCATACACAGGGTGTACGCCCGTCGCGGTCGACGGCTCCTTCAATCTGATAGGCAGCGGTGGCGGTGCCCCAGATAAAATCGGAACCAAAATCATGGCGGTTGAACGTCGGAAAGCTGGTTGGTGAGAGAGAGGAGTTCGTCACTACGTTACGTGGCTGGCTAGCGCGTAAAAGTAAGGCATAGCTGAAAAGGAAATTCCCCAACCCGATAATTTAACATACCGGACTGGGGAAAGCAAAGGATTCAGAGGGACCTAGCCACGACGGCCGTAAGGAGCGGGTTGGTTTCTATTATAAGGCACGCTTTGCTGAGCCGCGAATAATCGGTCACGTTGCGTCGAAGTCAGTACGGCCAGCATATCCTGACGTTTACGGAGTTGAAGCTGACGCAGGCCATCGGGTGTCATGCGGGACGTCGACATAATACGATCGTAGTTATCTTCGATCTTGTGTAGTTGTTTTTCCTGACGGCGCGACAGACCAACAATAGCATCGATACGGTCAATTTTCACCTCATCCTGATACTGATCACGGTCGTTACGTTGACCGCCATATTGATTGGTACGATTGTCGAAAGGTCTTGAATAGACTCCCTGTGCGAAGGTTACACCAGTTGCTAAGGTGAAGAGAGTCAGGGCGGCAGCGATTGTCTTTTTCATGGTCAGTTGTTGTTTTTTTTAAGGTTAACTGATCGTTAGAGACAAACGGGGCGTCTGCGTTTAACAAGGGCATAGGCCCTTATTGCTGAATGCCGTTTTTTGCTGGCTAAACGTGGGTAAGCTGTTACCGAATGCCGTTTTTTTATGCTGTCCAGAAAATCGTAAAACCATAAACTTGCCAAATAATAAAGAGCAAAGGATACGTAGTAGTTATCTTTGCCGCCAATAGTAGGTTTGTAACTCCTTCGTGTAGCGTCTACTTTCGCAAGTTAGGATACCCGGTCATTAGGTGGGTTGTGGAACTCAGTCTATCTTGCCCGATTAAGAAATTGAAAAAGACTAATCAAGTTGAGTATCAACAACCTTGCTTTTAGTCAGATCCACGTTTATCGAAAATCGTAGACTCATTCGAGTATTTTATGACAAGTGTTTTTAATTTTTTGTCGAGTAAAAAACAACAATTACTATTTATTTCATTGCTATGGGCGCTTCTGGCGGTATTAATAAATCCAGTTGGTGAATTCCCTTTCAACGATGACTGGGCGTATGCTCAATCCGTGAAAGTGTTGGTTGAAAAAGGCACTTTTTTCTTTTCAAGCTGGACCGCTGTCAATCTAATTGCTCAAATAGGGTGGGGCGCTTTATTCTGTTTGCCCTTCGGCTTTTCTTTTACAGCCCTTCGTATATCCACACTGGTAGCCGGTTTATTTGGATTGTGGGGTACGTATCAATTGCTTGATAAAGCAACCGACAGCCGGAAAACCGCTTTCATCGGTACGCTTCTCACACTGGTGAATCCCTTATATTTAAATTTATCGGCTACGTTTATGACCGATGTCCCGTTTTACGCGCTGACTGTCTGGTCGTTGTCTTATCTGGTAACGGGCTTAAAACAGGATTCGACCCGTCAATTGATTATTGGTCTTCTGCTGGCCGTTGTTGCGCTATTAATCCGGCAGTTTGGGATTATACTTTTTGTAGGATTTAGCGTGGCCTACGTTGCCCGAAAGAATTTCTCGATCAAGAGTCTGGTAGTGGCCTTTGGGAGTGCGATTACAGGGGTACTGGTTCAGGCAGTTTATCAGAAATGGCTTGAGCATGTACTTGAAGGTACGGGGCACGTATATAATGCACAGGCGAACAATTTTTTACACCTGAGTTATTATAAACTGCAACTTATTTCGGGCTTCATCCACAATACATTCATTGCGCTGATGTATTTGGGTTTATTCATGTTCCCATACTTTTTGCTTCTCCTGACAAAAAGCAGTCAATCAGCTTTCCGAAAAAATATTGGCCTCTGGCTTTTACTGGCAGGTATCGTTGTTAGTCTCTGGCATTATTTTTTCGATGGTATGAACATGCCGATCTGGTGGAATACGATAAGTGCATTTGGCCTGGGACCCGTTTTGTTGCGCGATATTTATTTTCGTTTATATGGATTTCCGGTCCCCAGTCTACTCTATTTTATAACCGTATGCGTCACAATCTTTAGTTTACTGGGTAGCGTTGGTCTACTTTTTTATATGATCCGAGCGGTAAAGTATTTAGCTCGTTGGCCCTTTAGTGTACCTCAACGTACGATCGGAATTCTTATGGTTTCGGTTGGTGGAGTCTACTTTTTTCCACTGGGTTTGCAGGGCTTGTTTGATCGCTATCTATTGCTATTGCCCGTATTAATAATCGTGCTGGTTCACATTGTCCAGCAAAATTTTGGTGAAAATCAGACGGATCGCCCACGGCGTTTGCCGCTTTATTTATCAATGAGTCTATTTGTCGGTTATGCCCTGTTCAGTGTCGCAGGTACGCATGACTACCTGGCCTGGAACCGCGTTCGCTGGCAAGCCCTGGGTAATCTGATGAAGGAAGGCGTATTAACGACTCAGATCGACGGCGGATTTGAGTTCAATGGGTGGTATTTATATGAGAGTAGATTCAAGCCTGCCCCCGGCAAAAGCTGGTGGTGGGTTCATGATGATACGTATGTGGTGGGGGCCAGCGTGCTGCCCGGTTATTCTCTTTTTCAGCAACATAAAGTCGACAGCTGGCTTCCCTGGGGCATGACGCATGTTATTATCGGCAAGAAGAACGGGCGAGCACCCCTGAAATCGACCAGTTAGTGTATATCAGGTCTTCGAATAATCTCGAAAAATACCCGGGCTTTTTAAACTTCCCTGCGCCAGTATGCTGGCTACAATAAGCTGGAGCGCATGATAGATCATAATGGGTAGTAGCACGACACCGGCAATGCTGCCCGCAAATAACATATTTGCCATAACCGTTCCCTGGATAAGCGACTTTTTAGAACCGCAAAATAAGGCAGTTATCAGATCTTCTCTGTCAAAATCAAGCCACTTACCGAATAAGGTAATCAGGCCGAACATGAGGAAAAACAAACCTAGCAGGAGACCCGCTAGCCACAGTAAATCTCCTGCCGAATATTTCGCAAATAAATTGCGTGAAAAGGACTCACAAAAGGCTGTGTAGACAATAACGAGAATGGTGAGCTGATCGAAATAGCGTAACCATGCTTTGTTTCGCTCAGCAAGCCAGCCCAGTCTGCGATTGAGGAGGAGACCCAACATAACCGGCACAATGACTTGTATCGTCAATTTGCCAATGACGCCCGCAACATCGTATTGCCCACTGGTATTAGCCAGTAAAAAACTCATCCATAAAGGTGTAACAAAAACGCCGATCAGGCTGGAAATACTGGCGTTGAAAATGGCCGCTGGAATATTGCCGCCTGCGATTGAAACCATCACTACGGATGACGAAACTGTAGATGGCAATGCGGCTACATAAAATATACCCAACCAGAGCAACGTAGTGTCGGGCGTCATCAGCAACGCTCTGGCAGCCAGCACCACAGCCGGGAAAATGATAAACGTAGTAAGTTGAATGACTAAATGAAGTCGGTAATTACGAAGACCAGCCTGAAGCTGAGCAAAATTCAGCTTCAGGCCGTAGAAAAAAAAGATCATCGTTACGCCAAAATTCGCCAGAGACGACAATGAAAATGGCCCTTCCTGAATCCCGGGTCCGGGCCAGAGTTTGGCCAGGCCAATCATGCTCACCAGAGCGATTATAAACCAATCCAGTCCAACCCGAGCCAGTAAAGAGCTTAACGTAATTTTTGCCATATGAATAGTAACCGGCATTGATCGACTTTCGTTTAGCTTATTGGCAACCATCCGGCACGGCTACAGTAGCGAAGACGCGTTCAACATTGATCGTTTAGATGTCATTTGCAATTAGTGGGAGATTGGTAAAGAAACAGGTTGCTAACCAGAATGGAAGTTGTTTTCTATTGTAAGAAATTGGTCGTTCGAAATGAAATATGCCGTGCTTATGTCTAGTAGTTATGCGCCACTAAAAGTATGTATCGTCTGTTGGCACCGATAAGCTACCTGAATTACCAGGAGCGAATAAATAAGGAAATTTCTAGTATTAAATAAACTTTCTGTGTAGTAAAGTGAAACTCTATAGGAATTTTTTCCAGGTATAGATATGATGTACGTTAACTGTATTGTTTATAGAGAAGAATAGTGAAATCTGAGTCTCAATTTGACATATTTTAACTTATGTATTATAAAATGTTTTTTTGGTAATCAGACTCACTATATTTGCGCTTGAGATACTTTAAGAACAATAAATAAATTAACGAATGAAAGCTAAGCAAATTCGGTTCTTTTCGCCTAATGAGAACAGCGAATCTAAGAAGAATAAAAAGGAAAAAGAGGTTAAGACAACTCCCGCTACTGGTTATATCTCGTCAACGGGAAAGCTGGTATTCCCCGATAAAACGATCGCTCAATTAGGTTTAGATCCGCAAAGCAATCAATTTAAAATAGGTACTCAGGAAGGAAAACGGAAAATTAAATCCCTTTATCTAATTCCAGGTACCGAAGGCGAAGAAGAGACATTTGAACTGGAGAAAGCGGCTAAAAGCTATGGTGTTGCATTGCCTTATATTCTACAAAAAGGGGGTATCGACTATGCAAATACAAAGCATACGTTTACGGTCAAATCCTTTGAGTACAGCGCAGGCGTAACAGGATATGAACTGAAATTAGCCAATGAAAGCCCAAAAACTGAATATACAGGTAAGCCCCGTGGTCGCAAACCTAAAATAGTTGAATAAGAAAGCTATTTACTAGCTACATATAGATTTTTTTGTGCTGTAGCTATTTTGGAAAATAAAAAAGCGGACGAGTTGTCCGCTTTTTTATTTTCCACGGTATATAGTAATCTTATACGACTGAATTTGACATCATTAATCTGTTTATAGTGAAAACTCACATGTTATCTTTGTGGATATTTTAGTCTAAAAATTATAATTGAAGACAACAAATGGCTAAAGCTCCGGTTACCTGATTATGACCCGCGATCAACTCGAAGAACTTATTGCTCAGAAAGAAAATATACGATTAGAGTTCAAACGGCATCTTTCGTCGTCGCACCGTATTGCCAGGACATTAGCTGCTTTTGCTAATACGTTAGGGGGAACCATACTTATCGGCGTCAATGATGATGGGAAAATCGTGGGTGTACCATCGGAGTTTCGAGAAGTGGGTAAGATTGAAGATGCAACCGACCGATTAATTGAACCAGCCCTCTCGATTAGCTATGAAACGCTAACCCCCGACGGTCGAACCGTGTTGGTAGTCAGTGTTTCGGAAAGCAATGAGAAGCCGCACTACGTAGTAAATGAAGCCGGAAAGCGAACAATCTATGTCCGGGCAAAAGATAAATCGGTACCCACAAACAAGTTGATTATAGCGCCGGAAGTAGCCAATGCCGAATTTGTTAAATCACCAATGGCGCGTACGTTAATTCAGTACCTACGGAAAAATGACGATGTTACGGCTGACAAATTTGCCAGGCTAATCAATATTTCTGCTTACCGGGCTGGCAAGCTCCTGCGTCAACTTGCCGAACAGGGCCTATTGCTCCTGATTGACAAATCGCGTCCCGTGCGCTATGCACTGAAGCTAACAGAATAGTTGGTTTTATAGTCCGGTGAAGACTCCTTTCGGTCTATTTAAGAAGCGCTTTCTATATCACCCTGATAAAAAACTGCGAAATTTGTCACCATGATGACTTCGGAACAACTCATTACAAAAGAAACAATCACGGCTTTCTTTATGGACCTGCAAGATCGCATCTGTCAGGCATTAGAAAAGGCGGATGGTCAGGGAGAAGTGCAGTCAGTACAATTTCGGGAGGACGCCTGGGAACGTCCGGGTGGGGGAGGTGGTCGCTCACGTACCCTCACCAATGGAACCGTTATCGAAAAGGGAGGTGTTGGCTTCTCGGCTGTTCAGGGTGAAGCCACGGAAGCCACGCTACGTTCGCTTAATCTGATGGATCAGCGGGGAGAGGCTACACCCCACTTTTATGCAACGGGTGTCTCGATTGTATTGCATCCGCGAAACCCGATGGTGCCGATTATTCACATGAACGTTCGGTATTTTGAGATGAGCACCGGTCAAAGCTGGTTTGGTGGTGGCATTGATTTAACGCCCCACTACGTCGTAGACGAAGATGCCCGCTGGTTTCATCAATATCTTAAAATGGTATGTGATCGACACGATCCAGCTCACTACCCTACATTCAAGGCTTGGGCTGATGATTATTTTTACATTCCGCACCGCCAGGAAACACGGGGTATCGGGGGCATTTTCTTTGATTACCTGAAGCCGACTGATGCTGCGCATAAAGCAGATCTATTCGCTTTTGTGCAGGATGTAGGCAACGCCTTCGCGCCCATCTACACCTACTTTATACAGAAAAATGGTAGTCTGCCGTTTGGTGAACGTGAAAAAAACTGGCAGTTTTTACGTCGGGGACGTTACGTTGAGTTTAATTTAGTTTGGGACCGGGGTACCAAATTCGGCCTCGAAACCAACGGTCGGACTGAATCTATTCTGATGAGCATGCCTCCTCAGGCTAACTGGGCATACGACTTCCGACCTGAACCCGGTAGTCACGAAGAGCAAACAATAGGTTTGCTCAAAAAAGGTGTAACGTGGACGTAGTTAATCCACGCTACACCTTTTTCTTCTCTCTTTGCAACGTAGTTTCTGACCGTGGCGTACAGACTAGGTGTAAGCTATATTATGGGATTATATAAAGGCCCGGCCGTTTGAGCCGGGCCTTTTTTACTACTGTTCGGCTTCAAAAATAGCCATTGCCTTGTCAATTGTATCGTCGTCTACACCATCAACGGTTAGCTCATTATCGTTCTCAACATTGCTGATCACGACGACCGTATCCATGTTTAAACTGGGGTCAGCCAGGAACAGCGCTGCCCGGAACCGCTCTTCAATTTTTCTGTTCAAGGCATCGTTAACATTATGGGTTAGCTCGTTCGCTAGTTCAATTTCCTTTTTGTTGTTAGTCATGTGTCTGCATTAAGTTGGGTCGGTAAAGGTAGGAAATACGACTGATCTGCTGAATATATTCACTCGAGATTAATGAAAACCGAGGATTTTTCTATAGTTAAAAGGCATAGTTCGTATGAGCCTGATAATGATACTATTCCATTGTTTTTGATACTTATTTAGGGTGAAAAAACGGCTTTAGGGCCCTATTTCTTTCTATATAAAAGATTAAACTTTGATTAATACCAAATATTTTTTATAACATTGTAAGAAATTCAACGTTTCTCTGCGAACAAAGGGCTCTGTAATGTAATGAAACTGATAGTAAAAAATATCGCGAATCTCTGGTTCAGTGCTGACACACCTATCCGCCAGTATAAAATCAAGTTGCACCCTGAAGTGTGGGCAGCCTGCCAAAAAGTTAACCGATACTTCAAAGCACCTTCTGGTGCGGTTCGAGTTGAGCAGTACCGAAAGTCGGATAAAGTTGCCTTCGCCAATGCCGTGCTTGACATCCTCGAAAAAAACGATGAGTCTGCTAAGGAAGATGTGAGAGTGTATGACTTTGCTTAACTAACAGCATATGTTTTGCTCGTCGAAATCTGCATCACAGTTGCAACTGTGATGCAGATTTCGACGTCTTGCTAGTTTAGCTATGGCGTTGATGCGTGATAAAGCTTCCTTCGAACAACAGTAGTAACGCATTTATGATAGAGGAATAATTTTCATTTTCCCTGCTTTTTTTGGGCTTCCAGTACTAACAGACACAACAATAGGAATAAACACATTGGTGTCATCACAAACGAATTGAGGTAACCAAGTAGACAAAAAGGTAGCATGGCTAAAGCCGCCAGCAGCGTTATCAGTACAGGTTTACTCATCGGTAGTAGTTCGTATAGCGATTAAGTTTAAAAGTACGGCAAGCTTGAATCATCATCCAGGCTTTTTCTATAAACGGTTATACATACTCCTAAACTGGTAGGTAAGATGCTCAATTGGTTCGCTAATGCTAAAAAAATCTCTTAAGAGGCAATATTATACTGAAAAGGCCAACTCGACAGACTGAACATAGTATATACCATCACCCTGTTGAGATTTCATTTCGATAGTTTCATTAACTCACTGTATTCAATATACGCATTAGAAAGTAATGATAATTGTGAGTCGTTTTCTACTATCTGTCTAATTTTTGATCTCACAAGACTCCTTCTGCATCAAAGAAGTTGTGCAACTTGTTCCAATACGTTCAACTTACAATCTATCCAAGCAAGTCGACTCATCAGTATTTGGTAACAAGTGAGGTAGGGCAGGAGGGAAGTGATCATTTGATCAGCATAAGATCACTTATGATATAAATGATTAGCTAGTCCTATTTTAACCGTATACATTCGCTTGCCTGGATACCAAGCCCTACCCTTTACGGTGATCTCCCAGTTTGCCAATTCTATTAAACTTAATGCTTCTCTGAAAATAGTAAAGCAAGTTGAGCTTAAATAAGAAAGCGTATGGAGGTGAAAGTTTGATAATGAGGTATTTGCAATGGTCTGCTTGCTATCAGTCTACGGCTATGATCAAGCCGATGTTTGGGAAATGTTGGCTTATGTGACTTGGGAGGTATTTTGTTCGTGACCATTGTAAAGCCACCAACGGAGGTAATGTGAGGATATAACAGGTGGCTCCAGGGCTTCGATTGGCAGGATAATGCCCGCATTTTTATAGAACGTTAGAAGCCGTAATTAAATAACGTAGTCGACAGTTATTATGTCTATTTATGGCTTAGCTATTGTCTTCAATGTGTTCAATATCCATTCTCGCTATTTTTCCTCCTTTTAGCGTATATATATGTTTGACCTGAGTGTCGGCCAGAATTTGCCCTGCCAGATCTTTGATAACCTGATGAACTACAACTTCGATTCTTCCGTCAGGCCCCAGTTGAAATGAAGTTGGGAGAACATAGGGATCGAGTTGCTGCCATTGTCGTGTCCAGTACGTTCGTACTGCATCATGCCCGTGTTCGTAACCACCCTCCCAGCCGTTCGGCCAGTCAACGTCGGAATGCATTAGCGCCAGCACAGCATCAATATCTCTGGCGTTGAACGCATGATAGGCGCGGTTAAGTAGTTCGCGGTAATTCATACTATACATCAGTATCTATTTATATAGTCAAAAATACGGTGAATCATCCGACAGTTAGCGTCGGCGAAAGTTGAGATTATATAGGTTTTGCTTGATAAAACGGTAGCTATGTTGCCGTCATTCCGTCCTTATATTGCCGCATTTACCCCCTTATCCAGCGACGTAATACGAGTAAATTTGTTTGCCTGATCAGGTATTTGATTAGCGACATAAACAATAATAGTATGTTTAAGAACACACAAGCATTTAGCAGTTTTGCGGTAAATGATCTGCAAAAAGCAAAAGAGTTTTATCAGCAGACGCTTGGGCTGGAGGTTAGCGAAGAACCAATGCAGGGTTCATCGTTATTAACCCTGCATATTAGTGGTGGCGGTATTGTTATGATCTATCCCAAGCCTGACCATACGCCAGCCTCGTTTACGGTTCTTAATTTTCCGGTAGCGGATGTTGACAAAACGGTCGATGAGTTGATAGGACTTGGCATTGCGTTTGAGCAATACGACGGCGAAATTAAAACCGACGAAAAAGGTATTGTTCGTGGACAGGGGCCAACCATCGCCTGGTTCACCGACCCATCGGGTAATATTTTGTCAATAGTTGAGAATAATGAACAGAACAGTTAATCTTTAACTAAATATAAAGCGTCCGAATCCATGGTTTGAATTCGGACGCTTTAGTTTTGAGTAGCTGTGCTACAGAAAGGTGTCTGACCTGTTGCTGCGGATGCTACGGCCTTTTTAGTTGTCAGAGTAAGCATAAAGTGGATGTCTGTGGAGAATCGCCGGGAAGGGTGTTAAGTACTAATCAAGGGTACAACTCAAGAGAAGTTCAGGACATACCTGATTAGAAATGAAAAGCGTTGTAAATCAAAAACTAATTGTCAACGATCACCCATAAAAAAAGACCTGTTCCATAGGACTCTTGTATAAATTGGTCAGAGACTTCCAGTACTAAATTTAAAACACTACGTTTGATTTCCCTATTTGAAGACGCTTCTACTCAGAATACCTAAAACCACATTTCTGGGTAACAAATACAGCTGCCTGGCCTGAGCACTTTCTTTTATTATAAGAAAATGATGGCGGGTCATTCTCGGCGGTGTTAGATTATGGCCTTTTTTTAATTAATTGGCATGATTTTACCGCAGAGTTGTGCGTAATCATTCACCACTAAAATTTAATTGACTATGAAAAACTATTTGACAGGTATACTGACAGGCGTCGTTGCAGGACTGGTGATCGGTTACCTGACGGCTCCTGATTCAGGGAAGAAAAATCGCAAAAAGATGGTGAAGGCCTTTGATAAGAAAACAAAGGAATTGACCAAAAGCATGAGTAAGCAGTGGGATAAAACCGTAGAGATGGCCGAAGGCGCCATGGCCAGTGTGCGCCCTTGAGCCCACAGGGCAAACGGCCTACGTTGAATGTGCCCGACCTAACAAAACGAAGCCTTGATTTTTTGTAATCAAGGCTTCATCTTTTATACCGTATTAAGCTATCGGTCGGGATGCTGGTCTAGTTCAGATACGCACACGTAGCTGATTTTCATTCTTCGTGCTCTTGGCTACCCTTTTCGGCAGTTTCCACAAACTCCTCGGTTGATACAAGATGTACATATGGATCGTCAAGGTCCTCGTCGGGTTCTGGCTCTTGATCGGTGGTGGGGCTGTCTCCTAACATAGTGCTGTCTAAACTAATGATGGTCGGCGAAGATACTAAACAAACTATACTACGTAATTCGAAATGCCTTCTTTTGTCGTGTAAGTAGGGTGGCTGTTGCAACTAGTCTGAGCCGACCCATTTTTACCGTTTGCCAATGGTTTTCTACTGCAAATTAGTCCCATAGCTTAGCTATTATTCGACTTTCTGAACGAACCATTTCCTTTTGCAACAGCCACAACTTTATGGTATGAAATCAAATCTTGAGTGCTCATAGTCTACCCACTAGGTGAGTCTTTAAAATTTACTAGTACCCCATTACTGAATCGTTTCTCAAAGATCTAGTTAATAAAGATATATTGAGGGCACCATAACCAATAAACAAGACTGGAAATAGGTATTTGAAATAGGACGCGAACGAGTAACTATCTGTTATGTATCTATGCCAGTAGTTAGTAAACGAGTAATTGGAAAGCTCAACTAGCAAATAGCGAACAGACTGGGTGAAGGGAATGAAAATAAGGTAGATAACCAGTAGTACCGGTAAAAAGATAAGCTGGTAGGAAACCAATGACTTCGTAGTCGTATTAACGAATTTTGAATTGACCCAATGCTGAGTCCCGTTCACCGACAGTGTTAGGAAGAAGACGGTTACCATTTCAGGCAGTATAGTGTTTCTGACCAACAGACCTAAGTAAGTCAAAATATCACCATTTTCTTTGATAAAACTCAACTTAGCCTCGCTGGCAATAGTCCAGGTCACAGCTTCGACCAATACTAATAGGATGAACAAAACGATAATACCGTTGATGAAAAGAGTACGGATAGGTTGAATAGTAGTCATCATTTCAATTGTTATATAAGCGCTATAGCTGTTGCAAAAGTCGATTTTTCGCTTGTGTGAGCTTCCTGACCAGGGTGTTTTAGCCTTTGACTGGACGGGAAAAGTGTACAAGTAACGCCTATTTGCTCTGATCAGGACTTCTGCAACAGCCACTATGAGTATGTAAAGGAAATATAAGCAGAATAAGGTAAACTTAGTGACGGAAACAAAACTTGGAACTGTAATAAGATCAGCGCGCGCGAATTGACTTAATCTTTATCCAATGACCAGCTTTGTAGCCTGGACTTTCATTCAATTCATAGCGTATCCAAACCTGACTATTTTCTTTTTCGTAAGAGGGGGGAAGGCTTGCTCGATATGTGGTTGAATCAACCGAAACTAACCAGCCGCCACAAAATCCGCAATACGTATAATCGCGGCCTGTTATGGTGGCGGCTTTTTCCGTAGGTTGTACTTCCTTACAGCTAACTATTACGCTACAAGTCATCAGCAAGAGAAACCCTATCGTTTTCATATTCTATGCATTTTGGTTATAGACCATCTTGTAAAGCAGATAGTTGGAATATGGTATATTATCCCTTCTTCACTTGTACTATAAGTGCAATGGCTGTTGCAAAAGTCCGGGCCAGGCAACCTGGGCCTGAATTGGGTACATTAATTGCTCGACCAAGAGAAAAAAAATAATGCTATTTTACTAGCTGATTTGTGGCCCTATCGACTTTTGCAACAGCCACTAGGATGATAAGACAAATGCCCTTCAATTTGAGCATTTGCTGTTTATTAGAAACATGTATGCATAAGCCTGTTCATGACTCCATAAAGTATTGTTTCGGTTTGGGCAGTTGCAAATGGCCACAAAAACACCCTTGTATTGTCATGATTACCCCTTAGGACCGTGCTTCGTCCGGTTTACTTTTGTACAAATAGTAAACGAATGACAAATAACATGAGACGGATTAAAATTCTGGAGCATACTTCACTGGACGGCGTGATCCAGCACGAAAACGACGAAAATTTCGCGCATGGCGATTGGACGACACCCTATCGAAGCCCGGCTGGGTTAGAGGCCGTCATTGAGGCACAAGGCAAACTATTCGATCTGCTGCTTGGCCGTCGTACCTACGATTTGTGGTCCAACTACTGGTCGGGGGCCGGAAATAGTCCGATAGCGAACGGTCTGAATGCTGCAACCAAATACGTTGCCACACACAGGCCTGATAGCCTTGAATGGGGTCCGATCGGCCACTTAGGCGCGGACATTGTAGAAGGTATTCGCGGCCTTAAGTCCACGGACGGCCCTGATCTGATCGTCTGGGGAAGTTCAACGTTGACGTCGGTGTTGCTCGACCATGGACTGGTCGACGAGGTTGTGCTGCTTGTCTACCCGGTCTTGCTGGGCCGGGGCAAACGCTTTTTTTCGGACAGTGGCGCTCCGAGCGAACTGGCTTTGGTCAGCACGAAGGTTACGTCCACGGGGGTGTTCATAAACACGTACCGGTACGTTGGATCGCTGCGAACCTAAGCCTGTTACCGGAAAAACTAATCAGGTATGCCTCTTCTGGCCGAAATCTATACTACTTATAATGCCTGGTGTCAAAAAAAGCGGTTGTGCGAAGTTGCCGAATCGCTCGTTATGATTAACATAAAAAAAGCTATATCCTTATTCGTAAAGTTGCCTAAACTTATGGGTTAACTGAATGTAAATGCGCCGGTTCTAGGCCGAGATGCAATCGCACACATGGGAGAAATAACTTCGTCTACGTTAAGCCAAAAGCCCCACTTTGCTATGCTGGATGGATTGCGCGGGGTGGCGGCCCTGGCTATCGTAGTCTTTCATTTCATGGAGTGGGTGTTTCCCGATCCCAGCCGCAATTTCATAGCCCACGGCTATCTAGCCGTCGATTTTTTCTTTTGCTTATCGGGTTTTGTCGTTGGCTATGCCTACGACGACCGGATTCGGCAATTGGGACTCGTAGCTTTTTTTAAACTACGGTTGATCCGATTGCACCCCCTGGTCGTTTTGGGAACGGTAATAGGTTTGCTGGGGTTTCTCTTCGATCCCTTTGCGGCCCAGCCTGATTCATCTAGTCGGGCAAATCTATTGCTGACCTTTATTTGCTCGCTGTGCCTCATTCCGCTGCCCATCATGAAAGAGCGGGCTTTCAACCTTTTTAGTTTTAATGCGCCAGCCTGGTCATTATTCTGGGAATACATAGCCAACATCCTCTATGCCCTTGTCCTCTACCGGATCAGCCGTCGCTATCTGTCGGTATTGATCGTACTGGCCGCAGTGGCCCTGTGTTTGGTTAGCTACCGGGCCGGTAATCTGCTGGGTGGTTGGGCAGGATCCAATTTCTGGGATGGCTTTGCCCGTGTAGCGTACTCGTTTCTGGCGGGGTTGTTTATTTACCGGGCCAACTGGATATTTAGGAATAACCTTGGCTTCGTAAGTGTGGCCGTGCTGCTAATTCTGGCCTTTCTTCTGCCCTCTACCCCGTGGAACTGGTTAACCGAACCAATCCTTGTGCTGGGCTATTTTCCGGCTCTTATTGCGGTTGGAGCGGGGGCTAGCCTATCGCCTGGCCTTAAAAAACTGTGTGTGCTTCTGGGTAAACTTTCCTATCCGCTCTATATGACCCACTACGGGGCTATGTGGATTTTCGGTAGCTATCTGGCCAGTCATAAACCGGATACCTTACATCTGTCACTAATCGTGGTTAGTGGAGTGATTGTTCTTAGTGCATTCGCCTATCTGGTCCTGATCCTATATGATGAACCCATTCGGCGTTATTTGTCCGGCCGTCGGTAACCAAAAGCTGTGGCCACGATACTAACTGGATAAGGTGGTGAATAATAGGATAGGCTTTAGCTAATCCAGCTTAGCGAATCAGTAGAGCAAAAAAACGGCATTTAACGGGTTTTTGCCCTACTGGTAAAACCGGTTTACACCGCCGGAGCGTATATATATTGGGTACAATTCGTAGTTTATCCAATGTTTTAGCAGACCAGCCGTCTTTTAATGCATTTGGTTAACTCTGTTTTTAGTTAAGACGATTTCATGGCTACTCGTTATATCTGTTTATTACTTCTTAGTGTATTTTATTCATTATTCGTATCAGCTACTCCATTTCTGCATCAACTAGAAAAAGCGACACCTGCCCGCCGGGTGATTCTGCTGCTAAATCAGTTTGATACCTCGGTGGTCGTTACCCAAAATCGAACGTATGCGTTTCAACTGCTGAAGGAGATTGATAGTCTGGCAAAAAAAGCCGACGATGATCAATTGACTCGCTATAGCCGCTATTTAAGGGATACCTACGCTAAAAATACGGCCCTAAGTAACGCTCAGAAAGCCGCCCTGTTTCTCGCGGTCGGCAAGCAGGCCGCTGAAAACGACGATCCGCAGATTGCGGCTGTTTGCCAGCACTTTGCCGGGCAGTATTTTTTTCTGAACGAAGAATATGGTAAGGCATTTGAGCATCTATTAAGTGCCAACAAAGCTTTTCAGGAAATTGGTTACCAGCACATCCCCGAAATCAGCCGGTATCTCTACGAACTAGCGTTCGATTATCATTATTTCAGGGAATACGATAAGACCATTCGTTTGCTTGAGCAAGCGATCCGCTACCCGCCCTTTAATTCGAACCTGGCCATCCAAAACTACAATACGCTGGGGCTGGCGCATAACATGTTCCATTATACCAAGACGGGAACAGACGGATCTGTACTGGCCGAACGCAGTTTCCTGAAAGCCCGTCAGGTAGCCATCACCTATGGCGATTCGTTGTGGGTGGGTATTATTTCCACCAACCTGGCCAATGAATATGCCTACCAAAAGAGATGGGCTGATGCACTGCCGTTATACCGAGTGGGTTATGATCTTATTCGCCGGTTCGGCCAAACACGCGAATTGCCCAACGAGGCAGCCCTGCGGATTGGTAATGTGTTTTTTCGCCTTGGTCAATTAGACAGCTGCCGTTACTATTTACAACGAACTACTCAATTTCGTCAACAAAAACGAACCCGCCAGTTTGCTTCGAATCTACAGGATGAATACGGTACAGTAAACTACTATGACCTGTCCCGGCTTTACTACTACGCAGTTGGTAATTTGCCCCTTGCTTATGAATACCTGGATAGCCTGACGGTACTGAAGGAGCGCATCAACAAACGCTATAACTCCGAACGCCTGTCGCTGGTCAATCAACGGCTCATGATTCAGCAGCACCAAGCGGAGGTAGCCGCTATTGAAGTCGAAAAAAAATCCCAGCGAACGCTGTTCTGGCTGGTAGCCGCCGGGCTGACGTTGCTGGCCGGGCTGTTTATCCGGCTTTATTCCCTCAGCCAAATCCGACGCCGTCAGGAGCGGGTTATTGATACAGAAAAGGAAAAATCGCTACGTCTTGAAAAGCAATTAATCGAGGATGAACTGAGCCGGGCCAAAGCTGACTTGGCAGGGTTCATGCATAACCTAAGCCAAAAGGAGTCCCTCATTGATACCATTACTGCTCAACTGGCCGATCGCGCCATCTCAGAGACGACCGGCCCCAACACCCACCCGATCGCTGATACCCGCCAGCATTTGGTTAACTCCAGCCTGCTGACCAACGACGACTGGGACGAGTTTCGCCAACGGTTCGAGCGGGTGCATCCGGGCTTTTTCTGGCAGCTGAAAACCCAATTCTCCGATCTCAGCCCCGCTGAAGAGCGATTGCTTGCCCTTTCTCAACTCCGGATAGATTCCCGGCAGATGAGCCGCATGTTGGGTATCTCGCCCGAATCACTCCGTAAAACCCGGTATCGGCTCCGCAAAAAACTCGGTATCCACGGTGATTCTCCGCTACTACCCCTGCTGAATGAATCACAGGACGTCCCGCCTAGTTGACTGACTGACAGTGCCTTTTACTATTGTCCACGCGTTTGTCCACGCCCCTAAATAGGGCTTTCATAGTTTATAGCCGTCTTTTGACGTAGTTAAACTAAGCTACTGTCTGAACTCAACGCGCATTATAATTTATGAAAACAACCTGTTCTTGTTGCCTCTCAATTCTGCTGTTTGGTAAGTCGGCACCGGGTTTGTCCCTGCTGGCTAGGGCTCAATCCATTCGCTAACGTACACCCACTTACAGACCCGAAGGCGGATTCGGCAAGCGCCATGGCTGACCTGCGGGGAGTCGCTAACGCCAGTACGCCGTGCTGGGGTATTCTCTAATCCACTTTACCTGTGTACCAACGCTGATGGGTACGTACAACCAACTTTGCAGGCGTTAGCCCATAACCGCTCCGACGGATTCATTTCACCAGCAAGCCAATCTCTTTTTCTTACTCTACTTTTGATATGTCTTTACGTTTTATTTCTACCTGGCTGCACCGGGCAATTAATTTGGGAGAGCGTTCAGCCGTCCTCGCCTTAACTATTTTGTGGTTAGTGTTGAGCATCCCGACGGTTCTGGCCCAATCCTACAATCCTAACGGCGTGACCGTGGCCGGGGGCAATGACCGAGGTAGCGCGGCCAATCAACTGTTTAACCCACTAGGCATCTATGTAGACCCTGCAGGCAATCTTTATGTGACCGATACGTATAACCAACGGATTCAGAAGTGGGCGCCGGGCGCCAGCAGCGGTACGACCGTGGCCGGGAGCAATGGGATAGGCGACGCGGCCAATCAGTTTAATTTTCCCCAAGGCGTGTGGGTGGACGCAGCGGGGAACCTCTATGTGGCCGATTTCGGCAACTACCGCATCCAGAAGTTTGCGCCGGGGTCTAGCCAGGGCGTAACCGTAGCGGGGGGCAATGGTCAGGGCACGGCGGCTAATCAGTTCTATTTTGCAGACGACGTAGCGGTGGACGCAGCGGGCAATGTCTATGTGGCCGATGCCCAAAATCACCGGGTTCAGAAATGGGTGCCGGGTGCCAGCAGTGGCACGACTGTGGCCAGCGGTCCTGAAGCCTTGGGCATATATTTGGACGCAGCGGGCAATATCTATGTGGCCGATGGGGGGAACAGTCGCATTCTGAAGTTTGGCCCGGGGTCCAACCAGGGCGTGATCGTGGCCGGAGGCAATGGACGGGGCAGCGCGGCTAACCAGTTAGCTAATCCTGTGAACGTGTGGGTAGATCCAGCGGGTAACATTTATGTGGCTGACCAGTTAAACCACCGCATCCAGAAGTGGGCGCCCGGGGCTACGTCTGGCACGACTGTGGCTGGAGGCAATGGAACAGGCAACGCGGCTAATCAACTCACTCAACCAGTGGATGTAGCGGTGGACGCAGCCGGTAACGTCTATGTGGCCGACCCTTACAACAATCGGATTCAGCGGTTTAGCCTGCTGCCCACCCTTTCGGGCCTATCCGCTAGCCCAAATCCCGTGTGTGTGGGTAGCGCCGTCACGTTCAACGCTACGGTAGGCAACGTATCGGGAGTCTACAACTATACGCTTACTAATGGGGCGGGCAGTGCTAAACAGGGTACGGCTACGGGCACCGTCTTTAGCCAGAGCCTGACGGCCACGGGCTCAGGTACCCAGAGTTTCACCCTCACCGTGGCTAGCGGTGGTAGTGTAGTCACCGCCACCACCAGCTTGACGGTGACAACCCAAACTCCGGACTACCAGCCCCTGGCTGATCTGTACAACGCTACGGGCGGAGCCAACTGGACCAACAAAACGGGCTGGCTGACGGGCTGCTCGCCCTGCGGCTGGTACGGGGTTACATGTACCAACGGCCGGGTGACGGGGCTTAATCTGATCAATAATAACCTCGTCGGTACGCTGCCCACCAGTCTATCGGCCCTCACCAATCTGCAAAGCCTCGAATTAGGGGCCAATGCCCTGACAGGCGGTATCCCCTCGGGCATCGCCAGCCTGACGGCCCTGCAAACGCTCAACCTCAGCCGCACCCAACTGGGGGGGACCATCCCCACCAGCTTGGGCCAGCTCACCCAGTTGCAGAACCTGCTGCTCAATGAGAGTGCGCTTACCGGTACCCTGCCCGCCAGCCTGGGTAACCTCACTCAGCTCCAGAACCTGCAACTCTATACCAACCAACTGAGCGGCTGCTTCCCCGGCAACTATACGGCCCTGTGCGGACGGGCTCAGATCAACTTTACGGGCAACCCTAACCTGCCTGGTGGAGGGGACTTCGGGGCTTTCTGTAGCAATGGCACCGGCAGTGAACTGGTCATCAGCCAGGCACCCAGCTCGGCGACGGCCTGCGTGGGCAGCCCCTTCAGCTTCTCGTTCGTGGCTCGGGGGGCCGCCAGCTACCAGTGGTACAAAGACGGCCAGCGGCTGGCCGAGTCGGGCCCAGTGCTGAGCTTTTCCAGCGTGAGTGGGGCCGACGCCGGTACGTACCAGGTCTACATCAACTACGCCTGTCGACCTGGTGCGGTTCAGTCGGATTACTTTACGCTGACGGTCCGCTCAGATGGCGCCTGTCCGGCCTCCGACCTGGTGCCGTTGCTGTATGTAAGCCCCGGCCTGGTGTATGGTCCCAGCTCGGTGAGCGTGATCGTATCAGTAGTCAATGTGGGCACCCTGGCCACCAGTGGCCCTATCAACCTGCGAATCAGCCGGGACCCGATGCTGCAGTTAAGTTTACCGGCCAGTGCCACGACGGTTGGCGCTCGGAAAGTTCAGAACGAGCTATGGTCACTCGACAGCAGCGATCCTGACGTTTATGTGCTGCGCACGAGTCAGGTTTTAGGGTCAGGTAGTCAGCTTTCCGTGGGGCTGGTGGGCAGCCTGGTGGTGGGCAATACGCGGGGTCAGTTGAGTGTAAGTGCCGTACTAGAGGGTGACAGTGGAGGGGAGGTGCGCATTACCAATAATACGGACGCAGAGAAGATAGACTATTTTAATAAATGATGCCTACCGCCACTGCTAGTAGGTACGCTCCCGGCAAGAATACGCTTTGGTTGCTTAGTCAAATGGCTCGTATTGGATTTACGCGGTCAGGTTGATCTGGAAAAGGCCACAAACGAAGACGATTAATGAGACGGACCAACGTGCGTTTACTCTTCCTGTTTCTACTGGCGATGCCGGTACTTCCTTCCCACGGTGTCAGTGTGACGCTGCCAGGAAGGGTTTTGTTCGACCAACTTTGGGCTACACATGAGCGATTGAATCAAGTCGAAACAGACCAGTTTAATACGTGTACAGGCGAAAAGAGAAACCTGGAATGGGGTGAATGGTTATTCATTGTTGAAAGGCATTAGAGAGAGCCACCGGAAGATAGGGTTTAATGAACCAGCTCAAATTCTATTCTTGCTAATCCAATATCTCTACAAAAGGACCACTTGTCACTGCGAATCGTCTTACTTTGAAACAAAGGCATTAAAGGCATTTTGTGACCCTGGCACAAACAGAACTGATTGAAACGATTCCAGCAACCGACAAAGGGCACTCTATGCTGGTCTCAATTCAACACTGGGACATCCATCTACCTGGCTCTTTTTTACCCTTTGCCAGTCCGCCAGGTAGATGGATGTCCCTACAATCTATTTAACGGACGTATCTACATAGCGGACTGGAACGCTGGAGTATAGCTCATAAGCAATACTAACGAACAGTGGCTTTTACAACGGGACTGTAGTTATACTTTGCCACGGCTGTTGTTCTGACTCCGACTCTAAAGTAATACTGTCCCTTGGGTAAATGGGTATCTGCCCATTTGAACGTGAAAATTCGGGGAGTGCCCACGATGCTGGCATCCGTTGTTGCCGACGGGATATCCTGTCGCCACAGGTTAATAAAATACCCTGACGCATTGGAACTGACGCTTTCATCCACAATCTGATAATCACTGATCATGAAAATGAGTTGTGAAATCTTCGTGCTCGTGTTAGCGGCCGGTTTCGTGATTGTATATGTAAACGTACTGTCGGATACGCTCGCCGTAACCCGGTAAAATGGGGTCACCTTAAAATTTACTTCGGTCCGATTTCCATTTGTCAGTTGTATGGTTGCCGAATCAGCGGGCTGATACAGAAAGGCACCGTCGCGCGGGAAGGCTTTGTAGGTACCGGCAAAAAACTGGGTGGACGCGAATTCACCGTTAGCTTTTAATTCAATATCGGTCGTACCTGGATTCGGGTATTTGGCTTTATCCCACTGAATAAATCGCACGGTTCCTCCGCCCGGCTGCCGAAGTTCCAGCGGCTGGCCATTTTCGGCATCGGTCAGTTTACCATAGATGCCAGATGCTGGCTGGACAAAATTGTCCCATTTGTTGCAGCCACTAAACGTAATGCTCAGCAGCGCTGAAACGGCAAAAATGAGTTGTTGGGTTTTCATCGTTTAGTACAGTTAATAGCCCGGGTTTCCGTTGCCTAGTTTAGAGCCCGCTTTACTACGTTCGGCAGCCGGAATCTGGAAGTAATAATCCTTAGCCTGATAGGTTTTTCCACCACCATTCGGTGTTTTCTCAAAGACATAGTCTTTCGCATTGACGTCGTAATAGATATAGAGCCCAGTAGGAATCCAGCCACTGAATTCAGTCGTTAAGGTGCGCCATCTACGTAGATCCCAGAAGGTTCGGTTTTCAAAGGCTAATTCTACCGATCGCTCTTTACGAATTTTATCCCGGTCGATGGTGGTCAGGGGGGCTACACCGGCTCGTGTACGGAGTTGGTTGATGGCAGTCAGCGCTTCTGAAGCAGGCTTGCCAACTTCAAAAGCGGCTTCGGCATAATTCAGCAGCACTTCGCCCAGACGCATATCCAGCCAGTCGGTTTCCGATGACCAGTCCACGCATAGATTGGCGGGGCGTGTAGGATCTAAAAACTTCTTCTGCCAGAACGTAATAGCACCGTTATCGGAATTGCCGGTTGCTCGGACAGAATTGGCCGTTGGTGCCGCTAAAATCTGCTTCTTGTCAATGTCAAAATATTGATTGAGTGCGGTGCCATTGTATTTTATGCCATTGTAAATAACACCCCGCTGACCGGTAACCTCTACTCCTTTGAAAGGGCTTCCGGTCGGGATAATAGATCCAAAAAAGCGTGGATCCTTGTTTTTGAACACATCCTGGGGATTTTTATAATGAACATAGGCAGTGGGCGTGCCAATATTCAGGGTGCCGGGTGAGCCGTCCACGTAGTCAAACCGCTCGGCCATATCCAGGGTGGGCGTCATGCGGTTGGCATAGCCAATGGGCGACTGGATGACCACCGGCAACGCCATCAGATCCTGCGAATGCGTCCGTCGGGTCGACTCATAGTCCCAGCCTTTGCAGAAAATCGCTTCCGGATTACCCTGGAGTTCGTAAAAGAGCAACTGAAAGTTCTGCGCTTTATCCGTCGGGTATTTGTTGAAGAGACTATATTTTCCGTCATCGATGATCTTCCTGGCAGCATCGTAGGCGGACTGGAAATACAAAGTAGCCTTTGCCGGATCGATACCCACTAAACCGTCCAGTTGAACTGTTCCAAATTTGGCAATAGAACCGGCATGCAGCATGGTTCTGGACAATAGCGCCAACGCTACGTACTTATTGGCTCGGCCGTATACGCTGGCAGGGGGCAGGTTGGCGGCCGCGAAGTCCAGGTCCGACTCAACCAGATCCCAGACTTCAGATTCTTTACTCCGGGGCAGGTTGAGGTCAGCCGTGTTACCGTTGGTGATAGTTTGCGGTTCTAACAGAATAGGAACGCCACCCCAAAACTTTACCAGTTCCTGGTAATAGTACGCCCGCACAAACCGGGCTTCGGCAACATAGGCATTTTTAGTAGCCTCAGGAACACTAACCGTGGCAATCTCTTTAATAAACGTATTCACGTTGCGGATGGCCCGGTATAGTTTCCCCCAGTTCTCGTCGTTGTTCGAGGCATTGGTCGAGTTAGTGGTTTCCCAGGTCCAGTTCGATGTATAGCCATCACCGTTGCCCGGAAATTCGCCAAACCGGCCGTTGCAGAAGCTAAAATCTTCGATGGGGAGGTCCTTGTATAACGTAGCGAAATAGGCTTCTACCGCTTCCGGACTGTTGTAAACCTGTTCAGGCGTCAATAAATCTACCGGTCGTTTATCCAGCAGGCTGTCATTACAGGCATATAAGCCACCGATGCACAGCAGGATAATGTATATTTTCAGACTCTTCATGGTCATTACGGATTAAAAAGAAAGCTGGACGCCCAGATTCAGGTTCATCGTCAGCGGATAATTGTAACTGTACAACCGGTCGTCCGTATATTCCGGATCGACAAAATCAAGCCCCTTCGACCAGGTAGCCAGGTTGTAGCCGTTTGCGAAAACGCGCAACCCTCTGATGTGGGCTTTGCTGATCAACCCCTTCGGGAGGCTGTAGCCCACCTCCAGACTTTTGAGCCGCAGATACGTAGCATCGAACCGCCAGAACTCATTGCTCTTATAATTCTGGCGCTGGCCCGTTGAGGGATATTTGCCCGGAATCCACTCACTGGTGGCATCGGCAATTGTCGAACGGTGCCAGCGGTCGTTGAAGGCAGATATCGGGTTGGCCGTCTGAAAATAAAAGGGCCTCGATAGCTGATCCTGATAAGCCACCTGATACATGGTAGCGCCCTGGAACAACACAGCGACATCAAAGCCTTTCCACGACAGCGTAAGGTTGGTACCGAAATAAATGGACGGTTTGCTTTGCCCCCGCCCAATGACCGTTTCATCGAGGTTATTGATAAGGCCATCGCCGTTCAGGTCAACGTAGCGAATGTCGCCAGGCAGGACCGTCCGGTTGCCGGCCCCATCCATAATGGGCCAGTTCCGGATTTCTTCGTAGCTGGTAAACTGCCCATCCGTTTTATAGCCCCACACAATGTCGTTATAGCGGCCGGCGTTTCGGTTGCGCCAGTAATCATAATCGCTGTTGGCGGGGGTTTCTTCCCGGTAACGATACTGCGTTCGGGCGTAACTCATGTTGGCCGAGATCGAGTAGGTAACGCCTTTGACTTTATTGCGATGTCCCAGCACCAGTTCAAATCCCTGCGTGCGATCCTGATTGATGTTCTCTTGCGGCAGGTTTACGCCGTAGGTAGCGGGTATCGTCGATATGCGGTCCGCCAGTAAACCGTCCCGGTCGCGCCGGAATACATCTGCCTCAAACGACAGTAGGCCGTTCCAGAAAGCGCCCTCGATGCCGAAGTCGGTTGTGGTCGATGTATACCAGGTAATATTCGGGTTGGCTGAGTTTTTGAACCCGAGGCCGCCCACGAAGGTCGTTCCGAACTGATACCCGCTACTTGGATACGTGTAGCCAGTCAGGAACTGGAACGAAGCGCCCGCAATGCCATCGTCGCCCAGGATGCCGTACGAACCACGTAGTTTCAGGTTACTGATAAAGGGGGCATGGTTCCGAATAAACGCTTCTTCGGACAGTCGCCACCCAGCCGAGAAATAAGGAAAAAATCCCCAGCGGCTGTTTTTCGGGAAACTGGATGAACCGTCATACCGGAAACCGGCTTCCGCCAGATACTTCCCAGCGTAGTCATAATTCACGCGACCTACGTAACTCATGTTGGCACTTGAGCTATACCCCGAACCGATAGCGTCGGTTTTGCGGTTACCGGCTACCAACTGATCGACGGCATCGATGATAAACTGCGTGTTGGCATTGTTGCTATTATTTACCCGGTCGATCTGCTCGTATAATCCCAGCGCGCCCACGTTGTGCTTGCCGAAGGTATTCTGGTAATTGAATGACAACTGGATATCATTGCGGCTTCCCTGCCCAAACGCTTCCGTCAAGCGGGAAGGAGCCAGGTGTGTATACGCTTTCTGAGTAAGCTGGTTAGTCGTTGGGTCAACTACGTAATCGTACTGATTGTATTTCTTGGTAAACTGCTTCCTAAAATTATAATTGATGTCGTATGCGTACTGGGCCTTGGCCGTCAGCCCTTTCACAAAAGGAACGTTATACGTCAGTTGGAAAGTGGACGTCAGAAATTTCTCGTCGTTTCGGTTGTACCCGCTATAAGCCTCTGAAAAATCGGCAACAGGGTGGCTAAGTGAACTTAGCGGCTGCCGGAGGTAGTTTGGATCATTGTTGGAATAGAGTGGCTCCGTTGGGTCCCACTGCCAGGTATTCTTTAATAGGGCCCAGATCGCCTGACTTGGTTCCCGGCTGACGGAGTTGATAAAAGCCAGATTAGCCCCCATCGTCAGGCCTTTTGTCAGTTCAGCGTCGATATTCAACCGGAGGTTGTATTTTTTGCCGATCATAATATCCGAGTTGAACAAGCCATTCTCCCCAAAATAACCCGCCGACGCAAAATACCGGAGTTTATCGGTACCTCCGCTAACGGTGAGATTATGCTGCTGCTGGCCCGCCCGGTCGCGCATCACCGCTTTCAGGAAATCCGTACTGGGTACTTTGCCACTCTGGAAGTCAGCTAGTTGCTGGTCAGAATACTTCGGTGGCGTCATCTCCTGCCGATTGCTGATGTTATTATTTATCTGCTGCTCGTTATACAGTGTTGCGTACTGATAGGCATTCGACAGGGCTGGGTATCGGGTAATGATCTGCTGGCCGTAGTGACCGGTATAGTTTACCTGCACTTTACCCTGGCTTCCTTTTCGGGTGGTAACCAGAATGACCCCATTGGCTGCCTTGACGCCGTAGATGGCCGCCGTAGCATCTTTCAGGACCGACACGCTTTCAATTTCATTGGGGTCCAGTCGGTCGAAGCCAGCTTTATCCCGCTGAACGCCATCGACAATAATCAGCGGTCCACCCGTCTGATTGCCGTTAATGTCATTAGGATCGGTATAACTGAACCCCCGAATATCGATCTGCGAATCGTATTTGCCCGGCTGGCTGGATAGTTGCGTCACCCGAACACCGGGCGCCCGGCCCGTCAGGGTATTGGTTACGTCGCTGTTGGCGTTAATGACGAGTTCTTTGTTAGTAACGGTGGAAATAGCGCCTGTTACGTTTACTTTTTTCTGAACGCCGTAGCCAACGACGACTATTTCGTTCAGGGCTTTGGCATCTTCTTTCAGCGAGATATCGACGCTGTTTCGGTTGCCAATTTCAACTTCCTGCGATTCATACCCAACAAATGAAAAAACCAATACGGTCGGTCCATTCGGCACACTTAACGAATACGTACCTTTATCACTGGTCGTCGTACCGCGGGTCGATCCTTTTAGAACAACACTCACGCCCGGCAAAGCAGCTCCTTTTTCATCGGCAACCTTACCCGTAATCGTTCGGTCCATTGGGGCACGATTATACGAGGGAATCAGGCCTCTACCCGTTAATGTACTGGCAGGTACGTAGGTCCGGCTCGCCAGCAACGACTGAGCTTTTACCGTCATCGTAAACGCAGTGTACAGGAGTAGGCTTACCCAAACCGATCGGCGAACGGCTCGCCTTACTCCCCTTTTGCTAGATAATTTTTTTTGCATAAATCCTGATTTTTTTGGATTAAACAGGCCACGAAGAACGAGGGAGGCAATTAAAAATACCTTAACAAAAGCTTAAATGTTGAAGTATATGACTAAATTTTATTAATTTTCTTACTGTTTGAGCAATAAAATATGGGTTTTGTCAGGAATAATAGAATAGTCTATAGTTTTGATGACTAATGAATGTTAGGTAAATTAGACGCAGTAGAGGCAGCGTATCAATCTGGCTAACAACTGTGGGATAATGAAGTAATACGGGGCTTGAAAGCCCGTTTGGCTGACAAAAAAAGAGTAGCAGCATAACTACAAACACATTGACCTTTCATCGGTACATATACACCTTATTTGCGCGCATCTGCCTGCCTGTGGCGGCTATGTGTCTATGGCTCCCGTCAGGCCTTAATGCCCAGTCGTATGGCCTGCATTTTGTGGGCCATGAAGACATTCAGGACAGCCGGACATCGCTGGACTTATCTTCAGAACGACCATTATGCCTTCGGGGCAAGGTCGACCTTACATTCGACATGGCGCTAATGCCTAATTACCAAACCTACTTTGGCTATATCTTCCGGATGATCCAGGATGAAAAACAGAACCTTGATTTGTTGTACGATCAGAAATCGAAATGCTTCAAAATCATACTTGGTGAACGGTTTTCCCAGTCTGTTATCCGACTCGATTCAACGCACTTATTCAATCAGTGGAATCAGTTCAGGATTCAACTGGATTTGCCTCATAAGACCTTACTGGTCTTCGTTAATAACAAGCTGGTTGTCAGCGACAAACTATATTTTAAGGAAGCAGGCTGCTTTAAAGTTTTTTTTGGTAGTAATGAGTTCCGGGAATTCAAATCAACGGATTTACCCCCAATGAACTTAAAAGACATTAGCCTGTATGAGGATGATCAGCGGAAATATTACTGGCCTTTGCGGGAAATAGACGGAACGACGGCCAAAGATGAAATTACTGGTCAGATCGCTTCGGTGAAAAACCCGGTTTGGATAAAATCGCTGCATAACGACTGGAAACTGACCGATCAGTTTACGATCAAGGGATATGCCAACGTTGCCTTCGACCCTACCTCCGAAACGATATACGTAGTTGGGTCGGATGAACTCTACCAGTATGCGGTTCAAAAGCGTCAGGGTAACCGTCTGCCTCACAAAATTTACCCAACGAACCTTTTCCGGGGCAGTCAAGCCGTTTACAATCCCATTACCGGAAAGCTCTATAATTTTTTTGTGGACCAAAAAGCGGTCGCCGTTTACGATCCAGTAACAGGCAACTGGTCGAACGAATCAATCAGTCCCAATCACGTACAGGTAACGGAATACTGGCACGCCAACAAATTCATCGCCAGGGCCGATTCATCGCTGTATGTACTTGGTGGCTACGGCCAGCTAACGTACAAGAACAGTATCCTGCGCTATCATTTCAACACTCGTAGATGGGATACGCTCGCTGTAGGGAAGGACGTATATACACCCCGTTATCTAGCTGCGCTAGGCACATCGTTTACTAAGGATACCATTTATATGATGGGAGGCTATGGTAGCATAACGGGCGAACAGATGCTCAATCCGAAAAATTCGTACGACCTTCTGCAGTACGTAGTAAAAAAAAATGAGTTCAGAAAACTCTACGAACTGAACGTTCCTAAAACGGATTTTGCCTTTGCTAATTCGTTGGTCATCGAGCCAAAAACGAACCAATATTACGGGCTTATTTTCCCCAATCACCAGTTCAAATCTCACCTCCAACTCATTCGAGGCTCTTTAGCCAAACCAACCTATGACGTAATTGGTAATCCCATTCCTTATTCCTTCCACGATATTCACTCGTACGCCGATTTATACTACTGTCCAATCAGCCAAAAGTTAATAGTGGTTACGTTGTATCAGAACGAGGCTAACCACAGTACAGACGTAAAATTGTTTTCAATTTCGTTCCCACCGAACCTGCTGGAGGTTCAGTCGGCTGAAGAGGAGTCATATCCTATAAACTACGTGTGGCTTGCCCTGGCTACCCTGGTAGCGGGTGCCGGCATCTTTCTGTACATCCGCCGAAGCCGTCGACCGGCAGGGGACCAACAGCCAGAGCCGTATCAGCCCGACATCCCCAGGGCGGTTTTACAAAACGCCAACCCAGAACAAGTTACGCCGGAAGTCATTGGTCTACAGGCGGTTACCTTGGCTACGAAACCATTGCCTCTACCATCGAGCATCTTCTTTTTTGGGAATTTTCAGGTCCTGGATCATACAGGCTACGACATAACCAAGGCGTTTACGCCCTTGCTGAAAGAGCTATTTCTGTTGCTGGCGCTCAACAGCATTGGTAAACATCGGGGGGTGCCCTCTCAAAAGCTGAACGAAATTCTTTGGCCTGACAAGTCGGAACGAGACGCTGGCAATAACCGATCCGTTAATATTACAAAGCTGCGCAATCTATTGGAGAAGGTGGCATTCTGTTCGCTTTCCAAAGAATCCGGCTATTGGAAAATCGAGTTTGATTTTAGTCAGCTATACGTTGATTATGAATGCTACAGTGCCATTATTGAGGATAAAGTCCCGCTTACAAAACAGACAATTATTGAACTGGGCAAAATCACAAAGCGCGGCTCTTTTTTACAGAATACAGAGTACCCGTGGCTGGACGATTTTAAAGCGGATATCTCCAATAAACTTATAAATACATTTCTGAAATACGTTGATACGTTGCCTGTTAGTGAAGATCCGGAGTTTTTGATTCAGATCACGACCTTTATTTTTGATTATGACCCCGTCAACGAAGATGCCATCATTTTAAGGTGTAAAGCGCTGGCACTGATGGGCAAACATACTCTGGCGAAAAATACGTTCGAGAAGTTTGTTAGAGACTACAAAGCAATCTACGGCGAAGATTACGAACAATCGTTCTCGACTATCATTGATTAAGGTAATGAATCATATCCTACCGGGGTACGTTTATTTTCTGGAACCAGAAAGGCCAGACTCAACGCCACAAGATAAAATAGATGCCAACGTCTGGGATAACAGGCCGCCAATGTGGTTTGTTTTAGTCACGGCCCGATAAGCCGAGACGCAGAGATCACGGCCTCAGGGAGTTTCCCTGCCGGCTACCTGAATGGCTTTCTGCGTCTAACTGCCAGGTTGATCCTAGCCCACGACAATGTGGCTAGCCGGGAAGTAAGTACGAATCGATTCTAGCCTTTTTTGTTGATAGGCGACCCTACACGCCTATGGGTTGATTTGACAAACTATTGATCTACATCAACACATTTAATTAACATACCTCATCGGATTGCCCTGGTAGCTACGAGTAAGTTTGCTCCCGGATAAAAAGAGCAAATGTGATGAGACAACGAACCGTTTATCGCCTATATACACCGCACAACGAACAGGGCTTTCTGGGCACTGGTCATGTGGCCCGTACCGTTTTGACCGGCGGTTTCACCCAAACAGATCCGTTCATTTTCCTGATGGACGACATGCTGGACAAAAAAGATGATGAACCCGCCGGTGGGCCTCACCCTCATGCAGGCTTTGAAACAGTCTCGCTTCTAATCGATGGGGAAATAAAAGAGATGATGGAGTCCATGAAAAAGGGGGACTTCCAGGTCATGACGGCCGGTAGCGGCACGGTTCACACCGAAACGATCGATGGCCCCACCCAAGGGCGTTTGTTGCAAATGTGGCTGAACCTCCCCCGGAAAGACCGCTGGGTTACGCCCCGTATTCAGATCTTGCCCGCCGAACAGGTGCCGGTGTTGGACAAAGAAGGTGTCAACATGCGGCTGTACAGCGGTTCGCTGGCCGGTATTCATTCCCCGATAAAGAATTACACGCCCCTCATTGTCGCCGAGTTCACTATGAAAGCAGGCGTTGATACCAGCGTTCAGTTTCCAGCCCGTTTCAACGCCTTTATGTATGTCATCAGCGGTTCGGTATGGATCGCGGGGAAACACATAAATCAGGATCAGGTAGCCTGGCTGGATGTATTCGACTCCGAAGAAGAGAGTAACCTGACGATGCAGGCAGGTGAAGACGGCGTGCGCTTTGTGTTGTATGCGGCAGAGCCAACCCATGAAAACATCTTTTCCTATGGACCTTTTATTGCCGACACCCAGGCAGAGATTGCCGACCTGTATAAACAATACAGAAGTGGAACGATGAAACATATCGCTACCGCCCCTGAAGACCAGAAACTGATCTACTAACTTTTAAACTAAACGAGCATGAGTTACACAATCGGTATTATTGGTTCGGGCCATATTGGCCGTGGCCTGGCCACGCATCTGGCCAAAACAAACCACCGGGTATTGATCACCAACAGTCGGGGACCCGCATCGTTGACAGACCTGGTGGCCTCCATTGGCGGATCATTGACGGCCGCTGAGGTTAGCCAAACCATTGCCCAGTCCGACGTATTGTTTATCGCCGTTCCCTGGACCCAATTACCGGATCTGGCCAGCGAATTAAATGGCTATAACGGGAAGATTATTATCGATGCTACCAACAATATTGTCTCGGTCAGCCCCTTTCGGCTGGCCGATACGGCGGGTAAATCAACGGGCGAGTATGTAGCGGGCCTGTTTCCTGCACAGCGGGTTGTTAAGGCGTTCAATACCCTCGCGGCTGCTACGCTTGCACAGCCATCGCAGACCAGCCTGGGCAGTTCGGTTATTGTCATGAGTGGTGATGATGCCGACGCGAAAAAAGAAGTAGCTGAGATTACGAAAACAATGGGTTTTGAGCCGCTTGATCTAGGCACGTTCAGGCAGGGCGGTCACCTTCAGGATGTGGGCGGGGCTTTATCCGGAATTGAACTTATTAAGGTAAATCGCTAAGCATTAGTCTACTTTCAGCATAGACTAATGCTTACAGTGTAGCGCAGACGCATAGTAACTAGCATGGATATTCAGCATAAAGACAACGGAGAAAAAGGACTGTTTTACGTAGCGGTAGATGGTAAAACAGAAGCTGAGATGACCTACGTATGGGCGGGTGATCAACGAATTATTATCGACCATACCGGCGTGAGCGAAGCCCTGAAAGGCCAGGGTATTGGCAGACAACTGGTGCAGGCATCCGTCGTTTTCGCCCGCGAAAAACAAGTTAAAATACTGCCGCTTTGTCCATTCGCCAGATCGGTATTCGATAAAACGCCTGATTACCAGGACGTGCTCTTTTAACAATTGAAACGATGTGGACAACTCAAAATATTCCTGATCTGGCCGGGAAGCAGGCACTGGTAACCGGGGGTAATTCAGGGATAGGCTATGAAATGGGGGTAGCCTTATATAAGGCCGGTGCTGCCGTAACCATTGCCGGTCGCGATGCTCAGAAGTTACGTCAGGCGGCCGAAGAAATAAATAAGCTGGTGGGTAGGGGTAATGTAGAAACGGCGGTCCTGAATCTGGCTAATCTGGCACAGGTAAAGCAGTTTGCGCAGGATTACGTCAGTACGCACGCCCACCTGGATATTCTGATCAATAATGCCGGGGTGATGATGCCGCCCCAAAGCCGTACCGATGATGGCTATGAACTGCAATTTGGTACTAACTTTTTGGGGCATTTTGCCCTGACGGGGCATCTCTATTCACTACTGAAACAAACGCCCGGCGCACGGGTCGTTACATTGAGTAGCGGTGCCTATAAGTGGGCAACCGGGATTGACTACGACAATCTGCGCTCCGAAAAATCGTATGATCCCGTTCGTGACTACGGGATCAGCAAACTGGCGGATATGTTGTTTGCGCTGGAACTGCAACGAAAAATGGACCGTACCGGTGGGGATCTGTATTCCCTGGCGGCTCATCCGGGTATTGTTCGGACAGGGTTGCAGCGGCATATTGATGCCATGGCCCTGAACACTTATAACGAGGTAATGGACCCCTGGCAGGGCGCGTTAACGGCCCTCTTTGCCGCTACGTCGCCCGAGGCTATTAAAGGGGGCTATTATGGTCCCGATGGCGAAAAGGAACTGACAGGCTACCCGGCACCCGCGTTCATCAACGAAACGGCGGCCAATAGAGCAGAAGCCGAGACCTTATGGGCCTACGCCGAAAAAGAAACCGGTGTTTCGTTTCCAACCGACCGATAAACAGGATTAAGGCATACAATAACAGTAAAATAACAACCGTGTTTATTAAGCTTTGTTGATGTAAATCAACGGCGTTTTTTATCATACCTCAACGCCCTCCGCTTTCGTGAACGCTAGTTTTGTCGCGTCCCTGAAGAAACTACTCAGGATTTATCATTCAGAAACTTAACGCTAGAAGTAATGAGCAGTACGGCACAGGAACGTCCCTTTAAAGGCGAGCAAGATCCACAGATTTTTTCGGAGGTCAGGACTTTTTTGCAGGCACTAAATTCGGGCGATGGTAAACCCGTAGAAACCTTAAGCCCCGCCGATGCCCGACAGGTATTGACCGGTGCGCAACAATCGGTCGAGGTCGATTACTCGGGTATCACCGAAACCGAACAGACGATTTCGCAAAACGGCTATCAGGTAAACGTCCATATTGTAAAGCCCGAGCAGGTTCAGGAGGGCGCACCGGTGTTCATCTTTATTCACGGAGGGGGCTGGGTGCTGGGCGACTATCCAACGCACCGACGACTCGTACGTGATCTGGTGGTGTATAGTGGTGCCGTGGCCGTCTTTCCCGATTATACGCCTTCGCCCGAAGCGCAGTATCCAACGGCCATCAACGAAATTTATGCAACGCTGCAATGGGTAGCGGAACATGGCAGCGAAATAGGCGTGGATGGTGGCAATCTGGCGGTGGTAGGCAACAGCGTCGGCGGAAATATGTCGGCAATTATGGCCTTGATGGCTAAACATAACAACGGGCCCAAAATCAAGTTGCAGGTGCTGTTGTGGCCGGTTACAAATGCTGATTTTGATACCGATTCGTACAACTTGTTTGCCAGCGGCCGATTCTTAACCAAGAACATGATGAAGTGGTTTTGGGACAATTACCTGCCTGATGCCAGCAAGCGAAACGAGATCTATGCATCGCCCCTGCTGGCGACTATGGATGAGCTGAAAGAATTACCACCAGCGCTGGTACAGACCGCCGAAAATGACGTATTGCGGGATGAGGGCGAAGCTTACGCCCGCAAGCTGAACGAAGCGGGGGTACTCGTAACCCACACCCGGTATAGCGGTCTGATTCATGATTATGGGTTGCTGAACCCCATTGCCACCGTTCCGGCCGTGCAAACGGCCCTGTTGCAGGCGGCTGCGGTAATCAAAGCCGCGCTAAAGGCCTAACCATTCCATAAAATAGACAAGACGAGAATACTATGGCCAAACTTCAAGGGAAGGTTGCTTTTGTTACCGGTGGTAGCCGGGGCATTGGTGCCGGTATTGCAAAACGGTTAGCTGAAGAAGGTGCCAGTGTCGCTTTTACCTACGTTAGTTCACAAGAGAAAGCGGAAAAACTGGCCACTGAGCTTGAAACCCTGGGCGTCAGGGTCCTGGCGATCAAAGCGGATACTGGCAGCGACGAGGAGATTAATGCGGCCATCCAACTGGTAGTTGAAACGTTCGGCCAAATCGACATTGTGGTCAACAGTGCAGGCTTGTTTATTACCGGAACCATCGATGCTTCCGATACCGATCAGGCTGCATTCAAAAAACAATGGGATGTCAATGTACACGGTGTGGTTCATACCGTTCGTACAGCATTGCCTTACATGGGTACCGGAGGCCGGATCATCAGCATTGGTTCTACCGGTGGCAGCCGCTCCGCTTATCCGGGGATAGGCGATTATGCGGCAACCAAAGCGGCCTTGGCAGCCTATACAAGAAGCTGGGCTAGAGATCTGGGAAGCAAAAACATAACCGCGAACATCATTCAGCCGGGGCTAATCGACACCGATATGAATCCGGCTGATGGCCCGCATAGTTCGGCCATGCTGCAAGCCGTAGCTTTGGGGCGGTATGGAAACCCGGCAGATATTGGCGCTGCAGTGGCGTTCCTGGCGAGTGAGGATGCTCAATACATCACCGGTGTAACGCTGAACGTAGATGGCGGACAGACCACGTGAGGTAACCGCGTTATTTCTGAAGACATAGCCGATTATTTAACCAAAAAGAGCACCTGTCAAAGGTGCTCTTTTTGGTTACGGTCTATTTTAATTCAGCGTTGATCAATCAAAACCACGTCCTGGCTTGTATTGTCAACCAATACGATATGCGTATATGCGTCCGTAGTTGCCTTTTTTTCGGTTGACCGGACCAGGCCGGTTGACTGGCCCATGTATTTTCCTTTGTCATCTGCCTTGAACCGATTAATCTCATAATCGGCTGTGTAAGGCGCTGTTTTTGAGCGAGTAAACGCCAGTATATACGTACCATTGGGTTGCAGATTTGAAAAAATCTGTTCCACTAGATCGGCTAGGCCAACCGGACGAACGGCCAGCCTTCCCAGTCCATGGTCGTTATTGCCTGCCGGGTTAAGCGTAATAAGCTGGGTGGCGGCTGAATCGGTTAATGGGGTCAGGTTGGCTGGGTTCCTGATATCAGTTACGGCATTTCCGGCATACACCAACGCCTGCGGACTCTGCCCAATCTTCACCGGCGGTAGCGGCTGCATGGTTTCCAGGTTGATGCCCTGCACGCCATCGGCATACTCCAGGCCTACATACGCCAGTTTCCCATCGGGTGCCGCCCAGATGCCATGCGGCAGGGTACCCACATTGACCGTATCGGTTTGTTTGAAATTCTGCGCCGGGTCGAACACACGTACTTTATTTTCGCCACCCACGGTCGCCAGCATCAGCAGTTTGTTGCCAACGTTCGTAAACGTTACGTGGTTAGTAATGGCCCCCGTGTTCAGCACGTTGGCGATGGTCTGGGTGCGGGTATTCAATACCGTTACCTTCCCGACATCTTTGTGCGTAAACGCAACCCATTCGCCTTTCGGGCTGGTGAAGATATTTGGCGAAAACGGGCTGACCACGGGTATCTTTTTTACGGACTTATACGTAGTGGTATTGATGATATCGAGTTCAGGCGTGAAGCTGGAACACACGTAGGCCAGCTTGCCATCGGGCGAAAAGGACACCATTCCCGGACCATCAGCCACCGGAACCTGCTTTACTTCGGTCATGGTGGCGACGTCGATCACGCTGATATAGGCTTCGCCCCGCACCGAGATCCACACCTGTTTGCCATCGGGCGTGAAGGTCGGCTCGTGGGGCGAGCGCCCGACATAGACCGTTTTTAGCACCTTGTTGGTTTCGGTAGAAATAAACGTGACGGAGTTGGAGCCGATGGATACCACCGCCAGTAGCTTTTTGGTCGGCAGATAGCGCAGGCCATGCACCAGCGCCTGCCCCCGATACAAGGGCGACAGTACGTTGGGGTACGGTTTACCTAAGTCGATTTCGCCCAAAAAGGTATTGGTCGAGGGGTCTATTACCGACACTGTGTTGGACACCTGGTTGGCTGTATAGACCCGGTCGTGTGCGTAGCGTGATTGGGCGTGGGTAGTAACGCTGCCCAATAGCAACATGCCTAAAAGAAAACGTTTCTGGTTCATCATATTACTTTAAAAAGTCCGACATCTGGTCAATTTCAATCTGCTGGCTGGCCATAAGTTGTTTGGCATACGCGGTTACAGGCCCATTCCCGCTGTAATGCACCAGCACTTTAGCCATGTCGATAGCCGCTTGATGGTGTGGCTTCATGACGGCGGCAAACGCTTTATCGGTATCCGTCAGCGCATTGGTTAGGGGCATCATGCTCATCATGACGGCCATCGTCTGGTCCATGGCTGACTGGAACAGAGGGGGAGTACCCGTACCATCGGCATTAGCTTGTTTCAGCCAGAGCTGCATCTGCTCAATTTCGCTTTTCTGTTCGACCCGGATGCTTTTGGCCAGTTGAATCATCTCCCTATTTTTGCCATGAATGATTTCATAATTCGCCATAGCAATGGCTCCCTGATGATGTACGATCATTTGGTGCAGAAAAGAAGTGGTAGGGCTATTGCCAGCCGGTGTTTCTCCCATGCGGACCATCATCGTATCCATCATGGTCAGATAAACTTGCTTAGGCGTCTGATCCGGCGTTACGTGCTGATGGTGTTGCGCCTGCAAACCTTGAGCATACACCAGGAAGGCGATAAGAAACCCGTATTTTTTCATGTGCAAATGGCATTCTTCGATCCTCTCAAAGTAGAAACGTGCTGTGGTAATTCATAACCACGGCAAAGGTAACCTGGGGCCGCACAGCCACTTGTTGATATATGATAACTAAGTGCGATACCAGGCGCAAGGTTCATTCGGGGGCCTATCTTGATCTGGAGAACTGAGTGACGCAATTAGTTTTGTTGATCTACATCAACGTTTGACACCAACGACAACGCTTACTTTTGAGCAGTAATGTCGTATCGTTTTAGGAAACAAACTAGCCAGTCTACTTATGGATGCCCAGTTAATGAATACGCTCCAGCAAACCCATACCGCTGTCTGGAATGAAAAAGATCGTACAACACGTGATGCACTGATGCAAACCATCTATGCCGACGAGATAAAAATGTATGACAAGGATTTTATTCTTACCGGCACTAGTGCCGTTTCTGACTTTATTGATAAGCTGTTTGCGGGCGATGCCAATTTTACCTTTACGGTGACAAAACCCATGGAAAGTACGCAAAATGGGGCTCGGCTATACTGGGATATCCGTACCGGGCCCAAGCCGAATGTCTTAACCGGCATGGATTTTTTTGTACTGGAAAATGAAAAAGTGGCGCACCTGTTTGTGTTCATGGATGCTCAGTAAAGGACTACATCAGGCCAGTGTAAAGCCATTCTTTTTGGTATTAAAATTAGCTACCACATGACTGTGAAACCCGTTATTCTGGTTACAGGCGCTACCGGTAATCAGGGGAGTGCTGTAACGAAAAGCCTATTGGAACAGGGGACGTTCACGGTTCGGGCGCTGGTTAGGCATAAAGCGAGCGAGAAAGCAAAAGCACTCGAATCGCTGGGAGCTGAATTAGTAGAAGGTGATTTTGAGGACATAAAGTCATTAGATGAGGCCCTACTCGACGCCTATGGTGTCTTTTCCATGCAGGACTTCTCACACGGTGCCGATACGGAAGTCAAACAGGGAAAAACACTAGCCGATCTGGCTAAAAAAGCGGTTGTCAATCACTTCGTCTATTCGTCGGTGGGTAGTGCCAATCGTCATACGGGCATTCCGCATTTTGAGAGTAAGTACGCCATCGAAGAGCATATCCGAATGATTGACTTACCCTATACCATTCTACGCCCTGTTTACTTTATGTATAATTACAGGGGTATGCGGGATATGATTGATAAAGGTCTTATCGAACTTCCACTACGTCCCGAAACAACATTACAGCAACTATCTGAGCAGGATTACGGCAGCATGGTCGCCACGGTGTTTGCCGACAGAGATCGATTTGTTGGAAAAGAGATCGACGTAGCCAGCGTTGACATACCGATGACAAAACTGGCCGAAACATTCAGCCAGGTAGTTAATAAACCCGTGCGGTATCAGCAAATGTCGTTTGATAGCTTCCGGGAACAGGCAGGCGAAGAAACAGCGCTTATGTTTACCTGGTTTGAAACCGTTGGCTATTCGGCCAATGTAACAGAATTAGAAACGATATTCTTCCCGCTCTCCTCCGTTGATAGGTATCTAGCCCAAAATTGGGGTGCTAACTAACTGGCTGGTTTACAGTCCAGTTTAGTCTGCATCATAACGTACTATTCGCCACTTTCATCGACCATTTCCCACCAGAACGAATAGTAACGTAATGCCCTTTGCTGTCATAACGTCCGGCTTTCCCGTTTAGCACACAGGTTCTTATCCCTATCTGAGACAGTTTAAGCCACTGTTTTGGAAACTGGTAAATTATTCTGGAGAAAGCCCCTACTTCAGGGCAGTAGGGGCCATACCAAACTTTTTCTTGAAGGAATGGGAGAAGTGCGACAGGCTTTCAAACCCCAGGTCGAGGTAAATGGCCGAGGGGGTTTGATGTTTGGCTTCGATGAGGTGCTTTGCTTCAGTCAGCCGTTTGTCCTGTAGCCAATGACGGGGTGGGGCGCCGAACGTTTTCACAAAATCGCGTTTAAAAGCGGCCAGACTGCGGCCGGTAAGCTGCGCGAATCTTTCAATGGGAACGTTGAAATGAAAGTTAGTAAGCATGAACTTTTCCAGATCAATCTTGTAAGGTTCTGAAAAGTCAAATAAAAAGCTGCGAAGCCCTGGCAGGGCAAGCAATAACAATTTAACGCCTTCTTTCACTTTCAGGATGCCCATTTCGTCCGTCATGGCCGCTCCTGAGCTTCGGGCGTAAGGAACAATAGAGTGAAAATAGCCCTGCAGGAATTCGTTGGAAGGAATCAGGAGGTTTGGCGGACCGATATATTTCCGGTCTGCTTCGAGCTTGTCTTCCAATGCGATCTTGCGCAGCAGGTCCTCCTGCAGGGATATCACGATTGTTTCATAGTGGCCGCCAGGGAGCGGTGTTTTGGTGAGCGTACCCAACTGATTTTTACCGATCAACAGCATTTCTCCCCCGGTCATCGAAATTTTTTGCCCGGAGGTTTCCAGGGTAAACTGTCCCGAAACCTGCAATATCAAGGTATGGTGGTTCCAGAAACAAACTTTCTCCTTCCGCTCAGCGGAGAGGTACGAATAGAAAATCACGCCCGGAAGAATTTCGGCTGGACTAGTCATTTAGCGTTGTAAGTAAGTGCCACCGTGTATAGCGCCTATGGCAAACGTAGTGTTCAACGTGTTCATTTCTTCCGATGTAAAGACAATATCCATCGCTGCGATATTTTCCGGTAAGCGCGACCGACGACTCATGCTCACTAACGGCATGATATGATCACTTTGCTCCTTCACCCAGGCGATGGCCAGCTGGGTTGGCGTACATCCTTTGTTGCTGGCTAATTGCTTCAAGACATCGACTTTTTCCAGGTTATGGATTAAGTTTTCACCTTGAAAACGGGAGAAATGGGTACGGTAATCGTTTTCGGCAAGCGGTGCTTTCAGTTCACCGGTCAATAAGCCTTCGGCCGTGTTGGCGAAGGCCACTATACCAATACCTAGTTCTTTGGCTGTTGGCAGCAGGTCGCTTTCGATTTGACGGTCGGCCAGCGAATAGCCGATTTCCAGCGCGCTGATGGGGTGAATGGCGTTCGCTTTACGAAGCTGGTCAGCCGTAATTTCCGATACGCCAATGGTACGCACTTTACCTTCTTTTATCAGGTCGGCAACGGTTCCAATGATGTCTTCCACCGGCACGCTATTATCCATTCGGCTAGGCTGGTAGAGGTCGATGGTGTCAATACCCAGGCGAGTCAGCGAGTAGTTAATAAAATTCTTGATAGCAATGGGTCGCAGATCCATTCCCAACCACTGACCGTTGTGGAAGATGGCACCGAATTTAACGCTGATGAAGGCATCTTCGCGCCTTCCTTTAATGGCTTTGCCGATCAGCATTTCATTATGACCAGCCCCGTAAAAGTCTCCGGTATTCAAAAAATTAATACCGCGATTCAGGGCTTCCTGGATCGTAGCGATGCTTTCTGACTCGTCAGGTGTGGAACCGCCCCAGATGGAAGACATGCGCATGCAGCCTAAACCAAGTTTAGACACGAAAGGGCCATTTGGGCCCAACTGAATTTTTGTGCTGTTTTTCATGCCACAAAGATCAAACGTCGAAACGCGAATTAGTTTCTTCTACGGCTCAAATCGTTTGTCCCTGCGGCTCAAATTTACATATACCGTGGAAAATTGGTTGGTGAAGCAAAACCACAGCAGTAAGTTTAGTTAGAAGAGGAACTGCCCACGTCGAAAATGAGGGCGTTTCACAAATCCCTTCTTTGTAGGAGAAGGAACAGGCGTTTTATAGTTTGTTGTACTCAAAAAGGCCGTATTGAGTAGCTATAGCGAACCGTTCCACTTTACTTTTTTGTCGATTGATGCCGAATCCGGCTAAGTGTTTCTTTGGTTATACCCAGGTAAGACGCTACAATGTGCTGCGGAAAACGCTGCAAAAATTCGGGGTATAGTTTGATCAATTCCTGGTAGCGATAATCAGCGGTGTAGTTGATGGACGTATTCAAGCGTTTCTGAGCCGCTATGTGCTGATTATCATCGAGCTTTATCCGCATTTCGTTGAAGGCAGGAATAGTATTAACCCGTTCGTAATAACCATTGGCCTTGGGTAATAACAGCAACTCGGTTTCTTCCCAGGCATCTATGTTGTAGATAGAGGGTATTTCTTTGTGAAAGCTCTCGCGATCAGAGGTCCACCAGTTTTCGATGCATAAGTTGAGTACATGCTCGTACCCTTTTTCGTCGACGGTATACTGGCGGGTAGCTCCCTTCACAATGAAGGCAATGTATTTGCAGACTTCACCTTCCTGTAACAGAAATTGTCTTTTTCTTAATTTTTTAGGAATAAACGCTTCCTCGAGCAAGCTGATATCTGCTTCGGTAAGCAAACTGGATGACCGTTCTTGTATATAATGGATAAGCGACGTGAGCATCAAACAGGAATATATAATAGGTTGTATATGGAACGGACGTTACAAAAATTTAGCCCTGTAAAGATAAGGGCTGACAAACCAGAGTTGACCGAAAAAGAAAGTTGTGTATAACCTGGACTTCCAGAAGTCAGTCCAGACTGAAAATAAATAGCGTATGGCTGTCCTATGCGTAAGCGTCGTAGATGATAGTTGTAACTATCGACTATAAACCGGAGGTTTTTCTGACCGGTTTTAGGACTAGTTGCTGATAACAAACAAGTAACCCGCTACCCACCTGTTTAAATCTCAATCGGCACGGTTTCAATTTGGTCATGCTCAATAGTTACATTCACTGAACGTGCGCCTTGGGGCCGAGTTCGATGAACGGTGTTTTTAGGAATCGTAACCAGTTGACCAGGCCGTAACTCGATCGTTTCTGTTTCCAGCTCAATGATTAATACACCTTCCATCCCGATAAAGGTCTCGTCTGAGTTGGGATGATAATGCCAGTAATAGGGCTCCGTCATGACACTTAGTTTAACTACATGGTCATTCACCGCAGCAAGCAGGATGTTTTCATACCGGGTCGTGACAGCACGGGCGAGTTCGCTAGTGTCATATAGGGTTAATGGCGCATCATTCATAAGCGATTACGTTAAGGAGTCGATGTTTTGTGAATGCTTCAGGCTACCAGATGCAGCTAAATCACTTCCACCGATGAATAGTGGTTAAAGAGTAAGACAAACGAGCCCAATAAAGGTTTACCAGATCAGTATGCGCCTTCATAAGTTTACAGTAAACGGAATCATCATGACATCAGAAAACAACTTGACGCGATTTGTTGACGCCCAGGAGCGAGACTACCATACAGCACTGGCTGAGATCAGGAATGGACGAAAACAAAGTCACTGGATGTGGTATATCTTTCCCCAGCTTACGGGGTTAGGCTTTAGCCATATGGCCACCCACTATGCCATCAACAATTTAGCCGAAGCCAAAGAGTACCTGGACCACCCTGTTCTGGGAAGTCGCCTGATTGAAATAGCCAACGCGATGCTACGTATCCAGGGTAAAACGGCTAATCAGATCCTGGGAAGTCCCGATGATTTGAAACTGCGGTCCAGCATGACTTTATTCAGCCTGGTAGAAAACACTGACCCCGTTTTTCAGGCGGTACTGGATAGATTTTTCAGTGGTCAGCCTGATCAAAAAACAATTACTTTGGTAGCCAAAGACGGAACGGGACGCTAATTAGCGTCTATAAATATAGTGCTAAATAAAGCCCGCTCTGTTTCATAGGACACAATAAAAGAGCCAAAACAGCGTTTATAATTCATTAGACGTCTCAAGCCTCAATGGTCCTATCCATCGGGGCTTTTTTGCGTCATGCCAGTGCGATTCAATCTGCAACGCAAACCGCCATAAACTGAATCGACGTGCTTTAGTCGAACCGTTTATTAGGTGATAAAGGTCGATAGAATCTCCAGTGCCTCACTTCTCGGCTAGTTTGATCGTCAGCTTGTCGGACGTCTTCGGGGATAGTATCTGAAAGTTAATCCGATAAATAGTATCGCCCCATTTCATGATAATGCCTTTATCTTCTGGAGCCTCCAGTTTTATTTTCTCGATAGCAGGCTGCATTTGTTGGTGGTTGTAGGTCAGAACAAAGTCTTTGGCTTGTCCCAGTTTTAGCGCATAATGAATGATCAATTCGCCGGGTTTCCCAACTTCGGCTGAATAGCACGTCATGACATGCTGCGTTAAAGAAGTGTAATGACATCCTGAATCTGCACATGTTGACCCCAATTTAATTGCACCGTTCGCTGCCCGCTGGTCACGCCCGCATCGTTTGGATACGCCTGCGCCAGATCGACCGTAAACTGAATGAGTGCATCCGCAGCTTTGTAAGATACGTGGGTGGCTTTGAAGTTTGACGCTTGCTGCGTAGTGTCGAACGAAAGCTACTTATTCACTTCAAACGTGCGTGTGTGATTAGCCGAGATAAATTATCGCCTGTAGAAACTTTATTGTCCTATTCGTGCCGAAACTGGATGTTTAGCGGAATTACTACCGGCCAAAAGTGTCGGGCCTGGCTAGTTTGGGACGAAGGGAAACAATCCCACTTATATAGACGTTTCCACTGGGGCAATGCAACACTATTCCCTGGGCTATGAACAGCACTCTTTTTTAATGAAACAGGGCCATCGCCTTGCCAACAGAGAAGTAATACGTATCAATGACAACTGATAAACTTGAGCACGTGTGCTTGCTGAGCAGATTCGTTTCTGTGTGCTACTGATTGCAGTTGACCGCTACTATAGGTTGCCCTTAGGGTTCCAAATCTAATGTTTATATAACAGCAGGCTTGAAAAATGCATATTTGGTTAGAGCAGTTGCTTTAACGATCAACCACAAGCCGAAGCACACCTATGACTAAAAAGCGAATATTTTTTACCGGAGGATCGGGGAAAGCAGGCAGGCACGTCATTCCTTACCTGCTTGCCCAAGGGCATACCGTCATGAATGTAGACCTGATGCCCCTGGATTACCCAGGAGTCGACAACCTGATCGCTGATATTACTGATTCCGGACAAATGTTCAATGCCATGAGTTCATATGCTGGCTTAGCTGAACTGGAGCCAGGGACCGGCGTACCCAAATTTGATGCGGTTGTCCATTTTGCGGCCGTACCCAGGATTTTAATCAAGCCGGACAATGAAACCTTTCGGGTCAACACACTGGGTACCTACAATGTAATTGAAGCCGCTGTTAAACTGGGCATTCAGAAGATTATTATTGCTTCCTCGGAGACTACTTATGGGATCTGTTTTTCCGATGGACAAACCAATCCCAAATCGTTGCCGCTGGAAGAGGATTATGATGTGGATCCTATGGATAGTTACGGCTTATCGAAGGTGGTCAATGAGCAAACCGCTCGCAGCTTCCAGCGCCGGTCCGGTTTTGATATATATGCCCTTCGTATTGGCAATGTAATCGAACCGCACGAATACACGGAGCTATTTCCCTATTATTTTACGCACCCTGAAGTGCGACGCCGGAATGCATTCTGTTACATCGACGCACGTGATCTGGGCCAGATTGTGGATTTATGTTTGCAAAAAGAGGGCCTTGGCTATCAGATTTTCAATGCTGGTAACGATCACAACGGGGCTATTATTCCTAGTAAAGAGCTGGCTGAAAGGTTCTTTCCTGGGGTGCCCATTACGCGTGAGCTAGGTGAGCATGAAGCTTTGTTTTCCAATCGCAAAATCCGTGACGTGCTGGGCTTTACTGAACAGCATAACTGGCAGCAATACGTGACAGGGGACAACCTACGGTAATCATGGACTTTTGTCTGTATTTTATGGTAACCAGCCAAACTCACCGCGTAAAACGTTTGGGATGATGGCACTCGCTCCAGTAGGCGATGATGGCCCCTACCTGAGATTTCCAGGCAGTATAGGTAGACTTTTTTTCAAAGAGTCCCTGAATGGTTAATTCATAGGCTTCTTCTACCAGTTGATCTTCGATCGGGTGGGTCATGAACACAAACGGAATACACTTTTTGCGAAGCTCAGGGTCCTGATCAATTTGCTGCCGAAGTTCCAGACCGCTCATACCCGGCATACTAATTTCGGAAATAATTAAAAAGGGAATCTCATTGGTTGTCGTCAGGTAGTCCAGTGCGGTTTGGCCATTGGCGAAAACGACTACAGGATAAGAAAGGGCTAACTCCGACAGGGCTTGTTTGAACATATCATGATCATCTTCATCGGCGTCAATAAAGATGATGGGGTGCTCGTCCATGGTGGCTATTGGGATTGTAAAATAAGGCTAAAATAAAAGCCCGGTTCACTACCGAGCTTCTTAATATGTTTGTTTTTCCTAACGTTGAGTAAAACGATATCGATCTATGGTAGGGTTGCCTTGGGCAACGAACAACTGGAGATAAAGGCTCGTTCATCTGTTGGTTAACCTAAATTATGCCAATAGTGTAAATGGGTTATAAGATTTTGTAAATCAAATGGTTGAGCAATTGTATAAGCCTTAGTATTGACGAAAATTGGTGACTTTTTTGCACACTTTTGTGGGCTTACTCCTCAACTTCTCCCTGGTTCGCCGGTCATTCGGCTCCTCACTCTCGTATAGGCTACCGATTGAGTTGGGCACGTATTGAAATCACCAGAACAACCCCTCATAATCCTCACTTCCGTATATCACCTTCCTGTATGAACACCATTGCACCGCTTCCGGCGAAGTTTAGGCTTTCGCTGATGTACTTGATGGAGCTGGTGCGGTTAAATAATTCAGTAATGCATGAGGCCGAACGTTACTATACGTGTTAATCACCCGGTCAGCAGCAGCAGAAGAGGCTGGTGCTAATTTTAAACTGGCGCTGTGCCAGAAAGAACCACTGAATCGACCAATGCCTGCTGTAATGGTCCATCCAGTGGTTGATGTATAGCTATGCTACGTGACTAGTTAGCGGCTGGAAGCCGTGATGAGCAAATCGTGCCCTTTTGTATTGATCTCCCAGTCGTTGTAGTGGTGGTTCCAGCTAAACAACAGTTGTCGTTCAGACGTATTGCCGTAATCGTCAGTGACGGGAAATCTGACTGCATAGTGCTGTTGTTGATCATCGGGGTTGTTCGGCAACTGGGCAAAGGCATCGGTCAATTCCTTAAGACTCACCTCCAGGTTGACTATAGGCTTCGTGTTCATCTTCATGGCCGTATCATTTAAAAGGTATGTTTACCCACTCAACCTTTATAAGCCTAAGTGGTTCAACATAACTTACCTGCGGACGAATGAATTTGGTTCAAGGCAAAACTCCCTTTGCCAAAATAACTAGTCAGATCATCGTGAAGTCACTATTGAAATTGCAGATAAGGCCTTGAAAATCAAAGAAGACGCTATTGTGGTTTCCCTCAATACGTATTGTACTTCGCCTATCTGGACCCATACGCTTCGTACTCTTCTTATTACGTTGATTCTCAAGACGGCAAACTGCCCGACTCTGGTTACAATTCTCATCCGTAACCTACTCGAACAACGCTACGTTTTCAATACGCTGCCCGTGTTTTACCCCTAATCACTTACCTATCTCTGTTCGTTTTTCAGGTACTTTATACCTGAAATTACCCCAGCTTTATGAACTGGCCTGGTGCAAAACGAGTCATCTCTTTTGCCAACTGGGATCGATCAGCAGGCACAGGCTAAAGTTAAAAAGGCCTATCTGATAAACTTTCAGGTTGTAGCCCTGCCATGTACTCCCCATGATAAAGACAAAGTTTTCGTTGAAATGATTGGACCAATGATTGCGGAAAAGCAGTCGCCAATGGTTAATTTTTACCAGGCTATAATCTGGACGAAGTGGCATGTTATTAGTCGTTGTTGTTTGCCTTAAGATACAGCTTTTCAGCGATTTAAACAACAAAATACGCCCAGATTTAAACTACCCTTTTTCTGATTCTACTCCTGATAAGTTCAGTTCTTAAGTACATATACCGAACAACCATGTATGTGGAACACCTGGCGTTACAGGCCTTTCAATAGTTACCTACGCCAGTCCAACTCACTTGTTGAAATAGTTGATCATCTCGGCATCGGAATTATTGACCACCCTCACCTCACCGACAGCACTGCCTTCCACCAGGGCACTGATACTGAGGCTGCCTTTGGTGTTTCCCGGTGTGAGCGTACCGCTAAGCCCTACCGAGAGTTTACCCCCGGCTCCGGTGGTCTGTGTTGATGTCAGTACGTAAGCGCTGGGATTGCTTAGCGCGTCAAAACTCCAGTTGCTGTTCTGCACCGGGCGGCTTCCCAGGGTTGTGGCCGTTGGATCGAAACTTAGCGTCAGAAGAGGGTCTTTAGTAATATACACCTTGATGGTACCACTGGTGGGGGTTGAGTTGATCTCAAACACGTCAAGCACCAGACTTACCGGCGTCGTGCTGTAGGCCAGCGAGGGAGTGACGTTCAAGACCGTCGTCAAATCAGGGCCCGTATAAACAATTCGGTAAAGAGAAGCCGAATTTTTGCTTAGATAATACACATACCCATCCGTACCCAACGTTAGGCCTAAGCTATTACCGGGCAGGTCTGTAGCGAAAGGAGAGCGAGCAGCGGTTGGGCCAGTTAAATCCAGTACGTTAATCCAGTTGTTACAATAATCCTGAAAGAAATACTTGCCTACAAAGGAAGCAGGATACCTGGGTGTAGTTGGGTTATAAAATACTCCGCCGGTAATGGCGCAACCAACGCCGTCGCCGTTGCCATGCGGATAGGCATACACCGGGTTGGTGAACGATGAATTACTGCTCGTTCCTTCCGCAGTTGGCCAGCCAAAATTCAACCCTTTTGTCGTGGCCTCGTTGATTTCTTCCCACGTGCTCTGGCCCACATCATTCACAAATAACCGGCCCGTAACAGGTTGAAAGGTAAGCGTATAGGGATTACGCAAACCGTAACTCCAAATGCGTTTTTGGGCTTCCGACCCCGTTGTGAATGGGTTACCTGGTGGCACACTACCGTCTGGATTAATACGTAGTACTTTGCCCAGGTAATTAGCTAAATTTTGAGAATTACTGCCATTAGCATTTTCGCCCACGCCTACATACAGTTTCTGATCAGGACCAAATACAATGGTTCCCCCATTGTGGTTGGTGGCTGTACTAAGCGCGTCTAACTCCAGGATGATGGTTTCACTACCGGCTACCGCTACGTCTCCATTGGCCGTAAAGCGACTGATCCGGTTGTGCACCGTAACCGTCCCGCTGGTTGGAACCGTGTAATAGAGGTAGACAAATTGATTGGTGGTGAAGGCCGGATCGAATGCGATGCCCAGCAACCCTCGCTCACCCGCTGAATTTACGGTGAGCTGTACGAAGGGAGTAGGCAGCAGAGTTCCGTCTTTTACAACGCGTAAGGTTCCGCCTTGCAACGCCACAAAGATCCGACCATCCGGGGCCGCCACCGCTACCGTTGGGGCATTCAGCCCAGTGGCCACCGCTACCTGTGTAAAGTTGGTTGGAAACGTCTGGGCGTTTGCTGGCTGACAGTCAAAAAATACCAGACACCATAGACATAAACTAACGAAAGCCCCTCTTAAATGAGTTGACAATAGACCCTGTGAGCGGATAAAGCGATGCATAGCGGTAGTCGTTTTGGCTTATGGTAGACTATACGTTAAATCACTTATACCAAAGGGATTGTAAATTGTTTAGATAATTTGTGCTTTTATTAACTTGCTGAATACGAAAGTAGTAATTACCGATATAACTAAGTCAACTAATTGATAAAACACTTTCTTTAATTCATGAGACGTATCAATGGTCAATGATACGTTATTCCAGCAACCTGGCCCTTTCTTTTGCCGCCACTAGTTGGGTAAGGTATATGATATAATTCTGCGCTTTATCTTTCCTATCTAATTAACTTCTTCCTATAAGATCAATGTACATCACCAATCGGGCCCCCAAAGTGGGAGATACAGTTTGTCCTAAAACGCAAATCTCCGTGCAGAGGATTCAATCGTGGAAGTTCAGTACGGATACCATCTACTTTGGCGGTTTTATGCCCAACGCGCAATTTCGTGTTATTGAGATAAACAAAGATCCCTACAAAGAGGATGGCATATGGTTTAAATTGAAACCCGTTGGTGGGGATACAATACTAAAAATAGCTGGTGATGAATTCAGCCCGAACTTCTGGATTTTAATTGACAGCCCAGCTTAGCCATGCCGGAGCAGAGGAGACTTTCCCTATTTTATCGATCTCCCTGAATCCCCATCGATGCAGGGCTTTTTATGCCTGTTTAGTCAATCCAGGTTGAGCCTTGAGTGATCGTGGTCTTCATTCACAGGAAACCACCCTGGGCAGGCCCTATGAAACGAGTCTACTACGTAGTGGTATTGTTTCTGTTTGCCAGTAGTTCGCCCAGTCTTATAAAGCAGGCCACCAAATAATCCTGATACTACAAAGTCCAAAATGCGTCCTATTTTGATACCAAGAGGACTTTCAATAGGACTTGACAGGACTAATGAAAGACTATGAGAGGACTATCGAGACCAAAAACGACTAAACAACAGATAAGTAGAAACAAAAAACGAGACCAAACCAGTACGAAATTTCAAATACTTACGTGTTAAACGAATTAGCGGCAGTGTATACTATCAAAAGATATGTTTACACTGTAATGGTGAGTATGAAAGCATACGGATGGATTCCGCATACTGCCGTTATGGATGTGCTAAAGCCGCAAGGAGAAAGCGGAACATCCAATCTTGAATGACCTTTTGACCAGATAGTAAATTTAAACAAATGCCCTTACCTAAGGGCATTTGTTGTTTACGGGCGGGGTGTGTTAACAATCCTACAAGGAAGCAGTAGCTTAGAATACTTGTGAAAGTGCATGTCTCTTTATGGCAGAATTACAGGGACTTTTACGAAATGATACCGTATACACTAAAATGCATCCTATTTTGATAACAAGAGGACTTTGGACAGGACTTTCAATAAGACTTCGAAGGACTATCGAAGGTCTACACAGAAGACTATTGAAGGACTATCGAGGTGAGGAAGCATGCAAAATACAGAAGGATACGACAAATAAAACGTAACAAGGAAAAGATTGACTTAAATTAGACTCTAAAATAGTTTATTAATGCGTGAATCAGTCCATAAAGTAGTTGGTTCACAGAAGTAATATGGCTTTTTTAGAAGCTCTACCAAGCAATCATAAGCTTTACAGGCTCATTCACACATCATTTCAAAAAATAACTATAACTAAATTGAAGTTTTGTGAAAAAAAATTTTGCTGAATAAAAACTTACAGCAGAAGTATCACAAATACTTTTCACAATAAACTTCGAGTTCAGTAAAGGATTTTTTAAACATATCTTGACGCGATTCAATATCGTAAGGAATAATCACATTTTTTCCAATATATCTTTCCAATAAAGAATCAAAAATCTTTTCGGATTTTGTTTTTATCAGCGGAATTTCTTTTATCGCTACTATATCTTGCTTTTCAGTAAACACTTTTAATAATTTTTTATTAATAGGTTTAATATATTTCTCTGAATATGTTACCCAACCATCTTTCTCTAAGTCAATTACATGATTATCTTTTAACCCTTTACGTGCTCTATTTTTAGTGGGATCAAATACCGCATCATAATCCTGTTTTCTCATTGTAATTCGACCTCCTACATCCCATCTTTGTAATGGTTCGACAATATTGTCATTATAGGATAATCGAACTTTCTGTTCAACTTGAATATTAAATAAGTATTGACTACTGATAGATTCCTCGAATGCTAAATCTAATTCATCTGACTTAGAGAAAATATTAATTAATGTTTTTGATGTAAGCTTATTCGTAAAATATCCATAGTTGTAGATAAATCCGTCTTTTGAATGTAAAATATTACTTATGTCACTTCGATTGACAGCATTGCCTGGATCGTAAAAAGCTGGGTGATAAAAGGATTGAGTTGTGATATGAATTTGATTTTCAGTTAAATAGGATTCGAATTTAAAACAAAGTAAACAGGCAATTATATCTTTATAAATATCATTCACTAATTCATCTGAAAAACTAAGGATTCCATCAATCTTATTCCTATTTAATGATAAAGGTAATGTTCCATCATAATCAAAGATAGATATTGTTGGTGTTACTCTAATAATTGTATCTGTTTCGTATGAATTTAGGAGTTTTGGATAAGAAATTGTTGGTTTCGTTGGAATTACTATGCCATTACATGTTAATTTATTTTGTCTGTAATCTTTATCATAAGTCCAAATAACCTTATTTAAACCGCTCGGTTTTATTGAATGAAAAGTTTTTGGTAATCTATCGTTGTCATTTGGTAGATTAAAAACTTTAGGTTTGAACTTTAGGTCTGACTCATTAATATACTCAATATAAGGGGAATTTAAAACATACCATTCATGCCAAATTTTTTGCTGAGGGTTATTCAATGCTTTAATGACGTTTGCTTTTATATGTATTTTTATGAATGTTCCTACACTCAGATCTGTCCTTTTGTTAATTTCTATTTGCTCTGTATCTATCTCAGCTTCAAAGGAATATCCTTCTGTACTGTGCATGTTTCGAGTTTCAATGTATAGTTTCTCTCCCAATAAAAAAGCAGCTAATACTCCAACTCCAAATCTTCCATTTCTTTGGATTTGTGTTTTACCCTCTTCATTGGTGTATTTCAATTGCCAATCAAGGCTTTTTCTAAAAGACGAGCCAGCTTTAAGGAAATAGTTTTTTAATTCAGATAAAGTCATTCCTTTTCCATTATCTTTTATTATAAAGAAATATATATCATTTTCTTTAATTATTCCAATTGTAATCGTAGGGGAATAACTAATAGTATTTTTAATTTCTTCAAACTCTCTTTCTCTACAAGCATCAACAGCATTTTGTGTCATTTCTCTAACTCCATAAGATGGATCATTTCCATAAAGGGGAGCTACTAGTAACTTTGGTAAATCAACATCCGTTTCAAATGTGATCTTGGCAGGTATGTATTGTATACTATTAAGAAAATTTAAACTTTCTAAATTTGAATTGATTCTCCTATATTTTATCTTGGGCTGTGATTCCCTGTCAACATATCCATAAACTTCACCTAGGACAGCCCAAGATAAATCTAATTCATATTGAATATCCTTAAATAAATCTTTTAGTTTTACATACATAACACTAGTCTTAGGATTTGCCTTAACAAATAAGGTTTCCTTGTCAGTAGTATCTTGTTGTATAAAATCTATAGAAAGATGCTTATCGTGTTCAAATTGAGATATAGGGCTTCCAAAGGTTTTTAACTTTAGGGCGTTCGGATTGACTCTATCAGAACCAAACTGAAAATAATCAGCAATTCTAATTAACACCATTAGAAAGATTACATTCACTTGGTCAGGTAATTTCCAAGCTTTGTCCCCTACTAATTCTAAAAAAGGATAAGTTTGACGAATATTTATTCCATGACTTCTTGCCACTATAGCGGTCAATTGGCGTAATAATTTTGGTAGATTTGGTGCAAAATCAATAGTTTGCCCATTTTCTCCTACAATTCCTTTAAATGCAATCTCATGAGCAAGCCTTGCATGATGCCTTCTAATAAATTCACCTATTAATTTTTTTTCGTCATCGGTAATTGATCCTTTCCTAACTAGATTCGGTCTACTAAATTCAAATTCACTGTCACCAAAAATAGCACTCCTTTGTTTACTACTGAATTTTTTTGCTTCATCTAAATATTCTTCCCAAAGAACGTGCCACTTTTTTGAATCAATTGATTCTTCTTGGACATCATCATATGCATTATCTACAACAAGTGCTTTGAAAGTGGCAAAACTGGTATGCATTCCGATATCATGTAATAATACTGCCAAAACTATAACTGTTATATCTTTAGAATTTAGTAATAGAAATGTTTCTTGAGTTATTATATCTTCAACTGCACTCAATACTTTTTGAATATGATCAGTAGAATGATCTGTATATTCATCAAAAAAATATAATTTACTCTCATACACGATACCACTAAGAGTTTGTTGGGGAATTGATAAGGACTGGTAGCCGAGTCAACTTTGTATCGACCAAGAAACAAAGTAATGACCAAGCAGTGGCAACCACTGACCGA